>NZ_KB849435.1:764267-831118 GCF_000368425.1 Acinetobacter sp. CIP 102637
TAGATGCAAGTTGGACAACACTAAGAACCATGCTTAAGTATAAATGCGAGAACGCAGGGGTATGGTATGAAGAAGTCAATGAAGCGTATACCACCCAAACGTGTTCGTGCTGTGGCTCACGCTGTAGTAGTCCGAAAGGTAGGACAGGTCTTGGAATAAGAGAATGGCAGTGCATGGAGTGCGGTACGCTCCATGATCGGGATGTAAATTCCGCACTGAATATTCTTGCGCTCGGACATGAGCGTCTCGCAGTAGGAATCCCCCTCCTTTAGGTGGGGGAGGATGTCAAGAACGTAAAGACGAGATTGAGCACAAATTTGGTCAGCCTTTAGAGTGGTTAAGATTAGATGCTAAGAAATCATCTCGGATTGAGTTTATTTTGAATACCGATGGTCATAATCAGGACTTATGGCAAAGTCATATCGCATGGCATTTGGAACATATACAAAAGCTTGAGCAAGCCTTTAAGCCATATATGAATGAAGCGTATCAAGTGATTAAGTAAGAAAACATAGATCTAAAAATTTAAAATTGAGGGTAGGTTGTGTCAGAATCACAAGCGTTGATTAAAGTAGCAGTGTGCAATGTGGCACAGTTGCTTCGTGGTGGAAATATTCAGGTTCAAGACCAAGCAGATATACAAGGTAAATTGAAGATACCTGAATATCAGCGACCATATATTTGGAATGCAGAACAACTGGATCAACTCATTACTGATATTGAAGAGCATCAGAAAAAATCGAAACGCAGTGCTTACTACTTAGGCAGTATTATCTTACATGCCAAAGATACAGAGTTGAATATTATTGATGGTCAGCAAAGGTTGACCAGTTTAACGTTATTTGGCTACTTGAATGAACAACTGCAAGATGTCACTTTAAGCTATCACTCGAATGTGAGTGTTGAGCATATCCGACGCAATTTAGCCTATCTACACTCGATTAAAGATAAATGGGAAAAAACTATTGATCTTGAAAAGGTTGTTATTTCATTGGTGGTTACAACATCAGAAGACGATGCTTATAAATTCTTTGAAACGCAAAATACAGGCGGTGTTCGCTTATCTGGTATCGATATTATTAAGGCATATCATCTTCGTGCGATTAATTCAGAACAACAAAAGAAACACCAAACGTTTTATGCCAAAAAATGGGAAAGCTTGGGGGAGTTTTCTGAGACGGTATGGAGATTATTATTAGGGCGCTATTGGAATGTTCTTAACTTCAGAGACATCCCTTACTATAAAAACAAAGTCGCAATTAAAAATGCCATTATTGAAGAATTTTCAAAGAATACCCAAAAAGGTACAGAAGATATTGCTTATAGCCAAATCAGCACAGAGTATAACCCTGTCAATCGCTCCTCACAGATCAGCACGCCGAACAGTTACCATTTCAGACAACCATTAAATGCAGGGATTAATACCATTTCATACTTAGAATACTACAATCAGTTGTATTTAAAGTATTACCAAAACTTGGATGTAGCGTATCTAGCAGAGTATTACCAATTTACAAAGTGGTTAAAACAGCTAAAAGGATGTCATTTTTTAGCAGAGTTATATGCCATTGGCATCATGCTATATGTAAGCAAATTTGGTGAATACAAATTAGATATTTTTGCGAAAAAGTTTTTCCGTGTGGCCTATTCACCAAGAGCAACGAATAAGACTAGAGTACAAGCGGAGAGCGTACCTAAACTGCTCAAAGAGAATCAATTATTAGATCATTTGGTGATGGCTTATCGACCCGAAGATTCTTTTAAACATTTAGATAGTTTGAATTTTGTGGTTACGGAGTATGATCTGGATGAGACTAAAAAGTCCCTCAAAAAAACCTTTATTCAAGAAACTATAAAGCACTTTGAACTGAATTTGAAAAACGAAGAAATACAACAGGGCTTTTTCGAACAGCTAACGCAGAAAATAAAGAATTTGGGGTAAGAAATGAATCAGTGTGTAGATACAGAATTATTGACGCTTCAACGTGTCGTAGAGCAAAAATATCAATTCATTATCCCGAGTTACCAACGCCCTTATGTTTGGACAAGCGATGAAATAAAACGACTATTAGAAGATATTCATTCAGCATATATACTTGAAGAACCTCATTATTATGTGGGAAGTACCCTGACGGCTCGAAGAAACATCGTATTAGGAAATGAAAATGTTGATGTACTCGAGTTGATTGATGGACAACAACGAACGACGACTCTGATGCTATTTTCTCTAGCTTGTATGAGCTTAACAGAAAAAATAACGCATCCAATACTAGGTGTCGCGAGTATTCAAAAACAACCAAGATTACATTTTGAAATTAGAGAAAATGTACAAGCTTTTTTGCAAGAACATTCTGGATTGGCCAAGGTTACGGCAAAGCATGTATTCAATGCCCAAGAAGATGAATATCTCGAAAAAATTGAACAAGGCTTAGTTGTTATTCGTCAGTATTTAGAATCACTGAAAAATCAAGGTGTTTTAATTGGATATCTAGATTATGTTTACCACCATGTGACTTGGGTAAACAACATCGTCCCTACTGATACAGATTTGAATAAGATATTTAGCAGTATGAATACAGCAGGTGTTCAGTTAGAGCCTGTAGACTTGGTAAAAGCAAAAATCTTTAAAAAGATAAATACAGATAAAGTCCTTTATAGTGAAATATGGGATATCTGCCAAAATATGAATCAATATTTTGAACGATTACTCAAAGGGAAAATCAGCATAGAAAGTTGGCGAAAATTGAGCTTTGCTGATTTAGTCAAATATCAGCCATCAAAAATGGCTTTCCTCTGCTTGCGAATTTTATCTGATGTGGAACAGCTAGATCTTTCAATTTCTAAGATATTTGATGATTTTAAATCACACATCAATAATGAAAATATCAGCTTTAAGAAAGAGATTCAGCCGGTAGTAAAAAGCTTAGGAAATGAAGAAATTAATTATACTTTTCGTTCTTTTTTAAGTTTTGACTTATTGCTGATTCATGCCTTAAGAATTTATAAAATTCAAGCAAACTTAGGTACAGATATTCAGCAACGAATGACAGGCGCAAAACTTCAAGAAATCTTTGATGATTTTTTAGAAGAAGCAGATGAAGTTCATATTAAGGCATTTATACAGACCTTATGGCAAGTTCGTTATTTGTTTGATCGCTTTGCGGTAAGATGGATAGAAGATGAAGAGAGTCGATCAGAGGAGCTAGTATTAACCTATATATCAGCACTTGATAAAAATGACTCCTATCCAAGATCAAAACAGGAGTATTCGGCACTACAGCAATTGCAAAGCGTTTGTATTTTCACAACTGACCGTAATGCACATTATTGGCTGACGCCATATTTAATGGAACTAGTAAAAGTCTTTGAACAGCGTGGTGAAAAGGCTTGTGATGAGGAAGCATTGAGCATTCTTGAAAAAATTGACAATACACTTTCTTTAACAACGCAGACTCAGAAACAAGCAAGTTATTTGTTGGCCCAAGGGGTAGAAGTTGCAAAGGACTCTTTTGATAATATCAAAGCAAATTTAAATACTCCTCAAGGCACTGGATTTAAACATTATTGGTTTCAGAAACTTGAATACACATTATGGAAAGCCATCAAGTTCGATAATTTGATGCAATGTCGTGATCAAAAACAGTTTAAAGGCTATCGTATTAGCTCCAAGAATTCGATTGAACATATACATCCACAGAATGAAAAATATAGCTTAGGGTTAGACGACCAATATTTGCATGCTTTTGGCAATTTGGCATTGCTCAGTCCGAGTCAAAATTCGGAATATAGTAATAAACCTATTCGTGTCAAAAGAGCTGATTTCTATGAAAAACCTGTTTATGATTCATTAAAACTAAAGAATTTATTTGATCGTATAGATAGTGATAGCAAAGAACTGGACATCAAGACGATTATTGAACATCAGCAGGATATGCTGAATGTATTGCAACAGCATTATAAAGATAAGGGTGTGACATGGTCAGTTTAACCAATGAACGTGCATTAGAAATGGCAATTGAAAAAGCCCTAACTGGAACATGCCTTGAAAATGTTAAAGCAGGTTTAACCGATATTTCTCTACCTCATCATGGCTTTGTATCGGGTTCACCTGCAAATTTTGACATGTTGTATGCCTTAGATACCCAATATTTCTGGCAGTTCTTAGAACAAACACAAGCTGATGAACTGGCAAAGATTCAAAAATTTAATCCACACGATTGGCAACGTAAAATCTATGAACGCTTTGATCGAATGATCCGTAAGCATGGGGTGATTCATCTACTGAAAAAAGGTCTCGCCGTAGATCAAGCGCATTTTCAGTTGATGTACCCAGCGCCGTTGGCAAGTAGTTCTCAGAAGATTAAAGACCGATTCAAGCAGAACATTTTCAGTGTGACTCGCCAATTACGTTACTCAAAAGCCAATCCATTACAAGAAATTGATATGGTGGTATTCGTAAATGGTATTCCGATTATTACTTTTGAATTAAAGAATGAATGGACAGGGCAAAATGCTCGTCATCATGGTCAAAAGCAATATAAACAAGATCGTGATATCACACAGCCATTATTGAGCTTTGCACGTTGTATCGTGCATATGGCTGTCGATACTGATGAAGTCTATATGACCACGAAGCTTGCTGGGGCGAATACCTTCTTTTTACCCTTCAACAAGGGACATAATGCAGGTGCTGGAAATCCGCCAAACGAAGAGCGGCATAAAACGGCATATCTTTGGAAAGAGCTACTTTCTAAAGAGAGTTTGGCAAATATCATTCAGCATTTTGTTCGACTAGATGGTGATGAGAAAACCTTATTAGATAAAAGGAATCTCTATTTCCCTCGTTATCATCAGCTCAGCGTGGTACGCCGTCTCATTCATGATGTTTCAACCAAAGGGGTGGGGCAAACTTACCTCATTCAGCATTCGGCAGGTTCAGGTAAGTCAAACTCGATTACATGGGCAGCATTTCAGTTGATTGAAGCCTACCCAGTAGAAAAAGACATTGCAGGAAGCCGAGGGCTAGAACATCCCTTATTTGATTCAGTGATTGTGGTGACGGATCGCCGTATTCTGGATAAACAGCTTAAAGAGAACATCAAGGAATTCTCAGAAGTTAAGAATATTATGGCACATGCCCATAAGTCTTCAGAGCTGAAATCTGCTTTAGAAAATGGCAAAAAGATTATTATTACTACGATTCAAAAATTCCCTTTTATTATTGATGGAATTGCAGACTTAAGTGAAAAGCGTTTTGCTGTGATCATTGATGAGGCGCATAGCTCTCAATCGGGTGTTGCACATGACAAAATGAATGAAGTCATGGGTAAAGCCAATGAAGACAGTGATGGTGTAGATGCTCAAGATAAAATCTTAAGTGCGACGTTGGCACGTAAGATGAAAGGCAATGCATCCTATTTTGCTTTTACTGCAACGCCGAAGAACACGACTTTAGAAAAGTTTGGTGAAAAGCAAGCTGATGGTTCTTTTAAACCTTTTGATCTGTATTCGATGAAACAGGCGATTGAAGAAGGGTTTATTCTAGATGTCTTGTCCAATTACACGACATATAAGAGCTTCTATGAAATTGAGAAGTCGATTCTAGACAATCCATTATTCGATACTAAAAAAGCGCAGAAAACCTTACGAAGCTATGTGGAGAAAACACAACAGACCATTGATATCAAAGCTGAAGTAATGTTGGATCATTTCATTCAACATGTGGTAAATACCAAGAAATTAAAAGGCAAGGCCAAAGGGATGATTGTGACTCAAAATATTGAGTCTGCAATCCGTTATTACAAAGCGATTGACCGACTGCTTGAGCAAGCAGGATATCCATTTAAAGCCATCATTGCTTTCTCTGGTGAGAAGAAAGTAGATGGTATTGAATATTCAGAAGCGATTCTCAATGGATTCTCTGATAATGACACTAAAGATATGTTCGATCGTGGCTATGTGGGTGACAAGAAGCCTGTAGGCGTGAATGAAGATCAGTATCGCTTACTGATTGTTGCCAATAAATACCTCACTGGATTCGATCAACCAAAGCTTTGCACGATGTACGTTGATAAAAAGTTGGCGGACGTCCTGTGCGTTCAGGCACTTTCTCGTTTAAACCGTTCTGCCCCTAAATTGGGTAAGAGAACAGAAGATCTATTTGTGCTTGATTTCTTCAATGAAATAGAAGATATCAAACAATCATTTGATCGTTTCTACACGTCGACTACGTTGTCACAAGCGACCGATATTAATGTACTCAACGAACTAAAAGATGAGCTAGATACTGTTGGAGTATATGAATCATCGGAAGTCGAAGACTTTGCCACAAAATATTTTGATTCAGTAGATGCAGAAAAATTAAGTCCAATTATTGATACTGCCGTTGCACGTTTTGATGCTGAGTTAGAGCTTAGCGCTGAAGATAAAGCTGATTTCAAGATCAAGGCAAAGCAGTTTGTGAAGATTTACGGACAGATGGCTTCAATTTTGCCATACGAGGTTGCAGCTTGGGAAAAGTTATATTGGTTCTTAAAATTCTTGATTCCTAAACTCAAAATTGAAGATCCAGAAGCAGATGCTTTAGACGAGTTGTTAAATTCAGTTGATTTAAACTCCTATGGTTTACAACGTAAAAAACTGAATGAGCAAATTGAGTTAGATGCTGAAGAAACAGTTCTAGATCCGACAAACTCGAATCCTCGTGGTGCTCATGGCGGTGAAACTGAAGAAGACCCATTAGATGAAATCATTAAAACGTTTAATGAACGTTGGTTTGGTGGTTGGGCTGCAACGCCTGAGGAGCAAAAAGTAAAATTTGTAAATATCTTAAAACAGATCAAGGAACATGCTGATTTTGAAAGCAAGTATCTGAATAATCCTGATCCGCATACCAAAGATTTGGCTTTTGACAAGATTATGAATGAAGTGATGTTACGTCAAAGAAAGATCGATATGGATATGTACAAGCATTATTCAAAAGATACTGCATTTAGAATGTCATGGAAATATAGTTTGCAACAGGGTGTTATGAGGTAATTCTTAAAATATGAGTTAAATAATGAAAATTAACCTATCTAAGCGACACTTTATGACGCCTTTAGGTTTGTATAGGTCATTGAATCGATTATATTATTTAATTTGAAGCAGGGAATAATAATGGGGGCATTATGGAGTTGTTAGCATCTGATATATTAGGGGAGCAATTGAGTGCTAGACATATTCTTAAGCGAATTTTTGAGTCGCGTAAACTTACTGAGCCAACAAGTCATCCCCTGTATAGCTATCATATTACCCTAGAAGAATATCAAGACCTAAAGCGTACGCTGAGATATAGCCAACAAGATCAAAAAAGCCATAAACCTGGTCGTGAATGGTGTGCAGTTTTTACACTATTTGTTTCGGAATGGTTTCGTCGAGAATATAAGAGTGGTTGGAGTTGGGGGCCTGTATATGATGAACTGGGCTTTCAACCTTTGGATGATATTCGCTATGTGGTTCAGCAAGGCTTAGAGGGTTTTTGGAAGCGTCCGATCCTTAAATTTGAAGGTTCAAATCATACCAACTATCTTGGTTCTGCATTTAAAGAAGGGGGATTCCCTTCAAATCTTTTAATGGAAAAAGGCAATCATTATCAGACTGTATTTAAACGTATTGTGGCGCAGTTTAGTCACTATAGACATTATAACCCTGAAATAAATGACCAACTGATTCAAGCTTATACTCGTTATCTGCCACAGGCATTCAAGGAGCATGAAACGCGAGTGCTTATTTCAGACATGGCAGAACATCTTGTTCATTTGGTTGAAACGCATCAATTAGACAATACAGATAATCCAGCAGCTTATTTATCTAACAATTTCCCGAAGTGGAGGGAAGCATTTCCTCTACCATTAGAAAGTAGTGTAGCGGAGCAGTTTTTAAATCAGTTACTGGTTACTTCTAGTACTGAATTGAAGCAAATGAAGACAAAACAGGATGCTTTATCCTGTGCGAGTTTTTTTAACCGCAATTCTAATCAAATCTTAACTGAAGTTTTCCTACCAAATTCCTTAGAAATTACTTTGGAGGACGTTAAAGGGATTCCTCCTCGAGTAGAAATTGTATTGTATGAAGCACATGAACCCTTAGCAAAACTTGGCACAGCCACGTTTATGGCAAGGCCTGAGGCTAAGAAGCCAGTGAATATACGTATAGGTGCACAAACGCGTATTATCACTAGGAAGAATTATCAACATGGATTGATTCTGGCACTACAAAATAAAGATCAAATTCTTTATCAAAAAGAATTACCTCAAACTTGTTTAGAAATCGGTAGTGTTCCTGTTGCATTTGCACAGGATGAAGGAGAGCTTTGTCCATTTATTGGGCAGGCTTCATTCAAGACAGCAGAATCGGAAATTATTTTACTCTTACCGCCATCATATCAATTTACTTCTCAGGACTGTGTCACTGGGCATTTGTCGAATGCTTTTGGCCAGCATGTTTACAAGGTAAAAGGTGATATTGAAATTATTGGAGATAATCAAGAGCAATATCAGATTCAATGCTCTAAATATCACGAAAAATCAGAACTTGTAGATCTTTTTGGTACGAAGTTTACTTGGCCTACGGTACCTTCGTTGGCTTTTTTAGGAAGACCTAAGGCA
Source organism: Acinetobacter sp. CIP 102637 (assembly GCF_000368425.1). Classification (NCBI taxonomy): domain Bacteria; kingdom Pseudomonadati; phylum Pseudomonadota; class Gammaproteobacteria; order Moraxellales; family Moraxellaceae; genus Acinetobacter; species Acinetobacter sp. CIP 102637. Next base: position 772,916 of record NZ_KB849435.1, read on the forward strand.
CGTTATATAGAAACGGGTTTGCAGTCAAAAAATGATAGTTTAGCTATTTATGCAGAACAAAAGCTTTTAACTCATCATGTAGGTTCTAGTGGATATGGTGTAAAGACTTTAACTATTAAAAATACCGCACAAAATGTGGTATTGCGGCGTAAAGTTGTAATTTTTCCTGAAGACCTAAAAATTGAATTGTTGGCAGGAGATACCCCTAATGAAGCAGATATTCGTCTTCTAACCAAAAGTAATATCATTTGTTTAGGAATCACTGCTGATCATCAAGCAGTGAGCTTTAAGGCGCGTAAACTGAATGATGATATACATGGGCAATATGGTTATGAATATCATCTAAAATGCAATGAGCATCCACCTGAAAATATCAAACTTAATTTGATGCTGAATTTGGGAGATCAAGTAGATTTATTACTACCATTTCCGTCACATGGTGCAACGCTCTATAACGGGAATCACCAGCCGATTAAACAAAAAATATTAACTGTAGATGATTTGCTCGGTTCAAGATTATGTCTATATGCACCAGAAAATAAGCCAACCAATTTTCGGATGACAATCAGGCTAAAAAGTAGTCATATCCGTGATATTGATGCCCCTTACTTCAACTGGAAGTTTTTGGTGAGTGGAAAACCACATCAAGAATCACTTATTCATTATCGAGCTGAAATAGAAGAATTATTGGCATTAACAAAAGATTTAGATGCACGGATTATTCTCGAAGTCACTGGTGGGAAACAAGCTTTAAATTATCAGATTAAACATTATCAAACCGAGTTTGAAATAGATGAACAAGGTCATTATTTTTTAAGTGGTCTGAATCTTTCAGGTTCACAAGTGGTTGATCCAGTCATCATGGTTTTAAACCAACCTGAACAGGCCGTTTTACCACTCGAACCAGTTACAACTGAAGGTGTTGAAACAGGTAAGTATAAATTACCAAGATTGAGCAATGTGGGTCCATGTTTAATTATTCCTAGAGATGAAAGAACAATTAAATTTAGACCGAAATTCATAGCGCAACAGATAAAAGAAGATTCATTGTCTTTTGAAACTGCGGATACCTTACATACTGCCGTACGTGATTATCATCCAACATTTAACCCAAATAGTATCGCAGATTACTTAGAACTTATGGCGAGTGATTTGCAAAACTCTGGATGGTTGTATCTTTACCACTTATATTCAAAATATAACCATCTACCGTTGGTCACATTTCAAGTGTGGAAGGATTTAGTACGAAATCCATCATGTTTGGCATTGGCGATATGGTTACTGGATTTCGAACATGATATTTATCAACGCTTTGAGCGAGAGTTTGATTTAGTATGGGAATTAATTCCTAGTGAAGCTTGGAAAAATGCAATATCTAAAACTTTTGAACTCTATGTGAGTCAAGGTATCCCTGAGGCCATTGTTAAAAAAACGCTGAAAGCGAGATATGCAAATTTATCTCAAGACATTTCAACGTTAAATCCAGGTTTAGAAGCTTATTATTTTGATGAGCCAGTTTTAAATGGACTAACCTCTAATCAGTTGAATAACATTGTTAACGGTCATTATCTTCAGAATTTATTGAGATATCAGCCTGAAGGTGAATTGTGGCCAACGTGGTTCCAGCAAGAACTCACCGCATGGATCGAAAAAGATAACCTAAATCTTCCATTAAAACCTATGGTCAGTTTGCCACAGCATGCATCAGTTATTCTTTTGCCAATTTATCTTGCGCTAAAAAATGTAGGTCTAACCAGTTTTGTGCTTGAAGATAAATCAAATAGTTTAACTCATCATAAGATTCGTCAGATCCGTGATTTTGACCAGTCTTGGTTTAACTCAATTTTTGAAATAACAACATCTTATTTATTAAATTTAAAGGCTTACTAATATGCAACCTTATTATTCCGATTTATTAGAACAAGCATGTCAGCGTACAAAAGAATCAACGTTAAGCGTATTAGGGATCAACGATCCTGAGTTAAGAGAACACCTTGCTGAACAAATGTCTCAGCTTCCGGGAAGCAAATTTTCATTTTTAGCTCCACCTGTTTTTGAGCATACTTTTGCTTGGAAACAAGCACCTGTGACGATGACAGAATTAAGTGGAAAATTATTAGCGAAGTCAGTTGTAAGTGCTTTGGATTCGCAGAGTAATGGTCGCTATCGCTTTGGGGCAGAATTTAAGCCTTTTGAACATCAACTAAAAAGTTGGAAAAACTTATTAGCGGATAAAAAATCAATTGTTGTCACATCTGGTACAGGTTCAGGTAAAACAGAATGTTTTATGGTACCAATTCTGAATGATTTATTTGAATTAAGCGAAAATATCAATGCGCCGTTGGAAGGTGTGCATGCTCTATTCTTATATCCGCTTAATGCGTTGATTAATTCTCAGGAGGAGCGCTTAAGTGCTTGGACTCAGCACTTCGGTGGGAAGTTACGATACTGTTTGTATAACGGGAATACACCTGAATCAGAGAGTTCAAAAAGAACATTGCAAAAGGAGCGTCCTTATCAAGTCTTAACACGAGAATTGATGAGGAAAAGCCCTGCTCCAATCTTGGTGACCAACGGGACGATGTTGGAATATATTATGGTGCGTCAAATTGATGCACCGATTATTGAAAAATCTAGAGCAAAGAAAAGCCTGCGTTGGATTGTTTTAGATGAAGCTCATAGCTATGTTGGATCACAGGCAGCAGAGCTTGCCTTGCAGTTACGACGTGTTTTAGAGGCCTTTGGTGTTGAGGCCAAAGATGTAAGATTTGTCGCAACTTCTGCAACCATTGCTGACAGTAATGCAGAACAACAATTAAAGACCTATTTATCTCAGTTGGCTGGTATTGAGGAAAGTCAAATCGAAGTGATAGGTGGCCAGCGTGCAGTCCCACAATTAAAACTTGAAACGAATCACAATAAACTCAGTTTAAAAGAATTATCTGAAATTGAGAGTGATTTAGAAGTTAGTGCTAAACGTTTTGAAGCATTAGAATCGAATCAAACAGCACGAGCAATTCGGGAAATCATTGTTCAACAAGGTAGAGAAAGTTATAAGCCATTAACATCTTTGGAAATTAAAGAAAAATTAAATGCCGACTATGCTATTTCAGTGGATCAAGTCGAAATTATTGCTTGGATTGACTTACTAACAAATACAAAAGCACAAGAAAAAGAAGAGGCTTTCCTAAAAGTACGAGCTCACTTCTTACAAAGAATTACGCATGGCTTGTGGAGTTGTATTAATCCTCATTGTAATCAAAAAGAGGGTACAGCATTAAAAAAATGGCCATACGGTAATGTATATGCGACGTGTGAACAAAAGTGTAAATGTGAATCACCAGTCTTGGAGCTGACATTTTGTAAAGAATGTAATTCACCACATTTATTAGGGCAACTCGTTGACGCTAATGATGGTATTCGTCAGCTTAAACAAGTTGGGGAAGTCAAAATTGATGAGTTTTCGCTGCTAACTGAAGAAGATGAAATTGAAGAAGCCGACATTAATAATAGCTCGAACAAGTTAATAGATTACAATCAATCAATATTGCTAAGTGTAAATGATAACGGGGAGATGCTGAATCTAGATCGTGGAGGCTTTGAAAAATATCCAGGGGAAGAGGAATTCAATCTTTTTGCGACATCAAATAAATGCCACTACTGTGAGCTAGAGACGCAAGAAGGTTATTTGCCTGTAAATAGAAGCATTCTTGGTGCACCTTTTTATGTTACTAAAGCAATCCCGACTATTTTAGAATTTTGTCCTGATATTACGATTAAAGAGTTAGAAGAAAATGGTGTTACGAACATTTCACCTCAAAGCTTACCTTCATTTGGACGTCGTTTAATTACATTTACGGATAGTCGCCAAGGCACCGCAAGAATGTCCGTACAGATGCAACAGGAGGCACAGCGTTCACGATTAAGGGGTGCTGTGGTGGAAATGTTAAAAAAAATACCTGATCTATCGGGTGGGGAGATGTCTCGAGAGGAAATTGAGGAGCAAATTGAACAAATAAAACATGATCCAAAGATGAAGATGTTTCTGACATTGCTTCAACAGGAACTATTGAAATTAGACACCTCAGACGAAAGTTCGATTTCATGGAAAGAGATGATCGAGAAGCTTACAGCTTTATCCGATTTTAACTTTTCAATACTGAACGCAATGAAGTATTACTCTCCGGAAGTTTTTGGAGATCAAACTGAAGGGTCACATAGATTGATCTCAATGTTATTGTTGAGTGAATTTAGCAGACGTCCACGTAATCGAAATAGTACTGAAACGTTGGGATTAGTAAAAGTTGGTTATAGTGGTTTAGAAAAAGTTACCAGTGTTCCTTTATATTGGGAATCTAAAGGCCTTAACTTACAAGACTGGAAGGACTTTTTAAAAGTCGTTCTAGATTTCTATGTGCGAGAGTATTACTACATTCATATAGATAGAAGTATTTCAAATTGGATGGGGAGGAAAATTGTTACAAAACGACTATTTGGACCTGATTCAAAATTAACAGAAGATAAAATTAGTAAACAATGGCCTTTAGCTTCTAAGCGAAAGAATAATCGTTTAGTGAAACTATTAGCATTAGGTGGGCAATTAGATTTAAATGCTCCAATTGATATAGATATCGCCGATGAATGGCTAAAATGCGCTTGGAAAGTTTTGACTCAAGATATAGCTATTTTAGAAAGTGATAATGGTCAATTTTTTATTAGACCACAAAAGTTCAAATTTTCATTGAATGAACACGTATTTATTTGTCCCGTCACTCATAGATTAATTGATACTACCTTCAAAGGTATTACGCCATATCTACCGACGGGTATTCCAAAGAGTAAAGAGGCTTTCATTTGTCAAAAGACAAAAATGCCGAATTTGAAGGTGTTTAGTTCCAATAAAGATCATCATGACAACATTCAATACATCCGTGAATTAATTGCTAATGATGAGACAATTAAGGAGCTACGCTCTTTAAATTTGTGGAATGATCTTTGTGATCGAATTATTGAAGGTGGCATGTATTATCGAGTTGCAGAACATTCGGCACAGCAAGCAAGTGAGCGATTACAAGACTACGAAAAGCGATTTAAATCAGGCGAAGTGAATGTAATGAACTGTTCAACTACTATGGAAATGGGGGTTGATATTGGCGGTATTTCAGCAGTGGTGATGAATAACGTACCACCACATCCTGCAAACTATCTGCAACGTGCGGGTCGTGCGGGTCGTAGTAAAGAATCTAGAGCACTTTCTTACACAATCTGTAAGTCAAATCCACATGATCAACAAGTATTTCATAACCCTAAATGGGCTTTTGAGACCAGTATTCCGGCACCTTATGTCGCTTTAAACTCTAAGAGATTGATCCAAAGGCATGTCAATTCCATGTATCTCTCTTTCTTTTTAAAAAATGAGATTGGAAATACAGATGCTGAGAAAACTAAATTAAATTTGAAGTGGTTTTATTTAGCAAATGGTGACGAAGATATTTCTGTTTGCAATCGATTTATTAATTGGTTAAAAGCCAATATTTATACATATTCTTATGCGCTAGAAAAATTAATCAAAGGTACCGATTTATCTTTTGATTCCGTTGAAAGTATTTTAGGGAACACTATCCAAAAAATCACTGAAATGCGTGATCAATGGTTAAGAGAATACCTGCGACTAGAAACACAGATGAGTGAGGCAGTGAAAGGTAGTGCTTACGCTTATAGATTAAGTATTGAAATGCGTAGACTCAGTGATGAATATTTATTAAGAGAACTTGCTGCTAAATGCTTTCTACCAGGGTATGGCTTCCCAACTGATATTGCATCATTTGAAACGACCAATGTCATTGACTACATACGTCAAAAGCAAGATAGAGATGCTGAAAAGCAACGAAAGTCTAGAGAAGATAATGTGTCTTTATTACGTGATATGCCAAGTCGAAATTTAGCTGTCGCTATTCGAGAATATGCGCCGGGTTCAGAAATTGTATTGGATGGAAGGGTTTTTAAATCCAAAGGGATATCATTAGCTTGGCATAATATTCATAGTTCTGATGCAAAAGAAGCACAGAAATTTGATTTGGCATGGCGCTGTGTACATTGCGGTCAAAATGGATTTAATACAGATAGTGCAGTCGATATTAATAATGTTTACTGTGATAATCCAAGTTGCGGTGAAAAAATTCGCATAAATGAGCAACGTAAAGTTCTGCAGCCAACTGGTTTCGTTCATGATTTTTATGAAGAACCTAGTAACGATGTAACAACACAAACTTTCATACCTGTCCAAACCCCTTGGATCGCTGGAAAGGGGGCAAGATTAAGCTTGCCGAATAGTGCCTTAGGATTTATGGTTGCCGATACATCGGGGCATGTATTTAATTATAGTTCAGGTTTATATGGGCATGGTTATGCTGTGTGCCTTGAATGTGGTCGAGCAGAATCCCAAAAGGAAAAGGAAAAATTTCCATTGTCGCTTTCACCAGAGCAGAAACATTATCCATTAAAACCATCTAAACATGATCGAGAAAATGGGCAAAGAAAGTTCTGTGAAGGCAGTGAGCGTTTAATCAAAGATTTACATCTAGGTAGCTATATGACTACAGATATCTTTGAATTGGTGTTACATCACCCTGAACGTAATGAATATCTTACAGATAGTAAAGAAAATGAAAGTATAGCATTTACTTTGGCTGTGGCTTTCAGAAAAGCATTAGCGAAAAAGTTAGGTATCTCAGCTAATGAATTGGGATATGGCAAGCGCCCAATATTATTAGATGGTAATCATCAGATTACAGCTATTCAGGTGTATGACGTCATTAGTGGTGGAGCAGGATTTGCGAGTTCAGCCCCTCGTCACATTGAGTCGTTATTATCTAGTATGGTCGATGAGCTTGAATGTCCGAAACATTGTGAGTCTGTATGTGCTCATTGTCTTTTAGATTCACAGTCACGACATCATTACAGTTTGTTAAATCGTCATGATGCTAAAAAGTGGTTAGGTGCAAACTATAAAAACTTTATTTCTACTGAAGAATTATCATTCTTCTCTGGAGCACAATATTGGCCATATAGCTTGAAAGAATGCATCGAATATCATGTTTCATTAGGGGCTAAGAAACTAATGTTGAATTGGGGTGGAGTTTCTGATAGTTGGGAGTTGTTATCTGCTAGTGTTAAAAAAACAATTGCTAGATGGGCAGAGGATTCAAATTTAGAAATCGATATTTCTGTACCCCAAACTATCATAGGTTCTAAAGCATATTTGGCTGAGCTGAAATTTTTACAAACACACTTCAATGTACAATTTGTTGAAGGTGACAATATTCATCAATCTATTGTGGCACAACTACATTTGACAGATCGTATTGTTACAGTTGTTAGTCCAGATATGAATAGTCGTATACCAAATGAAGAGTGGTTGAATACAAATGCGATAGTTGGAGTTAGTGAAACTTATAAGTTGATGAATGAGAAAGTCATAACACTACCAACTTTAGTAGAAAAAGATCAAAGCTCGATTGTGGGATTAGATCTTCTTGATCAATTGAATGTTGATTTATGTAGTTTTGGTCGTAAATTCTGGAATTTGGTTGCTGAAAGTACTAGTGGGTTCGGAGAAATTTGCCGGAATGAAACTATAAAAAGTATCGAGTATTCAGATCGTTATATCAAGTCAGCTAGCAATATGTTGTTAATTGTTAGTTGGTTAAAGGGGCTTGAGGATCAAGTTGGAAATATTGGTCAGTTGAAGATTAAGACAGTTATTTCTGATGATGAGACAAAAGATTTACCAACGATCCTTCATCATGATTACCATAGTGTGAAACAATTTGAGAAGGTTTTTGAAAAACTATTAACTGATAATTTAGATATATCCCAAAAAGAAATAGATTTAATGACCTATGATAATGGTAAGGCTCTGTATCACAAGCGAAATTTAACTATAACTTTTGAGTCGGGGACTATATTTGATATTCAGCTCGATCAGGGGCTTGGCTATTGGAGATTATTTGAGAGTCATAAATTGTCACAACGAAATGTCTATTTTAATGCCCAAAAGGACTTCATAAGTGTTGCGAATGGACTTACAGATTTACAGAAGTTTTTAGTTGTTAAAAATGGTGAGCAGAATCCAACGAACATTTATGTCAAAAAGAGAGAGGGTGATTTAGTTGTAGCTGTTTCAATATAATAATGTGTGAAAAGTTTACGATTAAAAATACAAGTGATGTTTTATTACTTTAGATTGGCTATTTAAATTGAATAGCATTTCCATAGATGTGAAATAAATAATTTCAATTAACTGTGTCGTATATACAGAAAATGAGAGGGAAAATGAGACCAATTGGCTTAGACCGTAAATCTAAAGATTACTTAGATACTTTAAACATCGACCCTCATTATTTTGAAGAGCGTTTCATACCTATCGAAAAATTAATAAAAGCGAATCTTGCATTTAAGACGAAACTTGAAAACTTTAAACAATTTATTGATTGTTTAAGCGCAGATCGATGCTTTGCCTTATGGATTGGGGAAACAGAAGATTTAATCATACAATCTGAAGCGTGTTTGCAAAAATTTGCACATGATGAAATCATAGAACAACAATTTGTGGAAGAACATGTTGCTTTGGCAGATCGAATATTCGAGTTAGCCAAAGCACGGGTTTATGAAGGACATTGGGAATATGGGGTTTCAAGTGCTGTAGATCGGCAATTTGATGATCTTACCGAATTATGTAGACGTATCTGGTCAAAAGAAAATAAAGCTTGGGTTAAATTGGCTAAGGCATGGAAAAGTTGTAACTCAAGGGTAATATGATTGGGCTAGCGATCAAAACAATTGCCCATTTCATTATTCTAATGACTCCCGCTGCTTAATTATGTGTAATTAATTTACCCTTTAATTAGCTTATAGATCATCGTTCACAAATAATGATGATCTATAAAAAGAAAATAAGGTTTAAAAAATTCTGTTGGTCACATCAGTTCAGAAAATAATAAAGCCTCTTCCTTTCTAAAATTTTCAATCGCTTGATCGAGTTGATTAAACTGCTGTTCATTGAGTGTGAGATATTGAATATTTTAATGTGGTTCCGTTAATTAGACCACTCAATTCAGTTTTATAAGTGATAAATCCGCTCTAAATATTTAAATTATGCTGCCATTACTTTTAGTAAATGTTGATCATAAAATTCATTTGGTGTTGCCTTATTCAAACTTGAATGAGGACGTATCATGTTATAAAAATCCAAATATTCAGCAATTGATTGTTTCGCTTGTTTAACCGTATCGTAAGCCTTCAAATAGACTTCCTCATGCTTCACGCTGCGCCATAACCGCTCAATCATCACATTATCTCTCCACCGTCCTTTCCCATCCATACTGATACGGATATTTCGCAATTTTAACTCATTCAAAAATGCCTCGCTTGTGAATTGACTGCCTTGGTCTGTATAGTCAAACTACTTTATTATCCGTACAGGATTCTAAAAAAAACTCGAAATAATTCATCGACTGATTTGTATTGGTTTATAATGATTTGACTATATTGAACACCTCAGGACAACCATATTTCACAATTGCTTCTTGCAACGCATCTATGCAAAAGTCTGTTTCCATACTGATCGATATACGATGAGCCAGTACTTTACGACTATGCCAATCTATAATTGCACACAGATAGACAAAGCCTTTAGCCATAGGAATGTATGTGATATCTGTACACCAGACTTGATTAGAGTGATCGATGACCATGTTTTTCAACAGATATGGGAAAATACGGTGTGCAAGATTAGGCTTACTGGTATTGGGTTTTGGATACAAGGCATGTATTCCCATCAAGCGCATTAAACGTCGGACTTTACGCCGACCTATTTGATGCCCTTGACGCTGTAGCATATCTCGTATCATTCGACTGCCCATAAATGGGTAGTCGAGATGAATTTCATCGATCAGGCGCATCAAACTCAAATCAGTTGATGAAATCTCTTTGGGCTTGTAATACAACGTACTGCGATTGATTTGAATCAATTGCGATTGTTGTCGTACCGAAAGTTGATGGGTCTTATCGATCATTTTTTGCCGCTCAGCTGCCCTATTTTTCTGAGCGCACCTTCTAAAAAATCGATTTGCAATGCCTGATGTCCTATCTTGGCATGTAGAGCTTTGAGGTCAATCTCAGGTTCTTGTTGTGCTGTTGGTCGTGAAAAAATATTGATTGATTGCTCAAGCAGTTGATTTTTCCAATCAATTATTTGGTTTTGATGTAAATCGAATTGAGTAGAAAGTTCAGCGAGTGTGTGGTCGCCTTTAATTGCTGCGAGAGCAACTTTAACTTTAAACTCTGCTGAATGATTACGACGTTTTCTTCGTGTCATGGTTGACTCCAAAAACAAGCATTTCCCATGCTTATTGGGGAGTAGATTATCACTTATAGACGTGGTCTAAAATCCTAGAACCACATCATTTTGATTGGTATTAATTCTTTCCCAAACATTTGGCTGCATGTTTAAGCGCTGCTGGTGATCTAGCTTCAAACGTACAGTTGTTCCAGTGTTTAAAGGCAAATTAATATGTGTATCATCCGCTTTCCACACGTGTTCAATATCTTCTACAGAAAATACCGTTAAATCTTCTAAGAATGGAACAAAGCTGCGTGGAAAATAAATATTGGTCGGTAAGTCTTTAAATAAAGGGCCAATTTGATTTAGGCTGAAATTGGCAAACCCACAGCCAATCTCAGTGAGATAGAACTCAAGATGAGGATTGCTTTTGGCATATTGCTTAAAGTTATTGATATAGTTTTGGATAAGATTTAAATCGGTAATCCCCCCTAAAAATAATAGGATCTAAAAGTAGAATTTTCTCTTAAGATACGAGCAGGAGATTCTGCATGAAAACATCTAAATTTACTGACAGTAAGATCATGTCCATCTTGAAACAGGTAGAATCTGGCACACCTGTAGCGACCCTTTGCCGTGAACACGGCATGAGTAATGCTACCTTTTATAAATGGCGTGCCAAATATGGTGGTATGGATACATCATTAATGGCTCGACTGAAAGAGCTAGAAGCCGAAAATACCAGACTTAAAAAGATGTATGCGGAAGAGCGATTAAAGGCCGAAATCATCCAGGAAGCGATGGCAAAAAAGTGGTAAAGCCATCTTGCTGGCGTAAGATGGCACAACAGGCAGTTGCCCAGCATGCCATTAGTATTCGTTTGGCTTGTAAAGCATTTGGCATTAGTGAAACCTGCTACCGCTATCAAGCCAAACTCAGCGATGACAATGCACTCATTGCTGAACAGCTCATTGAACTCACTGAGGAAAATTCCGACTGGGGCTTTGGTTTGTGCTTCTCGTATTTACGGCATGTTGAGAGTTACTGCTGGAATCACAAGCGGGTTTACCGCATTTACTGTGAGTTGGCACTGAATCTGCGTATTAAACCGAGAAGAAGACTAAAACGGCATGCGCCTGAACCATTGAAAGAACCAATCCGAGAAAATCAGGTTTGGTCATTAGATTTTATGCATGATCAGCTTTCCGATGGTCGCAAGTTTCGATTATTGAATGTGATTGATGATTACCGCCGCGAAGGCCTAGCCATTGAAGCAGGGTTCTCATTGCCCACAATCAGGGTTATTCGTACGTTGAATCAATTGCTGGAGTGGAGAGAAAAACCGTTAGTGATCCGATGCGATAATGGTCCCGAATTTATCAGTCACGAATTTGTGCGCTGGGCTACTGAGCACGGTATTCGTATTGAATATATTCAACCGGGTAAGCCACAGCAGAATGCGTATATTGAACGCTATAATCGGACCATACGTTATAGTTGGCTGAGCAAGCATTTATTTGATACTTTGGATGAAGTACAAGATTATGCAACAAACTGGTTGTGGCATTACAACCATGAAAGACCACATCAAGCTAACAAAGGAAAGCCACCTCTAATGGCTGCTTAACCTCTACTTTTAACTTCGGTTATTTATGGGAGGATTACCGAGTAAGTTATGAAATTAATCCTTATAAACCAAACAACTTTAATTCGCTTATCGTGAGGAAAAAAATATGGGTGTACATCAAACTAAAAAAACTGTTCAGGATTTAGATATTATCAATCAACTGATATTGGGCGATACTTCTAATGAAAAATCAGGAATCTATATCCTTCCAGTCTTCACCTGTAAAGTCGAAATCGCAGCTGCTTTATTTGGCTTAAAATATACGTTTGAACAACTGGGTCTGCATTATTCAAATGCTAATGAAAAAGAAAATGGACAATTGTTTTTTGGGGTGAAACAACCCAAGGATTGTGAAGATTCAGTCTTTAATCAAAATATTCTAAAAATTTGTCACCACTTCCAAATCACATCGAAATGTCTAGTCAGCATTCAAGATGATGACGCCGATATTAAACTTGATGTCAATGAAGAAGCTTCACAAACAACCGTTAAAGTAAAAGATGCCGCAGAATGGTTAATGACTTTATTCTGGGAGAAATTTCAAAATGAATCTCTAGAAACATTTGCTATCACTCCGGCAAATGAATATGTAGCCGTAGCTGAACCACAAACCAATATGGGCAGAATGGCAAGGAAGTTGAAAGCTGATCAGATTGTAAAAGAATTAGATTTAACCCAGATAAATTTGCCTAATGGGACGACATAAATTGACGTAATAGCTATGATTGAACTTTACTTATTTGCAGTAATTGATTAATATAATTGAATAAAATTTGATTAAATATAAAGGGAACATCATATCGCTACTTTAGAAAAAGCAATTTCCTTCGCAGCTGAACGGCATTTGGGTCAAATAGATAAAGCAGGGCAACCCTACATCCATCACCCCTTGCGTGTAATGCAAAATACACAACATCCTGATGCCAAAATTGTCGCTGTTTTGCATGATATTTTGGAAGATACAGCAACATCGGTAAGTGATTTAAGATCACTAGGGTTTGATGAAAATATTATTCATGCAGTTTTAGCCGTCACAAAACAAGATGGTGAAAGTCGTTTTCAGGCAGTGCAAAGAACAGTAAAAAATCCGATTGCTTGCGAAGTTAAACTTGCAGATTTACGTGACAATATGGATTTATCGCGCCTGCCCAAAATATCTGCCAAAGATTTGATTCGCTATAAACAATATCAAAAGGTTCAGAAAATACTAAAAGAGGCTTATGCAATTCATCAGCATATAAATACTTTAGATCTGGATTCTGAATATCCAGAGTTTGAATACGGCAGTATGCAGTTTAATTTTCAATATCTACTGAATGTTCTATTTGATCAATTACATCCAATGGGTGGAAACCAAATTGGTAGTCCTCAGGAATGGTGGATTATATTCGAAGATGCAAGTGAGTATTTTGCCTACTGTAAGCGTAAAAAATTAAAACCTTTTCTAAAACATTTTATTCAATTATTTAATACGACTGATCGTGATTTTTTCGATAGCTCATTTCAAACAGCACAAACTCAAGATCTCTTGATGAAGATCTACAATAATATTCTTGGTTATCATTTTACGAAGGATATCGTATGATTTTGAAAGAGGACTTAATGATTGATGGATTGCACTACATACTCAAATTTGATCATTATAGTTTTTCCTTTTCTTTAAATAGACCACTCCGTGCCAGAGTCCAGATCAATTACCGTAAACATCCTGAATTAGCCCTATTTAGAGATGATCCCATATATGAAGATATCAACTTGAATTTACCTGCCATGAAAGTTTTTAATGCGATTAGTCAGAGAGTTGAGGAGCTTATTTATAAGCATGGGATTCATTATTGGTCTTTTAGTGCGACCTCAACTAAAAAAGCGAATGTCTACGAAAAACTTTTAAAGCGATGGATGACTCGGAACACCATGGCTTTTAAATATGATCGTGTGGGAAATGATTTTTATGTATATGTAGAGAACAATTTTAATGAGTAACATTGCCAAAATATAGAGAATCTGATTCTGAACCGTACCGGGATTGTCGGAGACTTTTTATTTAAGTTAGGCCACCTGACCTAATAGGTTAATCTTATCATAGTACATTGCTTCAAACTCAGAAGAGGCTATTAAGTTCTCTTCTTTATGGGATTGTAGACTGGCATAAAAAGCAACTTGAATTGAGTTGGTTTTCTCAATCAATATATGAACTAAAGATTACAGTAGTAATCTTTAGTTCATATATTGATTGATCTCTCAGAAAATTATAGTGGGTACCGAAGAATGAAACACACAGTTAAAACAAAGACTTTTTATCTATTTCTCTTTTCATGTAATTAAAAAGTTTGTCTCCATTTTTAGGTGCATCCTGTGGATTTAGAATACCTTCGGTAACTAATCGTTCTCTTAATTTGCCTTGAGTGGTGATGTCATTAAATTTGGATTCTTTTTTCAACATTTCTATCAAAGATTTAAGATCTTGAATTTCTGGGTCATTAAACAATCGTATTAAATGCTCAATAAGCGAATTTTGTGGCATAGCCATTGTCTCATCAGCTGCTGATACCGGTAGCGATTCCTCATTTATCTGATGTTCTACAATTAAACTGATTTGCTCTTGTAGGTTTGGCCTTGATGAAGCTTGTGGCTTTGGATGTTCAGGTTGCTGTATTGGCATAGGGGGTTGCTGATCGACTGGTTGTGATTGAGTTGCTGTTACAACAGGTGGTGTTACTAATGGACTGCTCTGTACCTCAGAATGTGCGCTTAAATCAGTTGTTTCGGATATTGGCATTGTTTGTGGATTAGTGTCCAAATGCTTTTCTGATGGATGAGTGATGTTTGCTGATCCTGTGTGTTGAGTAATATTCGAAGCGTTTACGTCTTCTGTTTTTTCTGTAGGTGTGACGTCGGAGATCTGTGACATCTGAATGCTACGCTGAACTTCAGTCCAAGTTTTAGAAATTTCTTCATTAAGTTCATTTAATGTCGTTTCTAGAAATTCTTCATCAGCAATGCTTGGCAAAGCCTGTTCTAAATCGGATTGATGAGTCGTCTTAAAACATGGATAGGCTTTTGTTTTATAGTAATAAAGTGTATTAATAAATTCAGATGGCAATAACTTTCCAATGCTAAAAGCTACCAAATACGGTAAATCGTTATATTCTTTACATTCTGATTCTATATAAAAGAAATTAAGACTTAAAATGTCTTCCTTTAATGCACTTAAATTTAGTGGATAGTTATTTTTAATTAACATTTCATAGTGAAAGTAGAGAGATAATGCAAGCAGTGGTAAATGCTTAATTTGAGATTCTAGAAGCATGTATTCCGTTAAAATTTTTTCTCTCAAAATTTGCTTTGACAAGAATTTTGATGTGAGTTCATCTTTAGTCTGTTGCTCTTTTAAAGAGCTATAATATTCTCTTGAGCTACATAAGTTAGAGATTTCTTTATATTTTTCAATGAGGACAGGATCATTGACCTCAAGATTAAATAATAAACGGGTAAACATGCCAGCATAGGCTTTAGTGTTATCAAAACTTTCTAAAGAGAAAAGCTGCTTTTTAGCTTTTTCATCTTGTGCTTGTAGATGAGAAATTTCATATTTACTGGGGTTGAAATATTCATTTAAAGTTTTATTGTTTATTAAATCAAATAAAGACTCTTTAGAAATTTTATTTTCAAATATAAGTCCAGTAAATTTTAGTGCCTTTTCATGCTCTAAAATCTTTTTTTGATCTAAGCGATATGCTTCCCAAAATTTTTCTATCTCTAAATCTGTTGCTAAACTAACCTGTAGATTATTGGCACTATGCTTTAATGCGAATTTACCCCGTTCCGTTAATGCATAAAATTGTTGCACGGCTTCTAAATTAATATAGCTAGCCAAAGTGTGTTCAGACTGATAAGTAGAAGATGAATATGATTTAGATAGTTTAGCAAGGATATACTCATTATCATCTAAATGCGTAATATCGGCCGCAGTATTCATTAAATTAAAAAAACTATGTTTAGAGTTCTGACATGGTTGAATTCTAAAACTATGTATTTTTAATAAGCCTTGAGAGATCCAGTTATTCCATTCTTTAAAGCTAAGAACAATATATTGGCCATTGATCATTAAAAGAACTCCTCATCCTCATCATCTTGATTAGGCTGATATTTAATTTGAGTAATATTTGGAAGATTTTGAATTAGTTTATGGGGAATAGACGTGTGGTAACTCATAAATAGATTGCAACGACTTCGTGTGGTTGCAACAAAGAGCAAGCGTTTATCTAAATCTGGATTTTTTTCCAACACAAATGGTTTGACAATATCTTTATTACTATTTAATTGTGGAATAAAGACTTGCTCAAAATCTAGACCTTTTGAGCTATGATATGTCATAAGGTATACCATAGGCTTTGATGGCATCTCGTTAAAATTACCAAAGTCATTGCCTAAGTATCTGATGTTTATGTTATTGTCTCTTAAATAAGCATTTACTTGTCTATAATCATATCGGTCACTTTTACCTGTTTGATATGCAAACAATTCATCAGCATTTTTAGAACAAAAATGTTGGACGATCACTTGAATAAGCGAACTAATATCTTTGTGATGTGATAGCAATATACAACTAGGCTTGTCTGGTCTAGCTCTACTTAATGCTTCTTTCGCTGTCCAAATGAATTCTTGATTTTGATTTTCGAATTGGATCAGTCTAGCGGTTGTATTTGCCAAAGTATTTCCTGGTTTTCCACTAAGTAAATGATTATTCGGCAAAATGCTGAAAGCAATTTTAGCTAAAAACTCTGTAAGCCTATGAATAATCATTAATACGTGCTGGAATGGATTAACCGTTGAAATTATTTCTGTTTCTGTAGCCGATTGTTCATAAATAGATTGGGCACAATCACCAGCAATAATTAAATGGGTTGATAGTTTCTTTATTGTATTTAAATCTTCAGCAGAAATATCTTGAACTTCATCTAAAAATACAAAGTCACATCTCCAATTATTTTTTAAAAATTTGGTATGTGTAAGGAAGTGTACCCCTTCCACATTCTCTTCTTTAAAGGCACTAATTGCTAAATCCTTAAGAGCATGTGTATATGTTAAATAACAAAAAGAAGCATTAGGGTATTCAAGCTTAAGTTCTTGTGTTAGTGCGGCTAAAACTGTTGTTTTTCCTGTGCCAGCAGCCCCTCTAACCCAATGAACGTGATTTAAATTATTTTTAATTGATTGAATGTATTGGCGTTGCTCTTCACTCAAATTTTGCTTTTTAATCCACCAAGCCATAATTAACCCTCTTTCACGCCTAAATTTGGTTTTAGACTAGATACCAAATTTTCAGAGGAATATAACTCTTTATTCTCATGAATGATTCTTTTCTTCGTATCAGTTGCTGTAGATTTAAGCTGTTCATAACCGTCAAGTATCTCACATACTTCAATCAGATCATCACAATTTCGAATTGTTACATCATTATTGTATAGTTCATCTTGGAGTAATATGAGTGATTTTTCTAGTAGCAGGCTACCTTCAATATCACCACGGAGTTGGAGTATTTTTCCAAGTGACAATAATGCAGAAGTGTAGTTTGGATCATGTTCTAATGCTTTACGAAGATAGAGCTCCTCTTTCTCTCCATATGACTTGCAAGCAATATTAAATGCATTGACAGCATTTGGTGAGCGTTTGTAGGCAATTTCGGCCCATTCATTAGATTTTTGTGATTTACCGGCTCGAGCATAATTATAACAAATGTTAGTAGCGTGATTAGCATTACGATCTAAGCGTTCGATAGCGATGTAAAGATCTGCAGCTAGTTCATATGCTCCAGCTTCTGAACAGGCTGAGGCATACTCAACGGCAATATCTACGGGAGGGCGACCATTATAGTCTAAAAGTGCTTGATTAAACTTTTGCTTCGCTCGAAGCATACGTTCTTCCACTTTTGTTAAAGTATTATTGGCTAGAGGGTTTAGAATAGAGGTGTTTACTTTTATACCATCAATTACAGCTTCAACATTAAGAAGCTTTTCATGATTAATATTGGCGTAGACATCAACGATAGCTCCTTGCTTAAAATAATCATCTTCTATCTCTATAGTCAAAATGCCTAAAAGTTTACTTTTGCTGCCTACGCAAATAGGTAAATCGATAATGTTTTGATCATCACGAGTGACTATTAGTTGAGTATGGAAAGGCTGTGGGGTAGGAACCTCAGTTGATGCTGGTATGATTGTTTCCAAATGCTCATGAGAGGTGATGATATATATAGCTTCTGAAACAATAGGCCTAATAAAATCAATTCCTAGACCATGATAGCTAAATGAATGAATTGCAGCTCCGAGAGAAACATGAGCTCTTACATCCTTAGGTAAGATAGCTTCAACTTCATCTGAAAACTCATTCATGTAATTCATTACGCATGACTGCACTAATGGGTTAAGACAACTTCCTCCGATGAAAAGAACACCATCTATGTCTTCACGTTCTATATTCGCTTTAGATAATGCATCTTCAATCGGAGAGGCTAAATGCATTGGTGTGTGTATACCATCATACACCCCCACAAAATCATCCATAATGATTTTAAACTCATCAAGGCGTATAGACGGTTTAGTTAAATTTAATCTAGAGTCTCTAACTTTGATTCCTTCTAGAGAATGTAAAGTAAAAATTTCGCTAGAATATTGATCTAAGCTTCTAAATTGATTTATATTTTTTTGATCAAGCCATTTGCAAACAGCTATTTTTAATTGTTCTGCTGTCGCTTGCAAAACAGGGATGACAATTTCTGAAATATCTCTTGAATCTGGTTGGAAATGAGTATTTTCTCTTAAAAGTTGAGGCAATAGTATATTTTTGGCTATAGCTCGATCGATGTCATCGCCACCTAGAGCTGTAAATTTTGAAATTGCTAAATTTTTTGATGAAAATTTGTTGTTGCAAGCATCAACTTCAAGAACTGTCACATCACATGTTCCTGCACCAAAATCGTATACTAGTATGTTTGTTGATCTAGACTTGAGTTTTTCTAAAAAAGGATGTGTTGTATTATTTCTAGTACAATCATATACAAAGCTTAAAAATGCGGCATTAGGTTCATCAATTAAACAACATTGATTCTGAACAATCCCACATTCTTCCAAGCTATTAAATAGACTACGTCTTTGATTAGCTTCAAATGAGGCTGGTACGGAGAAAGCAAATTTGTAATTTTCCAAATTTGAATTTCCAGTTTCATTCTTAATACTTTCTAAAAGCTTACTAAAAAAAACTTGAGTAGCATCTTCTGCTGTCTCAATGATATAAGGCTGAGCCTTGCTCTCAGATAGAGCGGTCAATGGATAAGTGGGACCTATTGCTAACCCTAAGCGCATTTTAAATGATGAAAAGACATTGCGACTTTCAGTTAATAGCGATTTTAATCGATATGCATCTTGGCCCCAAATAAGAGTTTTATTTCGCCACGCAAGTACTGTATTCACTAGGTGATGCCGTATGGTCGCACCATATTCATCAGGTTGATTAAGAGTAAGTGTTTTTACTTTTTCAACGGAGTTCTCAGTAATGACTACCTGACTTACAACTGTTGTGGATGTGCCAAAATCAATACCAATATAGAGCTTATTGGGATATGAAGGAAGTTGGTTTTTTTCTGAATTTTGATTAATAAGCCAATTTGTATTGGAAGAATGTTCTATAGGCATTTTAATTAAGGTTTTTTGAAGGAGAATAAATCTATTATGTTGTTCTTATAGGTTTTATTCAATAGTAAGCTGAACCGTACCGGGTTTGTCGGAGACTTTTTTATTTAAGTTAGGCCACCTGACCTAACGGGTTAATCTTATCATAGTACATTGCTTCAAACTCAAAAGGCGATACATAACCCAGTGCACTGTGTACACGCTTTTTATTGAACCAATCTGGCTTTGTTGCATAAAAATTCTTCAAGATACTGATTTTTAAGAATTTGTTTAAATTTCAATCCAAAAATAAATTAAATAAAATCATAGTCTTATATATTTATGCAACAAAGCCGTTCTGCTGTGATCACAGCTGTACAGCCTGTCACATATTTTTAACAGCTGTTGTAGTTATGATTCCTTAAACATTATTTCTTTTTTGATTAAAAACCATTCTAATGGTTACCAGATTTTTTAATGTTATATTTTTTAATAAAATCATTTATAATACAATCATGTAATTCAATAAGGCCATCCTGGCTAGCTAAAAATGGTAGCCAAATATCATTATGATCTATAAAAAAATCTTTTTGTTCCTGAGTTAAAGAAGAATTTTTATTTTTTTTTATAAACTCTTCTTTAATTAAAAGAAATTCTTTTTGCTTTTCCTCAAACTGTTCCAAAAATATATCCATAGATTTGTACAGAGGTAAATTTTTAGTTTGTAACCAAAAGTTCATAAATTCATAGCGTTTTTTCATCAGAGACTGTTCGCTTTTTATCCTATTTTCAGCTACTTGAGCTTGAGCTTGAGCTTGTTCAGGCCATTTTTCTGTTTCTTGTCTTAATTCATGTATTTTATCTTTTAATTTTTTTAAAAAGTTCATATGCACTAGATCTGATATAATTGAAAATATATTTAGTATCTTATTATATTTATTTAATATAAAAAAGGCTTTGTTTCATAAACCTAGAATGGAAGTTGATGTGGTTCTAGGATTTTAGACCACGTCTATAAGTGATAATCTACTCCCCAATAAGCATGGGAAATGCTTGTTTTTGGAGTCAACCATGACACGAAGAAAACGTCGTAATCATTCAGCAGAGTTTAAAGTTAAAGTTGCTCTCGCAGCAATTAAAGGCGACCACACACTTGCTGAACTTTCTACTCAATTCGATTTACATCAAAACCAAATCATCGATTGGAAAAATCAACTGCTTGAGCAATCAGTCAATATTTTTTCACGACCAACAGCACAACAAGAACCAGAGATTGACATCAAAGCTCTACATGCCAAGATAGGACATCAGGCATTGCAAATTGATTTTTTAGAAGGTGCGCTCAGAAAAATAGGGCAGCTGAGCGGCAAAAAATGATCGATAAGACCCATCAACTTTCGGTAAGACAACAATCGCAATTGATTCAAATCAATCGCAGTACGTTGTATTACAAGCCCAAAGAGATTTCATCAACTGATTTGAGTTTGATGCGCCTGATCGATGAAATTCATCTCGACTACCCATTTATGGGCAGTCGAATGATACGAGATATGCTACAGCGTCAAGGGCATCAAATAGGTCGGCGTAAAGTCCGACGTTTAATGCGCTTGATGGGAATACATGCCTTGTATCCAAAACCCAATACCAGTAAGCCTAATCTTGCACACCGTATTTTCCCATATCTGTTGAAAAACATGGTCATCGATCACTCTAATCAAGTCTGGTGTACAGATATCACATACATTCCTATGGCTAAAGGCTTTGTCTATCTGTGTGCAATTATAGATTGGCATAGTCGTAAAGTACTGGCTCATCGAGTATCGATCAGTATGGAAACAGACTTTTGCATAGATGCGTTGCAAGAAGCAATTGTGAAATATGGTTGTCCTGAGGTGTTTAATACAGACCAAGGCAGTCAATTCACAAGCGAGGCATTTTTGAATGAGTTAAAATTGCGAAATATCCGTATCAGTATGGATGGGAAAGGACGGTGGAGAGATAATGTGATGATTGAGCGGTTATGGCGCAGCTTGAAGCATGGGGAAGTCTATTTGAAGGCTTACGATACGGTTAAACAAGCGAAACAATCAATTGCTGAATATTTGGATTTTTATAACACGATACGTCCTCATTCAAGTTTGAATAAGGCAACACCAAATGAATTTTATGATCAACATTTACTAAAAGTAATGGCAGCATAATTTAAATATTTAGAGCGGATTTATCACTTATAAAACTGAATTGAGTGGTCTAATTAACGGAACCACATTAGATCCCTCATGAAGATCGTGAATATTATATTTCACTGATCCACTCATGTATGAGCAGTGCGCTTTATAAAGCTTTTAACATCTTGGAACCAAAAGTCGATTTACAGATGTACTGTGAAACATCTTTAGATGAATATTATTCAGATGCATGGTTACGATGCTTTGACCAAGTTATTGTAAACACAGATAAACAAGTGACTGAGCAAGATGTTGAATTGCCATTTTAAAAAATAAGAGAATCTATAGAACACCATGAAAATTACTAGGGTCTGTTGACATTTACTGTATAATAAAATAGCGAGTAAGTAAAATTCAATCGCCAAACCAAATTCACTACTCGCTATGCCTCGTACAATGCTGAATGATCAACACTGGTCAAAGTTAGAAACTATTCTGCGTAATTTTGATATTTATCTCAAACGAAATCTTAGAAATTTTATTGAAGCTATTCTTTATCGAATCAGAACAGGCTGCCCATGGCGAGATTTACCACCAGATTTTGGTAATTCAAATTCGATATTCAAAAAATATAGTCGATGGTCTAAACATAATAAACTGATGAAAATATTTAAATTAATCAGTAAACATACAGATAAAGAGTGGATTTTTATTGATGGTTCTCATATCAGAGCACATCAACACTCTGCTGGGTTAAAAGATCAAGCTATATCAAAAAGCATTGGTGGGAATAGTTCAAAAATACATTTGGCCGTTGATTCTCATGGTAATCCAATTGAAATTATCATCACGAATGGAACAACACATGATGTTAAAGTTGCGCCTGAGTTAGTTGAAAAATTAGATTTGGAAGAAACTGAGGTCTTATGTGCAGATAAGGGTTATGATTCTGAACCACTACGAGAGCAAATAAGCGCGACGAATACAAAAGCCAATATTCCCCGAAAGTCAAATACGCAGTCCAACAATAATCATATGGACTGGAATCTATATAAAATTAGGCACTTAGTGGAAAATACTTTTGCAAGATTGAAGCAATTTAGAGGAATAGCAACTCGATATGACAAGCTAAAACGTAATTATGAAAATGCTGTTGCTTTAGCTTGCATATACATTTGGTTGCCATTATGAAATGTCAACAGACCCTAATATTTCGCTGAAAATCATTCGTGCATTTAAGCAAACTCAAGCCATTGAGTTTGCTTCTGTTACCTTACTTTTCAGCCTAAACAGGGTAGAGAGTCTATATCTAACTAGAATGTGTCTACACTATTGGAGACTATTAAGATTAAGTAAAAATAATTACTAAGTGAAGGTCTTATTACCTTTAAGTTAAAGGGGCAAGTTCGTAATGTCATGGAAAATTCTGTCACAAAATTTGGCACAAATTATAAAATCTAGAAGATTCTATTAGATCTTAATTATTTGATAAATAATGAATTAAACCTAGATAGAATCTATTAAAAAGTTATTTGCAGAGTTCGAATCTCACCGCTTCCGCCAGATATCTAAATAAGCCCTTGTTTTTACAAGGGCTTATTTTTTGTCTATGCTTTTGTCCCACATTGTAACCCGCTTTAAAATTCTGATTAAATCAATTGTAACTGGATGAAATTGGTAGCCTTTGGATAGTTGTTAAAAGTTACGAGTTGTTTATCGTACTTCAAAATAAGAAAGGCTCTATACTATGTTCAAATGGCGATTCAGCGTTTAATTGGTTTTGGGAAAAAAGCAGAGTTTAAGGAAATTCTGGCAATTTTAAGAAAGCAGAAGCCTGATAGGATAAGGGTTCTGTGAAATTTGTCGTGTACAGAGAAGTATTTTAATACTTTTTTGAATCCGTCAATGCCTAAGTCCTAAAACTGTCTAAACATAAAGCATTAAAAATAAGGCATTATAAAATAACTCTCTGCCAAGCATGGCGTTTTGTGGAGCCTATGCCTATAATACGCTTACTTGAAAAATCAGTAGACTGTGATTGGTATGTTATATTCATTGGCCCGCCCTTTGTTGTTTACTTTGGCACCAGAGCGTGCACATGAACTCACACTCTCCATGCTTGATAAAGCGCATAAACTTGGCTTTATGCACCAGAAAGTTGCTGCTAAACCCGTAAAATGTATGGGCATTGAATTTCCAAACCCCGTTGGTCTTGCCGCTGGTCTGGATAAAAATGGTGACCACATTGATGCATTGGCTGCCTTGGGTTTTGGCTTTATTGAGATTGGTACCATTACCCCACGCCCACAGGCAGGTAATCCCCAACCCCGTTTATTCCGTATTCCTGAAGCAAAGGCGATTATTAACCGCATGGGCTTTAATAATGACGGGGTGGAGCAACTGATTGAAAATGTAAAAGCTTCAAAATTCAAGGGTGTGCTAGGCATCAACATTGGTAAAAATGCCGATACGCCTGTTGAAGATGCTGTTTCAGATTATTTGATTTGTTTAGAAAAAGTTTATAATTACGCATCCTATATCACGGTCAATATTTCATCTCCAAACACCAAAAATTTGCGCAGTTTACAAAGTGGCGATGCACTTACAGAGTTGCTACAAACCTTGAAAGGTCGCCAACTGGAACTTGCGCAACAATATCAGCATTATGTTCCTTTGGTACTTAAGGTTGCGCCAGATTTAACACCTGAAGACATTAATTTTATTGCAGTGCAATTACTGAAGTTCAAGCTTGATGGCCTGATTGTCACCAACACCACACTTGGTCGTGATGGTGTGGAAAACCTGCCGAATGGCAATGAGGCGGGCGGTTTGTCGGGTGCGCCAGTATTTGAGAAAAGTACCGAATGTTTAAGCCAGTTTGCCGAAGTGCTGGATGGCCAGATTCCACTGATTGGGGTGGGTGGCATTCTATCGGGTGAGCAGGCTGTGGCAAAGCAACAGGCAGGCGCGAGCCTGGTTCAGGTTTATAGTGGGCTGATTTATGCTGGCCCAACATTGGTTAAAGACTGTATTAATGCGATGACAGGGTGAAATGAACACGCTTGATATCATTATTCTGATCATCTTGCTCATTGGAGGGCTGAACGGTTTGCGTCAAGGATTTATCAAAGCCTTTGCGAACTTGGTCGGATGGATATTCGCATTGATCGTGGGGGCCAAATACGCCGTTATATTGGCGCCTGCAATGAGCAGCCTAAGCCAAGACCCTGTCGTGCAAAAAATTGCAGCTTTCGCTTTTATCGTACTGATCATTGTGGTGTGTATCTGGATTGTTTCTGCATTGCTGAATGGCCTCTTGAAAAGCTTGAAACTGGGCCCATTAAATCGTTTAGCAGGTGGGGCATTTGGTTCCCTAAAAGGCCTGCTGATTGTTTTGGTCACCATGCAGGGCGTTGGTCCGTGGGTGGAAAGCTCACCACACTGGAAACAGTCCAAATTTGTACAAATCCTATTACCCTATGCACCTTTAGCAACAGAAATCTCTAAAGATGCTGCAAATCAAGCTTTACATCAAATGACATCTGAAGGTGCCTTGTTACAGCGCCCTTCAACCGAAATGGACGAGTCAGAACGTGCTGCGGTCGATCAGCGTTCTGATCATTCGACGAAAAATCCTTTTTATTAATTGGGGTTAAACCCCGTTCCTAGCTTGTCGCGAGGTTGCTATGTGTGGAGTTGTTGGGATAGCCGGTAAATCGCCAGTGAACCAAATGTTATTTGATGCTTTGACGATGTTGCAACATCGGGGACAGGATGCAGCGGGAATCGTCACTTGTCATCAAGGGCGTTTATTTCTCCGCAAGGATAATGGCATGGTGCGTGATGTATTCCATACTCGCCATATGCGTGCATTGCTAGGTAACTACGGGATTGGGCATGTTCGTTACCCAACCGCGGGTTCATCCAGCAGTGCGGAGGCACAGCCATTTTATGTGAACTCTCCATACGGTATTACCCTTGCACACAATGGTAACCTGACCAACGCCGAAGAAATTCATGAAGATCTGTTTAAGACAGATTTGCGTCACATGAATACCGACTCCGATTCGGAAGTTCTGTTGAATGTGTTTGCACATGAATTACAGAAAATTGGCACATTAAACCCGACACCAGCAAATATTTTCCATACTGTTTCCCGTGTACATGAACGCTGTAAGGGTGCTTATGGGGTTGTGGCAATGATTACAGGTCATGGTCTGGTGGGTTTCCGCGATCCAAATGGAATTCGTCCATTGATTTATGGTTCACGCGAAACGGAACAGGGCACTGAATATATTATTGCCTCTGAATCAGTTGCGATTACCGCGCTTGGCTTTAAGATTGAGCGTGATATTGCGCCAGGTGAAGCGATTTTCATTGACAGCAAAGGCCAGTTATTTTCAAAACAATGCGCAGTTGACCCTGAATATCGTCCTTGTATTTTTGAATACGTTTATTTTGCCCGTCCAGATGCCACAATTGATGGAATCTCGGTATATAAAGCGCGCTTGAAAATGGGTGAAAAATTAGCCCATAAAATCCTGAAAGAATGGGGTGAGCAACACGATATTGATGTGGTGATTCCAATTCCTGATACTAGCCGTACCTCTGCCTTGGAGTTGGCGAATATTCTGGGTGTGAAGTTCCGTGAAGGGTTTATGAAAAACCGTTATATCGGACGTACCTTTATTATGCCTGGTCAACATCAGCGTAAAAAATCAGTTCGTCAGAAACTGAATCCTGTGGAACTTGAGTTCAAGGACAAAAACGTTCTATTGGTGGATGATTCGATTGTACGCGGTACAACCTGTAATGAAATCATTCAGATGGCGCGTGATTCAGGGGCAAAAAAAGTATTCTTTGCCTCCGCCGCACCGATGGTAAAATATCCAAATGTGTATGGCATTGATATGCCAGCAAAGTCTGAACTGATTGCTTCTGAGCGTACCGTTGAGGAAATCCGCGAAATTATTGGTGCAGACCGTTTGATATTTCAAGACCTGGAAGATTTGAAAAATGCGGTTCGCACCAGCAAGGTGCCTGATCTGAGAGAGTTCGACTGCTCTGTTTTTGATGGCGTTTATGTGGCGGGTGGCATCGACAAGGAATACCTTGCTGAACTTGAGCAAAAACGTAACGACACAGCAAAAAAGAAAGCCGATGGCTATATTGATGTCAATATTGATGCCGCTTCAGTGGACTTAACAGGGATTAAGGAGGAGTAAGCATTTTAATCTCTAGAAAAGCGGGAATTTCCCGCTTTTTTATTTTATGATACTGGAGGCGCTGGAGCCTCTGACAGAAACAATGTAATAAGGAAAATTTACATTGAAAGAAATGAGCCATTATTTAATTGAAAATAAGAATATTGCATGGTCAGTCAGCTTTTGTCTGCTTGCCATGGCATTGACTCTCTTTATTCTCAATTTAATTTTGGGTTTGGTGGTACATTTCTTTGACTATACCCAGCCAGTTTGGTGGCATGTTTTAAGTCCTTATTTTATATGCCTATTATTCTTTATCCTGATTTGGTCTGTCAGTACTGAACTGTATGTACTGCGTGAGGGCGGACATTCCCTGGCAAAACAACTAAAAGCACGCCGCCTGGTGTTTGATGAAAGTACGCCTGAAGAAAGTACTGCTTTAAAAGTGGTGGAACAGGTTGCACGCAGCTTTGCGATTGAGACCCCCGCAGTGTATGTATTGCCTGATGAGGTGGGGGTAAATGCATTAACCGCTGGTTTCAGGTCGCAGGATATCGTGATTATCTTGACCTGGGGGGCATTGCAGAATTTGGATGAACTTGAGCTTTATGGTTTGTTGAGTTATGAGTTTAACCAGATTCTATCAGGTGAAGCAGTTGAGAATACCAAACTTAAAATTCTATATAGTGGTTTGACCACATTTAGCCAATGGGGAAGCAAGCTCGCACAGGCAGGTTACAATCCCTATGCAACCTCTTACCGTAATAAGTTTGAGACCATTTTTGTGGCGATTGGCGGGGTGATTTGGCTGATTGGAAGCTTGGGTATCTTGATCACCCGTTTAATCAAGTATCTCACCTTAAGTGGCCGAACCTTTCGCAATGACCTGAAAACCATGCGTTTGATGAATAACAACGCCAATATTCAAACACTTCTACGTATTTATGTGCATCATTCAGGTTCCCAAATTCACAGCGCATATTCTGAGTCAATTTCGCATATGTGCTTTGCCAACTCACTGAGTCCGCAAAGCTGGCTGAATATTCATCCAAGTATTAAAGATCGTATTTATGAGCTGAATCCAACCCTGTTACAGGATTTGCAACTGGAAAACCTGAGAAAGTTACGCAATCGCCCGCTATTCAGTTTGTTTCGTTCCCTTGAAGAGGAAATAACTGATATGTCGGTGCCTTGGAGTTCGCCTCAGCCATTGCCATTGTTGCGATTGTCACCGATTAGCTTTGCCTTGAATGATGCGATCAAGCCACTCAATCCCGAGATGCGGAAAAATAAAAAACGCCCAGAACTGATTCAGCGTGCCATGCAGACCGCGACGGGTTCAAGAGAAGTGATGGTGGCGATTTTGATGATCCGCCAGTACCGTGAGTTTATTCCACAGGATGCGGCGGTGAGTCATGCGATTGTGGATGCATTGTTAAATCTGGATGGGCGGATTCATGTGCAGATTTTCCATGATGCCTGCAAGAACATTGGTCATATGCCCACCAGTATTGCACGTCAGTTTCTCACCAAACTGGCCTGTATTATTCAGGCGGATGGTGAGGTTGGCTTACTGGATGCACTATTGCTGGAGCGGGTAAAATATGAGTTGAACCTGATGCCAGCACATTTGCCCACAGCGTTTGAGGATCTGAAATCGCAAATTGTGCATTTGATTGATGCATTGCTGCATGTACAGCAAATTAACAGTCCAAATCAGCTTGAGGTCCGTGAACGGATTTTGCAGGAGCTTCTTACGCAGGAAGAGTTGCAAACCTATGCTGATATTTCGGATGAACCACTGGATCTGGCTGAAATCCTGAATGATGTTTCAGGTTTGTTATTGCGTGATCGCCTCAATATTTTAGCAATTGCAGAACGCTGCCTATGGAGTGACCGAATCATTACTCAAGATGAACTGGATGTTTTAGAGCTACTGTATTGGCGTTTGGGCTTTGATACCCGTGAGGTGGTTGAGCAAATGCAGAAGAAAAATAGCTTGATGATTATTTAAGATAACTTCCCAAATTTTTATATCTAACAGCATGTTAGGCTAGAATTTCAAAAGCCCCCATATTTTTAAAAACGTTACGTGACAATCACATAAAAAATACCTATTTCAGGGTAAGCTTGCCGTTAATTTTTTTATTGAATTTTAGATGGGGGCTTTCGAGTAAGTTATGGAACACATTGAAATTTTAAAGGCGTTGTTTTTAGGGTTTATTGAGGGGCTGACAGAGTTCTTGCCCATTTCAAGTACAGGGCACCTGATTTTATTTGGTCATATGATTGACTTCCATTCAGACGATGGCCGTGTCTTTGAAGTCGTGATCCAACTTGGGGCAATTCTGGCAGTCTGCTGGTTATACCGCCAAAAAATTATTGATCTACTAAAAGGTTTTTTTAGTGGTGATTCAGAAGCACGACACTTTGCTTTTAGTGTTCTGATTGCATTTTTTCCTGCTGTCGTGATTGGTATTTTTGCGGTCGATTTTATTAAAAGCGTCCTATTTAGTCCACTTGTGGTGGCAGTTGCCTTGATTGTCGGTGGCCTCATCATTTTCTGGGTGGAATCAATCAAGTTTGAGCATAAGACCACAGAGGCAACCAAGATCACCTATAAACAGGCTTTTCTTGTGGGGTGCGCGCAGTGTGTGGCGATGATTCCAGGAACATCACGTTCAGGTGCCACTATTGTGGGAGGAATGTTTTCAGGCCTATCACGTAAAGCTGCGACGGAGTTTTCTTTCTTTCTGGCCATGCCAACCATGCTGGGTGCGGCAACCTTTGACCTTATTCGTAATGCCGATGTACTGACACAGGACAATATGCTGAATATTGCGGTGGGATTTGTTGCTGCCTTTATTGCTGCATTACTGGTGGTGAGTGCCTTGGTGAAATTTGTTGAGCGTCATACCTTACGTGTATTTGCTTGGTACCGTATTGTGCTTGGCGTGATTTTATTATTCATTTTCCTTTAAAATTGAAACCCGTCTCTTTTACAGAGATGTTAAAAGAGGCGGATTCGGGTAAAATTTCCATTCTTTATTTTTCCAATATTTCATATCTTAAAACTGGTTCTAGCATAAGATGACAATAGCTAAAATGAACGCCCGAGACTTGATTATTGATCTACTTTTAGGGCTACAAGGTCGAGAGATCTCAATTAAACAAATTATTATTGCTGCCAAGCTTTTTGAGATTAGTGAAAACAGTATCCGTGTTGCCGTAACCCGTCTATCGGGTGATGGCGTGATCGAGGCGATTGAGCGCGGTATCTATCAGTTCACGGTCCAGTCGCATGAATGGGCCAATGTGATGCTGAACCGTAAGAACGGGATTAAGCAGACCAAGAAATGGACACATCAATATCTTGCAGTTTTTACAGGTGAGCTGGGGCGAGTTGACCGTACTGCGCTGAACCGTCGTGAACGGGCATTAAAACGATTTGGCTTTAAGGAGTTGGAACAGGGGATTTATATTCGTCCCGACAATTTGGCGATTACATTTGATCATCTTTTTTCCGAGTTAAAGGCTTCAGGTTTGGAAATGACCGCCAAGATTTGCCAGATTAGTCATTTTGATGAAACGACTTTGGCAATCATTCCCAGCTTATGGTCAACACAAATACTCAACCAGAACTATGAGAAATATAGCCAAATGATTCAGAAATGGTTGGCTACGGTTGACCGAATCTCATTGGAGGATGCTGCGCGGGAATCGTTATTATTAGGTCGCCAGACAATTTCTCTGCTCATGAACGATCCTTTATTACCTGAGGATTTTGTTGATGTGCAGCTCAGGGAACAATTCGCCCTGAGCGTGCAACAACTGGATCAAACAGGTTTGGAACTGTGGCGCAAGTTTTATGAACTGAGTGTCGTGTAAATACCAATTACAAATATTACTAAAAATTTAATTTTAATTTATTGACAGAAATATTACTTAATTTAGAATAAAGTGAATAGTTATGTAGTTTTATAAAAATACAAAAATTGCAGGATAGGATATGAACACACGTACGGCTATTAGTGATTTGTTCACACGAGAAGAAATCACGGAATTGACTGCCAAATCGGATCTGCATGGTAGCTGGGCTGTTTTATCAACTTGGGCGGTGATTGGTGGAACCTTTGCCACTGTTGCTGGCTTTTGGGAATATTTGCCAAACTGGGGCAAGTTGCTCATATGTATTGTAGCCTTGGTTATTTTGGCTGGCCGTCAATTGGCGCTGGCTATCCTTACGCATGATGCTTCACATCAAAGTCTGTTTAAAACCAAATGGCTCAACGATACCTTAACCGACTGGCTATGTGCCCGTCCAGTCTGGAATGATCTGCATAAATACCGTAAGCATCATCTCCGTCATCACAGTAAAACATCAACGGTAGATGATCCAGATTTATCACTTGTTACAGGTTTTCCGACCTCTAAAAAATCAGTAATGCGTAAATTCATGCGTGATTTATCGGGCGTGACTGGTTTTAAATTCGCGATTGGGCGTGTGTTGATGGATGTTGAGAAAATGGAATGGACGGTTTCCAATGACCGTCGCTGGATTGCTCAAGAGGGACGGCACTGGTCTGATTATCCAAAGGCATTTATAAAAAATAGCGGTGGGGCCATTGCCACCAATACCGCTTTATTTTCGGCACTTTGGGCAGCAGGACATCCCAAACTCTATGCGCTTTGGGTGTTGGCCTATGTAACGCCGTTCCCACTGTTGCTACGTGTTCGTTCCATGGCGGAACATGCAGGAATGGAAACCGGCAATAGTGCCTTGACCAATACTCGCACGACTAAAGCAGGTTATATCGCAAGGACTTTAGTTGCGCCGATTCATGTCAACTATCATAAAGAACACCATTTGATGGCGGCAGTGCCTTATTTTAAGTTGCCAAGAATGCACCAGATATTACGTGAGCGTGGTCATGTTGCTGAACCACCCACTTATTGGCAAGTGTTGAATGAGCTTTCAGCAAAATCAGATTAAAAATTGATGATCCTTGTTTTTGTTCAGGAGAAGTAGGTTGCTTTCTGTTCCTTGAGTATAAACTGAAATGGATGATAGGTTGTAACATTATAGGTTTTGAGAGATATGGCAGCGAATAAACAGGAAATCATTGAGTTTCTGGCTCAGGAATTTTCACAGGCACTTAGAAAGAACACGATTGAACAGATTACCCCTAAAGGTGCGCAATTGTTGTATCGCGTGGATCAGGATGACCTGCGTCCTGGTCAGACTGTGTCTGGGCCAACCCTAATGCTGGTGGCAGACTTTGTCCTGTATGTGGCAATTATTGGACATTTGGGATTGATTAAAATGGCGGTCACCACCAACATGAATATCAATTTCTTTCGTAAGCCAGATGGAACACGGGATATCAGGGCAGTCTGTAAGTTGATTAAAGTTGGCAGAACCCTAGTGACAGGGGAAGTGTGGTTATATTCTGTAGGTGATGAGGAACCAGTGGCGCATGTGATTGGGACCTATGCGCTTCCGCAAAAATCATAAGTTTTTAAAAATGATAAAATGAAATGCTTAAAAATCATAACAACATTTAAGTATGCGAAATAGTAAGAACATGCTACAACTAATAGCGATCAAATTTATTTGTTCTTACTATTTTTTACTTCTATGACTATACCGCTCGACTTAACCCCTTTATCGCAACTTGAACTGAATCAAGAACATATTCTGGCGATTAAACGTAATGATTTATTGCCTTTAATCACTGATCCCCATCGTTTAAATCATTATGCAGATCATTTGGTGCAGGCGCAAAGTGTCCTGTTGAATGGTGTCGATCCGAAGCTAAACCAGCAGCTCAGTGAAGTGATTACCCAGATTGTTCAGCAACTGTCACGCTCAAAAAATTATGTGGGCGGGCGAAAATTTAATGCACTGCAAAAATGGCTGGGGATTGATGTTGAATATGATGCTGGACAGGTCAAATATGTCAAAGATCTGGATCGTTTAATCAGTGAGGCAAACCACTTAAGCCAAAAGCTACAGGTTGAGATTCAGAAATCGCAGTCACGTTTGCAGCAGGCTCTGGGTTTAAGGGAACAGATGGCGGCGTATATACAGGCTGCTGATGAGTTTTTAAAAGAATATCCCCAGTTTAGTAAACAGCAGCAGGTACTTGATCCCTTCGTTGAGCGTCTATCTAAAAAGATCAATACATTACAAACTTTACAGACCAGCAATGACATTGCAATGAAACAGATGCAGTTGTCACAGCATTTATCTTTTAGCCTTTTAGACCGTTTTAAAGAGGCGCAGCAGGTGTTGATTCCAGCGTGGCGTTATCATCTAGAGCAAAGCCGTGAGTCTAACTCATCAAAGACCATTGAGCAGTTGGACAAAAGCCGAGAAGATTTAATCCAAAATCTGAAAAAATCATTACAGAAATAAGAGGGGAATATCATGTCAGATTCAGAACTTATAAAATCATCCAGCGAACTTGCAATTAGGCAGGAGCAGCGTTTTGAACAACTTAACCTAAAAGAGTTAGGCTTGCAGCCACAGGACTTTGCCGAGGTTATGGATGCGCATAAAGAACTTGCAGACATCAGTACCACTGTGGTGGCCGAATACGGTAAAAACATTGCCAATAAAACATCAACCTATACAGATGAGTTGTTGGGTTTGGTTCAAAACAAAGACCTTGATACAACAGGCCAAAAGCTCAATGAAGTGGTTCAGGTCGCGCAGCAACTTAATACTTCCAGTATTTTAAACAAGTCAAAAAGCTCAGGCTTTTTTGGTGGTTTGTTTAGCAGGTTTAAGAATGCCAAGCAAAGTTTTGACCAGCATTTTAATACCACCAAAGAACAGATTGATGTGTTGGTGAAAGAGATTGAAAGCTCGCAATCAGGTCTTAAGGCACGGGTGGCGACACTCGACAAGATGTTTGATGCTGTTCAGGATGAATATAAACAACTTGGTGTTTATATTGCTGCGGGGCAGTTGAAACAGCAGGACATCCAGCAACAAATTTCAAGCTTAAGTACGCAAGAACAGGATCAGCAAACCACACAGCAGATTTATGACCTGAATCACCTGGCCAATAACCTTGAGAAAAGAGTCAGTGATTTACAGGTTCTACAGCAATCTGCGATGCAAACTTTGCC
The DNA here is from genome assembly GCF_000368425.1 of Acinetobacter sp. CIP 102637. Lineage (NCBI taxonomy): Bacteria > Pseudomonadati > Pseudomonadota > Gammaproteobacteria > Moraxellales > Moraxellaceae > Acinetobacter > Acinetobacter sp. CIP 102637. The sequence goes on from NZ_KB849435.1 coordinate 807,064, forward strand.
GATGATTCGGATTATCCAGTCAAATAACCTAATGTTGGTGGATAAGTTCTATGCGATTAAAAACATTACCTTGCCTGCATGGAAAAACCAGATTAGTTTGGCAATTTCATTGCAGGAGCAGAAGAATAGTGTACAACTGGCAAAGGCCATTGATGATACTACCAATGAATTACTGCGCCGTAATGCTGAACTATTGCATCAGAACTCAGTCGATACCGCTAAAGCGAATCAACGTTCAGTGATTGATGTGGAAACCCTTGAACATGTACAAAATACCCTCATTAAAACAGTAAACGACGTGATTCAAATCCAGAAAGAAGGGATGCAGAAACGTGCTGAAGCAACCACACGTTTGCGTGCATTACAGGATAGTTTGAATCATTTGGTTCTTGAAAATAGCGGGCAGAATCCCCCGAAAAAACTGAATGAGTAATCTTAAGAGGAAAGATCATTGTCGCCCATAGATGATTTGAGTGTACAGCCGATTGATCAGCGTTTAGATATTTTAAAGAAACGCCAACGTCATCTGATGATCTGGTTTTTTCTGACCAGCACATTCGGGGTTGTCATCATTGCATCCCTGTTTTTGCAAAAAGAGTTTATCTATCGTTTCTTTGATCTTTCCGTGCAGGTTCAGGCACTGGATTTGCCCTATCATGTGCAGGAACTCGTTCCCTTTAAACAGCCTGTTGATTATTTCTTTAATTTGCTGTCCTGGTTTGGCTGGCTGTTCCTTAAAATATTTGTCTCATTTATTGGCGCATTTTTACTAGTCAGTTGGATGAAGAAATTTAAGTTTTTTCAGCAACGTTTCCAAGCATGGACACAGCGTATTCTGGCATGGGTGATTTCGTTTATCTTGCTTTGGTCTGGTCTGAGTTACATCCAATACGACTGGAAAGATGAAACCAAGCAGGCTTATCAGCAATGGATGAGCTATGAGAACAATATCGTTGAAAGCCAGATTGCGCAGGACCTAAAGCAGGCAAACATTTCATCGACTGAAAAAGCCTATGTGTTGGCACAAGTGGCTTTATTACATCAGCCTGTTGATCGTAAAACTGCCAATGTCTATGTGAATCAATTGATTTTCGATGAGAAGAATAACCCAGTTCAGTTTAAAGAATATGATTTTAAACCTGAGCAGTTATGGGTCATGCAGCAGCAACTTTATGGCAAAAGCATCACCGCTTTGACACAACCACTGGATTTACGTGCGCAACAGGCAGAGCGTGTTTCACAAATCGTAAATGTGGTTCTGTGGGGGATGATCTTCTTGGTTGCCGCTTTAAGTGCAATTCTATATATCCTCGCCAAGCACCTAAAAAATCGCCGCGTTCGAATTACACAAAAGCTTGATGATTTATAGATTCGCTTTATAACAAGATTTTAAGTTGAATCTACTTAACGTCTATCTAGAATAATGCTGATTTAATTAAAGGTAAAGACAATAAAAGTTCGATAGCAACCCTTATTGAACGAAATACACGGCTCTGTATCTTGGCAACATTACCTGATGCAAAGGCAGAATCAGTGCGCAAGGCTTTAACTGAAGCTCTGAAATATTTACCTGCAGAACTGCGTAAAACGTTGACCTATGGCCGTGGACGTGAGATGGCAGAACATAAAATACTCGAAGAAGATTTAGGCATAGATGTATATTTCTGTGACCCACATTCACCCTGGCAAAAAGGCACATGCGAAAATATGAATGGTTTAATTAGGCAATATTTACCTAAAGGGATTGATTTAAATCAGGCAGATCAGCATTATTTAAATCAAGTTGCCATGTCACTGAATACTCGTCCTAGAAAAGCGTTAGATTGGCTCACACCATTAGGAAATTTGCTCAGTTTGTTGATTATCATAAGGCTTTTAAAACTGTCTCACCTTATGTTTGAATTCGCCATCTATAGAAGAGAAAACTATAAATCACATGCAGTTGATATTATGAGGCAATGATGACAAGACATTATGATTATATTGCGATTGGTGGTGGAAGTGGTGGGATAGCATCTGTTAATCGTGCCGCCATATATGGGAAGACATGTGCCTTAATTGAAAAGGGTGAGATTGGCGGAACCTGTGTCAATGCAGGTTGTGTCCCTAAAAAGGTGATGTGGTACGCGGCCCAAGTTGCGGAAACCATTCACAAATATGGCCCAGACTATGGTTTTGATAGCAGGTTGGATTCATTTGACTGGCAAAAGTTAGTCCGCAATCGACAGGCTTATATAGAACGAATTCACCACTCCTATCAAAATAGCCTAAGTAATAATCAAGTGGATCTCATTCATGGAACTGCAACTTTTATTGATTCACATACTATTGAGGTGAATGATGAGCAATTAACCGCAGATCACATTCTGATTGCCACTGGAACGCAGCCATCGTTACCCAAGATAGAGGGGGCAGAATATGGTATCGATTCGAATGGTTTCTTTGAATTATCGGACTTACCTAAGACAGTCGCTGTGGTTGGTTCTGGTTATATTGCCGTTGAGTTGGCTGGCGTATTGAATGCTTTAGGCTCTCAGGTTGGGCTGTTTATCCGTAAGGATTTGCCTGTACGTCGTTTTGAGCAGTTCATCAGTGAAACTTTAGTTGAGGCGATGCAAACGGATGGTATCAAGGTACATACGCAGGCTACGCCTAAAAAGGTGACAAAGAAGGCTGATGGTTCGGTGATGTTGCATTTGGAAAATGGTGAAAGTCATACAGTAGATTGTTTAATCTGGGCAACAGGACGAGAGCCGAACACTGCAAGTTTGAATCTGGATAAGGCAAATGTTCAGCTTGATGAACGAGGTTATATTCAAGTTGATCAATTTCAGAATACATCACAGGTAGGAATCTATGCAGTGGGTGATATTACGGGCAAAATGGAATTAACACCTGTGGCTGTGGCGGCAGGCCGAAAACTGTCTGAGCGATTGTTTAATCATAAACTTGATGAATATTTGGATTATGACAATATTCCGACCGTGGTGTTTAGCCATCCACCGATTGGAACAGTTGGAATGACTGAAGCACAGGCGATTGAAAAATATGGCAGGCAAGCTGTAAAAGTATATCAATCAACATTTACGGCAATGTTTAGTGCGGTTACACAACATAGACAGCTTACTAAAATGAAACTGGTTTGTGTGGGAGAACAGGAAAAAATTGTCGGTATTCATGGAATTGGTTTTGGTATGGATGAAATATTACAAGGCTTTGCAGTCGCATTGAAAATGGGCGCAACCAAGAAAGATTTTGATAATACCGTTGCCATTCATCCAACTTCTGCGGAAGAGTTTGTGACGATGCGTTAAGTGATTCGATTTTTTTAGTTTAATTTACGATGTTATCTTAAATTAAACTGGATTTAAATAAAGTTAAAAGGTAAAGCGAGTAAGTTTTCGGCAAGCCATAGCTTTTGTGGATATTGATTAATGATTGTGCCATGGGCAATGGTGAGTTCATTGTGAGGTAAATGATTACGCAAAATATCAAATGCCTGTGCCATACGTTTATTAGGATTGGCAGTCATCTTGATTTCTATGGGATATAAGGTTTGGTCATATTCAATCAGTAAATCAATTTCCTTTTGATTGGTATCTCGGTAAAAGTAAATAGGTGGTTCTTTTCCTTGATTATAGAAAGATTTAATAATTTCGCTCATCACAAAGCTTTCAAAAAATTGCCCATTTTTTGCCCCTTGTTGAATGGTTTCAGGGGTTAACCACTTGGTTAGCCATGCCATCAACCCAGTATCTAACATATAGATTTTTGGAGTCTTAATGGCACGTTTAAGATGATTATTGCTATAGGGCTGTAGTAAATAAACAATCCCTGAGGTTTGTAAAATGGTTACCCAACGTTTTACCGTATCGACTGAAATCCCGACATCTTGAGCCACACTGCTATAGTTAAGCAACTCACCACTTCGTGCAGCAATGGCAACCATGAACCGCGTGAAATCAGTAATATTATTGATATGGGTCAGTTGACGTACATCTCGTTCAATGTAGGTGGAAACGTAAGATGCATAATAAATGTCCCAATCTGTTTCCTGTTCATACAGCCGTGGCAAGTAACCTTGATGAATGGTTTTCCATACATCAACTTGCTGTAAATGAGGTTCACGTTGTTGGATATAGTCTAAACTTGGAATAAAAGGCTGATCAAATCGGATGTTTTGAATTTCCCGTAATGATAAACCTGATAATTTTAAAATTGCAATCCGTCCTGCCAAGGATTCACTGACGTTATGCATCAGTTCAAATGCTTGTGAACCAGAGAGTAGAAACATACCATTCTGTTTCTGTTTATCGATTGCGAGTTTTAATAGAGAGAATAATTCAGGGGCATATTGCACTTCATCCAAAATCACATTATTTGGATAATTGAGTAAAAATAGATTAGGTTCTTGCTTGGCTTGATCGAGTAATAAGGGATCATCGAAACTGACATAATGATACTCATGTGCTGTATGCTGCAAAAGTGTAGATTTCCCCACTTGTCTTGGACCAGTAATCAATACAGCAGGGAATTGCCGCATGAGTTTGGTAAGCGTATTTTGTAAATGACGGGGGATATACATAGGAAATCTAGTTTAATTTACGATTAGACCTAATATTAAACTAGATTTTAACGTGTGTCTTCGCTTTTTGTGAACATGAATAATTAGAAAAGACTCGAAAGCCTTTTCTAACTGAATACCTTTATAGATTTAGACTATTTCAATTCGCTTGAAGATTTACCCAATTCACGACGAGCAATAATGAGCTGTTGAATCTGTTGTGTACCTTCAAAAATATCAAGGATTTTTGAGTCACGTGCCCATTTTTCTAGTAATTCATCCTCACCATAGCCCACACTTGCAGCAAGCTCGACGCATTTTAGCGTGATTTCATTACCAACACGTCCAGCTTTGGCTTTGGCAATTGAAGCTTCTTTTGAGTTTGGCTTTTTATTATCAGCCATCCATGTTGCCTTAAGTACCAATAAACGGGCAGCTTCCCATTCAGCTTCCATACGGTAAATCTGTGCGGCTAAATTGGAGGTTTGTAAATATGGTGTTTTGTAGTCTGGATCAAGCTGATCTTTAAAAATTTCCTTGATACGCTCTAAAGATGCCTTTGCACAACCAACCGCCATAGCCGCAACCAATGGGCGGGTATTGTCAAAGGTTTTCATCACACCAGCAAAACCTTTAGCAACATCAATTTCTGGATTACCCAATAAATTTGCGGCAGGCACACGGCAATCCGTAAAGCTAATCACCGCAGTATCTGAGGCTTTAATCCCGAGCTTGTGTTCGAGACGTTCAACTTTCATCCCAGCCGTACCTTTGGGTACTACAAAAGATTTAATCGCAGCACGACCAAGTTTTTTATCTAAGCTTGCCCAAACTACAACGGAATCAGCACGTTCACCCGAAGTGACAAAGATTTTCTCACCATTCAGGATATAATCATCACCATCTTTGGTGGCAGTAGTACGGATTGCAGCTGAGTCTGAACCACATCCTGGTTCAGTAATGGCCATAGCAGCCCAGGTGCCTTTGAAACGTTCAAGCTGTTCGTCATTGGCAACTGCAGCAATCGCGGAATTGCCCAAACCCTGACGAGGCATACTTAGCAATAAACCCGTATCACCGTAGCACATTTCAATAATGCCGAGTGCAGCCGACATATTACCACCGTTTACGATGGCATCAGGATTGGCTGTACCACGTTTACTTGCATTGGCAGCGCCAACGCCTTCGCCGCTTTCATTCATGCCATCTAATAGCGCAGCGAGCATATCGAGTTCTTTAGGATATGCATGTTCTGCTTTGTCATATTTACGTGAAATAGGGCGTAATACATTCAATGCTGTTTCATGCGCCTGATCAACCAGCATTTTAAATTTTTTCGGATTTTGTAAGTTCATTATTATTCTCCAAAATTACGCATGTAAGCCAGAATGTAAGATAGCGGTTGCACGTAGATCACGATACCAACGCTCAACTGGGTGTTCTTTGGTAAAACCATGACCACCTAAGATTTGAACACCATCTGTACCGATTTTCATTGATTTTTCAGCGCAGAGTAAACGCGCAAGATAAGCTTCACGATGGAAGGGTTTACCCGCTTCAGCCAAGCTTGCCGCATTTAAAACCAACATACGCATAGCATCAATTTCAATGGCCATATCGGCAATCATGAAGGCAACACTTTGACGATGCGAGATGGGTTCGCTAAAAGCAGTACGTTCATTTGCATATTTAATACAGTAAGCTTTGATTGCTTCTCCTGTACCAATCGCCATGGCGCACCACATCAGATTGCCAAGATCAACAAATGCAGTGTAATCAAAATCAGCATCGTCTAAGCGTAAAGCTGGTGTTTGATTGAAATGAAGTGTTGCTGTTTCTGCCGCCTTTAAACCCATTGCTGGATTAGCTTTGATTGCGATCGTTTCATTTGACTGCACAACAAAAATATCAGGTTGACCGTTGAACTCAGCACTGACAAGGAATACATCGGCTGTATCACCCAAAATTACCAACGTCTTTTCACCTGTAATGGTCATTTGTCCATTTTGTTCAGTTGCTTTGGTTTTTAACTGATATGGATTAAATGCAGGAGTCGCTTCCTGAAATGCAAATGTTGCGGTAATATCGGTATCTTCTGCAAACACAGGCAAATACATCGATTGAACTTGTGTTGAACCCCAACGTGTAATTGCATTAATAACGCTAAATGTGCTGAGCAGACCTGCTGTTAAACTGAAATCACCTTTTGCCAGGCTTTCAGCAATCAGGATGTTACTGACAATATTCTGTTCTGCTGCAACACCACCCAATGCTTCAGGAAGTGCGTAGTCGTTTAAGCCTAGATCAACCAAATGCTGCCAAAGTTGTTCTGGGAATTGTGCTTGATGATCAGCGTCATGCGCTAAAGCATATAAAACTTCTTCAGCGAATTGAGACATTGCATCAACCGTCATTTGCTGTTCTTCAGTCAGGCTGAGATCAAACAAATTTTTATTAACTTGATTCGGGAGGCGTTGCTTATCAATTGCTTGTGGTTTAAAAGCTTTTTGTGTTTTATTCAGTACTTTAAAACCTGTTTTTGATCCTTGATATAATGATTTCTCTACAAATTTTCTTAATTTGAGTTGATCTAATACTTCGCTTCCTGCGATTTTAGTGATCAAAGATAGCCCAAAGCCTTGAGCTTTATTCATCATATTCGACATGATTTTATCCTAGAGGATGGTTGTAAAATTATGCTGACATGCTCTAATCAAAAAAACTATGTCTTGTTTGACGTGCCAAATTAAGAAAGATAAAGGGTAAAATGATTCAAATATGAATTTATATTATTGTTTTTAAATGAATAAAAAAAATATCAGAAAAATAAATTTTAAAAAAATTGACCAAACTGACAAATCAGATTGGTCGAAATAACTTTTATAAATGTACGTTACGCAAACTCACGAATCATTTTACGCACATTGGTCTTTGCTTCAATCACTGTCATAAATGTATATGCACCAATAAACTTACGGCTAATGAACATAAATTCCTTAGGTGGAACAGAGAAATAGCGCGATGCCATAGACTGTGCTGCCTGTTGCATGACGCGGCTATGCAGTTGGCTTTTCTTCCAGTCATAACGATCCTGCTCATCCATAACACCTGCTGGCATGTCTGGATTATTGGCTGGACAGCTAAAAGCTTCTGTTGCGATCAGGAACACATCTGCCATACCTGGTTTGATACTTTCAGGCATTGCATCAAAAAACTCGTAGCCTGTCATCGCTTTAACCATTTCATCTTTGTTATGGTTATAACCAGCATGGATCAGGTTACGTGCAACAGTGAGCAAATTCTCATCGAACTGACGAATTGCACCAAAGTCGAGGAGAACGATTTTGTCATTTACATCATCGCCGTTACCCAAACGAACCAGGTAATTACCGAAGTTTGGATCGGTTTGCATTTCGCCCCATTCAAACAGCTCACGTACTGCAATCTCTAAAGAGGCTTCACCAAGCTTGTTGCGGCGTTCCTGTGGCAGGGAGAGCATGACAGGGCTATTTACAGGCACACCACGTTCAAAGGTCATGCACAGCACTTTTTTAGCGCAAAATTCATCGACAATTTCAGGAACGATATAACGAGGGTCATCTTTCAGGCGTGCAGCAAAGCGGCGAGTTGTCGCGGCTTCGATGTCATAGTCGACTTCTCGATGCATCATTTCACGAACTTCATCAAACCACTGATCAAATTCGCGTGTTTGCGGCACCATACGGGTGAGTTTTAACATGTTCCTGAAAAGGTTCATGTCTGAATCAATTGCTTCAGCGACACCTGGATATTGAATCTTTAAGACAAGCTCTAAACCATCCGATTTACGTGTGGCACGGTGTACCTGAGCCAGTGAGGCCGTTCCGATTGGTTCATGATCAATGGTCAATTCATCGAGTTTTGAACCCAACTGTTCTTGCAAATGAGCTTTGATTGCAGGCCAGGCCAAGGCAACAGTCTGGTTGTTTAGCGTGTTTAGCGCCTGTGTGATTTCTTCTGGTAGAAAATGTTCGCCGTATAAAGCCATCATTTGCCCAATCTTGACAATTGAACCTTTTAGTTTCCCAATTTCAGAAACCAAATATTGTGCCTGTTCAGCCATGGCCTTTTTACGTTTCTTCTCTTTTTCTTCTTCACTGGAGAAAATAGAAGTCGCACTTGCAGTTGCCCAGCGTGTTCCAGCAAGTAAAGAGGCTTTTGCAATAGATAAGCGGCGATCCACCGATGAAGTTTTTAGGTTCTTAAGCTTATCGTTCTGATCTGACATGAAAGAAAAATCCTATGCTGAAATCGGAGGGGAGGAAAGCCGAGAGTTAAATTTTAGTGGATATTACAGCTTTTGAACGTATTAAAATAGTTCAATCGCTTGAATTATTAGTCTAAATTTGTGAAATAGATCAATATTATTAAAATAGCCTAAGTAGAATTTTTATCTTTAGACTGGTTCCAATATACATTTGTGCTAAATCTTAAACTGAATTTTTAGTGATGACTTCCGCATTAAAGCAGCTCTGTTGGTGTGAATATGCTTGATCAGCATACATTTCACATGGCTATGATGAAAACCCAGTGCATGGGCTTTGACAATAATAATACTGGGGAGGGTGAAGAAAAAATACTTAGTATCTTCTAAAGTCGCATCCTTAAAAATACCTTCTTCAATAAGTGTATCTCTCAGAAATTGCTTTTCAGCTTGTATGGTAGAGGATTCATCATCCCAATAATTCTGGCGCATTGCCATTAAATTATTATGTTTGTAACTCATAAATGACTTGAGCCTTTTTCATTTTCACCTTGAATGAATATATGAGGTTCATTGTCCAATTATCAAGATGTGGATTTATATCAAAATAGCCTAAGTAAAATTTAATTATCTATCCAAATTTGCTACACTTATACCCGTTTTAAACCCAGATTTAATTAAACTGAAAAATATGACCCCAGCTTGCAAGTTATTAGAAAAGAATAAAATTCCGTTTTCAATTCATGAGTATGAACATGATGGCAATGCTAAAAGCTTTGGTCTGGAAGCGGCAGAAAAACTGAATCTTCCAGTAGAGGAAGTGTTTAAAACCTTATTGGTAACAGATGAAAAAAACTTTTTCGTTGCCATTCTGCCTGTCAATCATCAACTTAATTTAAAGAAAGTTGCCACAGCAGTTGGATGCAAGAAACTACAGATGGCCAATCCAAAAGATGCGGAGCGTTTGACAGGTTATCTGGTGGGAGGAATCAGCCCATTGGGACAGAAGAAACGGCTAAAAACGGTGATTGATGCAACGGCGCAAGCATTGACCAAAATTTATGTGAGTGGTGGAAAAAGGGGATTAGATATTGGTTTAGATCCTAATGATCTAGCAAAGTTATTAAATGCAACTTTCTCTGATCTGTTGGATAGTTAGGGACTTTATCTGACATCTATTGCTTATGCTTTAATGTTTCAATCTACTAAAACAATAAAATTTCAGATTTTCATTAGAATATATAATAATGAGAATTATTATCTTTTGTATCAATAATCATCTATTTTTTTATTTAATCTATATTAATCAATGCTTTGTGCTGTTAATTTCAAAGGAAGTATTATAATTGCTATTATAAATGATAATTATTATCATTACTTTAATCTTATATGCAGTCGTTGCTGTATTTGAGAAGTGTTTTGAGCTCAAAACATTCGAAAAAAATTAACTCTCTCTTTATAAGAGGATACCGACAGATGCAATCACTTGCCAATCGGTTGGCGATACAACACTTCGTCAACGCATATACGCAAGAAACTGGCAAAGGTCACTTGCTTAATAAAAATCAGCAAAGTCCGCAACAACAAGGGTTTAGCCAAGGTTTGACGCTGTTATCAATCCCAATACATTCTATTCAAGCACAATGTAATTTTCCTTTATCTTATGTCAGTCGAGTCGGGCGACATCGTTTAGCAGATCTTCCACAAATTATTATCCATGGACAAATCAGATCATTTAGTCCTGTTGCAATCGTTGGGTTATTGCTTGAAGAACTGGTTTTTGAATCGTCTATTCCATTAGATGCTGCATCTTTAGTAGAGAAGTGGATTCAAAGTCGTGATGCGCTACAACAGTTTTTAGCACACCGTGAAGCTGATTTTGATAATTTGGTCAAAGCAGGTCAGAGTTTCATTGAAACTGAGCAGGCACTCATACTGGGGCATAGCATGCATCCAGCGCCGAAAAGTAGAACAGGTTTTGTACATGAAGATTGGTTAAAGTTTTCACCTGAACATAAGGGCAAGACACAACTTCATTATTGGCTAGTGCACCAAGATTACATTGCGGAAGGTAGTGCGACTGATGAACCTATTTCAGCGCAATTAAAAACGGCATTACAGTGGTATTTATCTGAAAATGATCTCAATCTAGTTAAAACCCATAGCGAATATAAATTACTCCCATTACATCCTTGGCAAGCCCGTTATTTACAAAGTAAGCCTTGGTTTGAACGTTTAAAACAAACGGGGCAGTTAATTGATGTAGGCTTACGAGGCTGGCAATTCTCTCCAACAACATCCATTCGTACATTGGCAAGCTTCAACGCTCCGTGGATGGTGAAGCCATCTCTTTCTGTGATGATCACCAACTCTATTCGAGTCAATTTAGCTAAAGAATGTCATCGTGGTGAATTAACACATCGTCTGTGGCACAGTGAGTTTGGTCAGAATATTCTAAAAAAATTTCCAAGTTTAAAGGCAGTCAATGACCCAGCTTGGATTGCCTTAAAAATTGATGATGAAGTGGTGAATGAAAGTATCTGTATTTTCCGTGATCAGCCATTTCATCCTCAACAGCAAGTCACTTGTATTGCATCCTTATGTCAGGATCATCCAAATAAACCTTTAAATCGTTTTAATGCTTTATTTGCAAAAATTGCAAAAGCACATCACGAAACCGATTTCTCAGAAATTGCTTTGGATTGGTTTAATCGTTTCCTTGAAGTCAGTTTGCAACCGTTGATGTATGTCTATCATCGCCATGGCATGGCATTTGAATCACATCAGCAGAATGTGCTGTTGGAACTAGAGAATCATTTCCCAAAAACCTTATGGCTACGTGATAACCAAGGTTTTTATTATATCGAAGAGTTCGCCATTGAAATTCTGCAAGCGCTGCCTGAGCTGAAAGAAAAAGCGTTTGCCGTCGGGCCTAAAGATTTCGTGGATGAACGTTTTAGTTATTATTTCTTTGGCAATACCTTGTTCGGCATTATCAATGCGATTGGCGCAACAGGCTATATTACTGAAGATGAATTACTTGGGCATCTAACAAGTTTCTTGCAAGAGCAATTGCAGCAATATCCAGACAGTAGCTTATTACAGGGATTATTGTTCAATGTAACCTTGCCTTATAAAGGTAATTTGCTCACACGTTTACATGAATTAGATGAGCTGATTGCGCCTGTCGAGAACCAATCTGTCTATGTCGAACTGCCAAATCCGCTGTGTATTTCACAGAAGGATGTCAGTTATGCTTGATTTTATTGGAATTGGTTTAGGGCCATTTAATCTGAGTCTGGCCAGCCTGCTGCATAATAAAAGCACACTTAACTATGCAATTTTCGAACAGAAAGCTCAGTTTGACTGGCATGCAGGGATGCAGTTACCCAATACGGTATTGCAAGTGCCGTTTATGGCAGATCTGGTCTCAATGGTTGATCCAACTAGCCCATTTAGCTTTTTGAATTATCTGCGTCATCAGCAACGCTTATATAAATTTTACTTTTTAGAACAGCCGCATATTCCACGTTGTGAGTATAACCATTACTGTCAATGGGTTGCAGAACAACTTGATTGTATTGAATACCAATCTCGTGTTTTGAAGATCGAACCTCAAACTATTGGTTTTAAAGTTGTGGTGGAATCGGAGGGTGTTCAGCACAGTTATTTATGCCGTCATCTGGTCATCGGAAGCGGTAATGTGCCTTACTTGCCTGAATGCTTGGCTAAAGTACAGCAGCAGCAACCACAAAAATGTCTGCATTCTGCGCAATATATGACGCATACAGATATAGATTTACACGGCGATGTTGTAGTACTTGGTTCAGGGCAATCCGCCGCCGAAGTCTTTATTGATCTGCTTGATGAGCAGCAAGATACAGCCAATCATCAGTTCGACCTACACTGGTTTACTCGTTCTCTGGGCTTCTTCCCAATGGAATATGCACCATTGGGACTGGAACATTTTAGCCCAGACTATGCACAGCATTTTTATGCTTTGCCAGCTGAAAAGAAAGAGCAACAATTGCAGCAGCAGTCTTTGTTGTACAAGGGCATTAGTGCAAAGACCATCCGTGAAATCTATCAAAAACTTTATCACCGTAGCATTGCGGGTCAAAGTTTGCAGACACATTTGCATAGCCAATGTGATTTGAAAGATGCAGAAGTCTTAGATATGCAAAAAATTCGACTGCATTTCCAGCATCGTGCCACGACACAGGCTTTCCATTTAGATTGTGATTTTTTGGTTGCTGCAACAGGTTACTTTACCCCTGATTTTGGTTTTATGCAGTTGCTGAAACCTTATATTGAATTTGATCATAAACAGCGTTGGCAAATCACGGAAGACTATCGTGTTGTACATCATCTAAATGGTCATATTTTTGTCCAGAATCAGGAAATGCATAGCCACGGTGTTGGTACACCAGACTTAGGGCTTGGTGCTTATCGTGCAGCGACAATTATCAATCAGTTGCTTGGTGAGTCGCTTTATGAACTCGATCAGCAGGCGCAGACATTCCAACACTTTAATCTCTCTCAAAATCCAAAAATTTGTATGGCAGATGACAAAGCACAATCAAACGAGTGCGTTTGTGAAAATTCTGCCAATAAAAACCATTCAATTTTCAAGAAAACAGAACAGAACGTGATGACGGCGCATCCTAATCGTCGTGGTGCTAATACACGGACACAAACTGCTTCTGTACATTCAACTTATGAGAAACTGATATGAACTTTGCAACTTTAAAAATTAATCAGCAGCAATGGCGTGCCGCAGGACAACGTCTTATTGAAATGGCGATTGCAGAGTTTCTATACGAAGAAATTTTTGAAGTTAAATCATTGTCAGCAGGTCGTTATCGTTTAGATTTAGGCAATCGTCAGTATGAATTTCAAGGACATCAATATCTACTTGGACATTGGAATATTCAGGAAGCTTCTGTACGTGATGTGACTCATAGTCAGGAAAATGATCAACCTGCTTGGAACTTACATGAGTTTATTGTCGCAATGTCTGACAGTTCTAATGTAAAGCCATTTACCAAAGCATATTTGATCAAAGAAATGAACAATACTTGGTTGGCAGAAGCACATTTGTTCAATGAAACGCGTTTGCCAAGCACAGCGGTTTTGACTGAGCCTCATTACAAAGTTGAAGGCATGCTACGAGGTCATCCTTGGCTCATCATGAGTAAGGGGCGTATGGGTTTTGGTTATGATGATTATCTTAGCTCAGCGCCAGAACTTTCTCCTGAAGTTAAAGTGTTGTGGTTAGCTGTACATCGTGATTTAGCAGAGTATCGAAGTACTGAAGATTGGAGTGCATGTGGTTTATATCAACATGAATTTGATGCCAATGAACTACAGCAATTCATCAATATTCTTCAAGAAAAAAATCTAGACCCACAAAATTATTTTTTGATTCCCGTACATGCATGGCAATGGCACCAATGGCTCGTGCCAACTTATGCCAATGAAATTGTTGATCAGAAAATTATTGAACTGAATATCAGTCAAGATAGTTATATGCCAATGCAGTCCATTCGCACATTATGCAATACATCAAATCTACAACGTCATTACATTAAACTGCCAGTCAGTATTTTTAATACTGCTGTTTATCGTGGATTACCCTCAAAACGTAATCTAGCTGCTCCAGCAGTCACCGCATGGTTAAAACAGATTCATCAACAAGATCAAGACTTACAAAATACAGGTGTGATTTTCTTGGGTGAGGTTGCAACTTTAACCATTCACCAGCCATGTTTTGACCGCATTGACGGCGCACCATATCAATTTAAAGAACTATTTGGTTGTTTGTGGCGTGAAAGTGTTGATCGCTATATTGATTCATCACAACAAGTTCTCTCTCAAGCAGCTCTATTACATCGTGATATTTCTGGTCAATCGATCCTGAGCGTGTTGATTAAAGCATCAGGATTAAGTCCTTTAGCTTGGTTAGCTCAATTTGCTCAAGTGTGCATGAGTCCATTGTTACTTTGCTTGTATCGCTATGGTTTGGCATTTTCACCACACGGCGAAAACACGATGTTGGTACATGAAAATGGTGTGCCGAAAGCAATGGTATTAAAAGACTTCATTGATGATATCAATTTAGTGGATGAGGATTTTCCTGAGTTAGCTCAGTTACCATCTGAAGCAGACTTATTACTCCGTCACGAAGCGATCGATCTAAGCCATTTTATTTTCACTGGTCTGTTCATGGTGCATTACCGTTATATCTGTAATGTGTTCTTGCAAGACTATCCTGAATATTCTGAGTTTGATTTTTGGCAGACCATTTCCAACACGATTGTTGAGTTTAACCAAAAACATCCAGAACTGGCTGAACGTGCTGATAAATTCGCCATGCTGCGTCCAACTTACACCAAAATTTGTCTAAACCGTGTACGTCTATTTACCACAAGTTATAACGATGAAGCAGAACGTCCTGTTCCTGTCTTCCTTGATCCTATTGCAAATCCAGTTAGCCCAGAAACATTGAAAACATGGGCAGAACAACCACGCCAAGCGAAAGCGGGCTAATTTTATTCGTCATTTTATAGGTTCGATATGAAAACAATTTCTCAGCAATTACCCGATTATTTTGAATACCATGAAGATGGGACGCAATACTATTTACGCCAAGTGCAGTATCCGCAAGATATTCCGTTGTTGCACCAATGGATGCATGAACCGCATGTGATTCCCCAGTGGCAATTGAATAAATCTGAACTGGATTTGCAGGTTTACTTCGACAAGATGCTGGCAGATGACCATCAGCGTCTCTTGATTGTGGGGGTGGATGGCAAAGATGTGGGCTATACCGAGATCTATGAAGGTAAGCGTGATCGTCTTGGCCGTTATTACGAAGGTGATGATAACGATCTAGGTTGGCATTTGCTATTTGGTGACAAATCCGTATTTGGAAAAGGATTTTTGCGTCCAACTATTCGCTTACTCAGCTTCTATATTTTTGAACATTCACAAGCGAAAAAAATCGTGGGTGAGCCTGACCATACTGTTAAGCCTTATGCCGCTGTGGTCGCAGAACTTTGCTACGAGACTCAACGTTTAATTCCTATGCCAGAAAAAACGGCAATGTTGTATTACTGCTTTAGAGAGACTTTTTATAACAAGTTTGGTGAATATTACCAAATTTCACAACAACAGCTAGCCAATCAGCCAGCCAAAATCCTGAGTGTTACATGAGCTTATCTATCAATGAGATGCACATCTTGGACATGCGCTTTGCCGCGCATGTCTCAGTGGCAGAATTTGAGCAATGGTTAATGCATATTCAACAATATTTCGAACAAAAAAGAAGTTTTGTGCTGATTATGCAAACCGAGCCGAATACTGAATTCCCCGAAGAATATCGGGTCATTCAGGGGAAATGGTACAAACAATACAAACAAGATTTTTATCAATATTGTTTAGGCCTTGCCCGCATAGCCCAAGATGAAGATGATCGTATTCGATTAGACACGCCAGCTTTGCAAAAAGCCTGGCATGTTCCTTATTTTGTAAGTTTAGAAAAGACCGATGCCGTGCAATGGGCGATGCAGAGGTACTTATGAATCAACAAATAAAACCTGACCAAGATTTTCCAATCAAAACAGTCTCTGCACTGAGTTTATCTGTGGTGGTGGTGTTGTACCTTGCACATGCATTACCGCTGTATTTTTACAATGTTGCTTTACCTGCGATTTTGCGTCATCAAGGGGTCGATCTGCGCTGGATTGGCATGTTGTCGCTACTGTATATCCCATGGGCCTTTAAGTTTTTTTGGGCACCCTTAATTGATCGTTTCTATTTTAAGGCACTTGGTAAACGCAAAACTTGGCTTTTATTCACCCAAATTGCATTGGTTCTGGGTGTCGTTACGTTGGCTTTGACACAATTTGATTATGGTCTAAGTGTATTTGTCATTGTCGGTTTATGGATTTCAACGTTTGCCGCAACTCAAGATATTGCGATTGATGGTTATACCGTTGAAACCTTTTCTGAATCCGAATACCGATTAGGCAGTATGGCGCAAAGTATTGGTGTAGCACTGGGCAGTATGATTGGTGGTGCTGCAACTTTATGGCTTTATCAATTGTATGGTTGGCAAACCGCTCTGATTTGTTTAGCTGCTATGACAGCATTGACCATGCTTGCAGTGTTTCAAATCAAAGAAAAACAGAATACTGAAAAAATTGCCAAGCAAGCGCCGAGTCTGATTCGAGCTTTTAAGCGTCCTGAGATGCTGTGGGCTTTGGCTTTAATTGTCTGTTATCGCGTGGTTGAAGCGCCAGCGATGGCGATGCTCAATCCAATGTTGATTGATCAAAAATGGTCATTGGCAGAGATTGGTGTACTGATGTCTGTAATTGGCGCGGGCATTGGTTTATTGGCAGCAGTAACAGCTGCATTCCTGTTAAAAAAAATTGCAGCAACACAATTACTGATTTGGGCTGGTTGGGCACGCAGTTTGGTGTATGCCTTACTGGGCATCGCGGTCTTACTCAGCTGGTTTAATCAGTGGCATATGTTATTAGGGCTATTTGTTGTGGTTATTCTGGCGATTCGTTATATCGCGATGACCGCTTTATATGCTCACTTCATGCATACCAGCTCTAAGGAACAAGCTGGAACAGACTTTACTATTTTGGTCTGTTTTGAACTCCTGGTTTATTTCATTGGCGGTGCAATGTCTGGTTTTTTGGCCAAAGCATTTGGTTATGGAAATTTCTATCTCATTCTCGCAGCAGCATCTGTGTTGAGCGTTTTGCTCAGCCAAGTGTTGATCCACAAAGCAAAACAAACGGAACAACTCACCTAGGGGTAATTTATGAAAGTACGTTCACTTTCGACATCATTAACGCTGTTAAGCTTAGCAATCAGTACTCAGCTATATGCTCAAACAGTTGAAACAGATGCATCTGTTCAAACGACTGCTGCTGTAACAAGTCAGAAACCAACACAACTTGCACCTATCGTGGTGACAGCCTCGCGTTCAGCACAAAGTATTGCTGAAATTGCAGGTACGGTGTATCGCATTGAACAAGAAGATATTGCAAAACAAGCCGCTGCGGGTAAAAGCACAGCAGATATTTTAGGTTTATTAGTTCCATCACTAACACCAAGTTCTGGTACAACCAGTAACTATGGAATGACCATGCGTGGCCGTACAGTCCAGTATATGATTGATGGTGTACCACAAACGGGTTCGCGTGATAGTTCACGTCAATTAAATAGTATTAGCCCAGATATGATTGAGCGTGTTGAAGTCGTCTCTGGTGCCAGCAGTATTTATGGTTCTGGTGCAACAGGTGGGATAATCAATATCATTACTAAAAAAGGGTCGACCGAGGGCGTTCATTTTGAATCAAAACTCGGTGTAACTTCAGGCGATAACTTTAAAAATGATGCCTTGGCTTATGAAGCATATCAATCTGCTGCATTTAAACAAGGAGACTGGAATGGTTTCCTCGGGGCAAGCTATACCAAACGCGGTGAGATTCAAGACAGTCATGGCGATCGAATTGGGCCTGAAGTTGCTCAGACTGACCGTCAGGATACAGAAACCATTGATGTCAATGGTCGCTTGGGATGGCAGTTCGCTGACAAGCAAAGCATTAGCATTGGTGCACAATATTATAATGATGAACAAGACAGTGACTATGGTGCAGACTATGGACCAGGACTGGCAGTTTTATTGAATGGTGCAAAACCAAGCCAGAAAGCAGTCAAAGGTTTGGAATTAGACAATCAACCAAGAACAAAACGTGCAGCTGTAAATGCGCAATATGAAAATCAAGATTTCTTTGGTCAGACTTTAAATGCAGAAGCTTACTATCGTACTGAAAAAGGCAGATTTTATCCGAGTGCAAATGCTTTAGCGCATGCATCTATTCCTAGAGGTGGAACATATATTGTTACTCAGTCTGAGACTGATATTGATGTATTTGGTGCACGTTTAGCGTTACAGAGTAAATTAAATCTTGTAGATCGTGCATTACATCTCACTTATGGTGTCGATTATGACAAAGAAAAAGGCAAGCAAACCGCACAGCTTTATGATTTGAATACTTTTATTGGTAGTAATGGTTTGAAGTTTAAACCATTAAATAATTATGGTTTTGGTCCAGATGTCGATACTGAGAAGCTTGGTTTCTTCTTACAGAGTCAATTTGAAGTCAGTGATCGCTTAAACCTACAAGCAGGCGTGCGCCATGAACGAATTGATAGCCAAGTGCAAGATTCTGTTCCTTATTCTGAAGCGATGGTTGCAGATTTCGTCCCAGGATATAACCCTAAGACGTTAAAAGGTGGGTCGGTCAAGCATGATGCGACTTTATTTAACTTAGGTGCAGTTTATCATTTAACCGATGCTCAACAAGTCTTTGCCAATTTCTCTCAAGGTGCAAACTTACCAGACGTACAACGTATGCTCAGAGACGTTCCAGCAAACTTTGTAGTAAGCAATCAAACCATTGATCCAATTAAAGTGAATAGTTTTGAGCTAGGTTGGCGTCTGCAAGACAATGCTTTAACTACAGGGCTTACTGCATTCTATAACAAGTCGGATAAATCCTTGAAATTTGGTCCACCAAATTTTGCAATCGAAGTGATTGATACCGATGAACGTGTTTATGGCCTAGAAGGTAATGTGAAATATGCGGTGACTGATGCATGGAATGTCGGTGGTACTTTGGCTTATACGCGTGGTCAATTTAAAAATACCAGTGGTAAATGGCAAGAGTTAGATGCCATCCGTGTTGCACCGTTAAAAGGAACTCTCTATTCAGATTGGCAATTTAATGATGGTCTAGGTTTGCGCGTTCAAACTCTTGCTGTTGGAGGTACAGATAAAGCGCGTAAAGATGCCATTGAGTATGGAAGCCGTCCACCAGCAGAAATTAAAGGTTTTGCAGTTATGGATGTGATTGCCAATGCGAAAGCAGGTCCAGGTACATTAGGATTTGGTGTTTATAACGTTTGGAATGCCGATTATAAGTCTGTATATAGTCAAGCAGTTTCGACAGTGTATGGTGATATTTCTAGTCTACCTGCACAAGGCCGTACTTATGGTTTGAGCTATACCCTCAAATACTAATCTAATCAAAAAGGCATCTGTTTAGATGCCTTTTCTTTTGATGATTTTCATGATGAACAATAATTTAAAGTTTTTAGCGCTGGCAGCTTTGATCAATGGAACTTGCTTTTCCATGATTCTCCCTTTACTTGCCCCATTGACACGACAATTGCATTTATCTGAATTCCAAGGTGGCGTGATTGTTTCAGCAGGGGCAATCTGTATGGCAATAGCATCGATCTGGATTGCGAAAAAGAAAAATCAGCTATCTCCCAACCAACTCGTCAATTATGGTTTTTGGGGAATGACCTTTACTTGGGCTATTTTCACCTTGATTCTGTATTTTGGAACACAAGCGATTTTACCCACGTTATTTATTTTTATCTTACTGGTATTGAGTCGTGCTTCTACAGGCATTTTTATGGCTTTGCCACAAATTGGTCTGCAAAGTTATGTGATGACACATGCAAGTGAAGCCGCTGATCGTAGCAAACAAATGGCTATGTTTGGTGCGATGAATAGTTTTGGGATGATTATCGGCCCGTTTGCAACATCAGTTTTATTGTTTGGTGGTTTGCTTTTCCCGATGTGGATTGCTGTGGTTTTACTTTGCTTAGTCAGTATTGCACTCGGCATCCTGTTTAATAAAAGTCCGCAAGTTCAGGCTGAGTCATTCAATCCGCAACAAGATAAAGAAAATGCACGAGCGAATGAGCCAATTCTGAAGCAAAGTCTGATTTGGTTAACTCTAGGTTTTGTCACTTATGTTGCAATTGTAACTTTAAATATGACGGCAGGTTTTTATATTCAGGATAAGTTTTATCTTAGTAGCCAACAGAGTGCAGTTTATTTTTCTCAATGCATGTTGGTTGTCGGGGTCTGTTTGGTGCTAACCCAGCTTTTAATCGTGAAAGTGTTTAAACTCAAATTAAATAGTTTGGTGATTATTGGTTTGGTCACCATGTGTTTTGGTCTATTACTTTCACTCTACGCACCTACAATTTTTGTATTTCAGGCCAGTTATATTTTTTATGGTATTTCTGTGGCGTGCTTATTACCTGCATTTACTACAGGCGCTGCCCAAGCGGTATCTCAGCAAGCACAGGTTAAAATGGCAAGTTTTTGTACGGCGATACAGGCATTAGGTTTAATTGTTGGCCCCTTACTCACTACATTTTTGTACCGTTTTAATACCCATTTCCCATTCTATTTATTACTGTTCTTAACCCTATCGATTGTCCTTTATTTTAGTTGGATGTTGATTCGAAAAGAAGCTGAAACTGCATTGCTACTTGATGAATAAAAGGGGTTTTGGCTAAAAATGACTCATCTTTTTCCTCATAATGCAAGTATTTCGACTGTTTCAGTCATATATTGCTATGATGAGGCGCCTTTATGTTTATTTTTTAATCAAATTTATTTCATTTATTTACTATTTGAATTTTAAGCCTATTTTTTAGTTACTCTATAAAAAGTATAACAAAACAAAGGAGTAACAATGCTGATTTTTCATGATTATCCTGTTCAGGGGGCAATTTTTGATATGGATGGAACAATGTTTGATACAGAGCGATTACGCTTTCAGACATTAAAACAGGCTTCTCAGGAACTCATTGGACAGGAATTTTCAGATGATTATTTGATGCAGTGCCTGGGCTTAAGTGCAAAAACTGCTGAACAACTTGCAAAAAAATATTATGGAGACAACATCTCCTATCCAGAGATTCGTCAGCGTGCCGATACCTTGGAACTTGAATTGATTCGTCAAAATGGTGTTCCAGTCAAGAAAGGGCTGATGCAGGTTCTGGAACGCTTAAGAAAATCTGGTTTAAGAATAGCTGTAGCGACTTCAAGCCGTCGGGCAATTGCGGAAGAATATTTAATTAACGCCAATGTCTATAAATTTTTTGACCTACTGGTCTGTGGTGATGAAGTTGAACGGGGCAAGCCACATCCTGAAATTTTTATACAGGCTGCACAAAAGCTAAATTTACAGCCTGAACAATGCCTAATGTTTGAAGACTCCGAAAATGGAATTTGCTCAGCCTGTGATGCAGGTGGTATTACGCTGTTATTTAAAGATATTAAAGAACCCAATGATCAGATGCTTTCAAAGGCAAAGTTTTATTATCAGGATATGTACGAGTGTCTGAATGCTTTGGATCAGTATATTCCTGAAATGAGCATGCCACAGTTACAGGAACCATTTCCACAAAGCCTGAACCAGTTGACTGTGGGGATTCATGGTTTTGGCGCGATTGGCGGTGGCTATATTGCCCAGATTTTATCTCACTGGGATGGTTTCACCCGACCACAGCGAATTTTGGCATCGACCCGAAACCGTTTATATCTTGAGTCAGTCAATAGTTTTGCCAGCTACAGCATCCGCTATGGCCAATGTTCTTACGATGAGCGGATTGAGAATCTAACAGTAATCAATGCTGACAATGAACAGCAGATGCTGGATATGTATATGGAATCCAGTTTAATTGCGCTTTGTTTACCAGAACAGGCAATTCCATCTGAAGCAAAAACCATTGCCAAAGGTTTACTGGCACGTTTTATGTCACAGGACACACAGAACGATGAGCCGATTACATTCCTGATCGTGTTGAACAAGGTGGGGGCCAAGTTTCTGATTCTGAAATGTCTCCGTGAAGCACTGCTTGAAATCACCGATGAGGATATTGCCGAGCATATTTTAAGTGAACACTATTTCTGTGACACCGTGGTTAATCGCATGGTGTCCAAGCTCAGCGATCAGGCACTGTATCGCCAGTTAAACATCAAGCACCGTTTATTTAAGCAATATCAGAATGATTTAAATCAGGACACCATAGAATTATCAGATGAAACGGCGTTGTCTGAAAAACAGGAACAGCAACTCAAGGTGTGTCTGGAAGATATGCGCGGACAATTTCAGGCGGGGCAGTTTTTACAAAATATGGACTTAATTTTGTTCAATAGCGAAGTGGATATGCCGATTTATGTGGAAAATCGCAGTCCGTTGCTGAGCAAAATGCGCCAAATGATTCTAGTTGATCATATTTCCGATATTCAGATTATCAAGAACCGTTTGTGGAATGGTTGTCATGCCATGCTGGCTTGGCAGGCGAGTCTGGCGGGACATGAAACCATCGGTATTGCATTGGCCGATTCAGAACTTAGAAACTTTATGACTAAATTGGTTGATGAGGTGAAGCTGGGTTTGGGAAGTATTGTGCCAAACCAATCGAAAGAGCTGGATCGTATGGCAGAAAGTTTTTTAAATTCTTGTCGATCAGCTTATAAAGACCCTTGTGAACGTGTCGCAAGAAATCCTTTATGCAAGCTGAATGTGAATGAGCGCGTTTTGGGCAGTCTTGAGAATCATATTCAGCAACAGCTTCCTTATCAGAACCTATTAACAGGCGCAATTGGGGGTTATGTCTATGCCTTAACCATACTGGCATTGGATGAAATTGAAATTGTGCAGCATCTACAGGAAAATGTTGAAAAACTGGACATTTTAGATTCCCAAAAACAGGCCTTGCTTAACTTGTTATATGAGGGAATTCAGCAACAACTTCAAAAAAATCCACTTTATTTCAATGTTCAAAAAGCCTGGATGACTTTGGCTGAATATGTCTAAATTCAATATTCAGCCTTAAGTTTTTTGGCAAATTATGTTTGATGTGGTTCCGTTAATTAGACCACTCAATTCAGTTTTATAAGTGATAAATCCGCTCTAAATATTTAAATTATGCTGCCATTACTTTTAGTAAATGTTGATCATAAAATTCATTTGGTGTTGCCTTATTCAAACTTGAATGAGGACGTATCGTGTTATAAAAATCCAAATATTCAGCAATTGATTGTTTCGCTTGTTTAACCGTATCGTAAGCTTTCAAATAGACTTCCTCATGCTTCAAGCTGCGCCATAACCGCTCAATCATCACATTATCTCTCCACCGTCCTTTCCCATCCATACTGATACGGATATTTCGCAATTTTAACTCATTCAAAAATGCCTCGCTTGTGAATTGACTGCCTTGGTCTGTATTAAACACCTCAGGACAACCATATTTCACAATTGCTTCTTGCAACGCATCTATGCAAAAGTCTGTTTCCATACTGATCGATACACGATGAGCCAGTACTTTACGACTATGCCAATCTATAA
>NZ_KB849435.1:831583-878583 GCF_000368425.1 Acinetobacter sp. CIP 102637
AAAACAAGCATTTCCCATGCTTATTGGGGAGTAGATTATCACTTATAGACGTGGTCTAAAATCCTAGAACCACATCATTATGTTTGAATAGCACAACTTTAAAGTCATTCTAAATGTTGTGTTATTACAAGCATCCAGTCAACTGATGGCCACTGAAATCCGAGACTATCCTGAATGGCATCGTGGGCGTTCGGATTATGGGGTGTGGTATATTGAGATTTACCAACCTGAATTCATCAGCTATTTAGATGGTATCAGGGCACAATTTTCAGATTTACTGATCAAGTCTAACCAGCGCCAATATCATATCACACTGTTTGTTTGTGGTTTTCTAACTTCTCATCATCCCAATTTTGATGATGATTTTGAAATTAAGACCTTAAATCACCAAATTGAATTACTTCAACAACTACGGCTAGAACCTTTTGAGCTGGAAATGACCCAGATTGATAGCTTTAGTAGTGCATTATTCCTGCATATCCATGATCAGAACAACATCCTAGGCAAAATCCGTAAACAACTTGCACAAAGTTCAACAGAGATTGCAGCAGTTGATTATTGTCCACATATCACATTGGGGCTTTATGGTGATACTTGGGCCAGTGATTTGGTTCTGCAACGTATTCAAAAACTGCCACGAAAGAACATGAAAATTCAGGTGAACCAACTCACTTTCGGCTATTATAAAGCCCAGATTTTACAAGGATTACTTTATCCTTATCATCAAATTCAATTAGGTTAAATATGTTGCAACTGATTTTAGGTGGCGCACGTTCAGGTAAAAGCCGTCTGGCTGAACAAACAGCCAAAGAAAGCGGATTATCAGTTGTCTATATTGCAACGGCGCAGGCATTGGATGAAGAAATGCAGCAACGCATTCAACATCATCAGCAACAACGTCCAAGTCATTGGCAACTCTGTGAAGAACCCATTTTTCTGGCAGATCAATTACTGCAACTTGATCAGGAAAATCAACTCATTTTGGTGGATTGCCTGACCTTATGGCTGACCAATTTATTATTGGCTGAAGATACAGCATTACAGCAGCAACAAACCGAAAAATTAATGAAAGTATTGCCCCAATTGAAATCAGACATCATTTTAGTGAGTAATGAAACAGGGCTTGGTGTTGTGCCGATGGGTGAAATCAGCCGACGTTTTGTGGATGAGGCAGGGCGTTTACATCAGGCATTAGGCCAATTGGCGGATAAAGTGGTGTTTTGTGTGGCAGGATTTCCAATGATTTTAAAAGGTGAAAAATAATATGGCTGAACAAACTCATTGGTATTTAGCACCAGTTCAGCATCCTGATCTGGATGCAAAATTGCAGGCTGAGCAACGTCAATTACAACTGACCAAACCGACAGGCGCATTGGGTGATTTAGAACAGATTGCAATTACCTTGGCAAGTTTACAGGGTACAGTTTTTCCAAAAATCAATAAACCGTGGATTAGCATTTTTGCAGGCGATCATGGCGTGGTGGAAGAAAATATTTCTGCCTATCCGCAAGCCGTAACCCGCCAAATGCTGCAAAATTTTGCATCAGGTGGCGCAGCGATCAGTGTGATTGCCAAGCATCATCAGGCTCATTTACAGGTGATTGATTGTGGAACTGTTGGTGATGCTTATGAGTATGCAGGCGTTGAACGCCACTGTATTCGTGCAGGTACAGCAAACTTTGCCAAACAGGCTGCAATGACTGAACAAGAGTGTCAGGCTGCATTACAATTGGGTAAAAACAGCGTAGACCTAGCGAAATCGAAAGGGGCTGATATTTTTATTGCAGGTGAAATGGGGATTGGCAATACCTGTTCAGCTTCGGCACTTGCCTGTTTACTGCTAGATGAATCAGCGCAACAGCTTACAGGTGTGGGCACGGGGATTAATATTGAACAATTACAACACAAGATTCAAGTTATTGATCAGGCCATAAAGCTGCATCAAGCAGATGTTGAGAATAATCCTTTGAAAATTTTGGCAGCGGTCGGTGGACTGGAAATTGCCGCCATGACAGGAGCATATCTGCGTTGCGCACAAATGGGGTTGCCAATCGTTGTTGATGGTTTTATTAGCTCGGTTGCTGCCTTATGTGCGGTTCGTATTCAGCCACAGGCCAGAGAATGGATGTTATTTGGTCATCAATCGGCTGAATATGGTCATCAACGTATTTTAAAAGAACTGAATGCCCAAGCAATTTTAAACATGAACCTGCGTTTAGGTGAAGGTAGTGGTGCAGGCGCAGCATTATCCATGCTTCAACTTGCCTGTGCGTTGCATAATCAAATGGCAACCTTTGCAGAAGCGGTGGTTTCAGGTGATAAAGTTGGCTAAGTTACGGCTGGACTTGTTGCGTCATGGTGAGACAACTTTAGGTCATACCTTGCGTGGCTGGCTGGATGACGAACTGACAGAACAGGGCTGGTCACAAATGCAGGCGACCGTTCAACATCATCTTAATCAAAAGAATTGGGATGTAGTTGTTAGTTCACCCTTACAGCGTTGCCGATTATTTGCCGAAAAATTATCAAATGATTTACAGCGACCCTTATTTATAAATGAATATCTCAAGGAAATGTATTTCGGTGATTGGGAGGGCATTTCAACTCAAACCATCTATGAAACATTACCTGAGTTATTGGCAAATTTCTGGCAATTTCCAACCCAATATCATGCGCCAAACGGGGAATCTTTAGTCGAGTTTCATCAACGTGTCTTCAATGGTTTTCAGCAGATTGCCGAATATATGCGGCAACATCACTATCAGTCTGCATTGGTAGTCACACATGGCGGTGTGATTAAATTATTAAGTTGTTTGGCACAACAACAGGGCTTAGATGATCTGCTCAAAATGTCTGCTGAACCTGGGCAATTACATTCCTTTAGGTTGTCTCATCAACCAGCACAATTATCTTTTGAAAAGGTTGAGTAATGTTGCCATTTTTGATTGCCTTGCAATTTCTCACCATTGTTCCTGTGCAATTAAAGCAAATTCCCACGGCAAGGCAAAATGCACAATCCCTATTATTTTATCCTGTAATTGGTTTATTGATTGGGTTGATTTTATTTGGATTATCTGTTGCTCTGATCGAGTTACCCGCCATTCTGTTAGCCAGTATTGTCTTGGTCATCTGGATTTGGCTTACTGGTGGCCTACATTTGGATGGTCTTGCCGATACCGCAGATGCATGGGTAGGCGGTTTTGGAGATCGAGAACGTACCTTACAGATTATGAAAGACCCAGCATGTGGTCCAATTGGTGTGCTCAGCCTTATCATAGTGTGCTTGTTAAAATTTACAGCACTTTATGTGTTAATTGAACAGCATTTGAATGCATTTTTTATTCTGGTTCCTATGCTTGGACGTAATGTCGCCTTATTTTTGTTTTTAACCACAACCTATGTCAGAGATAAAGGTTTGGGACGTTCAATGACGGATTTTCTTCCCAAAGCTATTTCATGGATAGTATTTGTCATTACATTATCATTGCTTTATCTGTTCAAATGGTATGGCTTAGTCGTACTTATTAGCTTTTTACTGTTACTTTTTTATTTGCGTTCACTATTTATCAAAAGAATTGGTGGAATTACAGGCGATACCATTGGCGCAGGTATTGAATTAAGCGAAATGAATGTACTCATTGCATTTGTGGTTGCTTATTTTTATATTGCTTAAAATATAAAAAGACGGGTTGAAAGAATGCTTAAAAAATCTTGAAATGTTCACTATGATATCTATGATTTTTGTATTGCTTATTTAACATAATATACATTATGCGAAATAAAAACCAAATATTTTTCCATCTTAATTTTTAGGATAATTTGCATGATGCTCTGGATCATTTAGGTATCACTGTAAACGATCAGACTTTTTCGCTTCAATAACTTCAGCCCTTAGTTTGTAGAAATCTCTCTATAAAATTTTGGTGTAACACTTGTCCATTTTTTAAAAGCGCGTGAAAAATGTGAAATGTCTGCATAACCTAAACGTTCTGAAATTTCTTTAATTGATAACTGGTTTTCTCTTAAAAGATTTTCTGCTTACTGCCTGCAAAAATAATTCTTTGAAAAGATGTTTACTCATTCGTGAGCTGGCGCTGCAAGGTCCTTTCTGATGTATGTGGTTTTTACGCTACCTGTTTTGATGAATTGCAACATTTAAAATGTCTTGTTCTAGAAAACTTTGATGAAAAAATGCAACTATTAAATTAGACCTCTTGCGAAAGTCGTTATTGCAAGTTCATCCGGTTTACCAGTGCGGCAATTAAGTTAATGCGCAAACCGAATCTTTTCCGTCTATTTCGATAGCGTTCACTGAGTATTCTAAATCTTTTCAATTGACTATTAATGTGTTCGATCACAACTCGTATTTTTTCAATCATTTTATTGTACTTTTTCTCAACTTTAAATAATGGAAATTTTTTCTTTTTTTTGATTGGCATCAACAATTTAAAGCCATCTTGCTCTAATCCGTAATACCCTAAATCGGTCATAACATATTCACAATGTTTGAATTTCTTAACTGTTTTTCTTGCCAATTTAATATCATGCTGACTGCAAGAAGATATATCTACTCCTATGATTTGTTTGCTCTTCGGATGATAGATCACTTGGGCTTTTAGCGTATGTTTCTTCTTTTTACCACTGTAGAACTTACTCTGATTTTTTTTTGGGACGTTCTATTGAACATTCTGTAGCATCAATAATGACCCAGTTAAATTGTTCGTCTGCTGTTGTAATGCTTCGTTTTGGCAGGGTAAAACGCCTTGATTTCATTAATGCATCTTCAACCTTTTTAATGGTTCGATTCACATTACTTTCAGCGATATGGTAATTTGCAGCCAATTCCAATTGAGTGCTGTAATTCCGTAAGTAATTGAGTGTTAATAATAATTGATCCTCTATAGCTAAAGTATGAGGACGCCCAGATTTCTTTTTAAGTGATTCTGCTTCTTTTAAAACTTCGACCATTTCACTAAAAACTGGTCGAGGTACGCCAACCAAGCGCTTGAATTCAGAATCTGAAAAACGGTTTAATTTCTGATATTTCATGGAATCTATATTGAGGCAGTTTTTACTTTCGCAAGAGGTCTATTGATCAAAATATAAAAACCAGACAGCTATTTAGTATTAACTAAATAGCTGTCTTATGGATTTTAATTTTTATGCTGCAACTTATAGCACTCATCAAGAGCAAGCTCATAATAGGCCAATCCTTCTTTGGCAGCTAAAAAAGCCTTTCTCTGCAAAACTGGATCTTTGTCACACAGTCGCTTGATCAGTTCCATAGCCTCATAAGGATGTAGGTCATCATAATGTGCATGTGCTCTTAACCAGGCAAGTGATCGTTTATTAATATTGACTTCTGGATGTTGGGTGTAGGTTTGAATTCCCTTATACACCTGTATAGTCCAGTCCCCTGTTGCCCAATTATATTTCCACTTCAGATAATGTTATTTCTGAAGCACTATAATTTTGTTGTTGAATTTAATAATACTTAAAAAGTTTTAAAGATATATTTAAAATACTATTAAAGCCACACATATGATTCATTCTATGTGTGGCCTAATTATAAGCTTATATTAAATTAAGGTTCGATTGGCTGAAATGGTGAAATCACATCTGCGTTCTGTGCGCGATGGCGTAGGAAATGATCCATTAACACAATCGCCAGCATGGCTTCGGCAATTGGCGTGGCACGCACACCCACACATGGGTCATGACGACCTTTGGTTAACACATCCGTATTTTCCCGCTCAATTGTAATGGTTTTTCCTGGGGTGGTAATACTTGCAGTTGGTTTTAAGGCAATCGCAACACGAATGGTTTGACCACTTGAAATCCCCCCTAAAATGCCGCCAGCATGATTGGCGAGGAAACCATCTGTGGTCAGTTCATCACGGGTTTCGTGACCAAACTGCCCTGCAACAGCAAAGCCATCACCGATTTCGACACCTTTAACGGCATTAATGCTCATCATGGCATGGGCAATATCCGCATCCAGACGATCAAAAACAGGTTCACCCCAGCCCACTGGTACTTTTTCAGCAAGAATTTCCAGTTTTGCACCACAACTGGTTCCTTGTTCACGTAATGAGGTTACAAGCTGTTCAAAACGCGGCACTGCATCAACATCCCCACAGAAAAATGGGTTGTTCGGTACTTCCAACCAATCCAGCTTCTCAGCAACTTCATTACCAATTTGGGTGACATGGCCGCGAATATCAATACCAAATTTTTCAGCAAGATATTTCTTGGCAATTGCACCAGCGGCAACTCGCATTGCCGTTTCACGCGCACTTGAACGGCCACCACCACGATAGTCACGGAAGCCATATTTCTGTGTATAGGTATAATCAGCATGTCCAGGGCGGAATGTCTGCGCGATATTACCGTAGTCTTTAGATTTCTGATCTGTATTGCGAATCAACAGGCCAATCGGCGTACCTGTGGTTTTACCCTCAAAAACACCTGAAATAATTTCAACCTGATCAGGTTCTTTACGCTGGGTCGCAAACTTTGAGGTTCCTGGTTTACGGCGATCCAGGTCCTTTTGTAAATCATCTTCGCATAGTTCCAAACCTGGTGGTACACCGTCAACAATCGCCATTAATCCAACACCGTGCGACTCGCCACAGGTGGTTACCCGAAAAAGTTGACCAATACTATTGCCTGCCATTTTCAGCCCCTTAATTTTGAATAGATTGCTGGAATATATCTTTATAGCGGCGGCATTGTTCAGCAGTGAGTGCAAAAATACCTGTACCACCTTTCTGGAATGTCAGCCAATGGAAGTCCACTGTATTAAAGTTCTGACGCATTGCCCATTCAGAGTTGCCCACTTCAATCACAATCAGGCCATCCTCTGTAAGATAGTCAGCCGCCTGAGCCAGCATTTTACGAACAAGGTCCAAACCATCCTGACCCGCAGCCAAGGCTAACTCAGGTTCATGCAGGAATTCATCAGGTAAGTCCGCCATATCTTCTGCATCAACATAAGGAGGATTGCTCACGATAAGATCATATTGATTTTCAGTAGGAATTTTTGCAAATAGATCAGATTCAAGCAACGCAATTTGATATTGCTTGTTATGATGCTCCACATTGATTGAAGCGACTTCGAGAGCTTCTTTGGAAATATCGGTTGCATCCACTTCCGAGTCTGGGAAAGCATAAGCCAAGGCCACTGCAATACATCCCGAACCTGTACACATATCCAGAATACGTTGCGGCGTTTTTGCTGCTGGATTCTCAGGTAAATTATTCAAGGCTTCACGCATTTTCCCATTTTCATCCAGACAATATGGCGCAAAACGTTGTTCAATCGCCTCTGCAATTGGTGAACGTGGAATCAGTACACGCTCATCCACATAAAAAGGCTTATTAAAGAAATATGCAAGATTCAATAAATATGAGGTCGGAACACGTTCATTAATACGGCGTTCCAATAAACTTAAAAATTCAGCTTTTTCACTTGGTAAAAGTTTAGCATCTAGAATCTCTGCATCAGCAGACCATTCCAGTGACAATGTTTGCAAAACCAGAGCTGAACTTTCTGCAAAATAATCTTCTGTACCTTGCCCCAAATGTGCATCGTATTGGCGTAATGCGCTCACCCCAAAACGGATAAAATCCCGAATTGTTGATAAATGCTCAGACGCTTCTTGTAAATGTTCAGGGGGAATGGTTGGTCGATCCACGTAGGTCTCCACAGGCAAGGATTGCAAAACGGCTTATTCTATCGTGTTTTTCAACTATTTTTTAATGTTTCATCATTAATCCACTGAAAACAAAAAATAGATCAATTGGATTGATTAAATACTATTCAATATTTTGATTTAATGCTTTAATGTACACACTATGTGTACATACATTGGAGGCTATGATGAGCACATCAATTACATCTCGTGTATTTATGAATGGCAATAGTCAAGCCGTTCGTATTCCACAAGAATTTCGTTTAAATACCAAGCGGGTAGAAATTTTTTTGAATCAGAATGGAGATTTGGTCATTCATCCTATTGCAGATTTAAATGAAAATCGAGGTGAAGCATTATGGCAAGCCTTAAATGAATTTGATGATGACTTTGTTGAGGCTCTAGAAAAAAATCGTTTAGAGGATAACCAAGTACAAGAGCGTGATGCTTTATGAAATATATGCTGGATACCAATATTCTGATCTATTTCATGAAGAATAAACCCCTGAGTGTGATTGAACGAGTCAATCAACTCTCACAGGATGATGAATTGTGTATGTCATTTATCAGTTATGCGGAATTATTAAAAGGAGCCTACGGCAGTCAGCGAAAGACTGTTGTTTTAAAACAGCTTGAAAACCTGATTCTGCGAATCCCTGTCCTTTATAGTACTCAACAACAACTTTGTGAGTACTATGCTCATCATGCACTATTACTCAAACAAGCTGGAACACCGATTGGTAATAATGATTTATGGATTGCAAGTCATGCACTTGCCGAAAAATGTATTTTGGTGAGCAACAATTGTAAGGAATTTAATCGCATTACAGATTTAACACTGGAAAACTGGGCTGATCCAACATGAATCAGCCTTATGAAGTTTAACGAGATAAATATTTGGTCATATCTTCAATGCCTTTTAGTGTCATTGGATACATATGATTTTCAAAAATTTCTTTGATCCAGTTAATGGTCTGGGTGTAATGCCAGTAACCTTCCATTTCAGGATTTAACCAAGCGGTTTTGTCAAAATGCTGACGTAAACGTCTAAGCCATACTTCGCCCGACTCATCATTCATATATTCAACTGAACCACCTGCCGACTTGAGTTCGTATGGTGCCATACTGGCATCACCCACCACAATCACACGGTAATCACGTCCATAGGTATGGAATAGATCCCATGTATTCATGCGTGTTGAACTACGGCGATGGTTGTCTTTCCATACATAGTCATAAAGACAGTTATGGAAGTAGAAATATTCCAGCGTTTTGAATTCTGATTTTGCGGCGCTAAACAACTTCTCACATTCAGCGATATAAGCATCCATTGAACCGCCCACATCAAACAGCATCAGCACTTTAATGCGGTTACGGCGCTCAGGCACGAGTTGTACATCCAGAATACCCTGTTTGGCCGTTTCACGGATGGTACCATCGACATCGAGTTCTTCGGCTGCACCCTGACGGGCAAACTTACGTAAACGACGCAACGCAATTTGCATCTGGCGTGTTCCCAACACTTGATCGTCATCAAGATTCTGGTATTTGCGCTGTTCCCACACCTTTACCGCTGAACGTTTACGCCCTGGCCCACCTATTCGGACACCTTCTGGATGATCACCAAAAGCACCAAAAGGTGAAGTTCCACCTGTACCAATCATACGATTGCCACCCTGATGTTTTTTATGCTGTTCCCGCAAGCGTTCTTCCAGCATTTTCATCAGTTCTTCAAGCGAACCTGCTTTGAGTAGTTCTGCACGTTGTTCAGGAGTGAGATGTTTCTCCAATAGCTCAAGATCAAACCAGTCTTTTGGCAATTTGTGAACTTGTTTAAGTAATTCATCAAGATCAAAAGTTTCAATGCCATCAAAATAGTCTTTCATGGCACGGTCAAACTTGTCAAAGAAACGCTCATCCTTGACCAAAATGGTTTTAGCCAATTGATAGAATTCTTCCTGATCTGCAAAAACCAGACCTGATGCCACCGCCTGATTGAGATCAATCAGCTCACGAGTTGTTACAGGTACACCATATTTGCGCAAGGTGTAAAACAATCGTACAAACATTGGTAAACACTCTTAGCGGCGTGACATAAATGCTAAACGTTCAAGCAGTTGCACATCTTGTTCATTCTTGATTAACGCGCCATACAACGGCGGAATCGCTTTTGACTTATCGCGATTACGCAACACATCCTCAGGCATATCATCTGCCATGAGTAGACTTAACCAGTCGATCAATTCAGAGGTTGATGGGGGTTTCTTCAAGTTTGGAATTTCACGTAACTTAAAGAACACCTGTAGGGCTTCACTGACCAAAGTATTTGAGATATTCGGGAAATGAACCGCGATGATGTCACGCATGGTGGCTTCATCTGGGAACTCAATATAGTGGAAGAAACAACGGCGTAAAAACGCGTCTGGAAGTTCTTTCTCATTATTTGAGGTGATGATCACAATTGGACGTTGGGTCGCAGTGATGGTTTCACCTGTTTCATAGACATAGAACGACATTTTATCGAGTTCATGTAACAAGTCATTTGGAAACTCAATATCAGCCTTGTCAATTTCATCAATCAGCAATACACAACGTTCTTCGCTGGTAAAGGCTTCCCATAATTTACCTGGTTTAATATAGTTCTTGATGTCATAAACACGATCATCACCCAACTGACTGTCACGTAAACGTGAAACAGCGTCATATTCATACAGGCCTTGCTGGGCTTTGGTGGTTGACTTGATATGCCAGGTAATCAGCTTTAAACCTAGACTTTCAGCCACCTGTTCTGCAAGCAAGGTTTTACCTGTGCCTGGCTCACCTTTGACCAAAAGTGGTTTTTGCAAAGCACGCGCAGCTTTTACTGCCAGTTTAAGGCTTTCAGTTGCAATATATTGATCTGTACCAGTGAAGTGTTGAGTATCAGCAGACATTTAAACAACCTTATTTTTCTATCTTTACTTTAGTGTGAATATTTAAGCGGAACGTACAGTTTTATTTGCGGAATACTTTGACCAGCAAAATCCAACCAGTAGACCTACACCAATGACAAACAGGATTAATGACAGGTTTGACCAGATTAAAATATGCTCTTTGGTCAATATACCAAAAATCAGGCCAAAGACTGCTGGTGCTAATGCCGAATTAGGGCCCTCGGAAATCGTAGGCGTTGCCAGAATGGCAAATACAATAATCCATAGGATTCCACCGACTGGATTGGGTAAACGCGACATCAGGCGATACCAGCACCATAATGCAATGAGTGTTCCTGTCACATAAACAATGATCGCAACATTCTCTTCAGGGAATTGATCCAGCACTGACAGGATGTTGGACCAGATCGCTGTTAAAGTTTCAAGCACCGCGCAAACCCTCTGGTTCCACCGCATTTGGATTAATTAATCCCTCAGGCGGCATCTGGATAAAAAACCCCTTGCTGTGTAGTGAGTCCAAAACATGAAGAACGTTCACACGGGCAAGCTTGCGCTCACTGTGCAGCTCCAGATGCATGACAAAAGTCGCCTTGCCAAATGCTTGCAACACGGCTTCAGGAATACCATCAAACAGATTTTCTGGTTCCTTGTCATCAGGATAGTTTGGACGAGCAATATACATATACATTTCGTCTTTTTTGCTCGATCTATAAATATCGCAGTGCATGTTTACTCACAACTCTTATCAATCAAAAACAGCATACATGAAAAAAATAACAGGTACATCAAGGAATGTTAACGCAGCAGTCGTGTTTTGTTTACTGGGAAATCTTCATCTGTGTGCCCAAATATTCAATATCCTGCCGCAACAGTTCAATCAATGGTCTGGTTAAGATTTCATAACGCCAGCCCAATAAATAGTTGGGTAAATCCTGCTCATCCAGATGAAAAACCACATGCTCATAAATCGCGTTCAGCCATTTTTTTCGCAGCAAAACTTCTTTGGGAACGGCTGTTTCAAGAACCACACGCTCTATTAAAATCTCTATTTGTGGTGCCACTTCCTTAGAATTACTTTTTACAGGCCGAGCCATTCTTAATGGCCACTCATTTTCAGGGGGCAAAAACTTCAATAAATC
This sequence comes from Acinetobacter sp. CIP 102637, assembly GCF_000368425.1. Taxonomy (NCBI): domain Bacteria; kingdom Pseudomonadati; phylum Pseudomonadota; class Gammaproteobacteria; order Moraxellales; family Moraxellaceae; genus Acinetobacter; species Acinetobacter sp. CIP 102637. Next base: position 843,350 of record NZ_KB849435.1, read on the forward strand.
TAAAATGGTTTTACCATGTTCACGCACAATATTCGGACGTATGCCTTTCACCTGAGCAAGCTGGAAATTATTACGTGGATTTTTCTCCACCAAATCAATCATGGTGGCATTTTTAAGGATAAAACTGCGTGGTTGATTGAGTGCCTTGGTGATTTGTTCGCGCCAGATGCTAAGTTGCTGTAACTGCATTAGCTCCCTGCGTGAATGGCGGTAATTACCAATATCGGTATAAAGCGCTGCAAGTGGCGTTTCCAGTGCAATTTCTTTGGTAAGATTCTGGCAATCCTCCAATACATATTGATAAAGACCTTTCAGCTTCAGGTCATTCTTCAATACATCAGCGAGTTTAGTTAAGTACAACACATCATTGGCTGCATAGCTCATTTGCTGCTGAGTAAGCGGTCGGGCCAGCCAGTCTGAACGTGTCTGGTCTTTCTCTATATCAATATTCAAACGAGTTTTTAAGGCATTCTGGTAGCTGACTTGTAGGCCATGTCCCAAAAAAGCCATTGCCACTTGAGTATCAAAGACATTGCCAAGTGGTTTCTGGTCTGCATAGTGATAGATCAGGTCAATATCTTCCCCACAGGCATGGAAAATGTTCTGTTGTGCATCAAATATTTTTTGCCAGAAGTGTGCCAAATCCAGTGCAGTCCCATCCAACAAGGAAACCTGGCCATTTAAATTGATTTGGCACACCCCAAGTTTTGGATATAAGGTATCAACCTTAATAAACTCAGTATCAAGTGCATAGATGGAACATTGTTCCATTTGAGTAAGGAGAACAGCTAAATCTTGTTGCTGCTGGATAAACTGAAACATATTTGCTCAAGTAAAATAATAAAGAACCATTAGCAATGGCACTGCCAAATTGCAGTCATTGCTCAAGCGAAATCAAATGCAAAAATAAATTTAATCAGTGTTCCACATGCAATACATGAAATTACTCCTTTTTCCCTATCATCAAAAAAACGAAAATCCTTTTCGCCTGTCCATAGTGCCACAAATTACAGCAAATATATCAACGATAATGTTAGACAAAATGTAAAACTTAATTATTTGTTTAAATTAACAGCATAAATTTAAAATAGATAAAATAATAATGGATAAACATCCTATTTCATCTTCATACGGTTATGTACAGCCTGACTAAGTGTATGGCTATCCACATACTCAAGTTCACCACCCTGAGGTACACCTTGAGCAATTCGGGTCATGTGAATTGGCAAATGTTTAGTTGCCTCAACCAGATAATGCGCCGTTGCCTGCCCCTCAACTGTCGCATTGGTGGCAAGAATCACCTCTTCAATTTTCCCCTCACTTAGGCGTTGAACCAGATAGGGAATTCCAATTTCCTCAGGGCCTATCCCATCCAACGGTGACAAATGCCCACCGAGTACATGGTACTTGCCACGAAAACTGCCGCTTTGTTCAATTGCCATTACATCCGCAGGTGATTCAACCACACAGAGAAGTTGTTCATCCCGTTCCACAGAGGCACAAATGTCACAAATTTCGTTTTCAGTTAAGGAATGACAAATGCGGCACTCATGGATATGGCTTGATGCCTCATGTAAGGCGTGTGATAAAGCAAATGCACCCTCACGGTTTTTCATCAGCAAATGCAATGCCATACGTTGTGCTGATTTTGGACCAACACTGGGTAATATACGTAATGCCTGAACCAATTGTTCAAATCGTTCACTAAACACAAATAGACTCGATTGTTTTAGAAAAGCTTCTCCAGCCTTTTATAAAAGGGCTGGAGATTTTCTTGAATTAGAATAAACCAGATAAACCTGGTGGCAAGCCCATACCTGAGTTGGCACCTTGAAGCTTTTCTTCAGAAATGACTTCGGCCTGACGTACCGCATCATTGATTGCAGCAGCGATCAAGTCTTCGATCATGTCCGCTTCGTCCTGTAACAGCTCTGGACTAATTTCGATACGCTTTACAACATTGCGGCAGGTCATGGTCACTTTAACCAAACCACCACCCGCCTCAGCGTGAACTTCGGTTTTGGCAAGCTCTTCTTTGGCTTTTTTAATATTGGATTCCATATCCTTTTGCATGCGCTGGGCTTGCTGCATGAGCATATTGATATTCATAAGTCTCTCTCTTAAATCAAATCTAAACCGCGTGATAAGTCACGAATAATATCATTAATATCTTCCAAGCCAACAGATACACGGATCAATCCTTCTTCAATCCCTGCGGCTTGTTTGGCTTCGGCAGACATTCTACCATGCGAGGTGGTTGCTGGATGGGTAATTGTTGATTTTACATCGCCCAGATTACTGGTAATCGATAGGAAACGCGTGTTGTCAATCACCGTCCATGCGCCTTGACGCTCACCTCTTACAACAAATGAAACCACACCACCAAAACCTTTTTGCTGTTTTTTAGCAAGCTCGTGCCCAGGATGGTCAGGCAAACCTGCGTAATACACTTTTTCAACCTTGTCATGTTGATGCAACCATTCAGCCAGTTTTTGTGCATTTTCACAGTGCGCTTTCATACGGATACTGAGCGTTTCCAAGCCTTTTAGGAAAATCCATGCATTGAATGGACTCATTGAATTACCAAGGGTACGCACAACGCCGTTAATTTCTTCAACCAAATCGTTCTTACCAACAACTGCACCACCTAAAGCCCGTCCCTGGCCATCAATATATTTAGTTGCTGAATAAAGAACCAAATCGGCACCAAACTTAATCGGCTGCTGTAACACAGGTGTACAGAAACAGTTATCCACTGCAAATAAAGCACCATGCGCGTGGGCAATATTTGCAATTGCCTGCATATCGCCCACCTGTGCCAAAGGATTCGAGGGTGTTTCAATAAAGAGAATACGTGTATTTGGACGAATTGCCTGTTTCCAGCCTTCAAGATCATCTAAATCAACAAAAGTCACTTCAACAGCAAATTTTGCAACGTACTTTTCAAATAAGGCAATGATTGAACCAAAAACGGCGCGTGAACAAATCACATGATCGCCCGCTTTTAAATACGCCATACACATGGCATGTACTGCTGCCATCCCTGAACTGGTTGCTACCGCACGCTCTGCGCCATCCAGAACAGCTAAACGTTTTTCAAAAGCTTGCACTGTTGGATTGGTATAACGTGAATAGGTATTTCCTGCGATTTGCCCAGAAAATTTTGCGGCAGCATCAGCTGCACTTTCGCAAACAAACGATGAGGTTAAAAAGATAGGTTCACTATGTTCGCCCTCAAAGGTGCGATCATGCCCTGTGCGAATTGCCAGAGTGTCGAGTTGATATTCTAAATCATCGCTTGGATTCATGGTTTTGTATGCCTTATGATCATCATGCTTCAATATGCCAACATTTTGAGCGTCCAGGGTATTTAAGGTCAAGGCGTAAGATGAAATTATCGCTTAGACTTCGTGCAATCTTGACTCATGATGAGACTTTCAAAGATGAAATCGCTTGTGGAACAGCAAAAAATAAACTTTAAACATTTAGCCATGCGTGTATTTGACACAGATCGGCTGGTGCTGTCTCAATCAACCGCCTATCAAGTGATTGCCGAGTTTAAACAAACCCGTGTTCGTTTTTATGGCTCAGAAAACAAACGTTATAAAGAGCCACTGGTCTTTGTTGCGCCGCTTGCGATTAATATGGATATTTATGACCTATATCCATATCGCTCTTTAGTCAAACATTTCCAGGACAGTGGTTTTGATGTGTACCTGATTGACTGGGGTAAACTGACCTATAAAAACTATCAGGTTAACTTTTTATCATTTATTGATAAATTTATTCCAAAATGCATTGAAGCGATTCAAAAACATTCTAAATCTGAAAAAATTTCTCTACATGGCTGGAGTATGGCTGGCATTTTTGTCACACTTTACACAGCCCGCCATCCATCCAATCCAGTTAAAAATTTGGTCGTACTCGGTAGCCCGATTGATAGTTATGCATCGGGTTATATCGGAAAATTATATAAAACACTGGCATATATTACGACGCGTAACCCAACCATTAAAGATTATGCCTATAACCGTTTGCCAAAGCTGATGATTCATTCACCAGGCTTCCTAAACTCTTTAGGGTTTAAACTACTTGATCCAAAAGGCTGGATTGATGGCAATATCCAGTTACTCAAAAATCTGGATAATCTCAAGCTGGTTCAGGAAGATGCCACATTGAGCCATTTCCTGAATAACATGATTGACTATCCAGGTGGTATCAATCAGGACATGCTGTTTAATGTATGGCTACAAAATCCATTGAAGCATGGTGCAATCAAACTCAAGAATGAGACGATTGAACTGAAGAATATCAATTGTTCGCTCTTGGTTGGTGCGGGTAAAAGTGATCAACTGGTGACTTCCGATGCCGCTTTTCCACTGACCCAGTTGACAAGCAGTCAGGATGTCACCTTTACTTTAATCCCTGGCGGACACTTAGGTTTAATGTCCAGTCAAAACAGTTCTATTGAGTTCTGGCCAACACTGACCAACTGGTTGGCCGAACGATCAACTCCTATCAAAAGGTAAACTATGAGTCAATCTGTTGCATTTATCGGTTTAGGCGCTATGGGCTATCGTATGGCAGCCCATCTACCAAAGCATTTCGAGGAAGTTTATGTCTGGAATCGAAACTTTAGTAAAGCTGAACAACATGCAACAGAATATGGAACTATAGCGGTTGAACTGGCTCAGGCAGTACAGGCAGATATTATCTTTTCATGCCTGCCAACAAGTGCAGATGTTGAAGCCTTGATTGATGGTGTGAATATTAAATCAGGGGCAATCTGGATTGACTGTACCAGTGGTGTGCCCGAGACAGCTCGCCGTCTGGCCGAAAAGCTAAAAGTACAGAACGTCGATTTTCTCGATGCACCTGTGAGTGGACAAACCATCGGTGCAGAAAATGCGACTTTAACCGTAATGGTAGGTGGCGATGTTAGTGCTTTTGAGCGTGCTTATTCTGCGATGGCAGCCGTTGGAAAATTGATTCAGCATGTTGGTGATTCAGGTGCAGGCTTTGCAGTAAAAGCCATCAACAATATGTTGCTTGCCGTCAATTTATGGTCAGTTGCCGAGGGATTTACCACATTAAAGGCACATGGTGTCAATCTGGACGCGGCACTCAACTGTATTAATGCTTCCAGTGGCAAAAGTCTAGTCACCGAAAATATTTTTCCTCAACGCGTACTGAGTCGTGAGTTTCCCTGCACCTTTGCCTTGCCTTTATTGGCAAAAGATACAGGAATTGCGCTAGATTTAGTACATAACGCGAAACTTCCAGCGCCTATACTTGCCCTGACCCAAAGCTTGATTCAGGCTGCAAGTTTAACTGCCGAAGCGAATAGTGATTTCTCCGCAGCAGTTAAACTGTATGAATCATGGAGTAAAATTACACTGGAATAGAATTACCCTTTAAAAACAATATTTTATATCTAATTAAGATACCAGTCTAAAAAAGCCCGCTTAATAAAGCGGGTCTTGTTTATTGCTCAATTTCTATTGGATCACCATCTTTTGGGCGAATATGCCGTTCACCATCATCGGCTGGGTCAACACTGGAACCATCTTTGGTAATGCTGTTGTATAACTCATCCTCTTTCTTATCATCCATAAATTCCTCATCTTCAAAATCCAGAGGTTCATCATCATCTTGAAAATTTAAAGGCTTATTCTGATCTATCATGTTGTTTTATTCCTTAATCAAGCTATGTCACTTCATGCTTAAATAATTGCCAGACAGATTCAACAGTGAACAGTCATCATTTTTGTAATTATTTGAATGAGTCTATTAATAAATTAAGCAGTCTGGACGCTTCTTCCTCATTACTCTGGTTTACCACGTATGAACCATGACCGCTTGCTGCGGTAACTGTATCAATCGTTATCTTTACATTGCCATCTGGTGAAGTAAAAGTAGAAACCGCCACAATGTGCTGAGTATTCAAATAATTTTCAGAATCAATTTTGACTAACATACTTATCTCCTTAATTATTGGAGAAATATATATCACAAGCATATGTAACGCTTCGTGAGAGCACTGTCATGCATTTGTTTCTCATTTGCCTGTTACGTCTATAAAGTCCCAATACCGATTTCCGAACATTGATTTCTTCTTCAGTAAAAGGCAGATGCAAAACCAACTCTGCAATCGTCAGTGTATTCATCCCATTGATAAATGATCTTGGTCTGGCATAAGATCAAGTTGAAAAAGCTTATTAGATATTCAAATACACTATTGAATTTTCATTAATACGCCTTATATTAGTACTAACGTTGCGACCAAAGCATGTAGAATATTTCTATTCCACAAGACTTTTGGTTTATACCTTTTAAATTAGAGGATCACCTCATGAAGAAGTTTACAGTTGCGGTTTTTGCTGGATTAATAACTCTTACAGGGTTTAGTGTTCAAGCCGCAGCCCCAGAACAAGACTGTAAAAAGTTGCAGGATGACTATAACCTCATTTATGCGTCTAAGGGTTTCTGTTTCAAGGATGCAGATGCTAAAGCCAAGTACGGCAATGAAAACTGCCATACCACCAAACCAAAGTTTTCTGACAAAGAGCAACAACGTCTCGATGAGATTAAAGCTCGCCAAAAAGAGCTAAACTGTAAATAGAAACTGATTATTAGATTTTGTCCTCTCCTTTTAGCCTTTAGGAGAGGAAACTTGAATTATTCATATTAAGGGACTCATCATGGCCTACGATGACCAAAATATTTTTGCCCGAATTCTTCGTGGCGAATTGCCCGCGATTAAAATTTATGAAGATGATCAGGTTCTTGCCTTTATGGATATCATGCCTCAGGCAGAGGGTCACACTTTAGTGATTCCAAAGACTCCCGCAGTGACATTGTTAGACCTACCTGCCGATGCAGCCGCCTACACCATCCAGATCGTTCAAAAGATTGCCCGTGCGATTGAGTCTGCATTGGATGTTAAGGGTATTGTACTCATGCAACTTTCTGGCGAAGCTGCGGGTCAAACTGTGCCGCATGTACACTTTCATTTGATTCCAGGCTCAATTCATCATCTAGGTCGTCATGCGGCTCAAATGGGTGATCAGGAGAAGATTAAGGCGCTTGCTGAAAAGATTAAGGCAGCCCTGTAACTGATAATTTTTTCGTAAACGGAGTTGTTACTCCGTTTTTTATTTTATAACTATTTAATAATCAATAACAAATAGAATTATTACCAAATATAAACTGTCATTAAATTGTCATTTTCCTTTCACTTCTCTGTCATAAAGTTTGCCGATACTGCATACAAGTCAGTGAGCTGTGTAACTTTTTGTACATAAGCAAGCTTATTACAGTAACTAAGGCATATGCCATTTACAAAAAAGTGTTTTGGAGAAATCTCAATGAAAAAATTGCTTCTTGCTGCTACTGTAGCAACTTTAGCCATGAATGCAGCGCAAGCAGCACCAACATTGTATGGTAAGCTCAGTGTGACTTTGGACAATATTGACAACAACGGTTTTAAAGACGAAAGCGTAGTGAAAGTAAACTCAAACGCTTCACGTTTGGGTGTGAAAGGTGAAGAAAAATTGACTGATAACTTATCAGCAGTTTATTTAGCCGAATGGGAAATTTGGGCAGATGGCGATGATGTTTTTAAAAACCGTAACCGTTTTGTCGGTATTAAATCTAACGGCGTTGCAACTTTAAAAGTTGGTCAATACGATTCTTACTTCAAAACTGCAGCTGGTAATAACCAAGATATTTTTAACGATCACAATGAACTGGATATGACTAAAGTTCTTGTTGGTGAAGATCGCTTAACTAACGTAATTGGTTTTGAAACTGATAAAAAATTACTGGGTGGCTTAGCATTTAACATTATGTTCCAACAAGGTGAACAGAATGAAACTACTAAGGATAAAAACGGTAAAACAATACCTGTAGATAACTCTGCAAGTGGTCAAAAAGGTAGTCGTAATGGATTTGGTGATGGTGTTTCAGCATCTCTTACGTATGAAAACAAAGATATGGGCTTAGCTGCTGCAGTTGCTGCAAACCGTGCGATCGCTTCAAAATTCAATGCTTATGATTTGTCAGGTATTTATACCGATGCTGTGCGTGTAACAGGTTCTTTAGACTTGGGCGCAATGGGTGCTAGTGGTTTAGTATTGGGTGCTTTATGGCAAACTGCAAAACCATCTGATGATACTGTTGCAGTGGTTACTGGTTCTGGTACAACGGCAACCACGAAATCTTATAAAGGTTTGCAAGAAAATGCTTATGGTGTGACTGCTGCATACGCCATTCCATCTACACCAATCAAGTTAAAAGCACAATATATTTCTGCTAAAAGTGAAACAGATGCAGCTATTATCGCGGGGAAAAAGGAACTTAAACAAGACCTTTACGGTGTAGGTGCTGACTATCAAATCAATAAACAAGCTCGTTTCTACGGTATTGTTGCTCAGCAAAAACGTGACTGGTTAACTAAAGATGATAAGAAAACCAATATTGGTTTAGGTATGGAATATAACTTCTAATTTGAAGTTCAGTTCTAAATAAAGAAACAAAAGGGCGATATGCCCTTTTGTTTTATCCATTTTATTTCTTTAAGAAACCACTCACCAAATTCAATACTTGTTGAATATCATTGTTGGCTTCCTGTGGATTAGTGTTTCCACCTTGTGGAGTTAAGGAATCAATCACTTGGGGCAAGACTGAAGCAATCGCACTGTAAATTTCTTGCTTTGGAGCTTGTGCTTGTTGAGCAACCTGTTCGATATCTTGATCATCGAATAGGCTTTGAATATTTTGTGCTGGAATATCCTGTGCATTTTGCTGGTGTGGATCGACCCAGCTTTGTACCTGATTTGCCAAACCTGCATTTTTCAGTTTATCCAATGCACCTTGCAAACCGCCCTGTTTTTGAATCCATGCAAGAATTAAAGGCAAAACGGCGATTAACAATGTTTGTGCTGTGTTACCACCTGCTGCATTACTTTGTGTTGAAGTATTACCAGCACCTAATTGACCCAGTACAGAACCCAAAATTCCGCCTAGACCACCTTGTTGCTGGTTTTGGGTATTTTGTTGCTGTTGTCCACCAAGCTGTCCCAATACCGAACCTAAAATTCCGCCTAAACCACCACCCTGACCTGATTGCTGCTGACCGCCTAAAGCCTGTTTTGCTAAAATTTCAACAATGTTGGTTAAATCTGTCATGACTTATATGTTCCTTTTGGAATTATTTATCCAAAAGAATACGCTGCTTTGAATACACAAAACAAAATTGAATTGTTAAATTTTGCAAGAGCTTGCGATAAATCTCTATTCAATCTTGCCTGTTGAATGGTTGAAGTTCCACAGAAATTAAACCATTGCTGAGATTTACCAGCGGAATTTATTCCAGTTTTCAGGATTGGCCCAGAACTTGGAGTTAAACCAGTCTGGTACATGCTTATAGGTCAAGATATTAAACTGCCATAAAGCAAAATTACTATCATGTGTGGTCTTGTCAATGAGCTGGGTAAAACCCAGCGACCGCAACAGCTTTTCATCATCCAGTTTACTGACCACAACAATTCGTTTTGCCATGAGGTCACGCAACTTCACCAATAACTGTGCCTTTTGCGTTTGATTGATGTCCTGCATTTCTTCAGTATCAAATAATACAAAACCTAAATCATAACGCTGTGTAAATGGCAGATTTAAAAAGTCAGTTACGTTAAAATAATGCCATTGAATTGAAGCATGATGGTCAATGTTTTGACCAATACACAGTGCGGTAGCAATGGGCTGTTCCTTAGATAAATCGTCTAGCATCGAAGTGATGACATTTTGTCCAGCCATAAGCCACCTAAGTTGAAAAGAGAGAGGATGATGGAACTACAAGGCATTTGCCATAAAATGCACGCAGCGCTCAAGACGCATAGTGTACCTGATCAGGCAATACACAAGGCAAATGTTGAATATAAATTTATACTGGATCGTTCAGAAATCGACCTACCCTTTGTCTTGGGTCAGGAGTTGGAGATTGAATGGACAGGTAATATTTTCTGTACCTCATGCGGTGCCAAAACCCCAAAGTCATATTCACAGGGTCATTGTTTTAAATGTTTTAAAACCAAGGCGGAATGTGATTTGTGTATTATGAAACCCGAAACCTGCCATTACCATCTGGATACATGCCGTGAAGATGAGTTTGCACATAGTGTCTGTTTCCAGCCGCATATTGTTTATTTGGCCAATTCCAGTGCTTTAAAAATCGGGATTACCCGTATTATGAACATGCCAACCCGTTGGCTGGACCAAGGCGCAACGCAGGCGCTTCCCATCCTGAAAGTGGGTTCACGCCGCTTGTCTGGGCATCTGGAAACATTAATTGGTACTCAGATTGCCGATAAAACAGATTGGCGTAAATTACTCAAAGGTGAAGCTGAACCTTTAAACCTGATTGAACAGCGCGATCAGATTCTTGAGGAATTTGCTCCTAAAATTCAAACAATTCGTGATGAATTTAGTCAAAACCTTGAGTTTAATGAAAATCTGGAGTTTCTGGAAAATGAATTACCCAGAGAATTTATTTATCCAGTTGAGCAATATCCAGAAAAGATTAAATCGTTGAATCTGGACAAGACACCCACAATTCGTGGTGTCTTGCAGGGCATTAAAGGTCAGTATTTATTACTTGATATTGGGGTGATCAATATCCGTAAATATACGGGTTATGAATTAATCCTACGTGCATAAATAAAAAGGTGGCATTTAAGCCACCTTTTCTATACTTCTTCTGTTTTTAAGCAACTCAAAATTGCCTGTACGGGGTCTTCGGTATTTCCTGAGATTAACTGTTTATGCATACTCAGGTGTTGCATCATTTGAATATGTGCGGTTTCGTAATCCATCAATCGTTCAATTTCTGCTGCCAAATGCTGTGGTGTGGCATCTGCCTGAATCAGTTCCTCAATCACTTTTTTGCCTGCGATAATATTCGGCAATGAGTAATAAGGAATTTTAACCAGAAACTTGGCAATAATATAAGTCAGCCAGTTCAGTTTATAGAACGTCACCATTGGACGATGCAACAACATGGCCTCAAGCGTCGCCGTACCAGAGGCAAGTGCCACAATATCGCTGGCATTCATCACCATACGACCAATTTTGGATTCTGCATCAGTATTTTCCAGAATATGGATTTTTACCTTTAGTTCGGTATCCATATTCTGAATTCCTTGCTCAATCTGCTGCTTACGTGCGTCATTAATTGCAGGGATTAAAAACTCAAGATCGGGATATTTCTTATGCAAAATTTCGGCTGTACCGATTAATAAAGGCAGTAAACGCTCGATTTCACCCCGACGGCTACCAGGGAGCAACGCAATATGGGTTTTATGGGCAGACAGTCCAAGCTGGTGTTTTGCTTCGGTAATTGGATTTTTTAAGGGCAATTGCTTTGCCAGTGGATGCCCGACAAATGCCGCAGGGACATCATAGTTTTGATAAAAGGTTTTTTCAAAGGGAAATAAGCACAGTACTAAATCAATACTTTGTTTAATGCCATGTACCCGTCCTTGCCGCCATGCCCAGACCGATGGGCTGACATACTGAACGGTTTTAATGGGTAGATTGTTTTCCTTGATGCTTTTGGATAAACGTAAATTAAAATCAGGTGCATCAATCCCAATAAAAATATCGACTGGATGTTCAGTCCAGCGCTCAACCAGACCATCGCGGACTGCAAATAATTTTTTCAGGTCCTTTAATACTTCAACAATCCCCATGATGGATAGAATTTCCATTGGGTAATAACTATGGAAACCCTCAGCAATCATTTGTGGACCACCAATCCCCTCAAATTCAGCATCAATTCCTTGTTCGCGAAAACTACGCATGAGCTTTGCCCCTAAAGTGTCTCCAGAGACTTCACCCACAACAATGCCAATTTTTAGTTTTTGCTTTAACAAGACCTAAGCCCCTTGCCAGTATTTAAAGGTATTCTAACAAAATGATTTTAAATTGAATCATAACAAATTATGTAAATTGTTCATGTGCAGTAAAAATCGTTTCTCACTAAAATTCTTTAGCTTTTTTTTGCATAAGTAAATCACTATTCATCACAACGAGTTATCTAAAAAAAGCATAAGATATGCGAGTTTTAGCATAATTAGGCATATTGTTGATGTTTGGTCCTATTGAGTTCATTTTAGCTGGTGTTTTAGTTGGCTTCTGTGTGGGAATTACAGGTGTTGGGGGCGGTTCATTGATGACCCCTATCCTGATCAGTTTATTTAAAATTGAACCCCATATCGCAATTGGTACAGATTTACTTTATGCCTCAATCTCAAAATTCTGTGGTTCAGTTGTTCACGCCAAAAAGCTGAATATTGTATGGCCCATCGTGCTCTGGCTTGCATTGGGAAGTATTCCCGCTTCTTTTGCAACCTCCTGGGTACTGGAGCATTACTTAAGCCAGTCAACACACTATAAAGCTGTTTTGACTATGGTTTTGGGCTTTATGTTGACCTTAACAGGGATTTCAATTGTCTTCCGCGCCCAAATTGAAAAGTTCTTTGATCGATTTAGAAATCGTGAACAAGTCAACATGGAAAGCGAGCAACATGCACTGCAACATAAACGTTTTTATATCGTTATTATGGGGATTGTACTAGGCGTGTTTGTTACACTATCTTCAGTAGGTGCTGGTGCTTTTGGTATCATGGCCCTGGTGATTATGTTTCCAAATTTGCCTATGATTCGTATTATTGGATCAGATGTGGTTCACGCCGTTTTACTGACTGCTGTCGCTGGTTTAAGCCATATGTCATCAGGTAATGTCGATTTTACATTATTGATGTGGCTATTGGTTGGTTCAATTCCTGCCATTATTGTGGGCACTTTAATTAGCTCCCGTATGCCTGAAAGACTAATTCGTAAAATTTTGGGTATCACATTATTTGCATTGGGGATCAACTTTATGGTCAATCCAATTAAAGCCAAGCCAAAACCAGTTGAAACGCATCAGGCGATGGTGATCCAACAGACTAGTTCAGCAACAAGCAGCGTTTAAAACCCAATTGCCGATTGATTCTGCACAAATCATGCGATTCACTAGTTAATCAATCGGCTTTTCATGCTATATTCGTAGACAAAATAACCTCTTCTTTCGATTGAATTTGTGACAGCAATGAATACTCTACAGCCAAATCCAGTTTCTCAGCCAGATATCAATGACGTTAATATTAAAAGCATTCAAACTTTAATTACTCCAGCGGAACTCAAAGCAGACCTGCCTTTGTCTGACATCGCCTCTCAAACGGTACTGCAAGGTCGTGAAACTGTACGTAATATTTTAGATGGTAAAGACAAGCGTCTGTTCGTGGTGATTGGTCCTTGCTCCATCCACGACCCAAAAGCGGCGCATGAATATGCCGACCGTTTAAAAGAACTGAGTGAAAAGGTCAAAGATACTTTATATCTGGTGATGCGTGTTTATTTTGAGAAACCACGTACCACTGTTGGCTGGAAAGGCCTGATCAATGACCCAGATATGAATGATTCATTCAATATTGAAAAGGGTTTGCATATTGGCCGTCAGCTTTTGCTTGATATTAATGAAAAAGGTCTGCCATGTGCCACTGAGGCGCTTGACCCGAACTCACCACAATATTATCAAGACCTGATTTCATGGTCTGCGATTGGCGCACGTACCACTGAAAGCCAGACGCATCGTGAAATGTCTTCAGGCTTATCTTCCCCAGTTGGCTTTAAGAACGGTACAGACGGCGGCTTAACTGTTGCAACCAACGCAATGCAGTCGGTTAAGCATGGCCACAGCTTCCTGGGCCTAAATGAAAATGGTCAGGTGGCAATTATCAATACCAAAGGCAACCCTTATGCGCATGTGGTACTACGTGGCGGTAATGGCAAGCCAAACTACGATGCTTCTTCTGTTGCGGAAGCAGAAGCAGCTTTGGCAAAAGCCAAAGTCAGCAACAAGATCATGATTGATACCAGTCATGCCAACTCAAACAAAGACCCGTACCTGCAACCTTTGGTTTTAAAGAACATCACGGAGCAAATTCTGGATGGGAATAAGTCAATCGTGGGAATCATGGTGGAAAGCCATTTAAAAGGCGGCCGTCAGGATATTCCTGAAAATCTTTGTGACCTCGTCTATGGTCAATCTGTGACAGATGGCTGTATCGACTGGGATACTACTGAAAAAGCCCTGTTGGAAATGGATGCGGCTTTAAAAGATGTTTTGCCAAACCGCTAATCTTTAAATAGATAAAAACAGGCTCTTATGAGCCTGTTTTTATTTGGAAGTTGAAATAATAATGGATTGAGAATCTGGTTTACCGAAAAACAATCTATGCAATCGCCTAATAAAACTGACTCGAATCCAACATCTGTAAAGTAATTTTTTTCACTTCATCACGACTTTGCATAATATGTGCTTCAATCGCCTGAATGGCTTCATCAACTTTACGATTAAAAATATAACCCAATATTTTCTGATGCTCCTGATAAGTCGCTTCAACACGATAATCTTTAGAGAAGTCTAAACGCCGAATAATACGGATTCGCTCGCTCAAGTCACGATGAATCCTTGCCATTTCATTATTTCCTGAGGCGCGGACCAGAGCGCAATGGAAATCTTCATCTTGTTGTGAGAGTTGTTTAATGTCTTTTAGGTATTGATGAGGTTCAAGCAGCCATAAATCTTTTAAAACGGATAATTCAACCGAATTTTGATGATCAATCTGGCAAAGTTTACGAATGGAATCCTTTTCTAATACGATCCGCACATCATAAAGTTCTTCATAATAACGAAAATTGAGCGGTCGAATCTGCCAACCGCTACGAAAACTCACATCAACATAACCCTCTTGTTGCAAACGATATAATGCTTGTCGGATTGGGGTACGACTTACATCATAAGCTTTTGCAACTTCGGATTCAGTGAAACGTTCACCTGGCATCAGCTTAAAATCAAAGATATCATTCTTGATGCGTTGGTAAACCAGTTCAGACAAATTGTCTGAGCTTTTTGTTGTTATTTTTATTTCTTTCATTACACCCTATTCCATATACACCAATGGTTCACCACTATGTACGGTTTGCCCTGCTCTACAAATAATAGCTTTTACAATGCCATCTTCTTCTGCATAAACAGGAAGTTCCATTTTCATTGCTTCAATAATAGCAATAGTTTCACCTTTTTTAACCTCTTGACCATGTTCAACAAAAATTTTCCAGATATTACCTGTCATCGATGCATTTAATGATGCTAAATGACTGTAATCAGAGTGATTATTTTCTTGAATCTGTTCTTCAGGTTGAGCTGCAAACTCCTCTTTCCAGCGATCCACTTCAGTTGTGAATGCTTGTTGTTGCTTAGCTTTAAACTCGGCAATACTTTTAGCTTCATTCTCTAGGAATTTTACATAATCCGCATAATCGAACTCTGTTTCTTCAATCTTGATCTCAGCACGACCATTTTCAAAGTCAGCGCGCCATTGATTCAGTTCTTCTTCTGTCACCTCAAAATATTTAATTTGATCAAAGAATTGTAAGAACCATTGTTTATCACCAAATTGTTTGTTTTTCTTAAACTTGTTCCAAATTGGTAAAGTACGCCCAATCAATTGATAGCCGCCCGGTGAATCCATGCCGTAGATACACATGTACATACCACCAATCCCAACCGTTCCCTCTGCGGTAAAGGTACGAGCTGGATTATATTTAGAACTGAGTAAACGATGACGTGGGTCAATCGGTACGGCACAAGGTGCTGTTAAATACACATCACCCAATCCAAGAATTAAATAGTTTGCATCAAAAATAATATCTTTGACTTCATTTCGATCTGCTAAGCCATTAATGCGTTGGATAAAATCAACGTTATTTGGCAACCACGGTGCTTTAGAGCAAACACTTTCTTGATAGCGTTCAACAGCGCCTAAAGTGGCACTGTCTTCAAATGCCATCGGCAAATGTACGATACGAGATGGGATTTTTAATTGGCTCAAATCGCCCATCTCTTTTTCGAGTTGAAGTAATTGAGCAATCAATTGTGATTGTGGAATCACTAATCCATCGTATTTAATCTGTAGTGAACGAACACCTGGTGACAGTTCTAATACGCCTGCGATTTTTGCATCACGGATCATTTGAATCAGTTGATGCACTCTTAAACGTAAAGCCAAATCTAAAACATTTTCGCCGTATTCTAAGAGAATATAACTATCACCTGCTTGGCGATACACTGTTTTTGGCGACAATTCAGTTGGTTCACGTTGTGCCAAAATCGTACTGACAAGCTCTTGAATTGGCTCAATCGTTTCTACAACTTTGCTTGCTTCTGCAAAGTTTTGGATATTTTCAATTTGCTGACGTTCAAGTTCATTGGCTTGTTCAACCGTAATTGGATAAAAACGAATTTTATCATCGGCTTTTAGCTGTCCCACTTTCCAAAGTTCTGCTTTGGCAATCGTCACAGGACAAACAAAACCACCTAAACTTGGACCATCTTTTGCCAGAATTACAGGGAAATCGCCTGTAAAGTTAATTGCGCCAATCGCATATTCACAATCATGGACATTGGATGGATGTAAACCTGCTTCACCACCATTTTCTCGTGCCCAGCTTGGTGTTGGTCCTGATAAACGCACACCTAAACGATTTGAGTTAAAGTGAACTGTCCACTCTGATGCAAAAAACTCTTCTACATACTCAGGTTTAAAGAAATCTGGTGCGCCGTGCGGGCCATATAAAACCGCAATTTCCCATACATTACTATATTCAGGAATCAAGTCAGCCGACAACGCTTGCGGTTCGTCATGTGCAAGTGGCAATTCTGCACTAGCAAATGCTGGATCAACCATTTTAATCATGTCGCCGACACGTAAAGTACGACCTGCATGACCACCAAAATTACCAAGCGCAAAGGTAGAGCGACTGCCCAAATATACTGGAACATCCAAACCATTTCGTACCGCTAAATATGTACGGCAACCTGATTCAACTTGACCGATTTTTAGAATTTGTCCTGCTTTAACTTCAACAGGTTGCCAAAAATCAATTACCTGATCATCTAACAACGCAGTACAGCGTGCTCCCGCCAAAGCAATAATCGTATCTGTATGAAATTTTAAGGTTGGTCCAACTAAGGTAAACTCAAAACCTGCGGCTTTAGCATCATTTCCAACAATACGATTGGCAAGCTGAAATGCATAATCATCCATTGGACCTGATGGCGGTACACCAATATCCCAGTAACCTGTACGACCTGGATAATCTTGAATCGAGCTGAGAGTGCCAGCCTGAATCACTTCAATCACATTTGGCGTGTAGTTGAAATCATCCAACATTCTTGTCCAAATTTGCATAGATTCAAAACGCTGATCTGAAACGATGGCACGTGCATAATCCAAGTTGGTACTAATGCCATTTAAGCGAGTTTCCGCCAATACCGTTTTGAGTTTTTCAATCGCAGCCGCACGATCATCAGCATGCACAATAATCTTGGCAATCATCGGATCAAAGTATTGTGAAATTTCGGTGCCTGTGTTGACCCAAGTATCGACACGAGTTCCCTCTGGAAAACTAACTTCAGTTAATACACCTGGACTCGGTTGGAAATTCTTCACAGGATCTTCGGCATAGACTCGTACTTCAATCGCTGCACCCTTCGGCTGAATATTACTTAAATAGTCCCAGTCCAGTTCGTCACCTGCTGCCACTTTCAGCATACATTCAATTAAATCTAAGCCAGTGACCATTTCCGTGACAGGATGTTCGACCTGTAAACGAGTATTCACTTCAAGAAAATAAAACTCATCTCGATTGGCATCGTAAATAAACTCTACTGTTCCCGCACTACGATAATTAACGGATTTCCCCAGTTCTATCGCTGCTTGATGTAGTTTTTTACGTGTCGCTTCAGGTAAATTTGCCGCAGGTGTTTCCTCTACGACTTTTTGGTTACGACGTTGCAAAGAGCAATCACGCTCACCAAAGGCAACGACTTGCCCTTTTCCATCACCAAAGATTTGTACTTCAACATGACGTGCTTTATCAATAAAGCATTCAATAAATACACCTGCATCCTTGAAAAACTGCTCGCCCAAACGTTTTACACTTTCGTAAGCATCGGTTAACGCTTGTGGCGTATCACAACGGGTCAAACCAATACCCCCACCGCCAGCGGTGCTTTTCAGCATAATTGGATAGCCAATACGATCTGCGGCAGTCAGTGCCTCTTCTAAACTATCCAGCAATCCTGTTCCTGGAGTCATCGGCACATCAGCAGCAGCAGCCAATTCACGAGCACGGTGTTTTAAACCAAATTCTAGAATTTGCTCAGCCGTTGGTCCCATAAAAGCAATATTATTTTCTTCACAAGCGCGAGAAAAATCAGCACTTTCAGAAAGAAAGCCATAACCAGGAAAGATTGCCTCAGCACCAGTTTGTTTAGCTGCCTGAATTAATTTTTCGATACTCAAATAAGTATCGGCAGGCTTTAAACCGTCTAATGCAATTGCAATATCAGCATCTTCAACATGTTGCGCATAACGATCACTATCCGAATACACAGCAACACTGGTTACACCTAATTTTTTAAGTGTGCGAATCGCTCGAACAGCAATTTCACCACGGTTTGCAATAAGTACAGTTTTAAACATGATGATTTCCCCCAATTAATTCGCTGTGTTTGCTGCTTGGCTGTTACGATGCTGGATATAGGCTCTCCATCCACCAAAATGACTAATATTCTCTGCATCATCTATGCCATAAGGCTCACAGATAAAACCTTTCACCCAGCGCCCATCTTCCAGTTCGACATTGCCCATGCCTAAAGGTGTCGGAATTTCAGCCACAAATTCACCAAATCGAGCAGTTGGAACATCCCAAAGTTCTACAATAATGCTTTGTCCATCTTGCTGCCGTGCTAAACCGGGTTTCGGCGGGACGGTACCGTTCAATGCATAAAGCGCATAATTTTTAGAGGTTTTGGTGGTTTCGATATGCACAGCATCACGTGTGGTAAGCTGAAAATTCAACGGCATACCAGTTAGATGAGCACCAACGACTGCAACACGAATATGATGCGGAGAAACAGATGTTACAGAACTTAAAGGCAGACTTTTATCCAATGCGCCCAATTTGAGAGCAAGATAGTTTTGCCATGCCTTACCAAAATGCACCAATGCCGCATCGTGCCAAGCTGGCGCAATTAGAGTGATTCCAAATGGTAAATGGTCAGCCCTAAATCCTGCTGGTAAAGCTAAAGCGCTCAAATCTGCCAAGTTGGTAAAGTTAGTGTAGGTTCCTAAACGAGCGTTATATTCAATCGGATTTTGTTGAAGCTGCTCAATGGAATAAATTGTAGGTGCGGTTGGAACAATTAAGGCATCAAAGTCAGCCAGTCTTTGTTGGATTTTTCGAGCTAAATCTTGTTTTAAATACTCTGCATTGTAGGCATCCACCGCTGAATATTTTTCGCCGTTTTTAATAATTTCTAATACCGTTGGATCAAATGCATCAGGATTAGTTTGCAGTAAATATTCAACGGCTGCGGTACGTTCTGCCACCCAAGAACCTTGATAGAGTTGCACCGCCAGTTGCTCAAAGTCTGAAAAATTAATCTGGATAATTTCAGCATTTAAACTTTGCAGTAATTGAACTGTTTGCTGAAATGCTTTTTCAGCCAGTTGATCGCCAAAGAAATTTAGTTTCTCTGGAATGGCAAATTTTAATTTGCTAGAGAAATGCGCTGGCACATTCTTTGTATGCTTACGTGAATAGCTGTCCAATGGATCATATGCTTCTAAAACATTTGCAACCAAATCTGCGTCTATAACGGTTAAAGCAAAGATCGAAATACAATCCAGACTTTTACATGCTGGCAATAACCCGCGATTTGAAAACCGCCCTTTGGTTGGTTTGAGCCCAACAATATTGTTAAATGCTGCTGGTACACGCCCTGAACCTGCGGTGTCTGTACCTAAAGCAAATGGAACAAATCCACGAGCAACCACACTTGCTGAACCTGAACTTGAACCGCCACTGATATATTCAGGTTTAAAACTGTTTGGTACTGCACCAAAAGGTGAACGCGTTCCCACCAAACCCGTTGCAAACTGATCAAGGTTGGTTTTACCAATCACGATTGCACCAGCTTGCTTCAACAAACGTACTGTTTCAGCATCTTGCTCTGCAATTGTGGTTAAAGCATTACAAGCGGCTGTGGTTGCAAAACCAGACACATCAATATTGTCCTTAACTGCAAATGGAACGCCGTAGAGTGGAAATTGTTTTACTAAACTCTCAGCTTCCTTAGTTAATTCATAGAGAAATTGAATTTGCTGTTCAATCTGCGCTACTGTGGCAATCGAAATCCACGCATTATCTTGAGGATCAATTGCTGCAACCAAATCCTTTAAAGTATCGAGCTGAATCTGATTGTTTAAATACGCCGTTTGCCATTCTGAAATTGTCCAGCCTAAAGTTTTTATTTCATGCATTTTATGAATCCTATCTTGTATACAAGTTTGGATGAATCAATGCAGAAAATGTGCCAGATATATTTTTTATTATAAATTAATAACTTATTTTTTTATTTAATTGATTTTTGATGAATAGATTTAGTTTTGGTGCCAAAATGGCTTCATTTTAATACCTATGCTCCATAAATCAGCATAAGATTATTTAGGTGATTTTAAATAGCTGGATAATTCTTGAAAATTATGTTCAAGTGCTTTGGCTGCCTGCTGTTCCATTGCCCTAAATTTTTTCAGAATCACTTGCCTCAATTCAGTGATAACCGCACCACCACCATGTGTTCCACCTGAAACTCTAGGTGTTTGGTATCAAAAATACTTAGATCAACAAAATCCTGTCAAAGTACAACAGATATCTGATCAAGAAAAAATGAAGCAAATGGAACGTGAAATCAAAGAATTAAAGCGTGCGAATGAAATTCTACGTAAAGCAGCTGCTTTTTTCGCCTAGGCGGAGCTCGACCGCCCACACAAATAATGGTGGATTTTATCCATAACAATAAGGCGTTATATGGTGTTGAGGCGATTTGTAGAATTTTACCAATCGCACTTTCAACCTATTACCGGACTTTAGATCTCACAGTTGAGAAGCATTGCTTCGCAAGGGAACATCGAGCGAAACGGGATCTGCATGACTTTCATCATGCTGAACAAATTAAACGAATTTGGAAAGAAAGTTCAGGTCGATAGAGATGATTGAATATTTAAAAGCAGATTGGCAAGGTTTAGCAGATGTGCAACTTGCGACACTAAACTGGGTAGATTGGTTCAATAAAAAGCCTGTACGCACTGGGTTATGTATCACCTTTTGAGTTTGAAGCAATGTACTATGATAATATTAACCCGTTAGGTCAGGTGGCCTAACTTAAATAAAAAGTCTCCGACAAACCCGGTACGGTTCAGTACTGTCTTTAGCATCTATCTTCACATTCTGTTCACCTTAACTCACCTAAAGTGTAAAAATAAACTGTGAAGATGGACAGTAAACATGAATCAAGTCAAAACGTTAATGGCAATTGCCTTATCCTTACCCGTGATTTTCCTGTCAGGATGTAAAAGTGTTCCTCGTTATTCCTCTGATTATGCAAATGCCAGAGCAAGTATTCAGGGAATACCCTTAGATGATGCAAAAGCACTAGAAATCGGTAGCCGCTTCACTTCGGCATTTAATACCTTGGGCACACCTAAATTCGTTGAAAATGCTGGAGCACTGTATGCAGATCAGCTGTTCATTAACGATACCCTGTCGCAATTCTCATCGCGTAAAAAACTGCTTGAACATTTTCAGGGCATGAACCAGCGGGTCAGCAAGGTCAGCGTCACGTTGTTAAACACCTCTTATCATCAAGACTCAGCCTATGTGCATTGGCATATGGTTTATGATTTTAAAATGTTCGGGAAGACACGAACAATGGATTCCTATGGCATCAGTGAAATAAAGGTCAACCCAAACCATCAGATTATTTTCCAACAAGACTTCTGGGATCCCGCTAATGGTTTGTATCGTTCTTTACCTTATGTAGGAGGATCTTATTCATGGGTACTGCCTTTCAAAAAGTAGGAATCAGTACGGCGTTACTAATAGCATGTGGCTTCAGTCCATGGGTGCAGGCCCAAAGCTTAAACGCTTGTGGCCAAGGCCCTCTAATGGTTGGACAAAAACAGGTCGGTGTGGCCAGTTACTTTGCGCAAAACTGTAATCTGCCTTGGCAAGGTCAAAACATGCAGATGGATTTTACCTATACGCAGAATATTCCAGAATGGGCATTCAAACGTGCAGCTACATATCTACTCAAACGTAATATTAAAGATCAAAAAATGCATGCTGTTTTCAATCCAATCACCGATCTGTATCGTCCAGTGAACTCAGGAGATCTATACCAACTAAAATATAGCCATGCCACACACACATTAAGCCTATACTTAAACCAGAAACTACAGGGACAACTCCAGAACCCATTAGCCCAGCAATATTTTAATATATGGCTAGGTCCTCAGCCATTTAGTGCTAAATTAAAACAGCAATTAATAAAGTAGTCTCTACAGTTATGTCTAAACATTTTATTTTGATGGTTGAAGATCATTACGAACTGGCATCTACCTTATGCGAGTTTCTAGAAGAGCATGGTTTTGTGGTCGATCATGCTCGAAATCTAAATGCTGCACGCCAATTGCTCAAGCAGCAACGCTATCATATTTTACTTTTAGATATTAACTTACCTGATGGTTCGGGTTATGAACTATGTGAATGGCTACGAAATAAAGAAGGTATGGACCTCCCTGTGCTGATGCTCACCGCACGCGATACGTTGAATGACAAACTCAAAGGCTTCAATTCCGGCACGGATGATTATCTGGTCAAGCCCTTTGACTTTAACGAGCTGGTGGTTCGGGTCAAGGCCCTGATTAAACGCTCCCTGGGTGAAGTATCCAGCAGTCGTCTGCAAATTCATGACCTAATTTTGGACCCCGCAACACAGCAGCTAACTCGAGCTGGGCAGAACATTGAATTGCCTCCAATTCAGTTTAAACTTTTGAAGCTACTGATGCGTCATTCTCCTAAAGTACTGACCAAACAGGAAATCATGATGCAGCTTTGGGGTGACGAAGAGCCAGAAAGTGATGCCCTGCGCAGTCATATCTATAATTTACGCAAAATGGTCGATAAACCCTTTGAACAAAAGCTGATTCACACCATATCTGGGATTGGTTTAAAGATTGCTTTCGAAGATGAAGCCTAATTTAGGTACACAACGACAATCAGTCCAGTGGTCATTGCTAGATCAACATTCTGATGAGTGCAAAGATAATATTGCCTGTCAAACAGCTCCACACGCCAACCTAGCTGTTTACATAGCTTTTGCACCAATTGCAATCCAATACCATGCCCTTTGATTTCCAGTTGTAGCTGCTGACCAGACAGTTCCTGAACTTTAGAATTGTTAGGTAAAGGCATGCCGACCCCATTGTCAGCAATCAGCACTTTATTTTTTTCCAGAATCACATCAATTTCTGTGCCCTGTGAATAGTTCAGCGCATTGCGCAGAATATTGCCAAACACCATTTTGGTCATAGATGGATAAAGTTTACGCGGCTGTTCATCGAGGTCTTTTTGCAGGTCTATCTGCATGCCTTTGTTATGACTAACACTCTCCAGATCCTGCACCAGATTGTCCAGACATTCTGAAAGCATGGTCGGTTCAGCAGTTAAAGTGTTGGTGGTATTGCGGGCAATGGCCAGCAAGGTATCGACCAGCAGCTGCATGTCTTCAATGGTGTTATGCAGGCGGGTAAAGGACTTGTTGTCGCCATAGCGTGCCTGACACAGCTGCACATTGCCTTTTAAAATGGTCAGTGGCGTGCGTAGCTCATGGCTGACATCTCCGGTAAATTCACGCTCACGCTGAATAAATTCGCTTAATACCTCATGATATTTTTCCAGCGCCTGCTTGAGGTATTCAGCTTCCAGATTAGAGTCGGTGCGGATGTCCTGAAATGGCGAAGCCTGATTTTTCTGATGTTCCCAGTCGATATATTCCAGCGCATTGGCCAGGCGGGTAATCGGGGAAAAATAGCGTCGGGCCCGACGGTTCCACCACCACAGCACACTATATAGCACAAACAAGCTGACCATCAGCGGTGCCAGACCAAATAGCCACACCAGCTTGTTGACGTTGCTTTCGCCAAACACCAGCAGCACATGCTGTCCGTCTTTTTCACCATACACGGTCATGCGCTCCTTGCCATCGACAAAATGCCGGTTCACCCCTTGCTCAAGCTGTATGTGGCGAAATTGGACTGGCGGTACATCGCTCCAGCGATAACCATACAGATTTTTGGTGTCGGGCAATTCTGCGGCAGGATTACGTTCTAATCGTTGCCAGTAGTGTGACATTTCCTGTTCTAGCGCTGTTCTGAGCAAAGACCCTTTAATCACCCAAGCACTGAAGCCAATCCCAATCACCACGGACAGGGCAATGAATCCGATTTGCAGCCAGTAGTATCGGTTAAACACCTCACCCAGAGGATGATCACGTTTATCCTTAAACAGCTTTAACATTGATGCATTCCCCGCTGGCCCATCCCACTGTTCAGTTATACGGCTTTCTTCTTCAACAGAAAGTGTCCAATCACCCACTCGCGTCCATGGTCATAACCAAACAGTTCGGCACAGGCCATAAAGAAAATCCGCCAGCGCTGCCACCAGATTGCGGCATCCGCGCCATAAGTTTGTTCAAATAAGGGCTTTAGCTCGGCCTGTTTAGCATCCATATTGTCTAGCCAAGCATTTGCGGTACGTTCATACTGCGTGCCCGCCCATTGCCAGTGCTGTTCTAGCTGTAAATGCTGCTGAAAATGTAGAAAAGTTGAGGCTGCTGGCATCAAACCACCACTAAAGAAATATTGCGACATCCAGTCAAACTCATTTTTGACTTCAAACGGATAATGCAAGAAACGATGACAGAAAATATGACACCACAATAAGCCATCTGGTTTGAGCCAAATACTGATATTTTCAAATAGTTTTTGATAGTTACGCACGTGCTCAAACATCTCCACCGATACCACACGGTCAAATGACGCAGGTTCAAATTGCAACACATTGACATCACAAGTGATCACCGTCAGGTTATCCAGTTTTTTTAAACGGGCTTGTTCCTGAATATACTCGCGCTATATTTCAAACGCTTACCGAGTACTGCCTGAAAAAATGCGGTCGGCAGTTCATAATGCTGCTCATTGGCTTTGTCTGTCTCAATGGCAATTTCGCTGTTTTTCAGCATGGTCAGCACATCCATATAGCGCTGCGCTGCCAATGCGGGGTCAAACCGACCTTCTTGTGCCAAACGTTTTTTGCTTAAAGTACGAATGCCTGCACGAATCACTGGGTCTGGCACCTTGCCATTTTCGATCAGTTCTAAGGTTTTTTGAATCATAAAGTCCATGTATTTACCTACTCTTTGGGTGGCCACGGAATAAACATTGAAGTTCGTCGTTGATAGTCTTTATAGTTGTCACCACGGTGGGCGAGCGCCTGTTTTTCACTAAAGGGAATACCTGTAAAGTAGTACAGGAATAGCCACATCAGCAGTGGATAAATCCATAATTCATAGCATCCTGGTGCCAGACCGAGCACTGGATAGGCAAACCAATGCAACCATTCAAAAAAATAATTCGGATGGCGCGAGTATTTCCACAAGCCCTGATCCATGGTTTTACCTTGATTCTGTGGATCTAGCTTAAAACGGTAAAGTTGCTGATCGGCAGTGCTTTCACCTATCAAAGCCAAAAGCATGATCATACCCGCCACAATCACAGTGACCAAAGTCCAGTCATTCCATTGCTCGGTCGAGATACTTAACAACTTCAGCATTGGGTAGGAAAACAGTAGCGCCAAACCTGCCTGAAATATAAAAAACACCAGAAAACCAAGATGCTGATAATCCCCCATCGCTCGGCGCATGTTGGCATAACGCGTGTCTTCTTGGGTTTCATTGGCATAGCGCCGTAACAGATGCCAGGTCAGCCGTGAAAACCAGATCCCACCCGCGAGTCCCAGAAATAACCGAACCAACATCGGTGCACTGTCAATCGCCCAAGCGGCAATAATCACATTAAGAGCAATACTGAAACTCCAAGCGACATCGACCAGCCCTGCTCTGCGGTTATAGGTCACCAACACCCAGCTACAGAGCATGATGAAGACATTGAGCAAAAATAAATCTAGCAGCATGTCGCCCTCCTGTTTAATTCTGCTTAGTAAGCACTGGCTTCAAACAGCAAATGAACATCACTGATCACGCCTTCCCTAAAACCACCTTCGCAATAACACAGATAAAAATCCCACATGCGGATAAAGCGCTCATCAAAACCAAGTTGCAGCACCTGATCACGTTGCTCCAGAAAACGCTGACGCCAACACTTCAAGGTTTGTGCATAGCTTTGACCAATATCTTCCAGATGTTTGAGACGAAGTTTTTGCTCAGAAGCCGTTTGCGTCATCACACTGATACATGGAATAAAACTACCGGGGAAAATATAACGCTTAATGTAATCCACCGTATTTAAAGCTTTAACATAGCGTGCATCTTCAATGGTAATCGCCTGTATCAAGGCTAGACCATTCGGCTTGAGGAGCTCGCGGCATTTTCGGAAATAAGTTGGTAAATATTGCTCACCCACTGCTTCAATCATTTCAATGGACACCAATTTGTCGTATTTACCTTCGAGTAAACGGTAGTCCTGAAGCTGTACAGACACCCGATGAGACAGCCCTGCTTCAGCAACTCGGGCGAGTGCTTCATCGTACTGAGCTTTGGAAATGGTAATGGTGGTCACCTTACAGCCATAATGCTGAGCCGCATAAATGGCAAAGCCTCCCCAGCCGCTGCCAATTTCAACCAAATGGTCCATCGGTTGCAATTGAAGTTTTTGGCAGATCAGTTCTTTTTTATAATCTGAAGCTTGTTCCAAGCTCATACAGGGTTCTTTAAACACCGCACTGGAATACATCATGCTGGAATCTAAGAACAATTTAAAAAAATCATTGCTCAAGTCATAATGCTCAGCAATATTCTGACGACTACCATCAATTGAATTCTTGCGGGATTTATACCAAGCCTTAAGTACCAACTGGCTAGCTTTTGCCACTACATTTTGATTCATCCGATCAAGCACATCACGATTACGCGCTAGAATACGAATTACATTGACCAGATCTTCACTGCTCCAGTAACCACGAATAAAGCTTTCTGCTGCCCCCAATACACCATTACGGAACAGCAAATCCATCAGACGGGTATCATGAACCTGTATCACCGCCTGCAGATCACTGTTTTCACCAACTGTCCCGTTCCAGAGGCCTTTAAAAATCAGCTGACCATGGCGTAATTTCAACAGGTGGCGCAGCACCACGGGCAGTTCGGTATGCTCTCCCATTAACAGTGTTTTCATAGTCATGTCTTTCCTTTTTCTTTTTTAGGATGCCGATAAAACGGAATTTTCTTTTTCCATAAGCGCAAAGCATGTAGATAAATCCCGCTCACCATCCTAAAGGGCTCAAGAACTTTTAATACAGCATATCGATGTTGCTGTGAAGGAAGTGTGATGGCTTGCAGCTTAAATTTCATGGTGGCATCAAATTGCAATATTTCTTGTTCAAACAACTGCATATGAATCATATTTTGCTGTTCTGAAAAGCTAAAACGCCAACGGTAATCCAGTGACATTGGCATGAATGGCGACACATGAAAGGCCTTTTTAAAGTCAAACTGATGGCTCTGGTAAGGCGTATGTTTAGTTTCATTGTGCCGACAATCGTGAATGTACACCTGACGTTCATTCCACGGTGTATTGGTGATTTCACTCAGTATAAAAATCAGTTGATCGGTCGTATCAAAGATCAAATAAAACACCACAGAATTAAAACGAAAACCCAGTGTGCGTGGTAAAGCCAGTACACGAATAGATGCAGCATGTGGTAAATGATAGTTTTCGTGTTTGATCAGTAACCGTGCAACTTTCTGCCGAATCGAGCCATATTCCATGTTTAGAAAGTCACGTTCATCCAAGGTCAATAAATTCCAGCGACTAGAAGACCAGAACCAAGACTTTTGGGTAAAATTTGCCAGTTGATCTGGATCAAAGCATAAATAGTTAAGCTTCACCTCAAAAGCATGTGATTTGGGCAAATAGCGACGATGCCTAATTTCGGTAGAAGCCATAGCCAGTGGATACATTTGCATTCTGTACTCCTAAGCCGCTTGCTCAGTGTGTTGCAGCAACTGATTTACAACCCATGAAGCACTACGCGCTCCATCTTCATGAAAGCCCCAGCCCCAGTAGGCACCACAGTATGACGTCCGGTTCTGGCCATTAACCTCAGCCCAACGTTGTTGTGCCTCAATCGCGGCAGCATCAAATACTGGATGACGGTAATATCGTTCTACCCATATTTTTTTCGGATCGAGGTTAAAGTTAGGATTGAGTGTGGCAAAGATTTGGGTTTTACAATTCAGGTTTTGCAACTGGTTCATCCAATAGCTAAAACCATAGTGCATGCCACTATGCTGGAATGGCGTCTGTTCAGATCCTTGACTCGAAGTTACATGCACATGCCAACTCGCCCATTGGCGACGAGATTTGGGCATAATACTAGTATCGGAATGCACCACCATGCGGTTATCCTGATAGCGAAACTTACCGAGTACGTCCAACTCCTGAGCAGAAGGGTCTTTCAGTAATTTCAGACTATCATCAGCATGGCTGGCAAAAATGACCCAGTCAAAACGTTCACTGCCCTGTCCAGTTTCAATCACTACATCATTGGCACTACGGGATACATGAAGCACACCTGTCTTGCGGAAAGTCATATTCGATTGGGCCTGAATGGCACGAACGTAACGAACTGATCCACCCTTGACCGTAAGCCACGAAGGTCGTTCTTTCAGCTGCAACATACGATGGTGCTGAAAAAAGCTCACCACAAATTTATAGGGAATCTGTCCAGCTTGCTCTACTGGACAGGACCATAGCGCTCCGCACATCGGATAGAGATGTTCATGACGAAAAGCTGTGCTATATCCATGTTGATTTAAATACTCATCAATACTGAGCTGTGCATCGACCTGTTCCACATCCAGATCTTTATTCGCCGCATAGAAACGGAACAGATCCGACAACATCGCGCGAAAATCCGCATTAAAAAAGTTTTGCGGTCGGAATAACAGCGAGAATTTTTTTGAAGGATTGTACTGTAAGCCACTGACCTGATTATTCACCGAAAAGCCCATGTCACTGCTTTGCGATTGAATTCCAAGCTCTTTTAGCATCGAGCAGAACAGCGGATAGTTATGCTCATTAAACACGATAAAGCCACTGTCTACCGCAACCTTTTCACCATCGATATTTAGCTGATGAGTATCAGTATGACCACCAAAGTAGTTATTCTTTTCAAAGATGGTAACGTCATACACTTTACTGAGTTTCCAAGCTGCATACAAACCAGAAATACCTGAACCAATAATCGCAATTTTCATGGTGATTCCTTAGAATGAATAGTAGGTGCGCCTGTTTTGGCTGGTTTTCTCTGTTTTCGAGCTTGTGCAATTTTACTGACGTCATAGACCCGCGCTGGAATTGGCTTTAAGCCCCAGACTATCCCGAGCCAAGACATAATTTTTAGAAGGTAATAGGTCACATCAATCTGCCACCAGTAAAAACCCTGCCGGGTACTGCCAGCATAGTAATGATGGTTGTTGTGCCAACCTTCGCCCAAGGTAATGATGGACAGGAATAAGTTGTTACGGCTTTGATCATCAGTGTCAAAATCACGGCTACCGTAATGATGCGCCAGTGAATTGATACATAAGGTCGCATGGATCAACAACACCGTGGAAACCACAAAACCCCAGACCAAAAGTTGCAAGCCGGAGGTCCCAAGTTGTGGCCAAGTGATTGCCAACCATTCACCTAGTACATAAATCCCGCCGGCAGTCAGCAGCACAACAATCAAACTGAAACGGTCTAGCCAGATCAGCTCTGGATATTTCAGCCAGTCCTTGATGACTTCTTTACGTGTAGCAAAATTATATTCATTCAGAAACCAACCAACATGGCTATAGTCAAATCATTATAAAACTAATACAATGGTGCAATGAGTTATTCAGAACATTTTAGACGTAAAATTTTAGCTAAGCTTGAGGAAGGTTATTCTATTCGAGCGGTAGCTGCACAATTTGAAATTAATAAAAATACCATTGTTGAATGGAAGAAACGTATAGAGATTAAAAAAACTCGTGTACGTAAACCTTCTAAAATTAACGATGATGCTTTACGTGAAGATGTTGAAAAGTATCCTGATGCTTATCAATATGAACGTGCTGCACGTTTTAATTGTGGTGTTTCATCTATTGGTGCTGCATTAAAGCGCTTAAATATTACAGTTAAAAAAAGACGTTAAGCCATCCTAAAGCAGATACAAGGCTTAGGGATAAATTTATTCAGCAAGTGAAAGAATTAGAAAAAAACCACCCGATTATTTATCTGGATGAAAGTGGTTTTAAGTCACATGATTATAGACCTCATGGCTATTCACGAAAAGGAGTACCCTGTTTAGGGCAATATAATTGGCAATTAAAGAATCAGACCAATGCCATTGGAGCAATCCATAAAGGGGATTTATTTTCAGTCGGTTTATTTGATTGCAAAATCAATTCAGATGTTTTTCATTTTTGGATTGAGCAATTCCTGATACCAGCATTACCTGAAAATAGTGTAGTGGTTATGGATAATGCAGCATTTCATAAAAGAGCAGATATTCAGGAATTATTGGAACAACAAGGGCATAAAATTCTTTGGCTTCCTGCATACAGCCCTGATTTAAATCCTATAGAACAGATGTGGGCATGGGTTAAACGTAAGCGTAAAGAATGGTTGATCGACTCAGTCGATGAGTTATTTCGAGTTTTTTTCGAATCCTGTATGAATAATAAAGTAGTTTGACTATATACCAAAAACCATGCGTCGAGGAATGCGGGTCTTTCAAGGTATCAGTATAGCGATGGTGATAACGGTGATGCGCTGCCCACCAGAGCGGACCACGCTGCGCGCTCATGGTGCCAATCAGCACAAACAGAAACTGTACTGGACGCGAAGTCTGAAAAGTTTTATGCGATAAATAACGATGAAAAAAAGCAGTAATTGAAAACATGCGGACCAGGTAGAATGCCAACATAAAACCAATTGCAAACCATGACACTCCAACCCAAAATACTGCAAGGCAGGCGAGATGCAATAAGATAAATGGTAAGATCCTGAGCCACTGAATTTTACTATTTTCAGCAGTCTGGGTTTTGAGCGCTGAAGGTGTAGACCAACTATCTACCCATCGCATCAGACTTTTCAACATCGACTCACCCTAAATTTTTGCAACTATATTTATTCTATTTGATGAGTTTAATCAGTCAGATATGAATTTTATGTGAAGTAAATAAAAAAAACCGAACTGTAGAGAGATTTATCAGTTCGGCAAAAGGTTAGCAGATTAATGAGGCAATTTGATAAGTTTTGTCACGTCATAGCCATAATCTTTCGCAGTGTCTATATATGACTGATAAGTTGCTTCATCTAGTTGCGGTTCACGTGACAAAATCCATAGGTATTTATGACTTGGTCCCCCCACAAGTGCCACTTTATATTCTGGATCTACTCGCAATACCCAGTAATCACCTTTGCTAAATGGTATCCATCTTAAACCTGTAGGCAAAAAGCTGACCTTCAGTTTGCTGTTCCCCTGATTTTGCGAATACGCAACACCTTCAGAGCTAATTATTTCGCCATTGGCAATTCGGCAGCTATTCAATACCCCGATAGTTTGATCGGCATTGACGCTATATTTTGCCGTGATATTAGCTATACATTTACGCTGAAAATACATCGGTAAATGCGCAATTTCATACCACTTGCCTGCATACTGCTTGATATCTACCTGATCGACTGTCTGAGGCGCAACCGTTTCCGCTCGAGTCAGCATGCTTAAGCTCATGAGGGTCAGTGCCGTAACCGCAAAAACTGACTTGAATAGAGTATTCATTTTTAAGCCTTGAATAATTTCAGGACTAAGATACAGGTGGATGTGAACAAAGTGTGAAGATTAAATGCAGGATGAATGTAGGCGAAATTTCAATCTTAAAGCCTGAGAAAATGGAGAAAATCATTTATTCTTGGACCCCCTTTTAACGCGGTAAATTAGTTTTTTCTGTTTCAATGTATCAATGCTGTCGATAGACTTTTTAAAAAAAATCAACTAGATCAACATATTAACTCCTGATCCAGTCATTTTTTTATAAGATAATTAAATATACATATAAAAAAACTTGATTAATTTTATTTTTAAGGTATAGTTAACTCAACTAGAAAAAAGTCTTGTTTCATTAAATCTCTGTTAACTATCGTCGTTTTATTCATAATTCTTCGTTTTTTTAGATTTTAAGTCTCGTTCATTATTATTTTCCAAGTTATCAGCAGTCAATAAAATGGCTAAAATTATTAAAAAATCAGTAGGATTTATTATGTCAAACTCAAATGTTGTTAAAGGTACGGTTAAGTGGTTCAATGAAACTAAAGGTTTTGGTTTTATTCAACAAGAATCTGGCCCAGACGTTTTTGCTCACTTCAGTGAAATTGCCAACTCAGGTTTTAAAACCTTATTTGAAGGTCAACAAGTTGAATTCAGCATCGCTCAAGGTCAAAAAGGACCGAATGCGGTCAATATTGTTGCTATATAAGCACTAAAATACGAGTTGAAAAAGCACTACTCAGTGCTTTTTTAATTTTAAAGAAAAAGTTGTTGTTCCATATTGGAAAAAATCATAAAAATAGGATATAAATTGTTAAAAGTTAATGAATTAATTGCAAAATCTAAAAATGGTACTGAAATTATCGTTTCTTTAATTCCCTTAAATAAAATGCAGAATACACGTCAAGGTTTTAAAGAAATTGAAGTGGGTAAAAGAGTTCTGCTGGAATCTGGAATTGATGTAGATTTAAATTTAGATGGTCGTACATTTTATACGTCTTTAAATCAATTATTTAAGCTAAATCATAAAGTGATTTAAATAAAAAAACTTCTGAATGATGAAGCCATGTAATGGTTTCTCTTTCCTGCTGTTATTCAAGGTACATCTAAGTATTCCCTGCCTATTCAGAATGGTGTCTGTTTATAGAGAGTTCCTTTTCTAGATGAGCTAGATTGCCGTTCTTATTTCAGCCAGAAATTCTCATCTAAACTTTCAAACCCTGCTCTTTTTAAAATTTCAAAGCCACTCTTTGCTGTCATCTGCTACAGGAGTACCGTGCATCACATGCTGAATCATTGCATAGGCGATACTGCCCTTAAACGGAATCTCGGGTAACTGATCAAATTTAAAAAATTGCGCATCGCTGAGCTCATCTTCCTGAATCTGAATCTCACCCGAGTGATACTCCGCTCTGAAAGCCATCATCAGGTTGCTAGGAAACGGCCAAGGCTGGCTAGCCAGATATTGAATATTCTTGATCTGCAGCCCAACTTCTTCCAGTGTCTCACGGCTTACTGCCTCTTCCAGGGTTTCTCCAACTTCAACAAATCCAGCAATTAGGCTGTACATCTGGGTTTTGTTGCGAGCATTTTTTGCCAGCAGAATTTCATCTTCGCCGCGGGTGATGATAGTAATCACACAAGGATTCACCCGCGGATACTGGTTATAGCCACAGGATGGACAGATCATGGCATACTGGCTGACATGCTGCTGGGTAGCATGGCCACATTTGCTGCAGAAGCGGTGGTTACGACGCCACTCCAGTAACTGCACAGCACGGCTGGCCTGTTCAAATTGCGGCCTGCTCCAGACCTGCACCAGTTGCCGGATCGGGACCAGTTGATAACCTTCGGGTAGTGATTCATTTTCTTTTAGATCCCGTGCAATGACTTGGCCATTTTCCGACAGATCTAAGTCGTGCTGCAGTTTTTCTACCTGCGGCAACTGAAAATGTTCATCCACCAGTAATTGCTGGTGTCTAAAAATATACGCTTTTGAATGCATACTCATGACATCCACTGATTAAAAAAATCCCATACATAGAGGTGTATGGGACAAAACTAAGGAAGCTTACATAGAGTAACTTTAAACAAAATACTAGGGGCCAACTAATGAAATTACAACCATAATAATTTGTATATTTTTGATTAAAATCACACAACTTTCACACCACTTTTTACTTGGCGCAAGAAATGGCACCGCTGCTGGGAGGAAGTACAATATTGTTCTGAACGATGTAAACGTGAGTCCAGGCAGCTTTCAAAATCAAACGCTTAGAAACGCTTGTATTGGCGTGAACAATAGGCCCGTATCACGTCGGGTGAACGCAGTTGCAGATGTTTGGTTTTTCGGCCAGTGACGCGTTCACGCCACATTTTAAAAACTCGATGCTTTCATATTTTGCCGCATCAAGCGGACACTGAGGTGGTTCCGTTAATTAGACCACTCAATTCAGTTTTATAAGTGATAAATCCGCTCTAAATATTTAAATTATGCTGCCATTACTTTTAGTAAATGTTGATCATAAAATTCATTTGGTGTTGCCTTATTCAAACTTGAATGAGGACGTATCATGTTATAAAAAATCCAAATATTCAGCAATTGATTGTTTCGCTTGTGTAACCGTATCGTAAGCCTTCAAATAGACTTCCTCATGCTTCAAGCTGCGCCATAAACGCTCAATCATTACATTATCCATCCATCGTCCTTTCCCATCCATACTGATACGGATATTTCGCAATTTTAACTCATTCAAAAAATGCCTCGCTTGTGAATTGACTGCCTTGGTCTGTATTAAACACCTCTGGACAACCATATTTCACAATTGCTTCTTGCAACGCATCTATGCAAAAGTCTGTTTCCATACTGATCGATACACGATGAGCCAGTACTTTACGACTATGCCAATCTATAATTGCACACAGATAGACAAAGCCTTTAGCCATAGGAATGTACGTTATATCTGTACACCAGACTTGATTAGAGTGATCGATGACCATGTTTTTCAACAGATATGGGAAAATACGGTGTGCAAGATTAGGCTTACTGGTATTGGGTTTTGGATACAAGGCATGTATTCCCATCAAGCGCATTAAACGTCGGACTTTACGCCGACCTATTTGAT
>NZ_KB849435.1:878773-947606 GCF_000368425.1 Acinetobacter sp. CIP 102637
AAAACAAGCATTTCCCATGCTTATTGGGGAGTAGATTATCACTTATAGACGTGGTCTAAAATCCTAGAACCACATCAGTATTCGATTTATGTTTGGTATCGACTGTAACCGTAAGGTTTCCCCAGAGAAAGGACAATGGTTTCAACTGCGTTTATTGCCGAATTTCCATCAGGGTCAAGTGGTCTGGCTCAAAGATTTTGGCTTTGTACCGTACGTTGAGATACAAAAGAACCAGTTTGAGGGGATCTTTGAAAATGTATATCGTTGGCAGAAGAAATTATTTAGACCAATGATCAAAAACTTCATTGATGACTTTATTCTCGATAAAAATCATCTGATACCACAGAGAGTCTATAAATGATAGTGCGTAAGTCCTAATATAGCTAAATTCTAAAAATATTAGTACATGGAAACATTTGTAAAACCTGATTTCCTATGGTTTTAGGTGTAATGATAAATTACGTATTCAGCTATAGCTGGATAATTCTTGAAAATTATGTTCAAGTGCTTTGGCTGCCTGCTGTTCGATTGCCCTAAATTTTTTCAGAATCACTTGCCCCAATTCAGGGATAACCGCACCACCACCATGTGTTCCACCTGTCTGTGTTTCGACCAAAGCAGACTGAAAACATTGATTCATGGTATCCACCAGTTGCCAAGCACGTCGGTAATTCATATTCATGGATTTTCGCTCAGAAAAATCGAAAGCTATATACTGGATGTTGGGCAATCACGATAATATGTGTAAGTCGATTGGACTAGCGACATCATTCATTTCTCCTCTTTTTATAATTAAACCAAGCCAATTTGTTGAAAGAACTGTTTGTAAATGTCCGCTTTTTTTTCCAGTGCCAATGGATAGGCCCGTGATGATGAAGGCAACCGATATAAGCTTAGCTCACGATTATCATAACCCACCTTTACCGATTGACCGATCATGGGCTTGATAGGCTGATCTGGAAAATGCTGCATCAGCGTATCTGTAGCCTTGTCTCCCGTTGTCATAATGGTATTACACATTGGTATTTGCTCAAGCAAAGCTGACAAATCGGTTGGAGTCACAATTTCCAAGAACTTGTCTGAGGCATTGCCCTGCAAGCGTTTAATTTGATAGGCCGTATCAAATATCCCAATTCCAATTTGGAACAAAAACTCACGGATTTGAATTTCCTTAAAATTTTTATTGGGTAAATCTAAAAAGTGGTTTTTATCACTGAAAAAAATCAGGCCAAAAATTCTCCACATATCGTTCTGATAGTTTGGATAATAAAAGTTCATCTTCCACCGATTCTGAGGCGGTGGAAAGCTTCCCAGCATCAGCAGTTTTGCATTGCCAGGCAAAAAAGGAGTGAGAGGGTGTGTTTCTATATCTATCATCGTACTGCTTAGAGTTAATTTTTTAAATAAATTGAACTTGAGTGTGACTTTGTTTTTTAATCAATTCAAGACTATTTTAAAAGAATACAAGTAATATAACCATTTTAAATATGGCTTTATATTATTGGAGAGTCATTATAGGTTTAGGCTGATTTAAGAAGGTGTAAATAATTCTGTGTAAATGCAATTTTAAAAATACTTGGTTACACGCTCTTCAAACATGATACTAAAGTGCTTCAATCTCGCAAAGGCATTTTCCACCAAGTGCCTAATTTTATATAAATTCCAGTCTATATGATTATTGTTGGACTGAGTGTTTGATTTTCGTGGAATTTTGGCTTGAGTATCTGTCGCCCTTATTTGCTCTCGTAATGGTTCAGAGTCATAACCCTTGTCTGCACATAGAATTTCGGTTTCTTCTAAATCTAATTTTGCGACTAGCTCAGGCGCAACCTTAACATTATGTGTTGTTCCATTTGTGATCATAATTTCAATTGAATTTGTATTACCAAAATCTACAGAAAATGTCAACAATTCCTAATTGAATTTTATAAATTAATTTATATGATGTTATTTTTTCTTCAATTCCTTAAATACACTTAGGCTATTTATAATCAAACTAAAAAGAAACCTTATTGCAAAAATAAGGCTTCTTTGCGAATCAGCTTAGGACTTGAAATAATTTAATGGTAATTTCAAATAACGTATTCCATTGGATTCTGGTTCAGGAAAACGTCCTGCATCCATATTGATTTGTATGGAAGGTAGAATCAATTTGGGCATTGTTAATGTCGCATCACGCGCCTGACGCATATGCACAAAATCTTGTTTAGCTGTTTTTGCATTTAAATGAATATTTCCCTGCTTTTGTGCTTGAATACTGGTTTCACACACAAACTCAGTTCTCCCATCAGGCTTATAATCATGGCAAAGAAAAACGCGTGTCTGTTCATGTAACTTATAAAGCTGCTGCACAGAATCATATAAGACTTCCGCACTCCCCTTTGGAAAGTCACAGCGTGCTGTCCCATAATCAGGCATAAACAACGTATCACCCACAAAAACTGCATCACCAACCACATAACTTAGACAGGCTGGCGTATGACCTGGTGTTGGAATATTGTAGGCATCCAACTCACCAATTTTAAAATGCTCATGATCCTTAAACAAATAATCAAAGGTTTGATGGGTATTAAAATATTTAAGATCAATATGATAGATTGCACTAAAAGTTTCCTGCACAATTGCAATCTTTTCACTCATGGCAATTTTTCCACCCAACCTGCTTTTTAAATATTGCGAAGCGGTTAAATGATCCGCATGAACATGAGTTTCTAAAATCCACTCCACCTTGAGCTGATTTTCTTCAATGTATTGAATAACTTCATCTGCACCCTGAGTCGATGTTGAGGCAGATGCCGCATTATAATTCAACACACTGTCAATTATTGCGCAAACCTGTGTACCTGGATCAGTGACCACATAACTGAACGTATTAGTCTTCTGATCAAAAAAAGCCTTGACTTGAGGATGTTGCATAAGTATATCTCCTATCGTTCAGCCCATAAGCGATGTATAAACATTCCAAACATCATTGCAGCAATAAAATACCAGGCTTGTGAATAACCCAGTCCAATTAAAGTAATTGCAGGTGCTGGACAAATACCTGCAATTCCCCAGCCGATACCGAACAGTACAGCACCAATCATCAGTTTCTGGTCAATTTGGTTATTGTTGGGTAATAGCATCGTTTCACCCTTTAAAGTTTTAGGATGTCGAATGGCTTTTTGAAATGGAATGATTGCCACCGCAATTGCACCAATCATGACAAACATCAGGCTAATATCCCAATCGCCGAACACATCCAGAAAACCCAATACCTTTGCAGGGTTTGACATGCCTGAGACCATTAAACCTAAAGCGAATAAACCACCAAACAGGAAAGCAAACAGGTTTTTCATGAATGGACTCCTATGACATGACGCACAATATAGACGGTGATCATTCCTGCAAGCATGAATGTCACCGTTGCAATAATTGAGCGTAGAGACAATCGGCTGATACCACAAATACCATGCCCACTGGTACAGCCTGAACCTAAACGTGTTCCAAAGCCAACCAAAAGCCCTGCTACAATTAAAGTGAATGGCGAGGATTCAATGATAATTTCAGGCTTTACAAATAATTGGTAAATAAACGGTGTGAGAAATAACCCAAGTAAAAACCAAAGTGCTGGATTCCCACTCAGAGACTTTGGTTGTAATAACTGGGCAAGTAAACCACTCATACCTGCAATACGACCATTGATATATAAATAGCCCACAACGGCAATGCCCAAAACTCCACCACCGATCAATGCTAAGAGAATACTAGACATCATTACACCATATAATATTATATGTTTTTATATTATGTTAATTAGGTGATAAAGCAAAGTTATTTTTTACGCATCTTTTAACCAATTGATTATTAGTATGTTATTAAAAATCAGATAGAACTTTTTCGACAAACCAAAGTGGAAATTCAGTCATATTCTCATTAAGTTTTAACACTTCGGCTTGTTCAATTTCCGCTAGAAAAGCAGCCTTTTCACCATCAGATGAATTATCAAATAAATAAGTTCGATCTGTGACTTCGACTGCTTGCATAAGCAGATCCAGGCTACGATAATAGCGATCACGAATCTTTTGTTCTGGTACAGGATGCCCACCTATACTTACCCGATAGTGGACACGTGCGATATTAATTTCAGGATTCACTGTTGCAACATAATATAAATATGTTTTAAACCCTTGTTCTTGTGCATCTTTTAAAAATTCAACTTTACTGATGTGAGACATTACCGTCTCAAAAGTAAAACTGATCTTTAATCTTAAAAATTCTAAACGAATAAAATCAATGATTCGGGCTGCAAGATAAGAATCGACATCAACTTTTGCAAAAAGGATTTGTCTCTCGGCAAATAATTCAGGTTCCTGACTCAATAAATCACATATTTGTTGATTTATCTTTTTCTTTTTGGTCTTTAAAAAATCAATGAGTTTTTCGACATCCAGCAACTCATGATAACTATTCAGATCAAGAATTTGTGTTTGATTTAAAACTTTTTCAAGCTCATCTGCATTTAAATATGCCCCAATATGTCGGGGCAATAAATAGTCCTTGATGGTACTTTTTCCAGAACCATTTGGTCCTGCAAACATACGAATACGTGGCTGTCGCATATCTCTAAACAGTCACAGACTTTTTCTTACGTTTGAAGATACGTTGAGAAGTTGCAAGTGATTGATACGATGTTGAAAGATCTTGTAGTACTTTGATCTCACCATTAGGGAACCGCTTTAACAATTGACGATCTTTTACATAAACAACTTCAGAACATTCACTTGCCTGCTTAAAGGCATTGCGGAACGCTTGTACAGCAAGGTCAGGAAGATGATCTTCTTCTTGTATACTCATTTGCATGATTGTAAAAGCTGTCATTGATGACTCCTCCGCATGATTGCGCTTATAACTATACTAACATAAATGCTCATTTTGTCCATTTTTACAGCTTGGCATTAATGTACTAAATCCTCAATACCAATTAATTTCGGTATGTTTTCAATCAGCTTATTTAACTCAATATTTGCTGGTGAAATACAGCCTATATAGTGACTTAAACGTGTTACCGTACCATCAGGACGTTTCCACCAGAAATATGCACTTGGTTGATCGGTTGCTGTTTGCTGACATCCCGTAGTCTTTACATTTGCTCCCGTTTCAGGACGATAGCTTTGTAATTCTTGCTGAAGTTTTTTATAAACAGATGGGCTTACTGTTAAATCTTGGGTTCCTGTTACTTTTGTATATTGTTTCCCATCAAAATGCACCGCTCCAGATGGAGAAATTTCCACTGAGTAAATTGGACAGGCACCAAAACATGGGCTAGATGAATAACGAATAGTTTCCTGCATCATACCCTGAGCTTGCGGTGGTGTAGATGCACAGCCCACTAATGTAAATGTAAAAACACCCGCGATTAATAATTTTTTCATTTGTTGATCCGTTATAAAGTATGTGGTTCAAATTTAACAAATAGTGAAATTGTTGTGATTTATATTGATGTTAAAATATTAATATTCCACTAATTTTACTTAGGCTATTTAACTATAAATTATGTAAAGCAAAACGGATTAAAACTAGTGAGAATTTTGTGATTGCAGAATTAATCGGGCAAGTTCCAGATCATCGGCATAGGTAATTTTGATGTTGTCTGAACGACCTTGCACCACTTGTACAGGCTGATTGATATATTCTAAAGCACTTGCCTCATCAGTAATTACAATGTGATTAGCTAATGCTGTTTCAAGCGCATTTTTTAATATCTTTAATTTTGCCATCTGCGGGGTTTGTGCCTGCCACAACAATTCACGGCTGACTGTTTTCTCAATCTGATTTTCAGTGTGCACCAGTTTTAAGGTATCACGAACTGGGATTGCTAAAATTGCACTTTGGTTATGCGCTATTGCAGTATTCACCAATAGCTGTAAATTTTCCTGCGTCACACATGGGCGTGCTGCATCATGCACCAATACCCAATCATCTTCATCGGTAATTTCAGATAAATAAATGAGGGCATTCAGTACAGAATGAACACGCTCTGCACCACCTAAGCAAAAATGTAACTTATCTTTATGCTGAAAAGGAAGTGTTTTGGCAAAATGATCCTGTTCGCCAATTGCAAGCACACATCCTGCTAAATCCAAGCTATTAAGACGATTTACAGTATGTTCAAGTACAGTATGGTTTTGAATATATTGATATTGTTTTAATTCAGTTTTTGAAAAACGACTGCCCGAACCTGCTGCTGGCACAACCGCCCATAGCCTAGTCGGGGTTTTCATTGGTTGCGACATCTACTTTTGCATTTGGATCGATATAAATTGGTTTGTAATGGGTACTGATGGTACTCATTTGCACAAAAGTTTCATTTGGCTTGATTAAACCTAAATCTAAGCGTGCATGTTCTTCAATCGCTTCCGTTCCATTTTTTAAGTCGAAAACTTCGGCCGCTAAAATACGATTGCGCTCTTTAAGCTCCGTATTTACTTCTGCTTGCTGCTTAATTTGTTGAGTTAAAGCCTGATGAGGGAGGTAGCCTCCCTCACCCAGCCAAAATTGATACTGTAGGCTTGCAACCAAAGCAAGCACAAGCAACAGAATCAATTTACTCGAAGTCGATCGAAACACATCTAGCATGAAAAACTCCCCACATCCCTCTTGAAAGGAAAACCTGTCACAAATTCTATAGGATTCTGAATTCGTGAAGTTTTTCTCTTTTGTAAAGAAAGGCTCTCAAGAAGTTTTAACATGGCTAAAGCTTGACCTTATTTTAGACCTTTGAACTCAGCCTTACCACGATAAGCGGCATAGGTTAATTCTTCAATACGAAGCAATTGGTTGTATTTCGCAACACGGTCAGAACGGCAAAGTGAACCTGTCTTGATTTGACCTGCTGCTGTACCGACTGCCAAGTCAGCAATGGTTGAATCTTCAGTTTCACCTGAACGGTGTGAGATTACAGTGCTGTAACCATTCGCTTTCGCAAGGTAGATTGCATCCAGAGTTTCACTTAATGTACCGATCTGGTTGTACTTGATCAGAATAGAGTTACCTACTTTCTCATCAATACCACGTTGTAAAATCTTAGGATTGGTTACAAATAAATCGTCACCCACCAACTGGATTTTATCACCAAGAATTGAAGTCAGATAGCTCCAGCCTTCCCAGTCAGACTCATCGAGACCATCTTCAATCGAAATGATTGGATATTGATTTACAAGACCAGCTAAATAATCAGAGAATTGATTGCTTGTGAATGCTTTATTACCTTCACCTGCAAGAATATATTGACCATTTTTGTAAAATTCTGAAGATGCACAGTCAAGTGCTAACATAATTTCAGAACCCGCTTTGTAACCAGTTTGACCAATCGCTTCAAGAATAACAGTGATTGCTTCTTCATTTGAACGCAAGTTCGGAGCAAAACCACCTTCATCACCCACAGCAGTATTTAAACCCTTTTTGTTTAAAACTGATTTTAGAGAATGGAAGATT
Source organism: Acinetobacter sp. CIP 102637 (assembly GCF_000368425.1). Lineage (NCBI taxonomy): Bacteria > Pseudomonadati > Pseudomonadota > Gammaproteobacteria > Moraxellales > Moraxellaceae > Acinetobacter > Acinetobacter sp. CIP 102637. Next base: position 886,250 of record NZ_KB849435.1, read on the forward strand.
TCAGCACCCGCACGTAATGCTTCAGAGAATGAAGTGAAGCCTACTGGCTCAATCATGAACTCTTGAATATCCACATTGTTGTCTGCATGTGAACCACCATTGATGATGTTCATCATTGGCACAGGCATGCTCAAAGTTGTTTGACCACGCAAGTCTGCGATGTATTGGAAAAGAGGAATTTTCTTTTCAGTAGCAGCAGCGCGAGCAGCAGCCAAAGAAACAGCTAGAGTTGCGTTAGCACCTAGTTTTTCTTTGTTTTCAGTACCATCAAGCTCGATCATCGTGTTATCGATGTCTTTTTGTTCAAATACTGATTTACCCACTAAAGCATCACGGATTAAAGTGTTTACGTTATTAACCGCATTTTTAACACCTTTACCCAAGTAACGCGACTTGTCACCATCACGCAGTTCCAAAGCTTCACGAGAACCAGTTGAAGCACCAGATGGTGCACATGCACGACCAACAACCCCAGATTCCAAAATTACGTCTGCTTCGATGGTTGGGTTACCACGAGAGTCCAAAATTTCACGTGCACGAATGTCAACGATTTGGCTCATGAACAATTCCTCTGTTGAATGAATAAAAAGATGCAACTGAATGCATCAATGGGTATCTAACTTTTTGAATCCTTTAACTAAAGTATCCAATTCTTTTAATTGCGCCAAGAATGGCTCAAGCTGTGATAAACGCAACGCACATGGTCCATCGCATTTTGCATGTTCAGGGTCTGGATGTGCTTCAAGAAATAATCCTGCCAAGCCCGTTGCCATACCTGAACGCGCTAAAGTCGTGATTTGGGCACGGCGACCACCAGCGGAATCAGCACGTCCACCTGGTGTTTGTAAAGCGTGGGTCACATCAAAGAATACGGGTACATTCATTTCTTTCATGATGTCAAAGCCCAGCATATCAACAACAAGGTTGTTATAGCCAAATGCTGAACCACGTTCACAAAGGATAAGTTTGTCATTTCCCGCTTCTAGACATTTATGCAGGATATGGCGCATTTCATGTGGGGCAAGAAACTGTGCTTTTTTGATATTGATAATGGCTTGGGTTTTTGCCATTGCTTCAACGAGATCAGTCTGGCGACTGAGGAATGCAGGAAGCTGAATAATGTCGGCAACTTCGGCAACGGGTGCTGCCTGATACGGTTCATGCACATCAGTAATGATTGGGACATTAAACTGTTTTTTAATCTCCCCCAGCCATTCGATGCCTTTTTCCAGGCCAGGTCCACGAAACGAGTTCAGGCTGGAACGGTTGGCCTTGTCAAAACTTGCCTTGAACACATAAGGAATGTTAAGGCGTTTACAAATATCAATATAGGTTTCAGCAATCTCAAACGCTAAATCTTTTGACTCAAGTACATTCATTCCGCCAAATAATACAAATGGCAAATGATTTGCCATTTGTATATCGCCTAAACGTACAACTTCTTGTGGTTTTAATTGTGACATTTAAACTTTCCCAGTTTATCTAAGTCTATATTATTTACTCTTTTGATGCTGTTTCTTTGCAGCGTCAATAAAACTGGCAAATAATGGATGACCATCACGTGGTGAGCTTGTAAATTCTGGATGGAATTGTACCGCAATAAACCAAGGATGTTCAGGAATTTCTACAGTTTCAACCAAATGTTGTACTGAAGAATAGCCTGAAATCTTCATACCTGCCTGTTCTATGGTCTCAATAAAACGATCATTCATTTCATAACGATGGCGATGACGCTCAATAATTTCTGATTGACCATAAATTGTACGAATTTTTGCACCATCAACCAATTCAGACTTTTGTGCACCCAAACGCATGGTGCCGCCTAAGTCTGATTCAAGACTACGGTGTTGTAATTCGCCACGCTCATCCAGCCATTCAGTAATTAAGCCAATGAGTGGATATTTGGTGGAACGGTTAAATTCAGTTGAAGTTGCTTCAGGCAACCCTGCGACATGACGTGCATATTCAATCACCGCCAATTGCATACCTAAACAAATACCCAGGAAAGGAACCTTATTTTCACGTGCATATTGAATCGCACGCATTTTACCCTCAGTACCACGCTCACCAAAACCACCTGGAACAAGGATTGCGTCAGCCGTTTCAAGAACCGAAATATCCTGACCCTCTAGAGATTCAGCATCAACATAGTCAATCTGTACTTTAACGCGGTTTTTAATGCCTGCATGTAAAAGTGCTTCATTGACAGATTTATAGGCATCGGGTAACTCAACATATTTACCAACCATTGCCACGCGAACGGTGTATTCTGGATTGAGTAATGCTTCAACCACATTATCCCAGTCTTCAAGATTGGCTTCTGGCAAGTTATTAAAACCAAAACGTTCACAGATTAAATCATCGACATTTTGTTCGTAGAAATTGCGTGGAATTTGATAAATGGTTTTTGCATCTGGACATGCAATAACTGCACGTGCTTCTACATTGGTAAATAGTGCAATTTTACGAATGGTGTCCGCATCAACTTCATGTTCAGTACGGCAGATCAGGATGTCTGGCTGGATACCAATCGAAAGCAGTTCCTTAACAGAGTGCTGGGTTGGCTTGGTTTTTAGTTCAGCCGCAGACTTAATATATGGCAATAAGGTTAAGTGCATCAGCATGGTACGTTTATGACCCAGCTCAACCATAAGCTGACGTACCGATTCCATAAATGGAAGTGATTCAATATCACCCACTGTACCGCCAATCTCAACAATTGCAACGTCATAACCCTCGCCTGCGCGAAGTACACGTTCCTTAATATTATCGGTAATGTGTGGAATCACCTGAACTGTACCGCCCAAGTAGTCACCACGACGTTCTTTATTGAGTACGTCCTGATAAACACGACCACTGGTGAAGTTGTTCAGCTTGGTCATTTTGGCGCGACGCAGGAAACGTTCGTAATAGCCCAAATCTAAGTCAGTTTCAGCACCATCCTCTGTGACGAAAACTTCACCGTGCTGGAATGGGCTCATGGTACCTGGATCGACATTAATATATGGATCCATCTTTACCATCGTGACTTTTAAGCCACGAGCTTCCAAAAGTGCGGCAACAGAAGCAGCAGAAATACCTTTACCTAGTGATGAAACCACACCACCAGTGACAAAAATAAAATGGGTCATTGAGTTTCTCGTACAATCGAGCCGAAATCGGCCTACAATGTTGGGCAATTTTACTGTACTCTGCACCAAGAAAGCAAAGTCAAACCGCACCAATTCAAAGAACTATAAACAATCGACTATTCTATCAGCATTTTCGATAAAAATTTATGGGATTTGTGGATTTTTCATCCATACATGATATTTGGCTGATCAATAGCATGGAACAAATACCGCAATTTTTCCCCAGATTTACTGTGATTTTATTTTAAAATAGCGCTCTCTCAGCAAACATTTATAAAATATCATCAAAGCCGATAACCGTAGGGATTTCTTCACCTGGTTTTATTGCTATAATCCGTGCTGTCCTTATTCAATATGTTGTTTTAGCAATGGCAAATAAAAAACTTTTAATTTGTGCAGCACTTGCGACTGGTCTTTTATTAACTGCTTGTGTGAAAAAAGAAGAACCGAAAGAAGAGCAGCAAGAACAGGCAACCGAGACACAAACGACTCAGCCTGAACCTGAAAAAATTCAGGAATTTGAGTCTCTAGAAAGTGCGGAACCCGCACCTGAGCCAGTGATTGAAACAAGCCGTGAGGAAACACCAAATACGACCACTGAAATTCGTGGTGAAACACGCCCTACTCAGGCACAAACTTCTACAGATACAAGCACTCAACCTGAAACGCCACGTACTGAACAGCCTAAACCAGCAGTTCAGGCTGAGCAAAAGCCTGCTAAAACAGAACAACCAAAAACTGAACCTGTAAAAGCACCAAAGCCATCGACACCAGCCCAAAGTGAAGATGATGCTGTTGCTGCCGCAATTGCCGCTGCAACCCCTGCACTGAACAATTAATTGATTGTAGTCAAAAGCCAGTTGAATTCAACTGGCTTTTTTACAGCTAAACTTTATGAATAACTCTTAAAAAAATCTGACATCAAGCGTGATGCCCATGATTTCACTGCTAAGCTTTCATAAAAACCACAATGACTGCCCTTTTTGGTAGTCACTACCACAACATTTTCCATCTGCTGAATAGTCTCTTTATAAGGTTCCAGATTTTTAATGGAACAGACAGGATCATCTTCAGCATTCAAAATCATCAATGGAATTTTAACATTCTCAAACACATAAATCGGGTTAATGGCTTGGCAATAACTTTGATAATCCTGAAAGCCTGCCATTTCAAAATATTCTTTTTCAAATTCTTCCAAACTGGTCGTGGTGAGCACTTTTTTAAGAGAAGCAATGTTGCTCCATGTATTTTGATAAGGATGAATAAAATACTTAAATAATTTTTTGGTCATCATTTTGCTATAAAAAGGATGTACATTTTTAAAGCTAAGTTCAGTGTTATAACCTGGACACATGGCAAAAGCGGCCTTAAATGGCGTATCTTCGCCTTGTTCGCCCAAATAGCGGACCAATAATCCAGTCCCAGCCGATGAACCCACCGCATATAAGTCTGAGTCTGGAAATAGGTTTTGAATATGTCCAAGTTGTTCTTTTAAGTCATGGGTTGAACCAAACAGGGAAATTTGTGGCACAGGCATCGGTAACCCTGCATGTCCACGGCGTAAACAAAGTGCAATCCGCCAACCCGTATATGCATGTAAGTCTTTAACAAGTTCACGCATACTTTCAGGTGTACCTGTAATAGTATGCATGATCACAACAGTTGGGGTATCGACTGGCAAATCATAGCCATACCATGCGATTGCAGTAACACCACCATCCTGCATGGTCAACTGATCAATACGATCATACTCAAGCTTGCTGGTTTTCTTCTTGATTAAATCAAAATATAAAAGATGAACATGGCTATTGCTGAGCCAAAAAGTTGGGCGATATTTCTGTTTTAACTGTGGTAATCTTTCCAGAACATCTTTAATTTTCCCTTGCGGGTCATAATACATTTTCGGTTGCTCAGCACCAACGACTGAATCCAGTACGTCCAAAGCTAAAACTTTAAGCTTGTTTAAAACAGATCCGCCCATGTTCAATTACCGTCTCTGACTATGCGTTAAATGTTTGTCGCACCAATGCTGCGACCTGTTGCCCCCAAATTGCATAAATTTCTTTACTTGGATGAAAGCCATCACTGGCCATAGGTAAATTCATCGCCTGAAAATTTTTAATATCGTATTGAATAAATCTAAATTGTGGCTGTGGAGCTAACCACTGTTTTAATGCGTCATTCATTTGTTCGGCATATTTTCCAAACAGCCAAGCCAATGGCTGAGGTAGTGCTGGAAAATGTTGCATGGGTGGCACACCTGACACAATAATCAGTTTTGGCTGGAAACGGTTTTGTATTTGAGTAAATAATTGTTTTTGTTGTTTTATCCAAGTTTTAGCAGAAATTAATTTGGTGACATCATTCACACCTATGGAAGTAACCACCACATCATAGCTTTGTGGTTCTAAATCATGGATCGCCTGTAAAACCTGTTTTGTGGTATCACCTGTTTTGGCATGCAGCTTCCATTGCAACACATACTCATTCTGCAACTCGGCAATAATTGCACCTAACAAAGCTTCCTGTTGTGTTTCCACACCAACACCTGCTGCTGCTGAATCACCCAGAATCAAAAGTGACAGGGGTTTTCCCTGCCCAGTCTTGCCCTCACGATCACCGCTTGCTTCTGGCAGACGTGGTGTATTCCTACGAACTTTTGTGCCTTGTATCAGCAATACAGGTAATAATCCGAAAGTTGAAAGTTTTAACCACATACTAATGATCTTAATATTACTTAGGCTATTTTGTATTAATTAATTTGGTTGATATTGAGCAAATCTTGCGCTCATCTGTTCAGCCAATGCCGCCAAACCACTCATTGGGCGAATCATCACTTCAAAATCAATAATTTTGCCTTGTTCATTAAAGCGAATCATATCAATACCTTTTAATAATTTTCCGCTCACATTTGCGCTAAATTCTAATACTACGTTTTCACCATCTTCAGTATAGAATTCACGGTGATAGGTAAAATCCTGAAAAACTTGAATTACATTGGTCAGGATAAAAAATACCACATGCTTGCCCTCATAAGGTTTGTATGCCACAGGCGAACGGAAAACCACATCATCTGCCAGTAATTCATTTAAAGCGGACATATCACCTGTTTGAATCATTTGATGCCATTTTTCCAGCGATTGTTTTGTTGTTTCGAGTGTCATTTTATTTTCCTTTATCCTTAAATGTTAAAATGAGGGACATTTCCTCCTAGAGAAAATGTCCGATTGATTGTATTTATAAAACGGCTGCCAGTTCAGCACCTTGACGAATGGCGCGTTTTGCATCCAGTTCGCCTGCTTCTTTTGCGCCACCAATCAGGTGAACATTTTTGCCATCCGCCTTGAGTTGCTCATACATCGCAGTATAGGATTCCTGACCAGCACAGATCACCACATGGTCAACCTCAAGCACAGTAGTTTGTCCGTCAACGGTGATATGTAGACCTTGATCATCCACTTTGTCATAGCTTGCGCCTGCAATCATTTTTACATTGCGGTGTTTTAAGCCTGTACGATGAATCCAGCCAGTCGTTTTACCTAATCCAGCACCAACAGCTGCTGTTTTACGTTGTAATAGGTAAATCTCACGTTCAGATTTCTCTAGCTCAGGCTGTTTTAAGCCACCTACATGCGCATAGCTTGTATCAATACCCCACTCCGCATAGAATTTTTCAGGATTTAAACTGCCGCTATCACCTTCATGGGTTAAATACTCCGCTGTATCAAAGCCAATACCACCAGCACCAATAATCGCAACACGCTTACCGACTGGAACACGCTCTTTTAATACTTGGATGTAGCTCAATACTTTTGGATGATCAATACCTTCAAATTGTAATTGACGCGGTGTTACCCCTGTTGCAACAACAATCTCATCATAATTAGCCTGGCTGAGTTCTTCATAAGTCACTGTATGATTGAGTACCAGCTCAATATTCGGCTGTAACTCAATCTGACGTTTGAAATAGCGTAAAGTTTCGTAAAACTCTTCTTTACCAGGAATGGTCTTAGCAATATTAAACTGACCACCAATCTGATTATTTGAATCAAACACTTTAACTTTATGACCACGACTCGCTGCATATGTTGCAAAACTTAGACCCGCTGGACCTGCACCAATTACTGCAATATTTTTTATTGCATTTGTTTCTTTAAAAATCAGCTCAGTTTCATAACATGCACGTGGATTAACTAAGCATGTTGCAATCTTCATCGAGAAAATATGATCTAAACATGCTTGGTTACAACCAATACAGGTATTAATTTCATCACTACGACCTTCACTCGCTTTCAATACAAAATCGGCATCAGCCAACATTGGGCGAGCCATCGAAATCATGTCTGCATGCCCTGAAGCCAGTACATGTTCAGCCATTTCAGGTGTGTTGATACGGTTCGATGTGATTAACGGAATTGAAACTGAGCCTTTTAGCTTTTCTGTGACCCATGTAAATGCTGCACGCGGTACTTTAGTGGCAATGGTTGGAATACGGGCTTCATGCCAGCCAATCCCTGTATTGATAATAGTTGCACCTGCTTTTTCGATTTCTTTGGCAAGTTGAATCACTTCTTCCAGACTTGAACCGCCCTCAACCAAATCCAGCATGGATAAACGATAAATAATAATAAAATTTTCACCAACAGTGGCACGGGTACGTTTTACAATTTCAATTGGGAAACGAATACGATTTTCGTAGCTACCGCCCCATTCGTCATCACGGTGGTTGGTACGAGCAGCAATGAATTCATTGATCAAGTAACCTTCTGAACCCATGATTTCAACACCATCATACCCTGCATATTGTGCAAGCTTGGCACAGTTGGCAAAGTCATCAATCGTTTGTTGAACTTCTGCCGAACTTAATGCTTTAGGTTTGATTGGATTAATGGGCGCTTGAATCGCTGATGGCGCAACATTGTTTGCCTGATAAGAATAACGCCCCGTATGCAAAATTTGCATTGCGATCTTTCCACCAGCTTCATGTACAGCCTGAGTAATAACTTTATGTTTTTCAGCTTCTTCGACGGTATCTAATTTTGTACCGTGTGCAAATACAACACCATCATCATTTGGAGAAACACCGCCAGTTACAATCAGACTTACACCACCTTTGGCACGTTCTGCATAAAATGCAGCCATACGTTCATAGCCTTGAGGTGCTTCCTCTAAACCAATATGCATAGAGCCCATAAGCACACGGTTCTTTAATGTGGTAAAACCCAAGTCAAGTGGTTGTAATAAATGTGGATAAGCTGACATGTTTTCTCCTTTGGCTAGCAATCTGCTTGCTAATGCAACTTGTTGCATAAACTTATAAACAAGATTTGATTTTTATGCAACATATTGCATAATTCTGATGAGTCATTTTTTATTACGGATCATCATGTCACTTGCCCATGTTTTATTGACAAGCTTATTAGAGAAACCAAGTACAGGTTTTGATTTAGCTCGTCGTTTTGACCGTTCAATGGGCTTCTTTTGGAACGCGACTCATCAGCAAATTTACCGCGAACTCAATGGAATGCTGAAAAAAGGATGGATTTCTACATTAGAAGAACAGGCTGCAAACAGCCGAAAAAAAACCTATCAAGTCGAAGCACTAGGCAGAATAGAACTTGCTGAATGGGTTGAACAACAAAGCGAGCCTGCCCAGCTGCGTGATGACCTGATGGTTAGATTAAGGGCCGAAGCACAACTTGGCGGCAATAATATTTTGCCTGAACTTGAACGACATCTAGAACTTCATAAAGAAAAACTTAGTCTTTATCAAACCATCCATGATAAGGATTTTAAAAATAATGAACCTACTAATCGTGTCTTATTTATTCATAAAATGATTCTGGAACTCGGTATCATTAAAGAAATCGAATGGATAAGATGGTTAGAACAAATGATTCCACAACTTAAAAAGTTTGAAAAAGCCAACGGAGCTAGAGAAAAATAATGCCGTTTTATACCATGCCTGATCAGGAAAAATTGTTTGTCAGACGTGTTGGTGAGGGCAAACCTGTACTCGTCCTGTCAGGATTGGGCATGCAAAGCTGGCTATGGCTTCCATTTTTATTTGCAACCCGTAAAAAATATGAATTTATCATTCCCGACTGGCGTGGTTTTGGTGGTTCAAAAGATTGTGCCATTCCTGAAACGGATGCGATCTCAAGCCACTGGAATGATGTCGATACATTGATTAAGCAACTTAAACTTGAGCAGTTTATTCTGATTGGCTATTCAATGGGTGCAACCACAGCCATGCACGGGTTTAAACATGGCGGTCTGGCACAAAAACTAAAAGCCTATCTGCATATTGATCAAACACCAAAAATTCCTGTCGATGATTCATGGCAATATGGCTTATTTGGACAAAAACATGAGCAATTTAAATCGCTGCTACTGGATATTCAAAACGTACTCTCAGCAAATAGACAGGCAACCCAATTTGAAGATTTAGCTGCATCTGCTCGTGATCAATTAGTCAACGCATGGAGTAATTTTCTTGAGTTACAAAGTAGCAATCCTTATAGTGGCAAACTATTTAAAGCAGCGCTCAACCGCCCTTCTTTACAAAAATATTTATTGCCTATCCAGCGTTTGGATTACCTGCTTTGGTATGTGGAAAACTATTTAAATCATACTGAGGATTATCGCGAAGCCATTAGCCGAGTGAACTGTCCAACCACTTTCTTTATTGGGCGTGGTTCAACACTTTATCCTGAAACGGGGCAAACCATCATTGCTAAAAGTCTGAGCAATGCCAAAGCGGTTTATTTTGAACGTTCTGGGCATACACCACTAATTACTGAACCTAGAAAATTTAGTCAGGAAATTGGCAGTTTTTAGAAAATCAAAGCCAGTAGATTACCTTATTGATTTTAGATAGCCTATAGTCAAATCATTATAAAACTAATACAACTCAGTCGATGAATTATTTCGAGTTTTTTTGAATCCTGTATGGATAATAAAGTAGTTTGACTATAGTTAATTAGGCTATTTTTACGCAAAAAATAGCCAGCTTATTCATATAGTCAAATCATTATAAAACTAATACAATGGTGCAATGAGTTATTCAGAACATTTTAGACGTAAAATTTTAGCTAAGCTTGAGGAAGGTTATTCTATTCGAGCGGTAGCTGCACAATTTGAAATTAATAAAAATACCATTGTTGAATGGAAGAAACGTATAGAGATTAAAAAAACTCGTGTACGTAAACCTTCTAAAATTAACGATGATGCTTTACGTGAAGATGTTGAAAAGTATCCTGATGCTTATCAATATGAACGTGCTGCACGTTTTAATTGTGGTGTTTCATCTATTGGTGCTGCATTAAAGCGCTTAAATATTACAGTTAAAAAAAGACGTTAAGCCATCCTAAAGCAGATACAAGGCTTAGGGATAAATTTATTCAGCAAGTGAAAGAATTAGAAAAAAACCACCCGATTATTTATCTGGATGAAAGTGGTTTTAAGTCACATGATTATAGACCTCATGGCTATTCACGAAAAGGAGTACCCTGTTTAGGGCAATATAATTGGCAATTAAAGAATCAGACCAATGCCATTGGAGCAATCCATAAAGGGGATTTATTTTCAGTCGGTTTATTTGATTGCAAAATCAATTCAGATGTTTTTCATTTTTGGATTGAGCAATTCCTGATACCAGCATTACCTGAAAATAGTGTAGTGGTTATGGATAATGCAGCATTTCATAAAAGAGCAGATATTCAGGAATTATTGGAACAACAAGGGCATAAAATTCTTTGGCTTCCTGCATACAGCCCTGATTTAAATCCTATAGAACAGATGTGGGCATGGGTTAAACGTAAGCGTAAAGAATGGTTGATCGACTCAGTCGATGAGTTATTTCGAGTTTTTTTCGAATCCTGTATGAATAATAAAGTAGTTTGACTATAAACTGGCTGTTAAATCAATTTAATGTCTTCTCATCTGCTCAGCAACATCCAGCAATAACTGTTCAGTTTTATCCCAACCTAAACAACCATCTGTGACGGATTGGCCATAGTTCATATCACAAGAAATCTTTTGATTGCCATCCACCAAATGACTTTCAATCATCACACCACGTACTTTGGATTCCGCACGTTCTGCAATGATTTGCTTTAAAACATTCGGCTGCTGTAATGGATCTTTACCACTATTCCCATGACTACAATCAATGACTAACGCAGGTAAATGCTTATGTTTAAAGTGCATGGCTTGGATTGAAGCCAAATCATAATTAGTTCCATGATTTGAACCACGTAAAATCAAATGTGGTAATGGATTTCCATTACTATGCAAAATTGCAGGTAAACCTTGTTGAGTCATCCCCAAGAATTGATGACCATGCAGTGCAGACTGAATCGCATCCAAAGCAATTTGAATTGAACCATCTGTACCATTTTTGAAACCGATGCTATATGGCATATGGCTAGCAATTTCACGATGAATTTGTGATTCACTGGTACGTGCACCTATTGCACCCCAAGCCAATAAATCATCGAAATAACCTGTTGCCATTGGACTTAAAATTTCGCTGGCAATCGGCAAGCCTTTTTCAATCAATTGAATATAAAGTTCACGGGATTTTTCTAAACCCAATTGTAAATCTGATGATCCATCTAAATTTGGATCGTATAAAAAACCTTTCCAACCCACTGTAGTACGTGGCTTTTCAATATACGCACGCATCACCAAAAATATATGATCTTTTACCTGTTCTTGTAGTTGTTGGAGGCGATCAGCATATTCGAGTACTGCGATAGGATCATGAATCGAGCAAGGCCCTGTAATCACCATTAAACGATGATCCTGACCTGATATAATATTCTGAATGGTTTGACGATGGTTTGAAATTTGCTGCGCTAAAGTTGCAGACAAGGGATACTGTGCTTTGAGTTGTGATGGCAAGCTAAGTATTGATTCTTTTGAATGAGTGTGTGGTTGTGTCAAAGCAGTATTTAAAGCATTCATTATTGATTTCCTTTGGACTGTTGTTCAGTCCCATCATTTATTTGAGCAAGTGTGATCTAAGTGATGTTGATTTTTTTGCAAAGTAAAACCAAGAAATCTTGCTAAAATATGAATAGTTAAATGTATACATGGTATTTCTCCTAAAATCGTGATTGTTAAAGCATAAAAAAACCTGATCGGGGTTGCCGATCAGGTATTAACTGCTTGGGCAACCTTTTTGCTGCCCGAAACGCATCAGGCAACCATTAATAGTGCCAGAAATAAAAATATGCGTTTGTGTTTACAGTATGCTTTAACATGTTTCTTTAAAATATCTAAAAACTGTTCCTAAGTTCTAAATTACGCACTATTTCAGTGTTTGACAAGCACTTTTTATCTTTTTTAATCGAAATGGGAAAATAGTAAAATTTGACCTTTCACATTTTCATCCATAGAATAGTTGAAAAATAAACCAATTCGAGATTACGCCTTTAACGAACCAAACCTTGCGGTTGTAAAATAATCAGGCAAGCACCGCAAACAACAACGATCCCACCTAAAATATCCCAACGCGTTAGCATGACTTGATCAACATAACGCAACCACATCAGGGCAGTAAAAATATAAATTCCACCATAGGCTGCATAAATACGACCTGATGCCGCAGGATGCAAAGTCAGTAACCAAACAAAGACTGCTAAGCTTAAAGCCGTAGGAACCCATAACCAATGCGACTTTCCTTGATTCAAAATTAAATAAGGAAAATAACAACCTAAAATTTCAGCAATTGCTGTGACGAAAAATAACCCAAATACTTTAAGTACTTGGGTTATCGAAAAAGAGAGTTCAAACATTAAGCAGGTTCAGCACTCGGGTTAATATGATCTTCAAACACTTCCAGTTTTAGACCTACCTCTTTGCCATCTTCTGTTTTCACAGATACTGCAACATTACCGCCATGCTCAGCCAACTCACCAAATAGAATCATTTCAGCAAGTGGCTTTTTCAAATGTTCCTGAATCAGGCGTTGCATTGGACGTGCGCCCATCAAACGATCATAACCATTGGTTGATAACCAGTCACGCGCACTTTGATCAACCTCAAGTACCACTTGTTTATCATCTAGTTGTGCCTGTAACTCTGTTAAGAACTTATCTACCACTGAATCAATGACAGTGGTTGGAAGTGCCTTAAATTGAATCACGCCATCCAGACGGTTACGGAATTCAGGTGAGAATGCACGTTTCATGGCATCTTGGTTATCTGCGCTGTGATCTTGCTCAGTGAAACCAATACTTGCACGTACAATACTTTCTGCGCCAATATTGGTGGTCAAAACAATAATCACATTTCTAAAATCAGACTTGCGACCATTGTTATCTGTCAACGCACCATGATCCATCACCTGTAGTAACAAGTTAAATACATCTGGATGCGCCTTTTCAATTTCGTCCAGCAATAGAACACAGTGCGGATTTTTATGGATTGCATCGGTCAACAAACCGCCTTGATCATATCCAACATAACCTGGAGGCGCACCAATCAAACGGGAAACCGCATGACGTTCCATATATTCAGACATATCAAAACGGACTAGCTCCACACCCAGTAGTTTTGCTAGCTGCTTGGTGACTTCTGTTTTACCCACGCCTGTTGGACCAGCAAACACAAAGCTACCCACTGGTTTATCTGGTGCTTTTAAGCCTGCACGAGATAATTTGATCGCTGATGCAAGTGCTGTAATCGCTTCATCCTGACCAAACACAACACGTTTTAGGTCACGTTCCAAATTCTCAAGTACAGTCTTGTCATCTTTAGATACTGTTTTGGGTGGAATACGGGCGATCTTGGAAACGATATCTTCAATGTTCTCTACAGAAATCATTGAACTATCAACCTCAGCTTTTAAACGGCGCTGTGCACCAGCCTCATCAATCACATCGATGGCTTTATCTGGTAAAAAACGATCATTGATAAATTTAGCTGACAACTCAACAGCAGCGACGAGAGATTTATCATCGTATTCAACATGATGAAAATCTTCGAACTTGCTTTTCAAGCCACGTAAAATTTCAATCGTTTCGCTTATACTTGGTTCATTGACATCAATCTTTTGGAAACGACGTGACAATGCATGGTCTTTCTCAAAAACCTGACGATACTCTTGGAAAGTTGTTGAACCAATGCAACGTAAGCTACCATTTGCCAAAGCAGGTTTGATTAAATTCGATGCATCCATAGTACTGCCCATACTTGAGCCTGCACCAATAATCATATGAATTTCATCAATGAATAAAATCGCATTTGGATTCTTTTTCAAAGCATTGAGCAATTGCTTTAAACGCTTCTCAAAGTCACCACGATATTTAGTCCCTGCAACCAAAGCACCAATGTCTAAGCTATAGACTTCAGCATTCGCAAGTGGTTTCGGGGCCTTGCCGTTAACAATCAACCACGCCAAGCCTTCTGCAATCGAGGTTTTACCTACACCTGGATCACCGACAAGCAACGGATTATTTTTACGACGTCGACATAAAATTTGTGCTGCACGCTCAATTTCTTTTTCGCGTCCAATCAGAGGATCTGTTTTACCCTTTTGCGCTTCGATATTTAAATTAAGTGTATATTGCTCTAATGGGCCCGCATTGGCAGAAGCTGCATTTTCACCCTCAATATCCTCAACTTCTTCCTCAACCTGAATCTCATCTTTACGGGTACCATGAGAAAGATACTGAGTTAAGGTCAAACGATTGATTTGATGACGTTTAAGCAAATAAACCGCAAAAGAGTCTCGCTCTGAGTACATCGCAACCAAAACATCTGCACCTTCAACTGTACGGTCTCCACCGCTGGATTGAACATGGAAAATTGCACGTTGCAGAATCCGATCAAAACTTTCCGTTGGATGAGGTGCCTGTTCACTGTTGTCACCAAGTTTCGGGGTATGTTGCTCTACATATTCCTCTAACTCCTTACGTAAAGTAACGATATCAGCGCCACATGCCTTTAACGCATTTACGGCCGAATCATTATCAAGCAAGGCAAGCAACAAATGTTCAACTGTCAGAAACTCATGTCTCTTTTGACGAGCCATGCTAACAGCCAAACGTAACGATACTTCCAATTGACGACTGAGCATGTAACCCCCTTATATCTTGGGCTCCATCAAAAAAAGACCTCTCTTTTAATGAAAAAGCGAATTATTAACTTGATCCGCCAGAGCTTCTGTAATTGCCATTTCATGTATGCCTACAAAGCTCTTGACTTCATAATCTACTGTTAGCATTAGTTGAGCATCTTGGTCAAGATTCAAAACATCGTATTGTTGTAAAAATTCAATTACAAAGAGAATAAGACTTATCTAATCGTTCAAAAAGACAGCAGATTTATTATTTATTTAAAGAATCACTGATTAATATTAACTTTTGATAAACTTACTCTAAGAGGAATATATTCCGCAATTACTTCGCTTTCCTTAACTCGCCACTCGAGCACAGCCTCGCCTTAGGTCACTTTCCCAACGCTGTTACTCGAACAGAGTTGCTCGTCTTACGCTCGGAACAAAGCTTCACTTTGTTTATCCTCTACCACTCGGGTATAACCCTCGTCTTGCGCAGCTAAAAAGCGTTGCTTTTTTTTAACGCTTTCACTCCCAACACAGTTGCTCGTCTTGCGCAGCTAAAAAGCTTCGCTTTTTTTAACGCTGCTCAGGTTCGATCTGACACAATAATGGATGTCCTTGAGAACGCGCATAATTATTCACCTGATTGGCTTTGGTCTCGGCAATATCCCTTGGATAAACACCAGCAGTGCCCTTACCTTCGTAATGAACGGTTAACATCACCTGATTTGCCTGTTCAAAGCTCATTGCAAAGTAGCTTTGCAACACCTCAATCACGAAGTCCATTGGTGTGTAATCATCATTCATTAAAACAACAACATAGAGCGGTGGCCGCTTCAATTCTGGCGGGGCTGTTTGCACAACCACCTCACCCTCATGATCCTCTTGCGAATCACCTAAACGTGGATTCAAGTGCCAGTCAACATAACCCGATTGATGAAAGGAATTTTTCACTTCACTTAAATTCATTTGACGTCTGTATCTTCGCATATTAAGTTCTTAATCTAAAAATTTACTGGGCATTTGCTTCAGCTTGAGGGATTTCCGACACGAAAGCAGAACTTACATCAACAGGCTTGCCACGCTGCCAGCTAAAACGTTTAATTACAGGTGTACCTGAACCTGATAAACGCACTTCGATAAATTGGGGTGTAAAGCCCTTTGGCATGGTCCATCGACCAGTCAAGCGCTCAAAGTCTTCAAAATTAAAGTTTTTATCCTCTAACGGTATATCCAGTATTTCAGTGTCCTTAATCAAACGTAATTCAACTGTACCCATTGCACGGCGTTTATTTGGACTCACCTGAACCAGATCCAGCTGATATTCAAAAGCATTTTCAGGAAGTGATTTAATCGCAAAATCCTGAACCGTTAAGCTTAGACCGCCACGCTGCCTAAGAATGTCACGATAAATGGTATTCATGCTTGCAAATTGCGCTTTATCTGCATTGGCCTGATTAATTCCCTTGAATAATTCCTCTGCATTGCCAACAGCCATATCTCGTTCTTGCACAGCGGCATTCAGGCTTTTGCTTACAGAATCGAGCGCGGCTTTTTGCTTCTGTACAACATCAACAAGTTGTTCTGCGTCCGCATCATAACCCACAACGGTTAATCCCTGACGATGACCGACAGTGTAACCAAGCATAAAACTGCTGCCAATAAGTAAAGTTGCAGCAATGACTAAAGGTAAATTCGTTTTGAGGAATTTATTTTTGTTAACGGAACTCTCTGGTAAAGTGGTCGGTTCAGCGTTTTCCATCATCATCTCTATCGTTATGGACTACATCAAAGCACACATTTAAATCCATATTTAAATGTGTGTGAAGTAAAAAAGCGTTTTTTATGGTAATAAACCGATACCATTCAAACCAGCAGCCTCATCAAAACCAAACATGAGGTTCATATTTTGCACTGCCTGGCCAGCGGCACCTTTCACCAAATTGTCCTGTGCAACCAAAATAATCAACTTATTTGGCTGAGGACGATATAAAGCGATTCGTAATTCATTGGCACCACGGACACTACGGGTTTCAGGCGAACTATTGGCTGGCATCACATCCACAAAGCGTTCATGCTGGTAAAAACTTTGGTAAAGTTCCTGCAAATCAGTTTGCTGGCCTTGCTCTGTCAGGTCTACATAAATGGTACTGAGCATGCCACGAATCATGGGCACTAAATGGGGTACAAAAATAAGCTGGTCAAACTGGCCCTGTTGACCTGAGATATTCTCTAGGGCCTCAACAATCTCAGGATGATGACGATGACCCGCAACCCCATAAGCCTTGAAATTATCCGCATTTTCACTATAGATCATGCCCAGGCTGGCTTTGCGACCTGCACCAGATACGCCTGATTTTGCATCAACAATAATGCTTTTTGTATTTATGAGTTGATTTTGCGCTTTTAACAAAGGCGCCAAACCCAATTGTACTGTGGTTGGATAACAACCTGGATTACCAATCACCTTGGCATTTTTAATTTTTTCACGATTAAGTTCACTCAAACCATATACTGAATCTTTCAATACCATTGGACAGCTATGTTGCATACCATACCACTTCTCGAATTGAGCTAAATCCTGTAAACGAAAATCAGCAGCAAGATCGATGACCTTTGTACCAGCAGCAATGAGTTCTTCAGCATGTTGCATTGCAACTCCATGAGGTGTTGCAAAAAACACAACATCACATTGCTTGAGCAGATCCAGACTAAGATCGGAGAACTCAAGATCAGTATGTCCACGTAAACTTGGGAACATATCCGCGACACGCTTTCCTGCTTCAGTTCGGGAAGTTAGAACACGCACTTGAGCTTGTGGATGTCTTAATAATAGACGCAATAATTCAACGCCTGTATATCCAGTTCCCCCAACAATTCCAACAGAAATCACGTGCTCTACCTCAAATGATATATGTACCACTAGTATGGCAGTTTGATGGGATTTTCACAATCCACAACCCTATAACTTATATAGTGTTTGTTATGTTTATGGCTTTATATATAACAAATCCAGAAATTCATGGAATCAGCACATACGGGATTTAATCACTGTAAAAGATTCGCTATTCAGCAAAAAACAGTGTAAAAGATATTTTTAAATCGTTTTACTGATGCCGATTTTACCACTGGTCAAAAAATACTATTGAATCATTGAAGTATTCGCATAGAATAAAAACCATGCGGTAATAATAAATTTCATGGATGCAAATTTTGGAGAGCGGGAATGCCTTCTTTGAGTGTAAAACAAAGAACATATCGTCATATTGGTTTAGGCTTAGGCACACTTATATTAAGTTCGGTACTCATTAGCTGTGGTAGTGGTGAAAGTAAGGCACGTATTGAGAATACCCCTGTTATTACAGTTCCAAAACCAAAGAATTTTGACATTAAAGTTCCTGTAGAAATGCGTAATGTCGTTGTTAAAGTTCTCGACAATACCGATAACTCCATCGTTCTTGAACAGACGTTAAGTACAACAACAAACTTGAGCCTTACATTACCAATAGTGCTTAATCGTAGTCATTTATATAGAGTTGAGATATCAACTCTTCCAAATTCACTAATCTATGATTTTATCAGTGGTCAGTATCAGAATTTTTCTATGACCTTACACGCACTCGTTGACGTTGATACTAGTAATCTAACTCAAAAAATTTTTATTAATCCAAGTTCTGAAGCTATTTATCAACGAGCATTAATCCGATCTGGACAACTACCTAATGAGCCAGAAGACCCAACACGCATTAGTTCACTACATCTAAAAATGGCATCTGGTGATGTAAGCATTGCTTTATTAAATGCTTTTAGTGGAATGGATATTCACAATCTTGAACCATCCTATTTATTAAGCGCTTTTACTCCACAAAATATGAATTTGGCTCAACAAGCCAATCTCTATACAACTACATATTTAAGTTTTGGCTATTTAAAGCAATGGGCAAATCAATTTCCAAATAATACCTTTACGGAATTTACCAAAAATCTGGCTATAGATTTACGGGATGGCTATCTGGATGCGAAAACAATTCGTGGAGATCAAGCAAATTTAAGCTCAATTATCCCTGCTGCTCCTGAAAATATTGATCCAGCTAAAAATACATTATTAAATATCACAGCCAATCAAAAAGTTATTCGAGATCAATATGGCATCTCATTAAAAGCAGCAGTATTTGAACTAGCAACTAATTACCAACAGCAAAACTTGAATCCGACAGGTTATGCCCTATTACAGCAAAAAAGCTACGTAGGTGAAGACCCCATACTTGAATCCACCTCCTCTTTCCGTGTTGCTGGTGCTGGTGACTATCGGCGTGCTGTTGGTTTTGTAGACACAACTGGAAGTTGCAATGACTCAAAATATCCATGTAAGCAAGGCATAACTGGCATCAATCTAGTCAACCCCAATCTACCCTCCATCGAGTACTTAATTGGTCATTACGAAGATAAATCGAATGGATGTCAGTTAAATATTCGTGCCAATGGGGCACTGGAGCTGATTAAGGATTCAAAAATGTATCGCTCAGTTTTGGATGCGGATAGTACGGATAATTTATTACAGCTGCCAGATCCAACAAAATCTGAATATTTACTGAACAGTAGTTCTCCTGAGCCAAATAATGATTCGTTAAAATATGCATTTGTACAGGTTCACATTAAGGCCAATCAGGTATTAAGTGCACAGGCAGGTTTCGATAGCCGTAAAGCACCTGATGAACAGTTACAAGAAACTCAGGCACAATGTAGTTTTAGCTAAACATACCACCACGCAGGCAACTGGATACTTTTCAATTGCCTGCGATGATGTAAATATTCTGGATCATGTTGACTTACGCTATTCCAGAACGCAGGACTATGATCAAAATGCCGTGTATGAACCAGCTCATGCACACATACTGCGCGGACATTCTGCTCAGGCATAAGAACCAATGCCGCATGAAGCATAATATCCTGTCTTGAACTACAACTTCCCCACCGTGTTTTAGGCTTTCGAATTGTACAACTTTGATAGGGTAAACCTATTTCCTGGCTAATTTGGGTTAAATATTCAGGTAAAAATTGTTTTGCATAGGCAAGTGTTGCAGCCTGTAAAGCCTTTCCAGGGTGTTCATTTCGAATGAACAAAATATGTTGTACCCAGTCGAACTTAAAAATATTGCGTTGTTGCTGATGAATAATTTGAAATGGCTGTAAATGATAAAATAATTTAATCTGTTCTGGAAAAGCAGCTGTTAAATTCAATTGTTTTTGCTGTTTATCCCAGGTTTCAATCAGCCATTGCTCTGATTGATTTAAAAACTGCTGAATCTGTTTCTTGGTACAAAATAAAGGAACTGTTAAACGAATACCTGTCGGTTCAACACACAGGCGCAAACTTCGCGCGCTGGCATGTCGAATCATTTTAATTTCAGGTAATTGAGCTTTTAATGAAACCTGAGGCATTACTGGGCTGTGCGTTCTTCAATACCCTGATTGGTTGCCACAATGGCAATACTGGCAGGGTTTAGTGCAAAAATACCATTGGTCACCACACCTGGGATGTTGTTGAGCGTTTTTTCCAATTCGATGGCATTTAAGATATTGAGATTAAAAACATCCAGAATTACATTACCATTTTCAGTGACAACACCCTCACGGTATACAGGATCCCCACCCAGCGCAACAATCTTGCGGGCAACCGCAGAACGTGCCATTGGAATAACTTCCACAGGCAATGGAAAGTCACGTCCCAATTGCCCCACCCATTTTGAGTCATCCACAATACATACAAACTTCTTGGCAATTGAGGCCACAATTTTTTCACGGGTCAAGGCTGCGCCACCGCCTTTGATCATATGCATATGACGGTCAATTTCGTCTGCACCATCGACATAGGCATCCAAACCACCCACCGAGTTCATGTCAACCACTTCAATCCCAATTTTTTTCAGCCGCTCAGCCGTTGCATTGGAACTCGCCACAGCTGCTTCTAACTGCAATTCAGGCAATAAATCAATTAAAAAATTGACGGTACTTCCTGTTCCTACACCCAAGATGCCGCCTTTGGGCAAATGTTTCAATGCCGCTTTTGCCGCAGCCTGTTTTTTTTCATCTTGGGTTGCATATAGACTCATGACTTCACTCAACTATTTTGACATTTGCTGCAAGAAAACAGCGCAAATGCACAGGGGTTTGCTACAATGTTCACCTATTTTAAACTATTATAGGGAAGATGAACATGCTGTCTCGTGTGGTACGACAAATTTTACAAGCAACGGTTTATGATGTTGCGATTGAAACACCGCTTGAAGCAGCTCCACGAATTAGTCAAAAAATTAACAATAACATTCGATTTAAACGTGAAGATTTACAGCCTGTATTTTCGTTCAAACTGCGCGGTGCCTATAACCGTATCAGCCAACTTCCCAAAGATCAATTAGAGCGTGGTGTGATTTGTGCCTCTGCGGGTAACCATGCGCAAGGTGTGGCTTTATCTGGAAAAAAACTCGGCATCCCTGCCATTATTGTTATGCCAAGTACCACGCCAGACATTAAGGTACAAGCAGTAAAAAATCTGGGGGGTCAGGTTGTCCTGCACGGTGACAGTTTTGATATTGCCAATAAATATGCCAAACAACGTGCTGAAGCTGAGGGCCTAGTCTTTATCCCTCCTTATGATGATGAACTAGTGATTGCTGGTCAAGGCACGATTGCCAATGAATTACTGCGTCAATGGCGTGACGTGGAATATGTGTTTGTTGCTGTAGGTGGTGGTGGTCTGATTGCGGGTGTCGCCGCCTATTTAGGTGAGGTTGCACCTCATGTCAAAGTGGTCGGGGTTGAATATGAGGAATCCGCCTGTCTAAAAGCCGCACTTGAAAGCAATGAACGTGTGATTTTACCGCATGTGGGTTTATTTGCGGATGGTACGGCGGTAGCCCAGATTGGTGAATTACCATTTAAAATGATTCGCTTAATGAAATCAGACAGCTCAGGTCCGATTGTTGAACCTGTTATTGTCACGGTTGATACAGATGAAATTTGTGCGGCGATTAAAGACACATATGATGAAAACCGCTGTATTGTTGAGCCATCAGGCGCAATGGCATTGGCTGGAATCAAGAAATATGTGGCAGAACATCAATTAACAGACAAGAACATGGTGTCAATTGTTTGTGGTGCCAACATGAATTTTGATCGTCTGCGTTATATTGCAGAACGAACTGAATTGGGCGAGCGTAAAGAAGCGATTTATGCGGTTACCATTCCTGAGCAAAAAGGTGCTTTCCTGCAATTCTGCCGTGCCCTGCAAGGCCGCAACATCACCGAGTTTAACTATCGGACCAGTGACAGCAATCAGGCACAGGTTTTTGTCGGGATTAGCCTGAAAGGTGGTGAAACTGAACGTCACGAAATCCATGAATTACTCAAGCAACAATATGATGTTGATGACTTATCGGATGATGAAGTTGCAAAGCTACATATTCGTTACTTGATTGGTGGTCATGCCAATCTTGAAAATGAACGTTTATTCCGTGTTGAGTTTCCAGAACGCCCAGGTGCCTTGCTGACTTTCCTTGAACGTTTAGGCCCAACACATAACATCACCCTGTTTCATTATCGTAACCACGGTGCCGCTGAAGGACGTGTACTGGTGGGGCTACAGGCGACTGATGCCAAACAGAATCCTGATGGCCTGATTGAAACACTGGAACAGATTACCTATCCATATGCAGAAATCAGCAACAATATCGGTTATCAGCGCTTTCTTAAATAAAACGGATCATCAGCTAAAGCCGACCATGCGTTGGCTTTACTTTTATTACAGTACGATCTTTTCATATTCACTTTTTTTGACGCCAACAAAATCATTACAAACAGACCAACTGTTCCATCTTAGAATAAATAAAAAGATATTTTTATCATTTAGTTAAGGATAGATATGGCACAATTTGCAGTGATTGGTTTAGGAAGTTTCGGTGCAACTGTTGCGCTAGAACTCACTCGACTAAAACATGATGTCATCGGTATTGATACCAATAAGCGCAATGTTGAAAATATATCGGATCAGATCACCCATGCCGTTATTGCAGATGCAACTGATGAACACGTCTTGGATGAACTGAATATTCAAAATTGTGATGCCGTTGTTGTCGCAATTGGTGAAGATATTGAAGCAAGCATTCTATGTGTTTTAAACCTGAAAAATTTAGGCGTAGAAAGAATATTGGTAAAAGCTAAAACTAAGGCTCACCACACCATTCTGTCACATTTACACGTCAGTAAAATTATTCATCCTGAAGAAGATATGGGAATCCGTGTTGCTCAGGCACTTAATTATCCGATGGTCAGCCGTTATATGGATTTAGGCGACGAACATTATATTGTTAAGCTTCATGTACAGGATAAACTCAAAAATGTAAACCTATCAGGCATTCTGCAACAGGAGCCACATATTAAGTTATTGTTATTGAAACGGAATCAACAGGTGATTTATGAAACCGATAGCAATTTTACTTTACAGGCAGGTGACATCCTGATTTTAGAGGGTTCACTGCATCATCTTAAAAAACTCTCAGGATGTTTCTTATAAAATGGCAATAAAAATAAACTCCCAGAAGATATTCAACCTGAGTCCACCCTCACTGTTGGCAATCGGTTTTCTTAGTTTTATTGTGCTTGGGACAATATTATTGAAACTGCCTTTTGCCAATAATGGCAATGTCAGCTGGATGGATGCCTTGTTTACTGCCACTTCTGCGGTAACGATTACAGGTTTATCGGTGGTGAATCTAAGTGAATCATTCAACCATTTTGGGCAGTTTATTATCTTGTTACTAATCCAGTCTGGTGGTTTAGGTTTTATGACCTTTGCAATTTTGGCGGCATTAAGCCTTGCCCCAAAACTTGGTCTAAAACAGCAAATGATGGCACAGGACAGTTTAGGACAAACCAGTCTCTCCAAAGTGACTTTTGTCGCCAAAGGTGTAGTGATTTATACCCTGTTTTTTGAACTAATTGGCGTGGTTATATTAACTGCCTCATTTACGCCCATCTACGGTTTTGCACGTGGACTATATTATGCAGTTTTTTACAGTGTTTCCGCTTTTAACAACGCGGGTTTCTCATTATTTGACAATAACTTAATGAGCTTCCAGAGCCATTACCTCATTTGCCTCACCATCAGTTTACTATATACCTTGGGTGGAATTGGCTTTCTGGTTTTAATTGACATCAAGCAAAATAAACGCTGGAGCAAACTTACACCGAACAGCAAACTGATTCTCAGTACAATCGCCATCCTGAATCTAGTGGCTTTTGTTTTAATTTGGCTATTAGAATCCAATAACCCACTGACTTTAGGTTCTATGAGTCTGGGTGAACAAGCCATGAATGCCTGGTTTCAGGCCACAGTTCCCCGCTCTTCTGGTTTCAATACCATTGATACAGGTGCGATGGAGCATAGCACCGCCTTACTCACCATGTTGCTCATGTTTATTGGTGGTGGTTCCCTGAGTACAGCAGGCGGCATTAAAGTGGGCACTTTCGTTATTCTGGTGTTATGTGTGATTTCATTTTTAAGACGCAATGAGGAAATTCGCATTTTCAACCATTCTGTATCACAGGAAACTACCTATAAAGCCCTTGCGGTCACCGCAATTACAGGTATGTTAGTGTTTATCGGCTGTTTTACAATTTTCTTACTTGAACCTAAACTGGATGCACTTGACCTGATGTTTGAGGTGGTTTCGGCTGCATGTACTGTGGGCCTGTCGCGTGGCGCAACAAGTGAACTGCATGATGGCAGTTTATTTGTCTTAAGTTTATTGATGTATACAGGCCGTTTGGGTCCACTGACCCTTGCCTACTTAATTGCAACGCCAAAGAAAAGCCGTTTAAAACATGCCATCGCCAACATTCAGATTGGGTAAATTGTCCAAAAATTGAGGCGAGCTAGAAAATTGATATATTTTGCTCAACCACAAGGGCTTGTCTACAAATCCCCTCGGCTTGGCGTTGCTGCTCAAATACAGTTTTAGACATGACGTCAAAATGATCACAAAAACTGATTTCATGTTCATCTATGGAATAAATCAAGGACTGATTTCCAACGCAGCCCAAAGTGTCATAAAATACAATCACAAATTTACCCGCTTCAAATGCCTGTTGAATCTCTGTATAAGTCAAGGCAGCCCGAATGGGAATCTGTAGGCGTCGTGCATCAATATAGCTTTGCTGTTCTTTCTCATCAATATTTGGGTCAGGATCAGTATACAGCGACACTTCAAATCCCAATTTTTTCAGGGCCACAGCCAAGGCAATGGTAAATGTTCCCTCTTCCTGATCATGGCGACATAATTGAATCAGGTCAGCAATATCAATATGGGTTTGATATTGCTTTAAGATCAGCCAGACCGCAAACACCCCACAATTTGCTTCAAGCTGCAACAATGACTCAGGAATATTTAAACTCATTTAATACCAATTCATCAAAGAAACGCCTAAACCCGCATAGGTCGCACGATGGTTATAGTCAATCAGGCTTTCACCATATCCATCAAAGAGTTGTAAATGACCACGCAGTTTGCCCTTGATTGGAAATGCCCAGTCAAACTGCACCGCGCCATGTGATTTATCACCACCTTTAAGGGAATGACGCAGCATAAGAGAAAAGTCATTTTCTCCCTTGCGATAAAATGCGGTTAAATCACCACGACCAATATAATCCTTAATATCAGGATTATTATCATCTTTGGCATTTTCTTCGACACGGTACCAAGGGCGTAACATCAACGCAAAATTATCTTTTTCAAACCCTAAATTAAAAATTACACGGTTCCAGCTACGCGACAATGGATCAGAACGACCATTGGATTGATGGTTTAGGGTAACCCCGAGCAAACGTGCGTTTAGACCTAAAATTTCATAATTGGTTCTAAACATTAAACTTGCTTCAGGTTCATAATTGGTCTCACGAAATGGACGTGATTCCTCAGAGTTGTAAACCTGCCAACGCGAAGACTGAGTATAACCTATCCATAAATCTCCATTATTACCCAGGATGTTTTCCCACGCCTTGGTCTTAAAGGAAATCTGGAACTTTGCCTCACTAGAGGTTAATTCTTGTTTCTCATTGACGGTATTTTGTGGGTTTGGGCTGCTTGGAAATTCATTCTTATCACTGGTCCAGAACACTGGCAGTAAATAAACAGGTTGATAGGCACGAATATTCCATACGCCCAACTTACTTTCTTCTGACAGCTCCCAACGGCGATCCAGCAAGGAAACATTCGGATCAAACTTAGGCGCAGCACCCAGCAAATGTAGGTCACTGAGTTTTTGAACCACTTTATCCTTTAAAGATTCAGGCTTGTTTTTTTCATTGGTTTCAGCAACAGGTACAGATGTGGCAGCAATCACAGGTTCAGCCACCTGAACCTGTGGCTCAATAATGGTCGGTGCTTTAAAAAGCGCATCATAACAAGCCAGACGTTCAGCATTTGAAGCCAATGCCACACAGGCTTCAACTGTTGCAGGACTGGCTGGCGCCGTTTCCTGTGCATGGGTAAATGACGTGGTTATAGAGCTTAGTATAGCCACCACACTAAGCTCCAAATGACCCCGATTAAAAGATTTGAACGCCATACTTTTCTCCGATTCTTATTTTAATTGACCTGTTGGATACTAAATCCGAGTTGCTGTAGTTCTTCACGTTTTGCAAATGGTGCAACCACTGCTTTCACAGGTTTTTGTTGCAACAAATACTGTTTTGCCACACGGTTTAAATCATCCAGAGTCACATTTAACAGGCGTTCACGTAGCATTTTACGGAATTTCGGTGTACGGGCATGCAGCAACGCATAACACGCTGTAATTGCCTCACCAGCAGGTGAACCAGGCTTATCCATACTGGCAACCAGACCTAAAATCGCCTCTTCAAGTTGATGCGGCTGCTGTTCTGTATTCAGCAACCATTGCACGCTGGCTTCAAAATCATTAAATGTTTCCGCCAATCGTGGATCACGGTAGCTATAGAAACGGAATGAGCAGGCATTGCCATCATAACTGGCTCCACCACCATAGGCTCCACCTTTTTCACGGATGGCACTATGCAAAAAGCCATTACGCAGGTAGGCAGCCAACACCATTAATGGTGCAGCGTCAGCATGGGCAACATCAACTGCCTGATAGGCGGAAGCACAGAACTGCACATTAGTCTGGATTAGCCATGCTTCATCATTTTTTGTATTGACTTGTTCAACTTGAGTTAAAGTGACAGTTTCTCTATTGACTTGTAACTTATCCCAGACGTTTTGCA
Organism: Acinetobacter sp. CIP 102637; assembly: GCF_000368425.1. NCBI lineage: Bacteria > Pseudomonadati > Pseudomonadota > Gammaproteobacteria > Moraxellales > Moraxellaceae > Acinetobacter > Acinetobacter sp. CIP 102637. Next base: position 913,749 of record NZ_KB849435.1, read on the forward strand.
CCTCTTCCACTAAACGGTCAGAGTGATGCTCTTCACACACCAATAGGAACTGTTTAGGAGCCTGCAATAGTTTACGATGAATTGCCTGTAATTCAGCAATTAATGCATGATAGGCATCTTCATCCTGATCAATCTTAGTGACTAAATCACTCAGCCAGTTCAGCGCACCCAAACCTGTATTGTGATAGTCACGGCGAGCCAAGGCACTCATTTGACGTGAAGCCGCCTGCATCGCATAGCTATGTCCTGAACCAGACAAACGTGATTGCCAACGGGTTTTCCGCTGCTGCAATAATTCGATGATACGGTCTTTCTCATCAAAGCGAAGCTGTTCAAATGCCAGTTTTAATAACTGAATGGCATCAAGCTTCTGCGTTAATGACTTGGTAGTTAGCGTCAGCCACGCACTGATCCGATCCTTATTATCTACCTTGCTGCGTAGCGATGCCCCCATACCCAGTCCACCACTGACTGCGGTCTGGAGTTGCTGCAATTCAAGATAGTCATATTCACCCGCACCCACTTCGCCCATCAAAATTGAAAGTAAGTTGAAATACGGTGACTGCACAATGTCGTCAGGAATTTGAATCAAGACCTGTTGGTAATAAATGCCATTAGTCCCTGCATGGTAAAGATTTAATGGTGTATCCAGACCATTACAGATAATTTCACGCAATTGACCTTGCACAATATGCAAGTCTGCTGGCACATCTTCCAGTCCTACTTTTGGCAATAGCTCAAGATCATCAGGCGTATCTTGACGCTTTTTCAATGCCTCAGTTTTTTCCTGAATCTCGATTTTCTGGGCTTCGGTTAGGTTTGCGGTAATCTCAGCCAAACGAGCCTGTTCAGCCTGTTGCTCTTTCACTGATTTAGTTGCATCAGGAACCAAAGTCATTTGTACACGGTGCGGATTATCCAACAAATGAATTTGAATTAAATTAGACAACCACATTGGGTCTTTCAATTCTTCCTTAACCTGTTCAATCGCAGAATCCACATCCCAGACATGAATCGGGTCATTGTGGTGAATGGCACTGCCCAAACCATTTAGGATCAGGCTTAAGCCATACGGTGTGCCATCGCCATTGATTTCACGCTGATGCAATTCAATCTGATGCAGAATTGCATCGACCAAATCGGTATCAACAGGCTTGGATGCAACGTCCTGTAGAATGTTTAATACGCCATTCTTAAAGTTTTCAGCATATTCTGCATTTGAACCTTGTACGCCACAATAGAATGTCATTTCAAAATTACTGTCATCCACACCCATCAATGGCCCTGTAGACTGTGCATAGCCACAGGTTTCCAGATAATGACGCAACGGCGAAGCTGAATTTTCCAGCAAAATCCCCTCAACCAGACGCATGCCTAAACGCAGCTTAATATCGCTGGTTTCAGGCAATAACCATGACATCACATGAAAGGTCTTGTCTTTCAGGTCTTCACTATCCACCGCATAGGATTCAGTCACCTCAATGGGAGCGGTTAAACGCTTCTCAGGTGTGGAATATAAAGTCGTTCCTTTGGAAAACTTATGTAAAGCCAATGTTTCAAACTGTTCCTGTAAATCATAAGCATTTTGATTGCCGAAAGTCATAAACACCGCATTACTTGGATGGTAATGGGTTTTATAGAACTCAACCAATTGCTCATAGCTTAAATCTGGAATTTCTTTTGGATCACCGCCAGAGTTGTAGTGATAGGTGGTTTCAGGGAATAAATGATAGGCTAGTTGATGATAAAGCTGATCGGTTGGCGAACTCATAGCCCCTTTCATTTCATTAAATACAACACCTTTATAAACCGCCTGATCATTCTCTAACTCAATACGGATTCCCTCCTGGGCAAAATCCAGAGGATTCAGGTTTGCGGCAAAGGCAGCATCTAAATAAACCGACAACAGGTTTTGAAAATCTTTCTTGTTCTGCGTTGCAAATGGATAAGCCGTCCAGTCTGCCGCGGTAAAGGCATTCATAAAGGTATTCAATGAACGGCGAATCATTAAAAAGAATGGATCGCGGACTGGAAACTTCTCAGAACCACATAAAGCGGTATGCTCTAAAATATGTGCGGTTCCCTTTGAATCCATCGGCTGCGTTCTAAATGCCACCAAAAATACATTTTCATCGTGATTTGTGGCCAAATGGTAGTGAACAGCACCAGTTACTTTATGTTTATATTCTGAAACGTGAATATCAAGTGCTTCTACATGGTGTTGACGTAATAGCTGAAACGCAGGGTGAATGGTTTGAGTAATGCTTTCAGAAACATCGACAGTCATGTGATCTCCAATTTATCTATTTAATTAACATTCTTGATTATAGAGAGTCTACCGAAGAATATGCACGGATATCCATGTAAATTGGTATGTTTTTGTAGAAAAATTCAGCAAGCAAGGTGTGATGGTCAATGCATTGGTGTAAACTTTAGCTTTTGATTTTTACTGTGATGACAAACATGGCAACTGTTGATCTTTTTGCAATTGGAAATGCACTCATTGACCAAGAATTTAAAGTTTCTTATGAGTTTTTAACACAGCAGGCTTTGCAAAAAGGCACAATGCAGTTGACTGATGGCGACACTCAGGCCGCTTTATATCAGCAATTACAAGATACTCAAAGCTACAAGGGTCAAGCCAGTGGTGGTTCAGCAGCGAATACTACGGTTGCATTCAGTGCTTTAGGTGGTACAGCTTTTTATGGATGCCGTGTTGGTAACGACGAACTGGGTTCAATTTATCTGAATGGTTTAAATGATGCTGGTATCCAGACCACAACCCAATCAATCAGTGAAGGCGTAACAGGAACTTGTATGGTACTGATCAGTCCTGATTCAGAACGTACTATGCACACATATTTAGGCATTACCGCTGAATTAACTGCTGAACAAATCGATTTTGAACCGTTAAAAACTGCAAAATGGCTCTATATCGAGGGTTACTTATCAACCAGTGATACGGCGCGTGTCGCGGTTAAGCAAGCACGTGAACTTGCCAAATCACATGGCGTTAAAATCGCCCTCTCACTGTCTGATCCTGCAATGGTGCAATATGCCCGTCAAGGTTTGGAAGAATTACTGGATGATGGCGTTGACTTACTGTTCTGTAATGAGCAGGAAGCGTTGATGTTTACCAATACAGAAAATCTTGATGATGCCATTGCAGCATTAAAATTAAACAATCAGCATATCGTCATCACGCAAGGCGCCAATGGTGCGGTGATTATTGATCCAGCCCAACAGTTCCATGTGGCTGGACGGCATGTTGATGCTGTGGATACCAATGGTGCAGGTGATGCCTTTGCGGGTGCATTTTTATATGCCATCAATGCAGGTCTCAGTCTGGAAGCGGCTGCCCAGCTTGCCATTTTAATTTCCAGTGAGGTTGTTGCTCAATTCGGCCCACGTTTGGCCGTCGAAAACTACGCCAAGCTATTCGAACAATTCAAATCCACACAACAGGAATGTGCATAATATGGAAAAGATTTGCATGACTGAAGAAGTTCCTGAACGTGAAGCACGTGCATATGACACCATGAAAGGAAAGACTATCTTCATCACCCAGCGTGACGGACAATTTTATGCCTACAATAATCTTTGTCCGCATTTGCAAACTGAGCTTGAATATCTGGAGAATCAATTTCTGGATCAGGACGGTGAATATATTCAATGTTCTACACATGGTGCCTTGTTCTCTGTAGAAACAGGTGAATGTGTTTCAGGACCATGTCTAGGTGAATTCCTTGAAAAAGTAAATTTGGAAGTACACTCTGATGGTGGTATTTATATTGATTAGTGCCTAAATCATGAATTCTGCGATGACTGAGTTTTTTTTAAATTACTACCTTATGCCATTTCACATGAGCGTGGTGGCTTTGATTTTGCTCAGCATTGCGGAAACAATTGGCATCTTTATTGGGTTGCGCCCAAGTCATCTGGTTAAAAAGCTGACACCTGAATGGTTACTTAATTCACCGCTACTCGATGTTAAATTCTCCAAGTATCTCATCTTTGTTTTTTTACTGATCAATTTCAGTTTTGCAGGTTATTTCTTAGAGCTTTCTTTTTTTGCCTTACAGCATTATTTCATCTCACCTTACTACTTATTTGTTCCTGCTTTGATTATCGACATCTTTTTTACTGTGTTTATGATTCATTGTCTTGACCAAGTGATTAAACCTAAAGTCACACATTCACATATCAATCTAGTGGGTCGCTTAGCAACAATCTCAACGGGAAATGCACGTCCAGGCTTCTCTGCGCAAGCACGTGTTCGCAATGAATTTGGTCAACTGTATTATGTACAAGTAGAGCCAGAATATGGTGAATTAGAGTTACAATCCCAAGTGTTGTTAATCAGTCAGAAATCTAATTCGTACTATATTGCTAAAAAAATCTCCATATCAAATAAGCTATTCACCGCAGAGTAAGACCTATATCGTTAAAATTTTGAGCACCCCACCCAAAATTACAATATGTTACAAAAAGAAAATTTATAAATATTGCAATTCCCTCTTCCATTTTCATCAATCTATTGATCTAACTTTGAGACCAAAATGAAGGATGATATTTCACACATTTTTTAAACCAAACTCTACCAATACACTAGGTTTTGTGCAGAATCCATTATAAAAATTACTTAATTATGCAATCAACTCCTTAAATGATTGTAAATATTATATTTTTTATATCTATACTATTTTAGTTGGTTTAATTTTCTTAAATTAATTATAAACCAAACCTTTTTAATCAGATTTAAAAATATAAATACAACTGTTTTAATCAGTTTTTTAAATTAATTCATATTATTTTAGTTGGGTAATAATAATATTTCAAAATTTGATCAAAATTTATATAATTAATTGATTTTTATAAATAATATTAAATTAATTCATTTTAAAGACCTTAAAGGTTTATTTTTAATAAATTTTAATTAATAATGTGTAACATCTTTAAAATTATGAGGCTGGCTCGATGAAGACAAGTTCTCAAGACCCAAACCGAAGATTAATCTGGGAAATAGCAATTATTCTAATTATTAAAGTTGCAATTCTTATGCTGATTAAACATATCTGGTTTGATGCCCCAACCATTCCAAAAGATTTTAACAATCAAGTTGCCGAGCGTATTGCTGGTGACCTACCCAACAATCAGGAGACACGTTGATGATTTCTGAAAGCGTGGTCGATCTTTCGCGGTTCCAATTCGCAATGACCGCAATGTATCACTTTCTTTTCGTTCCTCTCACTCTAGGTCTGGCGTTTATACTTGCCATTATGGAAACCACTTATGTGATTTCTGGTAAAGAAATTTACAAAGACATGACCAAATTTTGGGGGAAACTCTTCGGGATTAACTTTGCCTTAGGTGTAACTACTGGTCTAACGATGGAATTCCAGTTTGGTACCAATTGGGCTTATTATTCTCACTATGTAGGCGACATCTTTGGTGCACCGCTTGCAATTGAAGGCTTAATGGCTTTCTTCCTAGAATCGACTTTTATTGGTCTATTCTTCTTTGGCTGGGATCGTCTTTCTAAAGTTCAACACTTAGCTGTAACTTGGCTAGTTGCGATTGGCTCCAATATGTCTGCCTTGTGGATTCTCATCGCAAATGGTTGGATGCAAAACCCTGTCGGTGCCGCATTTAACTATGAAACCATGCGTATGGAACTTGTAGACTTCGGAGCGTTGATTTTCAACCCTGTTGCGCAGGTTAAATTCGTTCATACCGTTTCCGCTGGTTATGTCACAGGTTCAATCTTTGTACTTGCGATCTCAAGTTATTACCTGTTAAAGAAACGTGATTTACCATTTGCACGCCGTTCTTTCGCAATCGCCGCAATTTTTGGCTTAGCTTCAACCCTATGCGTCATCTTACTGGGTGATGAATCGGGCTATGAGCTAGGTGATGTTCAAAAAACCAAACTTGCTGCAATTGAAGCTGAATGGCATACAGAACCTGCCCCAGCCGCATTTACCCTGTTTGGTATCCCCAACCAAAAAGAAATGCGTACCGACTATGCAATCAAGATTCCATATGTTATGGGTATCATTGCAACACGTTCTACCGATAAACAGGTCACTGGTATCCATGACTTGATGAAAGAACACGAAATTCGTATCCGTAATGGTATGGTTGCATACAGTGAGCTAGAAAAGCTTCGTGCAGGGGATCGTTCTCCTGAATTGCTTGCTTCATTTGAGAAAAACCAGAAAGACTTGGGTTATGGTCTTTTATTGAAAAAATATACACCAAATGTGGTCGATGCAACTGAAGAACACATTCAGGCAGCAACTAAAGATACAATTCCAAACGTAGCTGCATTGTTCTTCTCATTCCGTGCAATGGTTGCTTCAGGCTTCCTAATGCTCTTGCTCTTCATTCTTGCAACTTGGGCTGTGGCTAAACGTAATGCAGAGAATAAACCTTGGTTACTTAAATTTGCATTATTTGCTTTACCACTACCTTGGATTGCAGCACAAACGGGTTGGTATGTCGCAGAAGGTGGTCGTCAACCTTGGTCAATCGGTGAAATCCTGCCAACACATCTATCTGCTTCAAGCGTAAGTACGGGTGATGTATGGGGTTCAATCATTGCACTTGCCGCGTTCTATACCGTACTTCTTATTATTGAGATGTACTTAATGATCAAATTTGCTCGTTTAGGTCCAAGTTCATTGCACACTGGTAAATATCATTTTGAAAAACTAGCTGCAAAAACTGGGGAGGCTCAATCATGATCGAATATGAACTCCTAAAAATTATTTGGTGGGTATTGGTTGGTGTATTACTGATTGGCTTTGCCCTCACTGATGGTTTTGATATGGGCTCAATGGCGCTGATGCCATTTGTAGGTAAAACTGATTCTGAAAGACGTGCTGCAATCAATACGATTGCACCACACTGGGATGGCAACCAAGTCTGGTTTATTACCGCTGGTGGTGCACTTTTTGCCGCATGGCCAATGGTTTATGCTGTCGCTTTCTCTGGAATGTATTGGGCATTACTACTCGTTCTATTTGCGCTATTCCTCAGACCTGTTGGATTTGACTATCGTTCGAAATTAGAAAATACTCAATGGCGTACTTCTTGGGATTGGGGTCTGTGCATTGGTGGTGCTGTACCAGCACTAGTATTCGGTGTTGCATTTGGTAACTTATTTTTGGGCGTACCATTTAGCTTAGACGACACCTTACGTTCTCAATACACAGGCAGCTTCTTTGCATTATTGAATCCGTTTGCACTGATTTGCGGTATTGTGAGTTTGTCGATGTTATGTGCTCACGGTGGTGCATGGTTAATGCTTCGTACTGATGGTGATTTACATAACCGTTCAGCTAAAGCAACTCAAATTATGGCAATCGTATTCCTTGTATGTTTCTTAGCAGCTGGCGCTTGGTTATTCTTTGGAAATATTTCAGGCTATAGTTACGCTACTGCTGTGAATACTAATGCTGCATTAAACCCACTTGCAAAAGAAGTTGTAACAAATGCAAACCATGGTTGGTTGAATAACTACTCAACCTATCCAATTACTATGGCTGCACCAATTGTTGCAATCCTAGGTGCATTATTGGTTATTCTTAGTGCTGGAAAACGTAAGGCAGCTGCAAGTTTTACAGGTACGAGTCTGATGATTGTGGGTGCGATCTTAACTGCTGGTTTTGCATTATTCCCATTCTTATTGCCATCAAGTATCGATCCAACATCAAGTTTAACGATGTGGGATGCTGTTTCTAGTCACAAAACTCTTGGTGTAATGACTGTTGCTGCTTGTATTTTTGTTCCTCTCATTGTGATCTATACCTCTTGGTCTTATTACAAAATGTGGGGTGTCATCACTAACAAACACATTGAAGAAAATTCACATAGTTTGTACTAATGAGGAGATGTGAAATGTGGTATTTTGCATGGATTCTAGGCGTTTTGATGGCGTGCTTCGCAGGTGTACTGAGTGCGCTCTATATCGAACACCATCAAGATTTAGATGAGGAATAAGTAATGGCTGAAGCAATGACAACACCGAAGAATAGTAAGGCACAAGTGCTTGCAATGACCGTTTCTTTTTTGTTGGCATTGCCCCTTGCTGCCATTTTATTGGTACATCCTGCATTGATGCTGGATGCCAATGGTCACTACAACCACAGTATGCTGATGCTCGTCATGGTCGGTATTTCTGGCGGTTTTATTCATGGTGTTGGGTTTATACCAAGATTTTGGTTATGGAAATGGTTATTTAGTCCCTATATTGCATGGCCTCTGATGATCTTAGGCTATTATATTTGGATTGGTAATTAATCTTTAACAAATCAAATAAAGAGGAAGCATGGCTTCCTCTTTATTTGTGTCGTTTTGAATGATCATTTAATAATACACAAAGTAATTACAATGTAATTTAAAATATTGAGTAATAAAATTTTTAATTTATAATCAATAGACTATATGATCGCCTTTTTCATTTCAATTAACTGAATTGGTACCAACGGCTGACCTACATTTGCATTTACAGGATAAGGCGCTGTATGACCTGTAATTTGATAACCACGACGCTGATAATATGCGATTAACTCAGAGCGGACATCCAAGACATACATAATTAAATCTCGAACTTCCGAACAACTCTGTGCAACATATGCTTCAACATAATTGAGCATTTGTTTGCCATATCCTAAGTTTTGAACCGATGAATCAATCGTAAAAGTTCCAATTTCAACAGAGTTATGATCAATACTTAGTCCAATACAAGCAACTAACAAACCTTGTTCATTCTCGCCAATAAACAGTTTAAAATTTGATCGGCTCAAGTCTCCACTCAATTGCTCATTGGTAATCCGTATTCCATCTACAAATGCTTTTTCAGTGGTCCAACTTCGCTCAGATTGAGCCCGATCAGCCAAATTGATTCATTCAACCAATTGCGCTACATGATCAATTTTTGCAGTTCTAATGTTTAAAGACATTTCTATTTTATACGCTCAATAAAAAACCGATGATAACATCGGTTCTTTTACAGTTGAGCAATTAGTTCGTTTGCCCTGCTAACCACGCCATAAATTTTTGACGCTCAGCTTTCGATGCTTTTTGCCACAACTCTACTAATTGCTGATCTGTGGTTTTTATATTGCCAGATACTACCGTTGTTGCTGTTACAGCAACAGGTGCTACATTTGTTGTCGAAGCTGCATAGACGGGTGCAGGTTGATTCACAACATTATTTTTATTTTTTTGGGTTAAATCTAAGGTACGAGCTAATAAACTATTACCTGAAAACCACGGTTGAGCTTCATTATTTGCACCTGTTTGCTGGACTACAAGTTTTTTACTTTGATCATATAAAGCAACCGTAGGCTGTTCAGCAAATTTTTTTGCTTGACTAAAGTCTTTTGGAGCATTTACGAGTGCCAAATTATAAGTTTGATTATCTTTAAGATCTGTTGTTTGAATTGTTACCACACCAGATTTCACAATATCGTGTTCACCATTTAAGTGTTCAAAATATTCACGGTAACGAACATTTACCGTTAAGTTCCCAGGATCAACTTGATAGTTATTTTTCTTTGAAGGAATTAAACCATTATTTACTTCTTGACCATTTACCGCAAGAATCACGATTTCTTCAGGTGCAGTGATTGTGACTGCTGAAAAAACTGAACTACTCAATAATAACCCGAAAGCAGCAACACCAACTCTTAAAGACATTAGACTCTTCTCGATATAAACAATTTATGAAATCGTAAGCACTATGCTCTGCGATTATGACCATTTTATGACATAAAACAAAACTGTCTATTCCAAAAAATTGGCTTTTTTAAGATATATACATCAATTCTAATGCTAAGCGCCATAGTTCTTTTGGCGAATATAAACCTTAAATAAAAAAAGAGCACATTGAGTGCTCTTTTTAATGGTACATATATTTACTTAGTTAAAAGTTTTAAAACGTGCAGCGTCATCCATATAGGTTTTTTCACCAGCAGCCGCCTCAATAGAACCGAATACTAACTGCGCACGTAGCTTCCAGTTTGATGGAATATCAAAAGTTTCAGCCACTTCGGCATCCACGATGGGATTATAGTGCTGTAATGATGCACCAACACCAATCTCAGATAATGCTGTCCATGTTGCGAACTGTGCAATGGCACTTGAATGTTCAGACCAAACTGGGAAGTTATCCGCATACAATGCGAATTGCTCTTGTAAGCCTTTTACAACATCTTGATCTTCATAAAATAACGCTGTACCAAAACCTGCTGAGAAACTATCAATTTTCGCGCTAGTATTTGCAAATGCTTCTGCTGGAACCATTTTACGTAAAGTTTCGCGAACAATTTCCCAAAATTTATGGTGTGATTCACCATATAAAGTTACAACACGTGAAGTTTGTGAGTTGAATGATGATGGGCTGTGTTTTACTGCTTCGCGAATTGTTTCTTCAATCGTTGCTTGGTCAACGGTAAGATTTTTACCAATTGCATAAATGCTACGACGCGATTTAATGCTATTTAAGAAGTTACTCATGTTGTTATTCCTACTTTATGCTCTTTGAAGCGTTATCTTGGATTAAATGTAGTGTATAACGATGCATTTTTTAGGAATAGTCTAAAAAACATGACAGATCGTTTTATTTTTGAAACACTTATCAGCACCTAAAAATATACCGAGTATTTCACTTAAATATTCTTTCACTCCATTATTACTATCGCCCAAAACCTGTGAGTGCATCAGATCTGAAGCTGATGCGTTGTATGAATGAATTACATATGCAATACCCTTTTGCAGGTAGCCGTATGATGCGTGATTTGTTGAATCGTCAAGGACATCCTATAGGACGACGTCATACACGTACTTTAATGAAGAAAATGGGCATTAATGCGTTATATCGTAAACCAAATCCAAGTCAGGCCAATCAAGCTCAGCGTAAATATCCATATCTGCTCAAAGGATTGAGTATTCAGCGGAGTAATCAAGTGTGGGCAACGAATATAACATATATCCCTATGGCAAAAGGCTTTGTCTACTTATGTGCTGTGATTGATTGGCACAGCCGTAAGGTGCTTGTGCATAGGGTATCGATCTGAAATCTTTAATACAGACCAAGGCAGTCAATTTACCAGTGATGCATTTATTGAAGCATTGAAATCAAATGACATCCAAATCAGCATGGATGGTAAACTTGCGCAGTATACTGCTCATGGATTGATAATGTGATGGTTGAACGGTTATGGAAAAGCGTTAAATATGAAGAGGTGTATCTCAAAGCCTACAGCAATGTTTTGGATGCGAAGAAGCAATTAAACGCATATTTTGAATTTTATAATTTGAAACGACCTCATTCGAGTCTGGACAAAATGACTCCAGATGAGTTTTCCTATGACCAGCTACCACAACAAAATAAGGTAGCTTAACTAGAGCAAAATATCACTTATAAATAAGCTTTTAGTTGTTCAAACAAGTGGGACCACCTCTATTTCCACTTGCCCCACATGATGATAGACACGGTTAAAATAAACCAGTCCCTGCTCCTGCTGACTTTGTTGAATTGCAACAATACGGCAGATAAAAATACTATGTGTGCCCACTTCCTGAATTTGCTCAATCTCACAGTCAAAGCTAACTAAAGCATCTGTTAAAATCGGTGAACCTGTTTCCAGTTCTGTCCAAATGGCTTGTTTAAAGCGCTCTTCTGGACTAATTTTAGAGGAAAATGCAGTAGAAAGATGTTGCTGATGTTCAGCCAATACATTGACACTTAGGATTTTATTTTCGATAAAATGAATATGCGAACTCGCAGCTCTATTCATACAGACCAATAAAGTCGCAGGACTATCCGATACACCACACACCGCAGATGCAGTAAAACCATAACGACCAGACATGCCTGCCGTAGTCACGACATTGACCGCACTTGCCAATAAAGACATTGCATTTCTAAAGTCTATTGCTTCAATCATCATTTTATTCCCAATAAAAATGACCTGTTTAATCCTAACCAGCCATTAAACAGGTCACTTTTACATCATGTTCTCAATTCTAAATTATTTGCCCAAAATTTCTTTTCGAACGATTTCCGCACCTGCGCTTAACGCATGCAATTTGCCTCTGGCAACTTCACGAGATAATGGTGTCATACCACAGTTGGTTGATGGATAAAGCTTATCTGCATCAATAAACTGAAGTGCTTTACGCAAGGTATCTGCAACTTCTTCAGGTGTTTCAATGCTGTTGGTTGCCACATCAATGGCCCCGACCATGACCTTTTTGCCACGGATCAGCTCAATTAAATCCATTGGCACACGTGAGTTCTGACATTCCAGCGAGACAATATCAATTTTAGACTGTTTCAGCTTTGGAAAAGCTTCTTCATATTGTCGCCATTCTGAACCCAGCGTCTTTTTCCAGTCGGTATTGGCCTTGATGCCATAGCCGTAACAAATATGTACCGCTGTTTCACATTTCAGGCCTTCAATTGCTCGCTCAAGGGTCGCAACACCCCAGTCATTCACCTCATCAAAGAACACATTAAATGCAGGTTCATCAAACTGGATAATATCCACACCCGCAGCTTCCAGCTCTTTAGCTTCTTCATTAAGGATTTTGGCAAATTCCCACGCCAGTTTTTCACGGCTTTTATAATGGGCATCATACAGCGTATCAATCATGGTCATTGGACCTGGCAATGCCCATTTAATTGGTTGTGTGGTGTGCTGACGTAAAAACTTGGCATCTTCCACAAAAACTGGCTTTTGACGAGAAACAGCATCAAATACAGTCGGGACACTGGCATCATAACGATTGCGGATTCTGACCGTTTCTCGTTTTTCAAAATCAACGCCATGCAGATGTTCAATAAAGGTGGTGACAAAGTGCTGGCGGGTCTGCTCACCATCACTAACAATATCAATGCCTGCATGGAGTTGTTCCTGCAAGGATACCAGCAACGCATCACGTTTGCCTTGGATCAGGTCATCGCCCTCTAATTTCCAAGGCGACCAAAGTTTCTCAGGTTCTGCAATCCAAGATGGTTTCGGCAAGCTACCCGCAGTTGAAGTCGGTAATAATATTTTCGTCATGATCAATCATCTTTTCTATAAATTGGTGAATTTAAGCGGCTTCGGTTTTATCGGTGTAGTTCGCAGCCCATTGCTCAAGGATATTTTGGTATGGCTTGATAAAATGCTCTTCAGTCCATTTGCCTTGTTCAATCGCCAATCGGCTACGTTCTTCACGGTCATAGACAATTTGCGTCAGTGAAAAATCCTGATAGTTCAAGCTTGGTTGATAGCTTTGTGCTGCTACCGAATTGGCATTGTAAATTTCAGGGCGATAAATCTTCTGAAAGGTTTCCATGGTGCTAATCGTGCCGATCAGTTCAAGATCGGTGTAGTCACTCAGCAAATCACCATGATGATAAAATGCCAAAGGTGCAACACTGTTCGGTGGCATGAAATAGCGAACCTGCAAGCCCATTTTTGCGAAATATTCATCAGTTAAGGAATAATCATTCTGCTGATATTCCACCCCCAAGATAGGATGCTGATTGGCAGTGCGATGATAAGTCTTGGTGGTTGAAACACTGAGACAAATCACAGGTGGTTTACTGAAATTATCTTTATAAGATTTTGAATTTAAAAAAGACTTAAAGATTTTACCATGAAGCTCGCCATAGTTTTCTGGCAGGCTAAATTTGGCTTGATCCTTGTTATGTTCTGGCAATAAGACACTAAAGTCATAATCGCGCACATAAGAGGAAAAATTGTTGCCAACAATGCCTTCAATACGTTTATTGGTTTTATGATCAACAATATTGGTTTTCAATATTTCAATGGTTGGGAAAGTCTCACCATTACCTTCCACATCAATATCAACCGAGATGATGTCAAGCTCAATCGAATAGCGATCCGCTTTAGGATTATCCCAATGTGCCAAGGCATTGAAACGATTGTCAATCATTGTTAGCGTGTTGCGCAAGTTCTCCTCACGACGCTCGCCTCTAGCTAAATTCGCAAAGTTGGTTGTGATACGTGTATTGTCTGAGGGACGGTAGTTTTCATCGAAACGAATACGCTTAATCGAAAATGCAAACTCATTGCTCATTGTGATCCACCACTCTAAATTCTACGATAAAACTTGAATGATGTGATTTATACCGAAAGCATCACATGAATAAAAACGAGTTAATTTCATAGAAAAGTGAATTTAATTCATGTTTACCCATTCTATAGCTTTCAGCCTTGTAAAATGAAATGACTTCATCTTGGGCTGAGAAAATATCAGCTTATTCACCCTTTTTGGCTGATCCAAATTGCTAAGATATTCACTCTTCGCTTATCCTATGGATATTGGCAAAGCGATTTACACGACCAATGCGATTGAATCATTGAACAGCGTTATCCGCCATGCAACCAGGAAAAGAAAAATCTTCCCAACCGATGATTCCGTGAAAAAGGTAGTATATTTAGCAATTATGGCAGCAAGCAAAAAATGGACGATGCCCATGCAGAATTGGAAAACTGCCATGAATCGCTTTAGTATCATGCTTGAAGAGCGTGTAACCAAGTATTTTTAAAATTGCATTTACACAGAATTATTTACACCCTCTAGCTTATATATTTATTTGGATATCTTTATGAAATGTCAATAGACCTTAATCTTTCTATTCTTTATTCACCACCTTATAAATCATTTTCCCCATTTCGTGTGCTTGCAAACCCCTCATACCATTTTCAGCCAGTAAATCCCCTGCTTGTGCATGCAAACTCACAATTTCATGCAATGCAACTTGCTCATGAAATTGTGCTTTTAAAGTGGCAATCATCCCTGCCAGCACATCACCCATGCCCCCTGTTCCCATCCCTGCATTACCCTGTGTACAGATAAATAATTCATCTTCTAAAATCAGGCTACCTGCACCTTTAAGCACCCATTGCCCTGCATATTTTTGTTGTAAATTATGAATCGCAACAATACGATCTTGTTCAACATCAGCAGGCTTGCAACCCAATAATGTCGCTGCTTCACCAGAATGTGGAGTTGCGTAAACATGAGGATTTAATTGTTGCGGATGTTTTGCCAAAAACCACAACCCATCTGCATCTAATACCACTTCTAAATGTGAATTTTGATTAAGTAAATTGAACCACTCTAGATAAACATGCTCTGCCCATTCATCTCGCCCTAAGCCCATCCCGAAACATACGGCATCAATTTGAGTTAATAGGTGTTGGATCGTTTTTTCATCTAAGGCATTAATATCTCGCACCATAATATTCGGTGAACGCGCCAGAATAGCTTGATGATGTTTGGCATGACAGACCACACTGACTTTCCCTGCTCCAGCATGAAACGCTGCTTCAGCAGACATAATCACCGCTCCGCCCATATCCGTATGACCACCAACGACAAGCACATGCCCATAACTTCCTTTATGTCCAAAAGCTTGCCGTTTCGGTAATACAATTTTTTCAGATGATAGATATGCAAGTGGTTTTAATTCTGTATCAATTGGGATCAAGCTAACTAAATGCAGCTTTCCCACATATTCCTTGCCTTGACCAGTAAACAACCCTGCCTTATAACCTAAGATTGTAAAGGTTTGATCTGCCTGAATTGCACAGGGTAAAGCCCGACCTGTATTGGCATGTAGTCCGCTCGGAATATCAATAGCAATCTTTAAACCAATCTGTGAGTTAAATAAATGGATGATCGATTGCCATTTTTGATCTAGCATTCGATTGAGACCAATGCCAAACAGAGCATCAATATGACAATCAAAAGTTGGTATTTCTTGGTGATTCGCATTTTCCGACAATAAATAATCGATACTTTGAATATCAACTCGATTTAACAGTGCATATTGTACGGCTTGTTTTAAATCTAAAGATTGACCGAGTTCAGCTGCATAAACCGTGATGTGAAATCCATGTTGCTTTAGAAAAGCAGCGATATAGTAACCGTCACCTGCGTTATTGCCTTGTCCGCACCAAATTGCGATCTTTTGAATTTTATTTTTATTAAATGGTTCAATTAACTGTTGTGAGATTGTCCAAGCTGCTTGTTGCATCAGTCCTAAAGATGAATTTTGCTGCGCAAACCAACGCTGCTCCCATGCTTGAATGCTTTGGCTATGGTAAACTGAACGTTGCATGTTATCCCCTAATTATTGGTTTATGGCTTCAACCACATCCTCTGGAAAATCACTTGATAAAATTGAGCTTCAGCAGTTTGATCCTCAAGAACTTAAAACATGGATAAAAACTCAAGCTTTAGACTTGGGCTTTTCTGATTGTGTCATTGCCAAACCTGATGCTCAAGATCAAATGCCACGTTTTAAAGAATATTTAAAACGTGGTTATCATGCAGATATGCACTATTTAGAGGAAAATCTAGAAAAACGTGCTGATCCAACATTGCTTGTACCTGGAACTAAAAGCATTATTTGTGTGCGCATGAACTATCTTGTGGCATCACCTAAGCCCCGTTATGTACCATTTGAACCAAATTCAGCCATTATTGCACGCTACGCGCGTGGACGTGACTATCATAAAGTCATGCGTGGTCGACTTAAAACCTTAGCCAGTCGTATTAAAGAAAAAGTGGCCGATTTCGAATCACGCCCTTTTGCGGACTCAGCACCTATTTTTGAAAAATCACTTGCCGAAAGTGCAGGCATGGGATGGACAGGAAAACACACCTTACTCATTCATAAAAAATCAGGTTCATTCTTCGTTTTGGGTGAGCTATTTACTTCGCTTGACCTCCCTTTTGATCAACCTGCAACAGCCCATTGTGGCTCATGTACTGCTTGCATCGACATTTGCCCAACACAAGCCATTGTTGAGCCTTATATGTTGGATGCAAGGAAATGTATTGCTTACTTAACTATTGAATATAAAGGAATCATTCCTGAAGAGTTACGCTCAGGTATAGGTAATCGTATTTTTGGTTGTGATGATTGTCAGTTGATTTGCCCGTGGAATGGCTTTGCTAAAACCGCGTTAATTCCAGACTTTGACCCAAGACATAGTTTAGATGACATTAGCTTGTTAGAGATCTGGCAATGGGATGAAGCGACTTTTCTTGCAAAAACAGAAGGTAGTCCAATTCGCCGCACAGGCTATCAATCCTTTAAACGGAATATTGCAATCGGCTTAGGAAATGCTCCATACTCGGCTGAAATCGTGGGCCAATTGCAAGAAGCAAAAGCTCTACACGATGAGATTGTCAATGTACATATTGAGTGGGCAATTCAACAACAATTGCAGCACATAAACGTACCTGAATAGAAAAATGATGTTTTTTGCCCTTTGGCTTTGGCACGATTTCTGTATGATTAATCTCAATGTTTGTAATCAATCATCATGGATATAACAATGACTTTACGTAATGACTGGACTCGTGATGAAATCCAAGCTTTATATGATCAACCTTTTCTAGACTTAGTATTCAAAGCACAAAGTGTTCATCGTGAGCATTTTCAGCCAAATACCATTCAAGTCAGTACACTGCTTTCAATCAAAACAGGTAAATGCCCAGAAGATTGTAAGTATTGTTCTCAATCTGCACATTACGACTCAAAACTAGAAGCAGAAAAGCGTATTGCAGTAGATAAAGTCATTCGTGAAGCACAAACAGCAAAAGATTCTGGTTCTTCACGTTTCTGCATGGGCGCTGCTTGGCGCAATCCACACGAACGAGATATGCCTTATGTGTTAGAAATGGTTCGAGAAGTAAAAGCACTCGGTTTAGAAACTTGTATGACTTTAGGTATGCTCAATCAGTCACAAGCTGAACGCTTAAAAGATGCTGGTTTAGATTATTATAACCATAACCTTGATACCTCTCGTGAATACTATTCACATATTATTAGTACGCGTACTTTTGATGATCGTTTAGATACATTAGATCATGTACGTCAAGCGGGTATGAAAGTTTGTAGTGGCGGGATTGTCGGTTTAGGCGAAAGCCGTAATGACCGTATTGGTTTACTGCATGAGCTTGCAACCATGCCTGTTCACCCTGAATCTGTGCCAATCAATATGCTGGTTCCGATTGAAGGCACACCACTTGCCGATGTTGAAAAGCTGGATGTGACCGAATGGATTCGTACCATTGCGGTTGCGCGTATCATTATGCCGCACAGTTACATTCGTTTATCTGCGGGTCGTGAGTCACTCAGCGATTCTGATCAGGCATTGGCATTTATGGCTGGGGCAAATTCACTGTTCTCTGGCGATAAGCTTCTGACCACACCAAATGCTGGTGAAGGAAAAGATCAGGTCTTGTTTGCCAAACTGGGTTTAACAGCAGAAAAACCGAAACCAACTGTTGCTGAACTCTCTGTAGATGCTATGAGCGCATAGATCAAAAAGCTGTTTCATGAAAGTGGAACAGCTTTTTTTAATTTTGTTCAGCATTTATAAATTGTCTCTGTACACGACAAATTTCACAGAACCCTTATCCTATCAGGCTTCTGCTTTCTTAAAATTGCCAGAATTTCCTTAAGCTCTTCTTTTTTCCCAAAACCAATTAAACGCTGAATCGCCATTTGAACATAGTCTAGCCCAGTGAATACACTCTTGTTCAGTATCCCTTGTGCAATACTCTCTTTTACCATTTATCATAATTGATGTGGACCAACTATTTCCACGCTGTCTAGGTTTTGGTAATTTCATTGCTGTCACCATTATTGTAAAGTTATGTTAAAATGACCACAACGTTTTATTCAAAGCGTTCTGACCCATTTTTGACACAAATATATCTTTATTAGCAGAATTAAATGCAGCAAATAAAGCAAACGAAAGGCATAAAAAAAGACCTACAAGTCTTTGAAATGCTTGTAAGTCTTTGATTTATCTTGGTAGGTATATCCAGACTCGAACTGGAGACCTCTACGATGTCAACGTAGCGCTCTAACCAACTGAGCTATACACCTAGAATGAGAAGTATAATATTCATTTTTCAGCGTGTTCACAAGTTTTTTGGGACTGTTTGAGTGCAATTGCGCAGTCTTTAAGCAACTTCCTGAATTGATGAATATCGGAACCATTCTTTTGTTCTAAAAACACGATTTTTTGATATAACACAATTACTTTTTCAAATGGTTGTTGATCCTCAACAAGTAACGACAAACGTTTGATCCAGCTATGGAAAGTTTCAGCAGGATATTTTTGCAAATGTTTCGGTAACTGTTTTTTAAATTTAAAAATGATACGTTGATATTGCTGTTGACGTCTGCTTTGTCTCCACCAATAAAAACCAACGTAAAGCATTAAAACACCACCGATTCCTAAAATGAGAACCACAGCATAGCCATAGCTTGAATCCAGCCCCAGTCGAGCCAACCAGTTTTTCTGTTTTTCGGCATCATATCCTACGACTTTGCTTTGCCATTGATAACTTAAATAATCGCTCCAGATACGCATATTTTTTAATAATTTAAACTGCTGAACACGCCAAGCCTGTGTTTGATTATCGCCCCAAACTGTTTGATCTTCTGCCAGATAATCCTGCATCCCAGTATCAATTCGTTGTGGGGCAATCATTGCAGTCGGATCAATTCTTTTCCATTTGCCATTCAGATAAACCTCACTCCAGGCATGCGCATCCAGTTGACGAACCTCCCAGCTTTGACCATCAGGTGCAAGTTGCCCACCCTGATAACCTGTTACCACGCGTGCAGGTATTCCAACATAACGCATCAGCATGACAAAACTGGAGGCATAATGTTCACAAAAACCTTTTCGGCTGGAAAACAGGAATTGATCGATACGATCACCACCTAAAGTGCCTGGTGTCAGGGTATAAACAAAGCCATTTTTACGATACCAGGACAGCACTGATTCAATGTATTTTTCAGATTGCTGCTGACTCTGCTCAAACAGCTCATGCGCCAATTGCTGGGCTTTTTTATCACTGCCCTCTTTAAACCTGATACTGAATTCAAGTTGACGTGGTGACAAAGAAACAGCTTCTGTTGAGGTTCTTCCCAACCATTGCATTTGAATGGGTTGATTACGTTTAATCAATCGGGTTGGTCGAATACTATCATCCTGATAAAGCTGTAAATAACGTCCCTGAGGAACTGAATATTCCAAACCCATAATCCAGTTTGCCTGTTCATCTGCAGGCAAATATTGGTATGGCACACTATGGGAGGTAGACTGTATATTTTTGACTTGCTGATTAAAAAAACTACTGGTCCAGGTGGTGCCATCATATTCATCCAGCACCAAAGCACGCCAATATAATTCATTGCGACTTGGCAACTGATACATATTCGCGACCACACGAAAAGCCAATGCCGAGGACTGCGAAAGCTCGGCAATATCCCCAGGTGACATGCGGTCACTAATCCCTGTGGTTGCCCGATCTTTCTGAATTGGAATTGACCACAGAGGAGGCAGACGTGGGAAGAAGATAAACAGTAAAATAAAGAACGGCGTTGCAATACCCACAAACTTAAAAATCTGTTTAATGTCCTGTTTCAACTGGTTTGAGGATATTGTGTTATTGTTAAATGAGCTGGTCTGAATCCGATACAATCCCATCAGGCACATCACAAATGATGCAAATACAAGTACCGCCATCCAGAATGCCTGACTGTGCAACAGTAAGCTCGCACTGACGAATAAGGCAAAGTTGAACACGATCAGCAGATCACGGGTATTTTTAGCCTCCAGACTTTTGGCAAATAAACAGGTGCTTAAAAATGCGACTCCTGCTTCTACTCCCAGTAAAGTTTGATAATTTAAATAAATAAGACCTAAAGACAATAAAGAGAAAAAAACTAAAAATAAGCGTGGAAATGGTGAAATTTTTTGTTTTCTATATCGCCAGACCAGTGTTAACCAAACCACACCCCATAATCCACTTAGGGTGACTGGAATAAAGGCGACTTGCCCCATCAAGACAAATGCCAGTGCAGCCAAAATACAGAAATAGATTTGCTTGGTCATCATTAAGCCTGCGCCAGTAAAAGTTTAGCCTTGATGAGCTGTGATTGCCCTTGTCCACTTTCCAATCGCGCATGTGGCAAAATCACCGCGTAGTCATCACCCAACTGTTCACATTGCTCAATCAAGCCCATCATGAAACTGAGCTTTTCTTCATGCCCCTGTGCTGGAATCTGTTGATAATCAATTTCCAGATGTTGATGGTTGGCCTGGGCTTCAAACATCTTGATAAAAAATCCCTGCCCACGTGCAACCTGCTTCCATGCAACATTTTGATAGGAATCGCCCTGCTGAAAAGCCCTCAATTCCTTAAACTCATCCAGACTGTCATTCACATTTGTGGTTTGGTGTTTATGCTCTTTCTGCCAGTCATGGGCTTTGGGTGCAATCCAGACTTTTTGTTTGGGATATAGGTAAGTCCAGGCGCGTACCAGCCCTAAAGGATAGGTGGAATAGATTTTTACTGAGTCTACATCGTAGATACCCCGTTTTTGCGGAATAACTGGTAATTCTAAAGTTTGTTGAGCCTGCTCAAGAAAAAAAATCTGTTCCTGTTGCTGCCATTGCACACGCAAATATCGGCTATGATTTACTGGCTGTTTAAACAGCAGCTTGAGCATTAAAGCCTGTTCAACCTGTCCAATTTCTGGGGTTACAACCTCAATGTGTAAGCCATGCAACTGCTTAAAAGTCAGGTAAAAACTAATACATAAAATGGCACTGATTAAAAAGCAGAATCCTAAAATCAGGTTATTGGCATAGTTAATCCCAGCAATGAAGGTAATCAGGATCAGAATGAGATATAAAAAACCCTGTTTATAAATGAAAACCAAAACATCTTTCTGCAACAGTATTTTAGTACCATCCACCTGAAAGCGTTTTGCAATCCACTGCTGTACTCGCTGCCTAAGTCCATTCTGCATAAGTCACTCTCAACTATAAGGTATCAACTGACTGCAAAAGCTGTCTCACCTCAACCTCTCCCAGACTTAAACGATGCGCAACCACCGCCACAAAAACCGTTTGCACATCATCGGTTGTGACGAAGCTTCGCCCCTCAACCAGTGCATAGGCTTGGGCTGCCGCCTTGAGCGCCAATACGCCACGGGTAGAAAGTCCATGCCGTTGCTTACGGGTTTCAGCCGCTAAATCAAGAATATAATTTAACACTGCATCACTGAGAAAAACCTGTTTTGCCAATTCACGTAAATGCAGAATATCAGCCTGATTAAATACAGCATCCAACTGATGAATTAAAACCTGACGTGAGCTTTGTTGTAATAGTAATTTTTCTGCCTGCCGTGATGGATAACCCAAGGATAAACGCATGAGGAAACGGTCAAGCTGCGACTCAGGCAAGGCATAGGTTCCACTTTGAAACAGCGGATTTTGGGTCGCCAACACCCAGAATGGCTGTGGCAATTCATAATGAATCCCATCTACCGTGACTGCCCCCTCTTCCATTGCCTCAAGCAAGGCACTCTGTGTTTTGGGGCTACAACGGTTAATTTCATCAGCCAGCAAAATTTGGGTAAAAATAGGACCTTTCTTAAATTCAAATAAATGTTCTTTTTGATTAAAGATATTGATCCCGATGACATCACTTGCCAGCATGTCATTGGTAAACTGAATACGCTGAAAATGCAGTCCAGCTAAACGCGCCAGTGCACTGGCCAACGTGGTTTTTCCCAGACCTGGTAAGTCTTCAAACAATACATGGCCTCCTGCCAATAAACAGGTTAGCGCTAATTTAGTTTGTTGTGGTTTATCTAAAATAAGTTGATTCACTTCAACCAAAAAACGCTCGATTTTCTGAGTAAAATTTTTAATATTTTGCTCTACTTCTTGATTTTTTTGTTGTTTTTCTTGAATAGAAGCTTTTTCCATGCCCCACATAACGCAATCCCCAAACTAAAACAGTGCATGATTCAACATACACTGTTTTAGGTTTTTTTCAAAGAAATCAAAAGATTTCTAGCAAGGACATTTCTTCATATTACCGCCTGCTGACGGATAACGCGCATCGATACAATGCCGATAAAAAGTCTTGGCATCCATTGGCGTTAAATCTGGATGATGTTGCTTCATGTGAGCCAGATAATTCTCATAATCAGGGACACCGACCATCAAGCGAAAACTTTTTTGCAGGTTCTGCCATAAAACCGCAATCCTCGACCAGTTTTTGGGCGAAAAAATCAGGTGTTTTTGTGACAAGATCGTGAATTTAATAATCTTCACAATCACAGCACTTCCTTGCCGAGCAATTTTAAAATCCATACCTACTCTCCCTTGATGCTATTCGCGGTCATCGGTGTTTCTGAATAAACTGCGGGTGCCTCATTGACAGTAGGTACAGAACTTTGCAATGCACGGCGTACAATTCCAATTGAGGCAATTACCATCACAATCGCCACAATCATAAAGAAGCCACACAATGCGGCATTGATCTGATTGGACATAACAATGGTCTGCATTTCAGCAACAGTTTTGGCTGGAGCAAGCACCTCACCACGTGCAATCGCGTCAGAAAAACGGTTGGCTTGTGCAAGGAAACCAATCTTTGGATTTTCATGGAAAATCTTTTGCCAACCCGCGGTCATTGAAGTAATGAACAGGAAAATTGTTGGGACAATGGTGACCCAAACATATTTCTCTTTTTTCATCTTGAACAAAATGACTGTACCCAAAATCAATGCCATTGAGGCAAGAATCTGGTTACCGATACCGAATAGCGGCCACAATGAGTTAATCCCACCCAGTGGATCAACCACGCCCTGATAAACAAAGAAGCCCCACCCTGCAACCGCAACAAAAGTTCCGACCAGATTTCCAAAGAATGAGCTGGATTGTTTCACCGCTGGCACTACGATGCCGACCGTATCCTGTACCATGAAACGGCAGGCACGTGTCCCTGCATCCACCGCAGTCAAAATAAATAAGGCCTCAAACAGAATGGCAAAATGATACCAGAAAGCCATCATGGAACGGCTATTGAATATTTCCGAGATGATGTGTGCCATCCCAATCGCAAAGGTAGGCGCACCGCCTGTACGAGACAGGATTGAACTCTCACCCACTTCATGCGCCAGCACCGTCAGCATCTCAGGTGTAACGATAAAACCTAGATTACGCACGGCTTCCGCAGCCGTATCCACTGTGGTACCCAGAACTGCCGCTGGGGCATTAATCGCAAAATAAACACCAGGATCAAGCACGGTTGCACAAATCATTGCCATTATCCCAACGCCAGATTCCATCAACATGCCACCATAGCCAATCATGCGGATATTGACTTCATTATCAACCAGTTTTGGGGTTGTTCCAGAAGAAACCAGTGCATGGAAACCTGAAATCGCACCACAGGCAATGGTAATAAATAGGAAAGGAAATAAACTGCCTGCAAATACAGGACCCGTACCATCAATAAAAGGAGTCACAGCAGGCATTTTCAGGTCAGGCATGGCAAAGATAATCCCAACAGCCAAACCTGCAATCACACCAATTTTAAGGAAAGTGGATAGATAGTCACGAGGCGCTAACAATAACCACACAGGCAATACTGACGCAATAAAACCATAAATGATCAGTGCCCAAGTCAGTTGAGTTCCAGTTAAGGTGAACAATTGCCCCCAGTAAGGGTCTTTTGCTACATCACCACCAAAGACAATTGCGGCCATCATCAGCACAAAACCAATGATGGATACCTCTGCAATTTTTCCTGGGCGTAGGTAACGCATATAAATACCCATGAACAGGGCGATTGGAATGGTGGCGGCAATACTAAACACACCCCATGGACTATGTGCCAAGGCTTTTACAACAACTAAAGCCAATACCGCAAGGATAATGATCATCACGCCCAATGTACCGAGCATGACAATAACACCTGCGAAAGTGCCGAGCTCCTGCTTTGCCATTTCACCCAAGGAACGACCATCACGCCGTGTTGAAATAAACAGAACCAGAAAATCCTGCACTGCTCCAGCAATCACCACACCCACCAGAAGCCAGATTGTTCCAGGTAGGTAACCCATCTGCGCTGCTAGAATTGGTCCCACCAACGGCCCTGCACCCGCAATGGCTGCAAAGTGATGCCCGAATAAAACGTACTTATTGGTCGGGACATAATCCAGACCATCATTTAAGCGATGCGCTGGTGTTAAGCGTCTGGGATTTAACTCAAATACCTTGTTCGCAATAAATAAGCTATAGAACCGATATGCAATGCTATAAACACAAACCGCAGCGAGAACCAGCCAGACTGCATTGACATGCTCACCGCGACTCACCGCCAATATCCCAAATGAAATTGCCCCGACTATGGCAACCAAACTCCATAGGAGTTTTGAGGGAAGTGTTGATTTTGCTTGAGTTGTCTCCATTCAAAACCTCTCCAATACATAACTTGTGGTTATTTTGATTTCCCTTTCTCTATTTTCTGTAGAAAAATATCTTTGTTAGTCTAGCTTTTATCAAAAATTATTTATCTAATACTTTGGCATAAAAAAAGGGATGATTCTTCATCATCCCTTCGATAATCGTATGTTTTGTGTTTAACGATTATGCACGCTCTAAGTAATCACCTGTACGCGTGTCTACACGAACACTTTCTTCCTGCTGTACGAACAATGGAACACGCACCACAGCACCTGTTTCAAGTTTCGCTGGCTTACCGCCACCGCCAGAAGTATCACCACGTACACCTGGATCAGTTTCAACGATTTTCAATACCACAAAGTTCGGTGGACTCACAGTTAAAGGTACGCCATTGAACAACATGATGGTACATTTTTCATTTGAATCGTCTTTTAACCATTTCGCAGCATCACCCATTGCGGTTTTGTCAGCAGCGATTTGCTCGAAAGATACAGGATCCATGAAGTTCCACATTTCGCCATCGTTGTAAAGGTAATCCATCTCAACTTCCACAATATCAGCGGCTTCCAGAGAATCACCTGACTTGAAAGTTTTTTCCAATACCTTACCAGAACGCAGGTTACGCAGTTTCACACGGTTGAACGCCTGACCTTTACCTGGTTTTACATATTCGTTTTCCATGATTGAACATGGGTTGCCATCAAGCATAACCTTGAGGCCTGCTTTAAAATCATTTGTAGAATAATAGGCCATGAAAGGCGCACTCCAAACTTAAAACTCAACTCTATTAATGCTAGACTACACGTACAGGCATAGTCCTCACACTATTTTTAACGTATGGCATGATAAACTATTTACATCAAGAGCAAAACTGGCAATCACAACTGAGTGACCTCATTACTGATCCTCTGGAGCTGTTAAATCTACTTGAGTTATCCACCGATCAGCTATTATCAGGGGCAATCCTCGCCTCTGAAAAGTTTAAATTGCGTGTCCCGCGTGCATTCGTCGAAAAAATGAGCATTGGCGATCCACTTGATCCGCTGTTGCTACAAGTCCTCCCCCATCATCTAGAACTTGAGGAACATCCTGAGTTTGTCACCGATCCACTGGGTGAAGAGGCAGCCAACCAGATGGCTGGCGTTCTACATAAATATCAGTCCCGTTTTTTACTGACCTTAACAGGTGCATGTGCAATTCACTGCCGTTACTGCTTTCGCCGTCACTTTCCCTATCAGGAAAATTTGCCTAAAAATGATGACTGGCCACATATCAAACAATATATTGAGCAAAATCCGCTGATCAATGAAGTGATTTTAAGTGGTGGCGATCCACTGACGCTTTCAAATCGAAAAATTTCACTTTGGCTGGAGCGTCTTGCCTCCCTCCCACAGATTAAAATACTGAGAATTCATTCACGTGTTCCCATCGTTATTCCAAATCGAATCGATGAAGAGCTGATTTCCATATTAAAAAACAGTAGGCTACGCATTGTAGTAGTGATACACTCAAATCACGCAGCTGAACTTGACGACTTTACTTGCTCAAAGTTATTACAGTTATCAGAACACCATATTACAGTGCTAAATCAGGCAGTTTTATTAAAAGGTGTGAATGATTCTGCAAAAACTTTGCATGAGTTGAGTTTCCGTTTATTTGAAGCCAGAGTAATGCCCTATTACCTGCATGTTTTGGATAAAGTCAAAGGGGCTCAGCATTTTGATTTAAGATCTTCAGAGATAGATCAGATATACAGTGATGTATTGGCAAGTTTACCAGGCTACCTGGTTCCAAAACTTGTGAGGGAAATTGCGGGCGAAAAAAATAAAACACCGCTTTTTGGGGTTCAAACGTTCTGAGATTGATAACACAATGATGAATAATGCTTTTTCGGATATATTTCAAATTCCAACTGTCTTGAGACGGGATAAACTCAGCTTTTGCGACACCAATTCAAAAAGCTTGAATAAATGGATTTCCAACCTGTCCATCATGCAGTTGGGCGATACCTCCAAAGCACTATTTGCAGCCCTGTTGGAACTCAGCGAACTTGAGTGTTCTGAGACACTGCGTTTCGATCTGGTACAAATTTTACATCCCACAATTGAAAATGTACTGGGTAGTCTGGAAAAGAACTTTTTTAATCAGGGTGTCATCAGTTCAGACCGTAATGAACACATTATTGAACTGGCCATGTTGTTACGCTGTTATTTTGCGGCTATCTACATCAATATCGTGCGTCGCAGCAGTGACCAGCTCGATAATCAGAAATTTTCAATCTTTGCACTAAACCAGAAAAAGAACTTACAAACCGCCAGAACACTGGCAACTTTTCAGGCATTGCAGCAACTGACCCAACTTCTCTATCAGCAACATATGCTCTATAGTGAACCTGTTGCAGGACAATGGCTGATTTCCCATCAACTTTATGAGGCTGCACTCACCCATAAATACCACCAGACCAATCTGGAACAGATTCAGGGCAGTAAACCCAACTCTCTCAGCAATATTTCCCAGGCCTATGCCCAACTAATTTTGATGGATATTTTTAATACCAATCAAATTCGCCAGTCTGAAATTCAGGCATTGTTCCAGTGTAGTTTTGACTGGGCAAAAATGCTTCAGATTCTGTCTAAAGAGACTGACCTGACCAAGTATGTGGTGGACACCAGCAAAGACCACCCACCCATCTACAATAAAAAGCAAAGCTCAGGGTTTAATCCCAATGTTTTTATCAGTACCAATACCCTGCTGGACCATGTCACAGCAACCTTGCATAAAAATGCTGAATATATTTCCAAGAATGAAAAAATTTACCTGACTCCTGCACTCAAGTTTCATGTTCAGACCATTCTTGGAACCACAGCAGAACGCCGTCATGAACGTTATGAATATTCTGCCCAGTTGCATATCTGTTTTGGTTTGCTAACCGCACACTTTTATCTATCTAAAGCCAAAAATTTTGATGAGACCTTGTTACTGGAGCATCACTTCAATTTACAAAACGAATCGAGATTTATGTCCTCATGGGATAAAAAGCTTTCTGGAAACAATGAGGAATCGAGCATCCAACGCCTAAGCCGTGAAAGCAAGGTCGTTTACCAATCCGACATACTGGATATCAGTGTCAATGGTTACCGCATTAAATGGTCAGGAGAAGCCCCTAAAAACTTAAGAACAGGTGAGTATATTCTTGTAAAAGAAACATCACATGGCCACTGGCGTGGCGGCGTGATTCGCTGGCTTAAACAGTCAACCGAGAAAAGTCTGGAACTGGGATTAGAGGTTCTTGCTCAGGAA
Source organism: Acinetobacter sp. CIP 102637 (assembly GCF_000368425.1). Classification (NCBI taxonomy): domain Bacteria; kingdom Pseudomonadati; phylum Pseudomonadota; class Gammaproteobacteria; order Moraxellales; family Moraxellaceae; genus Acinetobacter; species Acinetobacter sp. CIP 102637. The sequence goes on from NZ_KB849435.1 coordinate 942,383, forward strand.
ATTTCCCCATGTGCTGTACGCATTCAGGCCGATCGGCATGTCAGCAACTACCATCCAGCACTTTTATTAAAAAACCAGAATCTGGATGAAACCAAAACAACTTTAATTTTACCTGGTTCACAAATTTTTCGGGAACAACAGGCGATTCATTTAAGATTGGGGAAAGAGGAAGTAAAAGTGTACTTATTAAACGCACAATTAATTACCCAGAGTTTTGTTCAATTTGATTTTGAACTGCTAAATGAAGATGAACAGTCCATTCTTCATAAATTCATGGCACAAAATAATATGGATACCAATGATCAAGATTTATGGGAAGCATTGAAGTGAGAAATTCTTTACTCTCTAAAAAGTTAAAACGAACTGAAACCCGCTTACTCATTATTGATGATAACCAGTTACGTTATAACCAGATTCTGGAGTTATTCGCCAATCAGGAGCATCAGGTTAAGGCAACCTTGCTTGATGACCTCAAGACATTTGAAAAGCAACTGAATCTTCCCTGGGATATGGTTATTTTTGGACGTGCGTACGACCTAAAGATTGAACAGACTCTTTCAGTGATTCAGGCATCCTCACAGCCTAACCTGCCTGTACTGTTACTTGAACCAGATGACTACAAAGCTGATCAATATCAGACGTATATCCATAAAGGGATTTATGATGTCCTAAATCTTAAATCACCTGAAAATTTTTATATCAGTATTATTCGAGCCCTGTCCTATAGCCGCTTGGTTCAGGCGGAACACCGTCTGCTCAGTGAACTGGAAGCGGCTCAAACTCAGGCGCAGTCACTGGTTGCAGAAACCCATAAAGCGGTCGCAATTTTGCAGGAAGGCATTCATATTACGGCCAACACCGAATATGCACAGCTTTTTGGATTCAGCAATGCAGACGATTTAATTGGCCTACCCATTCTGGACGTTTTGCAGCCTGAAGAACTAGGTCAGTTTAAACTGCGTTTTAAGAAAATTTCACAGGGACAGTTCGAACAAGGGCGATTTGAACTTCGCACCCAAAACCCAAATGTAAAAAATAGTGCATTACAGGTTGAGTTCCTTCCTTCAGGAAATGAGGATGAAATCCAGCTGAACATCGAATGTGAGTCCACCATTCAGTCTTCAGCGACAATACCAGCCGTTACTTCTTCTGAAAAAATTTCAGGCTTGAATAGTGCACTGCAACATATCAACCGACAGCTTGCAAACCACCCAGCCAATGCCAATGCACTGGTTTTATTTAGCCTTAACAGCTGTCCAAACGAAGTATTCCAGACTGACTGGCGTGCCACCAAAACCTATTTCTCCAACATTGCAGGCTTTATTAAGGAGCAGCTCAATGTTCCTGTCTGTCAGGTGGACCATGCGCTTTATGTTGCGCTGTTTCAGGCAGAATCAACCCATGTACTCAACTCACTTCTGATTGGGTTGAATAGTCTGCAAAAACCGCAGTTACTGGTAACTGAGAATTATACATTCCCTCTTCACCTAAAACTGGGCTACAGTGAGCTTGCCCAGCCAATTGCGGATGAAGCCAGTTTTGAACAGATCCTGAACAAGGCATTCTCACTTGGTTTGCCAACCATTGATGGCCCAAAAATTGATGCAGATATTGGTTTAACAACCGAACAGATTCCAACCAATGTAGAGCTAAGCCTGTTACAAGAACTCAGGCAAAAACTGGATGCAGGCGATATCCATCTGAAATACCAGCAGCTTTATGACAAGCAGGATCAACATACCCATACTTATGAAGTGTCGGGTGGTTTTATCCATAACAATCAATGGCAGGATATCGCTGATCTGGGTGATTTAAAGGATGATCCTGAATTATCAGTTCAACTGGACCGCTGGATACTGGTTGAGGCATGCAAGCAGTTGCATAACTTTATTACCCAGTATCCTAAAGCGAAATTGATTGTAAACCTCAATCACCATATCTTGTTGAATGACAAGAAACTGCCTGAGCTGGTTGCCAAGTTACTCACCATTGTTGGTAGTAAACAGGCTTACCCACTGATTCTGCAATTCTCAGAACAGGCCCTACAGCAGAACCTGTCTCAGGCACAGCCACAAATTGCCTTACTGCGACAACATGGGGCAGAGATTTCCATCCGTGGTTTTGGCGACTCATTGTATAGTGACAGCATACTTCAACAGATTGATACCCAATATCTCAGCTTCCATAGCAAGCTGGCAAAAATGCTGGGGTCTGAAAAACAGATGGCGGCACTACAGGAAAAGATTCTACACTTTATTGCCCAAAAACCTGTTGAGATTTTCCTGACTGAACTCAATGATATGAACCAGTTTGCCAATGCATGGAATGTAGAGGCCCGTTTCCTACAGGGTAACTATTTCCAGAAGAAACTGGACCGTTTAACGGACGTGCAAGACCAATAAATTCACATAGGCGTATTCAATACGCCCTATATCTAGAAATTATAATCATAAAAAAAACGGGCATATTGCCCGTTTTTTGTTTTCTTGATATTAACGCTTGATAGAACGCGACATACCAGAGAAACGTTGCTTGAATTTGTCGATACGACCACCAGTATCCACATTCTTTTGTTTACCAGTATAGAATGGGTGGCAAGCTGAACATACGTCAAGGTAAATTGTTTCTTTACCAAGCGCAGAACGAGTTTCGATCACATTACCACATGAACAGGTAGCAACTAATGTTTGGTATTTAGGGTGAATATCGGCGCGCATGGTCGATGCTCCTATTTAGCAAGAAAGGCTTAAGCTGTTATCGCAATTGATCACTCTCAACATGAGGAAAGCTAAGTGTTTTCACACTCGCAGATCAACACCACAACAGACCATTTCTTTTGACTCACCGAGACTCCAGGTCAGAGCAAAGCCAACAAGTGGCGAATATTATACACCAATAAATTAAATTTTGCGAACTATTCCCGACCTGATTTTGACCAGTGATTGGCGATCACCCCACACACCATCAACTGAATTTGGTGGAAAATCATAATCGGCAACACAATCATCCCCAATGGCTGTCCAATAAACAGGATTTGTGCCATCGGAACACCACTGGCCAGTGTTTTCTTGGAACTACAAAAGAAAATGGTGATTTGATCAGCACGGTTAAAGCCCAGCCATTTTGGCAGATATATAGCAAGCAACATCACCACAGTCAACAAAACAGAACATGCAACTGTTAAATAAAGCAGCGTCAAGCCACTCACTTGATGCCATAAACCAGCAACTACGGCACTACTGAAAGCACCGTACACCACCATCAAGATGGAACCCTGATCAAAAGCCTTTACCAGACTCGGCAGCTTGAGCATATAAGGAAAAATATAAGGACGTAATAACTGACCCAAAATAAAAGGAACCAGTAACAATAAGGTGATTTGAATGATCGACTTGGTTGGATCAAAACCATGCTGGCTTTGCCCGAGAATAAAATAGCTGACCAAAATTGGCGTAATAAACATGCCAATGATATTGGAAAAAGATGCGCTACACACTGCCCCAGCAACATTGCCCTTTGCCATTGAGGTAAATGCAATGGAGGACTGTACTGTTGATGGCAGGAAGCACATAAACAGGAAACCCCAATACAACTGCTGACCTAAAAGAGGTTCCAAAATGGGTTTTGCCAGTAACCCAATGGCTGGGAAAATCACAAAAGTAAAGACAAATACCAAGGCATGCATTTTCCAGTGCAACATCCCCTCAACCACTGCTTCACGTGAGAGTTTTGCACCATGTAAAAAGAACAGGATAGCAATTGCGACAGTTGTGAGAATATTAAAATAATGTGCAAGCTGACCTGATACTGGAATAAAGGTCGCCAATATCACCATTGTAATTAATAATATTGTAAAACGATCCAATGCCAATAATTTCAACATAATAATTACGCTCACTGCTAAAAAAATTCTGAATCTAAGATATTTTTTTATTCAACAAGTATATAAAATAAAAAAACATTTTAATTCAACACAATATAATAAACCTCTTGCGAAAGTAAAAACTGACTTAATATAGATTTCATGAAATATCAGAAATTAAACCGTTTTTCAGATTCTGAATTCAAGCGCTTGGTTGGCGTACCTCGACCAGTTTTCAGTGAAATGGTCGAAGTTTTAAAAGATGCAGAATCACTTAAAAAGAAATCAGGGCGTCCTTATACTTTAGCTATAGAGGATCAATTATTATTAACACTCAATTACTTACAAAATTATAACACTCAATTGGAATTGGTGGCAAATTGCCATATCGCTGAAAGTAATGTGAATCGAACTATTAAAAAGGTTGAAGATGCATTAATGAAATCAAGGCGTTTTACCCCGCCAAAACGAAGCATTACAACAGCAGACGAACAGTTTAGCTGGTTCATTATTGATGCGACAGAATGTTCAATAGAACGCCCCAAAAAAAATCAGAGTAAGTTCTACAGTGGTAAAAAGAAGAAACATACGCTAAAAGCCCAAGTGATCTATCATCCGAAGAGCAAACAAATCATAGGAGTAGATATATCGAATGACAGTCAGCATGACATTAAATTGGCAAGAAAAACGGCTAAGAAATTCAAACATTGTGAATATGTTATGACCGATTTAGGGCATTACGGATTAGAGCAAGATGGATTTAAATTATTGATACCAATCAAAAAAAAGAAAAATTTCCCATTATTTAAAGTTGAGAAAAGGTACAATAAAATGATTGAAAAAATACGAGTTGTAATCGAACATACTAACTAATAGTCAATTGGAAAGATTTAGAATACTCAGTAAACGCTATCGAAATAGACGGAAAAGATTCGGTTTACGCATTAACTTAATCGCTGCACTGGTGAACTGGATGAACTTGCAATAACGACTTTCGCAAGAGGTCTAATCGAGCCTGTAAATAATTTGACTTTTTTCACTAATCACAATAGACTTTTTACTTTAGTCAAATTTTAAGCAGTCGAAAGCCATATTTTTGGGGTTTTAGCCAATTAAAAAATTAGATAAAACTATACTTTCGCAAGAGGTCTAATAAAGTTCCGTATAAAAATTCTAACGTTTTTATAACACTTCAGCTCTATTACAGTACGAAGAGAGCATATTATGTATATATCTAAAACACTTTTGGCGACTATTATCGGAACATCTCTTATATTAAGTGGATGTAATGATGGTAATGACCCAACACCAACACCAACACCAACACCAACACCAACACCAACACCAACACCAACACCAACA
>NZ_KB849435.1:947631-948155 GCF_000368425.1 Acinetobacter sp. CIP 102637
CCAACACCAACACCAACACCAACACCAACACCAACACCAACACCAACAACCGTACAGACTGAGGCAACTGTTAGTAGCACGAAAGCGAATATTGCTATTTTTGGTGCAGTTGATAAAAACTTTTTCACTGAAACAGCTTTAGCATCAAATACTGGCGTACTATTACTAGATGATACTCAAGCCAATGCTGTCGGTTTTGCATTGGATTTAAAAAATAATCCAAAAACACTTGACGAATTGACCACGAAATATTTATCAGATTTCACAAAACTTTTGAAAAATAATGGTGCTACCGTTAATGTGTTAGTCAATAAAATAGGACTTACGCACTGTTATTTATAGACTCTCTGTGGTAGCAGATGATTTTTATCGAGAATAAAGTCATCAATGAAGTTTTTGATCATTGGTCTAAATAATTTCTTCTGCCAACGATATACATTTTCAAAGATCCCCTCAAACTGGTTCTTTTGTATCTCAACGTAGGCCATTAAGGCTGAAAAAATATGATTCAAAATCAGTTTAGA
>NZ_KB849435.1:948545-1097651 GCF_000368425.1 Acinetobacter sp. CIP 102637
AGTACTTCACTTAACATATCCATAAAGTAATCATTCTTGGTTTTACCCTCAGATTTGTCATAAATTCGGAAATTAATTGGAATATTTTGACCATTCTGATCTGTCGCATACAAGGTAATGAGATTAATACCCTTGACGGATCGGTGGTGTTTGCCTGACCAAAAATAGCTAACCAAGTCCATATGTTGACTATATGGTTTATCTAAAACAGTATCATCAATACTGAATATAAGTTTATTATTATCAATATGTTGAATTGCTTCTTGATATAGGTCGTGAGGTGTGTAGTCTTCACGCTCCAGAAAGCGATTTACACTATCATGCGAGATATTATAAGTCTCGGCAAGTTGTGTGCAGCTAATAGAGTTCGGTTCTGTCATGAGAAAGCCCATATAAATGGGTAATGTACAAGTTGCTGTAGAAGCATGTTTAGTTCGTCTGATCACAGATACTTTATAAACTATTTTAATACTTTTTTGAATCCGTCAATGCGTAAGTCCTAATATAGTAAAAATGTTTGCAGATAAAATCGAGCGTTCATGGCGACATACGCCATTTAGAAATGCATCATCACTGTGCGCTCTTCTAGCCAATAGCGGTAACTCTGTCACTTTAAGTGCCAATAGTGATGGAAAAACGGTGATCTATAAGTCTTTAAATAATGATCAACAGTTTATCAATGAAACCATTACTTGGGATGATATTTGGGATTTTTTAAGCACATCTTTATTTAGCCGCATTGTTTAATGGGGCTTTTTATTTTATTAGAGGAAAAATCAACTATTTTGAATTTCTAATCACAAAATGGTCACTAAAGTCTATTCCTCATTTGAGGAATGTTTTGTTTAGCATAAATAAAATATGATTTATACAATTTTATATTTTGAGCCATTGCGCTAGTTTTTAACAATGGCGGATTCAAGCGGCAAGTGCAACAGTATAAAAACCAGCCATAACTTCACTCGGTGTATACCAACCTAGGGTTTTTCTAGGACGATGGTTGAGTGCAAATTCTATCTGCTCTATTTGTTCCTTTGACACGTCATCAAACGATGATGATTTTGGCAGATATTGACGGATTAAACCATTCGTATTTTCATTTCTAGCTCGCTGAATAGACTTGTAAGGATCAGCAAAATACGTCTCTATGCCAGCATCAGTAATTCTTTTGTGTTCGGAAAATTCTTTGCCATTATCAAATGTCACACTATAAGCATGGCTCATTTGTAAACGATCTAGTGCACAAGTAATCGTTTGAGAGGATGCTCTCGTTGGCCCTAAATGAACAATATGTACATACAGGCTCTTTCGATCAACGAGAGTCAATAAAGCACCTTTATGATGTTTACCAATCACCGTGTCACCTTCGAAATCTCCTAAACGTTGTCGTTGATCAATGACCTGGTCTCGGCAGTGAATACTTGTTTTATCAATGATTTGACCCCTACAATCCGTGTTTTTGTAACCGCGTTTTCGATATTTCTTCTGATGCCTTAAGTGTAGATGAAGTTTACCACCTTTTGATTTATCTTGATAAATGTACTGGTAAATCCACTCATGTGAAGGTACATCCAGCCAACCGCGTTGTGTTAAAGCACCTGAAATTTGTTCGGGTGACCAGTCCAAACCAATCAAATAATCAATATAAGCGAAGGCAAATGCTGTCATTGATGATGAAGGACGGTACCGTCTTTGACTTGCAAATTTAGCTGCCTGTTGAGCTCTATATCCACGTTGCCCAGTATTTCTTTTTAATTCACGGTAGATGGTTGATCGTGAACGTCCTAACTCCCGAGCAAGGGTAGCGATTGAACTTTTACTTTTCAAAGTAGCATAAATTTCGTATCTTTCATCTTGAGAAAGTTGGGTGTATTTCTTCATTGTGTGCTTTCCAATTGCGAGTTGAAAAAGTCTAATGATTCTATGAATACACCTAACTTTTTCAACTAATTACAAATGTGTTGCACTTGGGATTTGAATCTGCGATTATAAAGACTATTTCGTCAAAACAGGTGCAACCTACTTCTCCATTGTAGGTACAGGAACTTTACTTAGACCAGACTTCACCACTACCCAACCAGACGATCCAAATTTTTATTGTGATGGTCAAGGTGGTAGTGCCTATGGTGGTGCACACTTTAAAGAAATCTCACGTTTGACAGGCGGCAGCTCTGCTTCTATTTGTACAGATGCAGCAAGTTGGTCCGTTGTATTTGATGAGATTATTAAATCTGCTTCTGGTCTAGCCAGTAGTTTTACCCTTACACAAACACCAATTCCATCATCAGTGAAAGTCACCGTTGAAGGACAGAATGTTGCTCGTGATGTAAGTAATCAAAATGGCTTCGATTTAATTTATAGTAATACTGGAACTTCTGTGGTCTTCTTTGGTAATGCTATTCCACAAGCGAATCAAAAAGTTAATGTTGAATATAAATATCTAGCAAAATAACTTAATTTGCTGATTAATTGACATCCTCCCCGACCTAAAGGACGGGGATTCCTACTGCTAGACGCTCATGTCCGAGCGCAAGAATATTCAGTGCGGAATTTACATCCCGATCATGGAGCGTACCGCACTCCATGCACTGCCATTCTCTTATTCCAAGACCTGTCCTACCTTTCGGACTACTACAGCGTGAGCCACAGCACGAACACGTTTGGGTGGTATACGATTCATTGACTTCTTCATAACATACCCCTGCGTTCTCGCATTTATACTTGAGCATGGTTCTTAGTGTTGTCCAACTGGCATCTAATACAGACTTAGCTAATTTAGTCCGTGCTAGTGCTTTGGCATTCACATTGCCAATGAAGATTGCTGCATGTTCATTCACCAGTTTATGACTGAATTGATGCAACATGTTTTGACGTATATTTTTAATCTTGGCGTGAATCGCTTTGACGCGCTTTTTATTTCTCGCACGTTGAGCAATGCCAAGTTTTTGTTCGTATTGTCGATAGATTTTAGAAGCTTTGAGCTTTATACCATCTGAACAAGTAGCTAAGTCTTTTAATCCCAAATCTATACCAATTGAGGTTTTAGCGCTGGTTTTCTCTGTTTTAATTGAATCAACTACAAGACAGACATACCAACGCCCACGACTATCCTCTACAAACGAGCCTGTTTTAACATTGTATTTGCTTAGTCCGTAGCTGTCCCATAGTTTGAATTGATGCTTGCCGTATTGAACATATCCATCAGCATATTTGATTGCAACTTTTTTGAATGGTATCCAGCCCAATGAACGCCTAGCTGATTTTTTATTGCTGACTCGCCATTTCAGTTTTGCTTTTTTGAATTGCTTGCGTCTTGTCACTAATTCTTCTGTGACCGCCTGAATCGTTTGGCTATGCAAATTACATTCTTTCGATGTGCCTTTTGTGTATTTAGCAATATCGTATGCTGAAAAGAATTGTTGTTTGCGTTGTAGATGCTTGAAACACAAATCATTGACATAATTCCAAACAAAGTTTACCTCCAACGCTAGTTGGTCTAGCATCTTGCAATGTTTGTCTTTTATTCGTAATTTGAGTGTCTTCATACAATTATTTTAACCGTATTTTTCTTAATAGTGATTATAGCAAAAGTATTTAAAACGACATTTCATGTCGTATGGCTTACGCCAGTCGCTTATATCCTCGGGCTAAACCCCGAGGTTTTACGCTCCAATGGATAAAAAAACTGCAATATGAGATTAAAAACATCATATTGCAGTTTTTAAGTAAAAGGCTTAATAAAAATCAACCCTATATGACTCAATATACACCATACTAATTATTACGAGCATTTTGATCTTGTTGAATCAACTCAATTTTATAGCCATCTGGATCTTCAACAAAAGCTATCACGGTCACCCCACCTTTCATCGGGCCAGCCTCACGCACTACCTTACCACCACGTGCCTTGATCTCCTCACATGCCTTATAGGCATCATCAACACCAATCGCAATATGACCATAAGCATTGCCTAAATCATAGCTTGCTGTATCCCAGTTATGAGTCAGCTCAAGCACAGTGTTATTTTCTTCATCACCATAGCCCACAAAAGCCAGGGTGAAACGCCCCTCTTCATAATCACGTTGACGTAGTAATTTCATACCAAGTACCTCAGTGTAGAACTTTAAAGATTGTTCTAAATTACCTACTCGTAACATCGTATGTAACATGCGCATAGTTATTCACCTGTCTGTTGAATTGTTTGGTTTTCATGGTCACGTAATAGTTTAGCAACCCAAACCACAAGAATCAAAATTGGAATTCCAATTAAAGTCGTCATTAAAAAGAAATTTGGGTAGCCAATATTACTCACAATCGTTCCTGAATATCCTCCCAATAATTTGGGTGTGAGCGTCATTAAAGAACTAAAAATCGCATATTGAACCGCAGTAAATGACACACTCGTTAAGCTAGATAAAAAGGCAATAAATGCAGCACCAGCTAAACCTGAGGCTAAATTATCGACAATAATGGCAAAATACAGCCACAATGAGCTATAACCTTTTATCACTTTGCCAGAAAGTTCTATTGTGCCTGACTGACTTGGATCGACCACAGCAATTGGCTGAATATCGACATCGAGTGTGGTTTCAACATGTGATGCAGTATTAATACGATATGATCTTGTTGCAAATAACTTGCTTGCACTATTATTTTTGAAATTAACAAAAGCTTTAATGGTTTTAGTGGGAGATGCTTGTAATAGCTTTCCATCTACAGCACCAGTAAATATTCCTTTATCATCCAGTTTCGCAGCAAACTCTTGATTATCTAATTTAAGAATAACAGGCTTATCCTGATTTAAATCTTCATTTTTAAGCCCTGCTAATTGCCCTTTAACGACTAGACTTTGCTTCAATTCTTTTTCCGTTAATTGATCATCACCACTGATTGGTAATAATTGAATCTGAGCGTGCTGGGCATTTACTAAATATGGTATTGCAAGAGTTACATTGGTATCGCTCTGATTTTGGTACTGAGTACTTACCTGTACCGAATTTGTTTTTGCCAAGACGTCATTCGGCACTTGTAATTTCCAATATCCAACATCATCGGTTTGCACTTGATAATGTTTATTTCCGACCTGAACCTCAACTGGAGCAAGTGGTTTTCCTGATTTGACCAAGCCGATAAAAATTAAATTGGTTGAACTGGCCAACACTGCGCCCACGAACATCAGTTTCATAATGTTCATGCGTTGCGCTAACAAACCACCGAGAAAACCACCAACTAAACTAAAGATCACACCATAGATTTTCACAGCCTCAGCAATTTGTTCTTTACTGAAATTTAGATCTTGATAGAACACATTGGAAATCACTCCTGCAATGATGTCTGAGATGCGGAAAAAACCAATCAGCAGCAAAAGCACTAAGGCAAGTTTAATACCGTAACGTTTGAAGAATTCTAAAACTGGGGCAACCCAGGTTTCTTTTGCCATTTGTTGATTCACGACGCCAATTTTAACTAAACCAAAACCAACCAATAAAGCTGTGGCTGTAGCAGTTAAAAAGCGTAGGGCTTCTAAACCAAATAAAGCTGCGGTGTCTTTAATATTTGCGGCTTTAGCGGTAGCATCTGTTACATTCCCAGAGTAAATATAACTGACAACAAAAGTTGCAACAGCAATAAAGAATACAAAGACTAAGCGATAGTAATCTGTAGTTTTATAATGTTTATAAACACGATTTACTTGAGGTTCACGAATGCATAAAGTTGTAATAATACCAACCACCATGACTGCTGCCATGGTTAGATAAGTATATTTCCATGCTTCATAGATATAATTGCCTTTAGCTGTACCTAAATAAGCAGCAAGAAATAAAGCCCCTGCACCTGCAACGATCATCCCAATACGATAACCTGCGTTGTAAGTTGAAGCTAAAACCGTTTGCATCTCACTTTCAGCAAGTTCAATACGATAAGCATCGATGACAATATCTTGAGTCGCTGCCGAGAATCCTAATAAAACGGCACCTACTGCCATTTGAATTAAATAGCTTTGTCCAAGTGCTGGGTCGGAAAATGCCATGATACAAATTGCACATATAATCAAAGACTGTGCAATCAACAACCAAGCACGGCGACGGCCTAAACTTTTCGTTAATAATGGAACAGGCAATTCATCAATCAATGGTGCCCAAACGAATTTAAAAGAGTAACCCAATGCCGCCCAACTAAAAAAGGTCACCGCACTCTTATCAATACCAGCCTCACCCAGCCACAGCGATAAACTGGAAAAAATCAGTAGAATCGGAATCCCTGCCGAGAAACCCAGAAATAACATAATCAGGGCACGGCGATCCCAAAATGCCTTAAATGCGGATGCCCAGCCAGTGGCTTGAGTTGTCATTGGTTATTATTTTCCATGAACATGCGTGAATGTGCCTATTCAATCGCGTCTTGCGCCTGCTTGCAAGTTGCTTTATGCAATCAAATAAAATTATTGTTTTGTTTTGTCGATAAAAAACACAAGTTCGCTTGATCTTTGGACCTAAAACTGTATACCTTTAATTACCTAACTTTCGTTTCTTTGTTGGATAGCAATAGTGACCCAAAAACTCGATCAAATGACCGCAACAACTTTATCCTCGACACCAACAAACACGATTACAGCAAAAATCAATTCATTTCCAAGTGCTTTTGAACAGACCGACATCCAGGCAACTCTACTTAAAACCGCATTACATGCACACCAACTGACACATACGCCAGATTTGGCTGAAATTCCAAGTTCAACCAAACGCATTAAACCACTGAATAATTTTTTAGGACAGGACCGCGCCCGTGCCTCAGTCGAGGCAGGGATTTCTTTACCCTATTCAGGCTATAACATTTTTGCCGTGGGTACGGCTGGTCTTGGTAAACGAACCATGATCAAGCGTTTGCTCCAACAGCACGCCAAAACCATGGCTACCCCTGATGACTGGGTCTATGTCAATAATTTCAAGAACCCAAGACAACCGATTGCTCTGCGCTTCCCAGCGGGACAAGGCAGCAAATTTCAAAATGCCTTGCAGCAGGCATGGCAAATTATCTTAAAGCAGCTGGAACGCCGTTTTAGTGCGGAAACCTATCACAACCGTATTGAACGTATCCGTCAGGATACGGGTGATGTACAGCAACAGGCATTAGTTGAACTGACCAAAGAGGGTGAGGAACTCGATTTAAAATTGATTTCCCGTAATGACAAGCATGTCTTTATTCCAATGCAGTTGAAAGACAATGAATATCATGAACTCACCCAAAATGACCTGAACACATTAACTAGCAAGGAACGTGCTGAAATCAACTCCAATATGCGTTATATGGAGAAAAAACTTGAACGTCTGGGTTTACATCTGGGCGATCTGGAAGATGATGCGCGGGATCAGGTGTCCAGCTTAAACCGTGATATTGCTACCCAGGTGGTGATGCCTCGTATTGAACTGATTTTAAATAAGAACAAAGAGGTTAAAGGTCTCGATATCTATTTAAAGCAGTACGCCGAAGACATTATTGACAACGTTGAGTTGATTTTAGAGCAAGAGGAAGATGACTTTACTCCTGCACTGTTCAACCGCGTACCCTCTCGTTATCAGGCCAATGTGATTATTGCCAATAAACCAAATAGTGGCGCACCCGTTATTTTTGAAGATTTCCCAACACACTACAATTTATTGGGTCATGTGGAGCAACTGACTCACAATGGTACGATCACCACTGATTTCACCCTGATTCGTTCTGGTTCACTGCATCGGGCCAATGGTGGCTTTTTGATGCTGGAAGCGGAACAATTGCTGGAGCAACCTTATGCATGGCAAGGCCTGAAACGTGCCTTAAAATCTGGACAACTCAAGCTTTCTTCACTGGAACATATGCTCACCCTCACAGGCAGTATCTCCATTGAACCCGCTTCCGTTCCACTTGATATTAAAGTGGTTTTACTGGCCGAACCTGAAATTTATTATGAAATTCTGGAAGTGGAACCTGAGCTTGGCAGTGTCTTTAAAATCCGTGCCGACTTTACCGATACATTACAACGTAATGACAGTAACGAACAGGCTTATATGCAGTTAATTGCCGACTATGTTCAGGCAGATAAATTACTTCCGTTTGACCGTTCTGCACTAGCCGCATTGCTTACTGATTCCAGCCGTCAGGCTGAGGATCAAAGCTCTTTATCATTACATGCCTCAACCCTTGGTGACCTGATCCGCGAAGCGCATCACCATGCCTTTAAAGCGGATGACAAGATTGTCACCGACCAGCATGTCAACCAGGCCCTGCACCATCGCCAATATCGCTTAGGCTATTTACGTGAGCTCTACTGGCAAGACCTGTCTCGCGGTACGCAGTTGATTGAAACTTCTGGGCATCGTCTTGGTCAAATCAATGCCCTCTCAGTGATTCATTATGCTGATGTCGAATTTGGATTACCGTCGCGTCTAACAGCTTCTGTATATCAAGGCGGCGGTGATATTTTAGATATTGAACGCAGTGTGGAGCTAGGTGGCTCATTGCATGCCAAAGGTGTATTGCTCATGTCGAGCTTCTTAAAAGCACACTTTGGCCGTGAACAAATCCTGCACTTCTCTGCCGCCTTGGCGTTTGAGCAAAGCTATGGGCAAGTGGATGGTGATAGTGCCACTGTTGCAGAACTTTCTGCGTTAATTTCTGCCATTTGTCAAATTCCAATTGACCAATCATGGGCTATTACAGGCTCGATGAACCAGTTGGGTCAGGTACAGCCAATTGGTGGAGTGAATGCCAAAATTGAGGGCTTCTTCGATGCCTGTAAGTTGCAAGGCTTTACAGGCAAACAAGGGGTGATTATTCCACGCCAGAACATGCAGCACCTGATGCTCCGTCAGGATGTGATTGAAGCGGTACAAACTGGTCAGTTCCATGTCCATGCGATTGACACCATTGATCAGGCGCTGGAAATTCTGATGGCCCGTCCAGTTGGCACCCTCGATAAAAAAGGTCGATACAGCAAAAACTCCATTTATGCTGCAGTGATGGAACAGTTGGAATATTGGCAAGCCATTGAGGATGGTGAAGCCGTTGAAACGAAACAGCCCAAGAAAAAGAAAAAACGTAAGAAAAGCAAAAAGGATGAAATGGAAGCCAAAGCCGCGGATGAAACTGTAGTCGAAGTTGAAACTCTCAATACCTTAGCTAAAAAACGTAAATAATCCATAAAAAAAGCCATGCTCTCTCAAGCATGGCTTTTTGGTTTTATTGATCAGTTCAAGCAACGCCCTGCAAAGAGCGACCACCAGGTAACTGCACAAAGTATTGTTTCAATGCATCAATACAGCGCTGTACTTTCATTGGATACTGTTCACGCTTGGAGGTTAAGGCATGCAAGGTATAGGCAGGCATGTGCCAGTCAGGCAACACCTCAACCAGTGTGCCATTAATCAGCTCTTTCTGGATGTCCATGTATAAAATACGTGCCAGCCCAAGACATCCAGTGTGACAAGGCTGGAATGACATGCAGCGCACCCAGCTCAGGCGTGGTTGCAATACGCAAATCTCCCACCAGATCATCACGCAATTCGTTAATACGGATTTTGCCACGTTCTGCTGCTGCCAGCATTTCCTGACAGCTTAAAAAGAATGCCTGACCCGCCTCGGTGAGGCTGAGTTTTCGGGTTGAACGATGAAGTAAGGTGACATCCATTTCTTGTTCTAAAGATCGGATTTGTTGACTGACCGCACTGGTTGTGATGCCCAGTTCTCTCGCTGCACCGCTAAAAGAATTTTTTTCTACAACGCAAGCAAAGACCCCCATTGCACGCAATTGATCTAACATAGACTTCCCTCGTAATTTATTAATATGCTTATTGTTCTAATAAAAGCAAAGGAGCTTATTATACAGAGAAGTCTACTTGTAAACTAGAGATTATTAACAATTTGTTGAAAATGTGTTAAAGGGGATAGATTAATTCGGTAAAACAGTCGCTGGATTCACAGGTTTACCATCCAGACGAACCTGAAACTCCAGCATCACACGGTTAGCACCAGAAGAGCCCATCTCCGCGATTTTTTGTCCTGCCGTGACATTGTCCCCACTCTTCACCAGCATCTTGCTGTTATGGGCGTATGCTGTGATGTAACCGTCAATATGCTTGATCAGCACCAAGTTTCCATATTCTTTCAGACCATCCGCAGCATAAACCACCTGACCATTTGCAGCGGCAAATACAGGATCTCCCTCATTTCCACCATAGCGAATGCCTTTCACATTACCTGTGAGATTGAAACCCTGAATGACCGCACCATTTGATGGTTTTACCCAACGCAGGCTGGATGCCAGAGTTGAAGAAGATGGGTTTAGGGGAGCCACTGGAACAACAGGCTGAGTTCTAGGAACCACAGGTTGCGGTTTTGGAACCACTGGCTGCTGCGCTGGCAAATTAATGCTCTGACGCTGGATTGGAGCCGCCTGGGTAAACACCTGGGTTGAGGTGGTACGTTGCGCTACAGAGCCCTTTAAGCGTAGAGACTGGTTGACATAGATGCGGTACGGCGCCGCAATGTCATTCAATGCGGCAATATCCAGATAATTCAGGCCATAACGATTTGCGATTCCACTCAAGGTGTCGCCTGAACGCACTGTATAGTAATTTGGTGCCTGCACATTGCGAACGCCACCATTCACCTGCGGTTTAGATGCACAACCAGTAACCAGCGCTGTGAGTGTTACCACCGTAGACAGCACGATTGTTTTCATCATTTTTTGTGATAGAAAAATCGAAACATGATTTAAGTGCATCTTCGCCCTCATCGAAAAAACCTTAACTTATTTGCGCCTAAGAGTACCAAAAAAGTGAGAAAAAACGAGTTCTCACTTTCCATATTCACAAAGTTATAACATTTAGGTGCTTATTCAGGTCCATTCACATAGCTATGTAGATTGTCCAGTACCGCATAATTGGTCGCATCCATCTGAATTGGGGTGATGCTGACATAGCCATTCGACACCGCAAAAAAATCAGACTGGATATGGCTGGAAGCCGACTGTGGATCAGTCACCGCCTCTCCAGCAAGCCCAATCCAGTACACCTGACGACCACGCGGATCAACATGGCTGCTGATTGGCTTGGACTGCGCACGGCGCCCCTGATAAGTCACCTGTGCCCCTTTGATCTGCTCAACATCGGGAATGTTAATATTAAAGATATGACGCGGTGGCAACACAGGCAGCCCTTTGGCAATGAAGTCATGTACCCATTGTGCCGCTTGCGCATAATGCTGCGGATGTTCATAGCAACGTACATTTACACCCGCCAAAGACACGGCAATTGCTGGATGTTTCATCAATCTTCCCTCAAATGCAGCCCCAACCGTACCTGAATATAGAACATCATCGCCCAGATTGGCGCCACTGTTGATTCCACTGACCACAAGGTCAAATTCGAAATCAAACAGGCCATTCATGGATAAGTATACACAGTCCGCAGGTGTGCCATTGACAGCCCAGACATCTTCAGAAATGGGGATGGGACGTAAGGGCCGATCCAGGGTTAAGGCGCTTGAATAACCACTACGCTCACTTTCAGGGGCAACCACCACCACCCGCCCCAAAGGTTTTAACGCCTGCGCCAAGGCTTGCAGTCCAGGTGCAAACACACCATCATCATTTGCGATTAAGATATTCACTAAGGTTCTGTCTCTTCAAAAATTACTGTGCAGTTTTTTCAATTGAAATTTTCATTGAATTATATATATTTATATCTTCATAGTATGAGAAATTTATGCAGCCATGAGACATTTATCCAGTTTTGTTCGAGTTTTAGCGGTTAGTTTCACATTTCTTGTGGCACCAGCAGTTTTTGCTGACGCAGCTTCAGTAAAAGAAGCGGATGCATTGATTAAGGATGATATTGCCAATGCACAAGTGCTGATTGAGATGTGTCCTAACCTGATCGGTAAGAATGCAAAATTTGACCAGAATATCAAAAAAATGGTGGATTCTTATTTGGGTAGTTACTCAGACAAGTCTGCTTCGCTTGAAAACCTGCAAAAAGATGCTGAATTCAACACTTTACTAAAAGATGCCCGTCAAGCTGCCACAGAGGTTGATAAGGCTGAACAGAAAGCGGTATGTGAAGAGGTATTGAATTTTGAGGGCTAAACAGGCCATTCAGACCTTAAAATGGTTTTAGATATTGATATTTAAAACCACAGTTTCTCCATATTCCCTACAGCAAACATACAAATTTTTATCTGTTTTTATGCTATAAATTTTTCAAATTCTTTAAGTCTTGTTTTGAGTTTGATTTCTTATGAAGAAAAATGTTGTAAAAACACTAGGTTTATCATTCCTCATCGCTGCCAGCACTTTTGTTCCTACCGCATTCGCAGCAGACAAACAGCCTGAAACTGAAAAGATTGAAGTCACCCCAATGTCTGATGAAGTGTCTCCACAGGAACTTGCGGTCATTTATGTATTGTCTGAAACCTGCCCAACCCTAATTGGCAAGGATTTAAAGTTCAACAAGGCCTACGATACACTGGTCAAGTCCTATTTATCCAATGAAAAAAATGCGGTTGAGATTCTCAGCAAACGCATGCAAACCAAGGAATATAAGCAACCCTTGAAAGAAGCCCGTGAGATTGCCAAGGCAGCCTCGGACGAAGATAACCGTCAAATCTGTAATGATGTCCGTAATTATTATTCCAAGTAACCGATTTGCTACAATAGCATGATAAAAAGCCGACTTCGCCCATAGCAGTCGGCTTTGCTTTGTCCTAAAATGCTAGGCTCTTCTGCTTCATACAAGATATTGGAACCACCTAGAATGACTCAAAAAAGCGCTCTTGCTGCATTACTACTTTTGCCAAGCTTTTCATATGCAGCAACTGTCCTATCTGCTCCACCAGAATTAAATAATAAATCCTATGTGCTCATGGATTATGAGACAGGACAGATTCTCGCTGCCAAAAATGAAAATGAAAAACTTGCACCCGCTTCTATGACAAAAATGATGACAAGCTACATCATAGAGCAGAAACTTTTAAAGGGTGAATTGACTGAAGATGAACAAGTGCGGATGAATGAATCTGCATGGTGCCGTGGTAGCAGCACTGAATCCTGTATGTATGTTCCATTAAATGGCACAGCAACCGTATTAGAGATGTTGCGTGGTATTATTATCCAATCAGGAAATGATGCCTCTAAAGCGATGGCTGAACACATTGCAGGCAATGAAGGTACATTTGCCCATATGATGAACCAAGAAGCAAAACGTGTTGGTATGGTGAATACACATTTCATCAATTCAACAGGTATGCCTGCTGAAGGTCATTATTCAACAGCTAAAGATATGGCTGTTCTTGCTCAGCACATTATCAAAGATAGCTCTAAATACTACCCAATCTATTCTGAAAAAGAATTTACCTTTAATGGTATCAAGCAAGGCAACCGTAATGCCCTGCTTTACACTGACCCAAGCGTTGATGGCCTCAAGACAGGACATACCGAAGAAGCGGGTTACTGCCTCACTACCTCAAGCAAACGTGGTCCAATGCGCTTGATTTCCGTGATCTTTGGTACTCCAAGCATGAATGAGCGTGCCAGCCAGACACGTACCCTTTTAGCTTGGGGTTTTGCAAACTTTGAAACGGCTAATGTACAACCAGCCAATCAGGTGCTTGCCAAAGCCAAGGTCTGGTTTGGTAAGGAAGATGATGTTCAGATTGGTTTAGCTGAAAACTTCAACGTAACCATGCCGAAAGGTCAGGCTGACAAAATCAAGACCCAGCTTGTGGTACAGCCTAAACTGAATGCACCTTTGGCAAAAGGTCAGGTCGTTGGTAAATTGGTGGCCAGCCTTGACGGTAAAGTGATTGCTGAAAAACCACTGGTTGCACTCAAACCTGTGGAAGAAGCTGGCTTCTTTGCCCGTATGATTGACCATATCAAGATGTTCTTTAGCAACTTGTTCTAATTTTAGAATTGCCAAATCAGGCACCCACACACTTTAGTCTGGGTGCCTTTTTATTTTATAATTCATCCATATTTTATTTTGATACTGACCATGACCAAGAATATCCGCCCTTATCTCGACCATCATCCAAAAATTGATCCAAGTTGTTATATTGATGAAATGTCTGTGGTCATTGGTGACGTAAAACTGGCAGAGAATGTTTCAGTATGGCCTTTCGCAGTAATTCGCGGTGACGTGAACTCAATTCAGATTGGCAAAAACAGTAATGTACAGGATCATTGTATGTTACACGTCAGCCATAAAAACCAATCGAAACCAAATGGTTCTCCGCTGGTCATTGGAGAAGATGTCACGGTTGGGCATCATGTGACTTTGCATGGTTGTACCATTGGCAACCGCGTTTTAGTGGGAATTAATACAATTGTTCTAGATGATGTGGTGATTGAAGATGATGTC
Organism: Acinetobacter sp. CIP 102637; assembly: GCF_000368425.1. Lineage (NCBI taxonomy): Bacteria > Pseudomonadati > Pseudomonadota > Gammaproteobacteria > Moraxellales > Moraxellaceae > Acinetobacter > Acinetobacter sp. CIP 102637. Next base: position 962,943 of record NZ_KB849435.1, read on the forward strand.
ATGATTGGTGCAGGCTCACTGGTTCCACCGCGTAAGCGCTTAGAAAGTGGTTATCTCTATGTGGGAAGCCCAGTGCAAAAGGTTCGCCCTTTAACTGACAAAGAAAAGGAATTTTTGCCTTATTCAGCAAGACACTATGTCAAAGTAGCAAATCATTATTTAGAAGCGAACGATTAATCATAGGATTAAAGTAAATATCTAGGCATGCTTAAAAGCGTATTTGTTATTTGAATACATGTTGCTCAAGTAAATCTAATTCCACTGAACTACAGTGGAATTAGGCATTACATTTTGGATCAAATTTCTATTTTGAAACGTTGTAGTATTTGGTTAATTCTTCAAATACTGGTGCTTTGACATTATCTTTTAAGATATAGCGGGTAATCACACCTTGATCTGTATGTATTTCCATAAAGATATTTTGCGAGCCTTTAAAGTCCCCCATTAGGTTGACTGGAATAAGCACACTGTTACGAGAACGATTTGCTTTAAATGCAAAATCAATTTCAGTTGGCCCAATCACATTAAATGAGTGACTTTTTGCACCATCACTAAATACAACTTTTTCAATATTATATTTGGTATAGGCGCTATTTAAGCTAAGTTTTACCTTTAAAAAGTCTTTATGTGTCTCATTCCACACCACAGTGACGATTGGACAAAGTTCACTTGGCTGGCAAATTAATAATCCCTGTGTACCTACATTTGAAGTGGCGTCATTAGGATTTGAAGCACACCCAGTGATCAGCAATACACCTAAAGGTATACATAATAATTTCTTTATCATACTTTTTAAATCCTATTGTATGCCCAAGAATTGGAATGGCTAAGCGATCTTAAAACAAGAACTGGCTTTACCTGTATAAAATGTTGCTTGATCAAGCCCCAATTCAAGCTTTTTTGATTAGACTATCTTTTATAGCCAATGTCTTTTAATTCTATCCAAAAAACATTCGACGATACAGTAGATTCAAACAAATAAAGTCTTTTATGTTTGAGTGGTGTACACCTGTAAATAGCGAATGTATTTAATTCTGTGTTGGATATTAAGTCCAATAATCATACAAACATATCGCATATAACACTTAACACATCTGCACATGAATATTCTAGTCGTATATTGAGCTGGATCGATAGAGCCAAATACATCAGTTTATATAGTAATTTTTATGTGAAACATTCTGACCTACAACAAGCTGATATAAAATAATAGATTAATCAGTTAAAGCGCTGAGGTTTCAGCTCCAAATGCAAGATAAGCAAACTTGCCCAGAAGTATTTTGAGCATATTGTCGATACATCTCCGCTTAGGATGATCAAAGAAAATCCGCATGAACATAGCCACCACGTGCTAAATTTTGTAGAATAATGCTTTATCTCCCTTGGTGCTGGTCATGACCGCTTGGACACCCCACGTTACTGTTGCGACAGTTGTAGAAAAAGATGGAAAATTTCTTTTTGTAGAAGAATATACTGAAGGTGTAAGCCATACTGTGTTCAATCAACCCGCTGGGCATGTTGAATGTGGTGAAACCATTGTTGAAGCAGCGATTCGTGAGACCTTAGAAGAAACAGGTCATCATGTTGAAGTCGATCACTTGCTCGGGATTTACACCTATACGCCGCCCATGTTTCCAGATCGTACCTATTACCGTTTCTGCTTTCTTGCCCATGTCACTTCCGTTGAGGAAAATGCACAATTAGATACTGATATTGTCGGTGCAGTTTGGATGAGTTTAGAAGAGCTGCAAGAATCAGCCCGTGCCCGTAGCCCACTGGTTTTAAAAGCTGTTCAAGATGCCCTTACTGGCAAAAAATACCCCTTATCGCTCATTTATGAGCACCCTTTCTCTCCCTCATTCACTTCTCATTTGGACGCTTAATTAGATGCAACAACGTGTCATCGTCGGTATGTCTGGTGGTGTAGACTCCTCTGTTTCTGCCGCATTATTACTTCAACAAGGATATCAAGTTGAAGGTCTTTTCATGAAAAACTGGGAAGAAGATGATGGTACGGAATACTGCACAGCACTTGAAGACTTAGCTGATGCGCAAGCCGTTGCAGATAAAATTGGTATCAAGCTGCACACTGCGAACTTTGCAATGGAATATTGGGATCGTGTCTTTGAGCACTTTCTGGCTGAATACGCTGCGGGTCGCACACCAAACCCAGATATTCTGTGCAATAAAGAAATTAAATTCCGCGCCTTCCTCGATCATGCGATGACTTTGGGTGCAGACTTTATTGCCACAGGCCACTATGCACGTCGTGGTGCGAGTACACAAAACTCACGTGGTGAAACCTACGCACCTTTATTACGTGGTGTTGACAACAATAAAGACCAAACTTATTTCTTACATGCAGTTCATGGTCGTGAAATTAACAAGACTTTGTTCCCTGTCGGTGAAATTGAAAAACCGCAGGTGCGTAAAATCGCAGAAGAGCTTGATTTAGCAACGGCTAAGAAAAAGGACTCCACAGGAATCTGTTTTATCGGGGAACGCCGTTTTAGCGATTTCTTAAAACAGTATCTTCCTGCTCAGGCTGGAAAAATTGTCTTGGATAATGGCAAACAAGTTGGTGAACATCACGGCTTAATGTACTATACGCTCGGTCAACGCGGTGGGATCGGTATTGGTGGTATGAAAGGTGCGCAAGAAGGTGCATGGTTCGTATTGCATAAGGATGTTGCCAATAACCGATTAGTCATTGGACAGGGGCATGATCATCCGCTTATGCAAAGTAAACAGCTTTGGAGTGAAGCGATTGATTGGGTTGCAGGTGAACAAGAGATCCCACCTACGGGTTTCCGATGCACAGCAAAAACTCGTTATCGTCAGCCTGACCAAGCGTGTACAATTTATCGCAATGAACACAGCGAACATGGTATTCGAGTTGAATTTGACGAACCACAACGTGCGGTGACACCGGGTCAAAGTGTGGTGTTTTATGCGGGTGAGCTGTGCTTAGGTGGTGGTGTCATTCACCATACTGATGCCCCTCAACCAGATTTTATTTAAGGATATTGGAATCGAAGCATGGCGGAGTTACCCTTTCAGCACACCCAAGCGTTGAATGTAAGACAAAACCGTGCTTTAGCATTGGCTGCTGTGTTTCAAGCAACTCAGCTGACCCATATGACTGCGATGGCGGGACAGCAGAGTATTGGAGATAGTGGTAATTTTTATTTTGAACTACTGATCAAAGCCAGTTTAAATATTCGTCCAGCCACCAATAATGCCACTCAAACTTTAGATTTCTTTAATCAACTGGCTGATATTTCACTAGGTTTAAAAACATTAGAAGGTTGTATTACTCAACCCTTTAATACTGCACCAAAATCCAGAGTCCCTAAACTTTCGACAGCTAAACTTCCAATGTCGTATGCTATGGCATTATTGCAGTTGGAAAAGAAAGTGTATAGCAATCCTGAATACGTCAAAATTATCGAAGCAGCTCAGCAAAAAATATTAAAACAGCTTTCATTTTTCGATAACAATTATTTGCATCCAAGTATTATTGCCAATTTAGCTCAGACCTACGTTGAAACTGCTGGGCAAATTAATCCACGTATCCTTGTCCGTGGTAATGCTGACGCGTTTAAAGATATGAATCATACAAATCGAATCCGTGCTTGCCTTTTTACAGGTCTACAGCTTGCGCATTTGTGGCGACAACTGGGCGGTAGCTCATGGAGTATGATCTTTAGTAAACGTAAGCTTTTACAAGATATTCAAGCTCTCGCTCGTTTGCAGTATCAGGTGGTATAAACCGATGCTAAGACGAATTTATTTTTATGTTTATTCCAAAATTAAGGAATCTGTATGAATGCTTTAACCGCACTCTCACCACTTGATGGACGTTATGCAAGCAAATGCGATGCGTTACGCCCTTTTTTGTCTGAGTTTGGTTTAATCCACGCTCGTGTTACGGTTGAAGTGCGTTGGTTACAAGCACTTGCAAATCGTGCAGAAATTATTGAAGTTCCTGCTTTTTCTGCTGAAACCAATGCAGCATTGGATGCAATCGTAACCAATTTTTCTGAAGAAGATGCGAATCGTATTAAAGAAATTGAACGTACGACAAACCACGATGTAAAAGCAGTTGAATATTTCCTTAAAGAAAAAATTGCGAATATTGATGAGCTACAAAATGCGGGCGAATTTATCCACTTTGCATGTACCTCTGAGGACATCAACAACTTGTCTCATGCATTAATGCTTAAAAATGGTCGTGAAGTTTTAGTTTCAAGTATGAAACAAATTCTGAATGCGATTTCTGCTTTGGCTATCACACATGCTGAACAACCAATGTTGTCTCGTACACATGGTCAAACTGCAAGCCCGACTACATTGGGTAAAGAGATGGCGAACGTTGCTTATCGTTTAGCGCGCCAAATCAAGCAATTTGAAAATGTCGAATTACTTGGCAAAATCAATGGTGCTGTCGGTAACTACAATGCTCACCTATCTGCTTACCCAGAAATTGACTGGGCTGCACATGCACAGGCATTTGTAGAATCTTTAGGTTTAGCATTTAACCCATACACCACACAAATTGAGCCACATGACTATATGGCTGAATTGTTTGATGCATTACGTCGTTACAACACCATCCTGATTGACTTTAACCGTGATGTTTGGGGTTATATCTCTCTTGGTTACTTCAAGCAAAAATTAAAAGACGGTGAAGTTGGTTCGTCAACCATGCCTCATAAAGTAAACCCAATTGACTTCGAAAATTCTGAAGGTAACTTAGGTATCGCAAATGCGGTATTGGGTCATCTTGGTGAAAAACTTCCTGTTTCTCGCTGGCAGCGTGACTTAACTGACTCAACTGTTCTTCGTAACATGGGTGTTGGTTTTGCACAAAGCTTAATTGCTTTTGATGCTTGTTTAAAAGGTGTAGGTAAACTTGAACTGAATGCTAATCGATTAAATGAAGATTTAAATCAAGCTCAAGAAGTTCTGGCCGAACCAATTCAAACAGTGATGCGTCGTTATAATGTTGAACAACCATACGAAAAATTAAAAGCATTGACTCGTGGACAAGCCATGACTCGTGACATGATGGTGAACTTCGTAAATGGTGATGAACTTGCACAAGTTCCAGCTGATGAACGGTCACGTCTTGCTGAACTTACGCCTGCAACATATATAGGTAATGCAGCAGAGCAAGCCAAACAAATCAATGATTTAATTAATAAGCTGTAAGTAATATTAATTAAAGTGAAGCGGAATCATTTTGAATGATTCCGCTTTTTTAATGCGTACTATTAAAAGATTAGTTTCGAGTTACAATGGGAAATGTACCATTTGCTTTATCAAACAAAGAAAAAAACTTTCTTAAACTCATGCGGCTTCCTTGTATTTGAGTATCTTTGGAAAACATAAGATCTAGTGCGCCACTCTGCCCTGTCATCATATTCAAAAAGAAGGGTTTGGTCAGCGTGAGAGTTACAGCAGCATCTGCTGTAGGTTGCTTAACTTCGTTAAAATTCATAACCGCATTATTGACTTTAATTTCATATATTTGATTTAAATCAGAGAAAACTAAATTTAATGTCAAATTTACATTTTCAGCACGATTTGCATTTAAGCTAGCTGCCATCGACTCCAAAAAACGCTCAACTGGCGTATGTTGCAACATATCCAATAATATAACCGGCGTCACTCCTGTTTTTGGAGTACCATTTTTTAGTTCCTGAGCGCCTGTTAAATAGAAATTTCGCCATGTAGATGCTTCTGACATATAGCCCAATTGGCTAAATGTTTTGATCTGCAAGTCCTTAGCCTGCTGATTATTTGGATTCGCATATATAACATGTTTTAGCAGTTCAGCCCCCCAACGATAATTACCTTGATCATATGCTTGTTGTGCCGTTGCAATCATCTTAGCTTCGCCACCCGCCAAATCCACATAGCCTTGTGCAGCTTGCTTAACGGGTAAATTATCCAGATTTGCTGGGTTAGCATCAAACCAGCCCATGTAGTATTGATACACTGCTCGTGCATTATGTTTAACCGTTCCATAATAACCGTGCACATTTAAATACTGATCGAGTTGAGGTGGTAATTTAATATTGTCGGATATTTCACTTCCAGTCATACCCGCATTAATCATACGTACAGTTTGATCATGGATGTATTTGTAACTATCTCGCTGTACAGTAATAAATTGTTTGATATTATCATTTCCCCAAACAGGCCAATGATGCTGGGCAAAGAATACATCTGCGTCTTTTGCATGATCAAGTGCTTGATCGAGATAGCTCACCCATTTTAATGTATCCCGAACTTTTGCCCCTCTTAAAGTATACAAATTATGCAAAGTATGTGAGAGGATTTCAGCGCCACCATAGGCTTTTTGCTGCGGTAAATAAAACGTTAATTCTGCTGGTGCTTCAGAATTTGGAACATTATAAAAAATGAAATCAACCCCATCGACAGTCATCGGTTGACGTGGCTGAGTGATCAATACAGTTGGTTCAAGAATACCAATATGACCAAATGACACAGCTTTTCCTAAACCATTATCAACTAGACCCATTTCATTTCGAGGAAGTGAACGACCATACATATAGTTTGCGCGGCGCCCCATTGCAGGGCCAACCATTAAATTCTCACTGGTTGCTTCTTCCATAAAACCCACAGGTGCAATCACAGGAATGTTTTTTGATTTAACCTCTTGTTCAGATAAAACACCGAGCGCTCCACCAAAATGATCAACATGACTATGAGTAAATATAATGGCAGATACTGGCTGATTACCCAAATATTGACGAGCAAACTGCATAGCTGCAGTTGCTGTTTCTTTAGAAGTCAACGTATCCACCACAATCCAGCCTGTTTTCCCCTGAATTAATGTAATATTGGCTAAATCAAAACCACGAAGCTGCCAAATTCCATCACTGACTTTAAATAACCCAATTTGGTTATTTAAAATTGCCTGCTTCCATAAACTTGGGTTAACTGTATCTGGTGCATTTCCTTGCACAAAATCAAAACTGTCAAAATCCCAGACAATATTCCCCTGATCATCACTAATTTTTCCCGAAGGTTTGGCAATAAATCCTTTCATTGCATTTTTTATTTCTTGGGTATTATTTAAATCATAGGCTTGTGTGAAGTTTTTCTGATAATTCAGAGTAGTCTGTTCAACAGGAATACTGCCGGAGAAAGATACAGGTGCATACATAGAAAATAAAATCGAAATCACTAACGATTTATGATTTAAATTAAAATTTTTTATTTGCATTTATTTTTCATCCGTTGAATTTAAGTACATCTATATATTTAAGACAAGCATCCTCACAATTAAAAAATAATTTTTTAACACTTATGTGATGATTATCAAAATAAAAAAATCATTAAAATTTTGGCTTTGAATCCAAGTCATTCTGATCTGTTGACAACATTAATCCAATTAGATTAATGTTGTCAACAGACTTTAGATCTGAAGTGTAATCAGAAATGCAACATAGCGAAACCCAACTAAAACTGATGGAAGCGGCCATTCTTCTCTTTTCACAGAATGATGCAACTCGTCTTTCCGTTCAACAAATCAATGATTTAGCAGGAGTTTCAAATAAATCTGCATTGTATTATCACTTTAAATCTAAATGGGGACTGTTAGAAGCAGCATTGAGCTATGTATTGACACCCTATGCCAAACAAAGCTTAGAGGAACTTAATAAAATTTCAGAAGACCATATTGAACCTAACAGCATTGTAAAAGCTATGTACAGGCCAATGGTGGATATTTTATTGCAGGACAACGGGCTTCAATATCTCAAGTTTTTTTCTCGAATGATTAGTACTGGAGAAGAAGGACGGAAAATGATTGCAAAAGAATTATCACCTATTGCAAAAAAGGCAACTCAACTTCTGTCTCAGGCATTTCCGGAAGCCAGTAAAGATGCCATTGATGAACCGTACCGGGTTTGTCGGAGAGTCAATATTCTGAGAGACTATCCCGATGACAAAATTAAAATATACCCCTGAAATCAGAGAAAGAGCGGTTCAATTATTGATTGAATCTGAAAAAGATTATCCTTCTACTTGGGCAGCAATCACACATGCTGAACAACCAATGTTGTCTCGTACACATGGTCAAACTGCAAGCCCGACTACTTTGGGTAAAGAGATGGCAAACGTTGCTTATCGTTTAGCGCGCCAAATCAAGCAATTTGAAAATGTCGAATTACTTGGCAAAATCAATGGTGCTGTAGGTAACTACAATGCTCACCTTTCTGCTTACCCAGAAATTGACTGGGCTGCACATGCTCAAGCATTTGTTGAATCTTTAGGTTTAGCATTTAACCCATACACCACACAAATTGAGCCACATGACTATATGGCTGAATTGTTCGATGCATTACGTCCCATGCCTCATAAAGTAAACCCAATTGACTTCGAAAATTCTGAAGGTAACTTAGGTATCGCAAATGCGGTATTGGGTCATCTTGGTGAAAAACTTCCTGTTTCTCGTTGGCAGCGAGACTTAACTGACTCAACTGTTCTTCGTAACATGGGGGTTGGTTTTGCACAAAGCTTGATTGCTTTTGATGCTTGCTTAAAAGGTATTGGTAAACTTGAGTTGAATGCGAACCGTTTAAATGAAGATTTAGACCAAGCACAAGAGGTTCTTGCAGAACCGATCCAAACAGTAATGCGCCGTTACAATGTTGAAAAACCTTACGAAAAACTAAAAGCATTGACTCGTGGTCAAGCAATGACACGTGAAATGATGGTGAACTTCGTTAATGGTGATGAACTTCTTCAAGTTCCAGCTGATGAACGTGCTCGTTTAGCAGAGCTTACACCTGCTACATATACAGGTAATGCAGCTGAACAAGCGAAACAAATTAATGATCTAATTAGCAAAATCTAAGTTTTGTTGATAAAAAAGCAAAGCCTCGGCTTTGCTTTTTTATGCGCTAACATCTTAATTTCTATATTTTTTAATTGATATTTTTGAAAAAATAAACCAACAATCTGTTTAATTTAGCTTACTCAAAAATTGCAAATCACGTTTTTTAGCTTCAATGATAGAACATTTATTAAATTTTGAAATTCACGCACATAAAATGACTAACAATACTGTGATAAGCAATATTTTACATATTTTAAGAAAACGAGGTTATAAAAAAAGCCTCCGAGGAGGCTTTTCAGTTTAGAAGAAATTAATCACCTGTATAACCTTTAAGTTTTAAACGTGCAGCATGTAACAATGGCTCTGTATAACCCGATGGTTGCTCAGCGCCTTTGAAGATCAGGTCAGAAGCTGCCTGGAATGCAATACCATCAAACTTAGGTGCCATTGGTGTATAAAGTGGATCATTGGCATTTTGCTGATCAACAATCACTGCCATGCGCTTCAACACTTCTTCAACCTGTTCGCGTGTTACAATCCCGTGACGTAACCAGTTCGCAACATGTTGAGAGGAAATACGTAATGTTGCACGGTCTTCCATCAAACCAACGTTGTTGATGTCTGGAACCTTAGAACAACCTACACCTAGATCAACCCAACGAACGACATAACCCAGAATACCTTGACAGTTATTTTCAAGTTCGTTGTTAATTTCTTCAGCAGTCCAGTTGGTTTCTGGAGCAAAAGGAGGTGTTAACAAGTCATCCAGAGACAACATATCTTCATTAGCCAACTCATCCTGACGTGCTTTCACGTTGATTTGATGGTAATGCAATGCATGAAGTACCGCACCTGTTGGAGATGGAACCCATGCACAAGATGCACCTGCATTTGGATGTGCAGTTTTAGTCGCCAACATATCTTTCATGCTGTCTGGTTTTGGCCACATGCCTTTACCAATTTGTGCCTTACCTTTTAGGCCACATGCCAAACCAATCGCAACGTTACGATTTTCGTAAGAAGCAATCCATTTCTGAGCTTTAACCGCTTCTTTACGGACCATTGGCGCTGCTTCCATAGAGGTATGGATTTCATCACCCGTACGATCCATAAAACCAGTGTTAATGAAAATCGTACGGTCTTTTGCAGCAGCAATACAGTTTTTCAAATTAACTGAAGTACGACGTTCTTCATCCATGATACCGATTTTGAGTGTTTTCGCAGGTAAGCCAAGTGCCTGTTCTGCACGTTCAAATAATTCAACTGCAAATGCAACTTCTTCTGGACCATGCATTTTTGGTTTAACGATATACATAGAACCTTTACGAGAGTTCTTATTTTCGTTTTCGCCACGAATATCTGAAATTGTAAGTAATGGAGTAACTAATGCATCCATAATACCTTCAAATACTTCTTCACCTTCTACAAGGATCGCTGGGTTAGTCATCAAATGACCAACATTACGAAGAAGCATCAATGAACGACCATGTAACGTTGTAGTACCACCGATTAAGTTCTGAATTGTACGATCTTTGTTTAGAGAACGAGTAATGGTTTTACCATTTTTCTCGATTGACTCCTGCAAATCACCTTTCATTAAACCTAACCAGTTACGGTAGCCTTCAACTTTCTCTTCTGCGTCAACAGCCGCAACAGAATCTTCCAAATCCTGAATGGTTGTGATTGCCGCTTCAAGCGTTAAATCTTTTACACCAGCAGCATCGGTTTGACCAATTGGGCTATTTGCATCAATATCAATGATAACGTGCAGACCGTTATTTAATAAAACGATTTCAGTTGGGTTTGCAGCTTCACCATTAAAGCCAACAAATTGAGCTTCATGAGCCAAAGAGGTTGTTGAACCATCTTTTAAAGTTACAACTAAACGATTGTGATCAACCGCATATTGAGTTGCATCAGCGTGTGAGCCTTGTGCCAACGGGAAAGTCTGGTTTAAGAAATCTTTAGCGAATGCAATAACCTTGTCACCACGAACTGGGTTATAGCCTTTACCTTTTTCCGCACCATTTTCTTCAGAAATTACATCTGTACCATACAGTGCATCGTACAAAGAACCCCAACGTGCATTGGCTGCGTTTAAGCAATAACGTGCATTACGTACTGGTACAACTAGCTGTGGACCTGCCAATAAAGCAATTTCTTCATCTACATTTTCAGTTGTAACTTTAAAGTCAGCAACTTCTGGTTCCAGATAACCAATTTCAGTCAGGAATGCTTTATAGGCATTCAATTCAAATTTATTATTGCGGTGCCATTCATCAATCTTGGCTTGTAGTTCATCACGCTTAGCCAATAATGCCTTGTTTTTTGGGCTAAGATCGACAACGACTTGCTCGAAGTTTTTCCAGTAAGTTTCACTATCTAAACCAGATCCTGGTAAAGCTTCATTTTCGATGAAATCGTAAAGTTCTTTAGCAATCGCTAGCTTGCCTTGTTGAATACGTACAGTCATTGTCTTTCCTGATGGTGCTAACTTTTTATAACAAGATTCCTAGTATACCGATTTATACCAGCCTGAATAGTAATATCACATTCCTAAATAGTAAGCATTTTCTCTATAAGACGTATTGACAAGCGCAATTTTATCTCTTTATCAAAAAATCAAATTCCTGGGTACTTACAGTTTAGGCCTGCAATGTCCTCACATTTTTAAACGACTTTATTTATAGCAAAATTCAAACAAGAATAAAGCTTTCTCCCTCTAAATTTATAAAAAAGACATTCCGAAGAATGCCTTTGTAAATTTATGAGGTTTTTGCAACCTGTATCTGTCGATGTTCGGAATGCAGATAGTCATCCGACTGCATTTCCAGCAAGCGTGAACGTGTCCGTTCAATTTCAAATGCCAGTTTCTGACCTTCATACAGCTCAATAATCGAGTCTTCAGAAGTCAGCAACAGCTTGACACCACGGTCATAGAACTCATCGACCAGATAAATAAAACGTCGGGTTCCTTCTGACAGGAAATCGGTCAAATTCGGAATATTGCTGACCAATACAGTATTGTAAATATTGGCAATTTCAATAAAGTCTGCTGGACTACGTGGCTTAAAGCATAATTCAGAGAATTCACACCACAATACATCTTCGGTATGCCCCAGCGTCTCTACCACACGATTGTTAATCATGATGGGTGTATTCGACTTGGTTTGAGTATGTGTAAGCGATTGGAAACGTTCAAGCATCCATGACTGGGCATCACTGCTTAATGGATATTTAAACAACTGTGCCTGTTTCAAAACTCGTAAACGGTAATCAATGCCTGCATCAACATTTAAAACCACACAGTTTTTCTGTACCAGTGTAATCGTGGGCATAAAACGGTCACGGTGAATCCCGTTTTTATATAAACCCTCTGGCGCAATGTTTGATGTTGCAATCAGGGTAATGCCACGCTCAAATAGTTTCTGGAATAAATCACTAAGAATCATTGCATCTGTCACGTTCGACACAAAGAACTCGTCAAAACAAATCACAACTGCATTTTTATAAATTTGATCGGCCACTGCATCCAGAGGATTACGCTGGCCTGAAAGCTTGTTTAATTCTTTATGGACGTGCTGCATAAAGTGATGAAAATGCATACGGGTCTTGCGGCGGAACGGGACAGCATCATAAAACTGGTCCATTAACCAAGTCTTGCCACGGCCTACACCGCCCCACATATAAACCCCTTTTGGATAGGTCTGACGACGGAAACGTCGAAATGCTTTCTTGGAAGCTTTATAACGCGTGAGTAATTCTTTCCATACTCGATCTAACTCTTGCACTGCCTGAGCCTGAGCTTCATCAGGCATAAACTGACCTGACTCAAGTGCTTGACTATAACGCTCGGCAGGTGATGTAGGAATAAATGCAGTGCTATGTGAGTCTGGTTTAGAATTTGACATAAGGACTTATTGCAATTTTAATTGGTGAAAATTATATCGAACATTGAGTTCAAAGGCATTAGATTTTAGGCTTAATTATCATGCTGTTTAAACATCATAATCTACCATTTTTAATTATTTAGCTATTTCGATGATATTGTCTAGGGCTTTGTCCAAACCATCTTTTAAAGGCATGATTAAATGCTGCAGGTTCAGAATATCCCAACATTTCGGCCACTTGCTCAATCGAATACGAACTGTTTTCAATGAATTTTAATGTCTTTTGCTTGATGAGCCTTTCCCGAATTTCCTTATAGCTGGTCTGCATTTGCTGTAATTGGTGCCTTAAAGTTCGTTCAGGCATGTTCAATGCACAGGCTGTTTCCGTCATGGTTGGAATCACGCCATTCTGCAGTTCCAGATAATCTTCAACATATTCGACAACGGTCAGCTTGAGGCTTTCATTCTTCTCCAGCTTTGCTAAATCCTGTAGGCATTTTTCCTCATACACCCGATAGATCAATGTATCTGCGGAGGGGACTTTAATTTGCAGGATTTGAATATCGTCCAGAATGAATGCCGCCTGATCACAATCAAATTTGACATCCTGCCCATAATAGTCCTGATAGGCAGCCATCAATGCCAAGTCTTTTGGCCTTTTAAATGGTAATTCAATTTGAATGTGAGGAATTTCCAGCCCCATCATTTTAAAAATATCTTGTAAAAACTTATAGGTACCTGAGATTTCACATTGTGCTCGGAGATGACGCATGCCTTGAATCAAATACATTAATCCGAGGATAGATCTCTTCATAATTCCAAATGCAATTCTCAAGACTTTAATGTTGTACTATAAAAAAGCATGTAAATGAATTGCCGAAATGATCAAGTTCTGCGTCTATACAATCATATTTAATCTCGATAAAACCTTTAAACTTGCACAAAATTTAGCTGTGTAGGGGATGGGCTATGCGTAATGCGAACAAGGATGCAATTCAAAAAACCAAAGTTGCCATTATTGGTGCAGGTTTTGGTGGTTTGGCAATGGCTATTCGACTATTACAAAGTCAAATCAATGATTTTGTGATTTTGGAAAAGACCAATGATGTGGGTGGCACATGGCGAGAAAACCAGTATCCAGGCGCAGCATGTGACGTTCAATCGCATATGTATTCCCTTTCATTTGCACCTAAAACCGACTGGTCCAAACGTTACGCAGAAGCAGATGAAATTTTTACTTATATTCAGGACATTACTGAACAATATAAATTAAAAGATTATTGTAAATTTAATCATGAAGTGACTCATGCTCAGTTTGATGAAAACCGCAATGTCTGGACTGTAGAATTTAAAGACCAGCCAACACTTGAAGCACAATTTGTTATTTTTGCTTCTGGTCCACTGCATGTTCCCCAAATTCCACACATTAAAGGGATTGAGAAATTCAAAGGCAAAGTCTTCCATTCTTCAAAATGGGAACACGATTATGATTTAAGTGGTAAATCTGTTGCCTCTATTGGTACAGGTGGCAGTGCCATTCAGTATATTCCTGAAATTGCACCCGAAGTAAAACAGCTTTATGTGTTTCAGCGTACTGCAGCATGGGTCATCCCACGTGATGAACGTAAATATTCACAACTCAGCAAGACTTTGTTCAAGGCATCGAATATTTATCGCCAAATCCATCGTACCCGCTTGTACTGGACCAATGAGTCTCGTGTCGTGCCGATTGTACAACCTCAGATCATGAAATATGGTCAAAAGCTTGCAGAAGCCTTTATTCGTTTTCAGGTGAAAGATAAAGAACTCGCCAAGAAACTAACTCCTGATTTCGTCATGGGTTGTAAGCGTATTTTGATTTCCAACAAATACTTTCCAACCTTTAACCGTAAAAACGTTGAACTGGTTACAGATGCTATTCAGGAAATTACTGCAAATGGCATCATCACCAAAGATGGTAAAGAACGTCAGATTGACTGCCTGATTTATGGTACAGGTTTTATTACCGATCCACGTATCTACTTAAAGCATTTTGATTGTGTCGGTCGTAATGGCATTGAGCTGAAACAGGCATGGAAAGATGGCGCTGAGAGTTATTATGGCATTGTCACCAAGAACTTCCCGAACCTGTTCCAGCTACTTGGTCCTAACACAATCTTAGGGCATAACTCTGTGATTTTCATGATTGAATCACAAGTGAACTATATTCTACAGTTGATCCAGACCGTGGATAAAACAGCTACTCAGGCGATTGAAATCAAGCATGATGCACAAGATCAGTTCAACGAACGTGTACAGGAACAGCTTAAAGGTACGGTATGGCAAGCAGGTGGCTGTAGCAGTTGGTATCAGGCGGCTGATGGCAAGAACTTCTCTCTATGGCCAACTTATACCTGGAAATACTGGTTAGAAACGCGTAAAGCGAATGTTGCTGATTATAATTTTATGAGTAATGACGCTAAGCAATCAAAAAAACAAGTCGCTTAAATTGTAATGATAAACGAGAGGATAATTTATGATCCTCTCGTTTATTGTTTTAAGGTTCGTAATAATCGCCATTACCTGACATTGGTGTGGTGTAATAAACATCCACATACGGACGCTTGTGATCTTTTAGTGGAAAACGTTTCACTAAAATCATGGCATACGTATTTTCAATATGCTGATAATCTTCAATTTGATCTTGTTTAATAATTTGCCACTGTCCTTTTTCCCGATTCTCCCATAATCCGACCTCTTTAATTTCACGAATCTTTAAGCATTGTGGTCGTTCGGAAGCTGCACTGTTATTTTCACAAGATACGAAATGAGGAAAAACCTCAAATGTTAAAATTTCAGGTTTAGACTGATATTTTGTTTCAGGTGTCATTTTTCCTACAAATGAATACTGCTGACTATCTAACATTTTAAATGTTAAGGTTGGTTGAGCAATATTGGTTGAATCCAAGGTAAATATAGCCTGCTTGTCTTGATCAAATAAATTTGTCGCTAATACTTCTTGTTTTGCTAATTCATCAGGACATCCCCTAGCGGTTAGCACAAAACTTTCTGTCGCAATTAATTTTTTCCCCTGAATTTTATAAGGCGCACCACCAGCATTACACCCTGTATTCACCCCAACACTATTATTTTCAAAGTTTAATTTAATTGGAGGATTCTCATTCGGGGGTTGATATTGCCAAAAATATGAAGTTAATATTTTCTCTGGATCTACTGAAATCTTTTTTGGCTCCTGTACAACTGGGGTACAAGCAAGTGAACCCACACTACAGCATAAAAAGAAAAATATAGATTTAACTTGCATTTAGTCCCTCCTCCATATCTATCTGCTGATATTTTGTATAGCACTTTTCTGGGCATAATGGATGAATCATATACTGGGATAAAATAAAAAATTAAGCAACTTCAATGGATGTTACCCTGGCAATGGTGAAGCAATCATGTGGTACGTATTATGTACCTCATGCCATGATGAGCGGATTAATTCTTTCGCTACTCCCCCCTATTGATAACTCTGTTTTTAAATCTGAAATTCTAATGAATGTCAGTTGAATTGATCAAATCAATATAAAAGGCAAACACAAGTTCGCCCTTACATGAAGATCTATTGATTCAAATCGAAGCTAAAATAGACTTGAGCATCTCAGTTGGGTTTTCTGCCTTGGTAATTGGACGGCCAATGACCAAATGGGTTGAACCATCTTGCATTGCCTGTTTAGGTGTCACAATACGTTTCTGGTCATCTGCATTCGAACCCTCAGGACGAATACCAGGTGTTACCAATGCAAAATCTGCCCCTAACATTTCACGAAGAATTTTTGCTTCCTGTGCCGAACATACTACACCATCCAGGCCACTCTCTTGAGTGAGCTTGGCCAAGCGTTTAACTTGCTCTACAGGTTCGATATCCAAACCAATATCACGCAAATCTTCACGTCCCATTGACGTTAAAACAGTCACTGCAATCAATTGTGTTTGATAATTTCCTGCTTGCAAACGCTCAACACAGGTTTCCATCATCTTGCGACCACCAGATGCATGTACATTGACCATCCAAACACCTAGATCAGCCGCCGCACAAACCGCCTGAGCGGTGGTATTCGGAATATCATGGAATTTTAAATCCAAAAAAACTTCAAAACCCTTGTTCTTTAAGTTTTTAACAACAGATGGACCTTCATGAGTAAAAAGCTCTTTGCCTACTTTGACACGACATAGAGTAGGATCAAGTTGTTCCACAATTGTCAGAGCGTCGTATTCGCTTTTTGCATCCAAGGCAACAATGATACTCAAGAGCTTTTCTTCCCAATAAAAATAAAGCCCATATTATAATGGGCTTTTATTTTCTGTGTGAATATCCAGCACAGTTTTTTCATGTCTTGTACTTGCAGCAGCCTGAGCAGCAGCTTGTTGAGCCACCTGAATTTGTTCTTTTCTCAGATGATCAATGTCTTTACGTAAACGTTTAATTTCCCAATTGGTTTGGAAAACCCTAAATACCTGGACACCAAGAAGTAGACCAACAACAATGCCTAATGCCAATGTTAATAGAAGCAATAGACCTAAACGCATCGCAGGGACTTGGGTAAACAATAAGTTTACCTCCAACTCTGCTGGGTTCTGCAAAACCAAGGCAAGCGAATAACCAAATATAGCAATAAGTAATGCAATTAATATATAACGCATACACACCTCGAATATTATTCAGCAGATTCGTTTACCGCATCACGAAGTGCTTTACCTGGTTTAAAGTGAGGAACGGCTTTCGCCGCAACATCAACAGCCTTACCTGTTTTAGGGTTACGTCCTAAACGTGGTTCACGATGATGCAATGCAAAACTGCCAAAACCACGAATTTCGATACGATCACCATTTGAAAGCGCTTCAATCATTTGGTCAATCATGATCTTAACTGCATCTTCAACTAAAGGTTCAGCCAAGTGTGGGTTTTTAAGTGCAATCCGTTCAATCAAATCAGATTTATTAAGTGCTTCAGTAGTCATTGATGACCTCTTTAATTATTGCTACTTTTTAATGTTTTTAATAATAACCTGTTTAAATACAAAACGGTAGCGCAGTACATCAATACTACGCTACCGTTTACAGTATTTTTGTATAAAAAAGTACTTCTCTGTTACAAGAAACGTACTTTTTAACAAATTACTTCATTTGAGCTTTAATTAAGTCACCAATAGTCTTAGGACCATTGCTGTCAGCAACTTGTGTAGCAGCAGCTTGACGAGCATTGTTTACAGCTTCTTTCTCTTCAGCTTCGTCTTTCGCTTTGATAGACAAGTTGATTGAACGAGACTTGCGATCAACGTTGATGATCTTCGCTTCAACTTCCTGACCAACTTCTAGGAACTTGGTTGCATCTTCAACGCGGTCACGGTTGATTTCAGAAGCTTTAAGTGTTGCTTCGATGTCATCAGCCAATTTAACTGTAGCACCTTTCGCATCAACAGCAGTTACAGTACCTTTAACCAAGGCACCGCGCTCATTCGCAGCCAAGAAGTCATTGAATGGGTCGCTGTTCAATTGCTTGATACCAAGGCTGATACGGTTGCCTTCAGCGTCAACAGACAAGATAACCGCTTCAACTGTGTCACCTTTCTTGTAACGACGAATTGCTTCTTCGCCTTGCTCGTTCCAAGAAATGTCAGACAAGTGAACTAGACCATCGATACCGCCTGGTAAACCGATGAAGATACCGAAGTCAGTGATTGACTTAATTGTACCTGAAACTTTTTCACCTTTGTCGTGGTTCTTAGCAAACTCTTCCCATGGGTTAGCACGAGTTTGTTTGATACCAAGAGAAATACGACGACGCTCTTCGTCAACTTCAAGAACCATAACGTCAACTTCATCACCAATCTGAACAACTTTAGATGGGTGGATGTTTTTGTTAGTGTGGTCCATTTCAGAAACGTGTACTAAACCTTCAACGCCTTCAGCGATTTCTGCGAAACAGCCGTAGTCAGTTAAGTTCGTTACGCGAGCTTTAACGATAGAACCTTTAGGATAACGGTTCATGATCGCCAACCATGGATCTTCGCCTAATTGCTTAAGACCTAAAGATACGCGGTTACGCTCTTTGTCAAACTTAAGTACTTTAACAGTAACTTCCTGACCCACTTCAACCACTTCTGATGGATGCTTGATACGTTTCCAAGCCATATCTGTGATATGCAGAAGACCATCAATACCACCAAGATCAACGAATGCACCGTAATCTGTAAGGTTCTTGATTGTACCAGTAACAGTTTGACCTTCTTCAAGCTGAGCAAGCAATGCTTCACGGTCAGCTGAAGATTCAGCTTCCATTACGGCACGACGAGAAACCACAACGTTATTGCGTTTGGCATCAAGCTTGATAACCTTGAACTCCAACTCTTTACCTTCAAGGTGAGTTGTGTCGCGAATCGGACGAGTGTCAACCAAAGAACCTGGCAGGAATGCACGTACAGGACCGATGTCAACAGTGAAACCACCTTTAACCTTACCAGAGATAACACCAGTAACGATTTCGCCATCTTCAAAGATTTTTTCAAGTTTAGTCCAGGTTTCAGCACGTTTCGCTTTTTCACGTGATAAAACTGTTTGACCCATACCGTTGTCAAGCGCTTCAACAACAACATCAACTTCATCACCAACCTGAACTTCAAGTTCACGTTGTTCATTTAAAAACTCAGCACGGTCAACAACACCTTCAGATTTAAGGCCAGTGTCAACAGTTACCCAGTCAGAGTCGATACTAACAACGATACCTTTAATTACGGCACCTTTGTCAATATTAAGGGTTGATTCGCTTTCTTCAAAGAGGGCTGCAAAAGATTCGGTCATGATATACCTAAAAAATTCAACGGTCTTGGATCAGACAAGATCGGTTTAGTTAAGTTGTTACATAGCCATAAAAATCTGACCAGACCATGCTTCAACTGAAAATTCATTGAATATCTATTTATATACGACTATCGATATAATCAACCATGAGCTTAAAGACCTCATCAATGCCTATTGTAGAGCTATCAATGATATAGGCGTCTTCCGCTGGCTTGAGCGGAGCGACTTCACGCTCCATATCTCTTTTATCTCTAGCCTGTATGTTAGATAAAATGTCGCTTATTTTAGCATCAAGCCCCATACCCTGCAACTGTTTTACACGTCGCTCAGCACGCGATTCAGCTGATGCTGTAAGGTATAACTTGGCTTGCGCTTCAGGAAAAATGGAGGTTGCCATGTCACGACCATCAGCAACCAGTCCTGGATGCTGGATAAATGCACGTTGACGTTCAAATAATGCCTTTCTTAATTCTGGCACAGTTGCCACTTTAGAAGCATACTCACCGACCTGCTCTGTTCGAATGGTATTGGTGACATCTCTCCCCTCAAGCAACACCTGCGTAGCGGTCTCATTTGATTTAAATTCAATATCCAAATGAATTGCATAATCAATGCATTGATCTAGCTTTGCTTCAATTTGGTTCAACAAGCCCTTTTGAAACAATGACAGCCCAAGTAAACGATAAAGCGCACCAGAATCCAATAAATTAAAATGATAATGAGCCGCTATTTTCGCGGCTAATGTTCCCTTACCAGATCCGCTTGGACCATCAATCGTAATAATTTGAACTGTCATTCCTGTCTCTTATGAAGCAACTGATTTTGCTAATTTTGAAAAACCTAGTGTAATCGCTGCCTTGAGTTGTGCAAGAACTAATTTACTTACAAAAGGTGCTTTTGCGGTAAATTCGATCTTATAGGTCACCAAAGTGATGTAGGGTGTAATTTCCCTAAAATCAATTTGTCCCAAATGATGTTTTACTAGTGGATTATTAATTAACTTGTATTCAATACGCTTATTCTCTTCCAACAAAGTAATTTCTTCTTGAAGAGGCTTCACTGGTCCAAAACCCATACGACGAATTGAGCCGATGCCATCAGGACGTTGAGGGTCAGCAGAATCCTTTACCCGCACCACCTGTAAAGGTGCAAACGCCTTGTTGTAGGTTGCATGTTTTGACAATAAATCAAAAACATCAGAGATGGGTGCATTGAATTCTTTTTGTATGGTGATTGCATTACGCATAGCTTCGCCTTTTTGATCTAACCAAAATCATGGGAGGGCCTAGTTTGCCACAACTACAAGAGCATTATGAATCATTTAAGGACGTTTTTGACGAATGGATTTTTCTCTTTTCATCACGTCTACGCTTAAAAAACTCACTTAACTGGGATGAACACTGTGCCTGCATGCATCCCTGTTCAAAAGTAAATTTATGATTGTAATAGCCGCTTTCAAGTAGCTGTCTTGCACTGACCAACGAACCAGCTTTAGGCTCTGTTGTAGCAAACACTACTTTTTTGATACGGGCATGAATGAGTGCACCAACACACATCGTACAAGGTTCAAGCGTCACATAAAGTGTGGCATCATCTGGCAAACGGTAATTATCTATAGCCTGACAGGCGGAACGAAGTGCCTGGATTTCAGCATGTGCAGTTGGATCAGAAAGCTTGATTGGTGCATTATAACCCGAACCAATCACCTTATTCTGGCTTACAATTACAGCCCCAACTGGAATTTCGTCCTGTGATGCGGCTAGGTTAGCCTGCTCATAAGCAAACTGCATCCAGTATTCATCATTCGTTTCAGTTGAACTCATATAGGGTTAAACAATCACACCATATTGTCTTAATAATGTATTCCAGCTATCAATCGTGGTCACTGGAGGGCAGTGAGATAAAATATCTTGTAATGTGATTTTCTCGGCTGCTTTCCATTCTGGTGATAAGTCCTTATCAACTAAACGTGCACGGACACCCTCGACAAAATCGGGATGCCGAATTTTCCAGTCAGAGATTTGTGATTCTAATGCAAAAACTTCATCCCAGGCATGCCCTTGCTTGCCCCATTGCCATAGCAACCATGTAATCGCAGCAGTACTTGGAGAACCTTTTTGCAGATTCTCACTTGCCTGACGTAACCAGTCACTACTTGCATCACTCAGACCAATAATCGCTTGATAGTCATACTCAAAACTTTGACCACGGCAAACACTATGAATCACATCGATTGAGTTTTGCAGAGGACCTGCCGCTACAGGACGATGTAGACTATTTAAAGTATCATCAATGGCACGGAAAGCACCCGCAGGATAGTGATTCCAATCCACATTCAAAACTTTTTGAAGAACATTATCTCGCTGTGCTTCACAAATATGAGTTGCCCAACCAATGCTAAAAGCACCAGCTGCAGTCATAATTGAACCCGTTAAACCTGTAAACAGCCCAATTTGACCACGATCTGCAAGAAAACGACTTCCCCCTACATCAGGATAGAGACCAATATTGATTTCAGGCATTGCAAGACGTGAATAAGGTGTGACTAGACGGAAAGGCGCGGCCATGAATAGTCCTAAACCACCACCCATGACATAACCTTCACCCCAAACTACGATTGGCTTAGCATAGTTATGAAGCAATAAATCAAGCGCATATTCTTGTTCAAAAAATTTATTTGCCGTATCTACTTCATTATTAATGACAAGTTGACGGAGTTTACGAACATCACCACCCGCGCAAAAGGCTTTTGGTGTGGTTGAATCAAACCAGATTGCTTTAACACTGTCATCTTCATGAAAATATTCAAATACTTTCAATAAAGCACTCACAATTGACTCATCAAGTGCATGTAAAGATTTTGGTCGGTTTAAACGAACAATACGCCAACCATTTTTAGCGTTTTCGATAATTAAATCTGGGTGATAACTATTTAAATCGGGAGAAGTCATTATGCGTCCAGTTGCCAGTCTATTGGCTCAATGCCATGTTGTTTCAAATAATGATTTGTTTTAGAAAATACTTTACAGCCAAAAAAACCACCTCGGTTTGCAGACAAAGGTGAGGGATGTGCAGCTGTTAACACTAGATGTTTATTTCGATCAATGCGCTGTCCTTTACGTTGTGCATACGCACCCCACAAAATAAAGACCACATGCTCCCGCTGTTCATTCAACACATCAATGACAGCATCGGTAAACTCTTCCCATCCCTGTTTCTGGTGCGATGTCGGTTGCCCTGCCGCGACGGTAAGTACACTGTTTAATAGCAATACCCCTTGAGCAGCCCATTTACTTAAATCCCCATGACGGGAAATCGGCACTGTGAGATCAGTATGTAATTCATGAAAAATATTACGCAAAGATGGAGGTAATGCAACCCCTCTTTGTACAGAAAAGCTTAGACCATTGGCTTGATTTGGGCCATGATATGGATCTTGACCCAATATCACGACCTTTACATCCTGTAACGGGGTTGTATTTAATGCATTGAAAATTTGCTTGCTAGGCGGATAAATTGTTTTCTGAGCAAGGATCTGTTGCTGTAGAAACTCTCTTAAATGATCCATCTTCTGACTGAGTAGAAATTCTGACAAAGAGATTTTCCATGACTCATCCAACTGAACTTTATTAAGTTTTTCCTGCTGTTGTTCAGTAAATTGCATCAACATTCCCTGCAATAAATTTATTTGTTGTAAAGTAACAGACCACTCAAATATTGACTTGTAGTTCTACGTTTGGATTCTGGAATCTTATTCCTTTTTTCAGATTCTCATACATTTGAGGATCACTCCATTCCGCCTGTACCTGTTCTGAAAAAATAATCTGGTCTAAATTTAAGATACCCATTTGTTCGTTTTCAATATCTTCTATGAAACTTTGTGCATAACCTGTATCCGTTTCATGCACAATCACCGAATAAACCTCTACATCACCCTCACCATTTTGGGTAGTGGTTGAATGAAGCACCTGCTGTGCCAGATAAAAGAAAATCCGTGAAAATTGCTCAGCAGATGGCGAAACAGGTAACGCAATCCACCGCGCACTAAATGTTTGACATGCGGCGATATATTCAGGGTCATCTTTTTGCCAATAGCAAATGGCATGATCAAAACTGTCAAAAAGCTCCTTAATCATACCTTTTAACAACCCAAAATCATAAACCATTTGTCCATGATCCAGCTTTGAGGCTTTTAACAGTAATTCAACTTTATAGCTGTGCCCATGAATCGAACGCTTACAACGGTCCGATGTACAGTTACGCACAATATGAGCATTTTCAAACTTAAATAATTTACGAATTAACATGCACCAAGCTGATCTTATTCTGCAAAACGGATTTTATTATAAAGCAAAAAACCAAGCATTGTGAGAGGATCTTAAAATTTGTCATGCCAGCTAAAATAAATCCTGTTCAAAAAACTTACATAGCATCGAATCATTGGTTAAGATGTCAATCAATAAGTACCCATCAGACAAAGTTGATCAACGACATTATCTGGACATGATGGGCATCAAACAGAGTAGCAAACCTAAAACCACATAAATGATCTGCCGACTTAAGCCTGTTTTGCCAGCTTTGGACGGAGATGGAGTACCTTTTTCTTCATCTTTGATCAATGGAGGAACAATATCATCATTTTTAACGAAAGCTGAATTTACAGCAACAATAGCCATGGATGTTTCAGCATCTAAATCCCGTTTTTCCTCAATACGCAACATAATTTGTTGGACACTGACCTTTTCATAATTGGCTAATGCACTATCCAATGCCTGCCAAGTCTTTTCTGATGAATTCACCTTTATTCCCCAAAGTTTAATCAACGACGAATTCGTGCATAAAACACAGACTGTACGTGGTCACGTGGTCGAACCAAACCTGTACGCTCAATTAAGGTCACGGTGTAACGGCATTTTGGGTATTTTGCCAATACACCATTCCACGCCCAAACAAAACCTTTCAGATTCCATTGCATATTGGCTTTCAGTTCACCTTTACCTAAATTTCGATGCAATTCAGCAAGTTCTGGCGTCCAACTCAGTAAAGTGATGGTTGAATCAGTTGCAGTAAATGTCGCAATTGATTTTGCAATACGTTCCCCATTGGTATCACTTTGCCAAGCACAAGAGGGTAAACCCTGCCCTTTTTTCATTTTTTGGATAGCAAGTTCAATTTCTTTTTTTCCTCCCATTTTTTGAATAAAATCAAGTGCATCTAGAGCCTTATCTCTCAATGCTGTATCAATGAGAGTTGCATTTTCAGGGATTTCAATTGGTCGAGGTAAAGGTGCTGTGACTTTTTTATAAAATGCAATATAAAACAATAATGCAATCATAATTAAAAATAACATTTGTAGAAAAAAATCTACTAAAGTTAAATATAAAACATCCTCACGTTTATGATTTTTTCTCTTTTTCATTACATCATCCCTTTATCTATTTTAGATTTAGGATTTTCAGTTTTTGTCGCAACTGCTTTATTAGCAACTTCAGTTAATGCCTGTGCAACTTTATCTACCGCTTGTTGAGCTTTTTGAATACTGTCTGTTGATACCTGATGGTATTGTTGATATACAACACTATATTGACTAAGATTCTGATTTAAATCTTGAATATGTTGCTCTAAATACTGATGATGATTAATCAGTTCAGAATTAGTTAACTTTAGTCCTTGTGTTAATACATCGACTTCACCACGATATTGATTCATCATTCGTGAAAACTCTGAAAAATCTTGTTGTGTTTTATTTAAATATATCGTTGACCCATCCGTAGCTGCCACAAAATGCTGCATAGATTGCTCAAGTCTTTGCGTATTTTGTAATGTATTTGCCGAAAATTGATGGATTGAATGATTTAATTGGCCTAAAGATTGCTGGGTATCTTGGCTAATGACTTTAAAATCAAGCTGACTCATCTGTTGATGAATTTCTCCCATTTCTTGTCCTGCGATTTTTATTCTATTTTTAAAATTATTCAGTGCCTCTTCAACAATATGAATTTGTGCCTGCTCCAAGAGCAATTTATGGTCCTGAATCATTTTCATTGACTCAATACTACAATCCCGAATTTCTTGTATAACATCCTGACCCAATCGTTTTAAATCATCCACAGTTTTTTGATAAAATTGGGCTTGCTGCTGTTGTAAATCTTGATATAAATCTGTATGAAGTTGCTCAAGCTTCCCAGAAAAATTACTTAAATCAGAAACCAATTGATAACGAGCTTTTTCTTCTGCATCTTCATCATATGAATCATCCTGTTGTTCCAAATCAGCAATTAACCATAAACGTAAAATTAAACCAATACAGGTTGCAATCAAGCCAATTCCAAATTGAGAAAATATCAGGCCTAAATTATCAAGATTATCTGAACCTGCACCAAAGTGAATAATTGATGATGTTGCCAAGGTAATAATTGTTAAACTAAAACCAAAATAATACACACTATCGGCTGCATTTTGGTCATGAGAAGGCAGGCTTTTTACATAGAAAAAATAGCCAATAAGTGAACCAATCATGATTGCAAATAACAACCATGCACTTTGTATCCATTCAGGCAAGGAGTTGAGATAATAACTACCACTAATACAAAAGACGACAATGATCGCCGCGACAATTAAAAATGGGATAAAGATCTTTGGTAAACCTTGTTTACTCATAACATAACCTCAAAAACTTATTTAAATCATATATTAAAAATTTCGTTTCACTAATTTGGAATCACCATGAATATCACCCAAAAACCAAAGCCAAAACTGATGCCAACAAGGTTGCTCCTGGATTGATTTTTCCTGATTTTCTGTAACATATAACTCAATACGAGTATTATTCAATCTTGGTCGGGCTGCTTTACGCTGTATATTCATTTTAAATTGCTGAATTGTAGATTCAGGATTTTGACATTCATTTACAGATGCGTACTGGGAATGTTGGGCTAAATCTGAAAACACCATTAAAGTACGATATGCCGAACGTTGCACTTCCCGATTATTCATAATCGTCTGAATATTTTCTGCAATATTTCGCTCTGCTGTTTGAGGCGTAATAAAAACTTTATCTATTTCTTGTTCTATTTTTTGTTTAAAGTTTTTATAATATATTGAATCTTGAGCAGGTTTACAAATTTTAATGGACGTTAAATGATTTACATTTTCATTTATTTTATAAATTTCAATTAACGCACCTACTGGTTGATTATTATCAATTTCTCCCCATATATGCTCTACAATATACTTCCGTTGTTGTGCAGAAAAGTTAATATTCTGGTCAATCAGAATAGATGCTGTACTATTTCCTAAATGGTTACATTGATCTAAAAAAACAATTTGATTATTTTTATTTTTAATATTTAGCAGCCCATATCCTATTATCACTACGACAATAGCAAGACATAAAATCCAGAAAACAATTTTTAAAGGTTTAAATTTTTTGGAATCATCAATAAATACCAATGATTTCTCAATAATTTTAGGTTTTTCCGTATTGGTTTTTTGAATACCATCATTTGCTTTTGTAATTATTTCTTCATTTTTCTGATGAATTTCTTTTAATTTTACAGCTTCTTTCTGTACTTCTGGATATTGTGCATAAATGACAGCACCTTTTGCAGCAAGATCAGTCTCAGATGGAGCAACAACTTGATGGTGCTCAAAATAAGCTTGTAGTGCTTTTTGTACAAAAGAAGATTGACTATTCGCACCTGTTAAATAAATCTTGTTCATCTGCTGTTTAGATAAATTTGCTGCGATCAATGCTTGTTGAATGCATTGTATACTTCGATCTATATCAACTTGTATACTTTGCTCAAATTCTTTTCTCGCCACAGAAAATACTAAACCACCCCAAACCTGTATTGCTCTGTCAGCATAATCATTAAACCTTAATCTTGTCCCCTGTATTTGTGGGTCCAAGATATGTAACTGATTTATTTTTAATGCTTTTCCTCGTTTATCCTGATATTTTTTAGCAACAATATTCCATAAATGTTGATTCCATTGATAGCTTCCTCTATCAAAATAAGTTTGTGCAATACAATTAACTCTACAATCGTGCCCAATTTTAGTGACTGTAAAAATAGCAAACTCAAATTGACTTGTACCCCATTCATAAACAGCAAAAATATCACCTACTTTAAAATCAGTTTTGGAAACTAGATATAACGCCTTTGCATAAGCAGATGAAATCATCCCAGCTAAAATGATGCCTGTATCCTGTGCAATCAAGTTTAATGCTTGTTTTTTTGATTCAGTTAAATAGGCAGGAACAACCGCAATAATTATTTTTGCTTTTTTAATATAGGGTTGGATTTCAACAATATGTTTAAATATTTTTTGATTAAGCTCATAGCTTGATATAAAAGAATCAGATTTTTTATCTTCTAAATCACGTAAAAAATCATAATATATTTCTATATATGTAGAACTTTTCAAACAGTCTTTAACACAATCACCAATCACCCATTGTTGTTGATAATAGCAGATCCATGTTAAAAACTGTTGAGATACAACAATGGGTTCTGTCAGTGAAATTTGGTCATGTGCCAACCTGACCTGATAACTACCCAGATCTATTGCAAAATAATTCATTCAGTTTTAATTACCTATTTTCATCTAAGACAATTTTAACCTTTACAGGTTGTGTTGCCTGATTCAATAAGGTTGCTGCACGTTGATTCGCATTTAAACGTGTTCTTAAACTGGAAATTAAATCTTCAAATTGATAGGTTGCCGATACAGCCTTTTTACAATCTGCTGTTTTCTCTAAACAAGGTTCTTTAATATCTGACCAATACTTTTTAATTACAGGTAAAATAGATGCCTCACTGGTTGAATGGGCTTGATATTTTTCCAAAACATTTAAACTTAGAGTTTTATCTTTAATATTTTTAGCATTCCACAAAATAGACTTCTGTGTTTTTAAATCCTCAATATGTAAAACCAGACTAGCAGGATATTGACCTTTATACTGCGAAAATACTTGTGATATATTTTTATCACGATAATAAGCAGTGACTGAATTACCAAAGCCATTTCCTAAAGTTGTGACACTATATATTCTTTTTACACCTCGAACAGCATCGAGTGGGTAAGATAACATCACTGAATCAGGGAAGTTTTTATGCTTAAATAATGCCGATTGATTGCGACCATCTTTGGCACAACTTGCACTAAAGTTAATCTGCAATGGCTGTTCCGTAGTTTTAAAACATTCTAATGGAATGGGATATTTTCCACTGTTATCTAATTTACCTTGTTCTAAAGACTGAATTTTATCTTCAATCTTTGGATTATTATTTTTAGCCCCATAATAAATATTCGGTGTAGCTAACCTTTTATCTAACAAACTATTACGAATAGGTTTTAAAAATAAACCTTGTTTTGCAGCAACCAATTCCGTAATAGGCAATAGACGAATTGCCGCAACACTCTCAACTGCTAATTTTTTATTTGCTTGACTGGGTGTTTTCCATATATACGTCATTTGATTGAGATAAGGGAAAAACTGATTGGTTTTAGACATCCATACAAGATAAAATGGACGTTCGGTCATCTGTTTAGAAAAGTCAACTTTTCCTTGCCCCTGAATGCTATAATATGTCCCTTTAAAATCAGATTTAA
Source organism: Acinetobacter sp. CIP 102637 (assembly GCF_000368425.1). Lineage (NCBI taxonomy): Bacteria > Pseudomonadati > Pseudomonadota > Gammaproteobacteria > Moraxellales > Moraxellaceae > Acinetobacter > Acinetobacter sp. CIP 102637. Next base: position 992,169 of record NZ_KB849435.1, read on the forward strand.
CCCCAACAATGCCTGCCGATGTATTAAACCAAGTTTGAGCATTTTTTTGTTGCTGGGTTGCAAGACGATCAAAATGATTAATAAAAGCTGAACGACTATCTGAACTGCCTGTTGTCCCCTCATCAAATAGTAAATCAGTTACCATAATAATTGCATCTGTACCTAGTTTTTTCTCATCTAAGCCAAGATGCAAAGGGCTAGTAGTCGCTGTAAATGGGCAATTTTTACTATCGGCACGAATAATCTGATCTAAAGTTGTACCCAATGACATTGTTTTATTTAGATTGCTCAAATAATAGGCTTGTACATCAAGCTGGCTACTGTCTCGTGCTTTTAATAGCACTTGTAACGATTTTTTATAGGCATTTCTTTCAATCGGTGCATCCAAATAACCACACATGCCTGCTGAATCATCAATGACAATGGCAAGTTTTTCAGCATAAGAGATACCGCTTAAACTTGCCAAGACCAATGCTAAACTTAGTTTAAAATTCATATTAATTCCCTTGATGCAGTTTTACTTTACCTTTTTTAATCAATATATCTTGACTATTTTCATATTTTAAATATGCAGGTTGAATCGTTTGCTCAATTTTTGCATCTTGGAATATAGGGTTATTATTTTCATCACTAAAATAATTCACTACTTTACTACTTATTAATGGAATATTTGAACGCACATAGAGCAAAGCATTTGCTCCATTATTAAAATATTGCAAATCCGAACTTAAAAATAGTAATACGGTACTATACTCATCTCTTTCTTTTTCAATATGACTATCACGTAATGAAATATGTGAAAAATAGCCTTGATTATTCCATATATCAAAACTTTCTCTAAATTTTTTTGAATCCTTATCATTTAATTTATTTCCCATAAATTCTGATAAATTATCTAGTAATTCTTTTTCAAGCTCATCCCGACTTAGTTTAGGTTTTTCTTTCTTATTATCAGCGTCATAATGAGATAAATCCCCTAAAATAAATTCATCTTTTAATTGCGACTGATTAGATAAATTTTTATCTACAATTTTTTGTGGTTTTTGACCTATATCTATACGAGATGCAGATGGCAACCTTTCAGTATTCTGATTTGTTTGCTCAAGCATTTGTATCAACCTATCTATCTGTTGATCTTTTTTATCAATTTTTTGAACAAGCGTAGTCAATAGTTGAATAATACTTCGCCCATTATCTTCAAGAATTTGATTTTGTTTATTCAACAATTCAAAATATCGTTCCTGATCTTTATTTAACTTATCATTTCCAAATGATGGTAGCATTCGATTTCCTCCAGAAATTTTCTGATTAAAATAGATAACATCCAGATAGCAAAAATAAAACTCTGCTATCTGGATTGATCAATAATGTTCAGTTATTCATCTACACTGTTTACAAACAGCACATATTTTTTCCAAATCACTTCCAAGAAATCTCGCATTGGATTAATCAATATATCTTCTTCATCACTACGCCACTGATCCATAAAGCTTTCATTCAATGTAGACTTCATATACTGCTGAATATTTCCTTCCCAACCTTTTATTTTCTCTAGGCGAGTATTAAATTTTGAATATTCAGGAAATTTTATAAACTCCACAATTTCTATATCTCGATTTTTATCTCGAAACTCAGATGACTGCTGTTCCAGAAAACCAGCAATATGATCCTGCGTATAACTCAATTGTGTCGTTGCCACAAAGCTAAAGCGTTTATTGTGTGCATTACTAACATAATTATCATTTCTTGGATTATAATGTAATGCACCATGACAAATAGATTCTTTAACAGATACTTTCTTATCCACTGGAAATAAAATATCTATATTTTTTTCATCTAATCCATCAAGACCTTTGACAATATAATCTTGCATGACGCTGCGTAATGCCCCAATCGGACTACGTTGCTCTGCTTCAGTATAAATCAATCGCCCTAATCGCCAGCCATTACCTAATAAGACAATTCCTACGCTCAAAGGTTGTTCGGTATATTGTGCAACTAAATTTTGATAAGATAAAATTAATTGACGAGTATATTCAAATAAACCTTCAAAAAATGCTTCCGCATCTTGTTTTTCATCTTTAAATCTATTATCAATAAAACCATCCACCAATTTTGAATTAATAGTTTTATTATCTCGTATAGCAAGCTTTAACACCCCCACACGATAAGCCAAGCTGTCATTGCTATTTTTATCTAGCTCCCCAATCACATTTGGCGTACTTAAAAGCTGTAAAACATCATGCCCTGCATAACGTAAACTATCAGTAATTCTCCAAGGTAAATCAGCATCAACATGACTTAATCCTGCTTTTTCTTTTTGCAGGAAGACAGCCACATCAGTTGAACCACCACCCATATCTAGAACGATTTGTAAGCCTTTTTCTTTCAAGGCATGGCTTTCCGTTTCTTTAGCAGCTTCTAAAGCGGCAATTGCTTCACTGACTAAACCATGACTATGTTGGGTTAATCGAACTGGTGTAGATTTGCCCTGTATTTTATTTTTCATCATAATTAGGGCATCTTCTGTCACCTCAGCATTACCTATCGAAACACCTGTTTCTTCTTTAAGCTGTTTGAAAATATCCTCTAGTTTTTCGGCAAAACGTCGAATCTGGCCTTGGCTAAAAGCTTCTGGATAGGTTGCTCTAAAGGTTTTTAGGTCGGTATAACCTGCATGTCTTAAAAAGATCAATGCCATACGCAGTATTTGTTTGACATACTGGTCAGACAAGAGATTTTCTCTACCTGCATATACTCTTTCCCGAATATTTTTTGCAGCTCGAATCCCCCATTTAAAATCACCAATTGCCCCATTGTCTTTAATCGCATTCAGCGCTGATTCAGCTTTAAAGTGCATCGGTAAAATAGTGAGATAACGTATACCACGATCTATATTTTCAACAGGCTGCTCATGTTCAAATTGTTTTTTATAACGAAACTCAGTCGGTAAAACACTTTTATCTAAGCTGTCTTGACTTGTTTTTGCAGCAAATGGTGCAATAAAGTTAAATTCATCAAATAAAACCTGATCACCTTTTACAGTGGTAAAGACTTTTTTTAATAAATTATCTTCATCATTTAAACGGGTAAAATCAATTTGACGAATGAGATCAGTACTTCCATCATTACTGGCATCCCATGCCAATACACAAGAATGTGATGTTCCAAAATCTAATGCCAGTTTAAATGAACTATTTAACTCTTTTGGTAAATCTCTGAGTTGAATATCAAAAATTCCTGCTTCCTGATATTTTCCATTGATATACTGATAAAGTACCAATTTATCAGGACGACCGAACAATTCATAATTATGATCAAAATGTAAGGGTTGCTGCTCTTCAAAAGCTAACTTCTCACCATTTTGAATATATTGTACTCGACTCGATTTATTTCCATTATGTTCATACAAATGATAGGCATATTGTGGAAATTTTACATTATAAAGGTCATAGTTTTCTGTTGGCGTTGCCCCTGCAAAATATAGTTTCCAGCCCTCTGCTTTAAAGTTTGGAAAAATGACATTTTGTACTTGTAAACGTACAACCGTTGCTATTTCTTCCTGTATAAACTGATGACCATCTAAAGTAATCAAATAACGTAATTTTATTTTGTCCTGCTTTTCAGCAAATAATAATGGTGTTTCATCTATACGTTTTGCAGTTGCACCATGTTTTTTAATGCTTAACGGACTATCTGGATATTGATATTGATATTTATTACCATTTTCATCTTCTTCAATTTCATTTTCCAAGACCAATAAATGACCACTTACTGCATCTTTTAGAATCTCTTGACTGGTTTTTTCGACACGCTGGATTGCAATATTTTGACAACCACTTGTTGTCAATAAAATAAAGCATTCATTCTGATCTATGTTTGAAACAGCCAAAGCAACCGCATTGTTTGGCAATTTTTCATCCAGTTTTCTACAAATTTCCTCAATGACTGGGTACCATGTACAACGATAATCACCTATATTCAAGAGTGATTTTAACCAATCACCAAATGATTTAATCAGTTTGGTATCATAATATTCAGCAATCAGGTTTTGTTCATTTTCTGTTGGTAAAACAAAATGACCTTTAAAAAACTCATTTGGTTCATCCCACCAATCCATATTGCTTAATGTTGGTGCAGTAAACCAACCCACTGTTGGATAGTTTGCCGCAATGACTTGCTGAGTTTGTGGGTCAATTGCCACGGTAAACCAGTCATATTTTTCAACTCCCTTGCCTTTTACTTCAAAACTACGGACTTTAAGTGCCATATCCAGCAAGCTTTCATTTTGGCGTGCAGGGATACGAATCACTCGTAAACGATTGCTAAAAATCCCCCATAAAATCGCTTCCAAACGTTGAGCTGTTTGTGCCAGCAGGATTTTATCCTTACTGTCCATGGCAAGTTTTTGCTGCCATTCTTCCAGCAAAGCTGTTCCCCACGGACTCGGTACGCTGGAATGGATTAAATTGCTTAAACTAGCAGGGTGATTTTTATCTTGAACCTTAATATCTTTACCTTGCCAATCCTTACCGACATCGCCAACCAATTTAGCCAAATCAATTTGTTGTAAATAACGACTGACCGACTGACCATTGACATTGAGCGGTAAAAAAACCGTTGTAGTATCTCCCGATTGCCCTGCACCTGCGGCTGGATTTTCATCATCTCGACGAGGATTTGCACCACGTAAACGGATAACCCGACGTAGTTCAGCTTCAATCTGTACAGCTGCTGCGGTATATGCATCCTGTCCATTTTTGGTACGTGTTTCAAAATCCTGAATAATATTAGGATTAGGATTTACATTTAATGCTTCTTCAAATAAGCGAATACTTGCAATTTCAACACCATCTTTTTGATATTGATTTAAAGCCGCATATTCAGCAAACCAACGCTCATTATTTTCATTAATACTGGCATCATCAATATTCAATTCTGGGCTATTATCTTTTAGGCGATTCGTCCATGCGATAGAGGTTGCAAGTTGTTGCTCACGAATACGTAGTTGTTCAGCAATTTTATTATAAATTTCAGGATTAGGTTCCTTCTTAGAAGAAAATCCCAGCATTTTCTTTTTCTCAATGATCATTTGCGGACGACCATCTTGCTCGGCAACTTTAAATGCAAGTTCAACTAAACTTTTTGGCGGATTGCGCCTATCTGCCTGACTTGGTTTAAATTCCTTGGTCATATAATTGGCACTATACCGTAGCGCCAAACGTAAGGCTTGTGCCTCATGTAACCATGTAGTTAAATCCTGCTTTAAACCATCATTCACCGAAAAAGCCAGTAATGCACTATCCGCCGCATTAAATATAAGTCTATTTTGTGGTAAATAAAAAGTATATGTACTAGCCTGCTTAAACTTATCATCCCCTCGAGCTTTATTAATAAAATAATTCTGAATTTGTGCAGCCAATAATAAATTAAAGACATGCTCATATTCAGGTTGTTCCGAATTTGAATCATCATTACGACGGTGAATATGCCCAGCATAATTGGCAATAAAAACATCAATCTTTTTTAAACTATCGGAGGTTGCATAATAATGTAAACCGCCTGCGGTATTTTTTTCCTGAATTTCACTATTGCCATATGTCGGTGCGACATTACTGTTGGTTTGTGCTGCATTGGGGTTAAACCACGGCAAAGTCATAAACAAACCGACTTTCGGGGTCATTTGTTTTTCATTTGCCCAATCAACCAACTGCTGTGCCAGTGATGGCGCTGCGCCCGAACCTGTCCCACCAAATGATGAACCGATCACCACAATCACATGGTTCTGCCCATGGACATTGGTCACATCCTTTTTTAAAGTATCTAAATCACGCTCTAGTTGTTCTTGCTGTAACTTGGCAAAAAAAGTAGTTGCCCCTACATTGGGACGAGCCATAAATCCTTTCGACAAAGGAACATCCTGCTCACTCAGGTCATGTTTTTTCATTGAAGATGTTTTTTTACTAAACAAACTATCAATGACATAACGCGTCTCTTGTCTATCTCCTCCTTGAGCTAAAACATAATCTGCAAATGTCGTCCCGCCCTGCACTTCACCATGTTGATGAGCATAAGGAAAAATCAATTTAAAATCGGGTTTATTTTCGGCACCATGTGTCAGTTTATCAAATAGATCTTTTAATGAATTATATAAACTCGGTTTGGCATCTGCACCTGTACGGTCTTTAATATCAGCATCAACCACATAAATATTGGGTAAATCACCTGGATGAATACCACTTAATGTTGCTAACCTTAAATATGCAATTGCTGCACTTTGACCACTACCACCCACCGCAACCAAACTATGTCTTGCCATGTCTATAATCCTATCTATTCCATTTATCCAATTTTTAAAAAGTTACGATTTCCACTTTTTCCATGTAAAAAGAGCAATCAAATAAATCACACTCGTCCAGAAAAAAACTGCAAAATAATAAAAGAAATAAACTAGACCTGTAGATAAGAAACTATCGTTATATCCCAAGGCACTTTTAAATCCTGCAATCATACTGGAAATCCCCCATGCAGAGACTTCCTCACGGCTTAATACACATTGGTCGGCTGCTGTCACAACCTCACGTACATATCCATTGCTATCGGTAATGGTTTGCATACATACTTTGGCAAAGTCACCTATAAACCAGAGCGGTAGACTAGCGATCACCATTGCTACAACAACAGCCACAGCCCAAGATTTTAATGTTTCATAGGTTTTAAAATTTTTAAATAACCAGTGATACATCCCAAAACCACTTGCAATCCCCAATACAACAGCAAACCACAATATATAATTCACGGTATTATTTGAGATTTCTACATCATTGGCATGACTAAATATCGTTATACTGGATAAACTTAAAGCAATAATTACCCGACTAAATAAATGATTGATATTCATAAAAAACCTAATTTTGAGCATAGTAAAGACGTGTAGAATCAGCAGCAATGAACAAAGTCATACTGCTTTTTAGAAATTGTACGAAATCGGCAAAATACTGTTGTAGGCGACATACAGCCGACAGAAAAAAGAGAAATAAGGTGACTAAAATAGAGAATTTTTTATAGGAATCAGTATGACGCGATGCGCTTATGATAGACAGGAAATATTTATCAATATATATTAACTTATTATTCATAACTATATTCTTCCTCCCTTTTTAAACGAAAATTTATTCCAGTAAAATTACTACAATCTAAAATTTTTAGCTACAAAAAATTCAATCACTTAAACGGTGCAAGGCTTCTGGAATAGACTGTTACCTGCTTGTCTTTGCGCATCATAGCACTGCTAAACTGTCGTTTGCGTTCACTTAAAACCACTTCAATTTGAGCAGTAAAATAATTTGATTTACTGTCTAACCATGCCGCAGCATCGGTCTTGTTTTGTGGTTCTATTCCAGAAAAAGCATTCAGTTTCCATAAATCCTCAACACTATTGAAATAAGTCAACTCTGCCTGTTTGGCTTTCAATTCCTGTTCTAGCGTTTTTACATCTAATTTGGGATCAATACTTGCCAATAATAAGGGAGCCGCCGTGTTCATATTGATTTTTGTGGCTTCTGGCAATGCGGTGACATAAGGAGCAATGAGGTCATAATTTTTTCCCTCGAACCCTCTGACCAGCTTTAACTCCTCTACCTGATGAAAGTTGGTATTGGAAGCCAAATAGGATGGATCCAAACCCTGATAATAATTACTTTCTGCGCCCATCGCCCCCGTAGTTTCATCATCGGCATCTTGCCAGTCAATTACGGCCTGACTCAATTCAGCAGGCAACCCGACGCGTTGCAATAATTTTTCAAACCAGCGTCTTGCAGAGTCATCCACACTGCCATCAGCTTTTAACAAATTATTTAAATTGAATTTTCCAGACTCATCCAGCAAACGACCTGAAATAAAACCATCCTCTACAGGAAAGGCTGGCATTGGTTTCGCCCAGTTTTCCTGTAAATGATCAATGCTGCTACCATTATCACTGTCCTGAATCAGCAATTCAGAGAAAAATGCCTCTGCACTTTTAGCATAAAGCAGGGATTGATCCTGACGCATCAAATAACCTGTATTTTCAGAGGTATTGGTCTGTCGTTTGGCAATGGTTGCAGCCAGAATGGTGGCTAAGGCCACCATCACTAAAATAGTGAGTAATGCGATACCACGTTGAGATGAATCATCCTTCATAGCAATCATGGCCCTGTTTTATTTTCTGACAATTTATTGGTATTCAGTAGACTATAAATCCACTCATAATCTGTGCCTGCAACAGTCAACTGTACCTTAAACCCTAAAGGTAGTTTTTTTAATTCAGTTACATTATTCGGATCACTGATATTTTCAGGCCATTGGGTCAATTCTTGTGGGTTGAGAACGGTAATTTTAAACTGGTCCACCCGTTCTAACAGCGTACTGGAAATCGGTTGCACCCGATTAGGAATATTGAGATTTGCATATTTTAAACGATAGACTTTCTTCTGTGCAGAATCATAGCGATATTCAATCCGTTCATAAGGCGACACACCCTGCTTTAATGGATCTGAGACACCAGCCTTACTAAACATAAAACTTCGATCATTTAACAATAAAGCCGCTTGTAATTGTCTGCCATCATTGGCCGTTAAGGGAATGATTTGTAGGCTATCCCTCAAAATTTGCTGATAAGCGTCCTGTAGTTCAAACAGGTATGTTTCATGTTCCGCATTACGGTCTTTTACTTTTAATAAATAATCAAAAACTTTCCAGCCCAGCATTGAAAGTACCGCAAAAATTGCAATCGCAACCAACAATTCAACTAAAGTAAATGCCTGTTTATATTTCATGATGTCTTGGCTTTTGCTGGGTAGTTAAAAAAAACCATGTTGGTGACCCCTGCTTCAACTTTACCTTGTTCGCTATTAAACAGGCTCACCTGCAATTCGATGCGCTGAATATTGGGACTAATGGTTGCCTGGGCATTTTTATCAATCTGCCAGGTTTCTCCCTGTGAGGTGACTTGTTTGGACTGTGTCCCTTCCAACCATTCCTGATTCATTTCCATCATGGCCACTTCATTCATGGCAACAAATTGTGCCTTGGTCCGCAAAATCGCATTGGAGGTTGACTGCGTGTATTGCATGGCAATTTTAGTTAATGCAATCGCTGCCACAGCAAAGATAGCAAGTGCCACCATCACTTCAAGTAAGGTAAAGGCTTTAATCTTGTTCATTTATTTTACCCAGGTGATCGAGTTCCAACTCATGGCCAATGGGTTGCTGTTCATAATAAAACTGAATACGAACAGGTTTGGCCTCGCCATTGCCAAACCAGATCAACTGGGGTGATTTACCACCTAATAAATCTTCATTTTTGGCTTTCGAATAATTCTCGCCATCTAAACTTTGAATGCTAAACGACACTTGATCAGGTAACTGGCGTGGTTTAAATTCAGGATAAGGTTGCCAAGTGCGATTAGCCTGTTGTATTTGCTCAAGGCTTTGATCATGATATTCAAATAAATTATAGCTAAAGGGTGCAACATCAGTTGCATTTTGGGTATTTAATGCCAGCACCTTGGCTTGATCAGTTGCTTCCTTATTGATTTTTTTCAAATCGAGAATAAACATTTCTCTCGCCTGCATGGCACGGCGCTGATCAACACCACCAATATTTAACACTACCAAGGATGCCATGATGGTCATAATCACAATCACCACCATAATTTCAATGAGGGTGAATGCCTGTTGTAATCGGCGGGGTGATCTCATTTGCCTGACCAATTATGAAGCAGCCACTTGTTCAAGTTGTTTTGGCATCGCCAAAGCCTGCTCAATATAGGCAACGCGCAAGGTATCTCGAGAGCCCAAATAACGCTGATAAAAACTTGAGTTGAGAATCACCGCAGCGCCATAAGTCAAAGACCAGATGGAAGCCAAATAATCGCGTGTGGTCATGCTGCTATGGATATCTACCAGATAGCTTTCTGTCATACGGATAATAATCCGCAAACGTTGACGGCGAATTCTATACAATTCGCTGAATAGCAATTGAATCCCTTGCCCAGTCGTGGAGAGACGTTCTTCAATCTGGTGAAATAAGGCGGTACGTTCAGGATGATGGAGATGATGCAGCATAAAGAATGCCAGATGTTCAGGAAAAGTCTTTTCAGTATCCTGAATCATTTCCAGCAACATTTTCTCATTACGAATAATCAGCAACATATACAATTCATCTTTACTCTGAAAATGTTTGTATAAAGTTCCTTTCGCAAGATCCAGCTCAGCAGCCAGCGCATCAAGTGTCATACCTGCTTCACCATTTTCCAATAAGAGTTGTTCAGCAATCTGAAAAATCAAGACTTCTCGTGCTCTAAACTGAGCTTGGCGATCCATTTTCACGTGATAACTTTTCCTAGCGCAACAAAACCGTTTATTTCAAATTTAAAAGATTTTCAAAATTTTGGGCAGTGATCATGCCAATTTCTTCAACCGATTTATCATATACATCACTGAGTGCTTTTGCTACATACGGCACATATTTCGGTTCGTTGGTTTTACCACGATAAGGTACAGGTGCTAAATAAGGACTATCTGTTTCAATCAGTACACGGTCAAGTGGAACCTGTTTAGCGACATCTCGCAAATCCTGTGCATTTTTAAATGAGATAATGCCAGAGAATGAAATGTAGTAGCCACAGTCCAGAACAGCTTTCGCAGTTTCCCAGTCTTCGGTAAAACAATGCAATATTCCATGCGTTGACTGCTCAGTCTTTATAATATCAACCGTGTCATGCTTAGCCGAACGTGTATGTACCACCACAGGTTTCTTTATAATCTTTGAGGCCTGAATATGCCGTGCAAAACACTGCTTTTGCGCTGCAATAAAATCAGTGCTGTGATAGTAATCCAGACCAGTTTCACCCAAAGCCCAGACTTTTTCAGATTGGGCAAGCTCCACCAAATAATCTGTTGTCGCGCGTGCCATGGTCTGCTCATCCTCACATGGATGAACACCAACCGTATAGCCAACATCCACATGTCTGGACGCGATCTGTGACAATTGAATATGGTCATCCAGATCAACTGAAATTCCCATAAATTTTGACACACCCGCGAGTCTGGCCTGTGCAAGTGCCTGATCCAGATCTCCTTGATAAGGTGTCAAATCCAGCATGGTTAAATGGCAATGCGTATCAACAAACACTCTTTTTTCCTATCTATAACGCTTACATGGTGTAACTTGGGCGATCAAGGCCTTTTGAACCTGCCAGCAACTTTTCAGCCTCATTTTTATAATACACACCTTTTTCACCCATCAGTTGGATTGCAAAACCCTGTGGTTTAAAATGTGTTTGTTTATAAGAAATCCAGATCACTTTACCTGTCAACGGAATCTTCTGTGCCTGATCTGGTAAGGTTGCCAGAACAAATACCTCCTGTCCCATCTTGACCGCCTGCTTGGTTGGAACAAATAAACCGCCGCCTTGAACAAAAGGCATATAACTTGATTGCAACGTTGCTTTATCAGGAATATTGACCTGTATAATTCCACCCATCATTTGTGGTTGCATAACATTCCCCTGTTAACATAAAAACCGAACACTTTTATATCATGCTGATTAATCTAACAAATTGAACCATCTATAAAAATCAATCTAACTCAGACTTAGCAGATAAAAGATAAGTAATGAGTTAAAGCATTTACATCGTTACTTTTGATTATAGGAAACATTGCTGGAAACAACAAATAATGTTTAATAAAAACGTTCAAACCAAAGGAATTTGCTTGTTCTTTAAACAGAAGAAATCTTCTTTATATTTTTTATCTATAGCTGAATACTTAATTTATCATCACACCTAAAACCATAGGAAATGAGGTTTTACAGATATTTCCTTGTGCTAGTATTTTTAGAATTTAGCTATATAATACCGAGAATTAAGCATTCATTAATTGTATAAACAGCTTATCAAGCACCAGTTGGGTTTGAACATTTTGCTCCACCATCAATTTCTGCTGCTGTAGATCTGAATAAACTTCAAACAAACTTTCCAGATCATAGCATTGGCCAAGTTTTTGAAAATCCAGATCATCATTCTTGATTGACTGATTTAATTTTAAAGCAATGACATCAGCTAAAAGATATTCAAACATGATCAGAAATTCTGAAAAATTTAATTCCTTAGACCACTTGTTGGCGTAGTACAAAGGCATATTCTTTTCAGATACCAGCTTCAACCAGTCATTTAAAAATGTAGCCCGTTTCTCTAGCCAGTGACTCTGTTGAATCTCGATTGCCTTTAACGGCATATCATTGCCAAGATTCAACAACAGGGAAGTTTGCTTAGCTGTTAAATCTGGAATTTGCTGTTGCACAAAAGTCTGTGACTCTTGAGGGGTTAGACGATCCAAGGCGAAATGTTGTAGACGACTGCGGATGGTTGCGGGTAGTTTCAAGTAATGATCGGCAACTAAAATCAGTACCACACGCTCACCTGGTTCTTCCAAGGTCTTGAGCAATGCATTGGAAGAGGCAATATTAAGTGCTTCCGCTGGCTCAATCATTACCACACGCCAGCCTTCACCTGTCTGCTGCACGAAAGGTAATAAGTCACGGATTTTTTCAATCTTTATTTTTGCATTTTGCTTTTTATTGTCTTCGTCTGTGGTGATATGCACATAATTGGGATGGGTGTCAGATTTCAGCCATTGGCAGCTAGAACACTCACCACATGCCGCCTCAGCCTGTTTATTCAGACAAAGTACCCATGCAACAAACCGTTCGGCAAACTCCTGCTTGGCGCAGCCTTGTTTACCATAAAACAGCAAACCATGACCAAGCTCAGGAAAGCGCGTGGTGAGCAAAGACCATGTTTGCTCATGCCAGGGATAAATCATGGTTTGTTGCATATCACTCAATACTACTCAATTGACATCCTCCCCGACCTAAAGGACGGGGATTCCTACTGCTAGATGGCAATGTCCTGCCACGAAACAGATACTATAGTTCTCTGCTTCTTATTCCAATGTAGTCCTACCTTTCGGATTGCAAAGAGTGCACGGATTACAATGGGGAAAACTGTTTTTTTTCGTGTTGTATCAGTCTGCTGACTAAAAATATACAACGTAATTATCATAGCACATGGATTACTAGATTCAAATGTTTTTAGCAATCCTAGCCAATCCCCACAAGGGGGACTAGCGGATTGCAGCCTTATATCCTCGGGCTAAACCCCGAGGTTTTACGGCTATTCGGATAAACTAACAGGCATCGCATTTAAACGGTCTAAATCCGTTTGTGTATCTACCCCAGGAGGTAAATTCGCTTCTGCAACAGCAATCGCAATACGGTGGCCGTTTTCCAATACACGCAATTGCTCCAGGCTTTCCAGTTTTTCCAGATTTCCCTGTTCCCAAGTGACATATTCTTGTAGCAATTTGACACGATAAGCATATAAACCCAGATGGCGGAATGCCTGATCATGCAAGGTGGGTTGTGACTGTTTTGCCCCATCACGATCATACGGAATGGTGGCACGGCTAAAATACAATGCTTCATTGCGATTGCTCATCACCACTTTCACAATGCTGTCACGTTGAAACTCATCTAACTGATGAATAGGCTCACATAAAGTAGACATTGAACATCGTGGTTGCTTAACCAGAAGTTGCGTTACCTGCTGTACCAACTGTGCTGGAAGCAAAGGCTCATCACCCTGAACATTGACAATAATGTCATCGGCAGACCAGCCTTTTAGACGTGCCACCTCACTTAACCGATCTGTACCTGATGGATGATCAGCACGGGTCAAGACCACATCCACTCCCTCAGCTCGACACACTTCGGCAATACGCTCATCATCCGTTGCCACACACAAATCATCAAAGTCCTGTACTTTTTTGGCTTGATCAACTACGCGCAAAATCATTGGGCGACCATGAATAAGCAATAAAGGCTTGCCTGGTAAACGAGAACTGGCAAAACGCGCAGGAATAACGATGTGTTTCATAGTTGCCCTCTAAGAAAATTGAATCCCGACTTGCTGTAACTGTTGCCGCAGCAAGTCATAACAATCTGATGATAAAACTGCCTCAACAGGCACCACCCAAATGGGAATGTTAAATTCAGGATGTTGCTTTAATAATGTCTTGAACTTAACCGCATCTTTTTCAGTCGTGATAATTACATCATGATGATCAAATGTTAAATCAGCAATTTCATAATCATGATGATCTGGAAACTCATGTGCCTGATATTGGTTAACACCGAGCTTATTCAGTGTTTGATAAAAACGCTGCGGAAAGCCAATCCCCACCACAGCATTAAAATACTGCTTGGCATCAAAAGTGTTTGTGCTTGAATTGGGATTAAGCAAATAAGGTTGGCCAATCTCTAAATGCATATTTCGCTGAGCTCGTGCAATTTTAGTATGTTCAATGACCGTACTTCTATTTAAGCGTGATTTAGGCTCACGCAGATAACCTTCAGGTAATAACTTTTCATTGCCCAAACCACGGTTTTGATCCAGCACAATCCATTCAAGCTGACGTGCCAAAGCCCAATGCTGCAAACCATCATCACTCATAATCAGGTCAATCGCGGTAGATTTTAATAACAGTTCAATCGCTGCCTGACGGTTTGGACCAACCGCCATGGGAACATGGGTTGCCTGTACAATCAGACAGGGTTCATCACCCACTTGATCAGGTTCAGAGGTTGTGGTCACCAGCGCAGGAAAATCTCCCTTACCGCCATAACCACGGCTAATCACTCCAACACGAATATTGTGTTGTTGAAGATACTTGACCAGTTGAATCAACAACGGCGTTTTGCCACTTCCCCCAACCGTGATATTACCAATCACCATCACAGGCACAGGTGCGGTATATACTTTCTTGATTCCAGTTCTATACAAGCCCTGATTCAGGCAAAAACCAAAACGGTACAACCATGACAATGGACGCAACAACACTAACCATGCTGCCTGTTTATTCCAGGCATCCTGAATGGTTTGCGCCATAGACATGTTTAGTGTTCCTCAAAATTGCGTTGATGCAATTGATAATACATGCCATGTTTTGCGAGCAATTCGGTATGTGTGCCTTGTTCAATGATCTGCCCTTTGTCCATCACCACAATCACATCAGCATTTTCAATGGTCGATAAACGATGCGCAATCACAATGGTAGTACGACCTTGCATCGCCTCATCAAAAGCCTGTTGAATAAAATATTCAGACTCATTATCCAGCGCACTGGTTGCCTCATCAAGAATCAGGATTGGAGAATCTTTGAGAATCGCTCTTGCAATGGCAATACGCTGACGTTGACCACCAGAAAGGCTCAAGCCCTGCGCACCGAGAACAGTGTCATAACCCTGTGGCAAGTTCATGATAAAGTCATGTGCATAAGCCGCTTTTGCCGCCGCAATCACTTTCTCGTCACTTGCATCCTGTAATTGACCATAGGCAATATTGTCACGGACTGAACGATTAAACAGAATCACCTGTTGATTGACCATTGCAATCTGTGATCTCAGGCAAGACAATTCAATGTCCTGAACAGGCACACCATCAAACTTCAGTTGCCCACCGCTTAACTCCTGAAAGCGTGGCAGCATATTCACCAATGAGGTTTTACCCGCACCTGAACGTCCCACCAATGCAACTGTCTGTCCAGAATGTATCTTTAAAGAAAAATCTTTAATCGCATGCGTACCGTCTTCATAACGTAAATCTGCATGCTCAAACTGGATATTGCCTTTCAGCACAGGCGTGAGTTGCCCTCTATTCTGTTCTTCAGGCAAGTCCAGCAGTTCAAATACAGAATGGGCTGCTGCCAAACCACGCTGTAATTTTTCATTAATATCCGTCAGGTTCTTCACAGGTTTTGAGATTAAACCTGCTGCTGCAATATAGGCAACAAATTCACCAGCCGAAGTATCACCCAAAACTTGTGGACGTAGTGCAATCCATAAAATCACTGCGATTGCACAAGAGAGAATCAACTGGATAATCGGGCTGTTAATATTTTGCACCACCACCATTTTTAAGCCACGGCGAAGATTCTCTTGTGACGATTTATAAAAACGCTGCTGTTCAAATGCTTCACCTGTAAAGCTTTTGACGACACTATTGCCATTGATGGTTTCCTGTACCACATGGTTGACATCACCCATGGTATTTTGTACCTGAATCGACAGCTTACGCATTTTTTTCGAGGCAATACGCACCAAGATGCCAATCACTGGTATAAAGACAATAAAACATAGTGTTAAACGCCAATTGGTATACAGTAAATAGCTCAACAATCCAATAACAATCAAACCGTCTTTAATCAGGGTTTTCAAAGACTCTGATGATGCGGCTGAAAGCTGTTCAACGTTATACATTAACTTGGCAGTAATATGACCAGAGCTATGATCAAGATAATATTGTGCAGGGAGTCTTAATAGTTTGGCGTAAACTTCCTGACGAATACCAAAGACCAACTGACGTGAAATAACGGCGGTAAAATATCCACCTAAAAATAATCCAACGCCACGAAAAAACATCAATAGCACAATTAAAACAGGAAACCAGTTCAGATTCTCTCGATCACCATTTTGAATGGCATCGATGATATATTTCATCAGCTTGGCGACTGAGACTTCTGTGGTGGCATTAATCGCAAAACCGATCAATATAAATAAGGCAATACCCCAATAAGATTTTAAATATGAGATGAGGCGCAAATAAACCTTAAAATCCTGATTCACTCAGTAAAACCTCTAGTCGGAACTTTAGTGCTGATATTGACATTAACAAAGCCAAGCTGACCTGCCACGTCCATCACACGAATCACGTCCTGATGGGTTGCTTTGGCATCCGCCGCAATAATAAACATCAAATCACGCCGATCCTGTGCAGCCTGCTTGATTGCGGTACTTAAATCCGCAATATCCTTGGTTGATAATGCTTGACCATTCACAGAATAATGCCCCGTTGAGTCTACCATGATTTCAATTTTCTGATCGAACTGTTTTGGTGGCACACCCTGTGCATCGGGCAAAGTCAGATTGATACGGCTTTGCTGGCTGAATGTTGTGGACAATAGCAAGAACACCAGAATGAACAACAGACAGTCAATCATGGGTGTCAGGTTGATATGAATATCTTCAACTTGAGAACGTTTAAATTTCATAATGTCACCTATGCTCAGCTTGCATGGCGATGTTCTTGCACATGAGGTGCTTTTTTGTAGAAAAGTGCAGCATGAAATAATGTTGATTGTTGTTCTAACTCAGCAATATATTCATGTACTACACGTTGAAAATAACGGTAGGCAATCATGGCAGGGATCGCTATCAGCATACCTACAGCCGTAGTAATCAATGCTTTAGAGATACCAGGCATCATCATACTTGCATTTCCAGCAGAACCGATATCAATCACTAAAAATGATTCAATAATACCAAGTACGGTTCCTAACAAACCAAGCAAAGGTGCAATGGCACTTAAGGTACCCAGAAAATTGATATTTTTTTCCAGATGGCTGATTTCCCGTGAAGCAGTTGCCTCCATCTGCGCACGCGCAAACTGCTCGCCCTGGTCACGATGTTCATATCCTGCCTTAAGAATACGACCCAAAGGACTTTTTGCGGCAGCATCCTGCTCTAGTTGTGAAATGACAGATTCAGCATCCGAACCATTGACCAATAATGTCTGTGGCAGTACCTGTGCCCGTTTTAACCGAATATAGCGTTCAATTGAAATTGCAACCGTAAAAATTGATGAGAGAATAAGCGGTAGCATTAACCAACCACCCGCTTTCACAAGTTCCCACATATTATTCCCCAATAATATTTAAAATATAAAAGGACGCACCTTGAATATTAGTTAGGTAAACAAATATTTAAAATTCCATCCAACTCATCCAATGAGTGGTAATGAATGACCATTTTTCCTTTACCTTTTTGGTTATGGTCAATTTTCACATTTGCCCCAAAACGTTCCGACAGTTTCTGAGTCAATTGTTCAATATCAGGAGAAACCTGCACCTTTTCCTTTTCAGGCTTTGGTTCACACCACTCACGTACCAGTTGTTCAGTCTGACGCACTGACAGGGCTTTTTCAATCACGATTTGCGCCACGTCAATCTGGTCTTTGGCTTTCAGGGTGAGAATGGCACGGGCATGTCCCATATCAATCTGCCCCTGTTGCATCAGGTCCTTAATTGGGTCAGCCAGACTGAGTAAGCGTAATAAGTTACTCACTGTGGTACGGGCTTTACCCACAGTATCGGCTATTTCCTGATGACTTAAACCAAATTCATCATGAAAACGTTGCAAAGCAACTGCCTGATCAATTGGATTGAGGTCCTGACGCTGAATATTTTCAATCAGTGCCAATGCAATTGCGACCTGATCGTTCAGTTCACGAACAATGGCAGGGATTTGAGTTAAACCCGCTAACTGCGCTGCACGCCAACGACGTTCACCCGCAATGATTTCGTAAGGGTGCTGTTCATCGTCAACAGGACGAATCACGATTGGCTGCATCACCCCATGCTTCTCGATGGATGACGCAAGTTCCTGTAAATCCTGTTCCTGAATAAAACGGCGTGGCTGATATTCGCCACGTTTTAATAAGTTGACATCAATCTGCTTGAGTTCACCATGATCCAGGGCTTGTGCTTCGAGTTGCAGTTTTTCTTTTTGAATTGAACCCAATAGCGCATCTAAACCACGACCTTTAGCCAATCCGCGTTTTTTGATGCTCATACAGCACTTCCTTTTTTCACTTTACTTTTCTTCAACATTTCTGCGGCAAGGTTTAAATAGGCAACCGCACCTTTTGAACTTTTTTCGAAATAGATCACTGGCAAACCATGTGCTGGCGCTTCAGCCAAACGAATATTTCGAGGAATCACCGTATCATACAATTTTTTACCAAAATACTGCTCCAACTCTGCCGACACATCACGAGTCAGGGCATTACGGGCATCATACATGGTACGCAACACCCCAATGATTTCCAAGTTTGGATTGAGGGCTTTTTGTATACGGTCAATGGTCTGGGTCAGATCAGCCAGACCTTCCAAAGCATAATATTCACACTGCATTGGAATAATCACACCATCAACCGCTGCCAAGGCATTCACAGTGATGAGGCTCAAACTTGGGGCACAATCCACAATGATATAGTCAAATGAGGACGCGACTTCCTGCAAGGCATTTTTCAGGATAAATTCACGCCCATCCTGCTCCGCAATAACAAGCTCCACCCCTGCAAGCTCACGGTTTGCACCCAAGACCTTATAACCCACCTCAGCCTTTTGAATGGCTGTTTCAATGGGCACTTCGCCCAACAGCACATCCGTCACTGAATAAAGCAAGTCATTCTTTTGAACGCCAGACCCCATAGTGGCATTACCCTGTGAATCCATATCGACCAGCAGGACACGTTTTTTCAAAATTGCCAAAGATGCGGCAAGATTCACTGCGGTCGTGGTTTTCCCTACACCACCTTTCTGGTTTGCAATTGCAATAATTTGAGCCATGACTACCCTTAATATTTTTTATTGAATACGTTGAAGTAACAGTAAATGACGTTGTTCATCTAATCTTGGTACACGAAGTTCGATCACCGTACATGAATATTGATCTTTGATTTGCTCAACTTCGTCGGTTGGAATTAAGCCTTTCATTGCGGCAATAATGCTCTGTTCGTGCATATAAGGTTGTGCAGCATCGACAAAGTCAGTCAGAGAGGCAAAGGCCCGACTTGTAATGACATCGAAATGACCAAGCTCGTTAATACTGTCTTCATTTTCTACACGTGTTTGCACTGCAATTACATTTTTAAGCTTTAGATCAGCAATAAACTGCTTTAAAAAACGAATCTTTTTTCCATTGGAATCCAGAAGCACACAAGAACGCTCTGGCTGACATAAGGCAATGATCATGCCTGGCATGCCACCACCCGTTCCCACATCGAGCAAACGGCCCTGAGGCAAATCATTCAGGATACTCAGGCTATCCAGTAAATGTTTCACTAGCATTTCTTTCGGGTCACGGATTGCTGTCAGGTTATATGCTTTATTCCATAGCACCAAAGCATCTTGATATTTCAATAAGAGTGTTAAGGCCTCATCACTCAGGTTTAAACCCAAAGCCTGGCTACCTTGCTTTAATTCTTGAAAAAAAGGATGCATAGCGGTATAACATCTCGATAAACTTGCCGTGCAGTATACCGATTTCTGATGCAAGGCACAGTAGGACTTGTTGAACGATTATGCAGTTAAACAGTGGCAAACATGATAAACTGCACAATCCTGTAGGCTTTTGTCTTTTTCCATACAAATCAAACAAAGACAATAACCTACTACGAAAACTTATTTTGCTTAATTTGTTGATCTAGCTGCTCCAAACGTTCAGGTGTGCCAACATCCACCCAAATCCCTTGTAATTTTTCAGCCGAAACCTGCTGTTGCTGCATTGCCTGTTTTAACAATGGCGCCAAAGGTCGCTTGCCATTTTCCAGGCCAACAAACATCCGCGGATGAAGCACGGCAATACCGCTATAAGTTAATGCTTCGCCCAACTGTTCCTGTTCAAAGGTATAAGCCAGCCCGTTAGAAAGGATAAAATCACCCTTTAAATGTTGTGGGGGATTTTCCACCAAGACCAAATGTGCCTGCTGCTCACCTAACTGAACATCTAATAATGAAGCAAAATCCATGGTGGTCCAGACATCTCCATTTACCAGAATGAATGGCTCATCACCCAACAATGGCAAGGCATTGATGATTCCACCTGCGGTTTCAAGACCCTCACCCTCATGTGACCATAGGATTTTGACACCGAATTGAGAACCATCACCCAGCGCATTCGCCAGTTTTTCGCCTAGCCATGCGGTATTGATGACGATCTCAGTCACACCAATCTTTTGCAACTTTTCAATATGCCAAACTATCAGCGGTTTTCCACCCACTTCAAGCAAAGGTTTAGGAGTATGTAGGGTTAGCGGACGCATGCGATTCCCTAGCCCTGCAGCAAGAATCATCGCTTTCATTATGCAACCACCTCATAGCTACCATATTTTGCAGTAAATTTAGGCATGACCACATCACGAATAAACTGCATAAAGTCATTCAATTCGTCGTAACCTTGGCTTTCTTCAAGCAAATACCACATTACTCGTGGTAAATCTTTTAAGTAACCTGATTTACCATCACGCTCAAACAGGCGAACGAAAATACCTAGAATTTTCAGATGACGCTGAATCGCCATCAAATCTGCATCTCGCTTGAATTGCTCGAAACTACGGTTTTCTTTTGCTGCCGCTGGTAATAAGTTATAGAACACCTCAAACCATTCGTAGACACGCTCAGCATTCCACTGTACATAAGCATCACGGGTAATCGAGATCAGATCATAGGTATCTGCACCAATCACTGCATCCTGAAAGTCAATCACACCAAGCTCTTGCTCATTGTCGATTTTCATCAAGTTACGGCTATGAAAATCACGATGCACGATGACTTGTGGCTGATGCGTTGCTTCAATCGCAAGGAAGTCGAATGCCTGCTCAATGGTTTCAAGCTGCTGCTCTGTAGGCTGAATATTCAAGGATGGTAACATCCATTCAGTCAATAAACGCATTTCTGTCATCAGCTTTTCATAAGAATAGGCAGGTAAATGATTTTTTCCATCAATCTGCTGCAACTCAATCAACTGTTTAAAGCTTTGTGCATAGTATTGGTCAACAGTTTCGTCATTCAATAAAGTGGACAACACCACATCACCAAAATCTTCAAGCAGTAACAAACCCTGGGTTAAATCCTTGGCGACGATATGTGGCACACGAACCCCATGTCCATCAAAGAACTCATCAATACTCACAAATGGAATACAGTCTTCTTTTTCAGGTGGCGCATCCATGAGCATATAGGTTTTGTTTTGTAACTTGATTCGCGCATAACGTCGAAAGCTTGCATCTCCTGCCAAAAAACTGATCTCAAATTGATCGGACTGAAGAACGGCTTGAAGCCAAGTTTGTATCAATTGTTCACGTTGTGTATTCATTTGCAATAAAATCTAAAACTAGCTGAGATTTTGAAAGCTTAAGTGTAGCCACTTATCAACTTTTTCTCTATGATGCGACAATAATTAATTGTGAATTAGCGTACTGGTTAATGAGACAATGAAACATCAGTTTAAATTTAATCCTTTAGCAACAGCTATTTTGACACTTTTGTGTGGCGGCTCGATTCAATCAGGTTTCGCAGCTTCAGCTGATGCCGTCTCTACGCTTGACAATAAACAGCTTAAAGCCATCACCCAACAAAATCAGGCTCAGCCAAAGCAAGAAAGCTATAAGGGTGAAAAGTTTTTCCAGCAATATTATGTGGACAAATCAGCAGCAGAAGCCCAGTTACGCGACAATCGCTATTTAAGCTCTTCCTTTTGTCAGGGCACATGGATTACCCCGATTAATCCACAAACCAAGCCATCCGATGCCAATAACACCACTTCAGTAATCACCGCAGACTATGGTCATTACAACCCTGAGGGAGATTCTTTCCTGCAAGGCAATGTTGTGATTGATCAGGAAGGGCGCAGTATTCGCGCAGATCAGGTCACCATTGATTCAACCCAAACCCATGCAAAAGCGCAAGGACAAGTGCAGCTTGCACAATCAGGCCTGCTCACGCAAAGTGATGAGATTGACTACAACCTAAAAACACAGACAGGTGATTTAAACAATAGTTTCTATATCTCTGAACAGCAGCATGCGCATGGTTATGCAAGTCAAATCCAGCGTCAGAATGAAAACCTGGTTGTCTTAAAAGATGCAAGCTATACCGCCTGCCCACCTGGACAAAAACCAGCCTGGAAAATTCAGGCAAAACAAATTGAACTGAATCAGGATACAGGTCGTGGTGTAACACGTGGCACCAAGCTTTATGTCAAAGATATACCTGTACTTGCCGTACCCTATTTCAATTTCCCGATTGATGACCGCCGTACCACAGGTATTTTAACCCCTACTTTCGGTTATACCAATGATGGTGGTGCACAGCTTGGCGTGCCTGTTTATCTTAATCTGGCACCAAACTACGACTTAACGCTTACTCCAAGCTTTATGAGTAGACGCGGTGGCAAGCTGGATGGTGAATTCCGCTATATGACTGAGAATTTTGGTTCAGGTCGAATCTGGGGCGGATATTTACCAAACGACAATCAATATGACAATAAAGACCGTGATGACCTGCATTTCATCCATTACTGGAAAATGAATAATCAATGGTCGACCAATTTAGAATATAACTATGCATCAGATAAGGATTATTTCGCAGACTTTGAAAATAATCCAAATAGCAAAACCGATCTGAATCTACGTCGCGCCTGGGAACTGAATTATCAAAATGGTATTCCTGGTCTTAAGACTCAGTTGAAAGTTGAAGATTTCCAGACACTGGATAAAACCATCAAAGATGCAGACAAGCCTTATGCTCGACTACCGCAATTTTTATTAAATTACGTTACAGGCGATCCACAGGGATTACAGTATGAATTTAATAATGACACTGCATATTTCAAAAAGTCGATTGGTGATGATTCAGCATTAGAGTCAAGTGGTACGCGTATCTACAACCAGTTTGCCGTTCGCTATAACTACATCACACCATCATGGTTATATGCCATCCCAGAAGTTTCTGTGCGCAGCATCAATACATTCTATGATCAGGACTCCAAGGCGAGTATTGGACTGTCCAAGTCAGATGATCTAGAAAAATCTGTTGTAGTGCCTCAGTTTACATTGGCAACGGGGGTCACTTTTGAAAAAGAGGGCAAATACCTGCACAGTATTTCTCCACGTGCTTTTTATGCCTACTCACCTTATAAAAAGCAGGATGATTATCCAAACTTTGACTCAACCACAGCCTCGATCAACTACGACCAGCTTTTTAACCCCTACCGTTTCTATGGCCATGACCGTCTGGATGACAACAACTTTTTGTCATTGGGTGTAACCTATAGTTTATTGGATACAGAAGGTCTGGAGCGTATTCGCGCCAGTGTCGGTCAAAGCTATTATTTTAGTGATCGACGTGTCAGCCTAAACCAACAGCCTGACGAATTTGACACCCAGCGTCAGACAGGTCCAATTGTCAGTGTATCTAGTCAGCTCAACCAGAATTTCACCATTAACGCCAATTCAGCTTGGATGTCGAATGGTGACAATGCTCAGCGAGATGTGCAAGCCTACTATACAGGCGATCAAGGTAACTTATATAACTTAGGCTATTTCTACCGTAAAAATATTCCTGACCGTCAGAATTATTACGATCAGGTTGTTGCATCCTTTATACAACCTGTAAAGGATAATTGGCGTATCATGGGCCATGCTCAATATGACCTGGACAACAAACTAATGCGCGAGTACCTGCTTGGCATCAATTATGAGTCTTGCTGTTGGGCTGTTTCAGCCTATGGTCGTTCCTACTATAACGACCTGGATGATCCAAACTCTCCAGATGTTCGCAAAAAACGTGCAGTTATGGCCGAGTTTACCCTGAAAGGTTTAGGGGGCTTAAACAACAAGCTTGCCTCTCTTCTGGAAAATAGAGTTTTAGGTTTCAACAAAATTAATCAATCTTGGACACAACGTTAATGAAGATACAACACTTTCAACATATCTTTAGAGCCACTGTTCTCGCTGCCCTAGTTTCTTCATCAATGCAAAGCTTTGCCCAACCTACGGATGAGGTTGTCGCAATTGTGGACGATAGTGTTATTCTTAAAAGTGACTTAGAGCAAGGAGTTGCGGAAACGGAACACCAGCTAAAAGCACAAAATAAAACGGTTCCACCTCAACAGTATTTACAAATGCAGGTGCTGGACCAGTTGATCGTTCGTCAAGCCCAGTTAGAGCAAGTAAAACGCTATGGCATTAAACCAGACGAGAAAAGCCTGAATGCAGCCGTACTAAAAGTTGCAAACCAGTCAGGTGCCAGCACATTAGAGGCTTTCCAGCAGAAGCTGGATGCCATTGCACCTGGCACTTATGAAAATCTACGTAACCGAATTGCTGAAGATTTAGCCATTGGTCGCCTGCGCCAACAACAGGTGATGTCGCGTATTAAAATCAGCGACCATGATGTTGAGAATTTCCTAAACTCACCTGAAGGCCAGGCTGCCTTAGGGATTCAGGCACACGTCATTCATATGCGTATTTCAGGTGAAAATACCGATGAAGTGCAAAAAGTCGCTCAAGAAGTTAAGCAGGCTTTGACTACAAGTAATGATCCTAAAACGATTAGCTCAAAGCTATCCACCTCAACCGTTAAGGTTGATGGTGCAGATATGGGGTTCCGCCCACTGTCTGATATTCCTACCGAACTTTCAGCGCGCATCACCCCATTAAAAGTAGGTCAAACCACTGAACTGATCAATGTTCGTGATGGCGTCCACGTACTTAAATTACTTGAACGCAAACAGAATGACCAAAAAGCTCTGGTCTCTCAATACAAAACACGCCACATTCTGATCCAACCATCAGAAGTTGTAACCCTGGACCGTGCCAAGCAAATGATTGAAAGTCTTTACAAGCGTGTAAAAGCAGGCGAAGATTTTGCAACATTGGCCGCAACCTATTCAACTGATACAGGTTCTGCCCGTGATGGTGGTAGTCTCGGCTGGGTGAGCCCTGGTATGATGGTTCCAGAGTTTGAACAGGTCATGAAAGACACACCAGTTGGTCAAGTCAGTAAACCATTCCAGACCCAGTTTGGCTGGCATATCCTACAGGTTACAGATACTCGCCAGCAGGACATGACCAAGGAAGTTCAGGAACGTATGGCTCGCCAGATTTTAGGTGAACGTCAGTTTGATAGCGAAGTGGATAGCTGGACACGTGAACTTCGCGCCAATGCCTATGTTGAAATTAAAGATGCCAACCTAGACACCAAAGCTCCACAAAAATAATCCAGCTACTTTAATGCAAATGCCAGCCTGTATAAGAGCTGGCATTTTATTTACTCGATAAAGAAAAAACAGCGGCAAATGCCGCTGTTTTTAGCTACAAATGAGTTATTTGTAACGATCAACCATCTTCTCTAAAGAAATTGGACGAATCTTGTCAGCATTGCCTGCTGTACCAAATGATTCATAACGATCGATACAGATTTGCTTCATTGCTTCAACTGTCTCGCCAAAGAATTTACGCGGATCAAATTCACTTGGTTTTTCAGCCATCATACGACGCATTGCACCCGTTGAAGCCAAACGCAAGTCAGTATCAATATTGATTTTACGCACACCATGTTTGATTGCTTCAACAAGCTGCTCTACAGGCACACCATAAGTTTCTTTAATATCACCACCATATTGGTTAATCACAGCCAACCATTCCTGTGGTACGGAGCTTGAACCATGCATCACAAGATGCGTGTTTGGCAGTGCAGCATGAATTTCTTTAATACGGTCAATTGCCAGAATATCGCCTGTAGGTGGGCGAGTAAACTTGTACGCGCCATGTGAAGTACCAACAGCAATCGCCAGAGCATCAACATTGGTATCTGCCACAAACGAGGTTGCCTCTTCAACAGAAGTCAGCAATTGAGAATGGTCAAGTACGCCTTCTGCGCCAACACCATCCTCTTCACCAGCCATACCAGTTTCAAGGCTACCTAGACAGCCAATCTCACCTTCAACTGAAACACCACATGCATGCGCCATCGCAACCACGCGGCGAGTTACATCAACGTTGTAATCGTATGAGGTTGGTGTCTTGCCATCTGCACCCAATGAACCATCCATCATGACTGAGCTGAAACCCAACTGGATCGAACGCTGACAAACATCAGGGCTTGTACCATGATCCTGATGCATTACCACAGGAATATGCGGCCATTCTTCAATCGCTGCCAAAATAAGGTGGCGGAGGAACGGTGCACCTGCGTATTTACGCGCGCCAGCCGAAGCCTGCACGATTACAGGTGAATTTGTTGCATCCGCAGCGAGCATGATTGCACGCATTTGTTCTAAGTTGTTTACGTTAAATGCTGGTACGCCGTAGTTATGTTCCGCAGCGTGATCCAAGAGCTGGCGCATTGAGATGAGTGCCATAATATCCTCCCAGGTAATGCGCCATATTCTACATGCTGATTTATTTCAATTCAGCAACTAATCACAGGAAATCAAAAAAAATCCCTGATCTTTTGTGCAATCTGGTGAACGAATTGTATTTTGCAATAAAAAAAGACCAAATCTATGAACAATTTGGTCTTTTCCGTATTTATGCTGGGTTTATTAAAATTAACAATACCCATCCAGACGAGTCAAAGGTAATTTTTTACCAATCGCCTTTTCAATTTCTGGCAGATAAAAAGCATCATCTTCAGATAGGAAGCTAATACTTATGCCCTGCGCTCCTGCACGTCCTGTACGCCCAATACGGTGTACATAATCATCCGATTGCTCTGGCAAGGTAAAATTAATCACATGCGACACACCATCAACATGAATACCACGACCTGCCACATCGGTTGCAATCATAATGTTGTGCTTGCCCTGCTTGAATTGGTCCAGCATCTTTAAGCGCTTGTCCTGGGCAATTTCACCCGACAACATCCCAACCTTATAACCATCACGCTTGAGATGGTCATACAAACGGCGAACCTGATCCCGACGGTTCGCAAAGATCATGACTTTATCAATAGGCTCATCACGCAAAATTTCTTGTAGAAGCTTATATTTGTCTTTTTTCTCAACCACATACACGCGTTGCTCAACATCGACATTGGTTTTCTGCTCAGGCTCAATCTCAACCGTAACAGGTTCAAATAACCATTGGCGTGCAAGATTGAGAACATCGTAGCTAAACGTTGCCGAGAACATCAATGTTTGACGCTGCTCCTTAAATGACGAATAACGCACAATACGTTTTACTGAAGGTATAAAACCCATATCCAGCAAACGATCCGCCTCATCAATCACTAAAAATTCAATTTTATCAAGCCAGACTTCTTTTTGCTCCACAAAATCAATCAGTCGCCCAGGAGTCGCAACAATAATATCGACAAAATTCTTGTCCAGCATTTTCTTTTGCTTGTCAAAATCAACACCACCCAACAAAGTGACAACATGCAAATTTGAGAATTTTGTTAAAGCCTGAGCATCACTTTCTATCTGTAAAGCCAACTCACGTGTCGGTGCCAGAATCAAGGCACGCGGTTCACCACGAAAACGCTGGTCCTGAATAGGATTATTGAGTAGATCATTGATCACGCTAATCAAAAAGGCCGCTGTTTTGCCTGTACCCGTTTGCGCTCGACCAATGGCATCATGTCCTGCCAACGTATATTTTAAAACCTTTTGCTGAATTGGGGTCATTTGTGTAAAACCCAAAGCATCAATCGCTTTTTTTAACTGCGGATGTAAATTTAAGGTTTCAAAACCAGATGTCATATATGCACTCGAACCATCAATGAGCAAAAGAAAGTCGCTATTATAAACCATAAAAAATAAAAACGCCCCAATAAGATTGGAGCGTTTTATAACCCCCTATAGTTCCCCCTTATTAAGGGGGAACTATAGGGGGTTAAAGCAACAAATTAGTCTAAAGGCTGAACGTTTTCAGCTTGGAAACCTTTTTGTCCTTGAACTACGTTGAATTCTACGCGTTGGCCGTCACGTAAAGAACGGTGGCCATCGCCCATAATTGCGCGGAAATGAACGAATACGTCATCACCACCATTACGCTGAATAAAACCAAAGCCTTTAGTGTCGTTAAACCACTTTACTACGCCTTGTTCACGAGCTGTCATAAGTCAATCCTCAGATATTGAAAGATAAGGACCTTCCGGTGTTGCAAACAGCAGAGCCAACAAGGTTTTAAAATTTTTATAATTTTAAAGCTTGTAATCATTCTGTAAAACTATCAACAATTTCCGGTTACATCCATTTGTTATAGGGTTTAATACAATAAAATTTAATTAAACACTTTCTAAAACGCATCGAGCTTAACATGGGTTTATGATAATTAATAGATTTATTTTAAGTTATTTCTGATGTTTCTATCTGTTTTTTTCAATCATTTAGCTGTTTTTTTAATGAGATTTTCCCCTCTAAAGTCACAAGAAAATTTGCTAAGATAATGACGTATTCAGCGGTTTAAACGATTATGACTCTTATTTCCAGTTCACCTGAGATTATTGATGCCCTAGGGCAGCCCTGCCCAATGCCACTGTTGATGTTGAAACGTGCCTTAAAAAAGGCACCCGAAAAACAGCAGTTTTTACTCAAGTCATCCGACCCACATAGTGAAATTGATGTAACACGATATTGCCAAATCCAGCAACTTCAATGCCAGCCTCAAAAAATTTCAGACAATGAGTTTCACTATTTAATTGAATCTATGTAATTCTTTGCTAAACTCTGACTAAAGATAAATGCATTAAATTTACATTTCTATACTCAAATTTCCTTAGTGATGAAGTCTATTCGCATTAAGATGAAATTGTTGACTTAAATATAATCCTATAAGGAGACTCCATGACTACTGACAGCAGCAATCAATTGATGCCCCTGTCATTGTCTGCGCCAGGTGTAAACCTTGGTGCATATATCAGTACTGTCAATCAAATTCCAATTTTAACGGCTGAGCAGGAAAAAGAACTTGCTGAGCGTTACTATTATGACCAAGACCTTGATGCTGCCAAACTTTTGGTAATGTCACACCTGCGCTTTGTCGTACATATTGCACGTAGCTATGCAGGTTATGGCCTTCCACAAGGTGACCTGATTCAGGAAGGCAATCTTGGACTAATGAAAGCGGTTAAACGTTTCGACCCAAACATGGGTGTTCGTCTAGTTTCTTTTGCTGTGCACTGGATTAAAGCCGAAATCCATGAATATGTGATTCGTAACTGGCGTATTGTCAAAATTGCTACTACCAAAGCACAGCGAAAATTATTCTTTAATTTGCGTAGTCTTAAAAAATCAAGTAAAAAACTGACCTTAGAAGAAGCACGCTCAATTGCAAATGATTTGAATGTAACACCTGAGCAAGTGCTTGAAATGGAAGGTCGTTTAACCGCTTATGATGCTGCTTTTGAAGCACAGGGCGATGATGATGACGATACTCCACATACCGCCCCTGCACTATATTTGGAAGATAATCGTTACGACCCTGCGCGCTTGATTGAAGAAGAAGATTACGAGGAACAGAGCACCACTGCCTTACATGAGGCTATGGATCAACTTGATGATCGCTCACGTAACATTCTACAACGTCGCTGGCTCGATGATGATAAATCGACATTGCATGAACTTGCGGCTGAATATAACGTTTCTGCAGAACGTATTCGCCAACTTGAAAAGAATGCAATGGAAAAAATCAAAACCGCCATGTCTGCGAGTTAAGATGACATCAAACACAAGGGCTTTCATGCCCTTTTGTTTTATCTGGCTTTGTTTAAACACCCGAATATGTTAAGTTTGTTCATCAAATTTCTAGTTCCATTATCATTATGTGGATAGCAATCTCTGCGCTAAATCTCGCGCTTGCGGTCATGTTAGGGGCCTTTGGTGCGCATGGACTCAAATCTTTTGCCACACCTGAGCAACTGGCTTGGTGGAGTACGGCAACCCAATACTTTTTCTATCATGGCCTTGGCTTACTGATTTTAGGTGTGCTTCATAAAACCACACCAACTCTGCCAATAAAAATTCCTTTTATTTTGATGCAAATTGGTATCATTTTTTTCTGCGGTTCGTTGTACATTATGGCACTTGGCCTACCGAAAATCTTAGGTGCGATCACCCCGATTGGTGGTGCATTTATGATTACAGGTTGGCTTTTGCTCGCATGGCAAGCGCTTAAGCATGCGAAATAAGGATTTATCATGCACATCTATTTAAATGGTGAGTTGACTGACACGACTTGTGAAAACCTACAGCAATTGATTCAGGTGTTGGCTTTAGAGGGTAAACGCTTCGCTGTGGAGAAAAATCAACAGATCATTCCGAAAAGTAAACTTGAGCAAACCACAATTGCTCCCGAAGATCGTATTGAAATTATTCAAGCTGTTGGTGGCGGCTAATCGGCTAAAAATGGAGTAGCCCATGCAAGATTCCCCTTTAATTATTGGCTCACGTACTTTCCAGTCTCGTTTATTGGTCGGAACAGGCAAATATAAAGATTTAAATGAAACTGATTTAGCCATTCAAGCCAGTGGTGCAGAGATTGTGACGGTGGCAATTCGCCGTGTCAATATTGGACAACATGCAGATCAACCTAACCTACTTTCAGTGATTCCACCTGAGAAATATACCATCCTGCCAAATACCGCAGGTTGCTTTGATGCGGATAGCGCAATCCGTACCTGTATGCTGGCGCGTGAACTTTTAGATGGACACAATCTGGTCAAGCTGGAAGTTCTAGGTGATGAGAAAACCTTATACCCAAACATCACTGCAACACTAAAAGCGGCCCAAACCTTGATTGACGATGGTTTTGAGATCATGGTCTATACCTCGGATGACCCAATTGTGGCCCAAGAACTTGAAAGTATGGGTTGCGTGGCAATCATGCCTTTAGGTAGCCTGATCGGTTCTGGTTTAGGCATTCTCAATCCACACACTATTTCGATTATCAAGGAAAACGCCAAAGTACCTGTGCTGGTCGATGCAGGTGTCGGTACAGCCAGTGATGCAGCGATTGTAATGGAATTGGGCTGTGACGGTGTCTTGATGAATACAGCGATTGCGGCTGCTCAAAACCCGATCTTAATGGCTTCTGCCATGAAGAAAGCGGTTGAAGCAGGTCGTGAAGCCTTTTTAGCAGGTCGTATGCCACGTAAGCGCATGGCAAATGCAAGTTCGCCTGAGACGGGTTATTTCTTCAAATAGTTCATCAAAAACATATTCATTTTGTTATAAAAAGGTGCAATTATCATTGCACCCTATTTAAATTCTGCTTTGCCTGTAACTCAAAATTCTGTTGAAAATATTCAGTCTGATAAAGCGGTTGTGTTTGATAAAAATGCTGTAAAACTTCTTTTCTCTTCACTGCATAAAGTTCTGGTTCAACCCAAACATACTCTTTTTGAATCTGTTGTTCATATTCTACAAAACGTGCTGGCGATGCTGCTAAAATCGATAAATCAATATCCAGTAAAAACTGTAAATCCAATTCATCTGTTGTTGCATGTTTTTGTGTGGCTAAAATCCATTGCTTAATTTTGATAACCGTTTGATCAGATAAATCAGCAGTCACATACTGTTCAAACAACTCTGCGCTTTTCAGTTCATTGTCTTTGGCTTGTGGATTATAAATAGCATCATGAAACCAGAGTGCCAGAGCAACTGCATAAAAATCATTTAAATAAGGTTTAACCAATTCAAGTAAAATAAGACATTCATATAAATGCTGAATGGTATGATAAGCCCGTTGTTTTTCGCTATAGGCAGCGATGAGTTTATTCAATATTTTCTGTGGTTCAGAAAAATGATAGTGTTGATGCAACTCAAACCATGATTTTTCTAGGGCTGGTATATATTGCTGCATCGATAACACCTTTAAAAATTATTGATTTACTTATTGTTCATCCCGCTTAAAGACCAGCTCTTTGTCTGATGAACTTTCAGTATCAAAATAATAGCCATCACTATTAAATGCTTTGAGCTGCTCTACCTGACTCAGTTTGTTTTTAATGATATATCGTGCCATTAGACCTCTTGCTTTTTTCGCATAGAAGCTAATGACTTTATATTTTCCATTCTTTTGATCCAGGAATACAGGCTTGATAATCTCCACCTGAATTTTCTTTTCATTTACAGATTTATAATATTCGTCAGAGGCTAAATTTATCAATACTTTTGCATCA
Organism: Acinetobacter sp. CIP 102637; assembly: GCF_000368425.1. Lineage (NCBI taxonomy): Bacteria > Pseudomonadati > Pseudomonadota > Gammaproteobacteria > Moraxellales > Moraxellaceae > Acinetobacter > Acinetobacter sp. CIP 102637. Next base: position 1,025,016 of record NZ_KB849435.1, read on the forward strand.
ATATTTGCCAAGTCCTGATTGATCTGATCGGTAATAATATCACCCCAAAACTCATACAGGTTATGGCCGCGTGTATTGTTTAGTTTTGTGCCCATTTCCAGACGGTATGGCATCATCAAGTCCAAAGGACGCAATAAACCATAGAGACCTGACAACATCCGCAAATGCTGTTGGGCGAAGTCGATTTCCTGATCATCGAGATCATAAGCATCCAAACCTGTATAGACATCCCCCTTAAATGCAAACATGGCTTGACGGGCATTGGAAAAATCAAAATCTGCATTCCAGTCACGGAAACGCCCAACGTTTAAATTTGCAATTTTCTCACTAACTGTCATCAGAGAAGCAATTTCAGTTGCCGAAAGTTTGCGGCACACGTCAATCAATTGTTGAGACTGTTGTAACAAACGAGGTTGTGTATAAGTATCTGTTGGTAAAGCTGTTTCGTAATCTAAAGTTTTTGCTGGAGAAATTAAGGCAAGCATAATCAATCAAAGTGAATCTAAATTCCCTAAACTATAACAGTTGATAATTTTTAATGCCAATTCGTGTTCTCGCTAAGTTTTATCGGTAAAATAGTGGATTCTTCCATTACCCATACCATGTCTTATGTCTGAGCAAATATTCATTCAAGGTCCTGTTGGTCAAATCGAAATATTTGTCGATCAACCTAAAGGTGAAGTGACAGGTTTTGCGGTGGTGTGCCATCCTCATCCTTTACAAGGTGGTACACCGCATCATAAGGTTCCTGTGTTGCTGGCTCAGATTTTTAATGAAATGGGTTGTGTGGTCTATCGTCCAAGTTTTCGGGGTCTGGGTGGCAGCGAGGGTACACATGATCAAGGTCATGGTGAAACGGATGATATTCTGACTGTGATTGAATATGCCCGTGAAAAACATGCTGGCTTAACATTCTACGCAGGTGGCTTTAGTTTTGGTTCGCATGTACTGGCAAAATGTCAGGCGCAACTCAGCCAAGAACTACGTCCGAAACAACTGGTTTTATGTGGATTACCCACAGGTTCAGTGATCGAGTTGCGTCATTACACCACTCCAGCAATTGACGGGGATATTTTATTTGTTCATGGGGAACAGGACGATATTACCCTGCTTTCAGATATGATTGCCTGGGCAAAGCCACAAAAGCATCCGATTACCATCTTGCCTGGCGCAAACCACTTCTTTACGGGCTATTTAAAACAGCTCAAACAAGTGATTAGCCGTTTTTTAAACGTGTCGATTTAACAAGATATCGAGGACTTACGCATTTCCCAATCAGCTTCTGCAATTGATAATTGACATACTTCACCCACTTTCGACTAGCTCGAATAAAAGCTATTAACTCAGGCCTGTCACCATTAAGTGAGGGTTATTTTGCTTATTGCGCCAGTTGCTCAGAGTCAGAAGTTTATTCACTGCTAAGCACCACAACAGACACTAGCTACTCTTTATTTCAACAATTGAAGTAATGCTGTAGCGGTTGCAGCAGAAGAGGCTGGATTTTGTCCAGTAACCAGCAAGCCATCTACTTGAACATATACTTGCCAATCATCCACTTTAGAATAATGACCACCGTTTTCTTTAAGCATGTCTTCGACTAAAAATGGTACAATTTCAGTCAAACCTACAGCGGCCTCCTCAGTATTAGTGAAACCAGTCACTAATTTACCGCTAACTAAAGGCGCTCCATTACTCGCTTTCACATGACGAAGAACACCTGGGGCATGACAGACTGCTGCAACAGGTTTGCCAGATTGAATCGCCTGTTCAATCAGAGAAATTGAAATCGGATCTTCTGCTAAATCCCATAATGGTCCATGCCCCCCTGGATAAAACACTGCATCATAATCAGCTACAGAAATTTCGCTAAGTTTATGCGTCTGTGCCAATGCTTGCATTGCAGTTGGATCAGCTTCAAAACGATGAGTGGTTTCAGTTTGCGCATCGGCTAAATTACTTTTCGGATCTAGTGGTGGCTGCCCACCTTGAGGCGACGCCAGCGTAACTTCAGCGCCAGAGTCAATAAAGGTGTAATACGGTGCAGCAAGTTCCTCTAGCCAGAAACCTGTTTCCTTACCAGTATTGCCAAGTTGATCATGTGAGGTTAAAACGATTAAAATTTTCATGTTATTTCTCCGATAATTTTCAGAATTGAGGAGCATTGTTACAGGGTCACAGCATGCCAGATACGCGCATTTAGCTTAGATGCTCATCTCGAGAATTTGGCGACTGATCTCTAATGAAACATTTTTATGTTCGCCTAGCTGTGTCAGATTGTGTGATTTAAGTTGCGTAATGATGATCTTAATATCTGTCTCCCCCAGTTCATAATCGCTAAGACGAGTCGGCAATCCAAGTTGCTCAAAGAAGGCTCGAGTACGAGCAATAGCAGTATCAATACGTTGTTCTTCATCACCTTCGACAATCTGCCAAACACGAGCTGCATACTGTAGTAATTTTTCTCGCTTCTCTTGACGACGCACTTGTAAATTGGCGGGCAATACAATGGCCAAGGTACGAGCATGATCAATACCATATAAAGCCATGAGCTCATGTCCAATCAAATGGGTTGACCAATCTTGTGGTACAGCAGCTCCAATCAGCCCATTCAGTGCCATGCTAGCAGCCCACATCAAATTCGCACGCGTGTCATAATCTGCTGAATCTTCCAAGATTTTCGGTCCAATCTCAATCAGAGTTTGCAATAAACATTCGGCAAAACGATCTTGTACTTGTGCATTGACAGGGTAAGTTAAGTACTGTTCCATGACATGAACAAATGCATCGACCACGCCATTTGCTAACTGGCGCGTCGGCAAGCTAAAGGTTTTATTCGGATCAAGCACGAAAAATAATGCGGCTTTTGACTGCACCATGTGCTAACTATACATAAAATAGACCAGTCGTCTATTTTTATAAAAATTATTTCAGCTTGCCAACTTGAGTGATGGTTAAACAAATTCAGGCTTGTTCTATACCACTTTTATTATTGACGTATTTTCACGAGCGATAGTTGGATGGAAGGTATCATCACGTATGACTACTGACATGGTCGTGAACGCATTGGCTAAAACAGTGAATGGCTCATACAAAATAGCAATGATTAAATATTTTAAAAGCAGATTGGCACGGTTTAGCAGATGTACAAATGCGACAGTAAATTAGATAGATTGGTTCAATATAAAGCATGTACATAGCTGCATTCGTTTATTTACCCTGTTTTGGATATTGACCCATGTAAATGATGAGATTAAGCCATTAAATAAAGTAGCCCAACTTGAATAAAAAGCCTCTGACAAACCTCACAGGGTTGAAGTGCTGCCTTTCATTCAAAATTTCAGGCAGCACCCTTATACATTTAAGCGTCGGTTTAAGCTGGTAGTTTACTCGCCAAAACATCTACTTTTTCAATAGACGGTGGCTCTGAAAATAGCTCTTCGGCCTGAGCCATCAAAGCAGCTGCAACCTTGCCAGATAAATGTGCTTGGCGACCCGCCTCATCAGGAAATGCATCGAAAATACCAAATGTTGTAGGTCCAAGACGTAGGCCAAACCACGCAACTGTCGCAGGTTCTTCCATTACAATTGGTAAACCGCCTTTAAGGAAAGCTTCCACTTCGTCTTCTTTACCCGGTTTAGCTTCAAGACGGACATATAAAGCTGTTTTAAGCATGACTAAAACTCCACAATTGATTAAAATTAAAACTCATACTGACATTGATAATTTATGTATGTCAGAAAGTTTTGTTGTACAAAGGTTAAAAACAATTTTCCATAGCAGAGCCAAAATTTGGATGTTTATTTCGACATAATGCTATGAATTTATTCAAGTTAAGATCATTAACATTTGAATCAAAAAATCAAGATATGAGATGATTAAATTTAATCTTAGTTATATAAGGAGCAATTGACTCGTCCTTAGATTTATAAGCTGACCTCTTCATCTGGAAATTATATTGCTCAAGAAGCATTCAAGAACAACATTGTACATCCTCATATCTATCAAAGTTATTTAGCTAGGAATTTGCTGTGAAACTCTATATGTTTCTCTATAAAGCTCGCAATGAAGTAATAGCTATGGTCATAGCCTTCTCTTAGGTTAAGTGTCAGAGGATATTCTTGTTCCAAACAAATATTACTAAGAAGATTAGGCCTTAGCTGTTCTTCAAGAAAATCATCAGCTGTTCCCTGATCGACTAAAATAGGTAAATGAACTTCAGCGTTTTTGATTAATTCAATCGCATCATAGCTTTTCCATAAAGTTTCGGTTTCACCTAGGTAGTGTGTAAAAGCCTTTTTCCCCCAAGGTACTTGGCTAGGTGCAACAATTGGTGCAAAAGCAGAAATACTTTTATACAGCTCAGGGTTTTTTAACCCAATGACTAATGCACCATGACCACCCATGCTATGCCCCATAATGCTTTGGACTTGGTTGGTCGGAAAATTCAGATCAATCAGATTTCTGAGTTCTTCCACAATATAATCATACATTTTGAAATGCTGTGACCAGGGTACTTGTGTTGCATTCACATAGAATCCTGCGCCTTGGCCTAAATCATAATCTGCATGATCTGGTACATCCTCTCCACGTGGACTGGTATCTGGTGCAACAATAATGACTTTATGTTCAGCCGCATACTTTTGTGCTCCGGCTTTAGTAATAAAGTTCTGTTCGTTGCAAGTCAGTCCTGATAACCAATATAAAACTGGCAACCTCTCATCTTTATCATGAGGTGGCAGATATATTGAGAATTTCATTAAACAGTTTAGTGCTATTGACTGATGGCGATACACTTCTTGCGATCCACCAAAAGAAGCATGTTTCTCAATTATTTCCATAATCAATTACCTATGTTGAGCAAGACTTCATGAGAAATCGAGTAAACAAAGAGTCTTACATTCTCCACAGAGAATAGTCATAAAGATTTAAAATGTAGGCAGGTTGATTGAACCTATACACGATGCCTACACAGATAGATCTGTTTTACAGATGATGTGCCGTTTTAGAGGATTCCATGCATGTCAATCATGATTCACATGCATGGAAAAGTATAAGGTCTGACGGAATTATTCGTAATGAATTACAGTACGAATCGACTTTCCTTCATGCATTAGATCAAAGGCTTCATTGATCTGATCCAAACCCATCGTGTGTGTCACAAATGGTTCTAATTGAATTTTACCTTTCATTGCATCTTCAACCATTCCTGGAAGTTGCGTACGACCTTTTACGCCACCAAAGGCAGAACCTAGCCATTTACGACCAGTAACCAGTTGGAATGGACGGGTAGAGATTTCTTGACCTGCGCCAGCTACACCAATAATTACGGATTGTCCCCAGCCACGGTGTGCACTTTCAAGGGCTGCACGCATTACATTCACGTTACCAATACATTCAAATGAATGATCTACACCCCAGCCAGTCATTTCGACAATGACTTGCTGGATTGGTTTATCGTAGTCTTTAGGGTTCAAGAAGTCCGTTGCACCAAACTCTTTTGCCAGCGCAAATTTATCTGGATTCATGTCAACCACAATAATACGCCCTGCTTTAGCTTGACGTGCGGCTTGTACGACTGCCAAACCAATACCACCTAAACCAAAGACCGCAACACTATCACCTTCTTGTACTTTAGCCGTGTTGTGTACTGCACCGATACCCGTTGTGACACCACAACCTAGTAAGCAGACATGTTCGTGATTGGCTTCAGGATTGATTTTAGCCAATGATACTTCTGCCACTACCGTGTATTCACTGAACGTTGAGCAGCCCATATAGTGGTAAATCGGTTGACCATTGTAGGAAAAACGAGTGGTGCCATCTGGCATTACGCCTCTACCTTGAGTTTCGCGAACGGAAATACACAAGTTCGATTTTCCAGATTTACAGAATAGGCACTCGCCACATTCAGCGGTGTAAAGCGGAATTACATGATCACCTGGTTTGACGCTAGTCACGCCTTCACCAACCTCAACTACGACACCAGCACCTTCATGCCCGAGAATAGCCGGAAAAACGCCTTCAGGATCATCGCCAGATAAAGTAAATGCATCTGTATGACACACACCAGTATGGGAGATCTTGATTAATACTTCACCTTTCTTCGGTGGTGCAACATCAACTTCAACAATTTGAAGAGGTTGACCAGGACCAAACGCAACGGCAGCACGTGACTTCATGCAATAATTCCTTATACAGATCTATTTTAAATATGATTTTAGAATCTTGGCGATTTCAGCCAATTCTTCTTTTCGTTGTTGTTCTGTGGTTTCACCTGATACTAAAGTGTCTTTTAAATGAACCTCTAACATCTCATTCATTAAACCATTAATAGCACCACGCACAGAGCATATTTGTTGCAGAATTGCAACACATTCCACATTGTCTTCTAACGCTTTTTCAATTGCTTGCGTCTGACCTTTGATCTTTCTGACGCGTAGAAGAATCTTTTTTTTGTCTTCAACCTGATTAGGCATCAGACCTCCTTATTTGCTAGCATTTATACTATAGTACCCCATAGTATAAAAAAAGCAATATTTTTTATAAATCGAAAATCAAAAAGATCTTTAACGAAAATTTTCTATCCCTGTTTTTAGTTTTTTTAAATTAACATCGTAGAGCTGATGCCAAAGTCACAAAGAATGGGGCTTTAGCTCCCATTTTTTATTTTGCCTCATGTTCTTGGTAAAGCTGTGACCTTTTAGAATTATGTTTCAAATTTTAGCCACTTTGTAGATATTTTGAACGTTTCAAGCCTTGAAAATACTACCGACAGTTTAGATTAAACTGCCTTTACAGACTGTACTAGAATATTTTTAGTGAGCGGATGATATTTATTATTCATTATTTAGGAATTATTAAATCCTATAAATATCATTTATTGGATTAATCTACTTTGGTACTATGCACATCATCCCCCAGTTAAGAATAAGGAACAACTATGAATAAGATGATGAATGCGCTTATCCTAGAAAATTTTGGTGATCATGAATTTAAACGTGTAGAACTGCCTATACCTCAACCAGAGGCTGGGCAAGTTCTAGTACGTGTTCATGCGAGTGGTGTAAACCCTATTGATTATAAAATTCGTCTTGGTGAAGCACCATATGCTATGCCAGAGCTTCCTGCCGTATTGGGAACGGATATGGCTGGGGTTGTAACTGCTGTTGGTGAAGGTGTCACCCACTTCAATGTCGGAGATGAAGTTTACGGTCTGATTGGTGGCGTTCGTGGTCTTCAAGGATCTTTAGCAGAATATGTTGTAGCAGATGCTGATCTAATCGCATTAAAGCCACGGAATATCTCTATGCGCGAGGCAGCAGTACTACCATTGACGTTCCTCACCGCTTGGGAAGGTTTAGTGGATAATGCGAAGGTCCAACCAGGGCAAACTGTACTGGTTCAGGGTGGTGCTGGTGGCGTTGGTTATATGGTGGTTCAGCTTGCAAAAGCACTTGATGCAAATGTTTGGGCGACTGGTCGTACAGCTGATCAATCACTGATTTCAGAACTCGGTGCAACACCTCTCGATTACACAACAGCATCTTCCGATGACATTATTGCTGCAAGCCCTGAGGGTCAAGGTTTTAACATTGTTTACGACACTGTGGGTGGTCCAGTACTCGAAGCTTCACTTTCCATGACAACTCACTATGGCCACATTACCAGCTGTGCTGCATTTGGTAATCATAATTTAGCGAGTTCATCTCTACGGTGTGCCACAGTGTCTGGCGTATTCGTCCTAATGCCGATGTTAACAGGCAATCGCCGTGCTCATCATGGTGATATCCTTAAGATCGCGACTCGTCTCGTTGAGGAAGGTAAACTGCGTCCTATTGTTGATCCTCGTCATTTTACTCTAGACCAAGCGATTGAAGCTCATGATGCTGTTCAAGATCGCTCTGCCAATATTAAGGTCGTGATTGATGTCATTTAACGCACTTCAGGCCAAGACTTGGCGCTTCAATAGTATTGGAGATACAGATGTTCTGACATTAGAAACTCTTCCTGTTGCTTTACCAGCAGCAGGAGAAGTTCTAATCCAGATGAAAACGATCGGACTCAACCGGGCTGATGTGATGTTTCGGCGTGGTACTTATATTCAAAAGGCAGTATTCCCCTCTCGTCTGGGATATGAGGGAGCAGGCGTAGTTCTGGCGATAGGTGAAGGTGTACGCCAATTTTCTCCAGGAGATGCAGTATCGATTCTTCCGACCGACAATCTAGCCAAATATGGGACATATGCGGACAAGCTTCTGATTCCAGAAACTTTTTTAGTTCACAAACCCGATAGTTTAAGTTGGGAAGAAGCTTCTTCAATCTGGATGCAGTATTTGACGGCTTGGGGTGGTGTAATCCATGCTGGTGGAGTTTCGAAAGGAAAAACGATCTTGATCACAGCAGCCTCAAGTAGTGTAGGATTAGCTGCGATACAGATAGCTGAAGCAGCGGGTGCTAAGGTCATTGCAAGTACACAAACGATAGAGAAAAAGCAACGTTTACTGGATCTCGGTGTTAAAAATGTTATAGCCAGTGAAGATGAACCAGATTTGTATGAGGCGCTTGTTTTACGTTTAGGTGGAGAACATCTTGATGTCGCCTTCGATGCTGTAGGAGGGCCACATATTGAACAGATTGCAAAAGCGATGTCTGTGGGAGGAACTATGGTTATGCATGGTGCACTTAGCCCGGAGATCACACCATTTCCCCTTAAAGTTGCATTACGCAAGAGCTTAACCATGCGAGGTTTTTTGTTCCTTGAGGTTCTCCATGACCCTGTTCTAAGGGAGCAAGCCAGACGATTTATTCTTAGCAGTATAGGTGCAGGGTATCTTCGTCCAGTGATCGACTGTTGCTTTAACTTTGAGGACATGCATGACGCTCAGCGCTATCTTGAATCAAATCAGCAAATAGGAAAAATTGTAGTTACTCTGAATACATGATGGTCTTATCGGATTTCTACTTTCTAGAAAAAAGGTTAGTTCCATCTGATTCAGGTTTCTATATGGCCCAGCACTTCCGCTAAGTAATCAAACAATGCTCGGATTCGCAAAGGTGTCGGGCCCCGCTGTGGACGATATAAATACAGGCGCCAAACGGGAGAGGTTTCCTCATGAAGTATCTGAATGAGCTTACCACTCCTAAGCCACGGCAAAACTAGAAATCCAGGCATGTGTCCGAATCCGACTCCAGCGAGAATAGCTTGAAATTCAGCTTCAAGATCATCTGTAATAAAACGAGGCTTTGATGGCGTAAAGCTTCGACTTTCGGTGAATGTCCATGGCCAGTAACGCCCTGTTTTATGATCGACTAGGGCTGTTAGAGGGTATTTATCAAGGTCAATAATTTTTTTGGGCATTCCAACCTTATCAATTAACTCTGGCGTACCCACAGAATAAAAGTTCACTTTAGCCAATTCCCTTGCCACATATCGATTGTCCGGCAAAAATCCAAATCTGATCCCGATATCTATCCGCTCATCGATCACATCCGAGTGTGAATCTGTTAGCACACAATTCACGACAATATCTGGATAACGTGTGGCAAATTCTGCTAGTGCAGGTACTACCAATTTACGCCCTAACACAGACGACACAGTAAGACGGACAGTCCCACGTATTTCATCTCGTTTTTCCTTGGTGTCTTTTACAAACAAAGCATCAATCGATCCCACCGCAAAACGTGCTTGCTTTGCCAGACGCTCTCCATCAGCGGTAATTTTAATTTGTCGAGTACTCCTGTAAAACAGAATCTCTCCGCGCTGCTCTTCTAGCTCTTTTATTGCCCGTGTCACTACCTGTGGGGAAATACCCAGCTGAGTTGCTGCCTCTTTAAAATTTCGAGACTCTGCTGCGACACAAAAGATACGCATCATTTCCAATTTGTTATGCATGTCCAATCCTGTGTTATGGCAATTATTCCGTAAATAGGAATTCTGAAAGATAATATTATTCATTTATTATACCTAACAAGGCTGTAATACTTAACCCATCAAATATGATTGACAGATAGGTTGAAGGTTACTTGTATGAATAATATAGAAAATAAAGTTATTGTTATCACTGGTGCAAGTAGTGGTTTAGGTGAAGCTACTGCTCGCTTACTTGCTAAAAAAGGTGCAAAGGTTGTACTTGGTGCTAGACGTACTGAAAAATTAGAGGTTATTGTTCACGACATTCGTGCTGAAGGTGGTCAAGCTGAATTTATTGGTATGGATATAACCAAACCACATGAAGTACAAGCACTTATTGAAAAGGCATTAAGCGCATTTGGTCAAATCGATGTATTGGTAAACAATGCTGGATTAATGTCTATTGCACCATTAAGTGAGCTAAAAGTTGATGAATGGGATCGTATGATCGACATTAATATTAAAGGTGTTCTTTATGGTATAGCAGCTACACTGCCTGTTTTCCAAAAACAAAACTTTGGACACTTTATTAATCTCGCATCTGTTGCAGGGTTAAAAGTATTTAGTCCAGGAGGTACTGTTTATAGCGGTACTAAGTTTGCTGTAAGAGCCATCTCTGAAGGCCTTCGTCATGAAGTTGGGGGAACAATTAGAACGACTACTATTGAGCCTGGTGCAATTGAGTCAGAACTAAAATTTGGTTCTTCTCATAAAGAAAGTTCAGAGTTTGTTACTGATTTCTACAAACAAGCCATACCAGCTGACTCAGTCGCTCGAGCAATTGCTTATGCAATTGAACAGCCTGCGGATATAGATATTAATGAAATTGTTTTGCGCCCAACGAGCCAAGAGTTTTAATTATTGAATAACATAAAATGGGAGCACTTCGCTCCCATTTTTACTATATTTTTTTAAAGTTGAGGACAAATCTATGAAAGCCGTATCGTATGTTATAAATAACCATGATGATTTTAAAAATTCATTGGTAGATATTGAAAAAGCGAAGCCTACGCTTAAGGAGCGTGATGTACTGGTAAAAGTTCAGGCAATCTCTGTGAATCCAGTTGATACTAAAGTGAGAAAAAATTCGTCTGAAGCAAATAATCGTATTTTAGGTTGGGATGCCGTTGGTGAAATTATTGAAATTGGCTCAAAAGTTACCTCGTTTAAAGTAGGAGATTCTGTTTGGTATGCTGGCGATTTAACCCGAGATGGTAGTAATGCTGAGTTTCAAGCAGTCGATGAACGAATTATCAGTCTTAAACCAATTACAGTATCTAATGCAGAAGCAGCAGCATTGCCATTAACTGCAATAACGGCATGGGAAATGCTGTTTGATCGGTTTCAAATTTCAGAAACAGAAGTTGGCAGTATTTTAATTATTGGTGGTGCAGGTGGTGTAGGATCAATCGCTATCCAACTCCTAAAAGCAAAAACAAATCTGACTGTTATAGCAACAGCTTCACGTGAAGAAACGAAATCTTGGGTGGAATCACTGGGTGCCGACCATGTCATTGATCATAGCAAAGATTTAAATGCACAAATCGAGACACTAGGCATTGAAAAACCAAAATACGTATTCTCTACCAATCATACAGAAACCTATATCAAGCAAATAGTTTCTCTGATTGCACCACAAGGCAAGCTTGGATTGATCGATGATCCACAAACCTTTGATATTATGCCGTTTAAGACTAAATCTATTTCTATCCATTGGGAGTTTATGTTCACCCGTTCAATGTTTGAAACCGATGATATCGAAAAGCAAGGTCAGCTATTGCAACAGGTTGCCCAGTTAGTTGACCAGCAAAAAATTAGAAGTACGCTTAACCAAAATCTAGGCAAAATTAACGCTGCAAACTTGGAGAAGGCGCATAAGTTGCTTGAATCAGGCAAGTCAAAAGGCAAAATTGTACTAGAAAACTTCTAAAACAAACTCAAGGTGAAATAATGACTATTTCAGTAATTGCGAACTTTAAGGCAAAGTCAGATCAAAAAGAGACATTAGAAGCGCTTTTAAAAAGTGTAATAGAGCCTACGCTTCACGAAGAAGGATGCTTGAAATATGAGCTTTATATTAGCGAAAATGACTCGAGTAGATATTTCTTCTTAGAAGAATGGCGTAGCAGAGAGGATTTAGATATCCATATAGCGTCTGATTATATTCAAAGTTTATTTGGTAATATCCAATCGCTCATTGAATCAAGTGATATTGTAGAAATCAAAAAAATATAGCTGTATTCGGACGTTATGATGAAGGGCGAATTCGAGACTGTAAATAACAGTGTATAAGTCCTATATTCTTATTCTATCCATTTAATTTTCAGATAAAAAAAGCTCACCAAGGTGAGCTTTTTTTCAAAAGATTTTATTAGTTCTGGGCAACTACAGTAATACCCGTCGCTTGAGGACCTTTTTTACCTTGAGCAACAGTAAATGATACACGTTGTCCTTCATGAAGAACCTTAAAACCATTGCTTTGGATTTCACTGAAATGAGCAAATACATCTTGCCCAGAATCGGCATGAATAAAACCAAAACCTTTAGTTTCATTGAACCACTTAACTGTACCAGTCACAGAATTAGACATAAATTAACCTATATACAAAAATACTTTGGATGCTTAGCAGCAATTAACTGGAAATAATAAACTCTGAAACTAAATCTGATGAAACGAAAGGTTTGGTTAAACTACGAAATCTAAGATTTGCTGAATCAACAGTATTATTCTTCTAGTTATTATTTACTATACACGCTTTCTCTTAACACGCAATCAATATCTGTTCATATTGATATACAAAATTTGGATGCGGGGGCTGGATTTGAACCAACGACCTTCGGGTTATGAGCCCGACGAGCTACCAGACTGCTCCACCCCGCATTAGGGAGTTAGCGTTATACGCCCATAGGCTGGACAATGCAAACTATTTTTAGAAATTTCACTTAATTAACGTGAATTCGGTTTAAGCGGATTTTAATTCAATCGGTTTTAAAATCTGCTGAATCCCAGACTTATATCCATTTAGCAGATTAATGAGGCAATTTGATAAGTTTTGTGACGTCGTAACCATAATGTTTTGCAGTTTCCAGATAGGACTTATACGTAGCTTCATCGAGTTGCTGTTCACGTGACAAAATCCATAGGTATTTATTACTTGGTCCCCCCACAAGCGCCACTTTGTATTCTGGATCTACTCGCAATACCCAGTAATCACCTTTGCTAAATGGTATCCATCTTAAGCCTTGAGGCAAAAAGCTGACTTTCAGTTTGTTGTTCCCCTGATTTTGCGAATACGCAACACTTTCAGAGTTAATTATCTCGCGATTGGCAATGAGGCGCAGCAGTTTCTGCTTGAGTCGTTTTACTTAAGCTGATGATAGACAGTGCTATAGCTACAAAAGCAGACTTAAATCGCACCTTCATTTTTTAGCCTTGCTAGATCTCAAGATTAAGATAACCCAAGTCGATGTGAACAAAGTGTGAAGATTAAATGCAGGATGAATGTAGGCGAAATTTCAATCTTACAGCCTGAGAAAATGAGAAAAATGATTTTTTCTTGGATCCCCTTTTAACGCGGTAAATTGGTTTTTTCTGTTTCAATGTAGCAATGTTGTCGATAGACTTGTTAAAAAATTCAACTAGATCAACAGATTAATTACTAATTCAGTCATTTTGTATAAGGTAATTAAATATACATATAAAAAAACTTGATTAATTTTATTTTTAAGGTATAGTTAACTCAACTAGAAAAAAGTCTTGTTTCATTAAATCTCTCTTAACTATCGTCGTTTTATTCATAATTCTTCGTTTTTTTCAGATTTTAAGTTTCATTCTTTATTATTTTCAAAGTTATATGCAGTCAATAAAATGACTAAAATTATTAAAAAATCAGTAGGATTTATTATGTTAAACTCAAATGTTGTTAAAGGTACCGTTAAGTGGTTCAATGAAACTAAAGGTTTTGGTTTTATTCAACAAGAATCAGGTCCAGATGTTTTTGCGCACTTCAGTGAAATTGCCAGTTCAGGTTTTAAAACCTTATTTGAAGGTCAACAAGTTGAATTCAGCATCGCTCAAGGTCAAAAAGGACCGAATGCGGTCAATATTGTTGCTATATAAGCACTAAAATACGAGTTGAAAAAGCACTACTCAGTGCTTTTTTAATTTTAAAGAAAAAGTTGTTGTTCCATATTGTAAAAAATCATAAAAACAGGATATAAATTGTTAAAAGTTAATGAATTAATTGCAAAATCTAAAAATGGTACTGAAATTATCGTTTCTTTAATTCCCTTAAATAAAATGCAGAATACACGTCAAGGTTTTAAAGAAATTGAAGTGGGTAAAAGAGTTCTGCTGGAATCTGGAATTGAGGTAGATTTAAATTTAGATGGTCGTACATTTTATACGTCTTTAAATCAATTATTTAAGCTAAATCAAAAAGTAATTTAAATAAAAAAACTTCTGAATGATGAAGCCATGTAATGGTTTCTCTTTCCTGCTGTTATTCAAGGTATATCTAAGTATTCCCTGCCTATTCAGAATGGTGTCTGTTTATAGTGCTCTGTAAAATACAGCGCATTCACATGATCGAGCCGATGACACCGTACTAAAAACCATGCAGCACCATCATTGAAAGCCGTCATAATCTTTGATCAGGTCTGGAGTGGCTATGCGTTTTAGTTTATTTAATTTTGGGTGACCAGCTTCATTCTCAGCTTGCTACGCTTAAAGCGCTGGATCGCACCTAGGATGTCATCCTCATGGCCAAAGTTGTGGAGGAGGCCACGTATGTTGCCCATCATCCACAGAAAATTGCCCTGATTTTTAGCGCCATGCGTTATTTTGCCAAAGAACTCAAAGCAGAAGGCTGGCGTGTACGTTACCAAGCTTTTCAATTTAGCCAGATCAATGAGTTATAAACGATGAAAAAACAATATCTCCCTGAGAAAATCTGTGCGCATTATTTGCGATCTTTTACTTGGCGCAAAAAAATGGCACGGCTGCTGGGCAGAAGTACGATATTGTTCTGAACGATGTAAACGTGAGACCAGACGCTTATAAAAATCAAATACTTAGAAACGCTTGTATTGGCCTGAACAATAGGCTCGTATCACATCAGTTGAACGCAGCTGCAGATGTTTGGTTTTTCGACCAGTCACGCGTGCACGCCACATTTTAAAGCTACTAATTTTCATATTTTGCCGCATCAAGCGGATCACCGCCGCTTCATTTAAGCTATACTCACATAAAATAGCTTCAAAAGGAGTTTGATCTGATTAAAAGCATAACAATACAATCATGAATTTTTTGTGATTTTTCTCTAGTTTACGGTTTCAGTGGCTTTGCTGCATAAATATTTTGCAAGATACTGATTTTTTGCTGAAATCAATTGATTTTTCCAGTCGATAATTTGGTTTTGATGAACATCAAATATAGTTACGAGGTTTGATATATGGTGGGCCCAGACAGACTTGAACTGTCGACCAACGGATTATGAGTCCGTTAATATAAAGATTAAAAATCAAAAAGATATAACTATTAAATTAATATTATCATATACTTATTTAATTTACAAAGTTTACTATTCACTCTTTTTGTTGATTAATATATATTGATTTTGCTTACTACTTGCTTACCAGACGCTTACTAGAATGAAACTAACAAAACCCACAATTGATAAAATTGATTGCTCAGACCAAACTAAACCAACTTTCTTTTGGGATGAGAAAACACCTGGATTTGGTGTTAAAGTTACACCTAAAAATAATAAAAGCTACATTTTCCAAGGTCGTATTGGTCTTCAAAACCGTCGTATCAAAATTGGTGACGTTGATATATGGAAATTAGATGATGCTCGTAAATATGCACAAGAATTGGCGATTATGTGCCACAAAGGGATTGACCCATTAATCGAGCGTAAGAAAGCTTTAGCTGATAATAAAGAACTGCTAAAACAAGAAAAGCGTAAGACGATTAAATTTAAAGATGTATGGTTTGAATATTTAAAAGCAAGACAACCTAATTGGCGACCAAGAAGCTATCAGGATCATATCGAATTATCTAGAGGTGGTTACGATCCTGAAAAAAATAGTGTTTATGCTAATCAACCCATTTTTCAACTGTTTGAGTACAAACTTTCTGAATTAACTGCAGATGTATTATGCGATTGGCTTGATCACAATGACTTCCGTCCAACAACATCAGCTAAAGCATACAGACTTACACGAGCTTTCCTGAATTGGTGTGAGGAACACGAGGATTATGAAAACTTAGTGCCTCCAAAATCATACAACTCAAAAAAAGTTAAAGATAAAGTCCCTTCCCCAAAAGCCAAGAATGATTGTTTGATGAAACAGCATCTAAAACCATGGTTTGAAGAGGTAAATAAGTTAACTAATAGAAAAATAGCGATTTTTTTGATATGTAGTTTAATCACTGGTTGCAGAAAGAATGAGCTGCTTTCATTAAAATGGACAGATGTCGATTTTCGTTGGAAAACAGCAAAAGTCAGAGATAAAATTGAAGATGAAGGTCGCCTAATCCCTTTGACGGCATATGTTGAAAGCCTATTTTTAGAATTAAGGAAAAATTCTGATTCTAAATTCATATTTAGCAGTAAGGGTGCTGAATGTGGTCATATTGTCAATCCTTACGATAGCTTAGAGAAAATATGTAAAAAACTAAATATTGAACTTACACCCCATGGATTGAGAAGGTCATATAAAACATTAGCTATATGGGCAAAAATCAATGAAGGATCTTTAGCCCAGATATCAGGTCATAAACCAAGTGCATTAGTTGAAAGACACTATATCGTACGACCTATGGATATGCTACGAGAAACGCTACAAGAATATGAGGATTGGATTTTACAACAAGTACGAAATGGCATTAATTGAAATACCCCCTGAAAATGTGAAACCCATTTTTACACAAGTAAATTTCAACCACTTCTTCTGCAAAAGAGAGGTGGATCAGGAAATTTGAACAACAGCTATAAGTGATATTTTGCTCCCCAAATGATGTTATAAACATCAATATATGGAGTATTTTATGGCACGTAGACCAAGAAGAAATCATTCAAATGATTTTAAAGCTAAGGTAGCACTTGCTGCGATTAAAGCAGAAAAAACACTTGCTGAATTGAGTGCTGAATTTGATGTTCATCAAAACCAAATTATTGACTGGAAAAATCAATTGATCTCAGCTTCCTCGCAAGCTTTCGATCAATCAAAAGCTCCATCAGAACCCCCCATTGATCTTAAAAAGTTACATGCAAAAATCGGTGAGCAGGCATTAGAAATTGATTTTTTAGAAGGTGTGTTGAAGAAACTGGGCCGCTTCAACCACAAAAGTTAATCGACGACTCACTTCAGATTTCAGTATCTAAACAAGCTAAGTTACTGAAAGTCTCTCGTGGTTGTTATTATTATCGCCCAAAACCTGTTAGCTCATCAGATCTGAAGCTGATGCGATGTATTGATGAATTACATATGCAATATCCTTTTGCAGGCAGTCGTATGATGCGTGATTTGTTGAATCGTCAAGGGCATCATATAGGACGACGTCATACACGTACTTTAATGAAGAAAATGGGTATTCAGGCGTTATATTGCAAACCAAATTTAAGCCAGGCTAATCAAGCTCACCGTAAATATCCATATCTGCTCAAAGGGTTGGCTATTCAGCGCAGTAATCAAGTGTGGTCTACGGATATAACGTATATCCCTATGGCAAAAGGCTTTGTTTATTTATGTGCTGTGATTGATTGGCATAGCCGCAAGGTACTTGCGCATAGGGTATCGATTAGTATGGAGGTGGATTTTTGTATTTCGGTTTTAAATGAAGCGATTGAAAAATATGGATCACCTGAAATATTGAATACAGACCAAGGCAGTCAGTTCACCAGTGATGCATTTATTGATGTATTGAAATCAAATGGCATTCAAATCAGTATGGATGGTAAAGGTCGATGGGTAGATAATGTGATGGTTGAACGATTATGGCGGAGCGTTAAATATGAAGAGGTGTATCTCAAAGCTTATAGCAGTGTCACAGATGCGAAAAAGCAATTAAGTGCATATTTTGAGTTTTATAATTTGAAACGACCTCATTCGAGTCTAGACAAAATGACACCAAATGAGTTTTACTATGATCAGCTACCCCAACAAAACAAGGTGGCTTAACTAGAGCGGAATATCACTTATAAATACGCTTTTAGTTGTTCAAACATGTGGGACCACCTCTAATATATGATCTATCTCACTTCGATTAAAACCTCTTTCTTTAAAAATAGTATGAATTATTTTTTTCATACTTTTTGACGCATACTGGTATTTCTTTACTAAAATGTCAGAATCAATTTCCTGTAAACTATACTTCAAATACAATTCTTCATTGAGCTTCTGATTTCTAGCATCATGTTCATTATTTATCGTGTTATACATTTTTAAGCAGTTAAATATCCCAATGTTGTTCGATCAAAGTAATTTGGCTGTACATATACTGATGCTCAGCACGTTTAACTGCACACCATAATTCCATAAATCTTTTGCCGAGATATTTTTGCAAAACAGTATTCCGGTGAAAAAATGTTAAAGCATCCAGCTGATTCGTACTTAAAAAGTGCGGCTGATGTTTATTTTTTATCTGAGTGGCTTGCTGTGGAATTTCCAGATTCTGTGTCAACCCATGCAGTGTGCCGATCAAAATCAGGGCTGCAGTTAAATAAGGATTGCAATCCGCACCTGCAACACGATATTCCAAGCGTTGATTTTCATTGTCCGAACATGGTATGCGAATGGCCACATTGCGGTTATTCACGCCCCAATTAGCTTCTAAGGGCACATGGTTTCCAGCTTTAAACCGGCGGAATGAGTTTACATTCGGGGCAAGCACGGCCATGGACGGCGGCAGCAAGACTATCAGCCCGCTGATCGCCTTTAATAATTGCCGTGACGGTAAAGGATTCTGCTTCATGCTGAAAATATTCTGCTGGTCTTGATTTAACAAACTCATGTGAAAGTGCATGCCGCTGCCCGCTTTATTCAGATCAGGCTTAGCCAAAAAGCTTGCATGTAACCCATGTTCTACAGCGACTTGCTTAATGGTGCGCTTTAGCATCATGATCTGATCGCATAGCTTCAAAATATCACCGCTATGCTGAATATTAATTTCGTATTGCCCGGAAGATGATTCCGAGACTAAGCCTGTAATCTGAATCCCCTGCAAAAGGGCAATCCGTTCAATTTCATCCAGAACGTCTTGATATTTATCTTGCGCATTCACATCAAAACATTGATTTAAATAAATCTGATTGGAGCCAGATTTTTCATTGCTGTCAAATAAATAAAACTCCAATTCTACGGCCATGCAAGGATAAAAGTTTTGATCATGCAGCGCTCTTAAACTTTTTTTTAAAATATTGCGCGGTTCAACTTCGCAATCTTGATGATTGTCATCTTTCATGGTTAGGAATAACTGTGCCTTGGACTCTGGATTTAAAGCGCATGGCTGCAGGCTTCCCAATATAGGTTTACATAAATAATCCGGCTCACCGATCGATTTTCCTAAACCCGATTCTTCAATCACTTCTCCATCAAGACTCATGGCATAAATAGACATTGGGAAATAACAGCCTTGTGCAATATTTTTTAGACCTACAATATCTATGCGCTTGCCGCGGACATGACCATTCAGATCGTGCAGGCAAATCTCAACATGACGGGTATTGGGATAGCGCTGCAGATAGTTTTCGATTTCTTCTGAAAATAGAATATCTTCAATATCGCAGCATTGACGCGCAGATGGCATGGATTCAGGGACCGCTTCTTCGTCAGCTATATTATGTCTAGCCATGAGTAAATTACTCATTATTTTGTCCTGTTAAATATTAACAATGATCAAAATAAAACAAGTTCTACCGAATGTAACGTAAATAAACCGTAAAAAAGCACCCAACTAATATGATTATTTTTTAAACTATTAAAACCACGAAAAAGCTAATTTAAAATAAGTTAAAACATAAAAATAACAATAGACTCATGTAAAATAAATGGCATATTTAATATTAATAAATCTTCAAAAATCGCAAACCCACTCCCGGTTCAGTAATAATATATTTAGGCTGCACAGCATTATCATTTAACTTCACTCTTAATTTAGCTACCAGAATCCTTAAATAATGCGTATCTTCTTGGTGCGTTGCCCCCCACAGCTCTTTCAGTATTTGCGGCTGGGTAATCAATTGGCCTTTATTTTTCGCCAATAAATTCAGCAGCTGATATTCTTTGCGTGTTAAGGAGAGCAATTGTTGATTTAAAAAAACCTGCCGTTTGGAAAAATCGATTTTTAATACGCCATCATCAAAAATTGCCGTATAAACAGTACTATGTTGGTGCTGCCTAAGCAGTACACGAATGCGCGCCATCAGCTCCTGAACACTAAACGGCTTGGTAACATAATCATTTGCGCCAGCATCCAGAAGCTTCACTTTTTCTTCTTCATTTGCCCGCACAGACAGCACTATCACTGGAACGTGCGACCATGTGCGAAGCTCAGACAAAACCTCATAACCATCCAAATCTGGCAAACCCAAATCGAGGATCACTAAATCCGCGCCTTGCAAAGCTAGGAGTTCCAAACCCTTTTGGCCATTTTCAGCCAAAAGCGTTTTATAGCCTTGCGCTCTGAGTGCTATATCCAAGAATTTTCGAATCTGATTTTCATCATCAATAATCAAGACATTGGTCATGGAGCTGGCTGATTCATTCTGTTCTGGCATTTTCCCACCTAAAAGCTGCTAGATGCTTTAAGTAATTTGCTGAATAGGAAGCTTTATGCGGATACATGTTCCTTGATTGTTCTTGCCTGATGATGCCATGATTTTCCCCATATGCGCACCCACAATCGCTTTCACAATCGTCAAGCCCAAGCCTGTACCATATTGCCCGCGGTCACCGCGCTGCATGGTATAAAACATGTCAAAAATGCGTTCACGCTCATCTTCTGGAATACCCTGCCCCTTATCAGTTATGGCAATTTCGATCTCATTTTCATTCACCTGCTGCACCTCAATCATCACAGCTTTATTCTCTGGTGAAAATTTTGCGGCATTTTCCAGTACATTAAAAATGGCCTGTTCAATCAAGGCGGCATGTACAAATAAACTCAAAGATTCTTGAGGCGCATGCACTTCAACCAATGCATCTGGCATATAACGGTTTAAACGGCGCACTGCTGAACCGATCAGTTCATCAACTCCAATCCAGTCCCGCTTCAAGCTTAAGCCTTCATGGCCTAAACGGGTCATATCCAGTAGGTTTTGAATATAGCGGTCTAAACGTTCCCCCTCTAAATGAATCGCTTCCAGCAAGCTGTCCTGATCATTTTCATTCATGGAATGGCGGTAAGTGCTCAAAGTATCCGCTGCTCCAATCATCGACGCCAAAGGCGAGCGTAAATCGTGCGATACGGATGATAATAATGCCGAGCGCAATTTTTCCGTTTCAGAATTCACATTGGCTATTTCCAAAGCCTTGGTCAGCTGGGTGCGGAAAATCGCCTGCGCAAGATACTCTACCATGAGTTCAGCGAGCTGTTTTTGCTCCGTATTGATTACTGCTTGCACATCTTTAAGTTTCAACCCCACCACGCCTAAGCATTGCTTGGAAGCCAATAAGGGCAAAAACCACCACTCATTTTCCGTCAAGGTTTGGGTAAAGCGACCGGACGGTTGATGGTTTTTGAATGTCCAATCGGCTGAAATTTTTTCTTTATTACTCATGATAGTGGATGATGCTTGAGTTGCTGCAGTATCTGGGAAATACAGCCAGACATCTGCATTGAGATTTTTACTCAGGCTATGTTCAGCAATCTCCTTGATTTGTGCCAAATCTAATGCTGTGGACAGCTTCTGCCCTAAATCCTGCATAATGCTGTTATAACTGTTCGCCGTTTTGAGTGCAGTCACCTGCTCTTTCAAACGTGACGCTAATCGGCTCGAAATTAAAGCCGCGCCCAAAAATGCAATCACGGTGACAATCCCCTGATGTGCAGAAATCTGAAATGTAAATTGCGGGGAAATAAAGAAAAAATTATAAGCTAGAAAGAATAGGATGGCTGAAAAAGCTGCAGCCAGCATCCGTGTTTTTGATGCCACAAAAACCACAGCGGTGATAAAAATCACCGAAAGATCTTCAATCCCTAAATACTTTTCCCCTAAGCTTGCAATCACAATGCTGATGACCGTGGTGGCTAGTACGTACTGTATTTCTCTCAGCGACAAGAATGCCCTTTGAGTGAAAAAGGACAGATGCTTATTCTCTGCAATAATCGGCACAATACTGAGTTCAAAACTGGGCCGGTATTGCAGTAATTGATCAATCAAATTGAGCCTTAAATTCAGCGAAAACTTTTGCGGAGCCGCTTGTGCTAAAACCAAGGTTGAAATGCCGCGGTCCATCACATAATCAAATAAAGTTTTAGCATGTTGCTGGCCGTGAAGGACTTCTGTCATTCCACCCATTTGACGCGTTAAGTTTAAAGACCGTTCAATTTCACGGCTTTGCGAGTTTTCCTGTTTATTCATGATTTGCGTATCATGAGAAAAAGCAACAACCGTCCATTTTGCCGCACGATGCTCGGCAATACGGCATCCAGTCCGAACTAAAGCTTCAGAATGCCCTTTGCCATCAATCATAATTAAGACATGATTTTTTAAGGGAATTTGAGCAAGCCCTTGAATGGCGAAATTTTCGCGTACATCATTATCAACATAATTGGCCACAGTTTGCATTGCCAGTTCACGCAGTGCCGTTAAGTTGGAGCTGTTGAAAAATCGCTGCAAGGCCTGTTCGGCCTGCTCAGGCACATAGACCTTTCCTTGGTTTAAGCGCTCCAACAGCTCATTTACAGGCAAATCAATCAAGCGGATATCTCGAATCCGTTCGAATACCCTGTCTGGCACGGTTTCAGTGACACGAATCCCTGTGATTTGATATACCACATCATTCAAACTTTCCAAATGCTGAATGTTCATGGTGGTAAAAACATCAATACCAGCATCTAATAATTCATTGATATCTTGCCAGCGTTTTTCATGACGGCTGCCGGGCATATTAGTGTGGGCAAATTCATCCACCAAAACAATACTGGGCTTTTTATCCAAAACGGCATCTAGATTCATTTCCTCCAGATGCTGCCCTTGATATTCAATAGCCTTTCGCGGAATTATATCTAAACCAGAAATTAAATTTTCAGTTTCTCTACGGCCATGCGTTTCTACATAGCCAATGACGATATTAATGCCCTGCAGCGCCAGTTCATGCGCACGAACCAGCATGGCAAAGGTCTTTCCCACGCCCGGAGCTGCGCCTAAAAAAATCGTCAGCCGCCCAGACTGATAACGCTGTGTATGTTGCAGCAAAACATCGGCTTTATTGGTTCGTTGATCAGTCATAGAAGTAATCTTTATTTATTGCTTTAAAAAGATGTTTTTAAATTCATTTAAATGCGTCTAAAGTCAGCTTGGCTATTGCTGGGCAATATGGATGCCACCGTTGGGCGGAGGTATAGAACATCCCCTCGCCCAACAATCGTATGTAACTTAATTCAAATTATTTAATAGCGTTCAATCACTATATTTTAATCTTCAAGCCATTCATATCACTTCCCGCCCCGATCCAAAGCCAAATTCAATTCAAGCACATTGATACGTGCCTGCCCTAAAATCCCAAAAATCGGCTGAACCGTATGCGACTGAATCAGTTTTTCGACATTCTGTTCAGGCATATGCCGTGCATGGGCAATCCGCTTCACTTGAATCATGGCTGATTGCACGCTAATTTCAGGGTCGATGCCACTGCCTGAAGCGGTGACCAGATCCGCAGGAATTTTAGATTTTTCAATCTGTTCCTTCGCTGCGATTCGATTCAGCCGTTCCTCTATGGCTTTCTGCAGTTCAGGATTGGTTCTCGCCATGTTGCTTCCGGCCATCGCCATAGGATCATAATTTGCGGCAGATGGACGCGGATGGAAATATTGAACTTGGGCAAAAGGCTGTGCCACTAAGCGTGAACCGATCACTTGATTATTTTCGACAATCAAGCTGCCGTTGGCTTGTTTTGGAAAGAGCATTTGTCCTAAGCTGGTTGCAGCAGCACTATATACAAAGCCGCATAAGCCTAGAGCAATGATGGTCATTCCAAACGAAGCGCGCAGTTTCTCACCCCATGATGAGTCTGCCAATTGATGATTTTGCATATTCACTTTGTCATCCTCAAAAAATTTATAGGGCCAAGATTGGACTGATCAGCAGATCAATCGCTTTAATGGCAATAAACGGTAGCAGCACCCCGCCCACACCATAAATCAGCATGTTGCGGCGCAATAATTGGGTAGATGTCGAAGGTTTGAATTTCACACCGCGCAGTGCAATTGGAATCAGCAGAGGAATAATGATCGCATTAAAGATCAGCGCAGACAGGATGGCACTTTCAGAACTGCCTAGTTGCATGACATTTAACACATGCATTTGCGGAATTGCCGCGACGAATAATGCCGGCAAAATTGCAAAATACTTTGATACATCATTCGCCAAGGAAAAGGTGGTTAATGCACCGCGAGTAATCAGTTGCTGTTTGCCTATTTCAACCACAGATAGCAATTTTGTTGGATCAGAATCTAAGTCCACCATATTGCCTGCTTCTTTGGCTGCTTGCGTTCCCGAGTTCATGGCTAAGCCAATATCTGCTTGGGCCAACGCCGGTGCATCATTAGTACCGTCACCGACCATCGCTACCAAATGTCCTTTGTTTTGCTCGGTTCGAATGCATGTGAGTTTATCTTCTGGTTTCGCTTCAGCGATATAATCATCCACACCAGCCTCTGCTGCGATGGCCGCTGCTGTGAGCGGATTATCTCCGGTCACCATCACAGTTTTAATGCCCATTTCACGTAAGCGCGCAAATTTTTCTTTAATGCCTTGCTTAATCACGTCTGATAGTTCAATGACACCCAACAAATTCTGATCTTTAGCCACGACCAGCGGCGTTGCCCCTTTTGAAGCTATTTGTTCTACGCGCGCTTTCAGTTCGGCATGATTTTCAAGGTTTTGCGAAGCGAATTTAAGAATGGCATCCATAGCGCCTTTACGCACTTGATGACCATCCGCCAAGTTAAGGCCTGAAATGCGTGTGGACGCATTAAAAGCGATAAACTCAGCCTGTTCAGGCTCGGCCACTCTTTCACCTTGCTCTTTGGCCAAAGCAACCACCGATTTACCTTCTGGCGTTGGATCGGCCAAAGAAGTCAGTACCGCCGCTTGGCGAAGTTCAGACTCCGTCACTCCTGTTAAGGGATAAAAAGCAGTCGCCTGACGGTCACCGTAAGTAATAGTTCCGGTTTTATCGAGTAGTAAAACATCTATATCGCCTGCAACTTCAACCGCCTTGCCTGATTTGGCAATCACATTGGCTTTGAGCGCTCTGTTCATCCCTGCAATTCCAATAGCTGGCAATAAGCCGCCGATGGTGGTTGGAATCAAGCAGACCAATAGCGCCACCAATAAAATCGGGCTGATTTCAATATGCAGGAAATGTCCAATCAACGGCAGGCTGACCACGACGATGATAAAAGTCACAGTCATCACGGTCAGTAAAATACCTAAGGCAATTTCATTCGGTGTTTTTTGACGGTTTGAGCCTTCGACTAAAGCAATCATTCGGTCGAGAAAGCTATTTCCCGCCTCTGCGGTCACTTGCACGATGATCCGGTCGGTTAAGACTTTGGTTCCCCCAATCACCCCTGATTTATCCGTACCCGCTTCACGCAGTACTGGCGCAGATTCACCTGTTACAGCAGCTTCATTGATCGTAGCAAAGCCTTGAATGATCTCACCATCTACGGGAATGAATTCCCCTGCACGCACTTCAATCAAGTCATGCATTTTCAATTCAGCCGCTGAAATCTGCACCCCATCCATATCATCTTTAGAATGGATCCGGCGCGCCGTCAAATTTTGACGCGCTTGACGCAGGGATGACGCCTGTCCGCGGCCTTTAGCTTCGGCAAGAGCTTCAGCATAATTGGCAAAGAGAACAGTTACAAATAAAATCAATGTCACCAATAAGCCAAAAACCAGACTGGCTTGCCCCAAAATTGTACTAACCAGTGTAATCAGCGTCCCAAGCCAAACGATGGCCATCACTGGATTTTTAATCACATGCTGCGGTAGCAGTTTAATAAAGGCATTTTTCCATGCTTCAGCTTGAAATAAAGTTGAAGCGATAGTGTTTTGCTGTGTTTGAACAGTTTGTTTTGAATGATTCATTGTACTCACCCTTAACCTTGAACCAATAACAGATGATCAGCAATTGGCCCCAAGACCAGGACTGGCATAAATTGCAATAAGGTCAACATCACCACAATGGCGATTAAAGTCAGTGCGAATGTTGGCGTTTCGACTTTTAAACTGCCGCTGCTTTCAGGTGCTTGGCGTTTTGCAGCTAAACGTGTAGCGATGATTAAAGGAATAATTAATGTCGGGAAACGGCCGAGCAATAAAGCAATACCGCATGTGACATTCCACCACACGGTATTGTCTGATAGCCCTTCAAAGCCTGAGCCATTGTTGGCAAATGCAGACACATATTCGTACAGAACTTGAGAAATGCCGTGGTATTGCGGATTACTGTTGCCCGTCAATTCAGGGAAAAATACAGTTATTGCGGTTAAACCAAGAATGACGATGGGTTGGATCAAAATCACAACAGCGAGCAGCTTGATTTCACCGGCTTCAATTTTGCGGCCAAACAATTCTGGGGTGCGGCCGGTCATTAAGCCTGCAATAAAGACTGCTAAAAACAGATAAATAATGAATTGCTGTAAACCACAGCCAATCCCGCCCCAAATGGCATTGATCAGCATATTGGACAATTGCACCATACCTGTGAGCGGTGCAGATGAATCATGCATCATATCCACTGAGCCGTTATTGACTTGGGTGGTGACCGCTGACCACAAAGCAGATGATGCCTCGCCAAAACGCACTTCTTTACCTTCCATGGCGGAAAGCAATGTCGAAGTCGATGAAAGGCTTTCTGACCAGATAGCGCTAGTCGCAGAAATGATCGACATCAGCAGCATTGAAGCAAAGACCAAGCCTGCGAATTTGGCGCGTTTGGTGAAAAAGCCCAGCATAAAAATCACCGAAACAGGGATCAGTAAAATCGCAAGCATTTCCAGAAAGTTTGACAATGGTGTCGGATTTTCCAAAGGTACACTGCTGTTCGGACCATACCAGCCACCACCATTACTGCCCAATTGCTTAATTGCTACCATGGGCGCAACAGGGCCTAAAGGTATTTTTTGCGTTGTTAATTCGCTGCTTTGGTCAATCACTTGAACTTCTGGGCCGCCTTGAAAAGTCGATGGTACGCCTTGGCTAGTGAGCAATAATGACCAAACCATGCATAAAGGAATCAGAAAGCGGAACGTCGGACGAATCACATCGGCCCAATAGTTGCCGACATTAATTTGTTGCACTTTATGCTTAAAGCTGGTCTGTTGATCGGTTTCAGAAAGTGCATTGGATTGTTTGTAGAACAGTGCTCGAACTGTAGCCACCACCATCGCCAGGCCCATCATCGGCGTGATGATCTGCAAGCCGACAATGCCAACCATTTGCGATAAATAAGACAGTTGTGCCTGTCCTGAATAGTGCTGCTGATTGGTATTGGTCAGAAACGAAATCATGGTATGCAGCGCCAAATCCCATGACATATTCGGCGCATGATTTGGATTCAGCGGCAGGCTGGCTTGAGCCATGAATAAAACCCAAGTCACTAAACCAATCACCGCACAGCTCATGACAAAATTTAATGAATAAGTTTTGACATTCATCCCCCGTTTGGGATTGGTTCCAAAAACAGCGTAAATGGGCTTTTCAATCCAATTGAATAGAGGATCAATTTTCATCTCGCGGTTGTGCATAATTGCTGCGAGGTATTTACCCAAGGGATAAGCCAGAACAAAGACGATGGCTAAAAGCAAAGCAAACTCTAACATGGCATTTCACTCCTATGTTTCAGAGCTGAAAACTGCATGCAGATATTGAAATAACGTTTATTTTGATTATTTAGTACAACGCAATTTTTTTGATGCTGTACCTGCTGATGCGCGTGAATGACCGCACTCATGTTTTTCATCCTAAGCATTGGGATATTCCAAAATCCAGTATGAAAAATAAGACCGTAAAGTCTCTATTCATAACTTTGGATGCCGCGTAAAGAAAGCGTAAAAATTTAGCTCAATGCACTTATAAATGCAGAAAAATATCTTAAAAGTGATGGCTATTATTATTCTGTGACTCACTTTATTTATGGATATAATTTCAGTACTTAAAGCCTTATTTTTAGGTTTTATAGAAAGTTTAACGGAGTTTTTTACCCATTTCCAGTACTGGTCATTTAATTTTATTTGGCCATTTAATTGATTTTCATTCAGGCTCAGGCTGTGTCTTTGAAGTTGTCATTCAACTGGGCACAATCTTAGCCGTTTGTTGGCTCTACCGTAAAAAATTATTAATCTACTACATGGTTTTATATCAGGTGATTACCATGCGAGACGTTTTGCGATAAATGTCTTCATTTCATTTATTCCTGCAGTAGTGATCGGAGTTATAGCTGTTGATTTTATTAAACAAGTTTTATTCAGTCCTTCGGTTGTGGCATCTGCACTGATTATTGGTGCACTGTTAATTTTTGCTGTAGAAGCTAAAAATTTTAAAGTCCAAACCATTGAGGCAACCAATATTGGATTCAAACAGGCCATTGTTATTGGTTTGGTTCAATGTCTTGCGATGATTCCGGGGACTTCACGGTCTGGTGCAACCATTATTGGTGCCGTTACTTAGACATATTTCGCAACGTTGATGTTTTAACTTCAGAAAATTTATTGAATATTTCCGTAGGCTTTGTAACCGCATTCATCGCAGCTTTGCTTGTGGTAAAAGCCATGGTTAAATTTGTAGAAAAACATACTTTAAAAGTTTTTGCTTGGTATCGCTTGGTATTAGATTCAATCATCTTATTTGTTTTTTAATTCAAAAAAAATAAATTAAAGAGAACTCGCTGTTCTCTTTAAATTTTTTAATTTACAATCCTTACATTCTGCCTCAAGCTTTTCTGAATCTCTTGTACAACACCCTCTCCCTGATGGGACTTAAGCTCTGATTTAGATTTATTTTTGATTTCAGTTTGTACCGATTCAGACTCAAAACCCTTATCATTATAAAACTCTTCAACCAAATCTAGTCCCTCCTCAGCATTCACCTCAAATCGTGCATTACCATAACCCTGCCGTGCCATTTGATCTAAAGCAGCCTGATTAAAACCACACAACTTACTTTTCTGGTCAATTTCCTTCGCTGTTTGAATCGCCTCTTGTAAATGAATGCCATCCCTGAGCGTTAAATCCACGTAGTACACAGGTTGACGATAACTTTGCGTTGTACTCTTTCCTCGCAAGGTCAGCTGCAGTGGCAAGCATGAAAGCAACCCATTTGATGCTGCATGGTAGTAGCTCAATCGTGCAGCCAACGTACGTATGCTGTTAAAGCCTGTTGTTCTAAAAATGAATGTACCAAATTCATCCGACTCATCTAAATTGACATGCAGGCGTCCATAAGGCTTACAGTGCCCGCCTTGTCCAAGTGGGCATAAGTCGGGGGATGGGCAAGGATGTTGCTCCACGCCTTGGTTGGTTAAACGTTGGCAGGTTTCTCCATTACCGACACAGACAGGTCTTCCAGTCTGTCGGTCAAACAGGCTGTATTCTGCACGCAGGTTTAAATCAGGATCATTAAAGATCATTCTGACAGGGATTGAACGTAGCTTTTGATTCGGAGCATTAGCTCTCAGCTGATCATCCAGTGGATGCTTCACCCAGCCTTCTTTGCTTTGAATCTGGGAAGTAATGGTGAACTGGTCATCCTTTTCCGGCAGGCGTTTGCCATTCTTCTCGATCATCCGACCGATACTGATCCGTCCGAGTATTGGAGGAGTAATTGCTAAACCTTTAATCATGTTGATATTCCTTAATGTATTACCTTACAAATTTGGGTCTATGTATGTAGGTCGGAACAAGGACCAAATAAGTTACCCAAAGAATGTAGAGCCAGATAAAGTGCTACAGAAATCGCGACCGATTTGCTCTCTACCGAAGGGTAGAGAGCGGGGAGCGATTTTTGTGAATTTTTGATTGGGTGCTGTAAATAGGGCTTAGTCGGTATAGATGTTAAATCGACGACTGCCCTGCTTTTCAAGTGGATAAAGCTCGATGAGTTCAGGCTGGTGCTGAAGCAATGCTTTGGTATTGAGGCTGATAGAATCCTTGGCTTTCTTCCAAACTACCGAGCCATTTGCAAAGACTGCCCTTTCCTTGTCTTGCATCATCATCTGGATTTCATGTTTAAGCTGGTCAAAGCGTTCCTGCTTATGCTGAATTTCTTCTTTCAGTTTGATCAGCTTATCGAACATGAGATTAGCTGTTTCATTCTGTGATAGATCTTCAACTGTTAGTGGCACATGGATTGGATACAACTGCTGAATGGCTTTGGCTGCCGATTCACTCGCATCCACAGAAGGTGGTGTATCCTTTTCCACACATTCCCAGAAGTAACGTTCTGCATTGATGATGTGTTCAATTACAGATTCAGAACGAGTGACTTTAAAGATAATACAAAACTTAGTAAAACCAGCCACATTCAATAATTAATAATCAACAACTTACACAAAAATATATCTAGCTCTGCACTAAGCATATTATTTTCAAAATCTGAAATTCATCAAAAACCATCCACATTTATAACCATTTTCTTGATCTTTTTTTTGAAATTGATTTTTTAGCCATGTCTTTATTTACATTACTAAAATAAGGAGCATAAACATGGCATCTAAACACTCAAATCAGAAGAAATACGCTAAAGCTAAGTTTGACTCACATCAGGTCACCCTTACCCCATACCCACCTTTAAGTAAAATTTACAATTGCTATGCACAAATCTTAAAGGCAGCAAAATTGCCTTCAATTTATCAGCCCGATATCAAGTTACTTTATCCCTCAAAAATTTCAGAGAATGAGTTCTTCGTCTTGGATAACTTCCTGCTTCTATATACTTCCAAAACACAAAGTTTATCCATCAATGCACGCTATATTGTGCAAACCGACATCGACCTACCTCTGCTCAAATATCAACTCAGTACACGCTTATTCAAATTAATCACTGAGCTTAAAATTGATATTAAATGTATTAATCCAAATAGCGTACTACATACATTCAATGCTTCACTTTCTAAGCATGCGATTTATGACCTAAATGCACTTCACTCTGAAAAACCACGCTGTGAGTTATCGCTTGATTTGCTCGCAAAACTCATCGGCTGTAGTCGTAATCAGCTCTTGTATCAACAAAAACAAATCCACTCTAGTTACACCGAAAAAATCCAGCAACTCACTGAAAAATGCGAAGCACTCAAACATCCTGAACCGAGCCCAAACCTTTTTTGGAGAGCGCAACATGCAGAGTAAGCCATTAATTCAGCGCCTTTTAGAGCAAGAGTTCATACACGACCATTATGCTGAAGTACTTGAGCAATACCTAAATCGCACAGTTGATATCCCTGAACTGAAGCAGTTATTAAAGCTCGATAATGAGATAGGGCAGAATCACCAATCACTGTTTCTACCTGCTCCACCTTCTGTTTCAGCAAATCCTATTTGTGCTTATATTTATTCAGTACAACAGCACTCCCAGCATTCTGTTATACAGCGATGGTCAGTCCACAATTTACATGCTGCCTGCATTCTTAAATCTATTCCAAATTCAGGTAAAAAAGACCATCAAACAACGATTATTAAAGTACTTGATCGATTTAGGTTAGCAAATGAAGCTTATGCTGCATCGCAGCAAGCAACACAGCTCAGTAAGTCTCAACAAAAATATTTATGGCTATGGCAACAACTTCCTAGCGATAAAACACCATTAGCTGAGTTTGTAAAGAGCTTACGCAGCTTAGAAACCAATTCTAATCTGAACCGTTTTCAATATTTATTGATTCTTGATCTACGGCGTTTTTATGATTATGTGTTGGCACTGAAACCTAAAAAAAATTATTCAGCACCGCCCAAACACATAGATGAACCACATTATCTAGATGAGTACGGCGCAATTTTATGCTGCCCACAAGACATACTACAAAAGGAAGATCCTGCTCTATATTACGAGAAATTACAGGATGAACAGCCAAATCAGCAATACTCAATCAATACAGCACAGGTATCGCCATTAACAAGCCAATCTAGTTTTTTACAACATAAAATTAGCCAGCTCACACAACAACACATTATTAGACAGCAGCATGATTTTATGTGTAGCAAGCATTATCCAGACTTCAATAGCCTGAGCTTACTTGTACAACATTGTCATCAACTCTATTTAAATCATCCAGAAAAAAACAAAGCATATCTTTTTATCTTACTCAGTTTCTTGAGTGGTGTTCCTATTGAGCAATGGCTATATCTACAATCCAGACAACGCTATGCACTCAATAAACGACAGAAGGTCATTTTTGAAAACGATCAATATTTTCTACGTTCCAAATTCACACTGTTTGAGGACTCTGCTTTTGAATACAAAGACCAATTGCTTAATCAGGTGACCCATTTCGATTTGCCTTTAGTAAAAGAGCTGGTAGAGGGTTTAAGACAACCGCCAACAGTGAAGCAAGAACAGGTCGCACATGCATTAAAAAAATGCCGTGAAGAACTCTTCATTCCGTCGTTATCAACTAAAAAAATAAGTGTTTTATTACATCACTGTATTTACCATTACACTCAAAATGAACAACTAGCCGACATTCTTACAGGCATCGATGCAAATCGATCAGTTTCTATTTCATATTGTTCGTATCCAATCTACCGTTTGCAGCAAAGCTATCAGGGTACAGTACAACAACTATCAAATGATTTAGCAAAAGAAATCCATGTCATTGATGATGATCGAGAAAGATTTGGTAGCTGTAAAGCGCCGAAACCTGCAACAGTGACGGCGATATTTGCATATTTACAACATCAGATTATTCAAGCTAAACACCATGGGCAAATGCTTGAGATGTTCAATCATTACAATGTCTGGCTGTGGCATATTTTATTATTGTTCAGTGCTGCTCGACCTGTCAGCGAGTTCCCGGGTTTCTTAAAAAATTTCGATTTAAAACAACAGTGGCTTTGGATTTCTGATAAAGAAATTCACTCAAGAACGGATGATGGGCGTTTAATCCCATTATGTGATTTTGTTGTGAAGGAAATCCGCTTATTCATTACCTACTTAAATGAATTTAAACAACTACACCCAGAGCATCAACCGTATATTCAAGAAATTTTAAGCAGTAAAAGACCCCTTCTCAGTGTCTATCAACATGGTCAATGGCAAGCCCTCAGCCCTCATTTAGTCAACAGTTTCACTCGTATTATGCAACTTGATCATGCCAATTGGCTTAGGCACACAGCTCGTGCATATCTCACCGAAAAAGCAGATGAAAACTTCATTCTGGCTTTGTTTGGGCATGAGCAAAACCAACAAGAAATGGGGCAAAAATTCTCAAGTCTTTCGCTTCAACAATATAAAGAACTCGCCAACTGCCTCAACGATATGCAGCACGCTTACCAAATTGATGGGATGTATGAACATGCTTAAACAAAAACATTATGCACATGAGCGCCGTGCTAAAGATAGAAATAAAAAACAAATGAAAGAGCGCTTACATATTCAATTGATTATTGAGGAGTTTCTCTCCCAAGAAAAATTACAACAGGCACAACAATCACAAAATTTCCCAGATCTCTATAACCAAGTGATTCAGCACTTAGAGCAACAAAAAGTAAGCTTTTCTTTAAAAAAGAGCTTTTATCAGCACTTCCGCAAACACATCATTCAATACAATCGCACCAATGATGCAGACTTACCACTGCCTACGCAGCACCTCGCCTCTATTCAACGAGCCTCTTTACTCTTTAATGAATCTTGGTTAGAGAATTCGAAATATCTCACATATTTAAAAGAGCGACTCTGGCGTTATTGGCATACTGTAGAATATTTTTCGGATGATGAAATTGTTGGCAATCTTCTTATAAGTGCAATCCTGTACGGCGGACTTTCACATCATTCAAGCTTGAATGCTTTACTTGAACATCTCAAATCTGATGAAGCAATCTACCATCTTCAGACCTTACAACTTCCGCTTCTATTCTTAGAACCTCAATCGCCGCAATATGGTGATTTATATGATCCTAAACAAACCTTAAGGAAATCTCGAAATTTTGTACCAGATCGGCTAACACAGCTCTGGATTACTCGATTTAAGACACAATTAATAGATATCCAACACGATTGTTACACTTATATCCGTTACGTTTTTAATGCCTTAGAGCTTTCTTTTAACCAGAAGAAATTTAATCAGCTTTTACAAACCTCCAGTCATTCATTTATGCAACTAGACAAGGTCAAATTAAGCCCTGCGCTTGCACAGTGTTTAACTGAAGAAATAGAAAGCTGTGGCTTAAGTCCAAGTGCTTTTAAACGCTATCTCTCACCTCAGCTAATACTTGACCACTCCGATCAAACTGAAGCACCACAGCCCCAAAATATCAACAACAGAGTAAAAGAGGAAAAATTACACACTGAAGATCCTCTTGAGGCACTTACTGCTTTGCATAAACAAATTTTGACGTTCTTTAAAAATAGGCATAAGACTACCTCGGATCTATGTAACCTGCTGCACAGCCAACATGCCTATCTTCCAGAAAATGCGAAACGGCTTGGGCTTTGGCTATTTAGCTTATTTCGTCCGACTACAGAAGATATTAAGCAAATCACAGAGCTTTATCAGCTCGATCAAAACAAGTACTTACTCTATATCAATCATCAGCAGAAGATTCGTCATTCTTCAATCTATAGTTATTACACCAAACTTGCCGAGTCATGGTTATTACATAGCACCGATTTTATAGAAGAATGCAATCTCAATGATCACCTAGAAGTGATCTACAAGCGTATGTTAAACGGCGTCGGTAAATCTAAATCACAAAAATTTGATCTCTTAAAACGTTTTCATCACTTTCAGCGTGTCATATTTGATGCTGATGTGTTCCCAATGCAGAATGAAAGGTTTCATTTAAGCTCACCGAAAGCCGAAATCATCTCTGCAAAAATATTCCAACAGATGCTTGCGCGACTTGAATACTATAAAAGCCCAAGCTATACAGCCCATGATTTAGAAATGCTCAGTATCGTATATACGATAGCGTTTCGTACGGGCATGCGGATTAATGAAATACTCGGCATGCGAATCAAGGATGTTGAAGGTATTCAAGCCAGTTCAATTTGGATACGTCCATATCGTGCAAAGCATCAACAACATTTACTTAAAACAGATAGTGCTGAACGCAATCTCAACGTTCAAATTCTACTAACTCAAGAGGAGCATCTTAAATTTCAACATTACTGTCAAGTACGGCGCCGTGCTTATAGGCCCAGTCAATACTTGTTCACGATGTGGAACAGTACTGAACGCCTTAAACCTAATATGGTGACACTTCCTTTTCAACGCATCCTAGATGCAATATTGCCTGGTCATCGTTATTCTTTTCATTCTTTACGGCATACTGCAGCGAATAACCTCGCTATAATTTTGACTATGGACTACGAGTTTGTAGTTGCATTCACGGACTATTCAAACGATCATTACAACCTCATCAGAAGTCATCTATTACGCTCTAAAGCACCACAAGACAGCTGGTATTTAATTGCGCACCTGCTCGGTCATATTGAACCAAACGAGACCTTCCGAAGCTATATCCATCTCAGCTATGTGATGGCAGGTTTTCAATTACGTCAATTTGATCTGATGCTTTCCACCCAAATTATTCAAAAAATCTGTCCAACTTTAATAACGCCGTTGAAACATGCTCAAGAGATCCACCTCAGCAGTTTTGACACTCAAATGCTTCAAGCGACTCATGTAATACCATTAGGCATAGATAAACAATCAAGTATGCCAATCAATAAAAAAGAAATTCAGCAAAAACCTACTGATGATTGCATCTATGGTACTGCTCGATCAGAATATCCGTCTGCACTGATCATAAAAATACTCAATGCATTAGATCAATCTTATACACCTGAGCTTCTGTCTCAAAAGTATGACTTTCCAATTAAGACACTCATGCTGTGGCAACAAAATATACTTAAGCTCAAACAACTCAAAAATCGCAAGAACCGACCTCGCTTCATTATTGATGCTGATAAATCACAACGCATACTTCCACATATTGAAACCAAGGAAGAAAAAATAGTCTTAGAGTATTTTTTTAAACAGCTTAATAAATTGAAAAGTGATGATGCAAACATCTTAAATGCACTACATATTTTTGAAATGAAAGCCAACATTTCACATGCTGGATTAATCTTTAATAGTGCTGATATAAGGCTAGCAAATCGATTTTTGACAGGAATTTATTCTTTATTTCCAGAAAAATATTGGCAGATTGCTATATCTTCTGAAATCTCTGAGGAAAAGCTCATGGAACGACTGCAGTTTAAATTTCTATCTTGCAGCATGAACAGCAGTCTAAATAATTCTTTTAAGTTTGAGCTAGTATCCCAAAACAATGGAAAGGCACTAACCGTCTTACGCTATTGCATGTTGGTTTTACTGATCCTGTGTACGCCGTCGCAACCTAGATCATAGCTGATCTGGCTGATAACCTGAAAACTCATAAAAGTCATGCAACAATTGAGCATAGTGAATAGCCACCGATTTTGTAGACACCTTTTAGTTAGATAAAATGGCTAATTAACGAGGTGCTTATGAGCAGTAAACGATATACTCCAGAATTTAAAATTGAAGCAGTAAAACAGGTCACAGAGAAAGGTCATAGTGTTGCTGATGTCGCAGCGCGTTTAGGTACGACTACACATAGTTTGTATGCCTGGATTAAACGTTATGATCCACAGCAGCCCAAGACGATAGAATCTAATGATCCAAGTGCAGAATTAGCGAAATTAAAAAAAGAGCTGCAAAGGGTCACTGAAGAAAGGGACATATTAAAAAAGGCCGCGGTGTACTTCGCAAGCCAGTCCAAATGAGGTACGCCTTTATTCAGGACAATCAGCACATATGGCCTGTTCGTCGTTTATGTTCAACGTTAGATGTTCACCACAGTGGTTATTACGCATGGTTAAAGCAACCCACCAGTAAAACTGCAAGGAAACGGCAACAGCTTTCAGGCCTGATTAAACAATTCTGGCTGGAATCTGGCGGAGTCTATGGCTATCGTAAGATTCACTGTGATTTGAAAGATGTTGGCGAAAGTTGTGGGATCAATCGAGTACATCGACTGATGAAAGCAGATGGTCTTAAATCACAGCGTGGTTATCGTAAGCCTAGAGCTTACGCTGGTACTCCGGCTGTCATTGCCGCAAATAGCTTAAATCGACAGTTTAATCCAACTCAGCCGAACCAATTATGGGTGACGGACATTACCTATATCCGTACACATGAAGGGTGGCTATATCTTGCGGTGGTGATTGACCTGTTTTCACGTCTTGTTGTTGGCTGGTCTATGAAATCCAGAATCACGACAGATTTGGTTTTAGATGCGTTATTGATGGCTTTGTGGCGAAGAAATCCAAAGAACAAAGTCCTAATCCATTCTCTTGCGAAGCAATGCTTCTCAGGCAGCCAATATACTAGCCATGAATGGCAGACATTTCTCAAGCATCATAATTTTGAAAGTAGTATGAGTCGTAGAGGCAATTGCCATGATAACGCTGTTGCAGAAAGCTTCTTCCAGCTATTAAAGCGGGAACGAATTAAAAAGAAAATCTACGCAACTAGAACTGAAGCAAGATCAGATATCTTTGAATATATTGAGATGTTCTATAATTCAAAACGCAGACATGGTTCCAATGGTCAGCGTTCTCCATTAGATTATGAAAAGGCCCATCAAAAGATGGTTATGTGTGTCTAGAATTTTGGTGGCTATTCACTGTGATGATATGTGCTGCTTCCCACAAATGGGTTTCTAAGTCTTTTAAATCAAGGAGAGTCATAAATTTACTACATTCAATTTATATAAATATGGATAAATTACTTTTGTAAAGACAAGATAAATTTCTGAATCATTTCTCTTTCTAACTCAGATAACTCTTGAATAGATTTTAAAATGGGATCTGTGCCTGAATTTGAGTATTGATCAGTACGTCCAAGCAAGTAATCACTCGAGATATTTAGTGCTATCAACAACTTATATAAGTTTTCCAATGATGGTTTTCTAGAACCAGCTTCGATATGTGAAATCGATGTAGATGGGATTCCAGATTTATCAGCAAGTTCTTGCTGAGTCATTTTTCTTTGGGCTCTTATTTCTTTAAGTCTTTCACAAAAGAGCTTAGAGTCCATTTCAATCAACATAAGGCACCATAAATCCCCAATAAAAAATTGACCATATGGATAAGTTAGCTTGTATACATTGACAGTATTTTATTGTCGAATTCGACAAAAAGATATCTTTTAAAGAAAATTTTATTAATAATTATCACTGATTTGTACTAAGACAAACCTAACCGTTATGAAATCAAAATAATTAGAGATATATGAAAAATAAAATCGTATATCCCTTTTCAAAAAAGCTAATCATTAATCTTGAATCAAGATCATTTTCCTTCAGCTTATAGTAGACCTCTTGCGTTAGTCAAAATTTGAGCAGGCACGACATTGGATTTATAAAGTATTGCATAAAGTTCAAATAATTAAAAAACCTACTTTCGCAAGAAGTCTAGTCATTCAAACTATTTAAAATAATAGCCGAGTGTATCGTCCTTTGAATCACCCCACCCCGTCCATATCTGATTCAGTTTTACGTAATGCTGATTAACGCTTTGGACTTTATATAAATAGCTACGTGGTGGAGAAATGTTATTTATCCGTACTTTCTCAATCAGAATGAAGGTCTTGTCATCTAACCATCTTACTCTCAACGATAATGGGTCTTGGCATTGCCCCATTTCAGCATACATTGCAGCATCTTTACCATTCTTGGAAAATGACAAGCCTGCACATTCTACATCAGGTAAATCTAAGACTAGTCGTTTTCCAACTAAGCTTTCTTTTGCGCCTGCACAAGCCAGCGTAGAAAGACTTAAACATAATCCTGCAAATATTATTTTTTTCATTTGATATGACCCTTTATTTATTTGGAGGTTAAAACACATTGTCAATAAAACCACACTGTAAGATGTACTGTGGGGAATTAACTGAACTGTCATAAAGGCTGATAAAAGCAATCATGTTATTCAGATCAGAGGTATAAGGTTTACTCGTGACGAGAAGTTTTTTAATCATCAATGTCATTTTATTGTTGTCCTTATTTTCTATTACCGATTATTCACATTAAACCAGTAGGAATATTCTTTAGGCTGACCATTCACCAGAACA
Organism: Acinetobacter sp. CIP 102637; assembly: GCF_000368425.1. Lineage (NCBI taxonomy): Bacteria > Pseudomonadati > Pseudomonadota > Gammaproteobacteria > Moraxellales > Moraxellaceae > Acinetobacter > Acinetobacter sp. CIP 102637. The sequence continues at coordinate 1,064,483 of NZ_KB849435.1, forward strand.
TTACTAAGTTTGACATCGTAGATCACGTTCAATTTCAAATCGTCAAAGCTAAACTGGATATGGTTAGGAACTCCGATATTTTCATAGCGGATATTACTGATTTTCTGTTTAACTCCACTACTTCGTTCAGTGACGACAACAGTAGCTTTGGCATAATCCACATTTCGATTGGCAAAGAAATTCTTTTGATCGGTTAAAACTGAAATCGAGAGAATTGAACCCGCCATATAATATTTGGCTGGATAGTTGTGGTAGGGATAGGCAATCACACCGAGTGGTGCAGTGGTTGGATTGTCGAAGGGATAAACCACTTTGTAGGACGTACCGACCACATAAGGGAATCGGGTATCTTTAAATGATGGCGCATTAACTGAACCATACGCCGATTTTTGTAAGAAAGGATTCAGCATCCAGAGGCGATGCCCCACATCTCCTGCAAACAGATTTAATTTGTCATGCACCATATTGGTAATGCTTTCGGCAGGTGAATAGTCATATTTATTCTGTCTTACCCCCATTTCCAAACTACTGGTCCTTGCACCTACCGCACCAATATCTGAATAGCAGTTTGTGTTTGATTCTGGGTAATGGGTCAAGATGTTGTTTGCAGCAAGAATCAGCGCCGTCTGCATCATCTCATCTTCATGGGCATAGTCGTATGTAATACTTGGCAGCCCATGCAAGGCACGAACCGTATTGATTTCATTTAAAAATTCATTTCTAAAATTTGCACTGAGCTTGCCTGCATAACAGTTGTTGATATCGGGTGCCTCGCTCATGGATGAAGCTTTAAATACATCAAAACTGATGGTCAGGCTCTCTGCTGCCAGTGTTTTGGTATCACCCTCCTGGGTGAGTTTAAGGGTACATGCCCCCGCACCAATCCCCTTGAGTTCTCCCAGACTATACGTACAGGTTGATGAAGAAAGGCTACTGATCGTGACAGGAAGTTTGGCACTTGATTCAGCATCCAGTGAATACACACTCTCCGTCAGAACGTATTTTATTTTTAGCGGGGTAATGGTTTGCTTAAGCTTATTCACGCACGCATTATTTTCTAGATATTGATCGGCAGCACAAGTCACATTGACGGTCATGCTGCTATTCAATGCTAGAACTTTTGCCGTGCCTGCCTGTGTCAATCCCAGAGTACATTGTCCAACCTTTAGAGCTTTGAGTTCACTGCCATTTACACTACAGATGTTGGGAGTGTTACTGCTAAAAGTCACTGCCAGCCCTTGATCTGTCTGAAGCGATAATGGATAGCTTTGACCTTGGATCAAGTTACTCAATGGGAATGCCTGAATATTCTGCACTGCCTTGTTTTTACATACCCCCTCTTCCAGATATTGGCTTTCAGCACAGGTCACGGGCTTAGGATTGGTATTGTCACTATTAGAATTTTCCGTTCCACCGCCATTGGATGAACTTGAATCTCCACCCGAACTACCGCCACCACATCCGAGCATTACAGTACTGATTGCCATCATCAGAACAGATGGCATAAACGATCTTGAAATCATCATGATTGACTGCCTTAAATTTTTATATTGTTGTTATTGATAATGATCCGCTGATAGTAGCTGACGGATTTCACTGGCCATTTGTGGACTACGCCAAGGAAATAGGACTTTTAGGCTGTAATTCGGTTTGAATGGATCTCGTGTGCCGATATTGACTTGAAACTCTAGTTTCATCGGTGTGCGATGAACCTGTTGATTGACATGCGTTCCCATCATTGGATTGCTGATCACAGTGGTCGTGGTTCTAAAGTGATCTTCGACTAAGTTGTAGTGTCCAACGGAAGTGATGTAATCAAAGGGATATTTGACGAGGCGTTGATCTGGCTGATCAAACAGAATAATGGTTTTATCTTGGCTGTTAATCCAAACACCACGGTTTTGGTAGTTAAAAGTTTCTCCTTGACGCTTCAGTTGTTCAGTCATCCCGTCAAAGTAGGTATTTCCATATTCATAAAGGTAGTAAAGGATCACAAACCAGAACAGGTCAAAGCCAAAGAAAATGTAACCGAAAGCACCAAAGGAGAAGATTTTGGCAACGATAAGAAAGATCACGATGGGTAAGACCACACATTTTATAAAGAGCTTAGATTTTTGTGGACGGTGTTCAATGGGTATGATTTTGGGTTTGCTTAATTCAGTCATGGTTGTTTCCCGCATGTTCAATGCAATGCACAATCACCAGCAGATATAAAAAGGTTTATTTTTTATAGGCGTGACTTAGCCATCCACCGTTGGATTGTTTTTGTAAAAATATTGTTTGAATACAGACGAATAATAAAAAATTAGCCGTATCGCCCTCGTTGCAAAGCACAACAAGGTTGAACATGGGGCGAGGCACAAGTTATAAAAAAATGGTACAGCATGAGAAGCTCCTTGAATTTTAAGAAGTTCTGCCATATCACTGCTAAATAATGGTGGCAGAACAAAAGAGGGTTAGCAGACTGGGATCCAAGGAACCAGCACACCCGAAGGTGTCCCCCTTCCGTCCTACCATAAAGATAAAAGGGGGACGAGAAGGTCCACAAAAAATAGACAAGCTATTTTCCGTGCTGGATCAACGGTCTGCTAAAACCGACTGGCAATGTAGGCCAGCGTGCTCATATTAGTTTTATCCAAGAATTTAGTCAATTTCACCATGCGATAAAATTCACATTATCCTTTGGAAAGAATCGAGTTAAGTGGTTGATTTTTCCCATAGGCTCAAATTGAACCCATCGATTTTGCTTATTTTGATTTTATGGATAAGTCTAAAATGTTTATAAGAATAATTATTAGGCTGACATATCCGTCAGCAGATATTTTTAATAAACAGTTTTTCAGCCGTCAGAAATTTAAAACATCTCCAGCAGAATCAATCAATTAATTAATGTTAAGATATGTAAAAAGATCCAATCACAGCGTTGACAGCTCAAGCGATATCCAGTTAAGCTAACTCTACACAGCAAAATCTGTGTTCAGGCGTAGGAAACCTGATATTATCTAGGTGCAAATAAATGTCGCACTTGCGGCTAATTTTTTGTCTACTGTTTAGCAGTCGTTATGGCAGTTTGACAGGACAACCGTAAGGTTGGCTGAGCCTAGATTCAGTATTTCCTACTCCTGTTAAGCTGCCACCATCATCGTAGGAAAATGATGGCGGTAAGTAATTAAACTTATCTAGGACTACTGCTATGAACGCAATTCTTCATGGTGCAAACTCTTGCACACCTAAAAAACAAGCCTCGCAACTGATTGTTGAACTTGGCAAAACTATTTCAAATCCTCAACGTCAAACACTCGCCAATCTTTATATTGCTGTTGACACCGCAAATTCCTTACTCAACGAGCTTGAACAAGCCGATCAAATTATTCGTCAATGCATGCATGAAATGAATGATGAGCAAATTCTTAAAGTCGCAAAGCTCAATCAAAATAACAATTTATCGTCGCTCTGGGCATTTCGTACACATCAACGTCACAAGATGATTGAACGTGCACAACGTGTGCTATTTGGAGCTGGTCATGTCCAAGGCTAAGAAGAATAACAATCTTCTGATTTCGGGAGACTATCCTTTAATTGCTTCGCCGACGCTTGCAAAAGCGTATGGCGTTGCGGCCGCCGGTTTTCTGTAAAAATTTTATTATTATTAATAAAAACAACGAAGAAGAAAATTTTGCTCAAACCACTTATGATGCTATCTAACCTGATTAAAGAAATATTACGAAATCGATTGAGCTCCTCTGATTAAGATATCAATTGTTAATTCCACATTTGATAATTTAGTCTCTGAGTTTAGTGTAGGAACCAACCCAAATATAATAAATCTAATTTTCTACAAAAAGTTGAGATTCTGCGATTATATCGGGTAACACATAATAATTAAGTTCAATCATATCGCATGGTTTTAAAAATACCCTTGTGATTAAGTGCGATTTCTCGTACTAAATCACATTCACCCAAGATATCGCAATTTATTTGCGACTTGCAAAGCTGTTCACTACCTATTTCCTTAGACAGAATCGCAATATCGCACTTATAACAACAATAAAGGATTTAATTCTATGTATACAGATTTATTAATGGTTTCTAATCTTAAATGATTGGATTGAATTAGCTCCATCAAGATTTCATCAAAATATTTCACTTTCCTCAAATGTGAAGGAGCCCCTTTTAATGCCAAAGTTTTTAAGATTCGATTAGTATTCTGTTTGTTACACTTTGCAGTCAGATTTTTAATTAATTTTTCAGCATCACTTTCTTTATCTACTTCAACTTCTGTATATCTGAGCCATTCATTGAGTGAAAATCGAATTACTTCACACGCAACTGATAATATTTCTTTACTGATAAATGCTTTACCTTCAAAGTATGTAAGAACTGTAGCTAACCGTCGTGCAAGCTGACTTGCACGACTAGCAAAAGCTTGTAAATATTCATAACATTTTCCTCGTCCTTGCAAAAGTTCAATTTCATTATAAAATGCGAGGTCAACTTTTTTTGCCTCGTCATCTAACAGAATAACGTAACGTTGATTAGTAGACTCATTTAATAAAAATTTACAACGCTCCCAATACGCAATTAACCTGCAATCTGAACTGGCATCTTTATCTTGGCTTTCTTTATTCTGAAAACGTCTACCCGCTAAATTTTCAGGAACAGTAAGAATAAATCTTGCTAAAAAACCTTGGCCTCGAAGAACTGGATCTTTTAGAGCCTCTATTAAGATTTCCCTTTGTCCTTGCAAATTGAAAGTTAGTCTTACATCATGTGCCCTACCACTACCATTCAAATTAGATTTAGATCTAGTACGTTCAACTGATCCGTCGTCAAATAACTTTGTGAAACTTGCTACGGCTAAGTTACGTGTATCAGACTTCATCGTATGTCCACCAAAAAATTGCCCTGCCTCATCACTTGAAATCGAAGCGTCAATAATTGAGCCGTCAATATATAGACCAAGTAATGACTCAAGAGTAATATCACTAAATATGCTTGATGGGTCTTTGGGCTGATTATTTTCAACTAAAAAAGTCTTTTGTTCTTTTTTTACACAACTTGCTAAAGCATGAGTCCATTCCTGAAAGTTTTTCTGATATGCATCATACTTTCGCCGTTCATGTTCTTTAAGAGCATAATCTGCAAGTCTTTTACTTGTAATTTTTCTACTTCCACTTTGCCCTTCCGTAAGCAAAAATAAAGCACATGGTTCACCATAAATACTATAAAAATTAGGTGCATTTACCTTGCCCTGTGCAATATGCGAAATTGTACCCAGCACACATTGTGCAGCCATCGCAATGGGCGCTTGAACATATTCCGAAATTGCTTCAATAGCTTCTTTAATAATTTGAGGAAATCCATCAATTGGATAATCTAGTCTATCTGCCACAGTAAAAGATCCTGGTTGAATAATACAGCCCCAAGCCTCTGTTGTTTTGACTGTAGAATTAAGGCCATTTTGATCAGAAGAGCTATTTAAACTAAATTCTCCAATTTTAATTTGTTTATCAGAATCATTATCCATTATGGCTAGTATTTTTCCGTTATCAAACATTACAAGATCATCAACTTTTTTAAGAAAAATCTCCCTTACTGCTTAAAATTTATCAGCAGCAAACTTGAATTAAAGTTTTGGAAGGGAGAGAGATTTAATTTTATAAAATCAAATAACTATTTGATTTCACCTATAAATTTCAAAATTTCATTCCGATTCCAACGTAACAAGCGACCATGACGCTTTGGAAGAATTGGACCGGTCTCGTAGATAGCCCATTTTCGTAAAGTCTGAGGCTGAAGTCCTAGAAGTTTTGCTGCTTCTGCCGTAGTACAAAGTAATGATTCTGACTTCATATCGAAGCTCCTTTAAATAACATTACGTACTTTTTAGTTGATTTATGCTGTATTGTTTATCTTCAAGTTTATTTGCTTAAGTTGACAATTGACCTTAAATCATGATCATGAATGAAATCAAAACGTCTCGTATACGAAAAAATGCCATTAACTACCTAAGAACCATTATTTGGTATGAAAATATAAGTATTAACGTGAGTATAAAACGTCGAATCGCTGTTGAAATTAATAAGGCCTTTCGATTAGGGCCTGATCCAACCGAAACAGAAAATTTACTTTTTATAGCGAATGCGAATAGAGTCTCAGAATTTTTTGACCAACAAGAGTCAGCCATTTGGTATAAATATAGTTTAGGCACAACTGCACCAAATAAAAGTACGCTTGAGATTTGCGAGGTAAAAATTCCTGAATCATCTCTCTACTTTCAACATCCTATTTGGAAATTACTTGAAAGATTTCCAACACATGAAGATCTAAAAATATTCTATGCAACCCTACCTAAAAAAAATTTAGATTATTTACTTAAAAAACTTCCTATGGATTTAACTCAATCTAATGCAGGTGATATTTGGAGACAGTGGAAGGGAAAGCCTCAATTCTTCATGCTTGTAAATTTTTTGGATTTTGTTGGATATATCGTATATAGCTATTACAAATGTATATACGAATTAAAATTTGAGCAAGCCAACAATGTACACAAGTTTTTAACACAGAATATTCAGTTTATTTTGGATAATCTTCGATGGTGTTCTGTCTATCTGTTGGATTTACTATTCTTGCATATACGACAACCGAATCAATCAACTATAACAAATTGGATAGAGTTAATATCTCATAGTGAAATAAAAGAATCGATTATTAAAGTAAGAAAAATGAAACGTTTCGTCCGAATGCAACAATCAATGGATGAATTTAAGAAAAGATTTATAGAGCTGCACTATTTAGAGTAAGCCTATTGTTAATCGATAAAAATAACCAATGATTTATAGTTGATTTATTTTGCTTACCATACGCTTACTAATTTTTTAAAATCAAAAAAACACTTAGGATTGGTACACCTAAGTGGTTGTTTTATATGGTGGGCCCAGACAGACTTGAACTGTCGACCAACGGATTATGAGTCCGCTGCTCTAACCAACTGAGCTATAGGCCCTAAACTTTGATCATATACTTGATATGAAAAATGCGACTAGATCTTAATTAAATTTAACTTAAATTACAAGCAGATGATTTTATCAAGTCGCTAAAAAACGAACTAAAACCAAAAACTGCGCTGATTCTATCTGATCTCTGCGTCTGGAGTAAAGATAATATCTGCATATTTTGATCAATTAAGAAACATCCAAATTTCTTTTTAGTGTGGAATATTAGGATATGTATTTTCTAAAAAACTCGCATTACACTGCTGCCATTCATCATTGATTTGTCATGTATTTCTGCCATGAAAAAATTCTTAGGAAAATCTATTTTTAAAGCAACGGGTTGGACATATAATGTCAATCCAGCCATTTTAGAAAACAAACAAGTTATTATTGGCTTTGAACACACCTCAAATCTGGACACCATCCTGTCACTTGCACTATTTGAAATTTTAGAGCTTAAAATCCACACACTCATCAAAAAAGAACTGTTTAAAGGCCCTCTTAAACCGATTCTGGAAAAACTTGGTGGCATCCCTGTTGACCGCAAGGCCAGCAAAGATATTGTCACACAAATGGTTGAGTTGTTTAATCAAAATGATCGTTTCAACCTTGTGATTGCACCTGAGGCAACACGTGCCAAAGATGGCGAAGAACGCAAGCCAATTCGGACTGGTTTCTGGCATATTGCCAAGGCAGCCAATGTACCCATCATCCTGATGTACGCCAATGCCAAAACCAGGCAAGGCGGTATTTTAGGTAAAATTTATCCAACCGACTTGCAGCAGGATTTAGAAAAAATCAAAACCTTGTACGCCGAATATGGCATCGATGTGAAAATTCAATAGCGTTTGTTCTGTTCACGTTAAGATCATCAGGCCAATTTTAAATTTGGAATATTAAATACGGTTGTTTTCAACAAAACCATCGCTATGCTAATATTCCTGCACTTTTTTAAGTTTTAATTTTTTGGAGTTATTTCCATGGCAGGTCATTCTAAATGGGCCAACACAAAGCATCGTAAAGCAAAACAAGATGCCAGCCGTGCTAAAGTCTTTACTAAATATATTCGTGAAATCGTTACAGCAGCGAAACTAGGCGGTGGCGATCCAGCCAGTAATCCCCGTCTGCGTGCTGTGATCGAAAAAGCGCTTTCAGTGAACATGACCCGTGATGCAATCAACCGAGCTGTTCAGCGTGGTGCAGGTGGCGAGGATAATGAAGATTTAAACGAAGTCACTTATGAAGGTTATGGTGTGGGTGGTGTTGCCGTTCTGGTTGAAACCATGACAGACAACTTAAACCGTACTGTGCCAGACGTCCGTCATTGCTTCTCAAAAAATAATGGTAACCTAGGCACATCGGGTTCAGTGGCTTATTTGTTTACCAAACGCGGTGAAATTAGCTTTGAAGATGTGTCTTTAGAAGACAAAATCATGGATGTGGCGCTGGAAGCTGGTGCAGAAGACATCGAAGTTTCTGAAGATGGCATCCTGGTTATTACCACGCCAGAAAGTTTTGGTGATGTACAAGATGCCTTGAATGCTGCGGGTTTGAAGTCCGACAATGCAGAAGTGGTCATGAGTCCATCAACCAAAGCTGAAATCACAGATATTGATCAAGCCAAGCAAATCATGAAAATGATTGATATGTTTGAAGATCTGGATGATGTTCAAAACGTTTATACCAACGTTGAGTTCTCTGAAGATGTTTTAGCTCAACTCGATGCGTAAGCCACTCAGATGAATAAAAAATGCATCTTTTTAGATGCATTTTTTTATAGCTTGTTCAAAAGCTTATAGCAGTTAAATACGTTGTATTCTTTGATCACGAAACTAGAATGTAGTGCAACCACGCTGTCAATCTTGCCAATACGGCGTAACAGGATTTCACTGTAGTCATCCATATTGCGAGCCACCAGTTCCAGAATAAAATCGGCGCTCTGCCCTGTCACTAAAAAGGCATTGGTGACTTCTGGAATATCTTCAATTTCTTGCAGGAATTTATCAAAGGTTTCACTATCATGCTTGCTCAATGAAACTTGTAAAAGAATATGTAAGCTAAAGCCGAGCTTATTAAAATTAATTTCCCGTTTGAGCTGTCCCATCACCTGAGATTCAATCAGGTTCTTGATCCGACGGTGTACTGAACTGACAGATAGGTTAATACGCTCTGACAGTTCATTCAAGTTGACATCCTCATGGGTCAAAATTTCCAGAATCTGTTTATCAAAACGATCTAATTCCATTGTACAGTCCTCAGTCTAAAATTAGGTGGCATCGGAACTGTTCTCTTATGTGTAATTTTGGGGGGGATCAAGGGAAAAACATACGTTTAACTTTTGACCATACTACATAGATAATGTAGACACTATTCCGATAAACTTTTGGCTTATCTTTGTCTCAAGCTCGAAACCAAACTTTTTAAATCACGGTTCAACTGTCTCCCAAAAGTTGAACAACTGGTTTCGATTCCCTTGCGGAACTTATCGTTCCTCACCCTGAAACATAAGATAGCAAAGCTCTTTCATAATTATTTCCCTCTTTTCATTTTTTTTAAAGCAATTTTGAAAATAAATTCCAATTTTTAATTAAAAAAAGGAATTTTCTTTTAGATATTAAACTCATTAATCATTTTTTTCTTATATTTTGTGAAAGATGTCTGTTTTTTTCTCATAAAAAAGCCCTAAACATTTTAGGGCTGATGTATAGCGGAAAATTTACATCCCTCGCCAATCAACACGGGCATTACGCTCAGTGGCATAAATACGCTGTGCATATTGTCCAAGTGGTAAATCCAGTAAATAGTCGTGATACTGCTTTAATTCGTCTGAGAACTGTTCAATATCATCATTTTCCAGTTCCCACGGTGTTCCCTTGATCACCAGCAAGGGTGCAAGGACTGAACAGACCGAAATATCAGCCAAACCCAGACGATCGCCCACCAAATAACGCCCTTGATTATCAATCAGGCGCTGATTTAAATCGGCGATTATCTCTGTCATGCGAATTTTGGAGTTAGCGACTTTTTCGGGATTAAGCTTATAGTTGGTTGAGACCAGACTTTTCAGAATTGGTTTAGAAATTTTTTCAAACTGGCGTAAATAGCCTTGTTCACCCATCATGATTTCAAGCGGATGATCCCCCACTGAAAGCGCCTGTGCCAATGACCAACGTCGGACATGCACACCCAGCTCACCCGAAAATTTATCAATTTCTAAAGCTTGCTCACGTAACTGTTCATCACGTCTTAACAGTGTATGTTCAGGATAGGTTGCATCCAGATATAAGGCGATTTGGGTCGAATCAGCAATCCAGCGTTTACCATCTTTCAGCATTGGCAATAGGTATTGCCCTGACTTGAAATAGGTAAACGCACGATGAAAACCAGGAATTAAATTATGTGCCACATAGTCCAATTCCTTATGATCCAACAACCAGCGAGCTTTTTCACAATAGTGAGACAAAGGAAATTGGTATAAAACCCGCATAGACTCTCCAACTTTATTTTTCTATTCGTTCAAACATAAGGTTTGCCATACTTTAGAAGTAAAAGCGAATCAATACAATGTCCTTTTTTTCCTATCTCCTGTAATTTGGGCGAGATCGATTTTTCATTCCAGCCATGACCTGACTTTGTCATGGCTTTCATGTAAAATCAGCAGCAATTTTTTAAATAACACATTTGTGAGTGGTTTCATGGGTTTTAATTGCGGTATTGTTGGTCTGCCAAACGTAGGTAAATCTACATTATTTAATGCATTAACAAAGGCAGCCATTGCTGCTGAAAACTTTCCGTTCTGTACCATTGAACCCAATACAGGGATTGTACCTGTACCAGATGCACGTCTGGACAAACTTGCGGCGATTGTAAAACCTCAGCGTATTCTGCCAACCACGATGGAATTTGTTGATATTGCGGGTCTGGTTGCGGGCGCATCCAAAGGTGAAGGCCTCGGTAACCAGTTCCTTGCCAACATCCGTGAGACGGATGCGATTGCCCATGTGGTGCGTTGCTTTGAAGATGAAAACGTCATTCACGTGAATGGTAAAATTGACCCGTTGGATGACATTGCCACCATCAACACTGAACTTGCACTGGCTGACCTTGATACTGTTGCTAAAGCATTGTTACGCTTAACCAAAGCAGCAAAAGGTGGTGACAAAGATGCGATTGCAACCAAGGCAGCTTTGGAAAAAATCCAGCCTTTACTGGATGAAGGTAAGCCAGCACGTGCAGCAGACCTTTCTGATGACGAACGTAAGGCAGTCCGTGGTTTTGGTTTAATGACACTCAAACCAACCATGTACATTGCCAATGTGGCGGAAGATGGTTTTGAAAACAATCCACATCTTGACGCCGTAAAAAAATTGGCTGCTGAGGAAAATGCGATTGTGGTACCGCTTTGCAACCAGATCGAAGCTGAAATTTCACTACTGGAAGATGAAGACCGTGCTGAATTTCTGGAAGCGATGGGAATGGAAGAGCCAGGCTTAAACGTGGTGATCCGTGCGGGTTATAAATTACTTGGCCTACAAACCTACTTTACTGCAGGTGTACAGGAAGTCCGTGCCTGGACCGTTAAAGTGGGTGCCACAGCGCCACAGGCGGCAGGTGTGATTCACACGGACTTTGAAAAAGGTTTTATCCGTGCTGAATGTATTGCCTATGATGACTTCATTCAATACAACGGTGAAAACGGTGCGAAAGAAGCGGGTAAATGGCGTTTGGAAGGCAAAACCTATATTGTTCAGGATGGCGACGTATTGCACTTCCGTTTTAATGTGTAATCATTTATAACAATGTAATGGAAAAGACCTTAGAACGATTATTCGCATGAAATACCAACCTACGACGTTTATTGATTTTACTCATACTCGTCGTGTTGGGCATCATTGACCTTGATGGCGTCAAGGCAGTCAATGACACTCAGGCAAATCACTGTGACCAGCGTATTAGAGCATTATTTCAGGAAAGTGGTTTAAAACAACAATACCGCGTGGACTTTAGTATGGGTTTAGCAATCTTGACTGAACTACCTGAAAATCTTGAGGATGCGAGCAAAATCGCAGACCAGCTCATGTATGAGTCAAAGTCTTTGGGTAAATCTCAAACCACCATTCAAAGTTTTACGAATACTGAACCAGCATTTTAGGCTGGGCTCAAACAGCGATTATTTGACGGCACAATAAATAAATTTCTTGTAAGATAATAAAATTCTAGACTTCATATAGGACCACTTCATGCAAGCCATTATTCTGGATACTGAGACACATACACTGAATGGTTTGCCAATCGAAATCGCCTATGCGCCGATTAAAATTGAAAGTGGAAAATTAAGTCTGGATAAGAGCCAAATCTTCGATCAGCTTTATCAGGTCAATCAACCCATTTCCTATGCGGCAATGGCCGTACACCATATTCTGGAATCAGATTTGGTCGATCAGCCCAATTACCGTGAATTCCAGCTACCAGAACAGACGAGCTATATTATTGGACATAATGTGGATTATGATATTGCCGCAATCGCACGCTGCGGGGTTGATACATCCAAACTGAAACCGATCTGCACCCTTGCCCTGGCCCGACATGTTTGGAAAGAGGCGGAAGCACACAATATTTCAGCCCTGATTTATTTAATTTCAAAAGGCAGTGACAAGGCGCGGGAAATGCTTAAGGGTGCGCACCGAGCCGATGCCGATATTATCCTGACAGCCAATATCCTGATGCACATCATTCACCGCCTCAATATTCAGGATATTGAACAACTTTATATTGCTTCAGAAGAAGCTCGTATTCCAAAGAGCATCACTTTCGGCAAACATAAGGGTACTGCCATTCAGGACCTGCCTGCCGACTATATTCAATGGTTACTACGTCAGGATGATCTTGATCCTTATTTACGCAAGGCACTGGAAACTCAGTGAGCCAAATACTCCATAACGTGTCGCACTGTTAGATTATTTTCCACTTACTCCAAACGAGACAATGATATTTAATAAATTGTTAACATTATTGTCATTTATTAACCGTATCTTAATCTCCATCTAGTTTTTGGCTGGGGAGATTCAGAAATGTCACATTTTTTTAAAACAGAACTTGGGCAAAATGCGTTGCAGCAACGCAATATTGAGCTGACCGCACGTCAACGCCGTTTGTTGCTACTGATTGATCACGAAGACTTTCAGGACCTAAACCATGACTATAAACAAAAAATTGCCCCGACAGAACTGGTGCAACAACTGATTGATATGGGTTTATTGGCGCAGCAAGCTACGCAACCCCCAGTAAAAAATGAAATAAAAGAAGATTTAAGTGTTCAAGTCAACGAAGTGAACAGTTCAGAAACATCCGCTATAAAAGAAGTATCTGAAATCAATACTGTTCCTGTCCAGCAGATTCAACCAGAAAATATTTCACTGGAAAAACTCGCTTTTGTTGAAATTCAGCAAGTGATGATTCAGACCTTAACCACCTATTGCGGCTTGATGGCTCGTCCACTGGTACAAAAAGTTCAGTCCATTAAAACGCTACAACAATTGAAAGCGTGTCAAATGCAATGGATTACCTCATTACAGGAATCCCGTATTCCACCAACCCAACTGAATCAAACGCTAAAACTGATTAATTATTCAGTTCAGCATTTATCATGCTGATTTTGTAAAAATGGCTGAATAAAAGCAGAAATCGTTGTTTTAATAAACAATAACGGCCTTAAGCGAAGTTATATACTTTACCTATGTGCTTTTTTTGCCTATGATGTGGCTCGCACGCGCTCATAGCTCAACTGGATAGAGTACAGGTCTCCGAAGCCTGTGGCGTGGGTTCGAGTCCCGCTGAGCGCACCATCTTCTTAAGATACTTCCCTTTCTGTGATCGTTCTGTTTTTAACACGCCATAAACCTGTTTTTCCACTTGGTTTATTCTTTTATATCGCTCAAAATACGCATTCTATTAAATAACGTGAGACGTTCATGACTGATGCTTTGGTGTTGAGCGATTTGTCCAAAACTTATCGTAATGGTTTTCAGGCATTAAAAGGTATTGATTTAACTGTGCCTGAGGGTGAATTTTATGCACTACTGGGTCCAAATGGTGCAGGTAAATCAACCACAATCAGTATCATCAGTTCCTTAACGAAAAAGACATCGGGTTCAGTTGAAATCTTTGGGCATAACCTTGATAGCCACCCCTCACATGCCAAACAATGTCTTGGCGTCGTCCCACAAGAGTTTAACTTTGGTCAGTTTGAAAAAACCTTTGATATTCTGGTGACCCAGGCGGGTTATTACGGTATTCCGAAAAAACTGGCTGAACAACGTGCCGAACATTATTTAGAAAAACTGGGGTTATGGGAAAAGCGTAATATCCAGTCACGCATGCTGTCTGGCGGGATGAAACGCCGCCTAATGATCGCCCGTGCCATGATGCATGAACCCAAACTCTTGATTTTGGACGAACCAACTGCGGGTGTAGATATTGAGCTACGCCGTTCCATGTGGGATTTCCTCACTGAAATGAATGAGAAAGGCACTTCAATCATCCTGACGACACACTATCTGGAAGAAGCAGAAATGCTGTGCCGTCGTATTGCCATCATTGACCGTGGTGTGATTAAGGAAGATACCAGCATGAAAGGTTTCCTTAATCAGTTGAACGAGGAATCTTTTATTTTTGACTTGGCGCAACCGATTGAGCATTTACAACTCGATATTATCGGGTTCAGGTTTAACCTGGTTGATCCTGTGACTTTGGAAGTGACCATGGACAAGGCGCATAACATGAATGACTTGTTCCTAATCCTGCAATCACAGAATATTCAGGTCAACAGTATGCGCAATAAATCCAATCGTCTGGAAGAATTGTTCGTGAAAATGGTCGAGAAGAATCTTGCGGGAGCGAATCAATGAACTTCAATCAGCTTAAAACCGCACTCTGGACTTTGGTTGTTAAAGAAATTCGTCGTTTTATGCGGATTTGGCCACAAACCTTACTGCCACCTGCCATCACCATGAGTTTATACTTTGTGATTTTCGGCAACCTGGTCGGCTCACGTATTGGTGAAATGGGTGGCTTTAGCTATATGCAGTTCATTGTGCCAGGCCTGATTATGATGGCTGTGATTACCAACAGCTATGCCAACGTCTCATCAAGTTTCTTTAGTGCAAAATTTCAAAAAAGTATTGAAGAACTGATCATGAGCCCTGTGCCCTTACACCTGATTCTTTGGGGTTATGTGATTGGCGGTGTAAGCCGTGGTGTGCTGGTTGGCTTGATTGTAACCCTAATGAGCCTGTTCTTTACCCATCTGGAAATTTACAATTTATTTGTGACGGTCTATACCGTCATCATTACTTCGTTGTTGTTTTCACTTGGTGGTTTTATCAATGCCGTTTATGCCAAGTCATTTGATGATATTTCGATTATCCCGACTTTTGTATTGACCCCGCTCACCTATCTGGGTGGTGTGTTCTATGCGATTAGCGCGTTAAGCCCATTTTGGCAAAACCTGTCTTTAATCAATCCAATTGTCTATATGGTCAATGCGTTCCGTTACGGGATTTTAGGACACAGTGATGTCAATGTATCCTTTTCATTGAGCATCGTGACACTATGCTGCGTTGCCCTCTATGCCATTGCCTATCATTTATTAGCTCGTGGTTCAGGAATGCGTGAATGAGTGTTGAACTTTCCTTGTTGGGCAAAGACACCCAATACCCAACTCAATATCAGCCAGAGGTTTTGTTTCCAATTGCCCGCGCTGATTCCCGTCAACAATATGCACATATTGACGGCATTAGTCAGGGTAAGGATTGGTGGCATGTCTTTGAAATTTCATGGTTAAACCAGCTCGGTTTGCCACAGGTGGCGATTGGCCGCATCACCCTGCCAGCCAGCTCCCCCAACCTGATTGAATCAAAGTCGCTCAAGCTATATTTCAACAGCCTGAACTTTACCCAATTTCAGTCAAGAGAAACATTTATTGAAACAGTGGAACGTGACTTGTCTCAGGCTGCTGGTGCAAAGATTGAGCTACAACTGTTTCAGGTCGATGACTTGGCCATTTCCAAACCGACAGGCATCTGTATTGATGAGCTGATTCCTGAACGCCTGTCTGAACACCCAGACTCAAGCTTGCTGCAACTCGACTCAAGCAGTCAGGATCATGTTGAAATTGAACTGTATTCACATCTTTTAAGAAGCAACTGCCCTGTGACAGGCCAACCTGACTGGGGCACGGTTTTTATTCGTCTGCAAGGCAAAAGACCTTGTTATCGCAGTATGTTAGCCTATATTATCTCGTACCGTCAGCATAATGGTTTCCATGAGCAATGTGTTGAGCAAATATTTGCGGATATTTGGCAACTGCTTCAACCAGAAAAGCTGATGGTTTATGCAACCTATACACGCCGCGGGGGGCTGGATATTAACCCGTGCCGTGTATCGGATTTGTCATGGATGCCCGAGCCAATTCGTCTGGCACGACAATAAAACGAATAAATTTGATATAGAGGACGTTCTTCAATGACCAGTTATTTCGGTATTCTTCCATCAGCAGGTTTGAGTCAGGATATTAAACTTGCACAAGCCAACCGTGACAGTAAAGAACCACAATATCCGTTGCGTGACAAAATTTCTCTACAGTTGACTGATGAATTATTAGATAACATGCTGATTAAGCTGGTTCAAAAGTTTCCGCCAAGTGATAAGCGTGACACCACCGAGAAACTTGCAATCAAAATCCGTGGCATTGTTGAGACTTTACTTAAGCAATTATTAGGCAAGGCATCGAACGAGCAGGTTCTTGAATCGTTGTCGTTTATGGAAAAAAGCCTGTTTACTGACAATGATGGTCAACAACGTATTGGTACGGTTCTACCTGATACGCTGGTCGCTGACATGAAAAAAAGCTTTGCAGAAGTCGCTGCTGGAAATGGCAAGGCACAACGTGATGCATTAACCCAGCAATTTAAAACTTTTGCTGATGCATTGACTCACCACTTCATGACCGAATTTAACAAAACGCTGGGTCTGGGCATGATGAAACGCGGTGTTGCGAGCGTTGCAACCAGTGGTGTCGAAACAGCCGTTCACATTGTGATTAACAAGCTCATCCCAGGTTTAAGCCAAGGTGAACTTGAAGTATTTGCAAAACATTTTGATCAGTTATTGGTTCAAAAGTAATTCAGCAAATGATGCAAAAGCGATGGTCATGAAACCATCGCTTTTTATTGGGCGTATGCACTACAGCCCTACTCATCTATTAGGTTGATTTATAGCATTTTATGGTATAAATCCTATGAACAAATTTATTGCCATTTCATTCTATAGATTGAATGCTTATAAATGTCACATTTTCTAAATTTGCACGCTCTAAATCCGCATTTATGTTAGCATTCGCCAAGCATTGATTTCCCGATCTACACTCGCATGGCACCTAGTTCCCAGTATAAATTTCTACGTCAAGCGCCGCGTGACGGCTTGAGCACAGCAACCCAGTTATCCCGTTGGCAACAACTGCATATCGACCCCTGGCTTTGCCTGTTTCTTGTGCTGAATGCTCTGCTGGGATTGACCATTTTATATAGTGCTTCTGCTCAGGATGTCGGCTTGGTTAGCAAGCAGGCCATGAGTTTTGGCATTGGCTTTGTGGTCATGTTCAGTCTGGCACAGATTCCTCCCAAGGTTTATCAGGCATTCTCACCCTACTTTTATATCTTTGGTGTGCTGTCGCTGCTTGCAGTGGTGATTTTTGGTGAAGTGCGTATGGGGGCACAACGCTGGATTGATATTCCTGGTTTCGGTAGCGTCCAGCCCAGCGAATTTATGAAAATTGGCATGCCGATGATGATTGCATGGTTCCTGTC
The DNA here is from genome assembly GCF_000368425.1 of Acinetobacter sp. CIP 102637. NCBI lineage: Bacteria > Pseudomonadati > Pseudomonadota > Gammaproteobacteria > Moraxellales > Moraxellaceae > Acinetobacter > Acinetobacter sp. CIP 102637. The sequence goes on from NZ_KB849435.1 coordinate 1,082,343, forward strand.
GCGCAAGGCACTACCACCCAGCTTTTCTCAGGTAATTCTGTCTCTGGTTTTGATTGTCATTCCATTTTTGCTGATTGCTGAGCAGCCCGACTTAGGAACTTCATTACTGGTTCTTGCCAGCGGGATTTTCGTCCTGTTTCTAAGTGGCCTGTCATGGCGATTGATTGCGGCGGCAGCAGGTGCTGTGGCCGTGATCATCCCAATTGCATGGGAGTTTTTACTGCATGACTATCAGCGTCAGCGCGTCTTAACCCTTTTTAACCCTGAAGCGGACGCTTTAGGGACAGGCTGGAACATCATCCAGTCAAAAACAGCGATTGGATCAGGCGGGTTCTCAGGCAAGGGCTTTCTGGAGGGAACACAATCCCATCTGCACTTTCTGCCAGAAGGACATACCGACTTTATTATTGCGGCCTATTCCGAAGAGTTTGGCCTGATTGGGGTCAGCCTACTGATTCTGCTCTATTGCGCCATTATTTTCAGAACGTTCCAGATAGGCCTGCAAAGCTTCCATAACTATGGTCGTCTGGTCGCGGGCGCATTTGGTTTGTCCTTTTTTGTTTATGTATTTGTAAACGCTGGCATGGTCAGTGGTATTTTACCTGTAGTGGGTGTGCCTTTGCCGTTTATGAGCTATGGTGGCACTGCAATTATTACCCTTATGTCAACATTTGGACTGGTGATGTCTATTCATACACATCGATAATGAGGAACGATATAAACATTATGTTTCATCAAACTTTAAATAAAACTTTTAAACTTGTTACCTTGAGTGCCAGCCTATTTTTGAGTAGTAACTGGGCGCAGGCAAATGAATTTTTCACTCATCCCAATTATTTTGCATTTAAACAAAAGGCCATGAACACTTATGGCCTGAGCAGTGAGCAGGTAGATGCCGCCATGAGTGGGGCACGCAACCTGCCCAATATCCTGAATATCATGACCCGTCCTGGTGAAAGCAAGCCCTGGTATGAATATCGCTCAATGTTTCTGGTTGAGGGCACTATTCAACGTGGCGCTCGCTTTAAAAGCCAGTATGAAGATGCCCTGAATCGCGCAGAACAGCAGTTTGGTGTGCCTAAGTCGGTCATTCTGGGAATCTTAGGCGTAGAAACAGGTTATGGCGCCAATAAAGGCTCTTTCATCACACGGGATGCGCTTGCAACACTGGCCTTTGGATACCCACGTCGGGCAGACTATTTTGGTGATGAATTGGCAGCACTGATTGCATGGACATATAAGGAAAGCTACCCAACTAATAGCATCGTCGGTTCGTATGCGGGTGCAATCGGCTATCCACAATTCATGCCAAGCAACATTCAAAAGTTAGGCGTTGACTATGATGGAAATGGTCATATTGATCTAAGGAATTCAGCCGTTGATGCAATCGGTTCAATTGCGAACTATTTGGCCCAACATGGCTGGCAACGGGATCGTCCAATTGGCTTCCCCGCCCGCTATCTTGGCAACAATCCAGACAGCATTATTGCCAAGGATTTAACCCTGCCAACTCCGTATGGAGAGCTGAAAAGACTGGGTATTGCGCCTATTGACCCGTTGGTAAAAATAGATGATCTTGATTTAGTAAATGTTATTCAATTACAAGACCAATTTGGACCTATTTATTACATCACCTATCCAAATTTCCAAGTAATCACGACTTATAATAAGAGTCGAATGTATGCCACAGCGGTGTGGTTATTAGGCACTGAAGTCGCAGGAAGATAACCCGATTTTTTAAACAAAATCTGAAAGTCAATAAATTTATGGTTCAAAAAGGGTGTTAAATAATCAAATTTCATATTTTGTTACAATATTGATTATTTTTTAATCTAAAACTGTAAGTTTTTACCCTTTTTGTAACTATTTATCGTTAAAGACTAGACACACTTCGTAAGCGCTGAATATTATCCACCCAAGAAAAGTAATTGCAAAAGTGAATAATTAGACATGTGCACTGTATTTCAATGCTGTTTTGTTGAGATAGAAAAGCATGTTCTCTAGGAGTTTATACAATGCAGTTTTCGCTGAAATATATTCTAGCGCTGACGGCAGGCTTAAGTTTAAGCCCGTTACATGCTGAAATGGTACAATCATCATCATTAACAAATGATGTTGAAGGTTCTAATTTAGCAGCCCGCGTTTTGAGCAAAGATTCTCAAAATTTTAATTCTCGTTTTTCTAACGTCAATAGTCTTTCAATCACTGAGAGTTCTGGTGACAAAGTACGTCGCCAAACAATTGCTGCTAAAATTGATATCCCTGAAGAAGAGCCTTCAGTGATTGAAAAACTTAACACTGTTGCGTCTAATACCGTACGTAAGTTTAGCCAAACTGGCGTAGCATCATGGTATGGTCGTCAATTTCATGGTCGTAAGACTGCAAGCGGTGAAACATTCGACATGAATGGTTTAACTGCTGCTCATCGTAGCCTGCCATTGAACTGTTACATTCGTGTGACCAATAAAGACAACGGTAAAAGCGTTGTAGTTAAGGTTAACGATCGTGGTCCATTCCATGGTAACCGTGTATTAGATTTATCTTATGGCGCAGCTAAGCAACTCGGTGTTACCAATGCCGGCACTGCGAAAGTAAGTATAGAACGCGTTGATGGTCCAAATTCTTAATTCAGGTTCATCAATTCGATAAAAAGCCACCTTGTGTGGCTTTTTATGTTTTAGGTTTCCAAAACTTTTATTTTCTTTAATTAGAGACATCATTTCCTTATCATTCCCAAGAATCATTTTGACCCTCTCGCTTTTCTTCGGTATATTCAAAAAAACATAGTCGCATAGCAAGGAGAGCGCTGTGAAATCAATTACTGAATGGTTTGATGAATATAGTGACAGCCATCAAGACCAAACCAATAAAAAAATTCACTGGGTCTGCGTTCCAGCCATTCTTTTTTCAATCATTGGGATTCTTGCTCACTTTAGCACGCTACTCACCGCCCTGCTGCTTGTACTGACCCTGGTCTTTTATGCCCGTCTGGATATTGTACTGGCAGTGGCAATGGCCGCGCTATTGGCAGTCATGGCATGGCTGATTGTAATTCTGCCTGTAGGGGTAGGTTTTTATATTGGCGTTTTTGTGGTTGCCTGGATTGGACAGTTTTATGGGCACAAAGTAGAGGGCAAAAAGCCATCATTCTTCAAGGACCTGCAATTCCTTCTGATTGGCCCAGTATGGTGCATGGACGCTTATCTGGCTAAAGTCCTACCTAAATGGAAATCTCGTCAAAAATTGGCGCTTACAAGCTGATTTAGCGCATGTTAGGTTCATCAGGATTCAAGGAAGATGTCATTGATACATTCTTCCTTGATATTTTAGCCATCCATCAATGTGTTTTCCTTGAGGATCATGGTGGGTCCAGTGAATCACCCCACCTTTTTGGTTGTACTCATATTCACCATAAAACTCAACCTTATCGCCTTTTTTAAGTCCCTCAATTTTTGGCGCCAAATCAATGTTGTGGGCAATCAACACAGTCAATCCGTTCTCAAGTTGTAAAATCATTTTTTGATGTTTTGAACCTTGATCGTCATCTGGCAAAATTGCTTTTATTGTTCCCTGGGCTTGAACCTGAATATTACTCCGTTGCTGTTGATACGCCTGCATGATCTTCTGTTGATCATCTAGGACTAAATTGGTAGAAGGTGGCAGAGCTGAGCCATTGGTTGTATTTTGTTTTTGCTTGAAATCCAATCCCAAATAAGCAGCAATAAGAAAAACCATCACGATGATAATTAAATTATTTTTTTGAGTTTTCATATCCACCTTTTTATCAAACACACCATAGCAAAATGCCAATCATATTGATTGGCATTTTGATCATACAATGTCTATGTCGCTTAGAATAGACGATTCATACCATTTAACGCAGCCACACGATAGGCTTCAGCCATGGTTGGATAGTTAAATGTTGTTTCAACAAAATACTTCAAGGTATTGTCTGGACTATGCATAACCACCTGCCCAATGTGGATAATCTCTGCTGCATTATTACCAAAGCAGTGAATACCCAAGACTTCCAAAGTATCGCGGTGGAATAGAATCTTTAATTCACCTACCGTATCACCCGTAATCTGTGCACGGGCCAAGTGACGGAAAGATGCCTGCCCTACTTCATAAGGGACTTTCTCATCGGTAAGCTGTTGTTCAGTCTTACCAATCGATGAAATTTCTGGAATGGTATAAATTCCTGTCGGGACATCCTTGATCGGTTTAACGTTCTTCTCGCCCACCATATTCGCCCCAGCACAGCGTCCCTGGTCGTATGCAGCCGATGCCAACGATGGCCAGCCAATGACATCACCCGCAGCATAAATATTATCAACTTCGGTTTGATATTGGTCATTGACCATAAGCTGACCGCGACTATTTGGAACAAGACCTACATTTTCCAAGCCAAGGCCATCAGTATTACCTGAACGGCCGTTACACCACAGGATTGCATCCGCCTTGATTTTTTTGCCACTGAGCAAATGCATTACCACGTGGTCATCAAAGGTTTCTAAACGATCAATTTGCTCATTATGGCGAATCAGGACACCTTGCTCACGCAAGTGGTAAGACAATGCATCGGCGATTTCATCATCCAGATAGCTTAAAAGTTTATGCTGGGTATTAATCAAGTCAACTTTATGGTCCAGCCCAATGAAAATGGAGGCATATTCACAGCCAATCACCCCTGCACCGTAGATAATGATTTTATGGATCGCGTAATCCAGATCAAGGATTTTATCTGAATCAAACACACGGGGATGGTTAAAGTCTAATTCTTTCGGTTGATATGGACGGCTACCTGTTGCGATCACGATTTGTTTACAGATAATGCTATCCTTAATGCCATCCTGACCAAAAATCAGGACGGTGTTTTTATCCTGAATATAGGCACGACCATGAAAGACCTCAATTTTGTTGCGGTCATAAAAACGGGTATGTGTATCGACTTGCTGCTGAATCACTTTATGCGCATTACGCAGCACCTGTTTCATGGTGAACTGTTTCCATTCACCTACTTTTTGAAACATTGGATCACGCTGATAACGGATAATACTGGAAACCGTTTGACGTAATGCTTTACTCGGAATTGTTCCCACGTGTGCACAGTTACCACCGAGTTGATCACGAACATCAACAATTGCAACACGTTTACCTGCTTTTGCAAGCTTCATTGCCGCGCCTTCACCCGCAGGGCCAGAACCGAGAACAACTGCATCAAACTTCACAATATTCCCACCAATGACCTCTTTCTTACGTGGCATTCAAAGCTCCTTTCATTGTTGCTGTTACTTCTAAATATATGATAACTAATATGCGGCGAATTAATGTATTTCTCAACCATATATTTTAAATATTGACATTTTCAAAATGAATACCTGTTTCTACTACAAACTTGACTATAATAATGCAGTCTTGATCGGTTCAATAATTAAGGGAAAAGTGAAATATGTCTGAACACCGTAAACCTGAACAGGGTATAAAACTTCGTGGCGCAGAAAAAGTCGCAAGAATTCCTGTAAAAGTGATTCCTACGGTTGAAGTACCTCGTAAGCCAGACTGGATTCGTGTCAAGATGGCCGCACCAGAAGAGGTTCAGCGTATTAAAACCACCTTGCGCGCACAAAAACTCCATACTGTTTGTGAAGAGGCGGCCTGCCCTAACCTGCCTGAATGTTTTGGGGGTGGTACAGCAACCTTTATGATCATGGGCGACATCTGTACACGTCGTTGCCCATTCTGTGACGTTGCACATGGTCGACCAAATGCACTTGATCCTGATGAACCTCGTCATATGGCGGAAACTATTTCAAATTTGGGTTTGAAATATGCGGTTATCACCTCTGTAGATCGTGATGATCTGTTAGATGGTGGTGCTCAACATTTTGTGGATTGTATTAAACAAGCTCGCGCTTTGAGTCCAAAAACTTTATTAGAAATTTTAGTTCCTGATTTCCGTGGTCGTATGGATATTGCCTTACGCATCATGACAGAATGTCCACCCGATGTTTTTAATCATAATATCGAGACCGTTCCTCGCTTATACAAAGCAATGCGTCCAGGTTCTGATTATCAGCACTCTCTTAATCTATTGAAAATGTTTAAGGAATATTGTCCTGATGTGCCAACCAAATGTGGTTTGATGGTTGGAATTGGTGAGACTGAGGAGGAAGTGATTTCTTTACTTGATGATCTTCGCGCTCATGATGTGGACTACGTAACAATTGGTCAATATTTACAACCATCTAAGCAACACGCGCCAATTGATCGCTTTGTGACACCAGAAGAATTTGAACGTTACGCTGAACATGGTCGTAAATTAGGCTTTAGAAACATTTGGTCAGCGCCAATGGTTCGTTCAAGTTACTTCGCCGATCGCCAGTATTATGGTGAACCTGTTCCAGCAGTACGCCGTAAAGTTGACCCTGCCAAGAAAATTGCAGTTCAGGCGATTGAGGCTTAATCAAGTTTATATAAATTAAAAAAGGGAACAATCATGTTCTCTTTTTTAATTTTTGATATGAGATAATCCAATTTTAAAAAATAATTTCTGTGAACTAACTAACGTTTCTTAACGAGCGTGAATTCCTCGTGAATAATTACCAATCGACACGCTACTACCAAAAAATCACTTAAAAACATTAATTTACTTTATACCCTAGTCCGCATAACCTGATTGGAGTAGAAGTGAATTTCAAAAAATTGTGATTTGTATTTTTAAACTTAATACATCCATCTTTTTTGGAATTTCCTCCAAACAAAAATGAATATCAAGAAGCATTGTCAATTTAAACCGTTCATTGGAAGACGACTTCTTATTATAAATAACTTTGAGATCAGGATAGACACATGAATAAGAAAATTACAGCTTTGACTGTTACTGCATTAGCAAGCTTTGCATTGTTAGGTTGTAATAGTGATTCAGACAACGATACCGAGTCGTCAAATGTGAATACTGGCGATACTTTAATTCTAACTGCCAATGGAATGATTAGTTCAGTCGATAGATCAATGCCTGACAAGGTTGTGTCTAACCGCAAGATTAAAGGATTAATGTCTGGAGATGAACTGGTAGGTATTGATTACCGCCCTAAAGACGGCAAACTTTATGCTGTTGGTCTACAGGCGAACTTATACACTTTAAATCCAAACAATGGCGAAGCAATTTTTCTGAGAAAACTCATCGCCGACCCGAGCGATACTACAGATGGAAATGCATCTTTCACACAAATTATGGGTGATGCCAACCTTATCACTGTTAATTTTAACCCTGCTGCAGATCGCCTACGTGTAATTTCTAACACAGGACAAAACTTGCGTATCAATGTTGATACTGGTGCAACCATTACAGATGGCACGATTAATTTAGCCACAGGTAGTGCAGCAGTTGTTGCAGGCGCTTATACCAATGCCTTTGCTGGCACAGGTTCAACCAAACTATATAGCATTGACCAAAATAGTGATCGCATTTATCTTCAAAATGCGAACGCAGGTACATTAGGCAATTCTACGGCTTTGGGTGCAGATATTAATACAAACGGCGGTGGCGGTTTTGATATAGACCCTGTCAACAATGTCGGTTTTGCCGCACTCAAACTCGCATCAGGCAATTATAAATTTTTTAAACTTAATCTAGCTAATGTCGGCACCTCAAGCGATGCTGTTTTTGAATCACATGACCTGAATAATAGTTTTAATAGCATGGGGATTCGTGGCATTGCATTAAAACGTTCAACCGATGCCACAGCTCAAGGCTATGGTTTAACAGCAAACAATAAACTGCTTAGCTTCGCTATTACTAATCCAAATACTGTAACTGAAAAGAGCCTCACTGGATTGCTTGTAGATGAGAAATTTATCGGTATAGACTATCGTTTTAGAACCTCAACTGATAATTCTGGCAAGCTATATGGATTAACCAATAAAGGGAATTTGTATACGATCAATACAGACACTGGTTTAGCAAGCCTCATCACTGCACTCAAACCAGCTACTGGCAGCACTTTCACAAACCTAGATGGTACAAGTTTCGCAGTTGATTTCAACCCTACAGCAGATCGACTCCGCGTAATCAGCAATACTGGACAGAACTTAAGAATTAACGTCGATACTGGCGATACTATAAAAGATGGCGATATTAACGGAATTTCTGAGGCTAAAGTTACTGCAGCTGCATATACCAATAGTTTCGCTACACCTATCGCGATGTTAGCTACAGAACTATTTGATCTGGATCAAACAGGCAAAACTCTCACTAAACAGAATCCACCAAACGCAGGCACATTAAACCTGATCGGTAATTTAGGAATCAACTTAGGTATAGACAATGGTTTTGATATTGCTGGTGGTGACAATGGCTTAGCTTTAGCGACTGTGGCAGGTGAAACTGGACCATCTGTACTTTATCGAGTCGACTTAAATAGCGATACAACAATTACAACACCTAGAGCACGTTTAGCTATCAGTGTAGATGGAACACCAAATTTAGCAGCTTCAACTATTGGTGGTAACACCACTCCGCAAGTCATCGACCTAGCGATCTTGCTTAAATAAGCTGAAATCAAAAAAACCGCATCATTGATGCGGTTTTTTATTTTTGCCTATAAATTTTAAGCAATATGTTTTTGTACGATAATCGAACCAACCGAATACCCTGCACCAAATGATGAAATTATAGCATATTCGCCATTATTTACTTGCTCACCTGTGCGGTGCATTGCAATAATTACGCCCGCAGAAGAAGTATTGGCAAATTCATCTAAAATAATTGGTGCACGATCTAAATCAGCATCTTTACCAACAACGAGTTTTAAAATTAACTCATTCATATTGGCATTCGCTTGATGTAACCAAAAGCGTTTAACTTGTTCAGGAGTTAATTCAAGTTTTTCTAACTGTGCAGTAATGATTTTTGCAACCAATGGGCAAACTTCTTTAAACACTTTACGACCATCTTGGCGGAACAATTTGTCATCAACCACAGCATCTTCACTGCGGTTCAAGAAACCAAAGTTATTACGAATGTTATTTGAGAACTGAGTAAACAAATGAATATCTAGGATTTCATAACCTGATTTGGTTTCAGTTTCTTCAATAATTGAAGCAGTTGCAACATCACCAAAAATGAAATGTGCGTCACGAGTACGGTAGTCTAAATGACCTGAGGTAATTTCAACATTGAGCAATAATACACGGCGTGCGCCACATTTCACTGCATCATAGGCTTGCTTCAAACCGAATGTTGCAGCAGAACAAGCTACATTCATGTCATAAGCATAACCTTGGATACCCAAAGCTGATTGAATTTCAATTGCCACAGCTGGGTAGGCACGTTGCATATTTGAACAGGCCAAGATGACAACATCGATGTCTTCTGCGGTCACGCCTGCATTTTCCATTGCCTGTTTAGCAGCAATCACGCCCCACTCCGCTTGAAGTGAAAGTTCATCATTGCTACGCTCTTGTAAACGTGGGCGTAAACGTGCTGGATCAAGTATCCCTGATTTCTCAACTACATAACGGCTTTTGATACCCGATGCTTTTTCAATAAATTCAGGGCTTGAGCCACGCAAGGCTTCAATTTCGCCTGCTTCAATCTGAGCGGCATGATCTTGATTATATTGTTCTACATAAGCATTTAAACTTTCAACCAACTCTTCATTGGAAATAGATTCGGTCGGGTGGAATAAACCTGTACCTGTTATACGGATGCCCATGTAAAACTCCTGTAAAGAATGGTTCTAGCTTTCATCATCGCTCAGTTTAACCGATTGCTAATCGATCCCATAGTTTTTGCAATCTAGTTGGTGAAATAGGCAGCTTTGTTTTCATCGGTTGAGAAAACAAGGAAATTCTAAGCTCTTCCAACATCAAATACAATTCTTTGATTTTAGGATCATTTTTAAATTTAAATACTTTGTCCATCCATGGATCGACATCATCAATTGCAGCGAGGTCACGTTGTAGATTATTGGGCAATCGGTCTAAACGCAATAGCAATGCTTTCAAATAACGTGGGTATTCCTGCCAAATCTCGGCAGATCGGCTATAAACAAAGTCTGCCAATGACATTAAATCAAGTTGGTCTTCAATGTCATCCACACTTCGACCAAAGATATCCTGATCTAAAACCAATAACTCGCGACGAATTTGCTGCCATTGAGTAAAAATATCAGTAATATCAATTAAAACTTTTTGACCATCTGCCAAAAATTGCTTTTTCACATCAACGATTAGCTGATTAAATTCCGCTGTATTTTTAGGCAAAGTTTTTATTGAAACTTGTAAGGTTGCATAAACCAGCATTTGTTCCAACTTCGCCCGATCACCTAAAGGCGAATATGCCAAAGCTAATGGTTTGGAAATCTGTTTTTTCAACTGACGGATTAAATCACCCAACTGCATATGCACAAGACGAATAATCCCCTCACGATGTTGCTTGATGGCTTCATCTTGATCATTAAAAGTTTGAATCACCACACCCGATTCATCTTTGGCATCCAATTCAGCAAAGGCTTTTGTAGCAACAAGTGCCTGATATTGCTTGACAATAACACCTGTGACTTTTTGGGAAGCCTCAAACACAAAATTTTCAGGAAAAGTCTGGAACTCACCCTTTTGCTGTTTCACAGGGCGATGCGTTTCAACACGACAACGCGCTTTGAGTTCATCTAAATCACGTCCTTGCGCAATGAGTTTGCCTTTTTCATCCACAACTTTAATAAAAGGTACAAGATATTGATCAATTCGTTCAAAAGAAAAATCTTTTTCAGTAATCTGCTCACCACGTAAGGCAAAAGCTAAATAACTAAATAAGTGCTCACGTAAATGTACTGCATCAACACCTTGCATCAGTTTTTTCGCAGTATCTGGAATCGGGACTAAATTACGACGTTTGTCTTTAGGCAACGCCTTGAGCAAAGCCTCTATTAAATCCTGACGCCACCCAGGAATCCCCCATGACCATTGCTTTTCATCGACCTGTGGCAAAGCCTGCACAGGAATTTTAACTGTTGCACCATCTTCATCATGGCTTGGATCAAAACGATAGCTCGCAGCTAAACGCAATTGTCCATTATGTAAATAATCTGGGAATTGCTGCGTGGTTGGCCGATCATTCATCCACAACGCATCATCTTCAACAAACAGATAACGCGGATTTTCTGTTTCTACTGTTGCACGCCAATCGTCAAAACTACGGCGACTGGCAATTTCCTCTGGCACTTTTTCAGCATAAAATTGATAAATAGTTTCTTCATCGACCACCAAATCACGACGACGCAATTTATCTTCAACACGTTCAACTTCTTCAAGCTTCAATAAATTATGCTTTAAAAACGGTGGCGTAATACCCAAATTACCAGTCGTTAAGGCATCCCGTAAAAAGATTTCATGTGCCGCGGCTTGATCAACTTTCTCAAAATTCACCATACGTTTTGGTTCAATAATTAAACCAAACAATGAAATTTGCGCATAGGCATTCACAATACCCGCTTTTTTCGACCAATGTGGTTCGAAATAGTGATACTTCAATAAATCACGTGCCGCCAACAAAATCCATTCAGGATCAATTTTTGCCAAAGTGCGTAAATACACTTGAGAAGTTTCCACCATCTCAAATGCCATCACCCAAGCAGTATTGGTCTTATGCAGTGTACTGGCAGGAAATACTTTCGCTTTCTGCTGACGTACCGCCATAAAGGTATTACGTTCATCGGTTTTATTGGCGATAAATGACAGTAAACCCGTTAACAAAGCACGATGTAAATTTTCATAATTGGCTGCCTTTTCATTAAAGCTCAACTTTAATCCTTCAGCCAACTCAACTAATTGTTGATGGGTTTGCTTCCATTCCCGTAAACGCAACCAACTCAAAAAATGTTGACGCGCAAATTGACGGCGCTTGTTTTCAGACTGCGTATCAGGACTGGTTTGCAGCGTATTCCAGAGTTTTAAATAGAATAAAAAGTCTGAATCTGCTTCTTTGAATAAAGCATGCTTCTGATCAGCCTGCATTTGCTTATCGGCAGGTCGTTCTCGTGGATCTTGAATCGCCAAGGCACTGACAATAATCAATGTTTCTTTCAGCACACCAAAATGAGCGCCACCAATCAGCATACGAGCTAATCGTGGATCAATCGGCATGCGTGCCATCATTTGACCGACTTTAGTTAAATCATTCTTACGTTCGCTTAATGCACCCAACTCAATCAAAAGCTTGCGCCCATCATTCACCAAACGGAAATCAGGTGGCTCAATAAAGTCAAAATCTTCTAAACCACCTAAACCAAGACTTTGCATTTGTAAAATTACAGAAGCCAAGTTCGTCCGTTTGATCTCTGGTTCGGTAAACTCAGGACGACTTAAAAAATCTTCTTCACTGTATAGACGAATACACACACCCGCAGCAATACGACCACAACGACCTTTACGCTGATTGGCTGCTGCCTGTGAAATCGCTTCAATCGGTAAGCGTTGCACACGTGAACGGTAGTTATAACGTGAAATACGAGCAAAACCGCTATCGATCACATAACGGATATTAGGAACGGTTAATGCTGTTTCAGCAACGTTGGTTGCAATAATGATACGGCGACCTTTACCGCTTGGACTGAAAATCTTTTGCTGCTCGGCGAGTGCCAAACGTGCATACAAAGGCAACACTTCTGTATGCCGAGGACCATATTTTTGCAGCGTTTCTTGTAATTCTCGGATTTCTTGCTCAGTGCTGGCAAAAATCAAGATATCAGCATGTTCTGGATGCCCTTTACCCTCTGCATCAGCAAAACACTCTTCGACCGCTTGTACAACAGCACGCGGTAGATTTTCTTCAAAATCATCAAACTCATCATCATCACTGCCAACAATACTCAGCTCAGAGATCGGACGATAACGCACTTCTACAGGGAAGCTGCGCCCTTCTACTTCAAAAATCGGTGCATCATTGAAGTATTGGCTAAAACGATTTACATCTAACGTTGCTGAGGTGACGATAACTTTTAAATCTGGGCGCTTGGGTAAAAGTTGCTTGAGATAACCCATGATAAAGTCAATGTTGAGGGAGCGTTCATGTGCCTCATCAATAATGATGGTGTCGTATTTTGAAAGAAATCGGTCATTGGTCAGCTCAGCCAACAAGATACCATCTGTCATTAAACGAACAATCGAATCCTGCGATCCCTGCTCATTAAAACGGATTTTAAAGCCAATCGCCTCGCCCAGTTTCTGCCCAACTTCTTCTGCAATACGTTGTGAGACACTGCGAGCAGCTAAACGTCTCGGCTGAGTATGCCCAATCATCCCAGTGAGACCACGACCAGCAAGCATGGCAATTTGTGGTAACTGCGTGGTTTTACCCGAACCAGTTTCACCAGCCACAATAATCACTTGATGCTTTTGTATTGCATCAATCAAGCGATCTGCATACTGAGTAACAGGTAAATCCTGATTGAGCTTGATCTTGGGAAGACGAGCAAGACGTTGCTTGACTTTGTGGTTAGACTGTTCAAACAGTTTTTCGATTTCTGCTGGTTGTGTTTTTTTATCTTTGCGCAGTCGATTTAAACGGTGACGGTCACGTGCCATAACCCATTGATCTACATTTAAATGAATCTGCACTGAACAGCTTTCCTAGAAAATAAACTAATCGGCTATTTTACGCCTTAAAGTGTTGCTATGCAAAGTGACCACATTTGGTTCTTTTCAAAAATATGCAATATCCAATTGATGCATATGGGTACTTTTGCATTTTCTTATCTTTAAACTGAGTACAATATATAGCAATTAGCAAAATATAAGCTACACTTGGATTTATTTGAGATTTTACCCATACCTAAAATATATTCTGTAAATTTACGTGAAAAAGTCATGAAACATTATCATGATACTCACCATAAATCGCAAACTTGTCATTTTTTAGAAATACTCAAACGAGTTGATCCATCAGATATCTATTATATGGATGAAGCTGGCATGAGTTGCAATGAAGTCGCCCAAATGGGATGGTCAAAGAAAGGTACAAGATGTCATGCCACCCGTTCAGGTCTATCTTCCAGACCTATGAGCTTTATTGGTACTATATCTTTGGCAGAAAAACTAAATTTATCATGCCTATACTATTTGAAAGCTGTTGTAATCGTAGTGTATTTGAAAGTTGGTTAACTTCATTCGGATAATCATTTGGGAAGTCAAAACCGATGAAAGACCGTATTATCATTTTAAATAATGCGACTTTTCACCAAGGTGAAGAAGTTGAAAATTATGATGCCCTAGTGTTTGGTTTTAAATCAATGTAGCTTATATAGTAGGGTTTGCTATAGCTTAGCTAGAGCAAAATATGACTTATAAATAAGCTTTTAGTTGTTCAAACAAGTGGGACCATCTCTATTCATTTGAAAATCATATTGTGGAATAACCCTTAGAGATAGATCTGTGCAAAAAAGCCGCTTGCATATACATTTAGTTGCCATTATTAAATGTCAACCGACCCTAATATTTCAATATGTTTCTTTTGTTACTAAACACTATAAATTTTAACTTTTAATAAAATATTAGGCCTTTTTTTTAACAAAATCCTATTTTATTGTGGAATAGACAATTTAAACATCACTGAAGATTTTATTAAGAATGTAACTCTTACGGTGATTTATCCATTTTAAGGAGAATAGAAATGACACATGCAGATGATTTTGATCGTGAGCAAATTAAGAATGCTCCAGATGAAGTTAAAAAAGAGTTGAATGCCGATCCAATTACTGGAGAGCCTGGTTCGCATCCTGTAGGAACAGGCCTGGGTGCGGTAGGTGGAGCAGCGGCAGGCGCTGCTGTAGGTAGTGTTGGTGGGCCATTGGGTACATTGGTTGGTGGAGCAGTTGGTGCTGTCGTGGGTGGTTTGGCAGGTAGTGCGGTTGGTGAAGCGATTGATCCAACGGTTGAAGATGCCTATTGGCGTGAAAACTACATTAATCAGCCTTACTATGGTACAACCAAGGCAAATTATCCAGACCTGAATTATGAACGGGATTACCAGCAGGCGTATCGTTTAGGTTATGACAATGATGCAATTTATGATCCTGATGTGGCATTTGAAGAGATTGAGCCAGAGCTAAAAGTCAATTGGGAAAAATCAAGAGCTGAATCACGCTTGTCTTGGGATGAGGCAAAACTTGCTTCCCGTGATGCCTGGAATCGTAATCGTAAATAACCAGATTAACTTATTCTGAAAAAAGAAAAGCCTTTTATTAAGGCTTTTCTTTTTTATATCTTCTAGGACTTACGCATTGACGGATTCAAAAAAGTATTAAAATA
>NZ_KB849435.1:1101421-1308548 GCF_000368425.1 Acinetobacter sp. CIP 102637
GGATCTTTGAAAATGTATATCGTTGGCAGAAGAAATTATTTAGACCAATGATCAAAAACTTCATTGATGACTTTATTCTCGATAAAAATCATCTGCTACCACAAAAAGTCTATAAATAGCGGTGCCTAAGTCCTATATATACAATTGTCTTTAATTGATTAGCCAATTGTCTTACTTCTTTTGTTAAATTGATAAATTTAGACCTGATTAAATATGTACATATCCAAACCCAACATTTTTATTATTTACACGTTTTATTATCATGATAAACGACCTATTTTTATTGATAAGTAAATAAGAAATGCAGCATTTGAGCAAGCCAGACACTGCATTTTCCGATTAACTTATTGATCTACAACCTGTAAATCTAGCCCTGCCGCATTGGCAAGTTCGGTAAAGGTTGGGAAACTGGTTGCCACTGTTTCCGTACCGTGAATGATGATTTCGCCCGAAGTACGTAACCCTGCAATACTGAAACTCATGGCAATACGATGGTCATGGTGTGATTCAATTTTTCCACCTGTGAAAATTGCTGACCAGTCACCAGACTTACCCTTACCCTCAATGATAATGCCGTCCTCAGTTGGGGTGCAATCAATACCCATGACTTTCAAGCCATCCGCCATCACCTGAATACGGTCAGATTCTTTCACGCGAAGCTCAGCCGCACCTGTTAATACGGTTTGACCTTCCGCACAAGCCGCCGCAATAAACAAGGCAGGAAATTCATCAATCGCCAAAGGCACTTGATCTTCAGGCATGTGAATACCTTTTAATGTACGAGACCCCTTGATATGAATATCGGCAATCGGCTCACCGCCAGCGATACGTTCATTTTCAACGCTGATGTCCGCACCCATTTGCTTGAGGATTTCAATTACACCTGTACGGGTTGGGTTGATGCCCACCGCCTCAAGGATCACATCAGCACCCTCAGTAATCGCAGCACCCACCATGAAGAATGCAGCCGATGAAATGTCTGATGGCACCTGAATATCTGTACCAACCAGTTTACCACCACCAACAAGCGAGATTTTATTGCCTTCGGTTTTTACCTCATAACCAAAGGCACGCAACATACGCTCAGTATGGTCACGGGTCGGCTCTGGTTCAGTCACAGAAGTCTCACCCTCAGCCCATAAACCTGCCAGTAAAATCCCTGATTTCACCTGAGCCGAAGCCATTGGCAAATCGTATTGAATACCTTTTAAAGCTTGACTGCCTGTAATGCTGACTGGCGGCGTACCTTTCTCACCTGTGGTTTGAATTTGCGCACCCATTAAACGTAATGGTTTTGCAATACGCTCCATTGGACGTTTAGACAATGACGCATCACCTGTCATCACCGAATCAAACTTTTGTGCTGACAACATACCAGATAGCAGACGCATACTTGTGCCTGAGTTACCCATATATAAGGCACTGGCAGGTGCTTTTAAACCTTGCATGCCCACGCCATGAATGGTCACCTCACCATTTTTTGGGCCTTCGATGCTGACCCCCATATCACGGAATGCCTGTAAAGTTGCTAACGCATCTTCACCCTCAAGGAAGCCAGTCACATGGGTTGTACCCTCAGCAATCGCCCCAAACATGATGGAGCGATGTGACACTGACTTATCACCTGGCACGGTGAATTTACCTGTAAATGTTTTCTTGCCTGGTAAAATGGTAAATTGCTGTGTCACCTTGTTTTTCTCCATCAAAGGTTTTTTGGCTAACATATGGTTAAAGTGTTGGCGTGCCGCTTGCGCATGTCCAAGCAGCCCCATCAACGCCTGAGAATCTTCATTTTCAATCAGTTGCTTTAAAACAGAAAGTTGCTGCTCAAAGCCAGCAACGGCATTGAGAATTGCGTTTTTATTGGCAAAGAAAATGTCATGCCACATCTGTGGATCACTGGCCGCAATCCGAGAAAAATCCCGAAAACCACCCGCCGCATAGCGAAAAATATCCAGATTATCTTCACGGTTGGCCAGTTGCTCAACCAAGTTGAACGCCATCAAATGCGGTAAATGACTGGTATGTGCCAACACTTCATCATGTTTCGACACATCCATACAAATCACTTCTGCTTTTGCCGCAGACCAAAGCAGGATCAGTTTCTGCACTGCCCAATCTGCACTACTTGGCAATGGCGTTAGAATCACTTTATGATTGGCAAATAAATCGACTTTACCTGCATGTACACCTGTATGTTCCGCACCTGCAATTGGGTGCCCAGGTACAAAACCAACAGGCAGATTTTCACTAAACACTGCTTTGGCCGCATCCACCACATTGCCTTTGGTACTACCCACATCGGTAATGATAACATTCTCTGCAAGATAAGGCTTGATCTGTTCCAACACTTTTTGTGTGGCACGAACAGGCAATGCCAAAACAATTAAATCCGCACCCTGAACCGCTTCCTCAGGATTTGTATAACCATGTTGAATTAGACCGAGTGCTTTGGCATCTTCCAATGTTTTTTTTGAGCGTGTTGAAGCCACAATTTCAGACGCAAGTTGTTCCGCCACAATCACACGCGCAAGACTTGACCCAATCAGCCCAAGTCCAATAAATGCAACTTTTTTAAACAATACTTTAGAAACAGATGCTTGAGACATAAAAGATGTTTGCCTAATGAGAAGACTTTGATATGGATAGATGATTCATCCACCTATCCATACGATAAAACAGTTTTATAAAACAGCGATTGGATAAGAACCCAGTACACGCAACTCTTTGACCATTGGACGGATTTCATCTAGTGCAGCCGCCACATTGTCCTGATCAATATGCCCCTCCAGATCAATGAAGAACACATAGGCCCATTTTTCTGGTAAAGCTGGACGAGTTTCAATACTGGTCAAGCTGATTTGATGCTTGGCAAATGGTGCAAGAATTTCCAGCAATGCCCCAGCACGGTCATGTGCTGAGATCAACAATGAGGTCTTATCATTGCCACTTTGTGGAATTTTCTCACGACCAATCACCAGGAAGCGTGTGGTATTTTCAGGATTATCTTCGATATTGCTATATAAAATCTCAAGGTTGTACATGCTGGCTGCGATATCAGAGGCGATTGCAGCAGAATGCCATTCGTTACGAATACGGCGAGCCGCTTCCGCATTTGAGTTTAGTGCAACACGCTCTACCCCAGGATAATGCGCATCTAACCACTTACGGCATTGAGCCAAGGTTTGTTGATGGGCATAAATCTGCTTAATGCTGTCTTTACGGGTATTTTCAGAAACAAGGAATTGATGATGAATACGCAATTCAACTTCACCAATCACATTCAGGCTAGAAGCCTTAAAACAGTCCAGTGTATGGTTAACAATTCCTTCTGATGAGTTTTCAACAGGAACCACGCCATAATGCGCACTACCCGCCTCCACTTCACGGAACACTTCATCAATGGTTGGCAATGGACGAACCACTGCATCATTACCAAAATGTTTCAGTACCGCGGAGTGGGTATAGGTTCCTTCTGGCCCTAAAAATGCGATACTTTGTGGCGCTTCAAGTGCCAGACATGCCGACATGATTTCACGGAACAAGCGTGCCATGGTCGCATCGGACAATGGCCCCTGATTGCGTTCCATCACTTTACGCAGCACCTGTGCCTCACGTTCAGGGCGATAAAACAGTGGGTTGTCTTCGGCTGCAAACTTCGCCTTGGCTACGGCTTCCGCCAATGTGGCACGGCGATTGAGTAATTCCTGGATTTGTTGATCAACACTATCAATATCGTTACGAATTTGTTCTAAATTAAGTGAATTCGATGTGTTTTGTCCATCGTTTACCATTGAATGCAGCCTCAGCAAAATCATCTATAAGAATGGATTACAATTCATCTGTGAATTGGTTATCTGGGCTAGTATAACAAGACTTTAAGCTATTAAACACGCTGAGTTTTAACTCTTTTCATGACTCAACGTTATTGATAATGATTTTCATTATATGTTTGATGCTAAATTTCAGTTCTCGTGGGCTTTGTTGCACAAATAGCTAACACTATGATTTTATTATATTTATTTTTATTAAAATTCTAGGAAAAACCTTGGAAATCAGTATCTTGCAAAATATTTATGCAAAAAAGCCTACCCCAATAGAAAAATAGTATCTATCAAAAAACAGCCTGCTCGAAAGCAGGCTGATTTATCAAGATTAATTAAGCTTTACCAATCAATCCACGTGCCACGATTTCTTTCATGATTTCATTGGTACCACCGTAAATACGCTGGATACGTGCATCAACAAAGAAGCGTGAAATTGGATATTCAGTCATATAACCATAGCCACCAAATAACTGAAGCAAGTTGTCAGCAACTTTCATTTGCATGTCAGTACTGAAGCTCTTGAGTGCAGCCGCAGTTTCAACATCCAGTTTGCCCTCATTATATAAGGCCACGTTTTGATTATAGAAAGCAGCAGTTGCCAATTCATCAATCTTCGCCTGAGCTAAGACAAAACGTGTGTTCTGGAAGTTAGCAATCGCCTGACCAAATGCCTGACGCTCTTTCACATATTGGGTCGCAAGATCAATTGAGCCACGAATTGCGCCCAAAGAGGTCGCTGCGATTGCAGTACGCTCACGTGGTAATTCCTGCATCAAGTAAGCAAAACCTGAACCTGCATTGCCCAATAACTGGTCTTTAGGTACTTTCACATTATCAAAGAAAAGTTCAGAGGTATCTTGTGAATGCAGACCAATTTTGTCTAAGTTCGTGCCCTTTTTAAAGCCTTCCAAATGGGTATCAACCAATAATAAAGACACACCTTTGGCACGAGCTTGCGGATCAGTTTTCACTGCCAGAACCACAACATCAGCATGCTGACCATTTGAGATAAAGGTTTTAGAACCATTTAACACATAGTGATCACCTTGCAAAATTGCACTGGTACGCATGGCCTGCAAGTCTGAACCAGCACCTGGCTCAGTCATACCAATTGCACCCACCACTTCACCAGACACCATTTTTGGCAACCAATACTGTTTCTGTTCTTCTGACCCAATATGTTGGATATATGGTGCAGCAATTTCAGAGTGACACGAAATACCAGTTGATAAGGCACAATAACCAGCACGCGCAGATTCTTCAACCAGCATCAATGAATAATGGGTTGGTACGCCATAACCACCATATTCTTCTGGCACGTCTACGCACAGGAAGCCATTTTCACCCAATAATGTCCAGACAGAACGCGGCATAATGCCCTCACGTTCCCATTTTTCATAATGAGGTGCAATGTGTTCACTCATAAAACGTTTAAAGTTGTCACGGAAGAGTTCCAAATCTGCATCGTAAGCTAACATCTTTATTTCCTTTCGCTTTCATTTTTCTTGAAAATTTGCTTCGCAGCCATGCTAATGATTTTTAGGTGGGATGTCATGTCCCTTTTGCATCAAATCACCCGACTGATGCGGTCAATAATTTTGTTTGCAGTGGTTATTTTCGAGACCCAATTGCTTATTGAATAAACAGAAGCTCTGATTTTTTTACGCTAAATGCATCACTTTTATGTCATATTAATTTTAATTCTTCACCATGACTGCAAATACGATCATGAATACCAAACGCAATATTTACAAAGATGCTGAACATCCTTTCGCCCAATACATACGAATCATTGGTAAAGGTAAGACGGGTGCGCGTTCACTGACTTATGATGAGGCCTATCAGGCTTTTAGCATGATCTTAAAAAATGAAGTGCTTGATGTTCAGTTGGGTGCTTTTTTAATGTTGTTACGGGTTAAGGAAGAATCTGTTGATGAACTGGCTGGCTTTGTTCAGGCAACGCGTGATCAACTTAATTTTCAACCGCTAGATGTTGATCTGGATTGGTCATCATATGCAGGGAAACGTAAACATTATCCGTGGTTTTTATTGGCAGCCTTAACACTGGCCCATCACGGCTATAGCATCGTGATGCATGGTGCATCTGGTCATACCATTAACCGTGTTTATACAGAACAGGTTTTACCATACTTAGGCTATTCTATTTGCCAAAATGAACAAGATGTCAAACAACAACTAGAAAGACATAACTTTGCCTATTTGCCTCTTGAAGTGATCTCACCAATTTTAAGTGATCTGATTTCATTGAGAAATGTGATGGGCTTACGTTCACCCATTCATACCCTGGTACGCCTGATTAATCCTTTTAATGCCAAAGCCACTTTACAGGCCATTTTCCACCCTGCTTATCGAACCTCACATCAACGCACTGCGTTTCGTTTAGGTTATCAAAATAGTGCGGTGATTAAAGGTGAAGGAGGTGAATTTGAGCGTAACCCTGATGCAAAAACCCTGATTTGTGGGATTAAAAATGGTGAGTTATATGAGTATGAATTACCCAAACTGACACCTGAACGTAGCCCTATTGAAGAAGAGCTTGATCTTGAAGTGTTTAAAGCGGTTTGGCTTGGTCAGCAGCAACATGAATATGGTGAAATGGCTGTCACTGAAACCATCGGAATCGCTTTATATACGATGGGTGTGGTCAGTAGTTTTGATGAGGCGATGATTAAAGCAAAGGCGCTTTGGGAAAGTCGAAAAATTTAGGCTTCATTCATTAAAAAACCCAGTGTTTTTACTGGGTCTTTAAATTAAACAAACCGAATCGGTTTAAATTCAGGTTCGTGTTTGTGATGGTCATCATCACATTCCTCACCCTCTTCCTTTGTGCCACGATCAATATAGCCACTACGCTGTTCTTCTGGTAAATGTTTCATTTCCCATGCATAAACAGCCTGCATACAGGTTTCACGTTGTTCTTTGGTCAATGCAATACCATTTGGCCATTTGCCAATTTCAACGGCTGTTTTTAAGCGCTCAACAATTTCAGGATTTAAAACAGCGAGCATTTGTTCAATATTCATGAGTCATCCTGTTGAAAAGATTCGAAATCTTGATTCCAGCCCAGTTTAGTACGGCAAGCCATATAAAAATCGTACCCAGGCGGATGTAATAAGCTTAGTTTAAATGGATGTTTGCGAATATGCACAGTGTCACCCACATTTAATGCAACACTATGTTGTCCATCGGCGCTGACCATGGGTAAAACCCGATTTTCACGAATGGTAATTTTAATCTCACTTTGTCCACCAACCACAATCGGACGAGAGGACAAGGTATGCGGATGCATGGGCACCAATGCAATCGCATCCATACTTGGATGCAAAATAGGTCCACCACCAGACAATGCATATGCTGTCGAACCCGTTGGTGTGGAAACAATTAAACCGTCACTGTGCTGACGATAGACATATTGCCCATCGATACTGAGTTCGAAATCAATCATATGGACTGATCGTCCAGAATGTAGAACCACATCATTTAATGCAATTGCATCATAAATGGTTTCACCATTAGACCGAATTTCCATTTCCAGCAGGAAACGGCGATCCAGTTGAAAATGTCCCTGCAACACCTGATCTAGCTTAAAGATTGCTTCGGCAGGTTTAATGTCGGTTAAAAAGCCCAGTCGCCCACGGTTAATCCCAATTACAGGAGTATTGTATCGAACCAAGGCACGTGCAGCATGTAGTAGCGACCCATCACCGCCCACTACAATCACTAAATCCACGACTTCGCCCAATAAATTACGGCTGACAGTCTGTCCATGGCTATAAGGTACGAGTTTCGCTGTTTCCTGATCAAAGACAGGATTTAAACCTAAGGTGATCAAGTGATCATGAATCAAACATAAGGTTTCTACTACAGAATCTTTATCTGGTCGCCCAATCAAACCAATATTTCGAAAGGATTTATGTGAAATTTGCACGAATAATTCAGCTCCGCTGCGCTTCCTGACTATCATATCATTAACTATCAGAATTTCGTTGACGATTGATTAAAAAGTATAAAAATGTCTATTCGTTGTTTTTTTACCCACTTAATGTCAACACATTCTTAAAGTTTTTATTGCATGTTGCTATTTATTCACAGTTTTACGA
The DNA here is from genome assembly GCF_000368425.1 of Acinetobacter sp. CIP 102637. Classification (NCBI taxonomy): domain Bacteria; kingdom Pseudomonadati; phylum Pseudomonadota; class Gammaproteobacteria; order Moraxellales; family Moraxellaceae; genus Acinetobacter; species Acinetobacter sp. CIP 102637. The sequence continues at coordinate 1,109,370 of NZ_KB849435.1, forward strand.
TTGCAAATTGCGCATAAGCTATCGCATCATTAGCCCCATTGTTTTGATTTTAACGCAAATCTATGAAGTGTGAACGTGGTATCGGTTTTCTTGCGCTAATTTTTTCCATTTTAGTGATTGGTGTTTTTATTGCCTTTAGTATCTATCTAATCCGTCTGGATAATATTATTCGCAATAAGTTTGAAGGTCAGCGCTGGGATATTCCAGCCAAGGTATTTGCTCGTCCTCTAGAAATCTATGCAAATGCGCCAATTACTCAGGAAAACTTCATTCAGGAACTGAAATTACTGGGTTATAAAAATACGGCAAACTATGAAAAATCAGGTAGCTATGTCACCCAAGGCAACCAGATGTATGTCCATACACGTGGTTTTGACTATGGTGACAGCAATGAACCTGAACAGGTGCTTGAAATTGGTTTCCTGAATGGGCAGGTTGGTGAAATCCGTTCCACTAAACCATCAAGTACAGGCATTGCACGGCTGGAACCTTTATTGATTGGTGGTATTTACCCTCAGCATAATGAAGACCGCGTACTCATTAAACTAGATAAAGTACCAAAAACACTGATTGAGGCTTTGATCTCAACTGAGGACCGCAACTTCTATCACCATCACGGTGTTTCAGTTCGTGGCACTGCACGTGCTCTAGTCAGCAATGTGACGGGTGGTAAACGTCAAGGTGGATCAACACTCACACAACAGTTGGTGAAAAACTTTTATCTTTCCCCTGAAAAAACCCTGAAACGTAAAGTCAATGAAGCGCTGATGGCCTTATTGATTGAACTGCATTATAGCAAGGATGAAATTCTTGAAACCTATCTGAATGAAGTGAATTTAGGTCAAAATGGCAGTTATTCCATCAATGGTTATGGTCTGGCTTCACAGTTCTATTTTGGTTTACCTTTACGTGAATTGAATATTTCCCAACAAGCCTATTTGGTTGGTTTAGTACAGGGCCCTTCTTTATATAACCCTTGGCGTAATCCTGAAGCGGCAAAAAAACGCCGTGATGTTGTACTGAACAACATGAAAGTTATGGGCTATCTCAGTGAGGCGGAATATCAGGATGAAATTGCACGTCCTTTAAATGTAGTGAGCAAACCGACTCTAGGACCTGCGAAATTCCCTGATTTCCTTGATATTGTCCGTCGTCAGCTACGCACCGAATATCAGGAAAGTGACATTACCAATCAGGGTTTAAGAATTTTTACCACACTAGATCCAATCACACAGATTCAGGTGCAAAATGCGTTTAAAAATTCAGTTGATCGTCTGGCGAATGCCAATCCTGCCCGTTTAAAGAACTTACAAGGTGCCATTGTTGTCGCTCATCCAGACAATGGTGAACTGGTTGCCGCTGTGGGATCGACTCAAGACTTTACAGGTTTTAACCGTACACTGGATGCTAAACGTCAAGTGGGTTCATTACTGAAACCTGTCATCTATTTAAGTGCACTTGAGTCAGGCCGTTATACATGGGCTAGCCCAATTGAAGATACAGCCATCAGTATTCCAATTGATGGTTATAAAAACTGGACACCCAAAAATTATAGTGGTGGTGAGCATGGTGTGGTTCCAATGCAGCAGGCTTTGGCAAATTCATACAACCTTTCTACTGTACGTTTGGCGAACGAGTTTGGCCTATCTACATTCACAAATAAGCTCAGACAGTTTGGGGTAAGTTCAGATATTCCAGCCTATCCATCCATTTATCTGGGGGCGGTGAATATGTCACCAATGGAAGTGCTGAGCGTTTATGGAAACTTTGCCACAGGTGGCTTTAAATACCCTACCCGTTCTATCCGCACTGTTGTGGATGCAAAAGGGCATTTATTGGAGCGTTATGGTTTGAATGTACAGCAAACCATTGACCCCGCCACCGCCTACATCCTGAATTATGGTTTACAGCAAGTCATGCGTTCAGGTACAGGCCGCTCTGCCTATGGGAGCTTGCCTGAATCACTGAATCTTGCAGGAAAATCAGGAACAACCAACGATACACGGGATTCATGGTTTGCAGGTTATTCTGGTAATCATGTCGCTGTGGTCTGGTTAGGGCTGGATGACAACAAGGTTACTGGTCTGACAGGTTCCTCTGGTGCATTGCCAGTCTGGACCAATGTCATGAAACAGCTTCGTCAGGAACCTGTAAATCTTCGTCAAACCGACAACGTTCAATGGCAGTGGATTGATAGCGCCAGCGGTGACCTTTCTGCCGAGGGCTGTGATGGCGCATTGTATATTCCATTGCTTCGTCAAACTGTACCTCGCCATGCAACGGTTTGCGGTCAGTCTCATTATGAAGTTGAACCAACCTATATGCCTCAGGGTGGTACATCAGAAAATGATCATGATGATGGCACAAACAATTATATTCGGGAAAGCGAAAACCAGATGGACAATGATTTATCAAATCATACGCCAACACGCATCATTTCCAGTGGTAGCTACAGCGTTGAAAATTAATTTCTACTGGGATTTGGACATGATCAAGAAAATAACTTTCGCAATTGGTGTACTTGTACTGGCTGGCTGTACTGCCACTCCAGAAAAAGTCACGACCACTAAACCTGTTAATCCACCAGCAGGCACGAATACGCAGAAGAAAAAAGTGACTCCGCCTGCTTCTGGTGTAAAGGTCATTCCATATGACCAAAAAGAGATTAAACGGCAAACCGTGACACCACAGGTGGTGGTACCTGAACAAAAGGTGAAGCAGAAGTTTAGTAATGATGGTGCTCAACTCCCCGCCTTTAGGACCCTGATGCAAAAAACCCAGACCGCGTATAAAAGTCAGCAACTTGCGGAAGCAGAACGTTATGCGCTTCAAGCTCAACGGATTGCACCACAGGCTTCTGAAACCTATTTATATCTGGGTCTAATCGCCAACCAGCGAAAAGAGTATGCCAATGCCGAGGCTTTGGCGCGCCGTGGTTTAAGCTATGCACAGAGCAATGCCATGAAAAAGCAGCTTTGGACAATTGTGCTTCGTGCCAGCGAAGCACGTAATCATCCAGTCAAGGCACAGGAAGCGAAAAAAGCAATTCAGTCACTTTAGAGCCTTGTTACTGGATTGATTCAAACTGGCGAATCCCCGCAAGCCCATAAGCATGATGTTTTTGGGCTTGTTCCAGATCAGTAGGCGCAACACCACCCAAAGCAAAAACAGGAATATCACTTTTTCCAGCGAGTTCAGCAAAACCGTCCCATCCCAACACTTTTGTTTCTGGATGAGTCTCAGTTATATTCACAGGACTTAAAAGCACCGCATCACAGCCAATATGATGTGCATGTTGCAATGAAACTGCATCATGGCACGCTGCAATAAAACGTTTCCCTACAATTAACTCTCCTTTCTTTAATCCCATCAGCTGTGATTGTTTTAGATGAACCGTGTTAATTTTTTCCTGACATGCTGAATCCAGCTGATTGCAGATTTCAAAATTCACAATGAGTTTTTGATATTGCTCATCAGTGAGTGTTTCTAACTGCTGCTCAATCGCATCAATATTTTCATCCTGTGTCCGCCAATAAAATAAACTTTCCTGCTGCGGGAGTTTGACCAACTGTTCATTCACCTTAATCAGATGTGGCCACACCAAACGTTGCAGAATCACGTCATTGGCTTTAGGAAAATTTAATTCTTTCAGTTGGTCACGACTGTACCAAGCCCAAGGCTGGTGAATCAGTTCCAGTAACGCATCAGGGACATAGGCATGAAAAATATGCAAGTTCACAATCACATCATCATATTCATGGCGAATCACATCAAAACGATGCCAGTCCTTTAAGCCAATGCCCACCTCTTCATAAATTTCCCTGCGGCAGGTCTGCTCAGGTGTTTCTCCCTGCTCAACTTTGCCACCAGGAAATTCATGCTTATTGCCCTGATGTTGATTGGCCTGACGCCACCCCACCAATACCTTGGATTTATGCAATAAAATTGCAATTGCGACATCAATGACATTCTTTGCTATCACAGTCCACATCCCTCATCTCTACAGAGTAAATCCCTGTCATTCATCAATTTGCACATCGTTCTGAAAAAACTTATAAACGATTTTGTAAATTATTCAAATTTACGTTGACAGGTATATTCGATAATGATTATCATTTAAAAAATAGATAATACACCACGGAGCATAACAAATGAACGCACCATTTAACCTATTTACTCGTAGCACTGATGCAACTCAATCCTTACCAATGCTGCATTCAAACAACCTATTTGCCTTAGGCCGCGAAATTCGCATTATGCACGCTGGTGAAGAGTATCGCCTACGCCTCACCCGTAACAACCGTCTGATTTTAACCAAGTAAAATAATAGTAATCGGATAATAATAAACGTGGAAATAGCAGTATGTCAGCGCGTACTGCTTTTTAATTCATCTAGAAACCAAAATAAAGCTTTAGACAAGCAATCTGATCACGACTTTTAATCCGCCATATGAAGATGGCAACAATTCCATTTGCCCATGATGTAGTTCGATAATTTTCCTACAAATGGATAAGCCTAAGCCTGATCCCTGGGTTTTGGTTCCCAACGCACGATAAAAACGTTCTCCCAAATGCTGCAATAGTTCTGGGTCGATACCTTGTCCCTCATTTTCAATAATAAGCTGTAAATACTGTCCCTGCTTATCTAAAGCGATATAGACACAGCCTTTTTCTGGCGTATAGCGTATGGCATTGTCCAGCACATTACGAATACAGGTAAAAATCAGTTGTTGATTGGCAAAAATCATATCTTCGTGCTCTACCACTACCATCTGCTGCTGAATCTGGATTGCCTTTTGCTTGATAAAGGGTGTTAGAGCCTGAATCGCCTCGTCAATCACCGTGTGCAAGGCAAAATGTGTCTTGGGAAGGTTTTCAGCATATTCAGGGTCTAAACGTGCCAGCAATAGCAAATTTTCCAGCGTTTGGGTCCCTCGACTAATATCCTGTTGCATGGAGGCAAAATCAGTGGCGCGTTCTGGATATTTACGTTGTAAAAGCTGTAAACGCATTTGAATCGCGGATAAGGGCGAGCGCAATTCATGCGAGGCATCCGCAGTAAAACGCTGTTCGGCTTTTAGCGATTGATCCAGACGTTGCAACAAGTGATTTAACTGCCCCAGCATCGGCTGCAATTCTTTAAATTCAATGCTGGAGGACTGGATTGGCGTTAGATCATCTGCGTTTTTCTGCGAGATTTGATCGGATAATTGATGAATCGCCCTAAACTGCCGTTTGACCAGAACATGCAGCATGATCCACTGCATCAGCCACAACATGATCAGAATGACAGAATACCAGCAAAGCTATGCATCAATTCTTTAAAGCGATCACCCAAAGGTTGTAATAGCAATACCTGCATGTGGGACTGGTGATCTTCCACCCGATAACTACGCCAGAGCTGTCGCTCCTGCCAGATAAAGCTATATTGATCATCACCTGTATTTAAGGTGTAATACTGTTGCTCAAGCTGAAAATCCTCGGACTGGGCCAGAATCTGTTGCTGGTAGCTCAGGCGATACTGGATATCAAACTGGTCACTCAGTTCATCAATCTGCGGCCCCGAAGTTGAGGTCAGATCAGCAATCAGTAACATATCTGAGATTTCATCCATGATTTCATCTTGAACCTGCATGGTTTGATAGATTGAAATCACCACAAATAGAAGCAATGCCACAGAACCCGCAATCACTGAACTAATCAGTGAGGTTTTAATCAGCCTGTTTTGTAGCGACACCACTTTCATAAACTTAATCCTGATGCATCCGATAGCCTAAACCACGAATGGTTTTGATATATTGTCCGCCAATTTTTTTGCGAATTTGGTAGATATACACCTCGATGGCATTACTCTCGATTTCCTCGCCCCAGGCATACAGTGATTCTTCCAGTTGCTCACGGGTCAGGATATGTTCTGGTTTTTGCATTAATTTATGTAAAATCTGAAATTCTTTTGCAGTCAGGTTGATGACTTGACCCGCTTGCGTCAGGGTCTTGGCTTGCGGATCAAGCTGGAGATTGGCAAAAGTCAAATACTGGCCTGTCTGAGTCTGGTGTTGCCTCAGTTGTGTGCGCACCCGTGCTGACAATTCTTCCAGATTAAATGGCTTAACCAGATAATCATTGGCACCCAAATCCAGCCCCTCCACCCGATCATGAATGGCATCTTTGGCGGTAATAAAAATGACGGGCGTATTGGCGTTTTGATGGCGAATGCTTTTTAGAATGTCATCACCCGAAGCCTTGGGTAAACCCCGATCCAGCAGGATACAATCATATTGATGCTGCTCAGCCGCCAGTATCGCATGATCACCCCGTTCTACCCAATCGACACTATAGCCATCCAGTTCCAGCCAATCCTTGATACTTTCCGCCTGAGAGGCATCATCCTCAGCCAGTAAAATTCGCATAAAGCCGCACTCTTGTCTGATCCATTAATATTCATCATGGCTTTTAAATAAGCAACAGGCAAAAAACCACATGCTAAACATGTGGTTTTTGATGATATTTCAATGATTAGAATTTCACCTGATCTACATCGACTTCTACACGTTTGGTCGGTTTATAATCAATGTCGATTTCACCAATAATGGTCACAGGAGTTTTGGCTGAAACAGGTTGCCCTTGCCATAAATCATCATCAATATCGACGGTGATGCTGCCTGTCTGGTCGCTAAACTGATATTTTTCATCACCTGTTGCTTTGACTACATAACCCTTAAGCTTAACAGGCGTATCATTTTTTAAGGTCAATGCCTGTTTCACCGTAGTAATTTGTGTAGGCGCCAATGCCTGCTGATTGACTGCTGTCGTATTCGCAACCGCAAATGTTGTCGCACCAACCAGACCTGCAATTACAGCAACTTTAGAAAATACGTTCATTTTAATTTCCTCATCTTTGTTGATCATCTCGATATGGTCATTAAAACAAAACAAGATGAGGTGAATCTGAAGAACTAAAAACTGCTTAATTTAATGGCACAACCCGAAGCACTTCTTCCAGTGTGGTCATACCCTCAATCACCTTGCGTGCCCCTGCAATACGCAACGGTTCAATACCCTCTTTCTTGGCTTGCGCACGTAAATGATCCAGTGTGCCATTCGCACTAATGATGGACTTTAATTCCAGACTGACTGGCATAAACTCATAAATCCCGACACGCCCTTTATAACCCGTTTGGCGACACACTTCACAGCCCACGGCCTTATACATGGTGGTGGGCATATCCATCATATAGTCAAAAGTCAGGTGTTCCCATTGCTGCTCATTGATCGCTGTTTCCTGTTTGCAATGCGGGCAAAGGCGACGCACCAGACGCTGTGCCAATACACCCAAAATCGTGGCTGCGGTCAAAAATGGCTGCACCCCCAAATCATGCAAACGGGTCAAACTAGATGGCGCATCATTGGTATGCAGGGTTGAGAGTACCAAATGTCCTGTTAAAGCTGCCTGAATCGCCATATTGGCAGTATCATGGTCACGAATTTCCCCAACCATAATAATGTCAGGGTCTTGACGCATGAGGGCACGCACCCCATCGGCAAAGCCTAGCTCAATGTTTGGATTGACCTGCATCTGGTTAAAACTTGGTTCCAGCATTTCAATCGGGTCTTCAATGGTACAGACATTGACCTGTTCCGTTGCCAGTTGTTTAAGCGATGAATAAAGTGTGGTGGTTTTACCAGAACCTGTTGGCCCTGTCACCAGAATAATCCCGTGGCTATGCTGGGTCAGTTGTTGCCAGCTTTGTAAGAGATGTCCCTCAAAACCCAACTGCTGAAAACTGCGTACCAATACTTCTGGATCAAAAATACGCATCACCAGCTTTTCACCAAAGGCAGTTGGCAAAGTGGAGAGACGCAATTCGGTTTCCTGACCTTTTGGTGTTCGTGTCTTTAGACGTCCATCCTGTGGTTTACGCTTTTCCGCCACATTCATCCGACCCAGAATTTTAATACGGGAAATCACTGCAGTCAGTGTATTGGCAGGCATGTTATAAATGGTGTGTAACACGCCATCAATACGGAAACGCACCTTACCCTTGTCTTTTCGGGGTTCAAGATGAATGTCACTAGCCCCCTGTTCAAAGGCAAATTGCAGCACCCAGTCCACCAATTTGACAATATGCTGGTCATTGGCATCGGGATTCTGGGTATCGCCCAACTGTAACAAGGCCTCAACGCCTTTATTATCACGGTCAAAGGCACTGGTGTTTTGTGATGAACTGACCGCACGACTAACCTGATAATATTCCACCAGATAGCGCTGTAATTGCTCAGGATTGAGTAACACTCGTTCAATCTTTCTGGGCGCTAAACTACGCTCCAGATTATTCTGCCATTCCGTTAAAAACGGCTGATCTGTCCCAATCAAAATCCGATCTGAATGTACTTCAATGGCCAGAATATGATTCCGTACCGCAAATTCCTGTGACATAACGCTGGTTAATGCCGCCACATCAGCTTTTAGTGGATCAATCACAAATAAGGGAACTTCGGCTTTTTCAGCTAACCACTGACATAAACGATTCAGGGTTAAGGTTGTGGCAGGATTAAGTTGATCCTTTAAATTAAAATTGGCAACCCACTGTAAGGGATGCCATTTCAACTGGTCTTTTTGCCGATGTGTAGTTTGAATAAAAAGTTTATCCCGTTCAGTAATCCGTCCATCTTTTTGTAATTGTTCCAGACACCACGTCACATCAATTGAAAAAGAAAAACTTGCAAATTTTGCCTGCGCTTGCATAACCGTCAAATCCCCAAATTTATGATTTTATATTTTTAAGTTGCCTATTCCACAGCAATGACTGTGACATTGCTTGCATCGACTTTAAAACGAACATTCAAGTCTGCAAAACACATTCCATAAACTCGTTCAGCATCTTCCTGATAGGCAGGACGAGGGTCTAAAGATAACACCTGTTCCAGTTCATCGAATACCTTTTTATTTAAAATAGCCTGCTTTAGTAATTGCTGTTGTTGTGTTTGTGCAGTTTCCGTCCATATCACTGATTTACGTACAGGCTCATCCTGGGCATAACCACTACTTGCATCTGGCACTGCATCCGAATACTGGATATAGGGCTTAATATCCAGAATCGGCGTGCCATGTAGTAAATCACTACCCATTACATAAAGTCGCACGCTTTTCCCTTGCTTTTCTACTCGTAAAAAATGCACCACAGACAAACCAATTGCAGACGGACGATACATACTTCGGGTAGCAAACACCCCCATTTTCTGGTTTCCACCCAAGCGTGGTGGACGTACCTGCGCGCGAAATCCAGCTATTTGGTTTGGTGCATTATCATTTTGTTTATTCTCATGAAACTGCCACAACAGCCATAAATGGCTAAATGCCTCAATTCCCTCGAATGCCAAAATATCGTTATAAGGTGCCACCATCTCCATATAAGACTCGACCTGCACCAGATTTGGCTGCCTCGGAATACCAAACTTTTCACGGTAGGGAGAGTGCATGTAACCGATAATCGGCATCTCAACTGAATTGCTCATCACTTTTTCTTATAAACACAATTAAATATATTCAGTTTATCGAGAATGAATTTAGATTAGAATAGCAACCTGTTTCTTTTAACTGTGATCGAGACCTTGAATGGCTGCTTTTAACGTTGAACGCATTACTCATGTTCACCACTGGAATGACACACTTTTTAGTTTTAAAACAACACGTGACACCAGTCTACGTTTCAAAAATGGTCAATTCGTCATGATCGGTCTTGAAGTGAATGGCAAGCCCTTAATGCGTGCTTATTCGATTGCAAGCGCGAATTATGAAGAAGAACTGGAGTTCTTCTCAATTAAGGTACAAGACGGTCCATTGACTTCCATTTTACAAAAAGTACAGGTTGGTGATGAAATCCTGATTTCTAAAAAACCAACAGGAACGCTCGTACACGACGATTTATTACCAGGTAAAAATTTATACCTTTTATCTTCTGGTACAGGCCTTGCTCCTTTCCTTTCCCTGCTTCGTGATCCTGAAACTTACGAAAAGTTTGAGAAAGTGATCATGGTTCATGGTACTCGCTATGTTTCAGAGCTTGCCTATCAGGATTTAATCCTGAATGAATTGCCAAACAATGAATTTTTTGAAGAGCTTGGCATCAAGGATAAATTGGTTTATTACCCAACCGTAACCCGCGAGCCATTCCATACACAAGGTCGTGTCACCACTGCCATTGAAACTGGTGAACTGTTTGAAAAAATCGGTTTACCACGTTTTAACCGTGAGACAGACCGTGCCATGCTCTGTGGTAGCCCAGCATTCCTGAAAGATGTGGCTGCCCTGCTTGATCAACATGGCCTGGTTGAATCACCACGTATGGGTGTTATGGGTGATTATGTGATTGAACGTGCTTTTGTAGAAAAATAACTTTTTCATGATGAACAAAAGAACCGAGGTAATACCTCGGTTTTTTATTTTAACTTTTATTTGAAATAGGCTTTGTTGCACAAAGATTTGAAAGGTAATCCCCCAAAAAAATAATTGAGTTTAAAAGTAGAAAATCGAATAAAGCTGAATAGACTGGATCCGTATGCCTATCTCAGTGATGTGCTGAAAAGGCTGCCGACCCATAAAGTGACCCAAATAGAAGAATTGCTACCACACCGCTAGAAACCTGAACCGAATTAAAAAAATAGGCATGGGGTTCAGCGGGGGCTTACGCCTAAACATACAGCCACTAAAACCTTGTAATTGTTTGTAGAACAATAACCATGTGGTTCTATAAAGATGAGTCAATAAAAAAGCAGACCTAAGTCTGCTTACCCAACGTGAATTTGGTTTAAGCAGATTTTAATTCAATCGGTTTTAAAATCTGCTGAATCCCAGACTTATATCCATTTACAAGCATCAAAGCATATAATGTTAAAGCAGCAAATATGAATCTTAAAACCATAAAACCAATCGACAGAAGTTTTCCCCCGAGTTGCACTATCGGCAAATATATGATTAATCTTGCCACAAGTGAGCATGTATTGCTCAACCCGCTCTGAAATATCAGTGCAGAAATCATCAATTAGGCAGAAAAGTGTTGTAAGCTGTGTATCGATAGGCATTTTGAGATCATTGTTTTTTGTCATGATTAAATTTTGACTTAAATGCCTATCTTTTTACAACGTCCTTATCCCGAATTCACGTTACCCATCTTATAATTTACATTGCAGAATTTGCTCTGAGAACAGACTTTTCCATTGTTCACGCAAAGTCGGCAAATAGAATTTTTCCCCAATCATGACCAATTCAGCATCAATTAAGGCATGAATTTCATGCATGAGTATATAATCCAAAGCAATAATTGAGAGTTCAGGATATTTCTGGGAAATTTGCTTGCGTCTAACTTGAGCTTTTTTTACCAATTCATTGGCAAATTTTTTATCTTTATAGGTGGTAATTGCACTTAAACGAAGCTCAATAATGCCCCAGCACTCTAGTAATTTTTTAAAAACTTCAAAATCTTTGGCCGTTGCTTCCCATGTCACATTTTCCAGATTATTGTCTTCTGGTAAGACAGGTAACAAAAGGTCTGCCGTACTTGGAAAAATTTTCTTTAGATTCAACAAAAACTTGACAGGATTTTCATGAGACAGACCAGAATATTGAATATGAGTTTGAGTATCTGTCAAATAAATATTAAGCATAATAAAAGCAATGGTCTAGTCAATCAAACGGATATTGTACGCACTTGCAGGAGAGAAGTACACTTCGCAAGGGCAACCATCACACGCCTCTCAAAACAATAAGGGCCTATACCATACGCCCCTACCACTCATGATTATTTACTACTCGGTGCAATCATCTGCTCAGGACGAACCACTTCATCAAATTGTTCCGCAGTTACCAAGCCTAGTTCAACCGCAACCTGTTTTAAGGTCTTATTTTCCTTATACGCTGTTTTGGCGACTTTGGCAGCGTTTTCATAACCAATGACGGGATTGAGTGCAGTCACCAACATCAGTGAGTTATGCAGGAAATAATCAATTTTCTCACGGTTTGGTTCAATTCCTACCGCACAGTGGTCATTGAAACTATTACATGCATCACCAAGCAACTGGATTGATTGCAACAAGTTATAAGCAATCACTGGCATAAACACGTTGAGCTCAAAATTACCAGACGCACCAGCAATATTGATAGTCGTATCATTGCCCAAGACTTGAGCCACCACCATGGTCATGGCTTCACTTTGTGTCGGGTTTACTTTCCCAGGCATAATACTTGAGCCTGGTTCATTTTCAGGAATACGGATTTCCCCAAAACCACAACGTGGACCACTTGCCAACCAGCGAATGTCATTGGCAATTTTATTTAAACTAGCAGCCAAAGTTTTTAATGCACCAGAAGCGAATACTGCCGCATCACGCCCTGCCAAGGCTTCAAATTTATTAGGTGCCGTTACAAATGGTAGGCCTGTCAGCCCAGCTAATTGTTCTGCGGCTTTTACGGCATAGTCAGGATGAGCATTGAGTCCTGTTCCCACCGCCGTTCCACCTAAAGGCAATTCATATAAACCCTCAAGCGCCTGATGTAGACGCTTTAAGCCATGGTCCAGTTGCGACACATAACCACTAAATTCTTGTCCTAGCGTTAATGGGGTCGCATCCTGTAAATGGGTACGTCCAATTTTGACAATATCATCAAACTCTTCAGATTTACGTTGTAAAGTTTGTTTGAGTTTCTCAACCGCAGGAATTAGTAATTCATTGATTTGCAGGCTTGCGGCAACATGAATCGCGGTTGGGAAAGAATCATTAGTGGATTGCGCACGGTTGACATGATCGTTTGGATGGACAGGTTTTTGCGCCCCCAAAGCTTGCCCTAATTTCTGGTTAGCAATATTGGCAATCACTTCATTACAGTTCATGTTGCTTTGCGTACCAGAACCTGTCTGCCATACCACCAATGGAAACTGAGCATCCCATTGCCCAGCAATGACTTCTTCAGCAGCACCCACAATATATTGACTTAACTCTTCAGGCAGTTGTTTAAGTTCTGCATTGGTGATGGCAGCAGCTTTTTTTACAAGTCCCATTGCACGAATCATCGCACGGGGTAAACGCTCCTGACCTATTTTAAAGTTTTGTAAACTTCTTTGCGTTTGCGCGCCCCACAAGGCTTCATTTGGAACCTCAATTTCACCCATGGTATCGTGTTCAATTCGTATGTGCATAACAACCTCTGCTCTATCTTGGTAAGAATTTTCACGGGCTGAAGCAAATAGATGCCTTGGCTAGCTCATATTGAATGTTCATCAAGGATATTCAACAAACCGCCGTATTATCCCCAAATGGCTTAAAAATGTAAATAATAATCATTATCTAAAACATATTGCCAGCTTTAATGGACTGTATTCGTAATCATAAAGCGATAGCAGACTTAGTTACCTTTTAACGTATTTAGGTAAAAACGCCATTCATCTCCAATCATTTGTGTTAAGGATCGTTTCGGTGTCCATGCAAGCACCTTTTCTGCCTTATCAATGTTTGCCCCCAGTTGAGCCAATTCCTCATGTTGATAAACTGCGGGCTGAACCCGAATTTCGGATTGGGTTACTTTGGCAACTTCATCTAACAAACCTAGGATAGAGGTGGTTTTTGAGTGGGCGATATTAAATGCCTCCAAACAGCCAACCTGTGTTTCCAGCCACTTTAAGCCTGCCAGTACGGCATCACAAACATCCAGCACATGCAAGAAGCTTCGTTCAACCGTACCATCTTTAGTCTGTGCCTGATTTTGCAACTCAATGCAATCACGTTGCATTGCGGCCACCTGCAAGGCTAGAGGCACAATATTCTTCGGTAATTGAACGACATATTCACCCAATACCCCATGTTCAAAGGCACCGACAATATTGGATAACCGCAGGTTAATGATCTTCCATTCATGGTCAACCCTGTAGGTATCCGCAATAATATCCTCCACCATTTGCTGGGTACGAATATAGGGATTAGCATAGTGATAATTAAATTTAGTCTCCTCGGAAAGTTCCGAATCAGACTTTCCATAGACCGCCACGCTGGATAGGTTGATAAGCTGTCTCACTCCCATGCGTTGCATGGCACGTAATAAGCTCATGATACAACTGACATTATCATTATAATATTCAAGAGGTTTTAAAACCGATTCCTCCAGCGATTTAAAGCTTGCAGTATGAATCACCGCATCTATGGAATATTGTTCAAACACCTTATTTAAGGCAGGCGTGTTGCGTACATCAAGCTTTGCAAAAGGAATATACATGCCTGAAATATATTCCAGACGTTCCAGAGTCTGTAATGTGGAATTGGCCAGATTATCAACAATGACGATTTCGTGCCCACGAGCCAGCAAACTCAAAGCAATATGTGAACCGATAAAGCCTAAACCACCTGTCACCAAAATCATTGTATAATTACCTTCTTTTTAATATGTCCATCTTTATTTTTGCCTATGACCATAGTGAATGTTCCATGAGTACACTACTGTTAATTACCTCATCACCTACTTCAATGATGGCCTGGCATGCATTTGGTTTAGCACAGGCATTACAAAATAAGCATGAGGAATTTCGTGTCTTCTTTTACCAGGACGGTGTTCAGGTTGCCAACGATTTACAGTGGTTTCCTGATGATCAGCGCAACCTGAAACTGGAATGGCAAAAGCTTGGCGTTCGACTCCCTGTCTGTGTCAGTGCCGCGCTTGCTCGGGGAATCACGGATGCCAGCAATGCACAACGTCATTCACTTCAGCAGCACAACCTGGCCCAGGGTTTTGAGCTGGTTGGGCTTGGAGAACTTGCTGATGCCGTACAAAGCTGTTCTCGTCTAATTCAATTCTAGATCAAGTTCTTTATATAGCGTGTTGCTTTTAAAAGGTAAATTGTGTGAAAACTGTACTCGTCATCCTAACGCAGCCTAATTTAACCAGTTTGCAGGTCAATGAAAGCTTGTCTGCAACTATGGTTTTAGCAACCTTTGGTATTTCTGTCAAAGTATTATTAAAAGATGCCGCACTGAGTTTATTGAACAATCAACTAGCGTTCGATCAGTTCACGCATGCCTTTAAAATTGCCGCCAATATGGTGGAAAGTTTTGAGTTTTACGATTTAACCCCAATTTTGGTTGAAAGCAAAAATCAACAATTAGCTATCGTCAAAAATACAGATCAGGATATTGAATTTATTGATATTCATCCTGAATTTATTCAGTCATTTGATCATGTACTGTATTGGTAAGGGATTCGCTCATGAAAAATTCAACCTTGTTTCTCGTCCAATCTCCTTATAACAATGTCAATAAAATTTTAGATGAGTTAGCACACATGGCAAAAGCGGATGACCATATTGTGATGATGGGTGATTCAGTCTTACAAGTCACAGATGCCGTTGTGGATACTTACCCGAATATCTATTGTCTAAGCAATGAACAAAGCCTATTGCAGTATGGTCTTAAAAAACGTGTAAACATTCTGGAATATGCTCAATTTGCAAATTTAGTATTAAAGTTTCAACGTTGTATTACGTTGAAATGAATATATCGTTAATTGAGTGATACCCATAAATTATTGGGCGTATACAATACGCCCCTACTTAGGCTATTTTATGCGGTTAGAGTTAGACCAAGACGGTCATTTAGTTGATTACACCATTTGGAATCCAGAAGTTGCACAGGAACTTGCTAAATCACTCGATTTAGAGCTGACAGATTGGCACTTTGATATTCTCAATGCTGTACGGCAGTTTTATCAGCAGTTTGGACATTCACCTGCAACACGTCCGTTGATCAAATTTCTCATGAAAACAGTAAGCCCTGAAATCAGTAATGCTGAGCTACAGCAAAAGTTTAATACAGGTCTAGTGGCTCGACATTTAAGTCGCTTGGCTGGCGTTCCCAAACCTGCCAATTGTTTATAGATCATTGAAAATGATCTATGAGGCACTATTTTGCTTTTGTTGCATAAACGCAAAATAACCTGGGCCAGCAGCGACCTTTACCTCTTTTACATCAATGGGTTCATTACATTCTGAACAAACAACCTTAGAACTAAATTTGTGTCCACAGGTTTTATGAGTAAATTCAATCGGTTTGCCCAAACCCATGTCCATCCATTTATCGGCCCATTGCACCATTGTCAGAATAATCGGGTACAAGTCCAACCCTTTATCGGTAAGTTGATATTCAAAACGTTCCTGACGCTCCACATAGGGAACTTTGGTTAAAATTCCATATTCAACCAGACGTTTTAACCGTTCTGAAAGGACATGACGCGTAACTCCCAAACTACGCTGGAACTCATCAAAACGGCGTATACCCATAAATGCGTTGCGCAAAATCAGCATGGTCCAACGGTCACCCAATACTGAAAGCGTCCGCGCCACTGAACATGGCTGATCGCCAATCTCATCCCATTTCATTATTATCACCCATCATTTTTCAAACTTATAAGGTATATAATCCACACCTTGAACCCTAACACTAAAAAGTGAATCAATATAAAATATACACTAATGTATCTTGGTCACCAGATACAAATTACCCTACTTTAATACAAAGGCGTCCAAAATTAGATGGATGTTCCAAATCACCAGCAACCTGAACCGTTGTTCCTTGTGCTTTATGATTTACCGTGACATCAACACCACATCCAACCCCACAATAGGGACATGTTGTTTTTGTAATGATTGTTTCTGCTTGATCGGAGCGACTGTGTTCTAAATTTTGAATATTGTTTATGACTGCCCCTTCACCTATTTCATCTATGCCTGAATTTCACGTTCTGTTTGGGTTTAGGCACCGAGGAACCTAAACCCCAAAGATGATTAACCTGCTTTCTTCATTGCAAAATCCTTACCAAATAACAATTTATTTCTAAATGTTGAAATTGGTGTTTGATCTGCAATCAATTCCGCATACCACATGCCATCTTCAGTATCACCGAACAGTACCGCACCGATGACTTTATCTTTCTGAATAATGATACGCTTGTATATTTGTCGTTTTTCATCATTCAGGATAATGTCTTCGTAATCTTCTTTCGGTTCAAAATTTCCAGCCGAGAATACATCAACACCACTCACTTTAAGCTGAGTCGGAACGGTTGGTGATTTGAAAGTTAAACTACCGTGTTCTGCCAAGTGTGTTGCACAGATAAATGCTTGTCCCCACAATGGTTCGACGAGACCAAAAGTCTGATTACGATGCTCAATACATTCACCTACTGCATAAATACTTGGGTCAAATGTTTGCATCGTATCATTGACCAAAATACCACGATTACAACGTAAACCAGCACTTTGAGCCAAAGCAATATTTGGACGAATACCTACAGCAAATACGACAAGGTCGGCATCCAACACTGTGCCATCTTTCAGACGTACTTGGTTAACATGGCCATCTTTACCAATCAATGCTTCAGTATTTGCCTCAGTGATAATATTAATCCCTTTTTCTTCAATACTTTGACGCAACATACGACTCGCACGACCATCAAGCTGACGCTCCATAATGCGATCCATCAAATGAAGAACAGTGACATTCATGCCACGTTGCTTGAGACCGTAAGCTGCTTCTAAGCCAAGCAGACCACCACCAATCACCACAGCATTTTTCTTCGTTTCGCAATATTTAATCATGGTATTCACATCATAAATATCACGGAAACTGATTACACCTTTCAAATCCACGCCTTGTACAGGTGGGATAAATGGAGATGAACCTGTTGCAATAATCAAACGATCGTAATCGACACTTTCGCCTTTTTGTGTATGCACTACTTTACGAGTACGATCGATTTTTATAGCAGGATCGTCAGCAATAAATTTGATGCCCTTATCGCTGTACCATGCATGTGGATGCAACATAATGTCATCAATGGTTTTCTCACCAGAAAGCACGGGTGAAAGCATGATACGGTTATAGTTACCCCAAGGCTCTTCACCAATCACCGTCACATCATAACGATCAGGTGCCATGTCGAGTAAATCCTCTAGACAGCGCATTCCAGCCAAACCATTACCAATCAAAACGAGCTTCAGTTTTTCTTGAGAAACACCATTATTGGTAATATAAGTTTTTTGCGGAACAGTACCTACCCAAACTCGACCATTTTCGATTTTGGTTGGAAAAACAGAAAGCTTTTGATCTTTATCTTCTAGGCATCGACCTGTTGCTAAACTGAAGTGTTGTTTGTAAATCGGTGAGGCAATAACACGCTCACCTTGCAAATCACCAATAATACCGCGCGCCATTACATTTGCTTGGCTAAACGGATCTTTATTACTTAATGCATAAATACGTTTTTCGTTCCCTACGCGGAATAAAGCAACGGATTGACCCGCAATAAGTGCACCTACACCTGTATTTGGCGTGATGTCATCAAGATGACACACATCAATCCATTGATTTTCTGGAAGCATATTCATGTCTTTTAGATTTGTCATTTTGATTCTCCTTATGCTTCTACCATCGGGATACGATCAACTGAACGTTCAGCTTCATTTAATGGACGGATCTGATCACGCACTTCAGTAAATTGAATATATGGATCAGCTTGCTCTTCAGCGCTTGCATTAATGTAAGTTTGGAAGCGTTTACGAATCTCAGGATTCTCTACCGCAGTACGCCATTCGTCTTGATAAGTTCCAATTACATGTGCCATGCGATTTTCAAGTTCTTCTGCAAGACCAAGCGAATCATCGACAATCACAGCTTTGAGATAATCTAAACCACCTTCCATGTTGTCACGCCATACACTCGTACGTTGTAAACGATCAGCTGTTTGGATATAGAACATAAAGAAGCGGTCGATATAACGAATCAAAGTTTCAGTATCTAGATCAGAAGCTAAAAGCTCTGCATGGCGTGGTTTCATTCCACCATTACCACACACATATAGGTTCCAACCTTTTTCTGTCGCAATGACACCAACATCTTTACCTTGTGCTTCAGCACACTCACGCGTACAACCCGACACAGCCATTTTTAGTTTGTGCGGTGAGCGTAAGCCTTTGTAGCGGTTTTCTAATTCAATCGCTAAACCAACAGAATCATCTACGCCATAACGGCACCAAGTGCTACCTACACATGATTTCACTGTACGCAATGATTTACCATAAGCATGACCTGACTCGAAGCCTGCTGCATTCAACTCTTCCCAAATAAATGGTAGCTCGTGCAGTTGCGCACCAAATAAGTCAACACGTTGACCACCTGTAATTTTGGTATACAGGTTATATTTTTTAGCAATTTGACCTACCGCAATCAAACCATCTGGCGTGACTTCACCACCTGCCATACGCGGTACAACTGAGTATGAACCATCCTTTTGGATATTTCCTAAGTAATAGTCATTACTGTCTTGTAAACCTGCGTGCGTTGGTTCCAATACAAAGTCATTCCAGCACGATGCCAAAATGTTTGCTGTCATTGGTTTACAGATATCACAACCTAAACCATGACCATGTTGTTGAATCAAATCATCAAATGTTTTGATTTTATTGACACGCACCAAGTGATAGATCTCTTGACGTGAGTACGGGAAGTGTTCGCATACATGGTTATTAACCGTTACACCTTGACGTTGTAACTCAGACTTTAAAACTTGAGTAACTAATGGCGCACAACCACCACATGCTGTTGCTGCTTTAGTACATTTCTTTAAAGCACCTAAAGAGGTGGAACCATCACAAATAGCTTGGCAAATATCTGCTTTCGATACATTGTTACATGAACAAATCGTTGCACTGTCTGGAAGTAAATCAACACCGCTACCGCCCGCCTTCGCACCAGAATCAGCAAATCCTGGCATGATTAAGCTTTCAGGTGTTTCTGGCAATGCGATACCATTCAGCATCATTTGCAGAAGATCGTTATATTCTTTTGCATCACCAATGAGTACAGCACCCAGTAATTTGGTTTTATCTGCATCTACAACGATTTTCTTATAAACCAATGCATCTTCATCAGCATAGAAATAGCTAAGCGAATTTGGTGTCATGCCATGTGCATCACCAACCGATGCCACATCTACACCCATCAATTTCAACTTAGTGCTCATATCAGCACCAGCGAAACAATGTGTTTCTTCAGCTAAGATATGCTTGGCTGCAATACGCGCCATGTCATAGCCCGGCGCAACGAGACCATAGATTTTATTGTCCCAAAGCGCACATTCACCAATCGCATATATGTGCTCATCGGATGTTTGACAATAATCATTGATCTTGATACCACCACGCTCCCCAAGTGCTAAACCGCTTGAACGTGCTAATTCATCACGTGGGCGAATCCCCGCAGAGAATAAAATCACATCCGTTTCAAGCTCACTACCATCAGCAAATTTCATTACATGCTTAGCATTATTGCCAGCTTCGATACATTGCGTTGCTTTTTGTGTGTGAACTTTTACACCTAAGTTTTCGATTTTACGGCGTAATACTTTACCACCCAAATCATCGATTTGAACCGCCATCAAACGTGGAGCAAATTCAACGACATGTGTTTCAAGATTTAAATCACGTAAAGCTTTAGCCGCTTCCAAACCGAGTAAACCACCACCGATCACCACACCTGATGTCGCGTTTAGGCTTGCAGCACGGATCGCATCTAAATCTTCGATGGTACGATATACAAAGCAATTTTCACGATCATTACCTGCAATTGGCGGAACGAAAGCATATGAACCAGTTGCCAGTACAAGTTTGTCGTAGTGAAGCACATCGCCCAAACTCGTAGTGACCGTTTGCGCAGCGGTATCAATGGCGATGGCTTTGGTGTTTAGTCTTAAATCGATACCATGAGCATCGGCAAAATCGAAACGAGCAAGTGATAAATCTTTCGCTGATTTACCTGAAAAATATTCAGTCAAATGTACACGGTCGTATGCAATACGTGGCTCTTCGGCAAGAATCGTAATTTCCAGTTTATCATCAGCTTTCTCCAGAATGGCTTCGATGAATTTGTGCCCCACCATACCGTGACCAATCATCACTAATTTCATTGTGTCTCTCCTCAATTCTTCTCTATTTATTCAGCTAGCGGTTGCTTGCGTTCCTGTTGTTGCTGATATATCTGGTATAAGGATTTGCAAAACCAAGGCAGAATTTATCCACACGCCATTGCTTGCATTTGCATGGCATGTAATTCGGATAAAGAACTGGAAATGTTTTGCGAAATTGAATAATGTGCAGCTGGCACCAGAACAGATAAAAAAGCGAGCCGCCCTGTTGAGCGAGCTCGCGACGCTGGAACTAAAATTTTAAGTAGGCTTACGATTACTTTATTTGTAGATAAAAAAGACATTGCCATCTCCCATACTGAACGTATACTGCTTTGCTGACACAATTCACTTGTGTAAACAAACCGATCAGATCGGACATCGTTGGCCGTCTTACAATTTTAAAAAGTCATCTTCGACTTACAGAATAATTAGCAAATGCTGTGCCAACTTACACAACACATTTACATAATTACTATTAACCTTTGTTTTTTATAAACTTTATAGATATAAAATAAATATCGGTAGATAAACCAATGGATTCTCATACCGTCTTAGCAGGCACTGACCTGTTTTAAAGCACAATTCACCCTGCTTTAAAATAACTCTTTTTATGCACTAAAAACGAACACAAACTTATTTTCCATAGCTAAATGCAGATTTTCATTTCTTGAATAGAGAGGTAACGATACAATAAAGCGCATAAACCATATAAGTTAGAGAGCAATTGCACCGAATAAGACAATTAAAAACATACTTTATGGCATTAATTTTGCTTAAAAAATTATAGGATCTTTCATATTTCGCAGTTGAAATGCCCATAAGATCTACTCCTAGCACGACCTAAAATGTGCAACTATCTACTGTTGACCCTGTACACTTATGCCGAAACTTAAAATTGCACTCATTGACGATGATCAGGCTCGGGCTGAGTACATCAAAAAGTGTTTGATTGAACACGACTTCGATGTGATTGCCTGTTTTACACTTGATCACCTGAATATTTTTAAACTCGAACATCTACAGGCAGATGTGATTCTGCTGGATATGGACCATCCCCACCGTGATGTGATTGAGAGTTGTGTCAGTAATTTTGACCTGCCCACTGTCCTGTTTACCAAAAATACTGATAAAGACACTATTAAACAGGCCATTGATGCAGGCATTACCGCCTATATTGTAGATGGTATTGATCCTAGCCGCCTGCATACCATTCTGGATATTTCAATTGAACAATATAAAAAGCACAAAAAACTGGAATGTGACCTTAAGGATGCCAAAACCAAACTTGCTGACCGCAAGGATATCGAAAAGGCCAAAGTATTGCTGATGCAGTTGCATGGCTTAACGGAAGATACCGCCTTTCAATTACTGCGCAAAAACGCCATGAGCCATCGCATGACTATTGGAGAAATGGCACGCCGTTTACTCGATGCACAACAACTTTTAAGTAATCAATTAAATAGCCAGCTAAAGGATGAATAGATGAGTCATTTAGTCGAATTAAAGAAAGTGGAAAAAACTAAACTGCAACTTGGCTATATTCCTTTGCTGGATTGTATTGCACTGCTTTGGGCAAAACATCGTGGTTTTTTTGATGATGCTGGACTGGATGTCACACTAGTGAAAGAAGCATCCTGGGCAAGTTTACGTGACCGTCTTGCCTTTGGACTTTTGGATGCAGCGCATTGTTTATCAGCCATGCTACCAGCCGCAGCCGCAGGTGCTGATCAAACTGGTATCGCCTTACAAACCCCTTTAGTACTGAGCGAAAACCGTGCATTTATTAGTTTAAGCCAAAAACTCTGTTATGAGCTTGATATTCAACAACATAATTCCGCAGAGACATCTGCAAAAAAACTGCTCAGTTATATCAAACAGAATCATACGGTTGCCTTAGCCCATGTGTTTAAATATTCCATTCATCATTATTGTTTAAGGGAATGGCTGGCACTGGCCGATCCAGAACTGGCCCAGTCAATTTCAATGAAAACACTCCCCCCACCGTATATGGTTGAAGCCTTGAGCAATCATCTGATTGATGGTTTCTGCGTGGGAGAACCGTGGAATACACAAGCTGAGCTGCAAGGACTAAGCCATATTGTCTGTTCAAGCCAGAATATTATTCCAAATGTGGCAGATAAGGTTTTAGCTGTGACTCAGGAATGGGCACAACAACATCCAAATACTTTAGTTGTATTAACAGCTACCATTCTAAAAGCACAGCAGGAACTTCGGGAACTAGATGATTTTGCACCTATATGGCAATTACTGATTGAGTTTGATGTGATTCAGTTCAACTGCTCTACAGAAGTGCATGTCGAAAAATACTACACCATTCAAAATATTGTTCGGAATTTTGTCCAAGAGAATGCTGAACCCAAGCTCAGTGACTTTGAATGGCTGTTTCAACAAATGCAGAAATGGAATGGTTCTGATCAGGACGTGATGTTTGTTAATCATCAGGCTCAAAACTGTTTGTTGC
Organism: Acinetobacter sp. CIP 102637; assembly: GCF_000368425.1. Taxonomy (NCBI): domain Bacteria; kingdom Pseudomonadati; phylum Pseudomonadota; class Gammaproteobacteria; order Moraxellales; family Moraxellaceae; genus Acinetobacter; species Acinetobacter sp. CIP 102637. Next base: position 1,132,850 of record NZ_KB849435.1, read on the forward strand.
TTGATATACATCACATCGCATTACAGACCATCAAACAATAGGCAAAAAAAGCTGTCTTTAAAATTAAAGACAGCATTGAAAGACCCATAAGAGATTACGCCAATCAAAAGTAATCTCTTAAGTACTCACCATCTTAATTAACAAAGGTTATCTTTTTCGGACATTTTTATGTCATTAGCAGCCATCCCGAAATGAAAAAATCATCATTTTTGCCAACTCTAAATTTTTTAAAGCTATACAACGAACAATCACTTTTTTTAAAACCTTTTGTGCCTGTTCCAAACCTAATACAGATGCTATCCATATAAATTAATCCAAAACAATATATTTCAACTAAAATAAATAAAAACAATAAATTAAGATAAAAATTAATCCTTATTGAATCAAAATCGTACATGCTGGTTGAAATTTATGATGAGTTTGCATGTAGTTTAAAAATCATCATTTGGCGATTTTGACCATTGAGTTACACAAATCCCATGAACGAAAAGTGGCAATTCAGTTTAAAATAATGAAAAAGCACAACACCCTAAAATTTGTCATATTTTAACATTGCCAATTCCTTGCAAAGTTTTCATTATATGCAGCATGCTTGGTATGCAACTTTCTTCATAGATTAAAATAAATTATAAAAAAATTGCAGAATTTTGTGCCATAATAAGCAAACTTTGCAGACATCTTGCAAAACATATTTGCAGTTTTAGAATTGGAGCAGGCTGAATGAGCTCAACCATTTTGGTGATTCATGGACCGAATTTAAACTTGCTAGGAAAGCGCGAACCAGAAGTCTATGGTTATCTCACCCTAGAGGATATTAACCAGCAACTCACTGCTCAGGCTAAAAATTCGTCATTGACACTGGATACCTTTCAAAGTAACTGGGAAGGCGCAATTGTGGATCGCATCCATCAGGCACAAAATGAAAATATAAAATTTATCATTATCAACCCTGCCGCCCTTACCCACACTTCTGTGGCCTTACGTGATGCCCTACTTGGTGTTGCCATCCCATTTATTGAGGTGCATTTGTCAAATGTTCACGCCCGTGAAGCATTTCGTCATCACTCATACCTGTCAGATAAAGCTATTGGCGTGATCTGTGGATTAGGTGCCAGGGGTTATTCCTTTGCACTCGATTATGCCATCGAAAAAATTCAATCTTCTAACTAATTTACACATTTAGGAATGCTCAGTCATGGATATCCGTAAAATCAAGAAACTCATCGACCTGATGATTGAATCTGACTTACAAGCGATAGAAGTTAAGGAAGGCGACCAATCCATTTCACTGACTCGTCCAACGCCTGTATACACAGCGGCTCCTGTTGCAGCACCAATCACTTCAGCGCCAGCAGCGCCAGCTGCAAAAACACCACGTGGTGCGGTTGAGACCTCTCCGATGGTTGGCGTTTTCTATTCAGCACCAAGTCCAGGTGAACCCCCATTTGTCAATGTAGGCCAAACAGTTTCTGCGGGTGAAACTCTGGGTATTATTGAAGCCATGAAAATCATGAATCCAATTGAGGCAACTCAAAGTGGTGTAATTGAAGAGATTTTGGTTAAGAATGGTGAAGTGATTCAATTCGGTCAAGCGCTTTTCCGCTACCGTGCCTAATGAGTCTGGGGATTCCTATGTTGCAAAAAGTACTCATTGCAAACCGTGGTGAAATTGCTTTACGAATTACGCGGGCTTGTAAAACTCTTGGCATTAAAACCGTTGGAATTTATTCCGATGCCGACAAGGATTTAATGCATCTACGCTTTGTTGATGAAGCGGTCTGCATTGGCCCAGGTGCAAGCAGTGAAAGCTACTTGAATATTCCTGCCATTATTACCGCCGCAGAGATTACAGGCGCGGATGCCATTCATCCTGGTTATGGCTTCCTGTCGGAAAATGCCGAGTTTGCTGAAATTGTTGAAAACTCTGGCTTCATTTTCATTGGCCCACGTCCTGAACATATCCGCCTGATGGGTAACAAGGTTTCAGCAATCATGGCAATGAAGAAATCTGGGGTGCCAACTGTGCCAGGTTCTGCCCATGCGGTAACACCCAACAACGCACTTGCAGAAGCCAAACAAATTGGCTTTCCATTGATTGTCAAGGCTGCGGCTGGCGGTGGTGGTCGTGGTATGCGTATTGTCGAGCGTGTCGATACCTTGCTTGAATCTGTGCAGGCTGCCCAGCGTGATGCAGAAATGTGGTTCGGCGATGATACCGTCTACATGGAACGTTTCCTGCAAAAACCCCGTCATGTTGAGGTTCAGATCCTTGGCGATGGCAATGGCCATGCAATCCATTTGTATGACCGTGATTGTTCGCTACAGCGCCGTCATCAAAAGGTTCTGGAAGAGGCACCTGCGCCAAATCTGCCAGAACAGGCACGTGCAGATATTCTGGAAGCCTGTGTCAATGCCTGTAAATTGATGCAGTATCGCGGTGCTGGTACTTTCGAGTTTTTATTTGAAGAAGGCGAATTTTTCTTCATTGAAATGAATACACGGGTACAGGTTGAACATCCTGTCACTGAAATGGTCACAGGTGTGGACATTATTGAACAGCAGCTTCGTATTGCTGCGGGTTTAGGTCTAAACCTTGAACAGGATGAAATTGAGGTTAAAGGTCATGCCATTGAATGTCGTATCAATGCAGAAGACCCAACCACGTTCTTGCCATCCCCTGGAAAAATTGAAACTTTCTATGCACCAGGTGGCGCAGGTATCCGTCTAGACTCTCATATTTATCAAGGTTATAGCATTCCGCCTTACTATGATTCCATGATTGCCAAACTGATTGCACATGGCAAAGATCGCGAAACATCGTTGGCCCGTATGCGTCAGGCGCTGGATGAAATGATTTTGACAGGAATCAAAACCAATATTCCACTGCATAAAGACCTGATTTTGCAGGATGCCAATTTCTGTGAACAGGCAATGGATATCCATTATCTTGAGAAGCATTTATTAAAACAGTTGGCACAACAGGCCGAAACTGCTTAAATAAAAAACCTCTTATAAAATTATAAGAGGTTTTTTATTGATCTTGATTCTTTATGGTAAAACACGGCGTAAGGTTGCAAAGCACTTTTCGCCTTTTTCATTGGCACAAAAATCAATGGTATTGTCATTCGTCCATTTCACAAAATATTGTGAAACCTCACCTGTTTGATCCTGTTGCTGACCAGAACAGTCCATCTGATTATTGTCATACTTAATCTGTAAGATCAGTGCAGGCAAACGTTCCTTGTGATCTTCAGAGGGCTGGTAATCATACAGGCCATAAGACCATTCCTGACCACTTTTTATCACCACATCACTCATGCCACGGAAGTTATAATATTCGATACATTTCTTGTTATTGGTAATTTCCATTCCCCATAAACCCATAATTTCTGGGCGGCTGGTGACACGAATTGCATTTGCTTTTGCAATTTGCTGGGGTGTCACTGTTTTCGCATTCACAACCGTATCTGCCATAGTCCATGTTGAGCAAGCCCATAACAATCCAATAATATAAATATTTTTCATAGATTTAATTAAGTCGTAATCTAAACGTTGCAGTGGCTTAACTTAGCATATTTTTAAAGAAAATCCCGCAATCATAACAGCATATAAACACAATATTTTTAGTATGCAATTTATTTGATTGTTGTGCATTTTTTTCAGGTATTCTTATCCAGAATCACAGTTAAAATTTTCCATTTTATTAACGGTTTAGCTTTAGGGATAAAAGCCATGAAATTTTCTGAATACATTCAATATGACGGACTCGGTTTGGCCAAATTGGTCAAGGACAAGGAAGTTCACCCATCTGAACTGTTACAGGTGGCATTGGAACATACCCACAAAGCCAATCCAAAACTGAATGCCATCATTATCCCGATGTATGAACAGGCTAAACAGCGTGCCCAGCAACCCCTTACGGGCACATTTGCAGGTGTTCCCTTTTTGGTCAAGGACCTGTTTCAGGAATATCAAGGTGTACCCACATCCTATGGCAGCAATGCACTGAAAAGAATCAATTACACACCTGACTTTAATGCAGAAATTGTCAATCGCTGGGAAAAAGCAGGAATTGTGACTTTTGGCCGTACCAATACACCTGAGTTTGGCATCAAGGGCATTACTGAGCCTGATGCCTGGGGTGCATGTCATAACCCGTGGAACTTAAAGCATAATAGTGGTGGCTCTTCGGGTGGATCTGCCTCAGCAGTGGCTGGCGGTCTGGTTCCTGTTGCTGGAGCGGGTGATGGCGGCGGCTCAATCCGTATCCCTGCCTCCTATTGTGGACTGTTTGGACTTAAACCGAGTCGAGGACGTACACCGTGGGGACCACAGTTTAGTGAGGCCATGCATGGTGCGGCCATGCAACATGTACTCTGTAAAACCGTTCGGGACAGTGCCGCCATGCTGGATGCGGTTCAAGGTCCAGAACAAGCCTCACTTTTTATCATTCAATCCCCAACCCAGAAATATCTGGACGTTATCCAGCAAATGCCGAAAAAATTAACAATCGCATTTAATACCCAGTCACCGATTGGCACCAAAGTTTCCAAAGATGCGATTCAAGCGGTTCAGCAAACAGCCAAACTTCTAGAGTCACTTGGACATATCGTGGTTGAAGACCGTCCGCAAATAAATGGGCTCGAACTGGCTAAAGACTTTATCACCACATGGTTTAGCCAGTTTTCCTACATGCAGGCACAAATTAAACACATGTCAGGTGCGACCTATGAGGATTTTGAGCTTGACTCCAATGCCCTGGCAGCCTTTGGCGCGAAAACCACAGCAACAGATTATATTCACACCCTGGAGAATTGGGGAATGTATAGTACCCAAATGAATATCTTCTTTGAACAATATGATCTTTACCTAACCCCAACCACCGCATCAGTTGCACCCCAAAATGGTGAAGTTGCAATGCCTAGCTGGCAAAAGCCTATCCTAAAAGGCTTCTTAAAAGTTGGAAAAGCCCATTATCTTGCACAAGGTAAACTGGTCGAAAAAATGGTGCAAGAGAACTTAAGCTGGGTGCCTTTTACCCAATTGGCGAATGTCACAGGCTTACCAGCCATGTCTGTGCCTTTATACTGGAATAAAAATGGCTTGCCTTTAGGCAGTCAGTTTATTGCACCATTTGGGCGTGAAGATCGTTTACTTCAACTCGCTGCACAGCTTGAGCAGGCACAACCGTGGATGCCACAATATAAAAATATTCAGCTTTGATTTAACTTAGACGCTGTCGTTTCAATTTGATTCGGCAGCCAGACCACCAAAATCAAGCCTAGAAGAACGACCACACTGGCACATAAAAAAATGGTGGCACCTGATAGAATTTGCCAGTAATGCCCTGCCAATAAACTTCCCGATGCCACACCAAGCCCCCACATGGTACTGTAAAGTGCCTGCCCACGTCCTTGCTGTTCAGCAGAGAAATTCTGGAAGATGACTTTCATTGCAATCAGGTGAAAAAGCCCAAAACTAAATGCATGCAGGCATTGTGCTAAAAGCTGCCCAATAAAATGCGTATTTAACATACCCACCAACAACCAGCGTAAACTGGTCAAGATCAAACAGGCAGCAACCAATGTTCTCCAGGAAAAGCGGATAAAAAAGACTTTCTGCGCCACTGCAAACATCACAATCTCAGCAATCACACCTGTCGCCCATAAAGTTCCAATCTGCATGGTACTAAAACCGATTTCTTTCAGGAAATTGCTATAGAAGCTATAAAAAGGTGCCTGTGAAAACAGTAAAATAAACTCAATACCAAAAAAGGCAGCCACCATTGGTTTTTTTAAAATTGGCAATAAAGGTTCCAGCTTCTTTTGCGAGCTTGGCGCATGTTCAGGCTCTTTAATACTAAATGACCATAAAAAGGCCAAAAATGAGACTGATAACAATAGAATAGGTAACATTGAAATTGGAATGATTTCCAATAACGCGCCTATGGCAAATACCCCAACAATAAAGCCGACTGAACCCCATTTCCGAACCTTGCCATATAACTCAGCCCGCTTTTCACCCAGCCAGAATAAAGTCACCCCCTCAAACTGTGCCAGAATCGCATTCTGAAAAAAGCTGAAAACCAGCATCAATAAGGCAATCGATTGAAAGCTATTCGGAATAATAAAAATTGCAAACCAGATACAGGCTTCCATCCATGTTGCGATTCGTACCAGTAGCATCCGCTTGCCTGATTTATCTGCAATCCAGCCCCAGATCAAGGGTGCAAAAAAACGGGTAATAATTGCAATCGAAGATAAAATTCCAATTTGCTCATAATTAAAACCCTGATCTTGCAGATAAAGGTTCCAATAAGGCATAAACGTTCCCACTATGGAATAGTAGAACAGGTAGAAACCACCCAAGCGGGTCTGGATATTCAGGGATTGCAACAATTTAAGGGCCTTATCAACAAATGTATATTGAAAAAAATCGGAAAATTTATTCAGATAGGTTGAACTGAATTTTAGCTGATTTAAGAGAATAATTCTCAAGTCTAACAATTCATTACTTGTGGTTAGAGACTGTTCTTGGCATGGTTTGTGGATTGCTTAATTATAGGAATCTCCTGCCTATGGCTAGCCCTGCACAAGCTATAAGACATAAACTACTCAATACTTTCTTTTCAAGACATTCGGTTTGGTTCCTTTGTATCCTGATCACGCTGACTATTAGCTGGTTCAAGACCATTTATACGCCACATAGTATTTATTATTTTATTTCCGACACTTTATTGAATGGGCTTTGGCTTGTGACCAGCCTGCTCAGTGTGGTTGGTTTATATGACCTGCTCCAGAAAAAGCATGCGATTTTAAGAAACTATCCAATTCTGGGACATTTCCGTTTTATTTTTGAGGATGTGCGCCCCGAAATTCGCCAGTATTTTATTGAAGCCGATCAGGATGCATTGCCCTTTTCCAGAATGCAACGCAGCTTGGTTTATCAGCGTGCGAAAAATGAAAATGCAGACAAGCCCTTTGGTTCCATCATTGATGTCTATCAACCCAACTATCGTTTTATTATGCATTCGATGGCACCCTGCCCACCTGCCGATCCATCCACTTTTCGTGTTCTGATTGGCAATGCGCAATGCAGCCAGCCTTATAGCGCCTCAATCATGAATATCTCGGCCATGAGTTTTGGCAGCCTAAGTGCCAATGCGATTCGGGCTTTAAACAAGGGTGCCCAACTGGGCAACTTTTACCACGATACGGGTGAAGGTAGTTTAAGCCCTTACCATCTGGAAAATGGCGGCGGCATTGTCTGGCAAATTGCCAGTGGTTATTTTGGTTGTCGTACACCTGAGGGATTATTTGATCCTGAGAAATTTACCCTACAGGCGCAAAATCCAAAAATTAAAATGATCGAGCTTAAGCTTTCACAGGGCGCCAAACCAGGTCATGGTGGCATTTTACCCAAACATAAAATCTCTGAGGAGATTGCCCGTATCCGTGGCATTTCCAGAGACCACGACTGTATTTCTCCCTCTCGTCACCCAAGCTTTAACACTCCCATTGAAATGATGCATTTCATTCAAAAACTGAGGGACCTGTCTGGTGGCAAACCTGTTGGCTTTAAACTGTGTATTGGGCAGCCCTGGCAATTTATGAGTATCGTCAAGGCTATGCTCGCAACTGGGATCATTCCTGACTTTGTGGTGGTGGATGGTTCTGAAGGTGGAACGGGCGCTGCACCCATTGAATTTAGTGACTACATTGGCACTCCCTTACGGGAGGGTTTACGTTTTGTCCATAACACTTTGGTGGGTGCAGGATTACGCGGTCAGGTCAAGATCGGCGCCAGTGGAAAGATTATCAGCGCGTTTGACATTGCCAGTACATTTGCACTTGGCGCGGATTGGGTCAATTCCGCACGGGGATTTATGTTCGCTGTAGGTTGTATTCAGGCACAAAGTTGCCATACCAATCAATGCCCTGTTGGAGTTGCCACACAGGATAAAGACCGACAAAAAGCCATTGATGTACCCAGCAAGGCGGAACGTGTTTTTAATTTTCATAAAAATACACTGCATGCGCTTTCTGAAATGATCGCCGCCGCGGGTTTACGTCATCCTTCAGATATTAAGGCGCATCATTTGGCGCAGCGTTTGAATGATCGTGAAATTAAAAATTATGCCCAGATTCATTTTTTCCTCAAAGAGAATGAATTACTGCAAAATAATTTGGATGATGATGAAAACTTTTATTATCGGATGTGGAAACTGGCGGATGCAAATCGTTTTTAACAGAAGAATTTAAATAACAAATCACCACTAATAATAGTGGTGATTTGGCTTCGCATGTAAAAAAGCAGGAATCAAACCTGTCAGTGCAGCACGTATATCAGCACGTTCATTGATCAATTGATGTGATCCTTCTTCCAGCATCAATAAAGTCTGCAACCTAAATTTACGGCGAATATATTCAATGTTATAGCGCCAATCGACTGTTTGATCGAGTGCACCTTGCGCTAACCACACAGGAATACGACAGGCTGGACGCTGTTCCATTTCCAGCATCCATTTTGACATAGCCAGAATCCAGTCCATACCCATCATACGCGGTTGTAATGGGTCTTTTAAGCGTACAAAACGCAAAAATTCTGGGTTATGGTTATTACGGCGAAAATGTCGTGGCACTTGGGTTTTAATGCGCCGAATAATACCCAAACCAACTGAGTTGTGCCACCAGGCGGTTTTAGCGGGACGAATCAGTGGTGACAGCAACAGAACCCGATCAACAATTGGATCTTCACGGCGTTCTGCAAATTCCAGTAAATGATGCATCCAGATTGCACCACCTGTACTTTGGCCAATGCCCAACCACGGTCTAGGCAACTGTTTGGCCCCACGAACCGCTTCATATACTGCATGTAAAACCTGTTGGTAATGATCAAAATTCTGGATACTGGCAGGTGAACCATTACTTAGTCCGTGCCCAGGAAGATCATAGGTAATCACACTAAATCCCTGATCCAGGATTTCCTGGATAATCGGCTGATAGATTCCACTGTGTTCCAAATAGCCATGCAGCAGGCAGACTGTCCCCTGAATCTTTTGTTGTCTTGGCTGAAATACCTGTACATGCAAACGGAACAACGGCATTTCCACATAACCCTGCCAATGCTCACAATCAAGCAAGTGTAAGCCATAAAGCTTGCGATAGGCCTGTAAAGGTTTAGAGGGTTCAGTTGTGGTTGATAAATCCAGTGGTTCCAAAACCTGTGGTGTGGTTTCACGATTCGGAACAGGTAAATCCAGTTGTTTGAGTATTGTCGGATTTAAAAAAGGAATATTGGACATTATGGTATCTCCCGACAATCACTAGAGCCAAATAACATATCACGAACCGTAGCCAGCATTTCATAATTGGCACGGCGACTATGGTCATAATTTTGTTGGCTAGGGCGCCAACGGGTCAAGCTGGTTGGCATGGGTGCAAACACAGGAACGGTTTCTATACCATTCAAGGCAAATAAACGGCGTGTCCGTGGCATATGATATTCATCAGTAATCAGGATCACCGTCGGTGCTCCACCTTTCTTTTGCAGAAGCAAAGAACTGAATCTGGAATTCTCACAGGTATTCATGCTTCTATTCTCAAGTAGCTTGGCCTCAATACCACGCTCTTTTAACCATGCCTGCATATACGGTGCTTCCACACCACTTAACACAATTGGCAAGTTATACTTTTTTTCCACACTCAAGGTCTTTTCCAGACGTAAGCGTGTGTAGTTGTTCACCACAATATCTTTACCATTTTCAGCAAGGGTCAACCCTCCACCGAGCACCACAATCGCATAAGGCTGTGAGGTATTTTTAGGCTCAAAACCATCATCTTTATTCTTTTTAAGTTCAACCAGGTCTTTATTGGTCTCGTCCTTTTCGTCCTCATTTACAGGCAATGCAACAGGATAGGTTTCTAAAAATGCCAGATACTTGCCCATGAGCGCCTGATTATCAGGTGTATTTCCTTGTAAGAAATCCGTTGGAGAACTGATCACAACGGCTGAACTGTCCTGATCCTGCTCGGCTTTTTGGTTTAGCAATGGAATGTTGTTTTTCTTCTCTTTTTGCTCTTCCTTTTCCTGTTCATCAATAATGGTTTGTTGCAGCAATTTATAGCGTGCCTGTATCAACCTTAAATCTTCAGGCTTTTCTGACTCAAAGGTTTTTTCCATCAACTTTAAATAGGCCTGACGCGCAATCCATAAGTTGGAACCAGGTTCCAGATTCTCATGCTCACTTAAAGCCGCTGCTTTCTGGCTTTCAGCGGCCACCTCATTGACATCAACAGGTACAAAATAATTTAACCCTTTCACCACAAGCTGTGAGTAAAATGGAGAATATAAAAAAAGCACAAAGCAGCCGAATAGCACAAATAGTATGGTGACTATCCGCACTAAACTAACCATCCAGTGTACTTGTGCCATATCACTCCTTATACAGTATGGGGTTGAATCAAACCTTGCTCACTATATAACACAGGTTCAGGTTCAAGCTGAATACTAAACTTTTGTTTTACATCATTTTGTACAGCAGTATAGGTATTTTTCACATCTTCCAGCGTTGCATCGGCATAATTGACTAAAACCAGTGCCTGTTTATGAAACATGCCGACACAGCCTAATTGTTTACCTTTCCAGCCCGCCTGATCAATTAACCATCCAGCCGCCACCTTAACATTGTCGTTGGCTTGGGGATAATGCGGAATGTTGGGAAAGTGTTGAGAAAGTTTTTCAAATTCAGCCTGAGTTAGAACGGGATTTTTAAAGAAACTGCCCACATTCGGAAACGCTCTGGGATCAGGCAATTTACTTTGACGAATCTGTATCACCTGATTTTGCAGGTTCTCAGCCGTTTGTTCATCTCCAACCGCCTGCTTTAAATCACCATAACTCAGTTTTAAACTGGCATGTTTTAACAGCTTAAAGGTTACACTAATGATGATGTAACGATCAGGAAAGTCTTTAAAAATACTATGACGGTAAGCAAAATGACAATCCTGAGCTAAAATGGAGTCAAAGCATTTCAGTTCACGGTCATACACCTGTATCGACTCAATAAACTCGCACACCTCAACACCATAGGCACCAATATTCTGTACAGGTGATGCTCCAACCAAACCTGGGATTAGGGCCAGATTTTGCAGACCGAACCAGTTCTGCTGGGTGCTGTATAAAACAAAATCATGCCAGACCTGCCCCGCACCTACTTTAACTGTAATGGTTTGGTCATCCTGAGCAACAACTTCAATGCCCTGAATATTTAAATGAATTGCCAATGCCTGAATATGCTGTGGTAATAACAGGTTGCTTCCACCCGATAAAATCATGACATTAAGCTGCTGCTGTTCAGCAAATGCCAATGCCTTAACCACATCATCAGGATGATTGATCTGGGCATAATGCGAAACAGTGGCATTTAAATTGAGCGTGTTTAAACTTTTGAGTTGAACCTGCTGTTGTACATGCATGTTGAAAAATCCTATTGCCCTGCCTGCATTTGCTTTTTAAGAATGTTGATCCATGCCTGACTGCTTGATTCGCATTGATCCAGAACCCGATCAAAACCATCTGCCTCACCATAGTAAGGATCAGGAACCGCCTGCTGGTTAAAATGAGGATCATGCTCACTCATCAATGCAATTTTGGCACGAATCTGTTCAGCACCAAACTGGCGTAGCGCTTTCGACAGAAGTGACTGAATATCATCAAAATTCTCATAGTCCATTGCAAGAATCAGGTCAAATTCAATAAAATCTTCAAGACGAATTTGTCTGGCACGTAAGCCCGATAAATCATAACCACGCTGTAGCGCATGTTTTTGGCTTCGCGCATCAGGTGCCTTGTTTGGGTGATAATTGCTGGTCCCTGCCGAATCGACCCATACATTTAAACCATGCACATCACAATAATGTCTGAGAATTGCTTCCGCTGTGGGTGAACGGCATATATTTCCTAAACAGACACATAACACCTTATAGGGCGTTGGGGATGGCATAATCACCTCAAAACTACACTTTTTAGAGCATCTTATGGTAATTTATTTGTGCACTGAAACCTATAGTTGCCTTATATAAAAATGTTGTATTTATTAGAATTTGTTGGCATTTTTTCTAGGATTGCGACATAGGTCAGGTATGGACAATGATTTATCAAAAGATAGAAATAAGGATGTATGTATGAACCAGTTTCAGTTCCAGACCGTTCCCAACATTATTGCGGGTTTAGGCTCAATACAAGAACTTAAAACCATCTTGTCACAACATGATTATAAAAAAGTGCTTCTGGTCACTGATGCAGGCATGATTCAGCACCAGCTTCATTTACCCATTCTAGACATTCTGGATCAGCTCAGTCTTGAGACTATCATTTATTCTGATATTCAGGCCGACCCACCTGAACATATTGTTTTAGAAGCGGTTGATTTCGCCAAACAGGAAAAAATTGATGTCATCATCGGTTTTGGCGGCGGTAGTTCCATGGATGTAGCCAAAATCATTGCCCTACTTGCTCATCCTGAACAAAAACAAAACCTCAGTGAGATTTATGGGGTTAATCAGGCCAAGGCTCCCCGCTTACCGCTTATTCTGATTCCAACAACGGCTGGAACGGGTTCAGAAGTCACGCCAATTTCGATTGTCACCACTGGTGCAACCACCAAGATGGGTGTGGTCTCTCCTATCCTTTATGCCGATGTTGCCATCCTAGATGCAACGTTCACCCAGGGTTTACCTGCATATATTACTGCCGCGACAGCTATTGATGCGATGGTACATGCGATTGAGGCCTATACCTCCAATATCAAGAAGAATTTTTATGCCGATATGCTGGCGAAAAATGCCTTGCAACTGCTTAACCATAACCTTGCCAAGGTGTTAAAAAATGGCGCTGATCTGGAAGCACGGCAAAATATGCTGGTCGGTTCAATGTTGGCAGGTCAGGCTTTTGCCAATGCGCCTGTGGGTGCGGTTCATGCCTTGGCCTATCCACTCGGTGGGCATTTCCATCTGTCACATGGGCATAGCAATGCACTGGTGTTGGTTGAAGTGCTAAAATTCAATGCACCAAAAGCAAAACAACACTATGCAGATTTAATGCAGCTATTAGACCCTCGCAGTACAGGCTGTACCGATGGCCTGTGTGATTTATTTATTGACCACATGCAAAACCATCTGGATCAAAGTGGTCTTACCCTGAAACTCAAGGAATTGGATATTGCCGAGGCAAAATTACCGCAATTGGCAAAGGATGCCATGCTGCAAACCCGACTGTTGCAGAACAATCCAAGAGAAATGACCGAACAAGATGCTTTACAAATTTATCAGGCGATTTATGCATGAGTAAACCCAATTTAAAAACACGCGAACAGTTTAAATTCTTTTTTCCAATTCAGACCCGATGGGCGGATAATGACATTTACGGCCATGTCAATATGGCATAAATCAAACCCACTTTTCCAGATTATGACTCGGAAAAGTGGGTTGCTTAATTATTAAACGTACGGTAACACATGAGGAACAATTTCCTGAAAGGTACGTCCATTCACATTTTCACCAATAGCATGCATTTTCCATGCGCCATTATGGCGGTAAATTTTGGCAATAATCAGACCAGTATGTGCGCCTTGTGAAGATAGTTTATAACTTGCGATCACCTGATTACTGCTTTGATCAACCAAACGGCAGAATGCGTTTTCCACTTTTTCAAAAGTCTGCCCACGGAAGCTACTTACAGTAAATGCTAATGACTTGACATGACTTGGAACTTGATTCAAATTCACCCGAATCACTTCATCATCACCATCGCCTGCACCAGTCAGGTTATCACCTGAGTGTACAATACTGCCATCTTTACTGCGTAATTGCCCAAAATAAACCACATCTACAACCTGTTTATTTTCATCAAACAGAATGACGGACGCGTCTAAATCAATATCTCCACTGCTGCCACCAAAGCCAAATAAACCCTTGCTTTTGGCAACATCCCAGCCTACACCCAGAAAAATTTGTTGTAAGCTGCTTCCATCCGCTTTTTCAAGATTAATTTTCTGACCTTTTTCCAGATTAATCGCCATTGTTTTCTCCTCTTTGTGAAATAAACGTTTTCAATGATTTATCATTCATTATAAAAAATTACTGACCTGAACGTGATGGACCTAACTTACTTTGTAACCATGCCAGAAAGTTCTGACGATTACGTGAACAGATAATGACTTTACCCTTACCTGAAAAACGTAACACCATACCCTCGCCACTCATGACGCTATTCATCAGGTTTCCCAACAAACCACTACTTTGTGAGGTTGAAACAGATAAGTTATAGTTTAAGCGTGAGTCCCAGCACACCACATGACCATTATCAATCACAACCTCTTTATTTGGTTCCACTTCCAGTTCAAACAATGTACCGCAACCCGCAACTACCACCTGTCCCTGCCCACTGGTTTCCATGACCAGAAATCCGCCTGTATTTCCAAAAAAAGCACCGCCAATACTGCTGTTTAAACGTGCCTTGATTTCTACGGAATCATGTGCTGCTACAAATGCCCCATCACTTAAAATATATTGTGTTGCGCCAACATCAAGAATCTGCATATCACCATCCAGTGCAGCAGAAAGCAGACAATCACCATCACCACGCACTGCTTCAATATGCTGTTGAAATAATGATTCCTCATTGGCAAAACGGCGCAATAATGACTGCATTAAGCCACCTTGTAAACGTCCTTTCAGTTCTAAAGGAGCTTCCATCATGACCATCGCATTACTTTCACAGTAAATTTTATCACCACGACGCATTGCCACATGTAAAAATGGTTCAGGTGAACCAACCAGACTAAATTGTGCCATTTCTCTATTCCTTCAGTTCTGAACAATATTTTTTTGCTGAGCTACTTTAAGCCAATCGGGAAATTCTTCCAATAACAATTCATATAAACGCTCGTCAGAAACACTTTCAATTCGGTCAAGGCTGAAGAAATTGCAGTTATCGACAATACGCCCTGACATTTCGTCCAGTTTTTCCAATGCGCCATAATCTCGACCACCGATGCCAACAAATTGCCAAAAAATCGGCAGTTCGGCTGCTTTCGTTAATAATTTTTGCATTTGTCGGCGGCTGCCCACACCACCATCTGAAATAAAGAGCACATAGGTTGGGATCTGGTCTTTCATTTTTTGGAAATACGCAATGACGGCCTCAATCGCAGGAATTTCCTCATTGTAGCGCGCCCCAACGTGCCAATTTTTCCAGCCCCTTTGTGTGGTGTTGATAAAGTCATTGACATTGTTTAGGGTGACATTATCCAGTTGTGTGGTTTTTTGTGCAAATGCCCAACATTCAAAACAACCATCATCATCAAAATGAATTGCCAGTGGCATGAGACGATTCACCACTTTTTGCACGTCACCACGGCGGTATTGTCCGTCCATCGAACCCGAGGCATCGAGTACCAATGCCACTCGTGCTGTCAAACCCAATAAGTTTTTCTTTTCTAATTGAACCAGAGACTTTTTAGTCAGATCAATAATTGAGGCATTGCCTGTTTTTTCAGCTTTTTCCAGCGAAAGTTTTTTCTTTAAGTCCAACTGGGAAGTGACAGCCGTTGGTGCTACAGTTGGCTGTGGTGATGGTGCAGCAAGTGGCGTACTATTTTCTTCCGCCACTTGACCGCCAAAATGTTGAATCAATGCAGCCAAACCTGCATTGAATCCTTGCCCAATTGCAGCCAAACGCCAAATATTATCTTTACGGTAAATTTCAACCAACATCGTAGCCCGTTCCTGAGCAAAGAGCTGCCCGTCTAATTTCAATTCAGCAATCGGCTGTAATTGTAAATTTAAAATTTGAATCGTAGCATGTTGCAACTGTGACATTACTGCCTGCCCTTCAATTGCAGCAGTTAAGACAAGATATTGAATGGTGTTTGGCAACTGATCAAGATTGACCAAGAAACGACTCTGTTGTAGCTGATTATCGAGTAACTGTACCGCCTGACACGGTGTTTTAGGCTGGTTATAAAACGTCATATAACGCTCATCACTCAATTTATATTGAGCATCCAGACCAAAACTGGCAAGGTCAAGTATAAAGCTGGCTTGATATTGAATCTGAATATAAAAAGCGTTTTGGCCCTGCAATAAATCATTTAATTTTATTTTTTGTCCACGAATTAAATTCAGCATTTCTTTTAATAGCCTATTTTATCATTATTTTTTCAGGTAAGGAAAAATAGTGCCTAAACACTATTTTTCCCAAGCAGGTTTGCCGACTTAAACTGCTACGCCATAAGAGGCTGCTAAAGGCCCTAAACCACCTGCAAAACCCTGACCAATGGCACGGAATTTCCATTCGCTGCCATTTTTATAAAGCTCACCAAAGATCATTGCTGTCTCAGTGCTGCTATCTTCCGATAAGTCATAACGTGCAATTTCGCTACCGCCTGCGTCATTGATCACACGGATATAAGCATTACCAACCTGACCAAAGTTTTGGTTGCGTGTCTGACCATCATAAATCGTCACTGCAAAAATCACCTTGCTCACATCAGCAGGAACTTTGCTTAAATCAACGCTTAAAGTTTCATCATCGCCATCGCCTTCACCTGTGCGGTTGTCACCATTGTGTTTTACTGAACCGTCAGATGAAGTCAAATTATTGAAGAAAATAAAGTCAGTATCTGCACGTACCTTACCATTTTCTCCAACAAGGAATGCAATCGCATCAAGGTCAAAAGCCTGACCATCTGTCACGCGAGGGTTCCAGCCTAAACCGACTGTTGTTTTAGTGATTCCTGGCGCTTCTTTAGTCAAGCTAACATTGCCACCTTTGGTTAAGCTAATTGCCATGAGTTATTCTCCTTATCTCATTGCTAAATTATATTTTATGGATATAACAGTTTTGTTATATCCCAGGATTTTATCAAGATTGTGTCTGTCTTTTTTCATAGGCAATTGATGAGAGAACTGCCCATATAATGAACGCCACTCCAATCAGGCCTGTTACCACTTCTGGCACATGCCCACCTGTACCTGTGTATAGCATAATTGCTGCCAGCATTCCAATTGCATACATTGCACCATGCTCCAGATAAATAAAGGCTTCCAATGTGCCTTTTTCCACCAGATAAATGGTCATGGAACGTACAAACATTGCACCAATCGCAAGACCAAGCATAATCACAACAACATCAGTTGTAATTGCAAAAGCACCAATCACACCATCAAAACTGAATGAGGCATCCAGCACTTCCAGATAAAGGAAACCACCAATACCAGCCTTGACAACCGTACTTGATGCACCTTTAGTTACGCTTTCCTGTGGTTCCTCTGCCTCTTCTGACTGGCTGCTTTCAAGTAAATGCCCAAGTGCCTGAACACCTACATAAACCACAATACCCCAGATGCCTGCAATCGCCACCACCAATTTCGTCTCTGGCGCAACAAAACCCACCATAATGAGAAGGGCGATCATTGCAACGAAAACTGACATGGCGGGAACATTCGCTAAATTTGCTAAACGTGATTCCAGCCAATGAAACCAATGCGTGTCCTTACCATCATCAAACAGGAAGTTGAGGAAAACCAAAAGCAGGAACATGCCCCCAAAGGCAGCAATTTCCGCATGGTGGGCCAATAACTTTTCAGAATACTGAACTGGATCGTTGAGTGCCATCTGGACAACTTCGACCATTCCCATATCTGCGGTTATGGCCACAATTACAATTGGGAAAATCAGGCGCATACCAAAAACGGCAATGAGAATCCCGACAGTTAAAAAGATTTTTTTCCAGAATTCATCCCAGTGACGCAATATTGATGCGTTGACCACAGCATTATCAAAAGATAGCGACACTTCCATCACAGCCAAAATCGTAGTGATCAGCAATACCCGAAGCATTGCCTGCACCCCTGCCTCTGGTCCATGACTGAAGCCCCACCATGCAGATAACGCCAGACAAATCACGGTAAAAATAATTGAGAAACGAAAATGTTTCATTGTTACCCTTTCAAAAAAAATCTCAAAACATACATCTTGTCTGCTTTGAGATATCGGTTTTAGCCAACTTGAATACCATATTGTTGACACATTGCAGCAAGTCCGCCCGCATAGCCCTGACCGACTGCTCTAAATTTCCATTCGCCATTATGACGATAGACCTCACCAAATACCATGGCGGTTTCGGTTGAATAATCCTCAGCCAAATCAAAACGAACAATTTCTATGCCTGAATCCTGATTGACGACACGGATAAAAGCGTTGGCAATTTGTCCAAAATTCTGTCCACGACTTTGGGCATCATGAATGGTGACCGTAATGGCAATCTTTTCAATTTCAGGAGAAACTTTAGATAAATCAACCACTAAAGACTCATCATCACCATCGCCCTGACCTGAACGGTTGTCACCCGTATGCTCAACCGAGCCATCCTGCGATTTCAATTGGTTATAAAAAATAAAGTCATGGTCACCGCGAACTCGACCTGATGCTGTCAATAAGAATGCACTAGCATCCAAGTCAAATGAAGCACCATCTGTTGCACGCTCATCCCAGCCCAGACCAATTAAAATACGGACCAAAGTTGGATCTGTTT
This sequence comes from Acinetobacter sp. CIP 102637, assembly GCF_000368425.1. Classification (NCBI taxonomy): domain Bacteria; kingdom Pseudomonadati; phylum Pseudomonadota; class Gammaproteobacteria; order Moraxellales; family Moraxellaceae; genus Acinetobacter; species Acinetobacter sp. CIP 102637. Next base: position 1,151,448 of record NZ_KB849435.1, read on the forward strand.
TACTTAGGGAAAGATTTCCCCCTTTATTTAAGCTAATTGCCATATTTTCTCTCCCTCATTGCATCATGATAGAAATTTAATTGGAGTTAAAAGTCAATAGGTTTTTATTTACTACCTGCTACCCAGCGCAGGCCAAAACCAAAAGCCTGATCCAGTTCTTTATGACCAGGTACATAACGAACATGTCGCTGCACCTGAATATTGCCAGCCTGATTCGTTAGTTCGACAATGCCACACATACCCAGAGGCTGCCCCTCAGTTAAACGAATTTCGATAGGAGGCTGGTCTGGCACAAAAATGGTGACCACAGCATCTGTTGCAGCCCAATTGGGCACACCCTCGTAAATAAATGCGAATAACACGACACGGCGAATTTCTTGCCAGTATTGACCATTGATCCTCAGCCACTCACCACCTTGTAATGCACCAGTACGGTCGTCCGCAGAAAGCTGAATAAATGGAAAACCGTTAAAATCCCCAAAGCGATTGCCCAGAGCCTGAATCACCGACTTGGTGCCATCCTGCATTTCAAACAGACAGCCTAAATCCAGATCAATTCCCTGATTCTGGTTGAGCAGTTTTTTAAAGAAGCCTGCCGATTGGGGCTGTATAGAACGCTGATTCCAGTTGAGATTAATCTTAATCTCACCAAAACCCTGTGTCTGTTTGGTTAAATTAATTCGACTGTTGCCTTTGTCCAGCGTAATTTTACTGAGGTTTATTTTAGACTGAGGCGGTGTAGCAACAGGTGCTGGCGGCGGCGTGTTGGGTTGATCGTTGATTTCAACACCAAAATATTCGGCAAGGGGTTTTAATCCACCATTAAAACCCTGACTGACAAAGCGGAATTTCCATTGATCCTTATAACGATATACTTCTGCCAAAATGAGGGCCTTTTCAGTCTTTTCAGCACTATTGACAATCGCTGTGGCACTTAATTGTCCATTTTGCCATAACTCAACCTCAATATTCTGAAGCGCATTGATTGCACTCTGTCCATCAATGGTGGCACACAAAGCGATCTTATTCAGTTCCAGATCCAGCAATTGGGTATTTAAATTGAATTGCGCCAAATAAGGTGTTTTAGCATTTGCCTCAATTAACTCAACACTACGGTTTAGAGTGTGTTTCTGTCCATAAAAAATCATGTCCGCATCACCACGAACCTTGTTTTGGGCATTGAGTAAATATGCACTTACATCTAAATCAATATGTGCAGGTAATGCAGTTTTGATTTTAATCTGACACTGAGGTTGTGCCAGTACCAGATTTGCACCCGCAGTCAATTGTTGCATTATTCATTATCCTCTTTTTTTAGTGTTATTGCTTCATGCCAAATATTTGTGATCGCTCTAATATACGTTCTGCCCAACGGCGATGTGTAGCAGGCTCCAGCATACTTCCATGACAGGCGAATACAGCCTGACCAGAATCTCTTAAAATATCCTGAGCTTGTTTCAATTCAATCTCATTGACTTGATAGGCCTGATGCACAATCGCAATCTGTGCAGGGTGAATAATGGTTTTTCCAGATAAACCATGTTGTAAATCCAGATATAACTCGTCCTGCAATAACTTCACCTGAGTAAAATGCTCACAGACAGGCGCACTCAGTGCAAAGCCATAAGGTAAAAACTGCCCCACCAGATTTGCAATTAATACCCCAATAGGCGTTTGATACAGGGTCAAATCACTTGGACGGCGCACAGCCAGACAGTTGAGTAAATCATTGCCGCCTATTCGCAGCACCAGAACCTGACGAAAGTCCTGTTGCAATGCCTGACGTAATTCACGCATAGCGCCCATATCAAAGGTTTCTGCATCTTCAAGTGTTGGCATCACCTGAATAAAGTCAGGCAATATCTGCTGCCATTGTCGTAATTGATTTAAGCAGAATTTTGGCAATACCATGCCATCCGCCATGATCAGTTCCTGCCACTGTGCCAATTCTTCCGCCATTGCAATATGGCGAGGGCGTATGAAGATTTTAGGATGTTGTGCTTGACGTGGTTGATCCTGAACCTGTCGCAACAACTGCCTTAAGTTGACTTTTGCAGCCTCAACCTCATGTTCGGAAACCGCATCTTCCAGACAGATGACCAGAGAACGTAACTCAGGGTACTTTTCCCCATTCACCACTTGCCATAAATCGGGTCTGGTCGCAGGCATATAAAGTGTTGCACCTAAAGATAATGCCGATAACATCAACCTGCTCCCAGTTTCTGAATAAGGGTAATTGCTCGATAAGGTGCGATTTGATCACCGACCACCTTGACTGGTGTCTGTGTCACTTCTGTTAAATGACGTAATAATGCCGTGTCAGCGTCATTCGCATCCCTTAACAGAACCAGATCAGGTACACGCCTTAAAATCGCCCGTGTTGCTTCAGCAATGCTTGGCTTAATCCGATTGATATTGGTAATTTGATACTGTTCTGCCAACTGTTTAACCACAGCTTGGCTCTGCCGTTTTTGTAATTGCTGTTGGGCGCTTGTCCAAACAGCATTTTGTTCTGATTTAATTTTTCGGCGTATCTGATTGATTTGTCCAACAAATGATTGTGACATATCAAAGCTGTTTAAATGCGTATATTCAATACAGCCATGCCACTGACCAAGATTACTTTCCTCAACCTCGTTGAATTGCAAAGCCTCATTCTCACAAATACTACGGGAAATTAATCCTGAAATAGTTGAGCCTAAAACACCTGATGGAATCAACCAATCCTCACCACTGGCTGCCAACCAAGCACATCCACCAATATCTGACAACACCACCAAGGGCAAAGGTCGATCAATGAAACGAGGGTCATCTGCGAGACTTCGCTGCAATTCTTTCTGAATGGCGCCCTTTCCAGTCCAGCCATCCACAAAAACCAAAGATTGATGACCATGCTTGGCAATAATCGTTTCAAGTGCGGCAAAATCTATACCACGATCCCTGATAATGCTGATGCCATAGTGCACACAGTCACGTCCCATATCCTGCAATGCATGATAAAGTAGTACACCTAATGGCACACCAGCACGTACGAAACTGACCAGAACAATGGATTCGGCAAACTCTGCTGACAGTGTTTGTGCCAATTGCTGCACTTCTTTTGCCAAACGTTGCTGCCCATACTGCATTGCCTGTTCAAATAACTGTAAATGACGTTCAGTAGGTGGATTCTCCTGACCAATCATCTGTGAATAATGTTTTTCACCTGATTGAATCAGGCGTTCCTTTTCCAATGTGTCTGTTGGTCGAATTTGGGTACGTTTTAATAAAAATGTGACTTGCTCAGGCTGATAACTTCCACTAAACCCTTGTGTTAAAATGAGTTCTGATGCTTTTTCCCTACTAATTTTTGGTTTACTGGTAATCGCCATAATACCCTTCTTGTTTATATTGCTGCGTTAGATTGTGTTTTACCCAACGATTCAACTGGCTATGGTTTGGCATTCCCCACCAGTGACATAAATTCAAGAACTCAACATCCGACAAACTGTCGCCATAGCCTAAAATTGGGCGTTGTTGTGCGCCAAGTTGCTGCAAAAGAAACCTGGCCGCATTGGCCTTACTCACAGGCTGTGGAATCAATGCCAGGTTATTGCCATTTAAATGGAAGTAAAAACCTGACAATAAATTCACATCAAGGCTATTGAGCAACTGGGGCAAAAAATTCGGTGCATAGGGATTGTCATTTTCTGTATTTTGCTTTGCCACAACATACAACCCCAATCCCTGATCCTCAACCACCCATGTCCGAATTGAACCAAAATGTCTGGAATGCTGCTGCACAGCTTCAATCAGGGCTTCCTGACGTGTCTGATAGGGTTGTAAAGCCTGTTGCATCTCTCCATGCCATTCAGCATTGACACTAAGGTCCGCATTCAGCACTGTTCCACCATGAGAACAGACCGCCCCATACTGAAAGGGTAAATGAACTCGGGATAAAGCCTCGGCACAGCGTGCAGTCACTGGAATCACATGGGTACTATGAAATAGCCACTGTACAAAATGCTGTTGTATCGGGTTCATATAGGCCAGAGCTTGTCCCTGTTTATCTGTGGTGACCATTTTAAAGTCAGCTTCAGGTGTAATGCGGCGATGGGTCTGGAACAACGTGTCATCCAGATCCACCAGCATTAAGGGTGTACGAATTTCACTGGAGTCAAATAAAAAATCAGTCATTTACAACACACAAGTTAAAATTTTGATGAGGATAGTCCACAGCACTGATCACTTCGGCATTTGGCAACGCTTCAAGTAGGCTTTTCGCGACTGAATGTGTTGCGGTTTCGACAGTAATCAACACTCGGTCATAATCCTGTGGATTGATGTTGTAGACAAAATTCTGAATACCTAAACCATAGTTATCCGAAAATGCCAGAGCAGACTGAATGGCATGTCCCACAGCAATCGGTGAACGGGTAATTGCACTAAATTTCACATCTGCGCCTTGCTGCTGCAAATACTCTGCCAACAAGAAAGAAGACCAGACATACTCGCCACTGCCCAGCACCAAAATACGTTCATCAGGCTGTACCGCCAACCGAATATGCGCGCCACTGTCCTGAATGGGTAAACGTCCCCAAGTCGGTTCTGCTAAAGTAGCAAACGCGCCAAAAGCAACTGTATCGACCTTTGGCATATTGATCTGGATTGGATGCTCAGCATCACGCCATTGCCATTTGCCTGTCATTAATGCCACAGACTGACAGTTTAGATCGGCAATATGAATGCCTGATGACCAATCTGCCAGCGTGGCAGTCACCACATGAGAAATTTGATTCAGCCCTGCCTGTTGTAAAGCATGGATTAAATTGACAAAGGTCTTGCCAGTTGATGCTTCATCGTCTACCAGTACAATGCTTTTGCTGTTTAGAATCTGTTGTTGAAGCTCTGCATCAGGTGAACCATATAACAATTGATCCTGTGCATGGCTATGTTCTTCTAAAAAACGTGCCAGTAATGGCGCACCATGTACTGGATGGCGTGTTGTTGTCACATAAATCGCTTCAGGATAACGTTGCTGCAACACCTGATGAACGCCTGCGCCCAGCCCAACCGCCGTTTCCGCCATGCCAATAACCAACACAGGTTCAGGTAAATCATCAGGAACCAGCTCAGCCAAATCAGTAAAGGCATGGCGCATAATGTGAGGACTGACGGGAATATGCCGCCCTAATACTTTTGATACAAATAAGAATGCACGCTTTGGATTAATGCGCTCGGCAAAACCCAATAAATCCTGCCATTTCCAGTGGCTATTGTCATTGGGTTGTAAGCTTAATACTCCCCTCTGTAATTCAATCTCAACCATATTTATCTTAAATCTAGCTTAAAAATTATATTTATACCGTTCTTTATACCACACAAACACTTTGGCTAATATGTCGAACCATGACAGTATTTTCAATTTTTTCAGGCTGATAATCCAATCCGAATGTTTCTGCAATAGCAGCGTGTACCAGATTGACACCACTATAGAATGTGTGCCCTATTCCACCCGAAGGGCGAGGATTAACTTCCAAAATAAATAATTGCCCACGATCATTATAACGGGCCTGCATATTCACCAAACCATCACAGCCAAACAATTCAGCAACCTGTCTAGCCAGTTCAATGGCCTCATCTTCGAGTTTCAGTTGCTGATAGCCACCGCGCTGTTTACAACGGACAACCGCACATCGGACTTGCCCATGCACACAAAACATATCCACTGAACATTCCTGACCCGATAAAAATGGCATCACCAAATAGGCAGGCGGATTGGGTGATTGTCGATAACTTTCAATAAATGTTTGTGGATGCGCCCTAAAATTCTGACTATTGGCAAACATATCAAATGATGTCGCCTTTGTATCCAGATGCCAAAAACCTGATGCAAATACACCTGTCACAGGCTTTACACATACTTCACCTTTCTTCGACCAGCTTTCATAGGCGGCTTGCAACTCTTCAGCATGATATACAGTGGTGGCAGGGACAACCGCAATCTGATGGTCTAAACAGGTTTGGGTAAATACTGATTTATCATGTAATTGGGCAATCTGCTCCATGTGATCGCAGCCAGCCATAATCCGAATGCCCAAAGCCTCAAAACGGTGTTTCTGTTCCAGATAAATTCGTCCAAAACGCCCTGCAATAATTAGCTTTACCTTTAGGCGCTGTGCCTGTTGTAGCACCCATTCCACTCGCTCAGCTAAAGCAGGTTCCTGTAACGCAATATCTGCAACAGACGTGATTTCAGGCCGCCAATCGGGATGGGAGGCCACCACATGAATAGGCAGATTAAAAGGTGTATGTTTTGCTGCAAAAATTAAATCTCGCTGACAGGAATGGGCCTGGGTAAACCAGATTCCAATAGAGTTTTCAACGATATTCATTTCTGTATTTGTTCCCATCACTTGTAAAGTTGCATTCATTCACATTGCACCATTTGTACAACCACTAAGCGTCCGCCATCTTGGCGTGACAATAAAATCTGCTTGCCATCGGTCAATTCAATTTTTCCACCTATCGGAATAATCTCTTTGCTTGCCACGTCCATCAGTTCAGGTAAATTCTCATTAACCAGCCACCATTGCTGTTGATGGAAAATAAAATAACCCACCCGTTTGGTTTGCTCTACACTTAAACGTTCATTTGGCGCAATTAAGTTATTGGCATGCCATTGATAAATTGATTGGCCTGTCCAGACCATCAAACGGTGATTATCAGGCCTAAAGTTACCCTCTCTGCGTGCCGAATATAGGTTTAATACAGGCAATTTGCCGTGAAATGCCGTGCCACAAAATGGGCATACAGGTTTGGTGCTGTTGTCAAATACATACCATTTTTGACCACAATCTGAATTTAGGCATGGCTGCATTAAATCAACCGTTTTCACCAACGCCGTTTCCCAGTCATTGGCAGATGGACGCTGCTGCGGTTGATGTAAACCTGTAACAAAACTCTGTAGAAAGAGTTCCTTTAAATACGGCCCTGTCACCGTAAATGGAATTTTTTCGGGATCTGCCCATGGCAAGGCACTCGGACGAACCTGCGCCACTTTAACCCGATTACCTGCATCCGTTGGGTGTTCAATAAATAATGCTTTTTCACCCATTGCCAGATTTTCATCTTTTTGTGGGTCATTGACATCATGTACTTTGCCACCACGTAATGGATGGCGATAGAGCAAATACATATAAATCAGCACAGCCAAAGCATGACGATCCGTCATGATATTGGGCAAATGCCGTTGGGGATCATCTTTTTTAAGATGGTTGGTCATCACCACTTCAGGCGCAATAAAATCTGGTGTTCCCACCACATCAGGCGGATATTTGCCTGGCACAACCAAACCATCAACATCAATAACGCAAGCACGCCCCATGACAGGGTCAATCAAAATATTTTTATAGGACAAATCGGAGTGGGCCAAACCAGCCGCATGCATACGGCGCACTGCACGCGCAATTAAAATACAAATCTTGAGATAGTTCAGCCATGTGCCTTTTTCTCGTTCATCCAGAAAGCGGTTCTGGTTATTGGCACTGGCAAACCATTTTCCCTCTTTTTCTTTCCCTTTAATCCCCAAAAAATCATTATTTTTAGAACCAAACTCAAAGAAAAATGGTTTTTGATAGGTAGGTGCTGTAATCCCAAGCAAACCATTGTATTCCACCAAGCCATCAGGCCAGCAAAACACATTTTTCCAGTAATCACCACCCGCACCGTTAAAAATACCTTGCCATTTATTGCCCACAATTTCTTTTAACCGATCTTTCTGCCGTTCCAGTTCAGCCTGAGACTGATAAAAATGGTTTTTTTCCTTGCTAAAAAAACATACAACGTAAGATTTATCAGGCGAAAAATAGACATCTTTCATCGCACCCGAACCAATCACTTCATCTACAAAAGCGATTGGACGGCCATCGAGCGTTTGACATTGAATGACTTTACTCATCTAGCACCCCTACTGAGTCATCTGGTACAGTCATATTACTTATTTGATCATCTTGTAGCATTTGCCATAAAATCGCCAATGTTCGATCATCATGATGTCCTGCACTAAAGAATTTTGACCATTCCAGTAAAGCCTGTTCAGGTTTTTCCTGTTGTAAGTGTGGTTCAATTTCTTGCCAAAGTGCCTGCCATTTTTGTTGATTTTCCAGCCCTGCATCCGTTTCAAAACGTGGATCAGAAATCCCATCAGTCATGAGAATTACTGCCTGAGCGTCATCAAAATAGCCAATATGGACTCGCTGTTTAAAATCTCGTACCAAACAACCATAATCTAAAAAGCGGGTTTGTCCTGCAAATTCCCCCCCATCAGGTTTACCCATTAACCGCACGCGGTCCTTACCATAAACTGCAATCGCTCCATCACCGACCCAAAAACTACTTATAAAGGTTTTATTGTCTTGTTGCCGTACCACTGCAAACAATAATGTTGTAGCAAACAATTTAGAAGCAACACCTTGTCGAGTGGCTTCATGTTCAATTTGTTCAATGGCTTCTGTTACGGCTGAATAAAACGCATCACTAAATTGATTGCCTAACTGATGCGCTGCATTTTTGGTTTCAGGATCATCATTGGCTCCGATTTGCCACTGTGCCAGCAATCGGTCAGATTCACCTGATTGTTTTTGCATGAAAGCTTTTAAATACTCACCAACAGTATTCACCACAACCCTCGACCCCTCACGGGAAAATTCGGCACTTCCTGCACCATCTGCCACAACCAATACCGACCAATTACTATCCGCGACCTGTGCAATAAAAAAGTCATCATCACGGAACGTTCCTGCATGTTCATGTGAACGTCCTCGCTGACTACACGCAGCAATATTAAAATCTGCCGCCTTAATCAATTGACAATGATTATTTGCTTTCCAATACATCGCATTTGGATCAGGCTCATTCACCTGCCATAAACTACGCGGGTCAGCCGTGACAATAAACGTGACTTCCCCTGACAACCATCCTGCCTGCTCATTTGCCGTTTTATATTGAAAAATGAGTTTAAATTCACCTGCCTGTGTGGGTATGCCTGAAAGTTGCTGTGTCACCGCATCAAAACAAATACCCAGATTTTCAGGAATCCTGACACTTTCATGATGAATCTGCACATCCTGTTTCACGGGATATTGCATTTGAATGCTGGCTTGATAGTCCTGTCCCACTCTAGCGTTGGGAATCTGAAAGTGAGGCATCTTTTTCACCGTTTTTACCCCAGTTTGCAGGGGTGTTGAGGTATTGTCTGGAATAGGGCTGGATTGTTTTTCAATGATTGGAGTCGTTACAACCAACGGTAAATGTGTAGGCACAACCGAATTAGAGTCAGACAAATCTGTGATTTCGGATAATATGGATTGATTGTCATTATTTGGTGCTGTCAAAGGTTGTTTCTGTTCTGATTCAAGGTGCACAGATTCTGCTTGAACGGTATCAGGCTGTGGATAAAAGCCCAGATATTCTACAGCATTTTTTGACACCCCATGCTTTTCACATAGGCTATTTTGCACAGGAGCATAAATCGCCAAGCGCCCCTGTTGCAATATCTGTTGTAACAAACATCCCTGAAAGTCTGGCAATTGTTCCAGTTGGAACCCCAGCACATCATAAAGCTGTTCTGCCAAATCATGGTAGGCATTATAAAGACGCTTATTTTGCACACATTTCTGCCACCACTCCTGATCTTGCATCTGAGTCGATGGCTGGGTTGTATTGCTTAAAAGTTGTGCCAATGTATCAGCAAAAGCCTGTTGTAATTCTGGTGTTAATGGCTGAAGCATAAACAAAATTTCCTTTTACCTTTAAGACAGATGTCTTAGCCTCGACCACGCTGCACATCAAACCCATCCGAACCGCCATAGCCAAAACTCACCTGACGGCGGCACCACGGACAACTAACTTCTTCACTAAAACCGTCATAACACATTAATTGACCACAGCCACACATGGCAAATGCCGTTTCTGCCAAACAATGTGGGCACTCAGGCGTGCCTTCAAGCAAAGTGGTATTGATTTGCTGTTGGTGTTGGCTTTGATCTGACCAGGTAAAATAATCCTCATCAATTTTGCAGCACTCTTTCAGTTGGTAGTGATACAAATTGAGGTTAATATCTAAGTCTTTAGGGGCCTGATACTGAATTTCACGTTCAAATTTCATCAAATAAGGGCGATTTAACTTTCCACAACGCCCAACAAAAGTTGCACACTGCTCATCCAGCAAAGTTCGTGGCTGAACATCTTTAACCAGACGCATATAGCGCTCATCCAAAGGCGGTAGATGTTGCTGCTGTTCACCATCTCCCACACTTTTACTTTGCGCGACGACTGAGGCACTGATCCATTGGAAGAACTTTTGGAAATCTTTTTCATTCAACTCATCAAAGGCTATACAGTGTTCCGTCAGTTGCTTTAAAGTGTGATAATCGACATTTCTACCCATTCCCAGTGCAATCAGTGTACAACGGCGGGCATACTTTTTTTGCCAGCGATAAATTGCATCCTTGCATTCATCGGTTGGTCGACCATCAGTGAATAAATATACGACTGGCTTCCAGTCACCTTTGGTTTCTGTTGTGGTCTTAATCAAATGACGATCAAACTCATTCATTAAATGTTCCAGCGCTTTACCTAAGTGTGTACCACCGCCCAAAGGTAATTTCACTGGATAATAAGCAAACACTTCCACCAAAGGCACCAAGGTACGCACAATTCCCGCAAAGGCAATCATTGACACATATACTGTTTCCAGGGCATAAGGGTCTTTGCGTAACTGCTGCATGATGAGTTGAATACCCTGCTGCATCTGCTCAATATTTTTCCCCACCATGGATTCAGAACAATCCAACACAAAAAAAACAGGTAAACGTCGCATCTAGCTGAATATCCTTAATAATTTAGACTGTTATCTATAAAACCAGTTGCACTTCAGGCGGTGGTGGTGGCAATGAAATCGAGCTTGAAATGCCTGCACTGCTGCTGCCTGCCACCACACTTGCCGATACCCATTTGAAGAATCCTGAAAATGATGCAGCATCCATGGTATCCAATACCACAACTTTATCTGTCAGTTGCAATAAATGTTCAGTTTTGGCTTTGGGCCCTGCCGCACAGGCAACAATACTGGCAAAGTTTAATTGCTGAATCACAGAAACTGCTTGCTGATATGCATACACATCTGAGGGTGAGCCATCTGTCATGACAAATAATAAAGGTCTCCAGTCCCCTTTAATTTCATCGCTACTTTTTTGAATTTGATGGCTCACTTGTTCTGCCAACAACTCCAGAGCAGCGCCCATAAAGGTTGCCCCTGCACTTGGCACATCAATATTGTTCAATTGAACCTGATCGAGTGGGGTCAGTGGCAAATAGACCTTTGCTTCTAAATCAAAGGTAATGATACTTAAATGCACACTTTCCAGTGCATAAGGGTCTTGCCGTAATGCACTAAGCATCGACTGCAATCCAACATTCACGGAATGAATTGGCTCTCCTCGCATTGACCCCGAAGTATCCAATAAAATATAAACAGGCAAACGACGCATTATTATTTTTCCTTATTTTCAGTATATTATTCGCTTTCTTTTTTTAACATAATTTTTTTGGTTCTACTATGCACCAGCCCTTAATTACTTAAAATAAATAGACAATTCTGTATGTTTAATAAGTATTTGCAACAAGCAGTTAGATAGAAACCACAAGCCAAATATTAAATTTAAGGGGACTCAAGCATCAGGACTTGAGTTGAATATTCTGTAACTCACCATCAAAGGTTTCAATTAAACTTTTAATGGCAGGTTCCTGCTGTAATAACTCAACAGCCCGATGAAACGCCTTTTCCTTACGCATGACCTGCATGGTAAAAGGTGTTATCGAATCAATATCTTGATATTGCACATTAAACTGCGTATTCGGCCACTGTGACTTAAGTGCATCTTCCAACGCCTGCCTTAATTGTGACAACATGCCCTCGTATTTCTGCGGAATATGAAACACAGATGAGCCATTAATATGCCCCTGCATGATGCCATGCTGTGCCAACTCCTGGACGGCTGGCGAAAGTTCACTATTTCTAAACCAGTATTCCCATTTATCCAGATTCCACTCACCCTCCAAAACCTGTTCACGAAGTTTAAGAATATCTTGAGGCATGAGATTAGCTTGGTCTGCCAAATGCATCGTTTCAACCTGTTGAACTACATCAACCACAGGCATGGCAAATTGGTTGTCAATTTGCTGTTCCGTAGCAATAAATGTTTCTTCAAACAATTCAGGTTCAGCCTTAACGTTTGGCTCAGGTGCTTGATTGATGATTTGTGTAACTTCAGTTTGTTCTTCTACGGGAAAAATCAATACCTCATCTGATTCTTTGAATTCACTGGAATGAGCATTTTGCTGATGGATAGCTGAATGATCCAACCCAATCAGTTGCCCATCCGCTGCATCAAAAACCATAACATTTTCATTCTGAATAATGCGTTCAGGTTCAGGTTCAGGTTCAGGTTCAGGTTCAGGTTCAGGTTCAGGTTCAGGTTCAGGTTCAGGTTCAACACTAACCATTTCCTGCTGAACCACAAGCTGTTCTTCAACAATAGTAACTTGCTGCAATTGCTGAATTTCTGCTGGACTTGGCTCAGTTGAAACGACTTGCTGATGAGAAACTACAATATTTTGTGGGTTTGTGCCCCCAACAGTAATTTCACCAGCAGATAACGGTCTAAATGCGAGCAAACGCAAGACACACATTTCAAAACCTTGCTCTTGCGTGACTGCAAGTTGCAGATCAGATCGTCCCTTACATGCAATCTGATAGTAAAGCTGCAAATCCTGAGCAGAAATCAGTTTGGACAAATGTAGAATTTTTCGATTGATTTCTTCACTGTATTTCAAGGCAAGATCAGGCAGATACTGCAACAACGCCAACTCATGCAAGGTTGAAACCAACTGATCCAGAACCAGAGAAACATCTAAAGCCTGTTGCCTAAACTGCAACAACAACTGGCTGACATGCGCTTGTTGGTTGTGATGAATTGCTAAAATCAGGTCATAAATAATGGTTCGGTCAATCAGCCCCAGCATGTCTTTGACATCTTGATGATGTACAGCTCCCTGACCATAGGCAATGGCCTGATCCGTTAAAGACAGCGCATCACGTAATGAACCCTGTGCCGATTCAGCAATTTGCCAGATCGCATCCTGATCAGCTTCAATATGTTCTTTATTTAAAATAGCGGTTAAATGCGTGGTAATTTCATCAACAGCCAAAGGACGCAGGGTAAACTGCAAACAACGAGAAATCACCGTAATGGGTAATTTCTGTGGATCGGTGGTTGCAAACAAGAACTTCACATGCTCTGGCGGTTCTTCCAGCGTTTTTAATAAAGCATTAAATGAATGCGTTGAAAGCATGTGCACTTCGTCAATCAGGTAGACTTTGAAGCGACCCTGAGTTGGTGCATAAGGAACATTGTCCAGTAACTCACGGGTATCTTCAACTTTGGTACGTGACGCAGCATCAATCTCGATTAAATCAATGAAACGCCCTTCATTCACGGCCTTACAGGTGGCACAAACTTCACATGGGGTTGAGGTCACACCTGTTTCACAGTTCAGGCATTTGGCTAAAATACGGGCAATTGTGGTTTTACCCACACCACGCGTCCCTGTAAATAAATAAGCATGATGCAATCTTCCACGCTCCAATGCGCTGGTCAACGCACGGGAGACATGATTCTGCCCCACTAACTCATTGAAATTACGTGGACGGTATTTTCTTGCCAATACTTGATACATGGATACTCCTTATAGCCGCTTTAGCATACTGTGTTTTTAAGAAGCTGTGAATGAATCCCGAACTGATTGATCAAAATTAGGGTTTGTTGGCTGTGATACAAGGCTTGCACCGCCTTTCAACTCAAGGGACAATACACGTTATTGATTTATTTTCGGCTTCATCATCATGTCACAACCTTTAACGGTATTGGGCGGTATTACCGCAGAACAATTTTTAACTGAATACTGGCAAAAAAAACCACTGCTGGTGCGTAACGCAATGCCCGAAATTGTTGGGCTGATTGAACCTGATGATGTTAAGGAACTGGCATTGGAAGAGCACGTCAGCGCACGTTTGATCCGTCAAAAAAACAAGAACCCAAATGAATGGCACGTTAAATCCTCACCTTTAACCAGAGGTGATTTTCAAAAACTGCCAAATTTATGGACAATTTTAGTTCAAGCGATTGATCACTATTCCTTTGATATTTCAGAGCTTTGGAAAAAGTTTCCTTTTATTCCGCAATGGCGACGTGATGACATTATGGTGTCCTACGCACCCAAAGGCGGATCAGTTGGCAAACACTTCGACTTTTATGATGTTTTTCTGGTACAAGGACATGGTCATCGCCGCTGGCAGTTGGGTCAAATGTGTGACGAATCAACCGAGTTTGTGCCAGATCAACCTTTAAAATTATTGCCTGAAATGGATGTTCATTTTGATGAAGTTCTTGCACCAGGTGATTTACTTTATGTACCACCTGGACTTTCCCATTACGGTGTTGCGGAAGATGAATGCCTGACTTTTTCATTTGGTTTCCGTATGCCCAACCTCGCAGAAATGATGGATCGAATCAGTGACCAGTTTGCAGAAAATAGCTTACTGAAAAATCCCTTGCTGGATATTCCCCGCCAGCCTGCAACGACAATCGGTGAAATCAACGATAGCGAATTTAGCTATTTAAAAAACCAGTTACTCGATTATCTCTGTCAGGCGCCTGAATTTGATGCTGCAATTATGGCATATATGAGCGAAGTCAAATATCCAGACAATATTCCTGAACCAGAAGAAATTGAGGCAAATGACCTGATTGAAATCGTGGATGCAGGCTATGCACTGATGCTGGAACCAGCGATGAAACTACTTTACAGACAGCAAAATGGATCATTAGAGTTTTGGGCAAATGGCGAACCTGTTTGTGTTTCTAAAGCGTTTGAAAAACAACTACAGCACTTGGCCAATGGTAAAAGCCTGATATTTGATAAACAGTTGAATGATACTGAAATACGGGAAGAGATTGCCCAGTTGCTGAATGATGCCATTTTAATGCTGTTACCACCCAATTAAACTTGAAAAGTATAGCTATTAAATGAATCACTAAAAATGAGGGCCTGCAAAATATCAAAGGCCCTCATTAATCCAATACGACCCAAAAACCTGTTTTTGATAAGAGCTACATTTTATTCCTTGAATTAGAATAAGACTTACGCATTGACGGATTCAAAAAAGTATTAAACTAGTGGCTCTAGACTAGCAGAATACACGTAGACCACTTCAAAAGAAAAGTCATCTGAAAAGATGAACATAAAAAAGCCCTTGTAAAAAACAAGGGCTTTTTTTAATATTTGGCAGAGGATCAAGGACTCGAACCTTGACGAACGGTTTTGGAGACCGTCATGCTACCATTACACCAATCCTCTATAACAGCATGATCAAATCATAACGACTTAACCATAAAAAAAGCAAGTTATCCTTGCTTTTTAAATATGGTGGGGGCGAAGAGACTCGAACTCTTACACCTTGCGGCGCTGGAACCTAAATCCAGTGCGTCTACCAATTTCGCCACGCCCCCGATGGATGTGTATATTAGAGATAAACGTTTCTGATGACAAGCCCTTTTTATAAAAAACCATGCATCTGAAACTTAATGCTTTTTTAATATACAGATAAAAAATTACGGCAATAAAAAAGGGACTCCTAAAAAATCCCTTTTAAATTTGGCAGAGGATCAAGGACTCGAACCTTGACGAACGGTTTTGGAGACCGTCATGCTACCATTACACCAATCCTCTATAACAGCATGATCAAATCATAACGACTTAACCATAAAAAAAGCAAGTTATCCTTGCTTTTTAAATATGGTGGGGGCGAAGAGACTCGAACTCTTACACCTTGCGGCGCTGGAACCTAAATCCAGTGCGTCTACCAATTTCGCCACGCCCCCGATGGGTATGCATATTAGTGAGAAACATCCTTGATGACAAGTGTTTCTGTTAAAAAAACCAATCAAATGAACATATAATATTCAAATCAAGTATTTATGTTTATTTTTACAGCAAAATAGTCGAGTTTAGACAGTCTTTTGCCTCTGAAACAGACTTAAAACGCTGTTCAACCTGCTTCTGTATCAACCCATTCAGTAAGGGCAAAAAGTATTCAAGCTGTTTAGGAAGCTGGATATACAGTTGCTGGCAATGCAATACCGCCCATTCATGATAGGTTTTAGCTTGTAATTTTATTTGAGTCAGCCATTCATACAGAATAATACCAAAGGCATATAAATCACTCTGAACTGTTTTCCTTTCTGCATGAAAAAGCTCTGGCGCCATATAGTGCGGTGTGGCAGTTAAATTCTGGGTTGCATGAGGTGATTTAAAGCTCTGCTCAAAATCAATCAGCTTACAGCTATTTTCATAGCAACGAAAATGTTCAACTTTAAGGTCACCATGCACCCATCCTAGCTGGTGCATATTTTCCAGAGTTTCCAATGCCTTTAATATTTGCTGCTGAATTATTCCCACATCACTGGGCACACAGCTAAAGAAATTTTCGGTATCTACTAGAATTAGTCCTTGCCCACTTAAAGCAAGTTCATGAAACTGTGTAGATTGTTCAAATTGAATAATGCGGTGGGGAACAATGAATTGCTGTCTGGAGATTGAATTCTGCTGATAAAAATCCAATTCATGCAGAAAAGCATGTTCCAAAACGTGATAACTATGGGCCTGATGAAATTTAAGCCAATATTTTTGCTGTTCGATCTGGAATGTATATAAACGCCGTCCAAAGGCATAACTTTGGGGTTTGGTTTTTAATACAAGATCATCCAACGGAAGTTGCGAATCAAAGGTCCACGTAATAAAACTCATTCTGCTGCTTTTCTGCCTGTTTGCGCAATGATGCCAAACAATGTTCAATGGTTTTACCAATACGCGCATGGGTTTCAATAGAAGCGATTTTAGGCCAGGTCGCCCGTTCACCCTCCTGCTGCAAAATCTTAAACAACTTGGGACGAGGGTTCTTGAGCATATAACCATAGTGGCGCAGTCCATATTTGGCAATAATATTGACATCCCCATAATAGCGCTGTCCTAAAATACCATAACCATGATCCAGGGCACGGCGAATCGGGAAAAATCTTCCCACATAATGGCGGGTTAAATCCATCACATCCAGTGCAATGGTTTTACCCTGATGACGGATAATCCGCTCAGGCCAGCTCAACACATCATTACGATAACGCTGTAAGTCACTCTGCATAAATGGAACAATATGCGGATTCACCTGACTAGCAATGGTGTAGTTGATATTATACAAACGAGCCATTTTTTCTTGTGGAAAATCACTACGCATACTCCCATCCACCCATTTGGTGTTTGACATATAGGGCGTATGCTGTCCATCGTAGCGCTTGCTGGTCAGATGAACGGGTGGAAACAGAACAGGAACCGCGCAGGAAGCCATCACCGCACTCCAGACCAAAGCATTCGGCGCAGTCAAGGCATTGAGGATAAGCGGGTTTTGTGATGCATTGTAAGGTGCAACCGCAATATTGATATGCAGACCAGAACGCTGATACGCCTCTGCAAAGGTCAGGTCTCCCATATTGTGAATCAGGAATTTTTTAAGGTACATCACATCGGCAATACCGCCATGCCCCTTAATGAGTTCCATCACCTTTCTAAAACGAAATGCTTCATGAAAGAAATGCTTTCCTGTCAATAATTCTGGAATTTGATCAGCGGATGAGGTACCCAACATCCCCGTCATGATTGCGCCCGCACTTGAACCTGACAGCACTTTCGGCAACAGGTCCTGTTCCAGCAATGCCTTACACACCCCAGTATGAAACAGTCCCAGAGTTGCGCCACCAGAAAGCATCAAGGCAGGCTGACCATAGGCTTTCTGACATTCCTCAAAAAACTTAATTTTCTCCTTGAGCTGAAACGTTATACATTCGCTGGATGCCAAATAACGCAAACAGTCACTGACCTCATCCACATAATTTTCTATAATTTTTTTGGTGCCGATATACGTTTCAGCAAACAGCATGGGATGGCCAATATTGGCAAAATCGTAGGTTAGTCCATCCCTCAATATATAGATCAGGTCAAGGGTACGGTGATGCAGCCGATATCTTTTTAGCAGGTTGTAACGCCTGGATAAAACTTCAGCATCAAAATAAGGCGATTCATTGTCATATTTCCATACTTCCCTGCCTGATTCCTCGTCCAATTTGAGTGCAATTTCCCTCCATTCTTCATAAGAGCTGGCATGTTGTAATTGCTCCTGCAACATATCTATTCTATATGTTTGATATGTATCCTTTTTTTCTTGGACCTTATTTAGCATTCGTTATCCTGATGCGCATCATATTTTTCTAATCCTGCACTTATACAATGCAAAAACCTATTGTAATAATCAAGGGTAAAATCAGCTTATTTCCATATTCTTGATGATATTTTCTTTATTTTAACTATAGCAGTGATAGTATCCCTATTTATTGATCACTGAGTTTGGTTTGTATTTATGGCTATCCTTGATTTACCCGAATCTATTCTCCAGTCATTATCCAGTGTTTTAACACAGCTCCAGCAAGTCCTCCCTGCTCCAAGACAACCCACTGATTTTTCAGCAATTGCTTTTCGTTGGGAAAATCAGCAACTGGTCGCAATTCAACAAACTAAAAAAATGTATCTGGAAGATTTAAAAGGAATTGAACGCCAAAAAGACAAGATTATCCAAAATACCTTGCAGTTTTTAAATGGTTTCCCCGCCAATGATATTTTGCTGACAGGTTCCCGTGGTACAGGCAAATCCTCCATTGTACGTGCCCTGCTCACGGCGTACTCAGCACAGGGTTTACGCCTGATTGAAATTGAACGTGACGATTTATCAGATTTACCAAAAATTCAAAAACTGATTGCCGAGCGCCCAGAAAAGTTTATTGTCTATTGTGATGACCTGGCCTTTAATGCGGAAGATGAAAATTACCGTAGTTTAAAGAGTGTTTTGGACGGTTCGCTTCAATCTGGTTCAACCAACTTCGTTATTTATGCAACCAGTAACCGCCGCCACCTATTGCCTGAATTTATGCACGAAAATACACCAGTGCGCAAGGTTGATGTTCCGCAATATACTGAGTTGCATCCACAGGAAGCGATTGAAGAAAAAATCTCACTTTCTGATCGTTTTGGACTATGGCTTTCATTCTATCCAATGGATCAACAGCTCTATCTGGACATTGTGGAACATTATATTCGAAAAGCTGATCTGGAATATAATGACACAGTACGGGCTGAGGCACTGAGATGGTGTCAGGCACGAGGACAGCGTTCAGGCCGTGCGGCATATCAGTTCTCAAAACACTGGATCGGCTCGCAGCAATTAAAAATGGTATAATTACTCAAATAAAAAGCCATCAATTGATGGCTTTTTCATCTCAAAAATTTACGGTACTGCTTTTAAATCCAATCCATCAATAATATATAAAGTATTACTGTCAATTTTTTTCTTATCCTGATCTAAATATTTCTGCTCCAGAACACCATTAGTTACCCATAGTGCAAAGTCATCATCATTGATTAAACCTAAACGCTTATCATCAATCAGCCACAACCCTTCCATTTTATCATGAGGGAATTTGACTTTCTCAATCATATCTAAAACCAACGTTTTTGTTGGGGGTAAAATACCCTGTGTTTTTAACCCATCCCAACCTTTTGCTAAAACATATTGTTCTAAAGTCTGTCCATCAATAGTTAAACCCAGTTTAGCATCCTGTTTAATCTGAGCTGTTTCAGCAATATCTTCTAAATTGGTTGCATTACGCAAATCAATTTTATAAACACGTTTAAAAGCGCTTGGATTATCTCGATAAAAATCTCCATCTCGCTCTAAAACTAAAAAGCTGGTATTACTTAAAGCTGTAATTGCAGAGTTGGAATAAGCTTTTGCTCCACCTTCCTGTTTATATAAATATTGCTTCACCTTTTTAGTTTCTAGATCAATAGTTACAATACGGGTTAAGTCTGATTTATTCACTGCTGTTGTTGGATTATCCATCGTGGATTGCATAATCCCCACTAGGGTTTTCCCATCTGGTGTAATGGTTAAACCTTCCATACCACGATTCGGGCGGCGATTGGCAAATTCCGCAGGCAGTAAATAACCACCAATACGGCGGGTATCTTTTTCAAAAGCATTAATACGGTCTATTTCTACACCATTGGCATCATAATGAACAATATGTGGGCCATATTCATCACTCACCCAAAAGCTACCATCTTTCATGGCAACCAAACCTTCTGCATCTAGACCATATTCATCTGTTTGACGGCTTAATAATTTGCCATAAATGTCGTAAGCTGCTTCTTTGGTTGCACCAAAATTGGCATTAGGTAGGCCCGAAATATTTTGCCCATTACGATCCTTAAGTAAAATTTCCTTGATCTTTTTCAGTGTGCCATTGGTTTGTACTTCAAATAGACCAATACGCGGCACATATGCTGGATCAGGAAACATCTTGCCATTGTCTTTATTTAAGTTGTAATCGGCATTGGGGCCTCGATCTGTAATGGCATAAAATTGGTTTTTATTGGTTGGATGCGCCACCAGATCAGAACCGAAACCACCTTGTCTAAACTCAATGGTATTGCCTGCCTTTGCCCCATCTGCAATACCTTTCAGATGATCCATCACCTGATAAGTGAGCTGCACACCCCGAGCGAAAGCATTTTCTGTGATACAACTCGGCGTGGTTTGCTGAATTTCATCAGTCTCTAAAATTCCATTATTATTTTTATCTTGCCCTGTCAATTTAACTGTACCACCCAACCAGCAATCTCGATCGCCAAAGTTTAATGTCTGCTCGGTACTTAACATTTTTGCTGTATTTTGATTGTCATCATGGTCACTGCCACAGCCCATTAATGTAAAACTGGTAAGAATTGAAATCAATAATACTTTCTGCTTCATGATAATAGCTACCCCATAAAATTACTGCTGTAGCCTAATCTTCCGAAATGACAAAACCATGACCATTAAATGACAATTCATAAAATCATGTGATAACTGACCAAGCTTTTAATTACGGTCTATTGACATTTAAAACATGTACCTTGTTATCTCGCTCTTTTGGTGAGCCTACTGTTTAGGACAGCACCAATTTTTCAAATAGTGTATTTATTGAATTTTTTATATCAGTTTCCACTTGTTTATCATAACCTTCAACTAGAAATCGGCTAAATAAACCTTCAATCAGAGTATAGATCATAGTGGTTAATATCTCTTGATACTGATTTGCATTTATATGTTGATTAATCAGATTCCTCACCCATATTTTATGTTCTTTTGAAATTTGAATAATTTCATTATTTTCGGAATGTGATTCTGCAACAGCCCGTACAAATAGACAGCCTTTGAAATTATCTTCCTGAAACCACTTTAAATGCCAATCAATAATCTTATTGATGGCTTCCCGACCTGTAGCCTCAGCAACATAACTTTGGAGACTTTTTCTAAAACGAATATCTCTTAACTCCAAAACAGATTTAACCAACTGATTCTTATTTTTAAAATAAGTATACATTGTAGTTTTTGAGCATCCTGATTCATCCCGAATCAAATCTACGCCCACTCCAGCAAAACTACTTTCGTAAAAAAGCTTCTCTGCTGTATCTAAAATTTTGTTAGCTGATTTTGACATAAAAAATTTACCCAATAAAAATAGTACAGATCTGTACTATTTATAATTTTAGGATTATGATCAGCAAAAATCAAGATCAGAGGAAAAACAATGCGACCAATTCTCAATGGCAAAGAACATTTAGCACCTTTACCGCAATCGATTGATCTCATCAGAAGTTTTGTTGGGGGAAGTCTAAGTATTCTAGTGTTATTATTTTTAAGTCAATTTACCCATAATATCTTTATTATGGCACCTTTCGGAGCCACTTGTGTTCTATTATATGCCGCATCACATTCACCTTTGGCACAACCTCGAAATGTAATTTTAGGACATTTGGTCTCAGCATTTATTGGCTTATTATTTCTTAAATTTTTTGGTACACCCACCTTGAGCATCGCTCTTTCTGTCGGTTGTGCAATCGCAGCAATGCAACTTTTACGTTGTGTTCATCCACCCGCAGGTGCTAATCCATTGGTGATATTGCTAACTGCAAATACCATTCAATATCACTGGGGTTTCTTATTTTTCCCTGTGCTATCAGGTTCAATTGCATTGGTGTGTATTGCTTACTTAGTCAATAATCTTAAGTCAGAGAAGAAATGGCCTGTATATGGATTAGCTTTTATCCATAGTAAAAACAATCTTGAATAAATTGCTATCATTCTTCTTATTATTCAGAAATTAAATCTCGATGCAGAAAAATAAATTTTCTCTGCATCAATTTTTTTATTTTATAGATTATCAATATTCTTTTGCTAATTTTTCCAATGTGATAAGCATTTTTTTCACGATAGCTCTTTTATGTTGCAACATATTCTTGATATTCGCTGGATTGAAACCTGTCAGTTTTGCAATACCTCGGCTGGTCATGTATTCACCCGTTTTTTCAAAGTGCTTTTCACTTAACTCTGTTTTGGCATTAGAGAAACGAACTGCCAGCTTATAGTCATTAAACTCAGACCAGGCACCCGTTTTATATTCCTGAAAATCAAATTTATTCTGATGAGCAGGTTTGTCTCGAAGAATATTGTTCAAGCGATTGATCACAATTTTTTCTTCGCTGTCTTCTATTACTTGATAAAGTTCAGTTTCCTCAAAAGTTCGCCCTAAAGAAATATCCTTTCTAAACTGCTCAATCACTTTATCATTTTTTTCTTTATTTTCATTAGATTGGATAAGATTTAGAATCTTAAACAAAGACTCTAATCGACCACAGGTAAAAACATAAGAAATTTTCAACTTTTGAACTCCGCTAATGAGTTTTGGCTCATCAAAATAAATAATTTATCCAATACTTTAACACAATAGCGTTGATTCCAAGCCATTGCCATGTATATAAATAATGGTTTGATTTTTAAATAAAATAAGAACGTAAACCGACCTAAACCCTATCAACCAACAAGAATCATCAATTCAATTTTCAGGTTGGTTGCAACTCAGTCATCGGCCATCTTGGCGTTGTAGTGACAGCCAAACCATCATGCTGCCCAGCCTTTAAACGTTGATAACCTGCGAATGCAATCATTGCGCCATTATCGGTACATAAGGCAGGTTCAGCATAATAAACCTGCGCCTTAATTTTTTTCAGTGAGGTTTCCAATTGCTCACGTAAACGCAAATTTGCACTCACCCCACCTGCAATCACCAAACGCTTTAAACCTGTTTGCTTTAAGGCTTTAACCGATTTTTTAACCAATGTATCGACAATTGCTTCCTGAAAAGAGGCAGCAACGTCAGCATCACGGTTTTCTTCACCCAGTTTTTTTAACTGCACAGAAACCGCTGTCTTTAAACCACTAAATGAAAAATCCAAACCTTGATGCAACATTGGACGAGGAAACTCAAATGCCAGGGCATCCCCTTGCAATGCAAGTTTTGCGATGTTTGGCCCACCTGGATAAGGTAGCTTCATCATTTTTGCGACTTTATCA
The DNA here is from genome assembly GCF_000368425.1 of Acinetobacter sp. CIP 102637. Classification (NCBI taxonomy): domain Bacteria; kingdom Pseudomonadati; phylum Pseudomonadota; class Gammaproteobacteria; order Moraxellales; family Moraxellaceae; genus Acinetobacter; species Acinetobacter sp. CIP 102637. The sequence continues at coordinate 1,175,107 of NZ_KB849435.1, forward strand.
AAGGCTTCACCTGCTGCATCGTCAATTGACTCACCCAGTAATTCATATTGACCAATACCGTAGGCTGCCATCAACTGTGTATGTCCACCAGACACCAATAATGCAACAAATGGAAATTCTGGGGGAGTCTCTGAAAGTAATGGTGCAAGCATATGCCCTTCCATGTGATGTACACCAATTGCAGGCTTATTAAAGGCAAATGCTAAAGTACGACCAAACAATGCGCCTGTCATCAAGGCACCCATGAGTCCTGGACCACGCGTATAGGCAACCGCATCAATTTGGTTTTTCTGAACACCACTTTGTTCAAGCAGTTGATTGATCAGGGGAATCATTTTACGGACATGGTCACGCGAAGCCAGTTCAGGCACAACACCGCCATATTCGGCATGCAGTTTGATTTGGCTATACAAAACCTGTCCACGCAAGCCGAGTTCACTATCATAGAGTGCCAACCCAGTTTCATCACACGAAGTTTCCAAGCCCAAAACAATCATTTAACTGCCTTTACATCGTTTAAAAATAATGTCGGGGCTATTATAGACTTGTGATCTGAGTTGTAAATGAGTAAAATACTGACCTTCACTTGTGATCTGGCGTAATGGTACGTTAGATCTATCCCATCATCTTAGAGGATTTTACATGCCACAAGTTAAATTGAAAGAAGGCGAACCAGTAGACGTAGCTATCCGTCGTTTCAAGCGTTCATGCGAAAAAGCGGGTGTTTTAGCTGACGTTCGTAAGCGTGAGTTCTATGAAAAACCAACTCAGGAACGTAAGCGCAAAAAAGCTGCTGCAGTTAAGCGTTATCAAAAGAAATTGACTCGCGAATCTGTACGTACTACTCGCCTTTACTAATTAATTTGTGATTGACTGCTGATATGACCACTTTAAAAGACCAGATTACCGACGTATTAAAATCATCTATGCGTGCCAAAGACATGGCAACGGTAACGGTTATTCGTGGTGTACAGGCAGCGATTAAGCAAATCGAAGTCGATGAACGCATTGAGCTTGACGATGCTCAGGTTCTTGCGGTCATTGAAAAGCAAATTAAACAACGTAAAGAATCGATCAAGGCCTTTTCTGGTGCTGGTCGAGATGATTTAGCTAGTAAGGAACAAGCCGAAGTTGAGGTTATTTCTCAATTTCTACCAGCCGCTATGACTGAGGAAGAACTTGATTCTATCATTGAGCAAACGATTGCTGCTCAAGAAGCTACTAGCATGAAAGATATGGGTAAGGTGATGAATTCTCTACGTCCGATCATAGCCGGACGTGCCGATCCTGCACAAGTTTCTGCCAAAATTAAAGCAAAATTAAGCTAATTAGCTTAAATCCTCTTTATTTATATCCGCTATTTATTTCTAAATTGGATTCATTTTTAACAATGAACCCAAAGTTTTTCGACTATTTAAAATCACACTGAACATTATATTTAGCAAGCATCTGCATCTCTTTAGACTCAACCACTTGTTTAATTAAATCCTGCCTGCTCATATTCGCATATTGCGGTGGTAATGATGAACGGTTTTGTTCAATTGCACCTGACATATCCTGAATATAACGCTGGTTAATGCCACAATATTTAGCTTGTTGCTCAGGACTAAATTGAGTGAGCTGAGGGTCTAGGCTACGCAAGAATCCACGCAAGTCCTGTGCATAGCTTTCCCTGATTTTATGTACAGCATTGACATATTGCTCAATGGATGCAGCAAAACTGTTCCCCATACAACCCGTCATCAAAATAATAAAAACAAACTTCTTCATAAATCTTTTAACTTCATCAATGAATATGACTTATCACTAGCATTTTATCTTAATTCAATAAAATCTGGCTTATGTTCAGTAAAAAATTCTTCTTTCGGTGCTGGAAGATGCCCCTCCGTCACCGCTCCCAAACGCAAGCGGATGATATTCGGTAAATCGGTACGATAAGAATAGATTGGACTGGCACAATGTTGTGCAATAACACAAAATACTATTTTCGATTTCCCCACATAGACACTGCCCTTTAATCATTTCTATTTCTCCTAATTTTTAAATTTTCATACGGCGATCATCTTGCATCTGTTTCAAGCGTGAGTCAATTTTTGCTGACATTGCCAAGTTACCTTTTGCCAAACGTTGGGCATGTAGCATGGATTTAATCGCATTTTCTTCATAACCAGACCAATATTCAGCTTCCGCACGATAGCACAACACATTTACCGCTTGCAGTGGTGAACTTTTATCCAGATTAGTCGCCTGCTGTAAAAGCTGCCATCCCTGTATATCACGCTGATTTTTTCTTATAAAGCGCTGTACCAGAGTTTGTGCCTGATCAATCTTGCCTTGGCGGATTAAAACCTCAACCAATTTATAGGATAAAGCCCGATTTTCAGGCATGGTTTTTTGTAGTGAACTGATGCTGTCATATGCCTGATCGAACTTGTTTTGTCCCAGATAAATATCGGTTTGAATCAGGGGAACAAGGATATGCGATTTTAATTTTATCTTGACCAGATCAAGGTTGGACTGTGCCTGAGTATAGTCTCCCTGCATCAGATAAAACTTGCTAAGCGCCAATAAGCCCGCGATATTCTTCTGATTGGCCAGTGCCTGTAACTGGATTTCTGTCGCCTGATTTGAGACAACCTGTGTGTACCATTTTAATATGTCAAAATCGAGATCATAGATTTTAGACTTGACTTGAGGCAACTGATTGGCACGTAACCGCGCCTCACTCATACGTTCTGTAGTAAGTGGATGGGTAAGCCAGAAATCAGGCAAAAAACTAACTCGACTGGTTGCCCGATGCATGGTTTCAAAATAATCAGCCATGCTTTGTGGATTATAGCCTGCCGCGTACATAAACTGCATGCCGATACGGTCAGCCTCACGTTCCTGATTCCGACTATAGCTGAGTTGCTTGTCCATTAAGGCAGCCTGCGTTCCAAGCATGACGGCGGAACCCACATCACTATCTGCCTGTGAGGCAATCGCAGCCCCGACAATAATACCAGCCAAGGCCAATAGCCCCTGTCCCTTAAATGCCTCTTGCGAACGGCTATAATGTCGTTGAGCAACGTGTGCTATTTCGTGCGCCATTACCCCTGCAATCTCATCAAGATTTTTTGCTGAGGTAATGAGTCCCGTATTGAGTGCAAATAAGCCACCTGGTACGGCAAATGCATTGATCTGGGGGTCTTTAATAATCACCAGTCCAATCGGTTGCCCTAGTTGGGTTTGGCTTAAAATACCTGAGAATACCTGTAGAAATTGATCTTCTAGCCATGCATCCTGAATGGTGGGCATCTGGCGATGCACTTCACGATATACCTTTTCACCAATGAGCTTTTCTTTTTGTTGATCAAGCAAACCAATACCGCTTCCAATGTCAGGCACTTCTGTTTGACCCATATTTTGCGTAGGCAAAAAAATCTGGGTATGGCTGAGTTGGGTGGTGGCAAAAAGGCCACATGCGAGCAATAAAGATCTCAAGTGGTTTCTCTAAGGTATGAATAAAAAATGACTATAGCATTGAAAATAGGAGAAATTTGCAACGAAGTGTTATAAAAGGCAGGAAAATCCCGCCTTAGTTTATATTTTTGAAATCAACCAAACTATTTGTTATTCGCATAGCGTTGGTCAACGCTAAATTTTTCAGGATGCTTTGCATTGATTTCGGCATAAAACGCCATGATCTCCGCCATATCCTGTTCATAGTTTCCTGTTGGATAGACAATTTTTCCAACCCCTGTTTTTTTCTTGGCATAATCCATATAGGCTAAAGCAATCGGTACGCCTGCCGTCATGGCGACATGGTAAAAACCCGTTTTCCACTGCTCCTGTTTTGCCCGTGTCCCCTCTGGTGTCACCAGCATCACCAATTTAGGATGCGTTTTAAACAGGTCACTCATCAGTTGAACCATGCTTGGACGTTCCTGCCCCGCTTGCTTCACACTACGGTCGATCCCAATACCGCCCATTGCACGAACAAAAGGGCCAAATGGCAGTTTCATGTAACTGTCTTTAATGGTCAGACGTACATTGACACCCAATGCCTTCAATCCCAGACGCGCATATAAAGCATCCCAGTTGCTGGTATGTGGGGCGGCAATCATGACACACTGGTCCACATCTAGGTCCCAGTGATTATCCAGTTCCCACCCCATTAAATTTAAACTTTTCTCAGCCAATTTCTCAAACACAAGCAGACACCCCAAAATAAATTACAAAGGGCGCAAGTGTATCAATATTCACCAGTTTAAAAAAATGCTGTAGATGAATAATTCAGCAATCAAGTTGTAAGCATTTATTCAAATTTTGGATTGACGAGATAACGGGGTGTACGATCTTCTAAAGCATCAATTAGATTCTGATAGGCCAGATCGACCATTTTCTTGCGCGTTTCGACAGTAGCTGAACCAATATGCGGTGCAGTCACAACATTTGCCAGTTCAAATAATGCAGAGCTTTGCAATGGTTCTTTGGCATATACATCCAAACCCGCAGCAAAGATTTTATTTTGCTGCAACGCATCAATAAGCGCATTTTCATCAACCACCGAACCACGCGCAATATTGATGAATACAGCATGTTTCTGCATCAGGTCAAACTGTGCCTCTCCAATCAGTGCCTGTGAATCATGATTTAAGTCAACCGCAACCACAATAAAGTCAGACTGCTGTAGAAGCTGGTCTAAATTACGATATTGCGCATTGAAAGCCTGGGCCACCTCAATTTTTTCACGGCGGTTATGGTACAGAATATTCATGTTAAAGCCATAAAAGCCACGTCTTGCAATGGCTGCGCCAATATGGCCCAGACCAATGATTCCCAGCGTTTTACCAAATACATCCACACCAAATTGTTCAGTCGAAACGGTACGCTTCCATTGCCCCTGTTTGGTCCATGCATCCAGTTGTGGAATCTTACGTGCTGCACTCAAAAGTAAGCTAAAGGCTAAATCGGCGGTGGTTTCGGTAAGCACATGCGGGGTATTTGCCAGCCAGATTTTTCGCTGATTCAGATAATCCACATCATAATTATCATAACCAACGGAGACGGTCGAAATAATCTTGAGTTTTTGTGCAGGTGCCAGATTGCTTTCATTGAGTAAACGTCCTGCACCAATCATGGCATCGGCATCAACCACTTCAGTACGGATTTGCTCATTGATCTCACCGAGTTTTGGGTTGAGCACTACCACCTGATAATTTTGCTGTAACCGTGCTAGAACATCTTGATCTATTTGACTGAATACGACAACTTTCTTCATTGTTACAATTCCGATCTTTTATTGCATCAGTTGCCACAGTCGTCTTTTTAATAAAGGCTGGGCAATCATTTCTTCTAAACTTGCTAAATGTAGAATATTAGAGTGCTGGATAAAATCGAGATGACCTAGACATAGAATCTTTTTATTCATGGCAGTCGCATCCAGAAAGCCCTGAATATAGGAGGGCAAGCCGCGGCTTTCCTGAAAATCAGCCAATGGAAAAGGCCATTTTAACTCGGCATACTGCCCCAGTTTCGCTTTCTGAATATTGTGCCAGAGTTGTTGCTGTGTTTCATTGAATCGACTGCTTTCCACTAAAATTGCACAGCTTTCCAGAATATACATTTGCAACTCAAAGCTTTGAACCTGTGTTGTGACAATAACCTGCTCTTTGTCAGGCATCATCTCAACAGCCTTGGGTTTTACAATGATTTCAATATTATCCTGCGGTTCAACCATCGTGATCGGCTGAACAGGCTCAGGCTTTATTTGCAGCTCAGGCTTGTTTTGTGCTGGCGTTTCGAATTGTATTGGCAAGGACTGAATCTGTTCAGCCTCTTGATCTCGCCATAAGCTCGGCGCGATATTTTTTTCGCATACGACCTCTCGAGGAATCCAAACATCTATTCCCAAAGTTACCAATATGTTTCGCTGCCGCCCGATCATCTTCGCTATTTATTCCTTTCATCTATCAAGATGTGTCATGTTAAAAGTATTTATAACATTACATTCAATTCCTCATAGTCTAGCATAAACCACTCCACCCTAAATGGCTTGCTTTTGTGCAATCACATCATTGGCAAGGGCAACTTCTTACACGCTGTTGGATAAACAGCTCTAGATAATTTGAATATGCCTATATCAAATCCATGAATAAATAAAAAACCGAGTTAATCGCTTAACTCGGTTGAGTATCCATTATTAAATCAGTCTTATTTCTTCTCGACCTTGAAACTATCCTTTAAATCAAGAATACGGTTAAATACAGGTTTTGCAAGAACATGATCATGCTGGTCTGCCACAAAATAACCTTCACGTTCAAACTGGAAACGATCTTCTGGTTTTGCCTGTGCCAAAGCTGGTTCAATCACCGCTTGAACGATTTTTAATGATTCAGGATTTAGATTTGCCAGGAAATCATCATCGGCATCAGGTGCAGCTGCGGTAAATAAACGATCGTAAATACGAACTTCGGCTGGAATACCTTTTGTTGCCGATACCCAATGAATCACGCCTTTTACTTTACGCCCTTCAGGATTCTTACCTAAAGTTTCAGGGTCAATTGAGCACTTCAATTCAACCACTTCACCGTTGGCATCCTTAATGACTTCATCACATTTAATCACATAGGCATGGCGTAAACGCACTTCACCCTCTGGAATTAAACGTTTGAAACCTTTTGGTGGCACTTCTTCAAAGTCTTTACGGTCAATATAGATTTCACGTGTCAAGGGAATCACGCGCTCGCCCATATCAACGTTTGGATGACGTGCATGGGTTAAATCGAGTTCTTCTGGCAAATTAGTCAAGGTGACCTTGAGTGGATTAAGCACCGCCATACCACGTGCTGCGGTGTTTTCAAGAGACTGGCGAATACAGAACTCCAGCATAGCCACATCCACAATACCATCGGTTTTTGACACACCCACACGCTTACAGAAATCACGCAAGCCCTCTGGGGTAAAACCACGACGACGCATCCCCACCACAGTTGGCATACGCGGATCATCCCAACCATTGACATAACTCCCCTCAACCAGCTTACGCAGCTTGCGTTTAGATGTGATGGTATAGTCAATGTTTAAACGCGATGATTCGTATTGGCGTGGCACAGCCTGAGAGTGCACTTTCTCAATCACCCAGTCATAGAACGGACGATGGTCCTGAAACTCCAGGGTACAGAGTGAATGGGTAATACCCTCAATTGCATCAGACAATGGATGAGCATAGTCATACATTGGATACATTTTCCACTTGTCACCTGTCTGGTGGTGTTCTGAGTGCAACACACGATAAAGGATTGGATCACGCATGTGTACATTCGGGCTTGCCATATCAATTTTGGCACGTAAAACCGCTTTACCCTCGCCCAATTCACCATTACGCATCTGCTCAAAACGAGACAGGTTTTCTTCCACCGTCGCATCACGGTATGGCGAATTTTTACCTGGCTCCACAAAGCTACCGCGGTTCAACTTGATTTCTTCAGGTGTCTGCAAATCCACATAGGCATCGCCTTGTTCAATCAATTGAATAGCCCATGCATAAAGCTGGTCAAAGTAGCTTGAAGCATAGCGAGGTTCACCATTCCAGTGAAAACCCAGCCATTTCACATCGTTGGCAATGCCATCCACATATTCCTGCTCTTCAGCATCAGGGTTGGTATCGTCAAAACGCAGGTTACATACGCCGTCAAACTCTTCGGCAATACCAAAGTTCAAACAAATTGCTTTGACATGGCCGATATGCAGATAACCATTTGGTTCAGGTGGAAAACGTGTCACCACTTTCTGGGTGCGGCCATCTTTTAAATCATCGGTAATCACCTGACGTATAAAGTCCAAGCCTGCCTGTTGTTCTTGCTGCGCAGCATCGACAGAGGCATGAGTATTCGGTGTCGGGGTCTTTGGCAGGTCTGAAACAACATCATTTGGCTTCATAGGGTGTAAATCACTTCTTACGGTAAAAAAATAGAACATAAAAACGCAATCTTTGCTTTTTATCAAAGATTTTAACGTTTTTTACTTGCCTTGTAGTTTACAGTTTGCTTATGCTTCTCTCAACCAAAAACCCATGGTCACAAGCCCATGTTTAGGAGATTAATGTAATGAGTTTTCCTCAAGTCGAATTAAATACCAATAAAGGTCGTATTGTTCTTGAGCTTAACGCTGAAAAAGCGCCAAAAACGGTTGAAAATTTCTTAGAATATGTACGTGACGGTTTCTATGACGGTGTGATTTTCCACCGTGTGATTGATGGTTTTATGATCCAGGGCGGTGGCATGGACGAAAACTTCAAAGAAAAGGCAACTCGTGATTCAATCGAAAATGAAGCAGACAACGGCTTAAGCAATGATGAAGGCACCATTGCAATGGCACGCACCCAGGCGCCTCACTCTGCATCTGCCCAATTCTTCATCAACGTTAAAAACAACTCTTTCCTGAACCATACAGCACCAACTGCACAAGGCTGGGGTTATGCGGTATTTGGTAAGGTTGTTGAAGGCATGGACGTTGTAAATGCAATTAAAGGCGTACGTACAGGTAACCGTGGTTATCACGCAGATGTTCCTTTAGAGAACGTCGTGATTGAATCTGCTAAAATTATCTCTGAATAATTTGATCCAACAGGATTCTTTGTGACCCATCTGTTTATATCAGATTTGCATTTGTCACCTGATCACCCTCGACTGGTTCGGGGGTTTTTAGACTTACTAAAACAATATCAAGATAAAAATACCCAGCTCTATATTTTAGGTGACTGGTTTAACGCATGGATTGGGGACGACTACACCGCCCCTTGGCTAGGTGAAATCGTTCAGGCTTTAAAAGAGTTCAATCAGGCAGGCAATCAGGTTTATTTTCAGGTCGGTAATCGTGATTTTGTTTTAGGAAAAAATTTCCTCAACCAATTTAATGGAATCCTACTCCCTGATGTCTATACGCTGGAAATTAACCATCAAAAATTCCGTCTGGAGCATGGCGATGCCCTCTGTACTGATGACATTGCCTATCAACGTTTTAGGAGTGTAATCCGCAATCCAGTTCTGCTGAGTTTATTGAAACGGACCCCATTAAGCTTTAGACAGAAACTTGCCAATGGTTTCCGTAAAAAGAGCAGTGAAACCAAACAGCTCAAAAACTATGACATCATGGATGTGAATGCTCAGGCTGTAGATTCAGTGATAGAACAGGTGGATTTTTTAATTCACGGTCATACCCACCGTCCAGAAATTCATTCACTGGGCAATAAACAGCGTTTTGTTTTGGGTGACTGGCGAGCAGACTCTGCATGGATTCTAGAAATTAACGAACAAGAAAATAGCAGCCTGGATTTTAAAAAGTGGACCTATTGATCGTTATTCCATTCAACTTTTATCTATATTCAAATCACATTTAGACACTTTTCCTACCTGCTAGATCCAGTAAAATAAACTGATTTTGTTATTTTGGTTAATCATAAATGGATTCCCTACACACCGCAAAAACACGTTACACCATCAAGGCATACGATGCGAGTAAAAAGATTCCAAAAGAACAGTTTGAAAAATTATTAGAAATTTTACGTTTCAGCCCCTCTTCGGTAAATATTCAACCCTGGCATTTTCTGATCGCAGAAACAGATGAGGCAAAACAACGTATTGCAGCAGGTTTAACAGGTAGCTATGCCTATAATGCCGCAAAAGTGCTCAATTCTTCACATACCCTGGTTTTCTGTACACGTACCGATATTTCCAATGAATATCTTGAGCAGTTACTTGAACAAGATGATGTCAGTGGCCGCTTTAAGGATGAGGCAGCAAAACAGGGACAAAGAGATACCCGTTCGGGTTATGTTGAGTTTTACCGAAATGAATTGAAGAACCTTTCAGCATGGATGGAAAACCAGACTTATATCGCGCTCGGACAACTCTTATTCGCCGCAGCCCTTGAACACATTGATGCCACACCAATGGAAGGCTTTGACAGAAATATTATTAATCAGGAATTTGGTTTGGCTGAAAAAGGCTTGAAAGCCTCCGTGATTGTGGCTTTGGGCTATCGTAGCGAAAATGATTTTAATGCGAAGCTACCCAAATCACGCCTTGCGGATGATGTGATTTTTACCCGTTTATAATTATCATAACGATTGAGGTTGTTTGTAAGGGCAGATAACCATCTACCCAAATTAAACTGTGTTCTGCTGGAATGAGACCATTAACCGCTACAACATCATCGCTTTTGCCAAACACAATACAGCCAGTACTCCACATACTAGGCCAATCCATGTATAGGCTTTAAGCCGTTCCCGAAACAGCACCACCCCACTAATTACCCCAAAAATCACCACAAAAATGTTCATGCCTGCAAACACAATCGCTGGTGTGTCTTTCAACATCATATGTGCTTTCACATACAGGGCAATATTGGCAAAATTGATCGCACCAAGGACTAGACCTGCAAAAATATTCTTGGGCTGCCAATTCGGCTGGGTGATGGCGAGATACGCAATTGATAAAACAAACGCCACAATGAAGATGAGATTTAATGTGACTGCAAACTGTAGACCCAGGCTACTGCTATATTTAAGTAAGATATCAACCGCAGCATAACCTGCCCAGACACAAAACAGAAATAGGGCAGATTTTAGATTTAGGCCTTGTGTGGCTTTCTCCGCCGCCTGCCCAAGAATAATGAAAAAAATTGCCACCACACCTAAAGCAACGCCAATCAGCTTTAACAGGCTAAACTGCTCACCAAATATAAAATAGGCAGCCAATAAAGAAAGAATCACTGCCAAACGCTGGGCAATCTCCGTTTTCACAATACCCGCAAACTGCAATGACTTGGCTAAACATAGAAAGATGCTAGGTAACAACACCGCCAAAATTAAAATCAGCCACCACCGCGTATGCTGCCATGAAACATGGGTGATATCCGTTTTAAACCAATAGGCGCATAACACACTGGCACTTAAATAGTTCCACGCAATCATTTGCCAAACATCAAAACCTTTTTCTTTCAGATATTTCAGCAAAATTGACACGATAACGCTGCAACAGGCAGCCGCAACAATAATTTCCATGAGATGTATTCTAGCTTTTTAGACATAAAAAAATGCCAATCTGAAAACAGATTGGCATTTTTTAAAGATCATCAATCAATTAACGATTATTTTCGTCTTCTTGACCATCTTCAAATTTAGTTTCGCCGTCGAAGCCACCCTGACCACCGAAGCCGCCCTGATGACCGAAGCCAGCCTGACCACCGAAGCCAGCCTGACCACCGAAGCCACCCTGACCACCGAAGCCACCCTGACCACCGAAGCCGCCCTGACCACCGAAGCCGCCATGACCACCGAAGCCGCCACCTGTAGCCTGACCACCACCAAAGCCGCCAGCAGCGCCCTGTGCAGGGAAGCCACCAGTGCCCTGAGCACCAGCTGGACGTGGATTGCGTGCAGGAACGACAGTCGAAATCGCATGCTTATAAACCATTTGGCTTACTGTATTTTTAAGTAAAACCACATATTGGTCAAAAGATTCAATATGCCCCTGTAGTTTAATACCGTTAACAAGGAAAATAGAAACTGGAATACGTTCTTTACGGAGAGAATTTAAGAACGGATCTTGTAAAGTTTGACCTTTAGACATTTTTAACTCCAAAAAATTTTAAATCAGCGCAAAAAACTATCTTTATTTTTTAACTAAAAATTATAAAAAGACAGCCTGCGAATTTTGCGTTATCAAAAGAAGTTTCGCAAGTCTTCTTTCGCCTGCTTTATCGTCACATAAGTTTTAAAATCGTGTAATTCTTGCAAAGAACGTAACCAAGTGTATTGACGTTTGGCAAGTTGTCGTGTCGCAAATAGTGCTCTAGTCTCCATTTCAACCCTATTTTTGAGACTCAAGTCACTTTTCAATAAAAAATCTAAAGCTTGACGATAACCTACAGACCGCATAGCGGGTAAATTATCATTTAAATCGTATTTTTTAATTAATTCCTCTACTTCATTTAAAAAACCAATATTCCACATCTTGCTCAATCTTTGCTCAATGCGTTGATGTAATTCTAACCGATCTGGCATAAGGGCGTAGTTATAAAAATTGTAACGATATGGTTGATTTTTAGGTTGTTCTGCCTGTAGTTTTGTTATTGGTTCACCCGTAATTCGGTACACTTCCAATGCCCGAATAATACGTTGCCGATCTGAAACCTTAAACTTTTGACCTGCGATGGGGTCAACAGCAACCAGTTCATCATAAACCGCCTGCCAGCTTTCCTGTTCAGCCTTGGCAATAATGGTATCACGAATCGCCTGATCCGCATTGGGCAGGTTATCGGCAAGTCCCTCAAGCAGCGACTTGAAATACAGCATGGTTCCGCCGACCAGAATTGGTGTCTTGCCCCGTGCGTGCATATCGTCAATCAAGGGGCAAACATCTTCAACAAACTGGGCCGCCGAGTACACTTCCAATGGTGTAATAATATCAATCAAATGATGTGGATATTGTTGCTGCTCTTCTTTAGTCGGTTTCGCCGTTCCAATATCCATATCCTTATAGACCAGGGCTGAATCGACAGAAATCAGTTCAAAATTTCCACGCTCATACAGTTCACATGCCAAAGCGGTTTTACCACTTGCGGTAGGCCCCATTAAATTAATCACGGGCAATTGATTTGACATGAAACCCTACTCTCCTCGAGCAAATAATTTATCTAGTTGATGTAGTGGAAATGACCGCCAGGTGGGGCGACCGTGGTTACACTGGCTGGCAAACTCGGTTTGCTCCATTTGGCGCAACAATGCATTCATTTCAGACAGACTGAGTTGTCGGTGTGCTCTTACAGCCCCATGACAGGCCATTCCAGCCAACAGTTCATCACGTTTTTGCAATAACCCTCTCGCCTCATCATTCGGGTCAAGGTCATTTAACAGTTCTGGAATTAAATTGCCAAAATCTGCCTTATGCAAAATGGCTGGCACACCACGCACGATCACTTGTTCATCACCATATTGGTCAATTTCCAGCCCCAGCCGTTGCAATTGAGGTTGCAAGTCCTCAATACGTGTAGCCTGCATACGAGTAATCGAAACCACCTTTGGAATCAGTAGTTGCTGTGACACCCAGAATTCAGGCTTATCCCACGCCGCTTTCATCTGCTGTAGCAAAATCCGCTCATGCGCAGCGTGCATATCAACAATGATTAAACCCTCAGTATTTTGCGCCAGAATATAAATGCCATGAAGTTGTGCAATGGCAATACCCAGTGGAAATTCATCTACCTTTGCTACTGTTTGATCCTGCTCAGAATCAACCTCTTCACGCAAGGGAGCCAGATAACTTTTTAAGGCATTGTTGAGTTGTACGGAACCACTGTAACGCGGCTGTTGTGGTTGCGATGCATTATATTGAACTGCTTGCGGACGGCTTTGATTAAACTCAGTCAGCAAATCTGTTGATATTTCTACTTGCTGATTGGCTTGTGGCTCAGATTCTACAATTGCACGATGTAAATTAAATTGTTCTTGGTATTTCGGTTGTGGCTGATAATTAAAATTCTCTGTCGCGGCATCATCCATTTTCATAGCTTGGGCTAAATCAGTGCTTGCTGTTTGAAATTGCGACAATGTTGCTTTAGCATAATGCCGTACAAACTCATGCACTTCACGTTGATTTAAAAAGCGAATTTCATGCTTGGTTGGATGTACATTGACATCGATATTTTCAGGATCAACCTCTAAAAACAGCAAATAAGAGGAATATTGGTGTCCATGCAAAATGCCTTCATAGGCCATACGCAAAGCATGCGAAATGGTTTTATCTTTCACAATACGCCCATTCACATATACATATTGTAAATCTGCTTGCGCACGTGCATCTGAAGGATGCCCCAACCAACCAGACAAACGCATATTGATACTTTCTGCATCCATCCAGTAGGCATTTTCAATAAACTGTTGACCTAATAACTGCTGGACACGCTGATAACGTAATTCACCACTATCAGCAATCGGCAAATTTAAACGAATATTATCGTTATGTTCGAGTACAAAACGAATTTCAAAATGAGTTAAAGCCAATCGGCGTACAATTTCTTCAATATGACCAAATTCTGTAGTTGGTTTTTTTAAAAACTTACGGCGTGCAGGCACATTAAAAAATAAATCTTGTACACGAATATGTGTGCCTTTTTTTGCCGCCACCGCCTGAACCTGTTGATGGTCAAAAGCGGTGCCATTGACCTCAACCTGATAACCCACCCCCTGTTCATCCTGACAGCTGGTTAAGGTTAAACGGGATACCGCCGCGATCGAGGCCAATGCCTCGCCCCGAAATCCCAGACTCACAATGGCATGCAAGTCTTCCGAGCTTCTAATTTTACTGGTGGCATGGCGCATGACTGCTAAAGGTAAATCGTCTGGATGAATACCATGCCCATTGTCAATGATTTCAATCAGCGTTGAACCACCCTGAGCAACCCGAATAATCAGTTCAGTTGCACCTGCATCAATTGAGTTTTCCAATAGTTCCTTGATGACTGAAGCTGGGCGTTCAATCACTTCACCTGCTGCAATCTGGTTGGCCAGAGCAGCATCAAGGGTGTGGATACGGCGGATTGCATCATGCGCCATTCAATTGTTCCTGCAAAGATTGAGCTAACGCTTGTGAATTTACACTTAAGGTCACAAAACGGGTCAGTTCATCATCCGATTTCTGAATATCAATGATTACATCGGCCTGAGGAATTTCATCACCACCTTTGGATGGCCATTCAAATAGGAATAAAGCGTCAGGTGTTTCCAGATAATCACGGATTCCCATCAGTTCCAGTTCGTAGGGATCATCTAAACGGTATAAATCGAAGTGAAAAATTTCTTTTCCTTGAATGCTATACGGTTCAACCAAAGTATAGGTCGGACTTTTAACAGAACCCTGATGCCCTAAACTTTGTAGGAAATAACGGGTGAATGTTGTTTTCCCAGCACCTAAATCACCAATCAAATATATAACGCCTGAATGCACTTGTTGTGAGAGCACTTTCGCAAATTTTTGAGTGTCTTGTTCATGATTTAAAGTAAATTTCACTGAATATGACATGGCAAATAGAATAAAATTGGGATAACCGCTATGATAACATTGCCCTGAGGTAAAGCCTAACTTGTTAATTAATAGCCCTATCAATTAATATACATTTAACATGCAACCTATTTTTAAAAGAGGAACTCATGACACCTAAAATTGTTTCAACAAAAGAAGAACTCAAGTCAGCTAAAGAACAAGGTATTACAGAGATCATTATTACTGGCAAACTTGCTAATGACCTCAAAAAATCAAAGAAAATTGCCTTTGCTGGTACTGTAACAATTGGGATATTAACAGCAGCATTAGCTGCGACACCATTTACAGGTGGTATAACCGCTTTTGCTGCTGCACCAGTAGCGGCACTAACAGGAGTTGAAATTGTAGCTATTATCGCAGCTGCTTCAATTGGGCTTGCTCTCATTATTGCTGTTTACAAAGAATATGATGAGGTTTCCTATGAAAATGGAAAGTTAGTCCTCCGAAAGAAACAGAAAAATTAGTGCAACATTGTATTGAAGATGAAACTTAACAATAAAAATTTCTCCCCGCCTCTCATCAATGCTGTCAGTGCCAGTAAAGTCTTTTTACCCGATGACATTTCTGCACCTACCATTTTTGCTTATCTTTGCCAACACTTTCCACATATTCAATCAAGCGAATGGCAACAACGTTTTAGCGATGAATTAATCTATGCTGCGAACGGTGAAAAATTAAAAATAGACAGTATCTATACGCCCAATAGCCATATTTTTTATTATCGTTTTCTGGCCCATGAAATTCATGTGCCTTTTCAACATGAAATTTTATTTGAAAATGAAAATTTACTGGTGGTGGATAAACCTCACTTCCTGAGCATGACACCAACTGGACAATACGTTCAGGAAACCTTACTGGTTCGCCTGAAAAGACAAACAACTAATCAAGACCTAACCCCGATTCATCGACTGGATCGGGAAACGGCAGGCGTGGTTTTATTCAGCAAAAAAACTGAATCGCGGGGAATCTACCAACAACTTTTTGCCGAACGCAAAGTTCAGAAAGTCTATCATGCGATTGCTGCCTATCATCCCAAACTCAAATTTCCACAGACTGTTCAACTGCATCTAGAAAAGGGTAATCCTTTTTACACCATGCAAATTAAGCCAGAAAAACCAAGCAATACAGAAACACACATAGAACTGTTGGAACATACACAGCACAAAGCCAAATATCTGCTTAAACCCAAAACGGGCAAACAACACCAACTCCGTGTACACCTCAATTACCTGGGTATCCCAATCCTCCACGACCCTTTTTACCCAACTGTCCAGCATAAGGCAGATGATGACTTTAGCTGCCCATTGCAATTACTGGCCAAGCAGATTCAGTTTGTTGATCCCATTTCCCAACAGAAAATGCATTTTATTTCCAATTTTGAACTCACACTGTAAACACAACGTAATGACAAAAAATTACTATTTTCACTTCAAAAATATTGAAATTAGCCTGTGATCGTTTAAAATACATGGCGATAACTAAAAATATTTGGTCATATCTTTCATGCGAAAAACAGAAGTTTATCAGGTTCGTCTTGATTCTCAGGAAAAGAAACAGGCATTTGCCGTTTTTAAGCAGCTCGGTATCTCCCCTGCTCAGGCTGTGCGACTTTTCTTTAAACAGGTGGTACTGACCAAATCCATTCCCTTTGCGATTGAAAACCAGAATATCAATATGGAACAGTTGCTTAAACTGCGTAAATCCAAAGCAAACCAAACAACCGAAGATTCAGCTTCCAATCACCTTGAAGATGACCACGAAGACCTGTTTGAAGAACTCAACGCACTTTTAGGTGAAAGTGACAAAACTTAACAATGTTGCATTTATACACAAGTTTTTATTTTTTAAGCTGATTTTTTTTCGCTATCCTGTAATTCCAACTAAAATAATAAGGTTAAGGGTAGGTCAGGATGATTGTTAAGCGAGCCAACAAAGAAGATCTTCATCAACTTGCTGTCTTGTTTGACGAATACCGTCAGTTCTATGGCGCATCATCAAATATTGAACAATCCTATCAATTTCTCAAACATCGTTTCGACAATAAAGACAGTGTCATTTTTATCCATGTTAAGGATGATGTGTTTACAGGCTTTGTTATGCTTTATCTCGCTTTTTCCTCTGTGGCCTGTGAAACCTACTATATTCTGGATGATGTTTATGTGACTCCCACTTATCGCAAACAAGGTTCAGCGAAACAATTGATTGATACAGCCATTCTCTTCGCACGCCATGAAAATGCCCAGCGTATCAGCCTCGAAACACAAAAGAACAATTACCAGTCCCATCGTCTTTATGAACAGATGGGCTTTATTCGGGACGATGAGTTCAAGATTTTCCACTGTTTTTTAAAATAATCAGTAAACTGCTTGCGAAACCCCTTTGTTTTCCCCCTTGCCAAGGGGGAATTATAGGGGGTTTTGCAAGCAGTCTAGTAATCCAGCACAATATTTTGACTTAACTGTTTTTGCCAAGCCGTTAAATATATCCATTCACCCTCCGCTAAATCAGGTAGTTCAAGCTGCCCAATTTGATGGCGATGCAACGCGTCAACCTTGTTGCCTACAGCTGCAAGCATACGCTTAACTTGATGATATACCCCCTGATGAACGGTCATGCAAAGCTGGTTCGCAGAAATCAACTGTACATCTGTTGCAGCGAAAATCCCTTTTTCATTACGAAGTTCGACACCCTGCTCCAGAGCCTGAATTTGTTTAGGAGTCACTGGATCGGCTGTGGTGACATGATAAATCTTGGGTACATGCTTTCTGGGATGCGTCAGTGACTGTAGATACTGACCATCATCCGTTAATAATAATAATCCTGTCGTATCCTGATCTAAGCGCCCCACACATTGCACGCCGCGATGAATCAGGATTTCAGGTAGTAAACTAAATACGCTTTGGTGATGTGTCGCCTGATGCGAACATTCATAATCCTGTGGCTTATTCAAGGCAATATAGACATTTTCCCTATATTGGTATGGTTCACCAAAAACAGTGAAATTAAGATCATCCGTATTCAAGTTTTGTTTGGGATTGTCATAAACCTGATTTTCAATAAGGACAGAGCCATTCTTAATCAACTGCTGGCAATATTTACGTGAACCAAAGCCTTGAGATTGCAAAATTTTTTCCAGCAGCATAAAAGTACCCTAAGCGAAATCACTTTATTGTACTCGATTAAACTGTTCGCTGCTGTTCGCTGGACATTCATTCTTTATTTTTATAATTTGTTCATATTTCCTCCATCTGCAATATAACAGATACAAAACCCTCATTAAAACATCGTACACAGGACGAGCTGCTCCACATTTTCACTCAAATGTCCTGCTAAATTGGTCTCAAGTAAAAAAATGCTGTCCCAAAACAAAGGACAAGGAGTTTTCCCATGAAATCGAATATCTGGTTATATAGCGTTATCCTAGCAACCACATCAATAGTGTCTGTTGCACATGCGGACAATGCAACACGTGTTGCAGCAACCTCTGCCCTTGGTAGTGTGGTCGGTACCGCGATTGGTCAACAGCTTGGTGGACAAACAGGTGCCATGATTGGTTCTGCGCTTGGTGGCGCAGGTGGGGCCGCCGCATCCAGCAATAAGCGTGACCGTACTGAAGCCGCAATTGGTGGTGGTCTAGGTGGTGCTGGTGGTTATACCGTAGGCCGTAACATGGGTGGAACCAATGGCGGCTATATCGGTGCGGCACTGGGTGCGGCTGGTGGTGCTGCACTGGGTCAAAAAGTAGGTCAGGATCGTGCCGAAGAGGAACGCTATGACCGTCGTTATGACAACCGCCGTTCGTACAATGACCGCCGCTACTACAACTCACGCTATAACTATCGTCATGACAATGGCAAGCACCATGGCTGGTACAAACATCGTTAATAGATTTTATCCTTACCCCTTTGGCACTTTCGAGTGCCTTTTTTTATTTATATATTTTCATGTACAAATATAGAAACATTAAATCGAATAAAAACGATATACAAAACCAAACTTATATCGTATTATTTCGATATATAGTTTCGAGAATCAGCGATGAAAATATTAAAAGACATAAAGTTTTCCATTCTAGAGTTGGCACCTGTTAGAGAGGATAAAAATATTGAGTTTTCTCTACGCCACGCACTTGAATTGGCTCAACATGCTGAAAAGCTGGGATATGAACGTTTTTGGTTAGCTGAGCATCACAACATGGATGGTATCGCCAGTTCGGCAACTGCCGTTCTATTAGGATTTATTGCCGCCCACACCCAAAAGATTCGCCTAGGTTCAGGTGGTGTCATGCTTCCAAACCATGCACCTTTGGTAGTGGCTGAGCAATTTGGTACACTGGCGACACTTTACCCAAACCGTTTTGAGCTTGGCTTAGGCCGTGCCCCTGGAACTGATCCACTGACCATGCGGGCCTTACGCCGTGGCCGTCAGGAAACTGAAGATCAGTTCCCGCAGGATGTACTGGAAATTCTGCAATATTTTAAAGACCCGCAACCCAACCAAAAAATCATTGCCACCCCAGGTCAAGGCACTCATGTACCTGTCTGGTTGCTAGGTTCAAGTCTGTTTAGCGCACAGCTTGCTGCAAAGTTGGGACTTCCCTATTCGTTTGCCTCCCATTTTGCGCCAAGAATGCTGGGACAGGCCATCCAGATTTATCGGGATAATTTCCAGCCGTCTGAGTATTTGGATCAACCTTATGTGTCAATGGGCGTACCAACAGTCGTTGCGGCAACTGATGAAGAAGCACAATATTTAGCTACCAGTTCTTATCAGCGTATTTTAAACCTGATTCGGGGGCACAGTCTAAAACTCAAACCGCCAACTGAATCAATACAAGGTCTGGCAAGCAGCGCTGAGCAACTCGCTATTCAGAATTTCCATGCAATGGCTCAAATTGGCTCGCAGGAAACTGTCAAAGCGGGGTTGGAAAAAATTGCCGCACAATATGATGTGGATGAGTTTATCTTCACCTGTGATATTTACGACACACATAAACGTCTGGAAAACTTTAGCTTACTCATGGAGCTGAAAAACCAGTAGGCAATCCTATTTTCAAATAAGCATTGCCCTGTTCCGCAATGCTTATTTCACCACCCCCATCCCCACGCTTCTCATTTGAATATCATATTTAGCCAATACGGCGTTTTAAACCTGTCATTTGTAAAATACGGGTTGAGATTTCCTCAATCGACATTTCAGTGACATTTAAATACTTAATGCCTTCTGAAATATAAATCCCCTCAATCGCCCGCAGTTCCATCTGACACTGGCTAAAACTTGCATAGCGACTATTGGCCTTACGTTCATTACGAATCGCAACCAGACGCTCCGCATCAATCATCAAACCAAACAGCTTGTTTTTATGCTCTTTTAAAACTTTTGGTAAACGGTTGTCGTCTAAGTCTTCTTCAGTAAGTGGATAGTTTGCCACGCGGATACCAAACTGTAATGACAAATAGATCGAGGTTGGTGTTTTACCCGAACGTGACACGCCAATCAGGATAATATCGGCTTTATCGTAGTGACGTGTTCGGGCACCATCGTCATTGTCCAGCGCGAAATGAACCGCATCAATACGTGCCTTATAATATTCAGAGTCAGTCACCGCATGGGTCTGCCCAACCAATGTGGTTGGCAACGTTCCCAACTCTTCTGAAAGTTTACTGATCAAACCCTCAAACACATCCAGATTAACGGCTTTGGCAGTATTGATAATATCGCGTACCAATGGATCAACTAAAGTGTCAAAAACCAGTGGTAGGGAACCATCACGGGACTGGCATGCATTGATCTCTGCAACCGCGACCATAGCAGCCTCTTCAGTGGCAATATAAGGCATGATATGAATGTCAAAATCCACGTTTGGAAATTGCGCAAGTAGTGAATGTCCAAGGGTTTCCGCGGTGATTGCCGTACCATCTGATATAAAAAATACGCTCCGTTTAATTTGTTTACTTTCGGGCATCAAAATTCTCCTTAAACATTTGTCTTAGTGCACTATAATCTTTATAGTAAACTCATCTAACATGACTGTCGCTTAGTAAACACTATATCTAGGCACTTTCGTATAATTTCATACCAATGATAGTCATTCATACTGCAAAAAAAGTGGAGTAAATACTTTGGAAGCGCGCGTAATCGGTCTGGAAAAATTAGGGAAACACGATGTCGAACTCGTAGGTGGGAAAAACTCATCTCTGGGTGAAATGATCAGTCATTTATCCAATGCTGGTGTATCGGTACCAGGTGGTTTTGCAACAACTGCCGCTGCCTATCGTGAATTCCTGGATCAAAGCGGCTTAAATGCTCGAATTCAGGCTGAACTAACTCAACTGAATGTTGATGATGTGCTTGCACTTGCTGAAACAGGTGCAAAAATCCGTAAATGGATTGTTGATACTCCACTGACTGCCGC
Organism: Acinetobacter sp. CIP 102637; assembly: GCF_000368425.1. Lineage (NCBI taxonomy): Bacteria > Pseudomonadati > Pseudomonadota > Gammaproteobacteria > Moraxellales > Moraxellaceae > Acinetobacter > Acinetobacter sp. CIP 102637. The sequence continues at coordinate 1,196,608 of NZ_KB849435.1, forward strand.
ATTAGAACAAGAAATTCGTGAAGCATTTGCAGCACTTTCAAACGGTAATCCAGACATTGCCGTGGCTGTACGCTCTTCTGCCACCGCTGAAGATTTACCAGATGCCTCATTTGCAGGCCAACAGGAAACATTCCTCAATATTCGTGGTATCGATAATATCCTGATCGCGATTAAAGAAGTTTTTGCATCATTATATAACGATCGTGCGATTGCATATCGTGTACACCAAGGTTTTGAACACAGTGTGGTTGCTCTTTCTGCGGGCGTGCAACGCATGGTTCGCTCTGAAACGGGTGCTGCGGGTGTGATGTTTACACTAGACACAGAATCGGGTTTCCGTGACGTGGTATTTATTACTGCATCATACGGTTTGGGTGAAATGGTGGTGCAAGGTGCCGTCAACCCTGACGAATTCTATCTGTCAAAACCACTTTTAAAGGGTGGTAAACACGCTGTCCTACGCCGCAACCTGGGTTCCAAGCACCAGAAAATGATTTATGGTGAAGAAGGTGCTGCGGGTAAATCTGTTGTTGTAGTTGATGTTGAAAAACCTGAGCGCCAACAATTCGCGTTAAACGACCATGAGCTTCATGAACTTGCAAAACAAGCATTAATCATTGAACAACACTACGGTTCACCGATGGATATCGAGTGGGCAAAAGATGGTGATGATGGTCAAATCTACATCGTTCAAGCACGTCCAGAAACCGTAAAAAGTCGCCAAAATGTCGGCACAATGGAACGTTACCTGTTAAAGCAACGCGGTACGGTTATCTGTGAAGGTCGTTCTATTGGTCAACGCATCGGTTCAGGTAAAGTTCGTGTCGTAACTTCGATTAAAGAAATGGATAAAGTACAAGACGGTGATGTACTTGTATCTGACATGACTGACCCAGACTGGGAACCAGTAATGAAACGTGCCGCTGCGATTGTCACCAATCGTGGTGGACGTACCTGTCACGCGGCAATCATTGCACGTGAACTGGGTGTTCCTGCAATTGTGGGCTGCGGCAATGCCACTGAACTGTTAACGGATGGTCAGGAAGTGACTGTTTCCTGTGCCGAAGGTGATACGGGCTTCATCTATGAGGGTGCACTGGACTTTGAGGTTCAACGTAACTCGATCAACTCGATGCCGAAGCTTCCGTTCAAGATCATGATGAACGTGGGTAACCCTGACCGTGCGTTTGACTTTGCCCAGATTCCAAATGAAGGGATTGGCCTTGCACGTCTTGAGTTCATCATCAACCGTATGATTGGTGTGCATCCAAAAGCATTGTTGAATATTGAGAGCCTGCCACGTGAAACGCGTGCCGCTGTAATGACACGTACTGCGGGTTATTCTTCCCCAATCGAATTCTATGTTGAAAAACTGGTGGAAGGCATTTCAACGCTGGCAGCCGCATTTGCTGAAAAACCAGTGATTGTGCGTATGTCTGACTTTAAGTCAAATGAATACGCAAACCTGATTGGTGGTAAGTTATACGAACCGGAAGAAGAAAACCCAATGTTGGGCTTCCGTGGTGCCAGCCGTTACGTTTCTGACAATTTCCGCGACTGTTTCGAGCTTGAATGCCGTGCCTTGAAAAAAGCACGTGATGAAATGGGTCTCACCAATATTCAAATCATGATCCCGTTCGTTCGGACTGTAAATGAAGCGAAACGTGTGATTGAGCTACTTGCTCAAAATGGCTTGAAACGTGGTGAGAACGGCTTGAAAATCATCATGATGTGTGAATTGCCAACCAATGCATTATTGGCTGAGCAATTCCTTGAACATTTTGATGGTTTCTCAATTGGTTCAAATGACTTAACACAATTAACACTTGGTCTTGACCGTGATTCTGGTATCGTATCTCACTTATTTGATGAGCGTGATCCAGCGGTTAAAGCCCTTCTTTCTATGGCAATTCATGCATGCCGTAAAGCAGGAAAATACGTTGGTATTTGTGGTCAAGGTCCTTCAGACCACCCTGACCTGGCTAAATGGCTCATGGAACAGGGTATTGAATCTGTGTCACTGAATCCTGATTCAGTGCTTGATACCTGGTTCTTCCTTGCTGAAGAACAAATCAAGAAAGCCTAGTCTTTTTTTAGAAAAAGACCCTCTTTCGCAGGGTCTTTTTTATCTTTAGTCATTGAGATTTTAAAATTATGCAAATTTACTTGGCTCGTAACAACCAACAAGCGGGACCTTATAGTTTAGAACAAGTGAACCAAATGCTTGCCAGTCAACAAGTTCTACTCACAGATTTGGCCTGGCATAAGGGTATGGCAGAATGGAAAACGCTTGGTGAACTTACACAAGGGAAACTGGTATACGAACCTGTCGGTTACGCTCCCTTTAGTGCCCAGATTAAAACTGAGACTCATCCCAACTCAGCATTTAATATCAAAGTCGAACAAAAGACATCTCAGTTAGCCTCCATCCATTCACGTTTTTTTGCAAAACTGATTGATGTATTTTTATGGTTTCCCGCAACATTCCTACTCACCGCTTTTTTTACACCCGAACAGGCACAAAAGTTTACCCAGTTGAATGAACAACTGTTTCGACTAATGGCAGACCGCTCATCAGACATTGCCCTAGCCCAGAAAGTCCAGACTGAAATTCTTGCGATTATTCCCACCCAAGCCTGGATGGCCATGTGTGTCTATATCATTGCCATGCTTATGGTACAGGCTTTCCTGATTGGAAAATCAGGTCAAAGCATTGGCAAAAAATTGCTAAAAATCAAGATTGTGGATGCTGAAACCTCTGCTCCTGTCAGCTCAGTAAGGGCATTCTGGCTCAGAAGTATGGTTTTTGTTATTTTAAACATGATCATTGTGCCATTGATTTCCGTGATTGAATCGCTGTTTGCATTAGGGAAAAATCGTCAGGCATTACATGACAAATTGGCAAAGACCAAAGTGGTTCAGAAATAAGCCTCATCAATTATTTGCACAAAGCTGTATATAAAATACATTTTATACAGCCTTTCAATATAGCGTGTTGATATATAAAAAAAAGATCAGGCTTTAATCCAATCCCTGCTAAATAAATCGGGTTTTAAAACAAGTATTTCAGACCACTTTATCAGTAGCTTAGTTTTTCAATATGAGGCATAATGCCCTACAACGTAGCGGTGTCGCATGATTACTAAGCAATTCACAATTATTTCTTATCAATCGTGCGACACTTTAATCGCTATCCCATAATTTAATTAGGGAATGGGACTCTTCACCGAGGTTGTAAAATGAGACAAACGATTTTAGCTGTATTGTCTTTATCAACGATGGCTGCACTCTTGACTGGGTGTGGCGGTGATATGGTACTACTAAACACTAAAGGTCCAGTTGGTCAAGGTCAAAGTGACCTCATGATGACTGCGATCTATCTAATGCTTTTGGTGGTAATTCCATCAATCGTGATGGCATTATGGTTTAGTTGGAAATATCGCGCATCGAATAAAGATGCAGACTATAAACCTACTTGGGCACACTCTACGACAATTGAAATCGTTGTTTGGGGTGTACCTGTCATTATTATTGGTATTTTAGCTTGGTTAACTTGGTGGGGTTCCCACAAGTACGACCCTTACCGTCCGTTAGAGTCAGATAAAGCGCCTTTAACTATTCAAGCCGTCGCTGAACAGTTTAAATGGATTTTTATTTATCCTGAGCAAAACATTGCAACGGTAAACGAAGTACGCTTCCCAGAAAAAACACCTATTAGCTTCAAGATCACCTCTAACTTCACAATGAACTCATTCTTCATTCCACAGTTAGGTGGTCAGATCTACGCTATGGCGGGTATGCAGACTCACCTTCACTTATTGGCAGATGAACCTGGTGTATTCCGTGGTTTCTCAGCAAACTATTCAGGTTATGGTTTCTCACAAATGCGCTTCAAGGCGCATAGCGTAACTGAACCAGAGTTTGCACAATGGGTAGAAGCTGTTAAAGCGGGTCAAGGTACGACTATCAATCCTCAAGCTGTTCAAAAAACAGTTTTAGATCAAGCTGAGTTTGCTTCTTTACGTGATGGTAACCGTTCACAGAAACAAATTGATGCAATGGTTCGTAACGCCAAAACTGAATTAGAGAAAAAACTTGCTGCAACAGCTTTAAAAGAAGGTCCATATAAGACTCAGCCACATCCTGTGACTTATTACTCTTCTGTTGAGCAAGGCTTGTTTGAATCAGTAATCAATAACTATATGAGTAACTACCATGGTGCTGACCATTCAGCTCCAGTAGTGGCTGGTGAAGCGCCTGCTTCTGAAACTCATGTAGCAGTTGAACATGCGACTGCTTCTCAAGGGGAATAAGACATGAGCTTATTAGGTAAGTTAGGTCCAGATGCAATTCCTTACGATCCAATCGTATTGGTTACAGTTGCAATGATGATTCTTGGCGGTATCGCAGTTGTTGCTGGTATCACCTACTTTAAAAAATGGGGCTACTTGTGGAACGAATGGTTCACATCTGTAGACCATAAAAAAATTGGTATCATGTATATCTTTGTATCTGTAATCATGCTATTGCGTGGTTTCGCTGATGCAATCATGATGCGTTTACAACTTTTCCTCGCTAAAGGCGGTGGTGAAGGTTACCTACACCCAGAACACTACGATCAGATTTTTACCGCACATGGTGTAATCATGATCTTCTTCGTGGCAATGGGTCTCGTTGTAGGTATGATGAACATTTGTGTTCCATTGCAAATTGGTGCTCGTGACGTTGCATTCCCATTATTGAACTCACTAAGTTTCTGGTTATTTGCTGGTGCTGCTGGTTTGATGATGGCTTCACTAGCGTTAGGTGAATTCGCTGCGACAGGTTGGATGGCTTATCCACCTCTATCTGGCATCGAATATTCTCCTGGTGTAGGTGTTGACTACTACATTTGGGCACTGCAAGTTTCAGGTTTAGGTACGCTATTAACAGGTGTTAACTTCTTCGTTACCATTATTAAAATGCGTGCACCTGGCATGAAACTCATGGACATGCCAATCTTTACCTGGACTTCACTTTGTACGGCAGTACTGATCATTGCATCATTCCCTGTATTAACAGGTACACTTGCAATGTTGACGCTAGACCGTTATTTCGGCTTCCATTTCTTCACCAATGAGCTTGGCGGTAGCCCAATGCTTTACGTAAACCTGATCTGGACATGGGGTCACCCTGAAGTATACATCCTGGTATTACCAGCATTTGGTCTATACTCTGAAATCGTGGCGACGTTCTCTCGTAAAGCGTTGTTCGGTTACAAGTCAATGGTGTATGCAACAATTGCAATCACTGTACTTGCATTTGTTGTATGGCTTCACCACTTCTTCACCATGGGTGCTGGCGCGAACGTGAATGCGTTCTTCGGTATCATGACCATGATTATTGCGATTCCTACAGGTGTGAAAATCTTCTCTTGGTTATTCACCATGTATAAAGGTCGCATCACCTTTACTACTCCAATGTTATGGACGCTTGGCTTCCTAGTAACATTCGGTATTGGTGGTTTAACTGGTGTACTTATGGCTGTTCCACCTGCGGACTTCCTTGTACACAACTCACTGTTCCTGATTGCTCACTTCCATAACGTGATTATCGGTGGTGTGGTGTTCGGTATGTTTGCTGGCATCATCTTCTACTGGCCGAAGATGTTTGGCTGGAAGCTCAATGAAGCTTGGGGTAAAGCTGCGTTCTGGTTCTGGTTTATTGGTTTCTACTTTGCATTCATGCCACTTTATATCCTTGGCTTCATGGGTATGACGCGTCGTTTGAATACATATGACAACCCTGAATGGGACCCATATTTGGCAATTGCATTGTTCGGTGCAGTATTGATTGCTATCGGTATTGCATGTTTCCTTATGCAAATCATCGTTGGCTTCCTACAACGCAAAGACAACATGGACTATACAGGTGATCCTTGGGATAGCCGTACATTTGAATGGGCAACGTCTTCCCCTGCTCCATTCTATAACTTTGCGCATCTTCCAGCAGCTGACGGTGTTGACCGTTTCTGGACTGACAAAGAAAATGGTGTAGCATACGCACGCGATACTAAATATGAAGATATCCATATGCCGACTAATCGTGCAGCTGGTTTCATCATTGCATTGTTCATTACTGTTCTTGGTTTTGCATTGATCTGGCATATTTGGTGGCTAGTCGTTGTTTCATTCGTTGCTGCAGTTGTTAGCTTGATCGTAAGCTCATTCACCAAGAATGTTGATTATTATGTTCCTGCTGCTGAAGTAGAGCGTATTGAAAACGAACGCTATGCGTTACTTGAAAAACACTTGAAGAAGGACTAAGGAAATGGCTGAAGTACTTCATCACGACAACCACGGTCATGACGGTCATCACGAACACGATGACACAGACTTAACGGTCTTTGGTTTCTGGACATATTTGATGAGTGACTTGATTCTTTTCGGATCACTCTTCATTGCGTTCGCTGTATTAAGCAGTCATATTCCGCCTGGTACTCCAAGTGCGAAAGATCTTTTTGGTGATTCTTTAGGTTTTGTTTTAACTGAGACCTTTGCCCTTTTGATCTCTTCGGTAACATTTGGATTCGCTGTTCTTGCAGCATACAAGAAAAATGTTAATCAAGTTTTAACTTGGTTAGCAGTTACTTGGGTATTCGGTGCAGCCTTCATTGGTATGGAACTTTATGAATTCAATCATTTAGTTCATGCTGGTCATGGCCCAAGCACAAGTGCGTTCTTATCTGCGTTCTTTACTCTAGTTGGTACGCACGGTATTCACGTAACTTCTGGTTTGGTATGGATGCTTGTGTTGATGTTCCAAATCAAGAAATATGGTTTGACACTTCCAAACACTCGTCGTCTTGCTTGCCTAAGCTTGTTCTGGCACTTCCTTGACATCGTTTGGATCTGTGTATTCAGCGTTGTTTACTTACTGGGAGTTATCTAATGAGTCATGACCATAATGCTGCTGGTGCATCACACGGTAACTTTAAGCAATACACGGTTGGTTTTATCCTATCTGTCATCCTTACCATCATCCCATTCGGGATGGTGATGGCAGGTGGTTTCGGTCGTGGCGTTTTAGTGACTGTGATTGCAATCACTGCTGTTGCTCAGGTTATTGTACAGCTTGTGTATTTCCTACACATGAATACCTCATCTGAACAACGCTGGAACCTGATTGCATTTATCTATACGATTCTTTGTATTGCGGTACTTTTAGTCGGTTCTGTGTGGGTAATGAACTACCTACACTACAACATGATGATCTAAACTGGTCGTCATGTTTAAAAAGTATTTATTCCTGACTAAGCCAGGAATTCTCTTCGGTAATTTTATTACCACCTTGGGCGGCTTCTTCTTAGCCGCCCAAGGCTCCATAGACTGCCTCTTATTATTACTTACGCTGATTGGAACAACTTTTGTGGTTGCGTCTGGTTGTGTCGTAAATAATGTGATTGATCAAGACATCGATCAAAAAATGCAACGCACCATGAATCGTGCTCTTGTTAAGAAAACCATATCTCCTACTATTGCAATGTTTTATGCTCTTGTATTAGGTGTGATTGGTTTTAGCATGCTCTGGTTCTATGTCAATGCCTATGCATTTTTATTCGCAGTCATTGGTTTTGTCGTCTATGTCGGTTTTTATAGTTTGTGGACGAAACGTACCACGATCCATCAAACCGTCATTGGTAGTATTTCTGGAGCGAGTCCACCTGTCATTGGTTATACGGCTGTAAGTCACCATTTCGATATGGCGGCCCTACTGATTTTTGTAGCCTATGCCTTATGGCAAATGCCGCATTCATGGGCAATTGCAATCTATCGTTTTGATGATTATAAAAATGCAGGAGTGCCAATCTTACCTGTAGCTCGCTCTATCTATAGAACGAAAATAGAATCATTGATCTATGTGGTTTTATTCACTGTTGCGATGAATGCTCTATATGTTTATGGATACACCAATGTTGTTTTTCTGGTGATCTGTAACCTGCTTTGTGCCTATTGGTTCTACATTGGTATTTTAGGATTTAAAGCTGAAGATGACCAGCTTTGGGCAAAACGCTTTTTCTTATTCTCCGTGATCCTCATCACTGTGATTAGTCTAAGCTTTAGCTTTACCTTTAAAAGTCCTGCACCTTTCCTCCCTATTTTTTAAAAAGATAGAGAACACTCTATCTTTTTATTCTCCCCTCGTTGTAATCATTTCGGGCAATAAAAACATTCTATAGTCCATAGCCAGAATCAAACCCAATGAAACCTCCTTGAGATATCCTTATTGACTACGTATCTCAATTCCAAATATCAATATAATAACTTGCGATTTAAGCCAAACATGACTAGAATTGTCGCTTCGCAATTTGCGACATAACTAAATTAGTTATGACTCCTTGCTTCTGGCTTTATCAAGTCAGGGGCTGCTTAAACCGTAAGGAGCTGACAATGCGTCACTACGAAATCGTACTATTGGTACACCCAGACCAAAGCGATCAAGTTGTAGGTATGGTTGAACGCTATATCTCTCAGATCAAAGAAGCTGAAGGTCAAATTCACCGTTTAGAAGATTGGGGCCGTCGCCAATTGGCTTACCCAATTAACAAGATTCATAAAGCACACTACATTCTTATGAATGTTGAATGTGGTCAAACGACTCTTGATGAACTAGAAGAATTGTTCCGTTATAACGACGCGATCATTCGCAACATCATCATCCGTCGTGAACACGCAATCACTGAAGAATCTCTACTTGCGAAAAGTGCTGAAGAAAAACGTGCCCGTAAGGCGCAACGTGAAGAAGCACAACACGCAGTTCAAGAAGCTGAATAAGGAGAACATCAATGGCACGTTTTTACCGTCGTCGCAAGTTCTGCCGCTTTACAGCTGAGAAAGTTGCGTACATCGACTACAAAGATATCGACACTTTAAAACAGTACATCACTGAAAACGGCAAGATCGTTCCTAGCCGTATTACAGGTACTAAAGCTCGTTATCAACGTCAATTAGCGTTAGCGATTAAACAAGCGCGCTATTTAGCGTTGATTCCTTACACTGACAATCATAAGTGAGGTTGAGCCGTGGATATTATCTTATTACAACGCATTAAGAACCTTGGTAAATTGGGCGACAAAGTATCAGTTAAAGCTGGTTACGGTCGTAACTTCCTAATCCCTCAAGGTAAAGCTGTAGCTGCAACTGAAGCAAACACTGCTGCTTTTGAAGCTCGTCGTGCTGAACTTGAAAAACAGGAAGCTGCTATTTTGGCTGCTGCAAATGCACGTGCTGACCAATTGAACGAAGTGAATATCGTCATCACAGCTAAAGCTGGTGATGAAGGTAAACTGTTCGGTTCCATCGGTACTCGTGACATCGCTGATGCCTTGACCAATGCTGGTCTTGCTGTAGACCGTGCAGAAGTTCGTTTACCGAACGGTGCGCTTCGTCACACTGGTGAATTCAACATCGCAATCCAATTGCACCATGATGTTGTTGCTGAAGTTCTCGTTACAATCGTATCTGAGTAATTTTTGCAAAGAAAAGGGCATGTTTTTACATGCCCTTTTTTACGTCTCAATTTTGCCAAAACCATCAAGCTGTATTTTCACCACTTACACAATTTTCTTCCAATTAAACGCTCCTGTCTGCATCCATTTGGATTAAGATAGTCACTCTTTTACGGTTTCATCTTTTTATTAGGTCTTGTTATGTCACAGGCAAATGCCAATTTTGCAAAAAATACTCCAAAGACAGAGAGTAACGTGAATGACTCAGGTCAATTGAAAGAATTTAGAACGCCACCGCACAATCTGGCGATTGAACAGGCAGTACTGGCGGCTTTAATGACGGTCGCTGAATCATTTGAACAAGTCGGTGACCTGCTTAAGGAAAATGATTTTTACGCCACACGCCATAAATATATTTACCGTGCCATTGAAAAACTGGCACAGGAAAACTCCCCTTACGATGCTGTTTTGGTCAATGACTGGTTACTCAAGCAAAACCTGCTGGATGCGATTGGTGGTGAAGAGTATTTAATGCAATTGATGGCAGATTCTCCATCAAGCTTCTATAACCTTGAAATCTATGCCAGTAAGATTAAGGAATTTTCAACCTTACGCAGCATGATCAAGGTCAGCACAGATATTTTACAAAATGCCTATGACACCAAGGGCCGTCCTGTCAGCGAAATTCTGGACTTGGCTGAAACCAATATTTTCTCTTTGGCAGAACAGCATAACAACAATAAAAAGGATTCAGGCCCAAAATCAATCAGTTCAGTCACTGCGGATGTAATTAGCAAACTGGATGAGCTGTCCAAAATGGATGGCAATATCACAGGCCTTTCCACAGGTTTCCTTGAACTGGACAATAAAACCTATGGGATGCAGGCAGGTGATTTAATTATTGTGGCGGCTCGTCCCTCTATGGGTAAAACCACATTTGCCATGAATCTAGTTGAGAGCGTTTTATTTAACAGCAATCTTCCTGCCCTTGTTTACTCAATGGAGATGCCTGCGGATTCTATCGCCATGCGTTTGATTTCCTCCTATGGCAAAGTGCATCAAGGCCATCTGCGTTCAGGTAAGCTGGATGGAGATGAATGGTCAAAGGTCACAGGCACGATTTTGCAGTTACAGGAAAAACATCTTTATATTGATGATTCCTCTGCTCTGCCACCTACAGAGGTTCGGGCACGCGCCAGACGTATTGCTAAAATGCACGATGGTAAAATTGGCTGCATCATGGTCGATTACTTGCAGTTAATGAAAGTGCCAGGTATGGGTGATAACCGTGTTGGTGAGATTTCGGAAATTTCCCGAAGCCTGAAAGCATTGGCAAAAGAAATGCAATGTCCAGTGATTGCCCTCTCACAGCTGAACCGTTCCTTAGAGAACCGACCTAATAAACGCCCTGTGATGTCAGACTTGCGTGAATCTGGTGCAATTGAACAGGATGCGGACTTAATCATGTTTATTTACCGTGACGAAGTCTACAATAAAGAATCTAAAGAAGCAGGCACAGCCGAAATTATTATTGGTAAACAGCGTAACGGCCCAATTGGTACGGTGCGTCTTGCTTTTGAAGGACAATATACGCGTTTTAGTAACTTATCTCCTGAGTATTATGCTCAGTATGATGATGAAGAGTAATGCCTGCATTGCTCTTTTTTATTAAAACCATGATTTAATCTGACTTATTAACTTTGCCCACCATAGTTTCCAGCTTGAGAGTAAATTCGAATCTTGGCTATTTTCTTCCATTTCAAATGATGGAAATGCTTTATTGAGTTGTTCACATGTTGGATATTTTTGTTGAAGTTTTGCTAAGTAATGTGATTGATCATATTGTATAAACCCATCCAAGATACCAATTGTTTTCCGCCCCCCGATTGTACATTTTGCCATCTGTCGATTCCAAGCTAAAAACGGCTGCACTGGTCTAGAAACACTGAGCTGATTATGAGCACAACTCAAAGTTGCAAATGAAGCAATTTGATATTGTTCAGGTTTAGCACCATCGGGAGTATAAGCTAAACCTATGATCAAACTGCCCTTTTCAATATTTTGACTAGAAAATGCACTTTTCCATTGTGTAGGTTTTTTATATTTAACTTCATCTAGTTTTGAGCGAAAAATAAATTGACCTGAACTGAGTTGAAAGATGAAGTCTGAACTCCCCTGTAATGCCAATGAATCGTGGTAACGGGCAATAAATACGTCATTGGGTGAATGTGGCATACAAGCCATAACTGACTGACAGAAAAATAATGTACTCCATCCCAGATAACAAAATATTTTCATCATTTATTCAGCATATCCTTGTTTAAAATGCATTGTTTAATCTCTCTTTGAGTTCATTTAAATTACAAACCCACGCTCCACCATCATCTGATTCTTGCCCTAACTCGTAAAGTTCAGAATTTTCCTAAGTGAGAGCATCTAACGCCATGATAGCTTTTAGAATGTATAATTTTATATAAAAATAAAGCCTGAAACTTTTACAAATTAGTTGCAATCAATAACCTATATATTTTTCGATCTTAAGTTAATTTATGATCAAAAACTTAGATGTTCGTGTCTATTTGAGCTTGATAAGTCTACAATAGTGAATATTTTTAAATAGAACTATTTTTAGTATTTATTTATCACTCAACAGTGTATCTAACACAAATTACCAATTGTCATTCCCAAGGAGTAACGAGGGTGCGCCAAGCAACAGTTTATATTGACAGTCAGGCACTGCAATATAATTTAAACCGTGTCAAACAACTTGCCCCAACAGCGAAAATTGTCAGCATGGTCAAGGCCAATGCTTACGGACATGGTGTAAAAGAATGCTTAGCAGCCTTAAAGGATAGCGATGCTTTCGGTGTCGCTTGCGTTGAAGAAGCCTTAGAAATCCGAGAGTTGGGATATACACAGCCCATCACCCTGATTGAGGGTGTTTTTTCTGAAAATGAAATGATTCAAGTGATTGGACAAAAACTGGAATGTGTTGTTCATCAGACCCCGCAGGTTGAATGGTTAATTGCCCATAAAGATCATTATAACGCTTTAAACCTAAAGGTCTGGGTAAAGCTGAATAGCGGTATGAATCGCTTGGGTTTTAAACCGACAGAAATTATTGAAGTGATTCAACGCTTAAAATCACATGGTTTTACCTGTGTACTCACCATGCACTTTGCCAACGCTGATTCAGATCATCCATTAAATGAACAACAAAAAAACCAGTTTCTACAAGTAAAACAAGCATGTGAACCGATTCTGGCATCGTGTTGCAATTCTGCGGCAATCTATAAATATCCTGAACTACATTTCGACTTTGTTCGTCCAGGGATCATGTTGTATGGTGCAACGCCTTTTGCCGATCAAAACGTCCATACGCTTGATCTCAAACCTGTGATGACATTTAGTGCTAGAATTATTGCGCTTAATTCTATTCAACAAGGCGAATCTGTAGGTTACGGTTCAACCTTTACAGCAGCACAGCCTATGAATATTGCCATCGTCTCAATTGGCTATGGTGATGGTTATCCAAGAGCTTATATCAAACCAAATTTTGTGGCGATTGATGAACAACTTGTTCCTGTTATTGGTCGTGTCAGTATGGATATGATTGCCATTGATGTCACTGGTTTGGACGTTGAATTAGGCACGCAAGTTGAATTATGGGGCAAACACCGTTTGGTAGATGATGTCGCTACCGCAAATGGCACCATTGGCTATGAACTGCTATGTCGCCTGAGCCAACGTCCAAAACGTCAACTCTTGTATTAAGCAGATTAAAAGATAGGTCAGGAATTTATGATCACTGACCTATTCGATGTATTATAAAAATTAGCTTAAACCAAAAACAAGCACAAACCAATATCTTGGATTTTTAAGCCACTTCATCCATTTGTATATCCGCAAGCAATGGAATCAATGCTGCAATCAAACCCTCATTTAACAAATAGGGATTAAACTCGGCCTGTTGTAGATGCTGCTGGAAAAACTCTGAAACTTGACTATTTTTCCGCACAAATTTCATTGACCAATCTTTGAAATGACCTTGTGAGATGCGTTGAGGATTAAAAATATAAATCTGATGATGGCGAGGATCTTTCTTGATTTTATCAAGCAGTTCCAAAATAACTGATTGTTCTCCCTCCAGACACTGGAAAAAATAACCATCTGCAAAGTACAGCACACCATGTATATTATTCACATAATTAAAATGGTGTGCCTCATTTAAAACTTCTCTTAAATCAAGTGGCAAATATGATTTTTCAGAAGTACTGGTACTGGCATAACAAAGTTGAAATATCATTTTTTTCTTACACTTATAAAGCATTTTAGTTCATTATGCCTGTCTTTGCTGACTAGCCCCAATAATCTACTGTTGGTTTTGGTAGTTCCTGCAAACCACGGCGCAAGGTATCAGACCACTGCTTACTAATTTGGCTAAAGTAAGGGTCTTCCTCACTGATGCGCTTGCCCTCTGGAATCATAAAACTGTCTTTATGATAGACCAACGCGTCTAAAGGTAATCCAACAGAAACATTAGACCTTAATGTTGAATCAAAAGAGATCAAACTGCAACGTAATGCATCATCTAATGGCATCGTATAGTGCAGTGCACGATCTAAAATTGGCTTTCCATATTTACTTTCACCAATCTGAAAATATGGTGTATCAGTTGTGGCACAAATAAAATTGCCTTGAGGATAGACATTATAAAGTTGCATCTCATCACCCTGTATCTGTCCACCTACCAAAATACTACAGGAATAATTCATCTGTTCCTGAGTATCAGTCGTAACATCCTCAAGCACCTTACGCAAAGTCTTCCCAATTAATTCAGCAACTTCAAACATGGTATTTGCGCTATATAAATTTGGCTCTTGATGTAATGCTAAAGCATTTTGTAAATGACCAATAACAGCTTGGGTTGTTGCTAAATTACCTGCCGTTTGCAATGCAATAAAACGCTCACCCTCAATACCAAAGGTATGTAATTTACGAAATACAGAAATATGATCGACCCCTGCATTAGTTCGAGTATCACTAATCAATACCAAACCTTGCTCTAATCTTAATGCACAACAATAGGTCATCTTTCTCTCTTCACACTCAACAAGCCAAAACTTGAACACTGGATGTCATACTTTCAATGCCACCCTGTTCACGCACACCCCGTACGGGCGCAACATCCAGATAATCACGGCCAATTGCAACATAGATATGACTTTTGGGTGTAAATATCTGGTTACTGATATCGAAACAATACCATTCATTTTCCACAAAAACTTCTGCCCATGCATGACTGGCAAGGTGTGGCTGGTTTTGGTCATACAAATAGCCAGACACATAACGGGCTGGTAATTGTAACGCACGACACATGGCAATGAACACATGTGCATGATCCTGACATACACCTTGCCCAGCATAAAATGAATCTATTGCAGAAGTCGTTACAGATGTGCTTTCAGGCTGATAAGGGATGTGCTGTAAAATCTGCTCTGCCAGTAACACAAGATGATGGCGGTCGTTCACCTTTACAATGGTCTGGGCAAAATCCCGCATCATTAAGTCGCAACAGGTCATGTTTGTGCCCTGTAAAAACAATATTGGTGAAACACCAGTGTCCACATAACCCAGTTCAGTATCATACAAATCAACAACCCCCTGCGCCATAATGGTCAGGTAATGGTAGTCATGTCGCTGGCTTGCCGTAATCCAGAGGTTGTTAAAGGCATCAAGTTTACTGGTGTATTGCCCTGGAACGCAAATATGCCAGGACTCAACCAACTGGTGCCGTGAACTCTGCGGTATCATTTTAATCGACTGCACACTATTCCGTGCAGCCTGCGTATAATGATAATGCGTTTGGTGATTCACCATCAGTTTCATGCGAACGCCTCAAATTGATTTTCCAGTTTATAGGTAAATGCATAAAACTGGTTCAAGTCAGGTTGATTTTTCAATATTTTCCAACTTGGTTGCAAGTCATCCCAACCTAAATGAAATAATCGTTCAATCACTGGATCAGTCTTCTTCAGCACATCATGAATATTATGCTGCAACCGAAAACAGGTATCAATTTGCTCCATACCCTGTCCAATATGGAAAAATAAAGCAATATCCTCTTGTTCTGTTTTCAGGATTGCACAACATTCCTTTACGATATTCTGGATAGTTGGCACATCAGACACGACATTTTTTATTAAGTGGTTCAGCTCAGCATAAGTTTCAGAACTCAACAATCCCCTAAGCTCCTGAATATTATCCCGAGCAATCTCAAGCTGGCTCATCAAGGAATATGGCTGTTGCCGATCCAGCATAAATTGGTTCAAACTTTCAGCATCATCAATATGCAGACACAATGCCTGTGCAAATCTTGCTGCCTGTTGGTCATCTGTAAAGGGCAAATGACTCGCCATATACTCAATACGAAATAAATAACGACCTAACCAATAAATATGTTGAGCACTTGAGCTAAGTAAAAGCATAAATCTCCTCCCTTATTAATCATAAATTCCTGTGAAATATCGCACTGCACACAAAGGATATGTGCAATGTTATTGCTGCATAGGAAAGATGTTAGGAGTGCAGCGATTCCACCACCCAGGTATCCTTAATGCCGCCACCCTGAGAAGAGTTGACCACCAGCGAACCTGCCTGCATGGCCACACGTGTTAATCCTCCTGGCACAATTTCCGTACGGTAAGGTGAACTCAAAACAAATGGGCGTAAATCAATATGTCGCTCAGCAACGCCATCTGTGGTCAATGTCGGTGCAACTGACAGTGCCAAGGTTGGCTGTGCAATATATAAATGCGGGGTCTGCATAATTTTCTGTCTAAATTGCTCAATTTGCTGTTGATCCGCTTGAGGCCCAATCAACATGCCATATCCACCTGAACCCTGTGCTTCCTTAACCACCAACTTTTCCAGATTGTTGAGCACATAATCCAGTTGTTCACTGTCTCGGCATTGATAGGTTGGCACATTGCTCAAGATAGGGTTTTCACCCAGATAATACTGAATCATTTGGTCAACATAAGGGTAGATCGACTTGTCATCGGCAACCCCTGTTCCTGGTGCATTGGCAATCACCACATTGTTCTGTAGATAGGCCGACATCAAACCCGCCACACCAAGCGTACTGTCAGCACGGAATACCAGTGGGTCTAGAAACTCATCATCAACACGGCGATAAATCACATCCACCTGCTGACGGCCACGAATGGTTTTTGCAAAGACCTTGTCATTCTCAACAAAAAGATCACGACTTGTCACCAGCGGCACATCCATTTCACGCGCCAAAAAGGCGTGTTCATAGTAGGCACTGTTAAAACGGCCTGGAGTCAGCACCACAATAAAGGGCTTATCAACATAGGCATTCTCTTCCAGAATAGCCCTTAATAAAGTTGGGTATTGTTCAATCCCCTGTAAATTATTGCTACTGCACAAATCAGGCATCAATTTTTGGCTGATTTTTCGGCTTTCCAGCATATAAGACACCCCTGATGGCGTTCTTAAATTGTCCTCAAGCACAAAGAAATCACCTCGCCCATCTCGAATAATATCTATGCCGCTGATTTGTGAATAAACCTTGCCTTTAAGATGATGCCTGAGCATATGCGGCTGAAAGGCTTCATGTGCCATCACCTGATGTGCGGGAATCAGCCCATCCTTAAGAATGTTTTGTTCATGGTAAATGTCATCCAGAAATAGATTTAGCGCCTTAACACGTTGTGCACAGCCTGATGATATTTTCTCCCATTGTTTTTTCTCAATGACACGCGGGATTAAGTCATAAGGAATGGTCCGCTCTGTTCCCTCCTGATCCCCATACACATTAAAGGTGATGCCCTGATACAAAAAATGCTGCTTTGCCTGCGCTCCCAGTACCTTTAACTCATCAAGGCTACGGATACTTAACCATTGTTCAATCTTTTTTGATGCCTCTCCATTAAAGCTCTTATCATCGAGCATTTCATTAAAAAACTGTGATTTGAGTTGTTCAAACAGGTTAGTGGTAATACTGCTCAGCTCTGGAATATCTGGAATAAATGTGGACGAATATACCGAAACCGCTGCCGTTTGGTCTGGAGAATAATAATCTGTACTGATATTTAGATTGTGTTCTTGTTCTGGCATAGAAACCTCATCTCATCATTTATTTATCTCTTAAGTTAAGTAAGCAATTTCAATGCCACCTATATAAAATGATCATTTTTGAAGCAGTTTTAAAAGTTTTAAGCAAATCTGCATTGGTTTCAGTCGTAAATACGTAATCTAAATGTGATGTACTTGCTAAATAATCGGAGTTTTTTTATTGTGTCAGCTCTAGCTCATTGAATTGCATATTACGCCTATGTCATCCATACAAGAAAAAGAAACGTCAAACAGCCTTTATCGTCAATGGCAAATCTTGTCCCGCCTTTCTACGGGTAAATGGATGGGCACGCGTGAATTGCAGGAAATTCTGGAACGTGAGGGTATTGAGATTAGTTTGCGTACCATTCAGCGTGATTTAAACCAGATTGCACAACGCTTTCCCATTGAAAGCAATAAAACGGTTCCGCAAGGATGGCGCTGGCGTTCAGACGCGCCCATCCAGAGTTTGCCGCACATGACCAGCTCACAGGCGGTCACCTTTATGATGGTGGAAGAGCATTTACGCCATTTGCTTCCACCCAGCTTGCTTGAAGAAATGATGCCGTGGTTCGACTTGGCAAAACGCAGTCTTTCCACACAAAACAATGTCAGACAATGGATCAACCGTGTGCGCATTGTTCCAGCGACACAGCCGCTCATTCCGCCAATTGTGGATAAACATGCACAGCAGGCAATTTATGAGGGACTGTTACAAGACAAGCAAATTGAATGTATCTATCGTGCCAGAACCCATCAGGGAGAAGATAAAACCTATATCCTCAATCCTCTGGCACTGGTACAAAAAGGTGCAGTGATTTATTTAATCTGTACCAGAAATGATAAAACTGAAGTGCAAACTTTTGCCCTGCACCGTTTTAAGGCAGCCACGGTTCTGGATAGTCGGGCACTGCATCCTGTCAATTTTGATATTGATCATTACATTGACTCAGGTGCACTGGGTTTCCGCGTGGATTACAGCAAACCAACTGAACAAATTCAGTTAAAGCTAACCATGACGGAAAATACAGCCAAAAGCTTTTATGAAAGCCAGTTGAGCAAAGACCAGACCATTACGGCACTAGAGGAAAATATTGTTGAGGTGAACGCAACGGTTCCCTTTACGTCTCAACTGGTGTGGTGGTTACGCAGCTTTGGTAAAAAGCTGCTCAATATTGAACCGAGCATTGTATATAATGCTGTGAAAGAGATAGAAGATTAACAAGGCAAAAGATTTAACGTAATTGACTATCCTTACTTCCCCGCCGATTAAATAGCTCCAGTGCTTTGCTCTTTTCCTCAAGTTGTTGCTGGCAACGAATACAATATTTCACGCCTTTCATCGCTTCACGGCGGGCTTGAGGAATGGGCTCGCCACATTCTTCACAATATAGTGCGGCTTCTCCATCTTCATTATGAGAAAGACCTTGTCTTGCTTTTGCAATCGCATCATGAATTGTTGCATCAATCTGCTCCTGCTCTGCACCGTCACGTGCCCAACCACCTGCCATTGCTGATCCCGTTTCATTTTTATATCTTATCAATTTAAAATTCTAAGACCATTTTATTTAGCTCACAATACGATTATGTATACTGATTACAACTGTTGTACTATCCACTCCAAAGCATAAGAGTTTTTATTTTTAGAAAAAAATAAGGGAATCAATAGATTCCCCTAGATTTCTTATTAAAATTTTATTTAATATTCAGGATTATTCTTATTGTATCAAAATGTTCAAACCAATTCCTTTCCCCACCTGATCAGAACTGGTTTGTACCCTTTTAATCGCCTTGATATAATCTAACATTGGCATGCCAGTTCATATCCATTATAGCGAATTGTTTTTTTCGTCATGGTTAAACCCCTCTTTGTTTGAATGTAGAGTTAATATAACGGGGATTTTCCACGCTGTGAAATAACAATGACTGGAATAAAAAGCTGATTTTTTGCTAGATATTTTTGATATATAAATTCATAAAAATAAAAAAGCCCCTTTTAAAAAGAGGCTTTTGACGTTATCTATTCAATTTAAGCTGAAAATGGATGACGTAAAATAATGGTTTCCGCACGGTCTGGACCTGTAGAAACGATATCAATTGGGCATTCAATGAGCTGCTCAAGACGTTTTACATAAGCCAAGGCATTCGCAGGAAGTTGATCAATTTGGGTTAAGCCTACTGTAGACTCACTCCAACCTGGCATTGTTTCATAGATTGGTTTTAAGCTTTCAAATGAAACTGCATCAGAAGAACCTGCACAGCCTGAATCAACATCTTCATAACCTACACAGATTTTGATTTCTTCTAAACCATCCAATACATCAAGCTTGGTTAGGCAGATACCAGACAACGAATTCACTTCAACTGAACGGCGTAGAATTTCCGCATCAAACCAACCACAACGGCGTTGACGACCAGTAGACGCACCAAATTCATGACCTACTGTACCCAAATGACGACCAATCGCATCACCTGTATCTGTCGCAGCATCATAATGCAACTCAGTTGGGAATGGACCAGCACCTACACGTGTTGTGTAGGCTTTGGTAATACCCAACACATAGTCTAAATGTAAAGGACCCATACCAGAACCAGAGCTTACGCCACCCGCAGTTGTATTAGAACTTGTTACAAATGGATAAGTACCATGATCGATGTCAAGCAGTGAACCTTGTGCACCTTCAAACATGATTGCTTTACCCTCTTTACGGTAATCATGCAACACTTTGGTTACGTCAATTACCAACGGGGCAAGAACTTCACGCCATTCGTTGCAAAGTGCCAACACATCTTCAAACTTAACTTCTTCAACGCCATAGAATTGAGAAAGCTGGAAGTTATGAAGCTCAAGCATTTCCTTGAGTTTTTCTTCCAAATTAGCGCCACCACGAACCAAGTCTGCAACGCGTACCGCACGACGGGCAACTTTATCTTCGTATGCTGGGCCAATACCACGACCTGTTGTACCAATCTTGGCATTACCACGTTTTTTCTCACGGGCCTGATCAAGTGCAATATGGTTTGGCAAAATCAACGGACAGTTTGGAGAAATACGCAGACGCTCTTTTACAGGTACGCCTTCCTCTTCCAAAATCGCCATTTCTTTGATCAGTGCTTCAGGAGAAAGAACGACACCATTACCAATTAAGCACAATACGTTGTCACGTAAGATACCTGATGGAATGAGGTGTAATACAGTCTTCTTACCACCGACCACAAGCGTATGTCCTGCATTGTGCCCGCCCTGGTAGCGTACGACCGCAGCCGCCTGATCTGTGAGCAGGTCGACGATCTTACCTTTACCCTCGTCGCCCCATTGGGTACCCAGTACCACAACATTTTTGCCCATAATAGCCTCATTACATCATGCTGTTAGAATTGGAAACCAAGTTGTTTTTACAACTCGGCAATTAAATTTTTTCAATGATCCATTGCCCATTTTGCAACACCATTTGGTGGGTTGCATAAGGCACTGAACTTAACTCATCATTACCCAGCAACTGCACCACACGCGAACCATTCGCCCGTGCATCTGCAATCGCGGTTAATAAATCCTGATCATTTCCTTTTGGCGCAACGACAGTTTCAATTTCAGCAAACTGTGTAGCACCCAAGGCATATAAGTCACAACTAAAGCCTGTGGCTGGGCGTGCACGGCCAAAGTGCTCACCAATACCATCATAACGTCCACCCTGTGCAAGCGGCGCAGCGCGATTCGGTGCATAAATGGCATACATCAGGCCCGTATGGTAGTGATAACTACGCAACTCAACCACATCGATTCCAATATTCAGATTCGACCAACGTGACTGAATTTGAGTGAATGTTGTTTTCAATGCATCAAACGCATTTTTAAAATCAGCGTCACTTAAAATGTCATGGCTTAAATGTGCCTGTAATGCATTAAGGTCACTTGCATAGCGACCTAGAGCATAAAAATCATTACCCATTGGCAAGCTTTGAGTAAATTCTTCTAATTCTGGTAAAGCCTTACGCTGATATAAATCAGACAGCTGGCTTTCAGTGTTTTTATTTAAACCAGCACGTTTCACTAAACTACGAAATAAACCGACATGACCTAAATCCAGATGAACACCTTGCAAACTGTCAGTTTTCTCCAACAGGCCCAGCATGACATCAATCATCTCCACATCAGCTTCGATGCTGTCATGGCCATAAAGCTCAGCACCCAACTGCAAAGGTGCGCGTGTTGCATTAAAATTCTGTGGTTTGGTGTGCAGTACTGTACCTGCATAGCAGTAACGGGCAACGCCTTCAATTGGACGAACATGCGCATCAATACGTGCAACTTGCGGTGTCATATCCGCACGCACACCAAGCAGGCGACCTGAAAGCTGGTCAATCACCTTAAAGGTGACCAAGTCTAAATCTTGATTGGATTCTGAAAGTGAAGACAACGATTCGATGTATTCAATAAATGGAGTGTATACCAGTTGATATCCTCGAACAGCGAGGAAATCTAAAGCTTCCCGTCGCAGGGTTTCAACCATTTGCGCTTGTTCGGGTAATACATCTGCTACCCCGTCAGGGAGCAACCATGTCTCTGAAATGGTCATGTTTCAAACCTAAAATCTGTTCAACGTGGAGGCATCCACATAAAAAGCAACCACATAAAAAAATCGGGTGAATGCCCGATTCAGCGTAGTGTAACATGAAGATTTCTATGATGCACCTGAGAATTTAGCAAAATCATGGATAAAAAGAGGACCCAAATAATGGTTGGATCCTCTTTTTTGTTCATATATAAATCAAAGAATTATTGTTTATATGCGATCTCAATAGAACCTGCTGGACAGCTTGCAACAGATTGATAAACAAATTTATTCACTTTCATTGTGCCAGAAACGCCAGGAACCTGTACGGTATTTAATAGATTAGATAAACTGCCATTTCCTGCTGCACAAGATGCATTTTGTGGGAAATTAATATAACAGATCTTATAAACAGCACTGCCAGAGATACCATTAATATTATAACTATAATCCATGTCAACAGCACAGTTCTGCCCTGAACCTGCTGCTCCATTGCCACCACCATCAACAACAAAACTATAGCCATTGGTAGAGATGGTATAATTCCAATTATAGTTAGCGTTATCACCAACCTTATAAGTCACATTACAGCTACCGATATTACAACTGTAATCAATTTTCACCTGATCTAGTACAGCGTCAAAGCCTTTGCCATCAGGTTTAAACTCATAATTGAAAATATTTACTTTTTTAGGGTCTAGTCCTGCTTTAGTAAACTGCTCATTTAAATTCGCAGCAACTTTTTTGGCTGCCTCATCAATTTTAGCTTGAGTAATACCTGCCGCTTGACTTTGCCAAGCCTCCCATAATTTTGCAACATCCATTTGCCCATTAACATCAAATAATGCTTGCGTTGTTAATTGGTTTACATTGACATAACCTGCACTAGCAGCATAAGAAAACAGTGTGACATCTCCCTTTTTCGCTCGAATAATATATGGAGATCCGATCTCAATCTTGACATCAAATTCACCATTTTCATTCACAGTTGTCGATTGGGATTTACCATTTTTATTGGTTACAATGATCTCCGCACCTTTAAATGGAGCACCTGTTGCTGCTGTCCCTTTTAGAGTTTCAGTTTGAGAAGCTTGGTTTTGATTTGAATTCTTGTCATCATCATTACATCCCGCAACCATGACAACGGCACTCAATAAAGCTGAGCATATTGCCGTACGTTTTAAAGTTGTTTTATTCATTATCAGACACCCCTATGTATTTTCAGATCAATGCTTTGGAAGCACCAAATCATCATAATGAGCGTTCTGAATACACATCAAGTGCGATTGTAATCAAAACGGATGGTTAAAAAATATTTAACCATCCAACAAAAATTAATAATTGTTTTTTATAGGTTTTATGTATTGAAATATATTGCTTATTTTTCTTAAATTTGTATCAAAATATTTAATAAAAACAAATAGTTATACATATTAATTTGTCAACCCCTTATTCAAGGGGGACAAATTTAGGGCATATTTTTCCCATTTTTAACAACCACTTCCAAAACATTGACC
This sequence comes from Acinetobacter sp. CIP 102637, assembly GCF_000368425.1. Lineage (NCBI taxonomy): Bacteria > Pseudomonadati > Pseudomonadota > Gammaproteobacteria > Moraxellales > Moraxellaceae > Acinetobacter > Acinetobacter sp. CIP 102637. The sequence continues at coordinate 1,220,304 of NZ_KB849435.1, forward strand.
AACTCAACATTTTGCTTTTCCAACGCCGCAATGTTTGCAACGGTCCGATCCAACACCTCTTGTTGGACGTGCATTTTCTTTGCCAGGTCCTGCATAATTTCCAGACTCTTTTTAAGGTGGGATTCCAGATGTAGAACTTTTTCTTCCAGATACAATACTTGCGGATCAACAGCAGGTTGCTGTTTATTTTTAAACTGAAACCAAAACAAGAAAGTAACTGCAATCAATAACAGACCAATAAAACCCCAAATCAATATTAATATCATTCCGTTCTCCAAATCCGTTATTATTTATTTAATATTTTTCGAATCAAATGATTCACATAAATCAAGTAAGCGATTGGCATAACCCCATTCATTATCATACCATGCAAAGACCTTGGCCTGATGTCCGACGACCATGGTCTGGGTTAAATCTACAATTAAGGAATATGGTGAGTGGTTAAAGTCGCTTGAAACAAGGTCTTCCTCTGTGACCTGCATAATCTGGGAATAATCCAATTGTGCAGCCTTAGTCAGGACTTTATTGACTTTCTGTACGGTAATAGGTGACTGGGAAATAAAAGTCAGGTCAATCGCTGCAACATTAATTGTAGGGACACGAATGGAATAACCATCAATACGGTTTTCCATTTTCGGCATCACCTGTTTTAATGCACCCAAAGCACTGGATGTGGTAGGAATAATGTTCTGTCCCGATGCACGGGCACGGCGCAAATCACGATGGGCATGATCCAGCACCGACTGATCCGCAGTCACCGCATGGATTTCAGTCATCAGCGCTGTTTCAATTCCAAAGGCATCATCAATAATTTTCACCAATGGCACTAAAGCCTGTGTGGTACAGGACACGCTGGAAATAATCTGGTCCGTGGCTTTGACTTCGGCATGATTGACACCATAGACAATTGCGGCATCAACAGAGTCAAAAGGCGCTGCCCCAATAATCACCCGCTTTGCCCCTGCCTGTATATGACGGGTTGCATCGGCTCTGGAGCGAAACAATCCTGTACATTCCAGTACCACATCTATTTTTAAAGCCGCCCAAGGTAATAACTCAGGTTGTACCTGTTTAAAAACCTGTAGTTTTAATTGACGCTGATTGGACTGAATATTCAAGAAAATCTGTCCATCTTCTATCTGGATTTCAACCTGACCTGAAAAACGCCCGTGTGTGGTGTCATACTTAAATAAATGAGCCAATGTCTGAACATCAGCAATATCGTTAATTGCGACAATTTCAAACTGAAATTGTTTGGGATTTTCAAACCATGCCCGTAGCACATTGCGGCCAATTCGGCCAAATCCATTAATCGCGATACGTTGCATGTGGTGCCCTTAATTCATCAAAACATCATTTTTTCTATGTTATATGGTAAAACATGCAAGCCAGCATTGAATATAGATTTTTAGCCTAAACACAGTTTTATCTAAGATTACTTGTAAAATCGTTGGTCGAGCACACATTTTCCGCTATAATTTAGCACTTTCAAAATTATGGACGCTTGGTTGTGAGTACTCGTTTTATGACATCCGCTGAAATCCGTGAAGCATTTTTGCGTTACTTCGAATCGCAAGGACATACACGTGTTGCTTCGAGTTCTCTCGTTCCTGCCAACGACCCAACTTTACTGTTTACCAATGCTGGTATGAACCAGTTTAAAGATTGTTTCTTAGGTTTAGAAAAGCGTGATTATGTTCGTGCTGTTTCATCTCAAAAATGTGTACGTGCAGGCGGCAAACACAATGACCTCGACAATGTAGGTTATACCGCACGTCATCATACTTTCTTTGAAATGTTAGGTAACTTTTCTTTCGGTGATTATTTTAAAGAAAATGCACTGAAATTTGCTTGGGAATTTTTAACCAGCGAACAATGGTTAGGCTTACCGAAAGATCGTTTATATGTCACGGTTTATCATACCGATGATGAAGCATTTGATATCTGGAACAAAGAAATCGGAATCGATGCTGAACGTATCATCCGTATTGGCGATAACAAAGGTGGCAAATACGCCTCTGATAACTTCTGGGCAATGGGCGATACAGGTCCTTGTGGTCCATGTTCTGAAATCTTCTATGATCATGGCGACCACATCTGGGGTGGCTTACCAGGAACACCTGAAGAAGATGGCGACCGTTTCATTGAAATCTGGAACAACGTTTTCATGCAGTTCAACCGTACTGCGGATGGTGTGATGCACCCTCTTCCAGCGCCTTCTGTTGATACAGGTATGGGTTTGGAGCGTATTTCTGCGGTTCTGCAACATGTCAATTCAAACTACGAAATTGACCTGTTCCAGCACTTATTAAAAGCAGCAGCTGACATCATTGGTTTGGATACCACCGCAATTGAAGCTGAAGCGAAAGCTCAAAATAAACCAGTTGAATACCCAGCTTCTTTAAAAGTCATTGCAGATCATGCACGTTCATGCTCATTCTTGATTGCTGACGGTGTTAATCCTTCAAATGAAGGTCGTGGTTATGTGTTGCGTCGTATCATTCGTCGTGCCGTACGTCATGGTAACAAGCTCGGTGCGACTGGTTCATTCTTTTACAAGATGTTGCAACCTCTGATTGAAGTGATGGGCGATGCTTATCCAGAACTTGCTGCACAGCAAGCACGAATTGAAGCGCAACTGCTGAAAGAAGAAGAGCAATTTGCGAAAACACTTGAACAAGGCCTGAAATTACTTGAAGGTGAATTGGCTCAACTAAAAGGCAATGTCATCCCAGGTGAAACTGTATTTAAACTTTATGATACTTACGGCTTCCCGACTGACTTAACAGCAGACATTGCACGTGAACGTGACTTGACCATTGACGAAGCAGGCTTTGAAGTTGAAATGGCAGCACAACGTCAACGTGCACGCGATGCAGGTAAATTTGCGGTTGATTATAACTCAATTGTAAAAATTGAAGGCGAAACTCAATTTGATGGCTATGACGCAACGACTGGTCAGGGTCAAATTGTGGCGATCTATAAAGATGGCGTGCAGGTTGATGAAATCAACGAAGGTGATGAAGCACTGATCGTATTAAACCAGACCCCTTTCTATGCTGAAAGCGGTGGTCAAATTGGTGACACAGGACTCTTCAAGAACGATACAGGTATTTTTGAAGTTCAAGATACCAAAAAATCTGGTGGTGCTTTTGTTCACCAAGGTATCGTGACCATGGGTAGCCTAAAAGCGACACAGCACGTTGAAGCAACAGTTAAAGCAGACATTCGTGCCGCAACCGCACGTAACCACTCTGCAACCCACCTTTTACATGCCGCTTTGCGTCAAATTCTGGGTGAGCATGTTCAACAGAAAGGTTCTTTGGTTGCGAGTGATATTTTGCGTTTCGATTTTGCCAATGACCAACCTGTTTCATTTGAGCAATTGCAGCAGATCGAACGTTTGGTCAATGCTGAAGTCATCGCCAACACACCCGTTAGCACTGAATTGCTTGATATTGAGTCAGCAAAAGCCAAAGGCGCAATGATGCTGTTTGGTGAAAAGTATGGCGAAGAAGTTCGTGTCCTTTCAATGGGTTCTGTAATTGAAGAGAAAAACTTCTCCATCGAGCTGTGTGGTGGTATTCACGTTAAGCGTACAGGTGATATTGGCCTGTTCAAGATCACTTCTGAAAGTGGTGTAGCTGCGGGTGTCCGCCGTATTGAAGCGGTTACAGGTACCAAGGCGCTTGAAGTGGTCCAAAAGACTGATACCAACATTCAAAGCATCAACGCCTTGTTAAAGGCGCAGAAAGATCAAACTGTAGAAAAAGTTGAGGCGATTGTTGAAACAGCTTCAAGCCTACAAAAGCAGATTGAACAGTTAAACCAGAAATTGGCGAGCTTTCAGGCGGCTGACCTGCTTGATCAGGTGAAAGAAATTGCAGGTCGTCAGACCCTGATTACCACTGTACAAGGTTTAGATGCAAAATCATTACGCAACCTACATGACAGCGTAAAATCAAAATTAGATGATGCAGTCATTATTTTAGCTGGCGTTGAGGGCGATAAAGTGAGTTTAATCGCCTCCGTTGCTAAACAATATACTGCACATCTAAAAGCGGGTGACATCATCAAACACCTGGCTCAGGAGCTGGGTGGCAAAGGTGGTGGTAAACCTGACTTGGCACAAGGTGGCGCGCCACTCAACGAGAAGTTTGATCAAGTGATTGCAGCCCTGCCTGCTTGGCTTGAACAATAATAAACACTTCACTTTTTGTGTAACTGACCCTGATGCCTCTCAGGGTCATGGCTTATATGGAACAACTATGGCATTAATCGTTCAAAAATATGGCGGCACCTCTATGGGTACTCCTGAGCGCATTTTAAATGTTGCTCGTCGTGTCAAGCGCTGGCATGATCACGGTCACAAGGTGGTTGTGGTTGTGTCTGCAATGAGTGGTGAAACCAACCGCTTACTTGCGCTTGCTAAAGCCATTACTAGCACCCCTAACCCACGTGAACTTGATCAAATGGTGTCTACGGGTGAACAGGTTACGATTTCCATGTTAGCGATGGCGCTGAACTCGATTGGTGTGGAAGCTAAATCCTATACAGGTCGTCAGGTCGGTATCAAGACTGACAGCGCATTTACCAAAGCCCGTATTGAATCCATTGATACTGAGGTTATGTCTGCTGACCTTGATGCGGGCCGTGTTCTGGTTGTTGCAGGCTTTCAGGGTTTTGATGCCGATGGCAATATCACAACCTTAGGTCGTGGTGGTTCTGATACCTCTGGCGTTGCACTTGCTGCGGCATTAAAGGCAGATGAATGCCAGATCTACACTGATGTAGATGGTGTATATACCACCGACCCACGTGTTGCACCCAAAGCTAAAAAAGTGGATCGTATTTCATTTGAAGAAATGCTGGAAATGGCATCCTTGGGTTCAAAGGTCTTACAAATTCGCTCTGTTGAATTCGCAGGTAAATATCAGGTTCCATTACGCGTATTATCAAGTTTTGATAATGATGATGATGGCGCATTTGATGAAGAATTTAAACAAAACGTAGGCACACTTATTACTACTGAGGCAGAAGACGACATGGAACAACCAATTATCTCAGGTATCGCATTTAACCGTGACGAAGCAAAATTAACAATTTTGGGTGTTCCTGACGTTCCAGGTGTTGCATCCAAAATTTTGTCGCCAATCGGTGCCGCAAACATTGAAGTGGATATGATTATCCAGAATGTGGAAGAAGATGGCACCACTGATTTTACTTTCACAGTGAACCGTGGCGAGCTTGCGAAAGCGAAAAAGATTCTGGAAGAAACTGCTACAGCCATTGGCGCACGTGAAGTTGCAACACGCGACGATATCGTTAAAGTGTCCATTGTGGGTGTAGGCATGCGCTCGCATGCAGGTGTGGCAAGCAAAATGTTTACTGCACTGGCTGAAGAAGGTATCAACATCCTGATGATATCCACTTCTGAAATCAAGATTTCAGTGATTATTGAAGAAAACTATTTAGAGCTTGCGGTACGTTGTTTACATACTGCTTTTGGTTTAGACCGTGAACATGGCGAAAGTAGTGTACGTGCTTAATTAATAGCAGAATAAACATATTTACTTTCAAGTAAATAGTAAAAAAATAAGAGCCACTATAGTTTTTACTACAGTGGCTCTGTTATATTAACCTATGAGATTTTTCAGAGCATCTCAACAGAACTTACGAAAAAAATATTGTTTTTACTTATTTCTGTTTAGATTTTTCTGTATATTAAGGCTGTGCTTTCAAACAATTCCCTGTTGCAAGTTTAAGCGTTTAGCAAGGAGATAAACATGCTGATTCTGACCCGTCGTGTCGGAGAAACATTAATGATTGGGGATCAAGTCAGTGTGACTGTGCTTGGCGTAAAAGGCAATCAGGTACGTATTGGTGTAAATGCTCCTAAAGAGGTTTCTGTGCATCGTGAGGAAATTTACCAACGTATACAACATGAACGTGCCATGCATGAGCATTTACAACATCTTGATCAAGATTATCAAGTTTCCTATGAAGAAGATAATAACGATTTTCCTCGACATAATAACTTTAATCGTTAATTTCCAGAATTCTTCTCCAATCATTAAAGCGACTTATAATAAGTCGCTTTAATGATATAGGGGGATGCGTATTTTATACCTATTATAAACCCAGTGCTTTTTTTACGGGTGCATAACTACGTCGATGCTCATAAATAACGCCATGTGCAGCAATTGCATCAAAATGAGCCTTGGTTGGATAGCCTTTATGTTTGGCAAACCCAAAATCAGGGTAGATTAAATCCAGAGCCTGCATTTGTCGGTCACGTGTCACTTTCGCTAAAATACTGGCGGCACTGATTTCAGCATGACTAGCATCTCCCCCAACAATAGCCTCACATGCAATGCTAATGCCCTTTGGAATTTGATTACCATCCACAATGACTTTTTCTGGCTGAACGTTCAAGCTTTCGACCGCACGGCGCATGGCAAGAAATGTTGCCTGTAAGATATTCAACTCATCAATTTCAGCATGTGTTGCCTCAGCAATTGACCAGGCCAGCGCTTTTTCCTGAATCTCGATAAAGAGTTTTTCACGCTTCTTTTCAGTCAGTTTCTTGGAATCATTCAGGCCCACAATGGGATTGTCTGGATCTAAAATGACCGCGGCTGCCACAACAGAACCAACCAATGGTCCTCTTCCAGCTTCATCTACACCTGCTATTCTCATCTTCATCTCACAAAAGGCTGATCTCTCAGCCTAGTCTCTTATTGCACTCGTTTCAGTGTTTCAGCAACACAGGCGTTCACGGTTTGTGAAACCACCTGATTGACAATTTTTGCGCGTGCAGATGGATCAATGGCAGCAGTTGCAAGCTCAACAGCAGTTACACTATTCGGTGCCTTGTCACTGACACAGCCACAGACATTGGTTTGGATATTGTCACGCTGGTCCGCAATCATATAACGTGTTGCGGTTTTCCATGCAGGCAATGTATTGATCTCATTCAGGCATTTCGCATTTACGGCGATTTTAAGCGCGGCCATACCCAACTGCTGTGAAGTTGTGGTTACTGGACTGGCTCCATTTGGGGCAACACATCCAGATAGCGCTAAAACAAGGGGAGCAGCAATCAATAATAACTTTTTCACGATTCTTACCTGTATCTTAATTTTGTCAGGCGTATTGTGCCTAAATGGCTTATTTTATGAAATAACACATCGCCATCTTTACATCATATAACAATGACAGATTCGGGTTTGATTAAGACTGTTGCACACATAAAACGCTCCATTACAACGATGCTGTATGAGACAGAAAAAGCCCTATTTAAAATCAGTTCATTTCAAACAGCCAGGATGTTGCAATGTCAAACTCAGCACAGTGTTATACCCGCACAGCACAAGTGTTGCAATTGCTGAACACATTCTGGCAGCCATTAAACATCATGTGACTGATAAGGATAATGTTTTGCTGAGTATGTTGAGACAGCCGAAATAAAATAACAACCATAAAAAAACCGCTTCACGCGGTTTTTTAAACTTAAATCTTTTTAATCTCTGCAATCCATTTCTGCTTTTCCTGATCAGAAATAAATGAAGCCTCAAAAGAGTTGATTGCAAGCTGCTTTAACTCTTCATTGCTCAAGTCTAAAGCTTGCTGAATCGCAATAAAATTATCATTCATATAACCACCAAAATAAGATGGATCATCTGAATTGACCGTGACATGCACACCTTGCTGCAACAAACGGCGAATATTATGCTCTTTCATGTCATTCACCATACACAGCTTTAAGTTGCTGAGTGGGCAAACCGTTAACGGCATTTTCTCTGCAATCAGGCGGGCCATGAGTTGCTTATCTTCCTCTGAACGCACACCATGATCAATACGGTTCACTTTCAATAAATCCAGCGCTTCCCAGACATATTCTGGTGGCCCTTCTTCACCTGCATGGGCCACAATCAGGAACCCTGCCTCACGGGCTTTGGCAAAGACACGTTCAAACTTCGCAGGAGGATGCCCTACTTCACTCGAATCTAAACCAATTGCAATAATGTCATTTTTAAATGGCAATGCCTGCTCAAGCGTTTCAAACGCTTTTTCTTCACTTAAATGACGCAAGAAGCACATGATCAGTTGAGAACTAATCCCCAGCTTTTGCTGTGCATCCTGACAGGCACCTTTTAAGCCCGCAATCACCGTGGCAAATTCCACCCCACGCTCAGTATGTGTTTGAGGATCGAAGAACATTTCAGTATGTACCACTTTATCTTCAGCACATTTCTCAAAGTACGCCCACGCAAGGTCATAAAAATCTTGCTCATGTACCAGTACATTGGCACCTGCGTAGTAGATATCCAAGAAAGACTGAAGATTATGGAAGTTATAGGCCTGCTTCACTTCTTCAACAGATTGATATGGAATCTGAATCTGGTTGCGTTGTGCGATGGCAAACATCAACTCTGGTTCAAATGTCCCTTCAATATGCACATGCAATTCAGCTTTTGGTAAAGCCTGTATCAGTTCAATTGCATTCATCATTTTTCTCCAAAGAAAAAAGGATGTCGCCAGCCATAACGACATCCTTTTATTGATTGCTATGTTAACCGCCAAAGGCAATAAACTTAAATACCCACAGTGCAGCAATAATCCAAACCATGTAAGGAACTGTTTTTGCTTTGCCTGTAAATAATTTTACTAATGCATAACTAATAAAGCCCATTGCAATACCATCCGCAATTGAATACGTAAATGGCATAAATACAATCGTTAAAAATGCAGGAACCGCTTCGGTAATATCTTCCCAGTCAATATGGGTGATGCCCTGAATCATCAACACGCCAATGAACAGCAATGCGGGTGCCGTCGCAAAGCCAGGTACTGACTGCGCCAAAGGTGCCAAAAATAAACAACCAATGAACAACAAGGCAACCACAACTGCGGTTAAACCTGTACGCCCACCTGCCGCAACTCCAGAAGCAGATTCAATATAAGGTGTGGTGGATGATGTACCCAAGGCCGCACCCGCAACAATTGCGGTTGAGTCTGCGAACAAGGCCTTTTTCAAACGTGGTAATTTGCCATCCTGCAACAAACCAGCACGATGTGACACGCCAACCAATGTTCCCGTACTGTCAAACAGGTCAACAATAAAGAAGACAAAAATCACGCCCACCATACTTGCAGTGAACAGGCCCTCAAAATCCATTTGCATAAATGTCGGTGCAATGGATGGAACCTGTCCAACAACACCCTTGAACTCGTTTAGGCCCAAGGCTGTCGCAATTCCAGTAATCACCAGAATACTGATGATGATGGCACCACGCACCTTAAACTGATGCAAAACCACAATCATCAGGAAGCCAAACAGCGCAAGCAATACCGTTGTCTGCTTGATGTCACCCAAGCCAACCAGAGTCGCAGGGTTATCCACAATAATTCCTGCATTTTTAAGCGCAATCAAGGCAAGGAATAAACCGATACCGCCCCCGATGGCAAACTTTAGTGACATTGGAATGGCATTGACAATCGCTTCACGGATTTTAAAGAAGCTAATCGCTAAAAACACAATTCCCGAAACAAAGACCGCCGCAAGTGCGGTTTGCCACGGCACTCCCATTCCCAAGCAGACAGAATAGGTAAAATAGGCATTCAGGCCCATCCCAGGTGCAAGTGCAATTGGATAATTCGCAACAAGCCCCATAACCAAACAGCCGATTGCGGCAGCCAGACAGGTCGCAACAAACACGGCACCATGATCCATACCCGTTTCAGACAAGATAAGTGGGTTTACAATAATGATGTAACACATGGTCAAAAATGTGGTTACACCTGCTAGAACTTCGGTTCTAAAGCTGGTTTTATTTTCGCTCAGTTTAAATAAGCGTTCCAACAAACCAGCCGAAGCATGAGGCGTTGTCATAACATGGCACCTGTAAAATCCAAGATCGTAGAATGGAAATCTATACGCTTGTGTTCAAACATTTTTTCAATGGACAGAAAACGGCATATCATGCGATACAGCAATCTATATGCCAGTTTCATAGGTGTTACACGAACAATCCATATAAAATTCGATTCCGCTATCAGAACGTAAAAAGCCGCATAACAAGATGCAGCTTTTTATTTAATGGTAAATATTTTAGCAGATTCCATACAAAACTGGCGCATGGCCAGATAAAAAAGCACATGGATTCCTGAGTTCAAAAAACATCAGGCACCTCACCTGCCGCATCATCATAGAACTCTATTCTTAGTTATGGTGTTTTGAGGAGGAAATATGGGTGGAATTTACATAATTAGTGTTATGCTGGATTGTATTCAAGCTATGTTCAGCATCATTCACAATTTTAGTAATTTCCTGGCGTTTCTTGTTTTTGGAATCCACATAGGAAGCATATCCTAAAATAAGGACTGAACAGACCATAACCAGTGTAAGTAATATCTTCATTGTTATTATCTCTATTGTATGGTTTTGTTTAATACCAATAAAAAGGAACAAAATGATAAATTTTTAACATTTAATAATGACAAAATAAAAACAAGTCACAATTATATGATCATTTAAATATTAATTTTGTACATTTTCCACCCACTTAGATACTAGAATATTCCATTTTTTAAATCAATGACTTTTTATATTATTCAATAAGGATAGATATAAAATATTTTTAAAAATTTACCAAAATTTTTATTTTTAAACACTTTATCAGGGCTTTAATTGATACAAAAAAGCATCTTTGTACAGGCGAAGATGCTGAACTTTTATTGGCAGAACCTACAGTTTTTTTAGAATTGATAGTTTAATCGAACCAGGAAACTACGTGGTGTCCGAGGCATGGACTCAGAACGCCAATATTGTCTGTTGCCGAGGTGGTTTAAAACGGCTAGAAGCACCCTTTATTCTTTTATGCCCTGTTACAACATCTACAGAGTTAAAGCCCTCTATGTGTCAGATGGCTCACTCTATTGTGCTTCCTCGTTAAATGAATAAAAAAATAATCTCAAATTCAAGCTATTACAGCACAGATATTCGATTTTTCTACACAATTTTACATTAGTCTATATTCAAAATAATTTGATCATCAATGTTTGGGGTAATTTTAATGAAGCATCCATTCCGCTATGGAAAGCTGACCGTACTCAGCTCGGCTTTACTCAGCCTAACTTCTTCAGTTTTAGCAAATGATGTTGAATCCACCACAGCGCCAGCCCCATCTCCTGCCGAACAGACAGCACAGGTGCTCCCTACACTGTCATTCAAGGCATCGGCGGAACCACAAAAACCAAAAGATGATGATATCAGTGCAGTACCTAAAACCATCATCACCCGTGATGAAATGCTCCAGTATGGCGACCAGACGGTTATGGATGCCTTGCGTCGTGCTGCTGGTTTCCAGTTACCAGGTGGCCCAGGCCCACGTGGCGGAAATGGTGCTTCTGGCATGCGTTTCCGTGGTGGTGGCGCACCGACATTCCTGATCAATGGTGAAGCTGTGCAAGGTGGTCCACGTGGTGGCATGTCCATTGTTGACACCATTACCGCCGACATGATCGAACGGATTGAGGTGGTCAAGCAGCCAAGTGTCGCTCAGGCATCTGTCGCATCTTCCGCAGTCATCAATATTATTTTAAAGGAACCGCTGGATACCCGTTTAAATGGTTCAGTGAAACTTGGCTATGGTTTACGCGATAGTGGCAAGCAGGAAGCCGAACGCAAACAGGTCAGCGTACAAGCCGATGGTCGTGACAATCAGTGGATCTACAGTCTGTCTGCCAACCAGATGTGGAATGACACCACCTCCATTACCAAGACGGAAACAGCCACAGGCACACGTGAGCAACTACGCACCACCAACCGTACCAGCCAAATGTTCTCCCCTCGTCTGCAATATGAACTGGATGACCAGCAAAAACTCATTGCTGAACTGTTTTATCGGAATAATAAAAGCACAGGGGTACGTGGCGACCAGATTCAGGATGATAAAAATGACAGTATGCGCCTGAATACACGTTATGAACGTAAGGATAAAGACCTCAGTGACAAGGTTCGCTTAACAGTTGAACATCAGACTGAAACGCAATTGACCCGCTCTCCACTCAACAGCATTTATACTGATGAAACCGTGGACGAATATGGTTTGGCCTATGATGGTGTGCGTAAGTTTGACCAAACCCGTCAGATTAAGTTTGGGGTCAGTGCCAACAACAGTCAGTTGGACAGCAATGTCAGCCAAACTCTGGATGAACAACGCTATGCCCTCTACAGTGAGGGAAGCTGGCGCTTTACTGAACGCCAGACTGTCACGTTGGGTGCGCGTCAGGAATGGTTGGACCGTTCAGGTCTGGTGGATTATCAAGACCATCATTTAAGTCCTGTACTTGCCTATCGTTTTGACCTCACCAACCAATGGTCAATTCAAACCAATTTAAGTCAGGCGTTCCGCAGTCCAAATACTGATCGACTGATTCCAAACGTAACGGTTTCAACAGACAGCGATGCGGGTTCACTCAATAATCCTGACCGTGGGGGTAATCCAAACCTAAAACCTGAAAAGATCAAGGCATTTGAGTCAACCCTGGCATTTGATTCTGCCAGTGGTGGCGTGAACTTAACCGCCTATCACCGTGAAATCAAGGACTATATTGAACGGGTGATTGCGCTTGAGGGTAGCCGTTATGTTGAACGCCCACAAAACCAGAATGAAGCCACCACCTACGGTGTGGAATTCTCTGGTCGTTATGCACTGAAACAGACTGAAGCTGGACATGCCTTTATGCTCAATGGGCAAGTCTCAACCGTACGTGCAACCATTGAAGATGCCCAGCACAATGACCGTTTGGTCAGTGATGTTGCACCTTATACCGCGAGTTCAGGCATTTCATACAGCTACAAACCTTGGCAGCTTTCCACCAGCATCAATGTCAATTACACGCCTGAATTTACCCGTGCTCTGGATGGCCAGCCTTATAACCGTACCACCAACCAGCGTTTCAATGTTGACATTGCAGCAACCAAACGCTTTCCCAAAAACTGGTCAGCAAGCCTAAACCTGAACAACATTTTAAGCACTGACTATAAAGAGCGTTTAACCAACCAGTCTGATGGCAGCCTTTATCAGGCCCGTAACAACCAAGCCATTCCAAATTTCCAGTTTACACTTGAAAAGAAATTTTAATCTGTCCCTTATACAAAAAGCCAGTAAGTTCACTTACTGGCTTTTTTTCTCGATCATTTTTTCTATTTAATAAACATCCCGTTGATAACGCAGCTCATGCTTCAACTGTTCCACCAGCTCATCACCTAAAATTTCTTTTAGAACCTGATCTACGCCACCAGCCATACCATTCAAGCTACCGCAAACATAAACTGCCGCACCTTGTTCGATCCATTGTTTTAAACGCGTAGACTGCTGTTTTAGAATATCCTGCACATAGATTTTTTCAGCTTGATCACGTGAGAACGCATAGTCAACATGCTGTAAAAAGCCATGCTGTTGCCAATACTGAATTTCCGCATGATATAAATGGTCAAACTGCCGCTGTCTTTCCCCAAAGATCAGCCAGTTTTGCCCATAGCCCCATCGTTCCCGTTGCTTTAAATGCGCAACCAGACCCGCAATCCCCGTCCCATTGCCAATCAGGATTAAAGGTTGTGGATGATGCTGTAAATGGAAACCTGGATTATTGCGTATATAAGCCTGAATAGGCTGGTTGTGCTGCAAACCTGCCGTCAACCAGCCAGAACCCAGTCCAGGACCTGTTTCCGTCTGTTGTTGTCTCACCACTAGCTCAATCAAGCCATTTTCAGGCAAGCTGGCAATTGAATACTCACGCTTGGGCAATCGATCAAAATGTTCTAGCCATGCGGCAAATGAATGATGTTCACGATTTGGCAATTGTCTTAAATTCAGTATTTTTAATGCATCTATATCATTAAAATCATCCTGCTGATGCGCAACCAGAAACTGTTGAATCTCAGTGATATTGTTTTCACACTGAATTTCCAAAATATCGCCTGATGACCAAACCAGTTCCTGCTCAGCAACCAACTGAATCTTATAAATTGGTTCGCCAGCACTACCCACATTTAGACACTGACGATGGGCAAACTTGAGTTCAATAGTTTGCCATTCATTGTCCAGTGCTGTCAGACTCATTGCCGTCAACTGTTCCAGAGCTGTTAGCCATTTTTCCAGATCACGGCTATTGAGCTGATCTACCAGAACTGTGGAAAATAAAGGCTGGGCTTTTTGCTGTAAAAGCCATTGTTCAATGCTTTGCCCAAACTGGCAGAAGTTTGTATAGCGTTTATCACCTAACGCAAGGATTGCGAAAGACAAATGTGATAAATCTACAGGCTGTGACAATATTTTATGCACAAAATGCTGGGCATCATCAGGTGCATCACCCTCACCATAGGTACTAACCACCCACAAAATCCGTTGATACTGGATCAAGTCAGTGGCTGTCAGTTTTTGAATGTTCTTGAGCGTGACCTGCTGATGAATAAACTGTAATTGCTCAGTGGTATGCTTTGCCCAGGATTCAGCATGACCTGACTGGCTGGCATAAACCACTAAATAGGTATGATCATCCTGAACCTCTGACTTATTGCCATTACGTTGCTGCCATAACAGCCATACGATGATAAAAATATGCAGACTCAATAATATTGCGAGTATCACAATAATTATCATGACAGCTTGAGTCATTGTTTCACCTTAGATGGCAGACCAAATGAGCAGAATGATTGCGAATAAACTGCATGCGGTTAACAGTAAATGTGTGACCAAACGCGTTTTAATGGTCAGGAAAAGGATATAACCTGCCAACGATAACAGGATGATGATGATGGCACTGACATCAATCAACCAGCTCCAGACTGTACCTACATTTTTGCCACGGTGCAGGTCATTGAGTAGGGATACTGTGGTTGCAGGTTTTTGGGTGATCTCAACCTCACCTGTATCGAGCAACGCCCACACATCGGTTGAGCCTGCTGGACTTTCCAGACGAATCATTACCTCACCATCCAGTACCTCACTACTCTTATAGCGACCAACCAGCGAATGTTTTTCACGTACATAATCAAGGATAGTTTGACTGGGGTTTTCCTGCTGTTGAACGGTCTCAACAAAACTTTCAGGCAAGCCAAGCTTGACTGTCTGTTCCTGATTAGAGGCACTAAACCACTCAGGATGGTTCAGTAACAACCCTGTGGCGGAAAAGAAAAGCAGGACAATAAAGGCAAAGGCAGAAAGCCAGCCATGCACATAACGTGCATGGCGGTAAAAATCACGGCGTTGATACAAGAGACAAGCCTCTCATGGATTCAGGAAGGAATTAAATTAAGCACCACGTTGGAACTTTAATTCAACAATACCAATTTCTGCCTGCGCAGGAAGCGTTTGGGTGGCGGTTTTTGGTGCAACATCCAACTCAATGGTTTGATAAGAGTGGTCACCATGCTCACGTGAGGTTTCGATATGAATCAGGTATTTACCTGCATTCACTGCCTTGCCCTCTTCATCCTTGCCATCCCAGGCCAATTTATATTGACCAGGTTGACGTGATGGCTTCGCCACCGCATCCAGGTTCGGCATTTGACGGCCATAACGGCGCCACCAAACATAGTTGGAGTTGATCCATTTTTCATCCTTACCCCAAACCGAAATGGTACGGACCAGTTTTTTATTGGCATCTGTCACCCATACCGATACATACGGCGCACGATAGTTGTCTACCGCAATTTTTGGAATATTGACTTCAATCTGTGCCTGATAGCCTTTTGGCCATGCGGTTGCCGCTCCACCTGCCGCAACATGGCGCATGATGGCTGGCTGATTGGCATCTAACAGTGTTGACCAGCCCGAACTTTGATACTGTATACCATCCGTGCTGACCAGTTGCGCCTCATATCCCACCAGTTGTTCAATCAACTGAATTCCCTCATGTGCAGGCATTGCAGTTAAAGCGGTTGCCAAGGCATCGGCATCAGCAGCGCATTGCCCCACAACCACACACTGTTCCACTGTTTGCACAGGCTGACCTGTCTGCGGGTTAAGTAGATGAGATTGTCCCGCAAGATCACGATAACCCTGACCACTAAATGCCACAGCCTGATCCTTAACATTGAGAACCTGTGCTGGTGCGGCATTATCAAAACGTTCATTTGGATTCTGGATACCAATTTTCCAGCCTGCCTGTTGTGGAGATTGTCCCCAAACACGCATATCACCACCAATATCAATCAGGATACCCTGCAAATGTGGAACAGCCTGCTGCGCCGCAACCAAGGCACGGTCAATCACATAGCCTTTTGCATAGGCATCTGGAGCCACCTTAATGGCTGGAGCCAGCGTAATTTGTTTGGTCTGTGGATTTAACTCAATACTTTGTGTTTTTAGCTGTTGTAGTATAGTCAAATCATTATAAAACTAATACAACTCAGTCGATGAATTATTTCGAGTTTTTTTCGAATCCTGTATGAATAATAAAGTAGTTTGACTATACTTTTTAAAGCTGAGGTTGCAATCACTTCCGCTATAATTGCAACACATAAAAATATCCAGTTTTTCATCTAAATACACCTAAGCCGCCTACTAAAGCTTTAAATAAGCCAATAAAAAAACACCCTTTTGATTAAAGAGTGTTTTTAATATTGATCTTATATCGCTTATAGTCAGGAATTATGCTGACTTTTTCGCCATATTGTTTTTACGGATTGTAATCATCACCAACTGAACCGCGGCAGGTGTTACGCCAGGAATACGACTGGCCTGTGCCAAAGTCTCTGGACGTACGGTTTTCAACTTCTGTGTGATTTCACGTGACAGACCTGAAACAACGTCATAGTCAAAGTCAGCAGGAATTCGGGTTTCCTCAAGGCGCTTCATCTGTGCAACATCATCATGCTGACGGTTAATATAACCCTCATACTTCACCGCAATCTCGATCTGTTCACCCACCTGCTCGGATACTTCCGAACCCGTCAATTCAGCAATTTGACTGAAATTGATATTTGGACGTTTCAACAAATCAATCGCACTACATTCTTTACTAAGATCAGCACCCGTCATTTCAACGAATTTTTTACCCATTGGATTATTTGGTGCAGCCCATAGATGCTGCAAACGGGAAGTTTCACGCTCAACCGCTTCCATTTTCTCGCGATAGGCAGCCCAACGCTCATCATCAACCAAGCCAAGCTCACGGCCAATAGACGTTAAACGTTGATCGGCATTATCCTCACGCAACATCAAACGATATTCAGCACGAGAGGTAAACATACGGTACGGTTCTTTAGTTCCCAACGTAATCAGGTCATCCACCAACACGCCCATATAGGCTTGGTCACGTTTCGGTGTCCACTCTTCCTGTTCCCACGCACGGCGTGCAGCATTCAGACCAGCAAGCAGACCTTGTGCGCCTGCTTCCTCATATCCTGTTGTACCATTAATCTGACCAGCAAAATACAGGTTTTGAATGGCTTTAGTTTCAAGCGTGAACTTCAATGCCTGTGGATTGAAGTAGTCATATTCAATCGCATAGCCAGGACGCAAAATGTGCGCATTTTCCATACCACGAATTGAACGAACCAAGTTGAACTGAACATCAAACGGCAATGAAGTCGAAATACCATTTGGATAAAGCTCATGGGTATCCAAACCTTCAGGTTCCAGAAATACCTGATGTGAGTCTTTATCAGCAAAACGGTGAATTTTATCTTCAATTGATGGACAATAACGCGGGCCAACACCCTCAATCACACCTGTATACATCGGTGAACGGTCTAGACCACCACGAATAATATCATGAGTTTTTTCACTGGTATGCGTGATATAGCAATTCACCTGTTCAGGGTGCATCGACACATCACCCATAAATGACATCACTGGCGATGGGAAATCACCTGGTTGAGGTGTCATGACCGAAAAATCAACGCTACGAGCATCAATACGGGGCGGTGTCCCTGTTTTTAGGCGACCCACTGGAAGTTTAAGTTCACGTAGGCGATGTGCCAAAGCAATCGATGGAGGATCGCCCGCACGGCCACCACTTGAGTTTTGCAAACCAATATGGATCACGCCACCAAGGAAAGTTCCTGTTGTAAGCACTACCGTTTTGGTATCAAAACGGATACCCATCTGTGTCACGACACCTTTTACGCTATCTCCCTCAACAATCAGGTCATCCGCCGCTTGCTGGAAAATATCAAGGTTTGCCTGATTTTCCAGCGTATGACGAATTGCAGCCTTATAACGGACACGGTCAGCCTGTGCACGTGTTGCACGTACAGCCGCACCCTTGCGCGAATTCAGAATACGGAACTGAATACCACCTTTATCCGCCGCAAGCGCCATTGCGCCACCCAGCGCATCAATCTCACGAACAAGATGTGATTTACCAATACCACCAATCGCTGGATTACAGCTCATCTGCCCCAAAGTTTCAATATTATGCGTCAACAATAAGGTTTGTCGTCCCATACGCGCCGCAGCCAGTGCCGCTTCCGTACCAGCGTGACCGCCACCAATCACGATAACGTCGTAAACTTTAGGATAGTGCATAGTGGTAAATGTGTATTCAAAAAATGACAGAGTATTATACAGGATTTTTCATATTAAGTTGACAAAAACTGTCGATATTCTTGCCGCCCACAAGAATCTGATATCGCTGTTGAATACACAAAAAGAAACGTTATGTTGCATTTTCATCGCACTTTTAACACATCGCCCCATAATTATTAACTTGATCACCACTGTTTTATTTGATGAATTTCTTATTCTAAAACATGCATAACAAATACTCAGGACAATGATATGAACACGAAGCTTATACTTTCATCACTGATTTGTGGTCTGTGTTTTACCGTTGCAGCCCAGGCAAATGCCAAAACCACTCAGGACCCACAAACACAGAAGTATCAACAGGTATGTAAAGGTAAAAAACAGGGCGATGCCGTTTCATTTGCCTATAAAGGTGTTGTTTTCAACGGTGTTTGTGAAAATAATGATGCGGGCAAGCTAGCTTTCCAGCCACCTGCTCCGCCAGCAGGCACAATGCCTGAAACCCAGAACCGCATGTCGCAAACCCAGTCTGAGCCACGTCCTGTCAGTGCCCTTATGCCTGTGGATGTTCCTCCAATGCAACCAGCGCCGCCTGTTTCAGATTCAGATGTTGAACAGACCACCCCTTAATTTAAAGCACTAGACTAAAGGATACCCATTTCAGGTATCCTTTAATGAGCTAAAAATATAAAAAACACCTCTGTACACGACAAATTTCATAGGATCCTTGTCCTATCAGGCTTTTTCTTTCTTAAAATTGCTAGCACTTTCTTAAATTCTTCTTTTTTTCCAAAACCAATCAAACGTAGAATAGCCATTTGAACATAGTCCAAACCGTAGCGAAATAAACTTACTGAAAGTCGTCCATGCTTCTTTATTTTTATCGCTTTTTTTCGATCATGTTGCCATTCACCTGTTAAATAGCACCAACAGAAACCGATAGCTAGCACTGCTATCAATTTCTTGACTCGTCCAGGGTCTGTTAAACGAGTATTTTCAAGATTGAATCCACGTCCTTTGAGACAACTAAATAAGGTTTCGATTTCCCAGCGTAATGCATAATCACGAATAGCAGAAGCATTAAACATAGGAGAAACAACAAGTAAAAGTTCTCCATCTTCTAATCGTAGCGCACTAATATACAGTTTTACTCGACCAACCCAAATACGTCGTTTACGACATTCAGTTTGACCAACTTGAAGATGACGAAATAAATCACTAATTTTATGATTCCTGGCTAAGTGATTGGTCACAATAAAGTTTTTTTAACACGTATACAGAAGTTAATGTCATTTTCAATTAACCATGTAAACCATTTCTCACCGATAAATTCTCTGTCTGCGAACACATTCACAATACGGTCTTTACCAAAAATAGAGATAAAGCGTTGAATCAAAGCAATACGCTCTTTTGTATCTGAATTTCCACGTTTATTGAGCAATGTCCAAACAATAGGTATCGCTATTCCACGATAGACGATGGCTAACATCAAGATATTGATATCTCGTTTTCCCCATTTCCAATTGGTTCTATCTAAAGTCAGTTGCACTTTGTCGAATGAAAATATATTGAAAATTAACTGAGAAATTTGACGATAATCAAAATACTGATCTGCAAAGAAGCGTTGTATACGTCGATAAAATGATTGTGGTAAGCACTTGATGGGTAAGGCTTTAGATGCAGAAGAAAGATTACATGTCTGTTTTACAATTAATGCAATCATAATCAGTGTAAAACATTTTACATGTGACTTGTTCCACTTTAGATATTTGTTTAAGATGAGATGTAACTCATTGAAATGTGTCATCATATTCGTCGTCAGAAAACAAGTATTATGCCATTATTTCAATGAGTTATCTTTTTTTGTCGTGTACAAAGAAAAAACACAATAAAACAAATAGAATTGGTCACAACATATTTCACCTTAAAATTGTAATCTGTTTATTTTATAATCCGTTTAACGGTTTTGAATCCATTACAATAACTTCAAATACATTAATTTAGGTTTTCCTGTGAACTGGCTACAAATTCATATTACTGTTGATCAACATCAAGTTGAACTTACCGAAACCCTGTTACTCTCTCTGGGAGCGGTCAGCGTAACGCTAGATGACGCAGAAGATCAGGCATTGCTTGAGCCTTTACCAGGAGAAACCCCTCTCTGGAATAAAGTCATTGTAACGGGTATTTATCAACAGGAAGAAGATGATCCAATTGATGTTGATACCTTGGAGGCTTTTCTCAGGGCCCAACTTCCAGATGTGCCAATGCGCCATGAATATCTAGAAAATCAGGTCTGGGAACGTGCCTGGATGGATTACTACGAACCAATTCAGATTGGTGAGAAATACTGGATTGTGCCTGAATGGCTGGAACCACCTGAAGCGGATGCCACTAACATTAAGCTGGACCCAGGTTTAGCGTTTGGTACAGGCAACCACGCCAGTACCTTTTTATGCTTACAGTGGTTGGGCAAAACCGATGTAAAAGATAAAGTTGTAATCGACTATGGCTGTGGCTCAGGCATTTTAGGGGTTGCTGCATTGCTACTGGGTGCAAAAAAGGTTTATGCAACCGATATTGATCCTCAGGCGGTGTTAGCCACCAAACAAAATGCAGAACTCAATGGTGTGCTGGAACGTCTTTATGTGGGCTTGCCAGAAGAGTTCGATCAGGAATTTAAACCACAACAGGCGGATGTATTGGTTGCGAATATTCTGGCTGCACCGCTCATGGCACTGGCACCTGAATTCTCAACTTTATTGAAAAATGAGGGTGAGTTCGCACTCGCTGGTGTAATCGAAGAGCAAGTTGCTGATGTTTCTAGTGTTTACTCTGAGTTTTTTGATATATTAGAGATTGAAAAGCGTGAAGAGAACTGGTGCCGCATTTCTGGAAAACGTAAAACAACAATTTGAGAATATTGTTACTCATGAGTGAAAAACAAACCCGCTGCCCTAAGTGTTCAACCGCGTACAAAGTGACCCTTTCACAACTCAGTGTTGCACAGGGTATGGTTTGTTGTCCAAAATGCGTGATTAACTTTAACGCACTGACGAATTTGCTGGAATCACAGACAAGTGAAATTGTACCAATACCGAGTAACCGCTCACTATTTTCGTCGATTCAGCCAGACAGTTCATTTGCAGAAAAGCAAATGCAGATTTTAAGTATTTTTGACCAGAAAATTGAAAACTCCAATATTGATCTGCTCACCTATCTTAATAACCTAAATTATTTCAATACAGAGCCAGTGAGCGCCTTGCCTAATTTGAATTTGTCTGAAGATGTTTTACTTAATAATCATGATGATCACAGTACCAAACAACATGGGTGGCTTTATTACACACTCTGGGGAATTGGCAATATCGCGCTGATTCTGGTGTTTGCGTTCCAGATTTTATGGTTCAACCCAAAATTGATGCACGATAGCCCTGCCTTAAACCAGATGTTTAACTATGCCTGCGGCATGCTGACCTGCAAAACCCAAAATGACCAATATAAATATCTCAGTTTTGAAAAGGTTAAGCTCAAACAAACCAGTAAAAATGAAACGCGGTTTTCAGGCGTGCTGATCAATCGTCATGAAAACAGCATATTGCTCCCTTCCATCAAGGTGGTTCTGAAAGACCAGGGAGAAGTGACAACAGACATTACACTCAAGCCACAAGATTATCTGGTTGACAGTTTAAAAACCATTCAACGCATCCCATCAAATAGCCCTTTTAAGTTTGAATTTAGCATTCCAAAAAGTAAAAATAGCTTCGATGACTATAGTTTAGAAATTGTACAGCCCTAAACGCATAAAAAAATGACAAAAAAATAAAAAAAAGTGCAGTTAATTTGCTCACTTTTTCGCTGACAGTGGTATGATACGCGCCACGAATGCTTTGACCTACATACTCCTCGTTATTTATAGACAATAAAATCGTTAAACAAACTGTGCTTTTATCTGCTAAGCGCACTGTTGGTTTTTTTGTTTTTAAAAATAGGCTGTAACAAATATTTAACCATTGTTGCGCTTATTTTTTACACAACTCGAGGATTTGTGGCAAGCTAATAGTCCCTTTGTTTTAGAGTCACTGTTTTAGGATCTAAAACAGGACTCAGTAATTTAGACCACATTTACCTATCACTTTATCCAAGTGATATTTTGATTTTTCGGATTAACACGCATGAATAGCAAATCTCCTATTTTTACGGCTCAATCTGATGTCGCTCTTCGCATCCATGTAGATCGCGCAGTTCGTCATTATTTTGCACAGTTGCAAGGTGAGCAACCATCTCAAGTATATGACATGGTTTTAGCAGAAATGGAGAAACCTCTTTTATCTGTAGTCTTAGAATACACTCGTGGCAATCAAACGCGCGCTGCTGAGATTTTAGGCCTTAACCGCGGAACTTTACGTAAAAAGTTAAAAGCTCACGGTTTAATGAGTGAATAATTGATAAAATGCTCACGTTCTCGTGGGCATTTTTTTGCCTTTTTTTAATCTGTAGACTTCAAACTGTTGACTAGAATCATGACTATCAAACGTGCTTTAATCTCTGTTTCCGACAAAACTGGAATCGTTGAATTTGCTCAAAACCTTGCTGGATTAGGGGTAGAAATCTTATCTACGGGCGGTACTTATAAGTTGCTTAAAGACAACAATATCGCTGTAGTAGAAGTTTCTGAACATACAGGTTTTCCTGAAATGATGGATGGTCGTGTTAAGACACTACATCCAAAAATTCATGGTGGTATCTTGGCGCGTCGCGGTCTAGACGAAGCTGTTATGCAAGAACACAATATCGATGCAATTGATCTTGTCGTAGTAAACCTTTATCCATTTGCAGCTACAGTTGCTAAACCAAACTGCTCACTCGCTGATGCGATTGAGAACATCGACATTGGTGGTCCAACAATGGTGCGTGCCGCAGCGAAGAACCATGCTTCTGTGGGTATTATTGTAAATGCTTCTGACTATGATGCTGTAATTGCAGAGTTAAAGACAAATGGAGCTCTTTCTTACGAGACTCGTTTCGACTTAGCGGTAAAAGCGTTTGAGCACACAGCACAATATGATGGCATGATCGCATCTTATTTAGGAGCACGTGTTGGCAAAGCTGAGGGTGAAGCAGATTTATTCCCTCGCACCTTCAACACCCAACTCAATAAAGCTCAAGATTTGCGTTATGGTGAGAACCCTCATCAAAATGCAGCATTCTATGTTGAAGCAAATGCTAAAGAAGCATCAGTTTCAACTGCGAAACAATTACAAGGCAAAGAATTGTCTTATAACAATATTGCAGATACAGATGCGGCACTTGAGTGTGTTAAATCATTTGCAAAACCTGCTTGTGTCATCGTTAAACATGCAAACCCATGTGGCGTTGCAGTTTCATTAGATGGTATCCATGCGGCTTATGATCTTGCTTATGCAACTGATCCTGAATCTGCGTTTGGTGGCATCATTGCATTCAACCGTGAGCTTGATGTTGCAACGGCTCAGGCAATTGTAGATCGCCAATTCGTTGAAGTGATTATTGCACCAAGCATTGCTAACGGTGTACTTGAAGTTACTGGTGCGAAAAAGAATGTTCGTGTCATGGTGTGTGGTGAACTTCCAGCCATTGATGCACGTACCGCTCAACTTGACTATAAACGCGTGAATGGTGGTTTACTGGTGCAAGATCAAGACTTGGGCATGATCACCAAAGATGACCTTAAGGTTGTGACTAAACGCGCGCCAACTGAACAGGAAATTGATGATCTCATCTTTGCATGGAAAGTAGCGAAATACGTGAAATCGAATGCGATTATTTATGCTAAAAACCGTCAAACCATTGGTGTGGGTGCAGGTCAGATGAGCCGCGTAAATTCTGCTCGTATTGCTGCAATCAAAGCTGAACATGCTGGCTTAGTGGTTGAGGGTGCGGTCATGGCATCTGATGCATTCTTCCCATTCCGTGATGGTATTGATAATGCGGCTAAAGCTGGCATTAAATGTATTATCCAGCCAGGTGGTTCAATGCGTGACGAAGAAACTATCGCCGCTGCTGACGAGGCAGGTATTGCAATGGTGTTTACGGGTATGCGTCACTTCCGTCATTAATATATCCCTGAAGTCCCTCTTGCTCAAAGAGGGACTTTTTTATTCTGAACAGGTATATTCTTAAATACTGAAAAAGGGAATAACTTTAAAATGAATATTTTAGTTTTGGGTAGCGGTGGCCGTGAACATGCACTTGCATGGAAAATCGCACAAGATGCAAAAGTAACTCAGGTTTTTGTTGCGCCAGGTAATGCAGGCACAGCAACCGAAGATAAGTGTCAAAACGTTGATATCGATATTTTAAATAATCCTGCCATTATCGAATTTGCAAAGGCAAATGATGTGGCATTGGTGATTGTTGGTCCTGAAGCACCTTTAGTAAATGGCGTGGTTGATGCAGCACGTGAAGCAGGTTTAAAAATCTGGGGACCGACTCAGTACGCTGCACAACTTGAAGGTTCTAAAGCATTCGCTAAACATTTCTTAAAACGTCATAACATCCCAACCGCATTTTATGACGTCTTTACCGAAGTTGATGCTGCAAAAGCTTATATTAAACAGCATGGCGCGCCAATCGTGATCAAAGCGGATGGCCTGGCTGCGGGTAAAGGCGTGATCGTTGCCATGAGCAACGAAGAAGCTTTTGCTGCGATAGACGATATGCTTGCAGGCAACAAGTTTGGTGATGCTGGTTCACGTGTTGTCATTGAACAATTCCTTGATGGTGAAGAAGCTAGCTTCATTTGCATGATTGATGGCAACAACATCTTACCTATGGCAACTTCACAAGACCATAAACGTATTTTTGAAGGTGACCAAGGGCCAAATACTGGTGGTATGGGTGCTTACTCTCCTGCTCCAGTTGTTACACCAGAAGTATTTGAACGTGTAATGAATGAAGTCATGCGCCCTACCGTTGATGGTATGGCAGCTGATGGTCATGTTTACACAGGTTTCTTATATGCTGGCTTAATGATTGATGAACAAGGTCAACCACGCGTTATTGA
Organism: Acinetobacter sp. CIP 102637; assembly: GCF_000368425.1. Taxonomy (NCBI): domain Bacteria; kingdom Pseudomonadati; phylum Pseudomonadota; class Gammaproteobacteria; order Moraxellales; family Moraxellaceae; genus Acinetobacter; species Acinetobacter sp. CIP 102637. The sequence continues at coordinate 1,245,894 of NZ_KB849435.1, forward strand.
ATTCAACTGTCGTTTCGGTGATCCAGAAACACAACCGATTATGATGCGTTTAAAATCATCTTTAGTAGATTTGGTTGAAGCAGGTATTGCGGGCAATCTTCCAAAAGAAGCTGAGTGGGATGAACGTAAATCCATCGGTATTGTACTTGCAGCTGAAGGATACCCTGATACAGTCCGTAAAGGCGATGTGATTTCTGGTATCGGACAATCTCCTGAAGATACTAAGATCTTCCATGCAGGTACGACAACGACAGAAGATGGCCATATCATCACAGCTGGCGGTCGCGTTCTTTGTGTAACAGCATTAGGTGATACAGTACTTGAAGCCCAGATCAATGCTTTAGAAGTGTGTGGTCAAGTGACATTTACAGGTATGCAATACCGTAGCGATATTGGTTACCGTGCCATTGCGCGTGAAAAGGCAGAATAAGCCAATCTAATTGATAAAAAAGCTTTCCTTGGAAAGCTTTTTTATTCTTTAATAGGCAATAAATCAAACTTCTATATTCATTACTTAAATATAAAATTCAGAAAAACATATATTTATTTTCCCGTAAATCACTCAACCCCACATTTAAAAAAATTTATAAAACTATCATCAGTTTATATTTACTTTAAACACAACTTCCCTCACATAATCATATGTTTATATATCAAAACACAAATACCGCCCCTGTATCAGTTGGTAAATTATTGCTATGATTGCTAAAATCTTGAATACAGCTCAATTGTTGTTTTAGATTATTCATGATTATGTTCAATCATTTAATAAAATAAAACATCAATATTCTATTGTATTCAGCTCCCAATTTAATTTAAGGAATAATTGGATAGAGATTTTCCAGACACGGGATAGACCAACTGGAATTTGAATATTCATCTATTTCTTGTGTTGTTGCAAACAGTCTTCTGGATTAGAAATTAAAAACAATTCACATGATTGTTGAATGAGGATGCCAATTTGCAACATACAAACCCATTGCAATGATTGATGCTTGAGAAATCATAATGTTCTCGGCATTCTTCCTATTAGGATTTATACATGAAAAAGCTGATTAGCCTTTTTTTAAGTGTATCTGTGCTACTACTTGCAGCATGCAGTAAACAGCCAGATACCGCATCGAGTGAACAAAAAAATGATGCTGCGGGCCTCCAGACTGTTGTCATCGCATCTACAGGTTCAGACGCTGATATTTGGCGTTATATTGCGACATTACCTGAAACCAAAGCTGCAGGTATTAAACTGGAAGTGAAAAACTTCACGGATTATGTGGCAATGAACACCGCGGTTGCCAATAAGGAAGTTGATCTCAACGCATTCCAGTCTTATGCTTATCTGGTTGCTTTCAACGCAGCCAACAAAGACAAGATCGCGCCTGTTTCAACCACTTATTTAGAACCTATGGGGATTTATTCAAACAAGGTGAAGAAAGTTGAAGAGTTTGCTCAAGGTGCAACCATTGCAATCCCAAATGATGGTGCCAATGAATCTCGCGCATTATTACTTTTACAAAGCGCTGGCTTGATCAAGTTAAAACCTGACTTTGACCCAGTGAAAGGTACGCCTGCCGACATCATTGAAAACAGCAAGAAAATTGTAATCAAGCCGATTCAGATGGCCACTGCTGTACGTGTAAAAGACGAGGTTGATGCAATCTTGTTAGGTAACACCCTTGCGATGGAAGGTGGTTTGAACGTTCTTAAAGATGCAATCTATTACGAACCAATTGATCAAAGCACTAAATTGAATGTCAATATTTTGGCAACGGCTGAATCTCGTAAAGATGATCCAGTATTGCAAAAAGTCGGCGCGCTTTATCATACCGAAGCAGTCAAGCAATATGTACAGGAACACTTTGCGGGCACTAAAGTTGACGTAAATAAGCCAACAAGCTATCTCACAGAAGCAAATCCGTAATATAATATTTTCAATGAAACAGGCAAAGATATTTGCCTGTTTTTCTTTTTTGCCTAGTATTGACGAACATGATCCAATTTAAAAATATTTCAAAACGCTATCAGCTAAAAGGTCAAACGATCAACGCGCTGGATCAAATCAATTTAGAGATTCCAGCTGGAAGTATCTTTGGCATTATTGGCTATAGTGGTGCAGGTAAAAGTACCTTAATCCGACTGATTAACTTGCTTGAACGCCCATCCGAAGGGCAGGTCATCATCAATCAAAAAGATTTTACTGCAATGGATGCACGCACTCTTCGTCAAGAACGTGCAAATATTGGCATGATTTTTCAGCACTTCAATTTATTACAAACCAAAACGGTGTCTGAAAACATTGAAATGCCACTTAGGCTACTTGGTCACAGCAAGGCGGAACGAGAGAAACGTTTAGCTGATCTGCTAGATTTTATTGATCTCAAACATAAAAAAGATGCCTACCCTGACGAACTTTCAGGTGGACAAAAACAGCGTGTAGGGATTGCGCGTGCGCTTGCCAATCACCCAAAGATTCTGCTGTGTGATGAAGCGACTTCCGCACTTGATCCGCAAACCACCCAATCTGTATTGGCACTGTTAAAGAAGATCAATCAGGAACAAAACATCACCATTGTGATGGTCACCCATGAAATGGATGTGATTGAGACTGTTTGTGATTATGTGGCAGTGATGGAAGCTGGCAAGGTGATTGAAACAGGGCCTACGCTGGACATTTTTAGTCAGCCACAACACCCCACCACAAAAACTTTTATTCAAACGGTATTACAGCAACAGTTGCCAGTAAATATCTTAAACAACCTTGAACACAGACATCACAATAGTATTTATAGTTTGCAGTTTCTGGGTACATCTGCACAGGAAACGGTAATTCAGGCAGTCATCAAACGGTTTGACATCAGTTTAAATATTCTCTTTGCCAATATGACTGAAATCAATGGTACCGTGATTGGGCAAATGTTTATTCAACTGCTCGGTGATGAAAGTCTTATTCGGCAAGCAATCCAATTTCTGGAGCAGCATGGCGTTAAAGTTGAACAGTCTGGAGTCAGCCAATGAGAGATTTAATTGTACAATGGCTAACTGACGTCACAGCACCTTTTTGGCATAGTGCCCTTAGCATTGACCAGTTTGTGACAGCCTTGCAGGAAACCTTTCAAATGGTTTTCTTCTCATTGCTTTTTGGCTGTATCTGGGGTCTGGTTCAGGGCATTACCCTGGTGGTTACCCGTACAGGTGGCATCCTACAAAATCGGGCGATTTACTATTTCCTGAATCCTATTGTGAATGCCCTGCGTTCACTCCCATTTATCATTTTATTGATCGCGGTGATTCCACTAACCAAACTGCTGGTGGGAACATCCATTGGGACATGGGCTGCAATTGTGCCTTTAACCATCTATGTGGGTCCATACCTAGGCCGTCTAATTGAAACTTCTCTGCTTGAAGTGAATGAAGGAATTATTGAATCAGCTCAGGCAATGGGTGCAACCCCTTGGCAAATCATCTTTAAGTTTATTATCCCTGAAGCGCGTAGCTCACTGATCCTGAACCTAACCACAGGAACGATTACCCTAATTGGTGCCACAGCAATGGCGGGCGCTGTTGGCGCAGGTGGTATCGGTGATTTAGCTATTTCTTATGGTTATCAGCGTTTTGATACCAGTGTGGTTATCCTCACCGTCATCGTACTTCTGCTGCTTGTGCAGTTGGTTCAAATGCTGGGAGATTGGTTGGCAAAATTACGCTAATTGATGAATACTGTTAAAAAATAGCTCTTAAAAACAAGGGCTGTTTTTTTATGTAGAATGAAACGGTTTTCTTAAGGAAAATAAACCTCATTTGCCGCCTTAAACGTATTTACATGCAAAGGCACCAGATCTTCAAGTACCTGATAGCCACCCGCCAACACAAATAGTATGGGAATTTTCATTTTCCTTGCCATATCAAACACCAAACGGTCACGTTCAAACAACAGCTCTGTGGTCAACCACTTCGAGCCATATTTATCATGTTGATGACAATCCATTCCTGCCTGATAAATAATCAGATCGGTCTCCCAACGTGAAGCATATTGAAATGCCTCAAAAATGGACTCCCGATATAAATCAAAATTGCCCTGCTTGGGGTGAATATAACGGGTCAGGCTGCGCTCACCTGCCTTACAACCAAAACGAATCCCAAAAATTCCAAAATTGACCAGATTGGTGAGTCTATTAGTAAATATCGCAGTGCCATCTCCACCATGCTGATCACAGTCCAGTACAAAGATTCGTTTTTCAGGATATTGCTTTGCAATCAAGGCCAAACCATTAAAGGTACAATACGCCGCACCAGACTCATAACTGGCATGATGAAAGCCCTGTGCGATATTCGCGGCAATACCCTCTTTAAACGCAATATCAGCACCAACCAACTGCCCTGCCTGTACTGATAAAATTGCATCCCGCAATTGTTCATTCCACGGTTTAAAGCCCTGTATGGTTGCAAATGCAGACTCGCCTGCCAGAAAGGCCTCAACATATTGCGGATTATGGAGTTTCTTTAGGATTTCAACATCAATCAAACCAGGATCAATCAGTTCAACCATTTTATGCTTACACAACACATCCGCCACCGCGGTGAGCTTTTCCATGCTATTGGTATGCGTTCGGGCATAATAGCGCGGAGAGTAACAGGCTTTTAGCATGGATGTCCTACGCAAATTTGATCTTTAGCAATTTCAATAAGTTGGCTCAATTCAGTCGTATCAGGTCGAAATAATCCATTATCCACCTGTTGTTTAAAGTGAGAGTTAAATGCACGGGCACGGTTTTTAGGTGACACTGCCAAAGTGGTTAGACGCAAAAACCAGAAACCTTTCATTTCAGAGATGGGAATCACATAGCCTTTATATTGTTTATTTTTATGTTTTTCCAGTTGTTCAATATCGTAATTTGCTGAAAACAGGCTACCTGCGGGTAAACGCACCCCATTCATCATCAATGGTACCAAACTAATACAGGAATGATTGTCCCCCATATTCAGCTTTTCCATCATAATTGGCTGGTGGTTTTCATCTACAAAAATATTAATTTCACCCTGTCTCAATAAACGATGATGTGCGATCCGTAGAAAGAATTTCTCTGCCATTGGGCAGGACCCCACTTTGGGTTTTTCTTCCAGCGCATGGCATTCAATCATCTCAATCGTCCGTGCATCCTGCGGCAAAATAATATCAGCAAGCAACTGGCAAATCAGAATACTTTCCTCAAGTTCAGCATATTGATGGATATTTCTTAATTTGGCCTGAAAATCCACTTCCTGCCTTAAATTCTGGGCAAATGTCTCTTCTGGATTTAGGCGTTGCAGACACTGCTGCACATCGGCATGTATATCCAGATTGCGCCAAGTGGCAAGTTCCAAGCCATAGCAAGAGCTCTGGTTTAAAATATTTCTCAGTCCCTTGGTTTCATAATCATCAAAGATTCGTAAATCCTGAAAACCAAGCGCATCACGCGGCTGTGAGACAAATTCGGCAATCACACGTGTTGCCTGAGTATAACCACAACCACGGCGTTCAGTTTGATGACTAAAGTGCTCATTCAGCATTTCAGTAAGTTTGACAGACAAGGGGTGCAAATATTTTTTAAAAATCACCACCACTTCGTGATCAACCAAATCAGACATAACTTCCTCTCTTATTGTTATGATTTATTTGAATTTCATCCTGAGAAATTACCCTGTCCTTATGTTGTTAAGTAATCTTTTTAAATTATTTTCACATTTATTCCATATATTTAAAGATGAATATAAATCATTAACTTATAAAACTTTTATACCATATTTATTTAAAATACTACACTTGTCAACTCTAAAGATTTTCTGGTCTTAAAGGTGTCAGAATTTAGCCTAAACCGTCAGTTACATAACACACTATTTTTGCACTCTTTAATATTTCCACTTACACTAGACACAGGTGATGGTCTTTATCATCAACCCAGCATGAAACAAATATTTAGGACTCGGCTATGCATTATAAGATTCATGCAATTGACGTAAAAAATGCCTTAAAAAACTATATTTGGTTATTGGAAGATACCACGACACAAGAAGTTGTTGTGATTGACCCCACTGACGCAGATTTGGTGACTGCATTTTGCGAACAACATCAACTTGAGTTGAAGCAAATCTGGTTAACACATTGGCATCGCGATCATACTGATGGCGTACAAGCTCTATTGGCTGAGCAAAATTTACCAGTTTTCGGTCCACGTGATGAACTCAGTAAAATTTCGTTTATATCGAATCCACTGCAACATAATGACCATTTTCACTTTAATGATTTAAAAGTTGAGATTATTGCCACACCTGGTCATACCCTCGGTCATATTGTTTATTTTATTGAAGAAATTGATACCCTGTTCTGTGGTGACACCCTGTTTGCAATGGGTTGCGGTCGCCTGTTTGAGGGTACAGCTGAGCAGATGTATCATTCACTGAATCGGCTTGCTGCCCTGCCAATCCAAACCAAGGTTTACTGCACCCATGAATATACGCTTGCAAATGCAGAGTTTGCATTAACAATTGAACCTCATAATGTTGCACTACAAGAACGCATAAAAGACGTAAAAGCATTGAGAGATTCAGAACAAATTACTCTGCCAAGTACAATTGAATTAGAGCTTGAAACCAATCCTTTCTTGCGCACAGAAAGTGCCGAAGATTTCGCACGGATCAGAGCGCTTAAAGATCTGTTCTAATTTTAAAGTTCTACTTTTTAAAGGCTAAAATTTAGTCTTTAAAAAGTGAAAAATGAAATAATTTTTTACATTTAGGATTAAATAGATTTTTACAGAAAATTATCTTATCCAAGCACGTAAAAAATAATTTTAATAATAAATACAATCAAGTAAAAAAACGACAGATAAAATTTTCCTCATAAAAATTACGCTAATTTTACATAATTTACATGCAGAAAAATAAATGTTTACACTCCCCCTTTAAAAAATTTTCGGCGACCCTTATTAATAAACTCAGGTTCACAAGGAGTTCTGGTATGAAAAATAGAGTTGTTAAAGCAAAAAATTTATTGGCCTTTCGTATTTGGCTGGAAAAACTGGGATATTCCGTTAAGAATCTGGCAGATAATCGTGGATTTACCTTTAGCTTTAAAAAAGAATATGGATTGGTCACAGGTGACCTATCGGGTAATGCTTTGGCAATGCAACTGGGCGAAGAATTCGAAGACCACTTAAAAGCATAATAATGATTTTATCCTTACATAAACTAGGGTTTCATATGGATATGAAATCCTATGGTATGAATAACTGACCTATTTTTTAGTTTTCATCTTATTGCTGATTTCTCGCTTTCTAACCAACTGTCATCAAAATAACGTTGGAACAATTATAATTTCCAAGTATCATAATGTCCTAGTCGAGGGATGCTGCGACAATTGATTGGCGCTAAAGATCAATTTGCCAGGCTCGACGATCGGTTGAACACTCGCTTTAACCAACAACGGCATCCGCGAACAGAATGATCCATACTATTTTTCTAGGAGATCCTGATGAACGCGGTTACTGCTTCATTTACAGATTATAAAGTCGCTGATATTTCACTTGCTGATTATGGCCGTAAAGAAATCAAACTTGCTGAAGCAGAAATGCCAGCTTTGATTGGTTTACGTAAGCGTTATTCGGCTGAAAAACCACTTGCTGGCGCAAAAATTCTCGGTTGTATCCACATGACCATCCAAACTGCAGTTTTAATCGAAACACTCGTAGAACTTGGCGCTGAAGTTCGTTGGACATCATGCAACATCTTCTCTACTCAAGATCACGCTGCTGCTGCTATCGCCGCTGCGGGTATTCCTGTGTTTGCTTGGAAAGGCGAAACTGAAGAAGAATACATGTGGTGTCTTGAACAACAAATCAATGTAAATGGCACACCTTGGGATGCCAACATGATTCTTGATGATGGCGGTGATTTAACACTACTTGTTCACGAAAAATACCCTGAAGTGATTGCAAAAATCCACGGTGTAACTGAAGAAACAACAACAGGTGTTCAACGTCTGTATGAAATGTTACGTGATGGTACTTTAAAAGTTCCTGCAATCAACGTAAATGATTCGGTAACGAAATCTAAAAACGACAACAAATATGGTTGCCGCCATTCTCTAAATGATGCGATCAAACGCGGTACAGATATGTTGTTATCTGGTCGTCGTGCACTTGTAATCGGTTACGGTGACGTAGGTAAAGGTTCTGCACAATCACTTCGTCAAGAAGGTATGATTGTACGTGTAACTGAAGTAGATCCGATCTGTGCAATGCAAGCATGTATGGATGGTTACGAAGTTGTATCTCCATACAAAAATGGCGTTCAAACAGGTAAGAAAGAAGACATCAATCTTGACCTTCTTCAAAACACTGACCTTATCGTAACGACAACGGGTAACTACCACGTTTGTGATTCAGCAATGCTTGATTCATTAAAAGCAGGTGCGGTAGTGTGTAACATCGGTCACTTTGATACTGAAATCGACACAGCTTACCTCCGTGGTTACAAATGGGTTGAAGTTAAGCCTCAAGTTCACCAAGTGTATCGTTCAGAAAATGAAAATGATTACTTAATCCTTCTTTCTGAAGGGCGTTTAGTGAATCTTGGTAATGCAACAGGTCACCCATCACGTATTATGGATGGTTCTTTTGCTAATCAGGTATTGGGTCAAATGCACTTGTTCGCTGAGAAATTTGCCGATCTTCCTGAAGATCAAAAGGCTGAAAAAATCCGAGTAGAACTGATTCCTAAGAAATTAGATGAAGAAGTTGCTGCTGCAATGGTGCTTGGTTTTGGTGGTGTATTAACCCAATTGACTCAAGTACAAGCAGATTACCTCGGTGTTCCTGTAGAAGGTCCATTCAAATCTGACGCTTATAAATACTAAGAAAATCAGGGCAGACGTTTACGGGCTGCCCTTTTTTCTAAAATAATGTCTAAGCGATTAAAAAAAGGATTTGAAATGACGAAACGTATTCCTATTTCTTTTGAATTTTTCCCGCCAAAAACTGATGCTGGCGCTGAAAAGTTACATATCGTTCACCAAGAACTACAGCGATTAAACCCAGAGTTTTTCTCAATTACTTATGGTGCTGGTGGTTCTACTCGTGAACGTACTTTAGCAACTATTCATGATTTTAATGGCAAAGGTACGCCCGTAGCCCCTCACCTTTCTTGTATTGGTGATGATAAAGCTCGTATTGCTGAGCTCTTAGATTTATATAAATCACAAGGGATTGACCGCATCGTAGCATTGCGTGGTGACTTACCTTCAGGTCAAGTTGGCTTAGGTGAATTACCATACGCTCAAGATCTTGTTCGCTTTATCCGTGAACATTCAGGCAACCATTTCCATATTGAAGTTGCTGCTTATCCAGAAATGCATCCGCAGGCTGATAGCTTTGATGCTGATATTAAGCGCTTTGTAGAAAAAGTGAATGCAGGTGCGAATGCAGGGATTACTCAATTTTTCTTTAATCCAGATGCTTACTTCTATTTTATAGAAAGATTGGAAAAAGAAGGTATCAATATTCCCGTTGCGCCAGGCATCATGCCAATTACCAATGCAAGCAATTTAATTCGCTTTGCGGATGGAACTGGTGCAGAAATTCCACGTTGGATTCGCAAACAACTTGCTGCTTATGGTGATGATAGCGAAAGTATTAAAGCATTCGGCCATGAAGTGATTGTGAAGCTTTGTGAACGTTTAATTGCGGGTGGTGCGCCAACACTGCATTTCTATTCAATGAACCAAACCGAACCAACTCGACAACTCGTTGTTGACCTTGGCTTAAACTAATTTGCATGAGCATTCCCCAGACATGAACCGTTTTTACATCGAAGCCGAATTAAACACTGGCAATACTATTGAATTGACGGAATCGGTGTTTCATCATTGGGTGCGTGTGCTCCGTGCAAAAGAACAGGAACAGGCCATCTTCTTCAATGGAAAAGGTGGTGAATATCGCGTGACGCTCACTGAAATCAACAAGAAAAATGCGTTTGTGTCAGTTGATCATTTTGAGCCAGCTGATCGGACACCACCCTTTAAAGTGGTTTTAGGCCAGGTGATGAGCAAGGGGGATCGTATGGATTATGCGATTCAGAAAGCCACTGAACTTGGTGTGACCACTATTCAACTGTTGACCAGCGAGCGTTGCGAAATGCGCCTGAAATATGACCGTGACCAAAAGAAGATTGATCATTGGCAGTCTGTGGCGATTGCAGCATGTGAACAATGTGGCATGAACATTGTTCCAGAAATCCTTGCTCCCATTGCCTTAACAGAGTGGGTCAGCTCGGAACTGCCACAGGCCCGTTTAGTTTTGGCGCCAAATAAAGACCAGAACAATGTACTGCTGAATAGTGAACCTGATTTAGCGCTACTGATTGGTCCAGAAGGCGGTTTGAGTGAAGCAGAAATTGAAACTGCAAACCAGAACCATTTTCAAAGCTGGTGCATTGGAGACCGTGTTTTAAGGACTGAAACCGCTCCAGTTGTCGCCTTATCCATTTTAAATTATCACTTTTCAGCCAAATAATGGTTTTGGATTGCTTTCCAATGGCTTTAGCGGTAATTTAAAATAAAATACGATGATGTTGATATACAGCAACGTATGTAGGCCCAACACAGATAAAAATGAAAAGGATTATTCTTTATATGTCAGGGGTTCAAGAAAAAAAAATTCCGCAGTTTATTTATACGGATCAGATCAACTATCCTAACCACGTACGCCTATTCGTTTTAAGTGTATTTATTATTGCACTTCTGGACTATCTGTTATTTGCTTCTTTCTATTCTTTTAGTGCGAATATCTTTACCACATGGATGACCCTTACCCTTACGCTATTACTCATTTTTTACGCAATCTGCCACTTTTCATTAAGATATTACTCATCAAGTCGCTTTGCTGGAAAAACCAACATTACCTTTCAGGTGATCTGCTTTTTCACGGGTTTATTGCTGGGGATCAGCACCCTTGTGATCAATGACCTATTGATTAAGGATGTCCCGAATCTTTCCACATCACACATCCTAAGCTTGACAGCCCTGCTGCTCACCTCTTCACATATTATTGCGCTGACTTTTTTAACCCAGCATATCCGTTATTTCTTCCTGTTCTTCATTCCAAGCATCAGCCCCTTGGTGATTTCCCAGATTATACATAGAGATCAAGAATATACCCTGTTTTATATTGCCTATTACCTGTCTTTTTTTGCAACCCTACTGTGTGCACAGGCTACCTTTAAAATTCACCAGCGCCTGTCACAGGTTCTGAACAAGAACAAGCAACTGATTGATGTGGCGGAACAACACAATCAATGGACAGAGGAACTCTGCCAACAATTGCAGCGTGAAGTCAACAAATCCAGGGACATAGAAGCACAACTGCAGTTCAATAATCATTTACTCGAACAAAAGGTCCGTGAGCGTACTTTCGATCTTACCCAGATGAATGAGAGTCTGGAAGAACACCGCCAGAACTTGGCTTTTGCCCATGAAACTGCGGGTATTCGTCCCTGGGAATGGAATTTAGAAAATAACACTGTTGGGATTACCAATTCTCATCGTAAAGAAGTTACGCGTGGTTCTGAGAATCACTATTCGTTGCTCCATAAAATCGTACATCCTGATGATCTTGAACGTGTTAAAAACACACTTTATAAACATCTATATGGCCAAACTAAACGTTATGAAGAAACTTTCCGCATTAAACGACCGAATGGTGAATGGGTTTGGATTCATGATGTTGGTCAAGTCATTTTAAGAAATCCAAAAGATGGAACGCCGTTGCGCATGGTGGGCATACACCGTGACATTAATCAGGAGAAAAAGCATCAGGAACGTTTAAAACTGGCTGCCAGCGTTTTTGAACACGCTTCTGAAGGCATTTTTATTCTGGATGAAAATTTCTGCTATATCGAGGTCAACCCAAAATACGAACAACTGACTGGACTTGATAAGCAAGTTATTATAAACAAAGAACTTTTTGAAATTACCAAACAAGATAAACAGCATCACCATAATTTCCACCTTTCGATTCTAGACACCCTCTATGAAGAACAGGAATATGAAGGGGAATTTCAGGAAACCTATCTTTCTGAAAAATCGTGTTTTTTATGGATACATATCAATGCGGTGAAAGATGAGACTGATCGGGTCATTAACTATATTGGCATTGTGTCTGACCAGACTGAGCGTAAACATCAGGAACAGCGTCTTTCCTACCTCACCAACTACGACACCCTGACGGATTTACCAAATCGTTTCTATTACCATCAGCAATTACATCAATATCTGGTCAATGAGGCATCTATTCAGCATCTTGCGGTAATTCGATTGAATATCGACAGATTCCGTGCCTTAAATGAACTACTAAGCAATCAGGCAGGAAATGAGCTACTTAAACAGGCTGCACAGCGTTTACGGATTAGTAATATTGACGCACTTTTGGTGGCCCATTTAAGCGCGGATGATTTCGCCATTATTTACGAGATGTCACCACTCCATCCGCAGATACACCAACTGTGCAACAATATTGTCGAAGCATTTAGCAAGCCATTCTATATTGCGGAACAGGAATATGTGGTCAGCATCTCCATCGGTGTCGCCATTTACCCAGAGCACGGCCGTCAGGTTGATAACCTCAATACCCATGCCGAACAGGCACTGACGGAAGCCAAACGTTTGGGCGGCAACACCATTCGTTATTATTCGAGTGAACGCACCAACTTCGTGGCAAGACACACTGACCTGGAACTCGATCTAAGAAAAGCGATTCAGAACAATGAACTGGTTGTCTATTATCAACCTAAAATGAATGCGCTTGATGGTAAAGTTGTTGGTTTTGAAGCCTTAATTCGCTGGAATCACCCAAGTAAAGGCTTAATCATGCCGAATATTTTTATTCCTTTGGCAGAAAGCACCAGTTTGATTTCAGATATTGGGCGTTTTGTGTTGTATGAAGCGGCAAAACAATTACAAGCATGGCAAAAACTTGGTTTCAATCATATTAAAATTGCGGTAAATATTGTGGCGCAGCAAATTCAACGTGGTCAATTGCTGAGCGATCTCGATGACATACTCGAAACCTACGCCATTATTGGCCGTAATCTTGTATTAGAAATTACCGAATCGGCATTTTTGGAAAATACTGATACTGTGAAAATGGTGTTAAAAGCCATTAAAGAACGCGACATTTCTATTGCATTGGATGATTTCGGTACTGGCTATTCATCTCTGGCCTACCTTACCGAATATCCAATTGACATCTTAAAAATTGATCGGGCATTTATTTCAAAAATTGGTGATGCCAAACAGGATGCGATTGTTAATGCCATGATAGCCATGGGCAAAACCATTGGCCTAAAAGTTGTGGCGGAAGGGGTTGAGACCGAACAACAGCGTGATTACCTAAAACGCCAAAACTGTGACATATTGCAGGGTTACCTGTTTGCCAAACCATTAACTGCCGCACATGCAACTGAATACTTACAGCAACATATGAGTCTAGCAATTGCAAGATATTCCAGTTAAAACCATATTTTGAGCTTTTTGGCAGTTTAATTTACACTCAATATGAATTGTCAATAAGCCTATACGTTCAGTGAAAATAAGCTTTTTTGACTGGGCGAAAACATGAACTAGTGCTATATTCTTGTGCACTTATCTTAATATAATCATCAGTCCTAGCTATGACTGGTTGTTGTATTGAAACAACTATCGAAACAATCGAGACTCAGATGGACGATCAATCTTTAAAACAAGCCGCTTTGTATTACCATGAATTTCCTACACCTGGAAAAATCAGTGTGACACCTAGCAAGCAGCTCGTTAACCAACGAGATTTAGCGCTTGCATATTCTCCTGGTGTCGCAGCTCCATGTCTGGAAATTGAACGTGACCCTTCTGCCGCCGCTAAATATACAGCCCGTGGCAATCTGGTCGCCGTCGTGAGTAATGGTACAGCCGTACTTGGTTTAGGGAACATTGGTCCCCTTGCCTCCAAACCTGTAATGGAAGGTAAAGGCGTACTGTTCAAGAAGTTCGCTGGGGTTGATGTATTTGATATTGAAATTGCTGAAAACGATCCAGACAAGATCGTGGATATCGTTGCCGCACTAGAACCAACCTTTGGCGGTATCAACCTGGAAGACATCAAGGCACCTGAATGTTTCTATATCGAGAAGAAACTTCGTGAACGCATGAACATTCCTGTATTCCATGATGATCAACATGGTACCAGTATCATTGTAGGCTCAGCATTGTTGAATGCCTTGCAGATCGTGAACAAGAAAATTGATGAAATTAAAATCGTTGCATCAGGTGCTGGTGCTGCTGCATTGTCATGTTTAGATTTACTTTGTGCATTAGGCGTAAACAAGGCCAACATTGTTGTTGCAGATTCCCGTGGTCTTCTCACCACCTCACGTGAAGGGCTGGACGATTCGAAAAAACGCTATGTTCAGGACATCGCGGCAACCCAGTTGCATGAAGTTGTGGCTGGCGCAGATATGTTCCTCGGCCTTTCGGCGGCAGGAATCTTAACCAAAGAAATGGTTAAGGAAATGGCTGAAAACCCAATTATCTTTGCATTGGCAAACCCAGACCCAGAAATTTTGCCTGAACATGCGCACGAAGTTCGCCCAGATGTGATTATGGCAACTGGTCGTTCAGACTATCCAAACCAAGTAAACAATGCGCTTTGTTTCCCATATATTTTCCGTGGTGCGCTGGATGTCGGTGCAACTACCATTAATGAAGATATGAAAATTGCTTGTGTACATGCGATTGCACGTATGGCACATATTGAAGCAGATGCTGCAACTTACGGTGAAAAATCTGCATCATTCGGTCGTGATTACTTGATTCCTCGCCCTCTGGACCAACGCTTGATTCTTGAGATTGCGCCAGCAGTAGCTAAAGCAGCGATGGATTCAGGTGTTGCGACACGTCCAATTGAAGATTTTTCTGTATATCGTCAAAGACTTTCTGAGTTTGTATATAACTCAGCATTTTTAATGAAACCGATTTTCTCACAAGCGAAAACTGATCCTAAGCGTATTGCATATGCCGAGGGTGAAGATCAACGTGTATTGCGTGCGGTTCAAATTGTTGTAGATGAAGGTCTAGCTAAACCAATCCTTGTTGGTCGTACGGCTGTTATTGAAGATAATATCAGAAAACTCGGTTTACGCTTACAGCGTGATGTCAATATTGAAATCGTCGATCAAGAAAACAATCCTTTATATGATGATTTCTGGAAAGACTACTACAATACGATGCAACGTAAAGGCGTAACTGTGGAATATGCGCAACGTGAAGCACGTCGTCGTTCAACTTTGATCGCAGCATTGCTAGTTAAGTTTGGCAAAGCTGATGGCATGCTATGTGGCACTTATGCGAGCTACGATATCCATTTAGATTTCGTTAAAAACGTGATCGGTTTAAAAGAAGGTCGTAGTACATTGTTTACACTCAACGCATTAATGCTTGAAGATCGTAACTTGTTTATTGCCGATACTTATGTAAATACCAATCCAACTGCTGAACAACTTGCAGAGATGACTATTTTAGCAGCCGAAGAAGTACGTCGTTTTGGTATGACTCCTCGTGTCGCTTTACTTTCTCACTCAAGTTTTGGAAGTGATCAAGTTGATCCAAGTGCTCAGAAAATGCGTGAAGTTTATCGTTTACTTTCCGAGCAAGCCCCTGAACTTGAAGTTGAAGGTGAAATGCATGGTGATGCTGCATTAGATGATAATATTCGTCATTTTGCATTTCCAAATTCACGCTTTAAAGGTTCAGCAAACTTGTTGATTATGCCGAATTTAGATTCTGCAAATATTTCATTCAATTTGTTAAAAGCAACATCTGGTAATAATGTAACGATTGGTCCAATCTTATTAGGCGCAGCAAAGCCAGTTCATATTTTAACACCGACAGCAACTACCCGCCGTCTAGTGAATATGACAGCTTTAACTGTTGCTGAAATTCAGCAAAGCCAAAACTGATATAGTTTAAGCATAGCTTTTAACATTAAAAGCTATGCTTAGTGCTTGAGAAAACCTCTATTCTGTAGCATGATTGTGTGAAGAATAGAGGTTTTTTATGCAAGTTTATTTAGTAGGCGGTGCAGTTCGAGATCACTTACTCGGTCACCCCTATCACGAAAAAGATTATGTTGTGGTTGGAGCAACACCTGAACAATTATTATCTGAAGGTTACCAACGCGTTGGAAAGGACTTCCCTGTATTTCTTCATCCAAAAACAAAAGAAGAATATGCACTTGCCCGCACAGAGCGCAAGTCTGGTGTGGGTTATCATGGTTTCCAGTTTTTTACTGATAGCACTGTTAAATTAGAAGAAGATTTAATTCGCCGTGACTTAACCATCAATGCAATGGCAATGGATGAAACTGGGAAAGTTTATGATCCCTATGGTGGTCAAAAAGATCTTGACCAGAAAATCCTACGCCATGTTTCAGATGCATTTACCGAAGACCCTTTGCGTGTGCTTCGGGTTGCCCGATTTGCTGCACGCTATGCAAACTACGGTTTTAAAATCGCAGATGAAACGCTGCAACTAATGAGTGAAATTGCGAAATCAGGTGAGCTTGATGCATTGACTCCTGAACGTGTCTGGAAAGAAACTTCTCGTGCATTGATGGAGGATCATGCATATATCTATTTTCAAACATTAAGAAATTGTGATGCGCTAAAAGTTCTGTTCCCAGAAATCGATGCCTTATTTGGTGTACCACAGCGCCCAGAGTACCACCCTGAAATAGATTGTGGGGTTCACACCCTCATGGCACTAAAACAAGCTTGTCAGTCCAACTATGGACTAGATGTACGTTTTGCTGTCTTGGTGCATGATTTAGGGAAAGCGCTGACCCCAACTGAGGAATTACCACGGCATATCATGCATGAGGAACGTGGTTTGCAACCCGTAACCGAGGTGTGTGACCGCTTAAAGGTTCCCTCTCAGCTCAAGAGTCTGGCCCTGACCGTCTGTAAAGAACATTTAAAGTGTCATCAGGCCAAGAGTTTAAAACCAGGTACTTTATGGCGTTTATTACAACGTTTGGATGTTCTACGGAAACCAGAAAAGGTTGAGGCATTTGTACAGGCATGTGAATGTGACGCAAAAGGCCGCCTAGGTCTGGAAGATCGCCCTTATCCACAGGCCCAATATATTCTGGATGCAATGCAAATTGTACGGAATATTCGGGCACAGGATTTACCCGAACACATTACAGGGCCTGAAATTGGTGAAATGCTGATTAAATACCGAATTGAGGCACTGGCACAGTTCAAACAGCAACACGATGAGCCATAGTTTGAGCATGTAAAAAGAACCAATAAAAAAACCCAGCAACAAGGCTGGGTTTTTTGAAAAGATACGAATTACTTCGCAGCTTCAGCCTGAGCAGCAGCAACTTCTTCTGCAAAGCTCATTTCAGCTTTCTTCTCAATACCTTCACCCACTTCGAAACGAACGAATTGAGCGACATTGGTACCCGTTGCTTTCAATACATCAGCAACTTTCTTGTCGTTGTCGATTACATACATTTGGCGGTCAAGTGCAACTTCGTTCAAGTATTTGTCAACTGAACCACTTACCATTTTCTCAACGATGTTGGCTGGCTTACCAGATTCCAACGCTTTCGCTTCAGCAATTTCTTTCTCTTTCGCGATTAAGTCAGCTGGAACAGCTTCTGCATTTACAGCAACTGGGTTGAACGCAGCAACGTGCATTGCAATACCTTTACCAGTGTCAGCATCACCTGTGTAAGATACAACCACACCGATTTTTAAACCGTGCTTGTAAACAGCCAAGTTTTCGCCTTCAACGATTTGAGCACGACGAACCTGGATGTTTTCACCGATTTTTTGAACAAGCGCAACACGAGCTTCTTCTACAGTCGCACCGTCTTCAAGCTTAAGTTCAGCAATTTTTGCAGCATCAGTTTCATTTGCAGCAAGTGCAGCAGCAGCAACCTTATCAGAGAAGTTTTTGAAGTTTTCGTCTTTTGCAACGAAGTCAGTTTGACAGTTAACTTCAACAAGAATCGCTTTGTTAGCGTCTTGAATAATTGTGATCGCACCATCGGCAGCAATGTTACCTGCTTTTTTAGCAGCTTTTGCCTGACCTGATTTACGAAGGTTATCAATTGCAAGTTCGATGTCACCGCCTGCTTCTGTTAATGCTTTTTTGCATTCCATCATTGCAAGACCAGTACGGTCACGTAATTCTTTTACCATGCTCGCAGTAACTGCAGTCATGTTGTTCTCCTAAAATCGGTAGAAAATAAATCTGTTCAACAAAAACGGCCCAAAGAATCTCTGGGCCGTTTGCAATCTCGACGCTTTAATCTGCCACCATTACATGTCGCAAAAATGACAAGCTTGCGTCAAAACGCATTAAGCCTCAGAAGCGTCTTTAGCAGCGTCGTCGCCTTTCGCTTGTGCATTTGCTTGTGATTGAGCATATTCTTTACCAGCAAGAATCGCATCAGCCATAGCAGAAGCATATAAAGTTACTGCACGGATCGCATCGTCGTTACCAGGAATAACGTAGTCTACGTTGTCTGGGTTAGAGTTTGTATCAACGATACCGATTACAGGAATACCCAGGTTTTTCGCTTCTTTGATTGCAATCGCTTCGTGATCAACGTCGATTACAAATAATGCGTCAGGTAAACCACCCATGTTTTTAACGCCGCCTAAAGCACGTTCAAGTTTTTCCATCTCACGAGTACGCTCTAAAGCTTCACGTTTAGTAAGCTTGGCAAAAGTACCATCTTGAGATTGAGTTTGAAGATCTTTTAAACGGTTGATAGATTGGCGAAGTGTTTTCCAGTTCGTCAACATACCACCTAACCAACGGTGATCAACATATGGTTGACCAGCACGTTGTGCTTGTTCACGGATGATGTTAGAAGCAGCACGTTTCGTACCAACAAACAATACTTTATTCTTTTTGCTAGCAAGGTTGTTAACAAAGTTCAAAGCATCATTTAACGCAGGAACAGTGTGCTCAAGGTTGATGATGTGAATTTTGTTACGCGCACCAAAGATGTATTGACGCATCTTTGGGTTCCAGAAACGAGTTTGGTGACCGAAGTGCGCGCCTGCTTGAAGAAGGTCGCGCATGCTTACGTTGTAATCTGCCATTTTCTTTACCTTAAAGTTTGGGTTAGGCCTCCATATATCCGCATTCTCCACCTATTGCTAGGCACCCAGAGTAATGTGACGATATATGTGCGGATTTTATTGCCCCATCGCACAAAGCCCGTGAAATTTATTCACGAAAAAGCATTTGATAAAATGGGCGGCTATTTATACCATAGTCACAAACAAATTTCCAAAAGTTTTTAGAGATCATGAATACAACTTATACAGCCCCTCGTCGATTAATCAAAACACCTGAAGAAATTGAAAAGATGCGTGTTGCAGGCAAATTGGCGGCTGAAGTTCTAGACATGATTAAACCGCACATTAAAGCGGGTGTAAGCACTTTAGAACTCGATACCATCTGTCGCAATCACATTGAAAATGTACAGCAGGCCATTCCTGCCTGTGTAGGTTACGGCGCGGCACCAGGCCGCCCTGCTTTTCAACATTCAATCTGTACTTCGGTTAACCATGTGGTTTGTCATGGTATCCCATCTGAAAATAAAATCCTAAAAAATGGCGATATTCTGAATATTGATGTCACCGTGATTAAAGATGGTTATCACGGCGATACCAACATGATGTATATCGTCGGTGGAGAGACTTCTATTCTTGCGAATCGTCTCTGCCAAGTTGCACAAGAAGCCATGTATCGTGGTATGGCCACGGTTAAAGATGGTTCTTATCTGGGTGATGTTGGCTATGCTATCCAGCAGTATGTGGAATCGGAACGTTTTAGTGTAGTGCGTGAATATTGTGGTCATGGTATTGGCAAGGTGTTCCATGATGAGCCACAAGTTCTGCATTATGGCCAGAAAGGCACAGGCATGATTCTTGAAGCTGGAATGACTTTTACCATTGAGCCAATGGTCAACGCTGGTGTTTGGCAAACCAAGCTTTTAGGCGATAAATGGACGGTGGTAACTAAAGACCATAAGTTGTCTGCCCAATATGAACACACCATTTTAGTGACTAAAACAGGAATTGAAGTGTTAACAGCACGTCCTGAAGAAGACTTATCACGTTTTATGTAGACACTCATTTAAATAAGATATAAGAAGCTGCTTCGGTAGCTTTTTTATTAAGATGCGGATTGTGATGAATATAGTCAAATCATCAAATTTTGCTGTTTTAATAAAAAATAAAAAGCCTATAAACAATCAAAAAGCTTGCTGAGTGACCTTGATCAGCAAGCTTTTTTTATTGCTCAAACAAAAGGGCTGCCCTTAAGCAGCCCTTTTTCATTAAATATAATCAATTAGTTATTGTTGTTTAGGCAATGGAATATATTGCGACTGGGCATTTTGCTGCACTTTACGCTCGCCTACTTTGACCTGCAAGGTTTGCTGCTTGCCATCACGCTCAACAACTACATCAATCACACTTGCAGGTGCCTGCAAGGCCACATAATTGATCAGGTGTGATGCTGAGCTAATTTGCTCATTATTGACCTGAATGATTTTATCACCACGCTTCACGCCCGCAGCATCGGCTGGACCATCACGCAATACATCTGCAACAATGACACCGACTGGTTTTGAGGCCAGTACATCTTCATCCAGCGTATTTGGAATCAGGCTAATGCCCAACCAACCACGTACAACACGACCATCTTTTAAAATCGAGTTAAGAACCTGCTGGCAAATCTGTGCAGGAATCGCAAAACCAATTCCCAGCGAACCGCCAGACTGCGAGAAGATTGCAGTGTTTACACCAATCAGGTTACCCGCAACGTCAATCAAAGCACCACCAGAGTTACCTGGGTTAATTGCCGCATCGGTCTGAATAAAGTCTTCATAGGTATTGATACCTAGATCTGAACGGCCTGTGGCGGAAATAATCCCTTGCGTGACGGTCTGGCCTACACCAAAGGGATTACCAATCGCCAGCACGACATCCCCAACCTCATTACCACTCAGTTTAAATGGCAGAACAGGCAGTTTGTTCAGTTCAATCTTAATGACAGCCAAATCAGTATCAGGGTCAGTTCCGATCACCTTAGCTTCAGCACGGCGACCATCATGCAACGCCACTACAATATGTTCAGCCTGAGCAATCACATGGTTATTAGTTAAAATATAACCATCTGCACGAACAATAACGCCCGAACCCAGACTATTTTCATTTTGAGGCTGCTGAGGAATCTGGTTGCCAAAAAACTCACGGAACACAGGATCATTCAACAATGGATGATTCATCTGCTTCACTTTCTGCGTGGTAAAAATATTTACCACGGCTGGCGTTGCAACCTTTACCGCAGCACTATAGGAAACCACGCCACCCGTTCGGGTTGTATCAATCAGTGGCTCCACTTTTTCGGCAGGCATTTTAACGCCATCGGCAGCGACTGTTGGCTTCGGCTGATGCAATTTTTGCCAGCTTAGGAAACTAATGATAACAAGAATGAGTAATACCCAAGGTAACCATATAAATGCACGGCGCACGTTTATTATCCTCTAGGCGAACAATGGAGTTAATATATTGAAGAACAGGAATTTTCCAATATTGTAAAGTAAATTGCCTAAAATCAATGCAAAAGTTACAAAAGTTTTGTCTAGCTTTAGTTACATTCAAAAATATGGTTTTATGGATACTTGTATAGATGTAAAGCATTTGAGGAATCGCATGGCAAATTTGCATGACATTGTGCAGTGGTGTAATCAGACATTAAAAGCAAATGAGTTTAAGGACTATGCACCGAATGGGCTACAAATTGAGGGCAAGTCTGAAGTCAATAAAATTGTTTGTGCTGTCACTGCCTCTGAAGATGGCATTGATGCGGCAATTGCTCAACAGGCGGATGCCTTGCTGGTTCATCATGGCTATTTCTGGAAAGGTGAACCCTACCCAATCACAGGGATGCGTGGCAATCGCATTAAAAAACTCATTCAAAACAACATTTCACTGATTGCCTATCACCTGCCTTTGGATGCCCACCCTATACTGGGAAACAATGTAGCGATTGCAGAGTTAATTGGTTTACAAAATCTGGAAGCCTTAGACCCAGCCGAAAAGTATCCAATTGGCAACATTGGCTATCTGGATCAAGCCCTGAGCCCTGAACAATTTAAGGAAAGACTACAGGAGGTCTTTGATTTTAGTGTATTACATCTGGCATGTGATAAAGCCCTGATTCAGAAAGTTGGCTTTTGTACAGGCGGAGCACAGGACTTTATTGATAAGGCAGCTCAGGAAAACTGTGATGCCTATATTTCAGGTGAAGTGAGTGAGCGTACGTTTTATCAGGCTAAAGAATTAGGTGTTCATTATTTTGCATGTGGGCATCATGCAACCGAACGATATGGTGTACAGCGTTTGGCTCAGGCCATTGCCAAGCAGTTTTCCATACAAGCTGAATATTTTGAATTAAACAATCCGATTTAACCCAATGGCATAATTTGATTCTGTTCAACATATTTTTCCATAACATTGTCTGGGGTTTCAAATCAAGCTTTGCTTTACTCGAAGCTCAGGTTATACATTTAAATTAAGTCGTTATTGTGTATAGTTCTTTAAAAGACTGCACTATTCTCTGTAGAATCATTTACAATAGAGCCACTTAATGTAAAACCCAGCAAATGCAAGGATTGAAACATGACAACCATTACTTTACCTGCACTTCCATATGGCTATGATGATTTAGCGCCGCACATTACCCGCGAAACTTTAGAATACCATCACGATAAACATCACAATACTTATGTTGTTAACTTAAACAACCTAATCAAAGGCACTGACCTTGAAGGTAAAACTTTAGAGGAAATCATCCAGGCTTCTGCTGGCGATGCTTCTAAAGCAGGTATCTTTAACAATGCTGCACAGGTCTGGAACCACACATTCTACTGGAACAGCATGAAACCAAATGGTGGTGGCAAGCCTACAGGCGCAATCGCAGCTAAAATCGAAGAAGCTTTTGGTAGCTATGAAAAATTTGCAGAAGAATTTACCGCTGCTGCAACAACTCAGTTCGGTTCAGGTTGGGCTTGGTTGGTTGCCGATGAAATCAACGGTAAATTATCAATTACCAAAACTTCAAATGCAGACACCCCGCTTGCTCACGGTCAAATTGCGGTATTAACCATTGACGTTTGGGAACATGCCTACTACATCGACTTCCGTAATCTACGTCCAAAATACATTGCAACTTTCTTGGAAAGCCTAGTGAACTGGGACTATGCAAATGCAAAACTTGCAGGTCAACCAGCAGGTGTTGAGAAATAATTTTTATTTCTTGAATAAAAACTGCCCACTTCGGGCAGTTTTTTTATGCGTAAAACCTAAAAAGCATATTTATCAAGCAAACAATTCATTTTATTTAATATTCTTATTGACGCATACGTTTTTCATGCCTAAAATGCGCGTCAGATTCTCCCATAGCTCAGTCGGTAGAGCGACGGACTGTTAATCCGCAGGTCCCTGGTTCGAGCCCAGGTGGGAGAGCCAAAATTCTAAAAAGCCCTGATTTGATCAGGGTTTTTTTATTGTCAATGCTTTAATTTATTGTCATCCCTGTTGTAACTCTATTTATTTTTTATGTTGCATCTCGTATATGTTTTAGCCTTGCGTCCTTTTCAACCCTATAATAAAAAACGATGGTCATATTAAGGAAAACCATAATGAAGAAACTACTTCTCAGTTTATTATTCTTATGCAGTCCAGTCATGGCTGCACAAACAACATGGTATGCAGGCTCGACTTATAAGGGTACTGTGACTGTCCCTATTGAAAATGGGCCAAATGTGGTCTGGAAGTGTAATGGTAAAGTTTGTAGCATGTCTGGGCCCTGGGGCAATGACCTGTCTCTGGACTCCTGTCAAAATCTGGTTTTGCGTATTGGCAAGATTAGCTATTATAAAAATTCAGTGGGAGCAAGCTGGACAGCGCATTCGTCCCAATTAGCCCAATGCAATCAGGTTGTACGTTAATATAGCGATTTTAAGCACTTAACAGTTTATTATTTACACTGATTTTACTTGACTATAAACGTCTTGCCCCCTAAAATTCACTCCAGATTCTCCCATAGCTCAGTCGGTAGAGCGACGGACTGTTAATCCGCAGGTCCCTGGTTCGAGCCCAGGTGGGAGAGCCAAAATTCTAAAAAGCCCTGATCAATAATCAGGGCTTTTTTATATTAAGCACAATGCATACCTTTTAAAATATATGGTCTTATCATAATGCGTCTTATATCGCCAGAAACTGCACCAAAATTTCAACTTATAGATAGCCATGGCAAAGTAGTTCGACTAGACTCAGGTAAACGCACTTTACTTGCATTTTTCCGTGATACAAACTGTCCTTTTTGTAATTTTAGAATTTTCCAATTAACACAACATTATAAAAAACTTTCGGATGAAGGCTTAGAAATCATTGCATTTTTTTCATCAACACATGAAGAAGTCAATGAATTTGTAAGAAAACGCCCTCGCCCTTTTACGATCGTCGCCGATCCTGAAAATATCGCCTATAAAGCTTATGGTATTGAACGATCAATTGCACGCTCTGCTTATAGCGTTTTTCGACATTTCATCTCATGGGTTTTAGGCATCAAAATAATTGGGGCTGAGGGTTTAAAAAAGAATCTACAAAATCCAAGTGATATTATGCCAGCAGATTTTTTAATTGATGAGCAAGGTTATATTATTGAAACATATTACGGTTCTGATGCTAGCGACCACATTCCATTTGAAAATATTTATAAATTTTTAAATGCTGATCAGAACCCTAAGTAGTCTACAACACCTCGTGTTTAATTGATTTATGCAAAAATGGTGTGTTTAGCGACTAGGCACACCACTATGGAAGCGGAAAGTATCATCTGGCGTTAAAATTAGATTCTTTTCCACTTCACGAATATGCTCAATCCGTTGCTGGATCGTTTCTTCTGGATCTTTAAGTTTGGCAGTTTTTGCAACATCTAAAGCTAAAGCCAAATAGTCCTCAAAATGACGAGATTCAGACTTAAGTAAGTAGCGGTAGTAACGGCCCAGCTCATCGTCCACAACAGGTGCTAGCGCATAGAAACGCTCACAGGAACGTGCCTCTACAAAAGCTCCGATAATCATGACATCAATCAATGCTTCAGGCTCGTAAGTACGGATTTCTTTACGCAATCCACCAGCATAACGCCCAGCACTCAATCCTTTCCACTCTTGACCGCGTTTGGTCATGAATTCCAAAACCTGCTCATAATGCAGCATTTCTTCACGTACCAGTTGTGCCAATTTCACTTGTAAGTCGGTAAAAAAGCTATAGCGGAACATCAGGTTCATTGCTGTACTTGCCGCTTTTTTCTCACAGTTGGCATGGTCTTGCATCAGGATGTCGAGGTTATTCACCGCTTCATCCAGCCACGCCTGAGGAGTGGTACAACCTAAAAATGCAATGACAGGTTGCATTAACTCATCATAATTCACACTACTCATCAATTTATCTCGCAGCAGCCTGAATCGCTGCTTTCATATCTTTCACTGCCTGAGCCAGACCAACGAATACACTATCGGCAATAATCGAATGACCAATATTAAGCTCATTAATTTGTGGAATTGCAGCAATAGCAGCAACATTATTTAAGTTTAAACCATGCCCAGCATTCACAACCAAACCTTTTGCCGCTGCATATTCAGCACCTTTGATAATACGAGTTAATTCAGCTTGTTGCTGCTCATCTGTCTCGGCATCAGCATAAGCACCCGTATGGATTTCAATGGTTGGTGCACCACAGGCAACCGCCGCATCAATTTGGGCCAAATCTGCATCAATAAATAAAGATACATCACTACCAATGGCTGTCAGGGCTTCAGTTGCCGCCTTCACTTTTTCAAAGTTACCTACAACATCCAGGCCACCCTCTGTAGTCACTTCCTGACGACGTTCAGGAACAAAACAGACATGCTGAGGCTGGATTTCCTTGGCAAACGCAACCATTTCATCCGTCACTGCCAATTCAAGATTCATACGTGTTTTTAACAACGGACGCATACGGCGAACATCATCATCCTGTATATGGCGGCGATCTTCGCGCAAATGGAGGGTAATCCCCTCTGCACCCGCTTGCTCACAAACCAAAGCAGCCTGAACTGGATCGGGGTAAGTCGTACCACGTGCCTGTCTTAATGTTGCAACATGATCAATGTTCACACCTAAGATTGCGGCCATAAAAAATATCCTATCGGTTTAGCCCTGAATCATTATTTTCAATACATCAGGAATATCAAGTTTGTGTACTTTGAATCCAAAGTTGACGGCTTTTCAGCGGTCGATCACCCAACAAGGAGCTAATCATTTGACGGTATAGTTTACCCAATAATTGCAACTGTTCGTGAGAAAAATCCTGACCATCTTCATAACTTTGCATGGATGTAATCAATGCACCCTCAAGTGTTGAACGTGAGGCTCGTGAAACTGGCAGAAAGCCATCATTGAGCTGAAATTGATAATGCTGATTGACCTGAATGTCTTGTTGACTCGCATCTACTGAAAAATCAATCGCATAGCCCAACTCCTGCAATAATACATGTTCAAACTGGCGTAAAATCTGTCGCAGGAATAAAGAGGCTTGTTTATGCGATGCCAATTGCTGTAATTGCAATAAGGTCAGTTGGTATTGTTCAAATGTCTGTGGCATCGCTTCTTCAAGCGGACATAAACGTAACACGATCTCATTTAAATAGAAACCAGCAAAAAATGCATCACCATGAAAAAACACAGGTTGATTCAGAATTTCCAGTTTTGTGAAGTTTTTTAGTTCAGATTTGCCTGTGGCCTGCAGACGAATAGGCTGATATTGCGGCGGTGGGGTCTGTCTTAGAATCCCATCCACCCGCCCATATTCTTGTGTAAATAAATGCACAATATGGCTTTTTTCACGATATTTACGATGATGAATCAAATAACCATGTAGGACTTCATTACGCATCATAGTACGAGACTAGTCCTTCTTTTTCTCATCCTTTTCTTCATCATCGCCATCAGGAATAACTGCACCAGCCACAGCAGCAGTCCCCTTAACAACACCTTTGGTGGTCTTATAAGCAACTTTAACAGGTACGGTCACAAGCTTATGAACACAGCCTTGCAACATGAAGATGCATGTTACGATTGCGAGTACACGGATTGTTATTTTCATACCTGTTTCCATTGTCTTAAAACCTGTTAAATATCGCTATAACCCAAGCTTTTTAACGCACGCTCATCATCAGACCAACCACCTTTGACTTTCACCCAAAGCGTTAGCATAATTTTTTGCTCAAACATTTTTTCCATATCTGTACGTGCATCCATGCCAATGCTTTTCAGCTTCGCACCTTTATCACCAATCACAATCGCTTTTTGGCCTTGGCGTTCCACAAAAATGGTCGCATCAATATACGTACAAGGTGGCTTTAAACGACCTGTTTTTTCATTTACGGCTGCTTCTTCAGTTTTAAATGATTCGATTTGTACAGTCAAATCATATGGCAGCTCTTCACCTAACTGACGCATAATTTTCTCACGAATGATCTCACTCGCAAGGAAACGCTCAGAACGATCAGTAATTTGATCTAATGAATACAATGGTGGTTGATATGGCAGATACTTCTCGATGGTATCTCGCAAATGATCGAGATTTGCACCACGCAATGCTGAAACCGGAACAATTTCAGCAAAATTCATGAGCTTGGCACGCTCTCGAATCAGTGGTAAAGCCTCATTTTTATTTTCAAATGTATCCAGTTTATTAATCACCAGAATCACAGGCATATCAGCATTTTTAAGCTTCTCCAAAACTAGCTCATCATTTTGGGTCCACTTCTGCGCATCCACCACGAATAGAACCAAGTTCACATCACGCAATGCTGAATGTGCAGCACGGTTCATCATTTTATTGATGGCACGGACTTCTTTTTTATGCATCCCAGGTGTATCTACAAATACTGCCTGTGATTTCTCACGCGAGTCAATACCGACAATCTTGTGGCGTGTGGTTTGTGGCTTACGTGAAGTAATCGATAGCTTTTGACCCAAGATGTGGTTCATCAAAGTCGATTTTCCTACATTTGGACGACCAACAATAGCCACAAAACCGCTTTTGAAATCTGAGGGAATCGTGGTTCCCTGAGCACTGAAAAATTGATCAACTACATTATTGCCATCTTGCTGTTCAGTTGCTTCTGGCTTATTTTCTTCTGAATGAGACATCAGGTTATTGCTCCAATAATTTTAAAATCTCTGCCGCTGCCGTTTGTTCGGCAAAACGACGACTTGAGCCCTCGCCTATAATTTTTGGCAGTCCCGCTACATCACATTCCACTTTGAAATGTTGATTAGGGGCATCACCCTGAATATCTACAACCTCGTAAACTGGGAGAGGTTTTTTACGTGCTTGTAAATACTCTTGCAAACGTGATTTTGGATCTTTGAGTTGATCTGTCGGTTCGATATAATCCAGATAAGGCTCATACCATTTTAGCACAATGCGTTCCAACAGGTTGAGATCATTGCTGTCCAAATAAATGGCACCAATAATCGCCTCAACGGTATCAGCAAGAATGGACTCTCGGTGATGTCCACCCGATTTTAGCTCACCAGTGCTTAAAATAAGTGAGCGACTCAGTTGCAAGTCATTGGCAATTTTCCCCAATGCTTCCTGTCGAACCAAAGTCGCACGCATACGCGTTAAACGACCTTCATTTTCTAGCGGATAGGTATGGTAGAGATAATTGGCAACGATCATTCCCAATAATGAATCGCCTAGAAATTCTAGGCGTTCATAATTGTGCTTTTGGCTCACAGAACGATGGGTCAATGCCAGTTTTAACAAATCAAGCTGTTTAAACTGGTGACCAATTCGCCCTTGCAGACGTGCATCATTGAGCTTGTTTGGCAGATTTTTGGTCAAAAGTCTTCTCAAAGGTCATCACTAAACTAATATTCAGCATGAAAGGCTTACGCACTTCATACTTTTTCTTTACAACTAAACTATCTTTATAGGTTGCTTGTGCGATATCTTTAAAACGAAGATCTCGGACACCATTCATATCCAGACGCTGATCCATCTGAGATTCAAACTTAGTGGGTGTAATATTCTCAGGACTATCCTTTAATAGACCTTCAATTTGAGAATCTATAATTCGATCATCCCAATATGCTGGCCAGATTGCGACTAATGCCTTTACAGCAATCGCAAATAAAACCGCCCAAAATAAAATTGCAATATACGAAGCGCCTTGTTGAGATTTACGCATCTGTAGTATGTCCTATACGTTTTATTTATTAGTCAATCTTACCATTTCGGCTAAAACTTGGAAGATTGAAACCAGGTTCTTTATGCATCCATACATAAAAAGCACGGCCTGTTAAATTGGCTTCTGGGACAAAACCCCAAAAACGGCTATCAGCGCTTTGGTCACGGTTATCCCCCATTACAAAATACTGGCCTTGTGGTACAGTCACTTCCCAATCCCGTCCATTACTTTTAATAAATACATCATTAGCTTTTGCCACAAATGGCACTAATGCTTCAGCGCCCTTTAACTGAGCAAACTGAAACTGTTCAGCCAAAGGATTACGCCCATCCAGATAACGAATTAGATGCTGATGCTCACCTAAAGTCTCTTTAAAGTAATATACGGTTGGCGTTTCAAGCTGGTCCTTTTCACGTTTAACCTCAGTAGCAACTTTTGCAATTTGCTGACCATTAATGATTAGCTGCCCATCTTTAAACTGAATGTGGTCACCTGGTAAACCCACCACACGCTTGATATAGCTAATGGTTGGTTGTGGTGGATAACGGAACACGATGACTTCACCGCGCTTTGGTTCACCAACATTAATTACTTTGCTATTTATAATCGGCAAACGTACACCGTAATCAAACTTATTCACCAAAATAAAGTCACCTGTTTCCAGGGTAGGCACCATAGAGTCAGATGGGATATTAAACGGCTCATAGAGGAAAGAACGTAGCACCAACACCACAGCCAATACTGGCCAGAAATCATACGCCCATGTGATCACAAAGTTTTCCTGATCACGTCCCTTATTTGCACGTTGTTTCAGTACAAACTTGTCAAGCAACCACACAATAAAAAATATCAGTGTGACTGGAACGAGAATCAAATTAAAATCAAAATCCATGAGCGATTCCTAAGTCTTTTTCTATCGATCAACTTTTAATACAGCCAAGAACGCTTCCTGTGGAATTTCGACACTTCCCACCTGTTTCATGCGTTTCTTACCTTCTTTTTGTTTCGAAAGCAGTTTCTTCTTACGAGACACGTCACCACCATAACATTTTGCCAAAACGTTCTTACGCATGGCTTTAACGGTAGAACGTGCAATGATTTGCGCACCAATAGCTGCCTGAATCGCCACATCATACATTTGGCGGGGAATCAGGTCTTTCATCTTCTCAACAAGTGCGATACCACGATGGCGGGCATCCTGACGGTGACAAATCATCGCCAAGGCATCCACCTTTTCGCTATTAATTAACACGTCAACCTTAACCAGAGATGAACTCTCAAAACGGACAAAGTTATAATCCAGTGAAGCAAAGCCACGAGAACATGATTTCAACTTGTCAAAGAAATCCATAACCACCTCAGCCATTGGAATTTCAAAGGTGATGGATACCTGATTACCCAAGAATTTCATATCTTTTTGCACACCACGACGCTCAATACACAAGGTCATGACATTGCCCAGATATTCCTGTGGCACAAGAATATGACATTCTGCAATCGGCTCACGTAAGTCTTCAACTGTCGAACCATCTGGCATTTTCGATGGGCTATCGATATAAATAATGTCGCCTTTCTTGGTCAATGCTTCATAAATTACAGTTGGCGCAGAACTAATCAGGTCAAGATCATATTCACGTTCCAAACGTTCCTGCACAATTTCCATATGCAGCATCCCCAAGAAGCCGCAACGGAAACCAAAACCTAAAGCATCAGAGCTTTCTGGTTCAAAGAATAAAGCTGAATCATTAATCTGGAGTTTTTGCAGAGCCTCACGGAATGGCTCGAAATCACTGGCATCAATTGGGAAAAGCCCAGCATACACCTGTGGCTTCACTTTCTTAAAGCCTGGAAGTATTGCAACATCGGGAGTAGATGAAAGCGTGATGGTATCGCCGACTGGTGCACCAAAAATATCCTTGATACCCGCAATGACAAAACCAACCTCACCTGCCTCAAGCAAATCAGTTTCAGTATGTTTTGGATTAAACACACCTACCGATGTCACAGGATGCGTTTGTCCAGTTGATTTCACCAGCATTTTGTCGCCCTTACGGATACGACCCTGTTTAATGCGGACCAGCGAGACAACACCCAAATAGTTATCAAACCATGAGTCAATGATCAACGCCTGCAACGGCGCATCACGGTCGCCTTCTGGTGCTGGAATCACATCAACCAGACGCTCTAAAACACCCTCAACCCCTAAACCTGTTTTTGCAGAACAGGTTGGCGCATCTGTTGCCTCAATCCCGATAATTTCTTCAATCTCATGGATGACACGCTCAGGTTCAGCCTGAGGCAGGTCAATCTTGTTCAGGATGGGCAATACTTCCAAGCCTTGCTCAATTGCGGTATAACAGTTTGCAACAGATTGAGCCTCAACTCCCTGTGCCGCATCCACGACTAGCAACGCACCTTCACATGCAGCCAAGGAACGTGACACTTCATAAGAAAAGTCAACGTGCCCTGGCGTATCAATAAAGTTGAGTTGATATTCCTGACCATTCGGATGCGTATAGTACAACGTGACCGACGCAGCCTTAATGGTAATCCCACGTTCACGCTCAAGCTCCATGGAGTCTAGCACCTGAGCCTGCATCTCACGATCCTGTAAGCCGCCACACATTTGAATGAAACGGTCAGCCAGTGTTGACTTACCGTGGTCAATGTGAGCAATAATCGAGAAATTTCGTATATTTTTGATATCTACGGATTTTTTAGCTTGCGCCATGGGTTACCTTGAGAAAATAGAACGCCTGATACTTTAAAAAAGCAATAGGCCAAAGCGGTTTAACAAAATTGTTGCCGATTATAACAGAACAGCTTTTCAAAGTATCCAAAATAATGAGTTTCATTTAAAGGCTTCATGGTTCACGCAACACCTTCATTCATTCCATAGCAGCATAGGAAATTGAAAAATCCATCGGATTCAAATCAGCTGGAATGGGTTGGTAGGCATGGGTAAAACTTGGTGACATGCGTTTTGGACGACCTGTGGCAATTTCAATACAGGCCCATTTAGTGTTACCAACAAACAGGATACTTTGATCCTTGGGACGGTAAAATGCATACTGGCGAAAAGAATATAATGCATTAATATCATTAAGCCACGTCCTTAAGATGACTTCCTCCCCCTCAAATGCAGCCTTACGATATTGCACATGGTGTTCAACCGCGACCATCGCATGCTTGAGTTCTAGATATTGTGCCAGCCCCAAACCCAATGCTTCGATATGCGCCTCAGCAACATCTTGCATCCACTGGATATACATCACATTGTTGACATGCCCAAGTACATCAATATGTGCTGGCTGAACCTGTATTTTTAAATCAAAAATGGTACTCATTGGTCTGATATTTCATTCGTCAAAGTTTCGTTGCGTACACTAGTCTAAACCCATCGTCATTACAAAATAAAAACCACTCCAATGAGGAGTGGTCTTAAAAATCAAGATGAATTACTGAAGACGCAAACCAACAATTGCACGTTGCCCCTGACGGATAATCACAATACGGGCCACACTATTTTTTGGCAATGCTGCAATTGCCTTAGCAAATGCCTGACTATTGGCAACAGGTGTGCTGTTGACTTGTACAATCACATCCCCCGCAACCAGATTCGACAATGAAGCCAAACCACCACGTTTAACCTCACGGACCAAAGCACCACCATTAACATTTAAACGGCTTTGTTCAGCTTCCGTCAGGTCACGGATATTCATACCCAAGCCATTGGTTGGATTATTTTTATCCTCAGCCGCAGGTGTATCATCTGGCGCCACACTTAAAGTCGCAGAAATTGTACGGATCTTGTCATCTCTCAGAACTTCCAGTTGGATGGTCTGGTTTGGTGCAATACGGTTTAAGCGATAAATCAGATCGCTGGTACGACTAATGCTATTGCCATCCAGTTTTAAAATGACATCACCTGGTTTTAGGCCTGCTTTTTCAGCAGGAGATTTTGGCGAAACCTGATTAATCAATGATCCTTCTGGTTTTGGCAGTTTATAGGCATCGGCCAAGTTGCGGTCAATATCCTGCAACATCACCCCCAAATAAGAACGCGTTACCTTGCCATTAGTTTTCAGCTGCTGCACAACATCCATCGCCACATCAATTGGGATAGAGAAAGACAAGCCCATATAACCACCCGTACCACTAAAGATACGCGAGTTTACACCCACTACCTCACCACGCTGATTAAACAATGGGCCACCAGAGTTGCCTGGGTTTAAGGCTGCATCGGTCTGAATAAATGGAACTGACGTTTCACCACTCATATTACGTGACTTTGCGCTGACGATGCCTGCCGATGCTGAGTAATCAAAGCCAAAAGGAGAACCTATCGCCAACACAGGTTCACCCACTTTTAGCTGATTTGAATCACCAATTTTCAGTTCAGGGAAACTCGCGCCATTCACTTTTAGCAAGGCAATATCAGTACGCTCATCACTTCCAACTAAGGTTGCATCAAGCTCACGGCGGTCATTTAAGGTAATGGTAATACGTGATGCATCGTCAATGACATGACGGTTAGTTAACAGATAGCCATCCTTACTGATAAAGAACGCACTGCCGTAAGCGGTTTTTTCCTGTGGCCCCTGCTGTTGGGGAATAATCACCTGATTACCAAAAAAACGGCGTAGAATTTCGGGAACCTGTTGCTGCAACAACTCTTCCTGAGTCATTTTCTTCACAACATTCACACTCACCACAGCAGGGCTAACCTGCTCAACGAGACTTGAAAAATCTACTGGCGATGCAGCATTGACTTGAGCAGCTGCCACCGTAAATACCGCAGCATACATTCCTTGTTGTAAATAGCGACTTTTCATGAAGCAAGAACCTACATACTGATGATCAAATAAAATTCAGGATTATGTTTTTATCACAACCCTAGCATTCTTTTCGTAAAAATATGTTTATATTTTCAAGGTATACAACGAAATAGAATGGCAGAATGTGTATAAATTGTGGAGTTCCACCTCAATCTTCACTCTCAGCCATGTTTTACCATGGGAAGCCTTAAAAAAAGATTAAAACAGTGTTCCAAATCGTAATTGACCTATATTTATATAGATCTGCTAAATTATGGCAAGCAATTAAAATAAACTTATTCGCTAAAATTTCATTCAATTCTAGGCAGATTGGCACTTGCCTTTTTCATTAAAAAGCGTTGTCATTAGCGAACGTTTGAAAATGAAGCAGATCGTCATGCCTGATTTAGAAACAATTCACCATTTTGATGTGATTATTGTAGGCAGTGGTGGTGCGGGCCTAAGCCTCGCACTCTCTTTACCGAGTCATTACAACATTGCAATTTTGGCAAAGGCGGCGCTCACGGAAGCCAGTACCTTTTATGCTCAGGGCGGTGTTGCTGCGGTACTGGACGAGACTGATTCCATTCAACAACACATTAGTGACACGATGATTGCAGGCGCACATTTATGTGAAATGGATGCCGTCAAACATACCGTTGAGGGTGGCAAACCCTCTGTTGACTTCCTGCTGAAACAAGGTGTGCAGTTCACACTGGATGATGACGAGCAATTACACCTTACCCGTGAAGGGGGTCACTCACAACGCCGTATCATCCATTCAGCGGATGCAACAGGCAAAGCAATTTCAACCACATTGGTTGAACGCGCCAAAGAACGCGACAACATCACCATTTTTGAAAATTACATTGCAATTGACCTGATCACCTTGCATAAACTTGGCCACCAGAACCAGCCTAACCGTGCAATTGGCTTATATGCCCTGGATGAAAGTGCTGAACAGGTTCATACGTTTCTGGCCCCTTTCACCGCTTTGGCTTGTGGCGGTGCAATGAAAGCCTATCTATATACCTCAAACCCTGACATCGCAACGGGTGATGGTATTGCAATGGCCTATCGTGCGGGTTGCCGTGTTGCCAATATGGAATTCAACCAGTTCCACCCAACCTGCTTATACCATCCCAAAGCACGTTCGTTCCTGATTACTGAAGCAATGCGTGGTGAAGGGGCTTATCTGCGTTTACCTGATGGTGAACGTTTTATGCTGCGTTTTGATGAACGTGCCGAACTTGCACCCCGTGATATTGTGGCCCGTGCCATTGACTACGAGATCAAGCGTTTGGGTATCCGCCATGTATGGCTGGACATTACCCATAAATCACCAGAATTTATTACCGAACACTTCCCTACACTCTATGCACGCCTGCTAGAGCTTGGTATTGACATTACCAAGGACATGATTCCTGTTGTACCTGCTGCCCACTATACCTGTGGTGGTGTGATGGTAGATTCTAGCAGCCAGACCGATTTGACAGGTTTGTATGCCATTGGTGAAACCTCCTACACAGGTCTACACGGTGCAAACCGTATGGCGAGCAACTCCTTACTGGAGTGCTTTGTGTATGGCATGAGCGCGGCTGAAGATATTGAGCAGAAGTTTGATGAGGGCTTTAAATTCCCTGAGGTTCCTGCGTGGGATGAATCACAGGTCACCGATGCGGATGAAGATGTGGTGATTTTGCAAAACTGGGATGAATTGCGTTCAACCATGTGGAACTATGTGGGAATTGTACGTACCACCAAACGTTTACAACGTGCCCTGCACCGTATTGAAATGTTAAAACGTGAAATCACGGAGTATTATCAGGACTATCGTGTCAGCAAGAACCTGATCGAATTGCGTAATCTAGTGCTTGTTTCTGAGATGATTGTTCGCTGTGCCATGCAACGCAAGGAATCGCGTGGCCTGCATTACACGCTGGATTATCCTGAACTCTCCAGTGAAATTCGTAAAACTGTTCTGACACCACCAAATTTTGCAGTGGAACAGCCATTGGTTAATGAGTAATTATATTTATTCGATGTAAAACAGCTTCTAAGCAAGCTGTTTTACATAATTTAGGGCGTCTTCAAACACAAGCTCAGCATTCCGTGTGGCATCCAGTCGCTTAATCCGTTCAGGTTCAGCCTGCCACAAGCTTTCATATCCTGTCCGCACCTTGGTAAAGAAGCTCAGCTTTTCCTGCTCAAAACGATCCAGTGCCCCGCGCGCTCTGGCACGGGTCATACCCAGTTCAATCGGCGCATCCAGCCAGAAAGTAATATTCGGCATATGCGAAATAAACGTTTGGTTAAGTAGTTGCAACTTTTCCTGACTTAAACCACGCCCAGCGCATTGATAGGCAAAACTGGCATCAGTAAAACGGTCACTTAACACAATCTTGCCAGCCTCCAAAGCTGGAACAATCACCTGCTGTAAATGTTGCGCCCGTGCCGCATAGATCAGTAGCAACTCAGTATCATGGCTCATTTGTTCTTCATGATTCACCGCCAACAGCAACGAACGAATCTGTTCCGCCAATGGCGTTCCACCTGGTTCGCGGGTGAGCTGCACCTGTTTACCCTGCTGTTCAAAGTACTGGTGAATTTTGCGAATCAGCGTGGTTTTGCCCACACCTTCCGTTCCTTCAAAACTAATAAACATCATTCACCCTGATTTTTCTTTGAACGTAACACAGTTAAATATTCCTGTACCGCACGGTTATGCTCTTCCAACGATGCTGTAAATTTATGTCCACCATTGCCTGTGGCAACAAAATAAAGATTTTTTGAGTCATCTGGATGCATGGCAGCCTCAATTGCTTTTTTACTTGGCAAAGCAATTGGCGTTGGTGGCAATCCGTTAATGGTATAGGTGTTATACGCTGTTGGGGTACGTAAGTCATTACGGGTGATATTCCCTTTATATTGATCACCCATGCCATAAATCACGGTTGGGTCTGTTTGCAAACGCATTCCAATTTTTAAACGACGCACAAACACACCTGAAACCTGTTGCAACTCACTGTCCAGACTGGTTTCTTTCTCAATAATCGAAGCCATGATCAATGCTTCATACTTATCTTTGTAAGGGAGATTCGCCGCTTTATTTATCCATGCCTCATCCAGTGACTTCATTTGACGGCGGTATAAATCGGTCAGGATTTTCTTGTCCGTTTCACCTTTGGCAAAGAAATAGGTATCAGGCGCAAACAAACCTTCTGGATGTGAATATGGAATGTCCAGCTCCTTAAGAAATTGATCCTGTGGCAAATCCAGAATGGTTTTGCTGACATTTGGGTCTTTTTTAAGATTCTGAACCAGTTGCTTAAACGTTGTTCCCTCAATCACCAGAATACGGTTCATCTGTGCATTTTCAGCATTCGACAACATATCCAGCACCTGACGAACACTCATGCCATGAGTGACTTCATACACACCCGCTTTCATACTGTCATGAATCATGAACTTCTGGTACAGCTTTAATATTATCGGAAAATTCACCTTATTTTCTTTTGCAAGACGGTCAATAAATCTGGAATAGGTATCGCCCGAAGAAATGACCAAAAGCTGTTTCTTGCCTTCAACAGGATAATTCTTAAACAGGCTTGTCCCCACAATGCTCAAAAGGATGACAAGTAAAACAATGATCGCGCCCAAAAATGCTTTCACTGGAAATCTGGATTTCGGCTTGGCTTTCGGTTTTTTATTGCTTTTGCTTGAATTTGGCGACTTTGGCATATTAATCAATCTGGTTCAGTTTTAAAGTTTTAAATAAATCAAGACAAGGTTGTTGCTCTAAAGCTCGATCATGAAATCGAACAACCGCTTTCATCGGATGCAAGGCATTACAGAAAAATAGGCTTTGAATCTGCCCAAGCTCATCTATTCCAATATAGCGTTGCTCACATTCAATCTGTGATTGCTGCATTCGCGACAGGATAGTTGCCCGCATGACACCGTGGACGCCATTATAACGAAGTTCTGGCGTAATCCACCGTCCATTTATACGAATAAAACAATTACTGCTCACGCCTTCAACAATATAACCCTGTACATCACTGACCAATGCCTCAAGCCAACCCTGCTGGTCTGCTTCCTGTTTCAATAACACCTGTTCCAAACGGTTCAGGGTTTTTAAGCCCACCAGATTCGGCATGGTCAGGCCCAAAGCACGATTTAGCATGCCACTGGCAATCCATTCAGGCTGGAAAGCCTGCAATGTGGCTGGATAATACCAGAGGTAAATATCGGCGGGATGCAAAGGCAAGCTATAGCCACGGTTTCCCTCTCCACGACTAATCACGATCTTTAAGGTGCCGTTTAAGCTTGAATGCTGTTGTTGCAACTGCTCGATTGATTTTTCAATTTGAGATAAATCCACATCTAGACTCAGGTTCTGGCAAGCTAGTTTTAAACGTGCAAAGTGCAATTCTTTTAGTTCAAAATTTTCCTGAAAAATACGTGCTGTGGTAAAGCAGCCATCTCCATAGTGAAATGCCCGATCAAGTAAAGGAATAGAATCAATGAATTGTCCATTTTTATAGCATTGCATGATTCAAACACCTTTCAATCCAAATAGTCCACATGATTAACAATAAATAACTCTTTGATTTTAAATAATTATACCAACTTAAGCAGTGAAATAAAAATTTATTATTTATCAATAATTCAGCATAGCTTATCTATTTTATGCAATTGCATTTTTTTCATATCAAATTCGTTTTTAATTATTTTTTTTGCAATAAAACTGGCGTTATGCTGCATCCATATTTCAAACATTCATTTAGTTTCAAGGGGTTTTTCATGCGTTTATCTCAGTTAAAAGTTGGTGTCATTGCCGCATTACTCTCAGTGTCTTCTTTTGCAGCACAAGAGTTTTTAAATGCCTCTTATGACCCAACCCGCGAGCTTTATACCGATTTCAACAAGCAGTTTGGTGCTTTCTGGAAACAGCGTACAGGTCAGGACATTGACTTCAAACAATCCCATGGTGGTTCAGGCAAACAAGCCCGTGCCGTGATTGATGGTTTAAATGCTGATGTGGTGACACTTGCCCTTGCAGCGGATATTGATGAAATTGCTGAAAATGCAAAATTGCTTCCAGCAGACTGGCAGAAGAAACTGCCAAATAACTCAACACCTTATACCTCAACCATCGTTTTCCTTGTGCGTAAAGACAACCCTAAACAGATTAAAGATTGGGGCGACCTGGTTAAACCAGGTGTAGAAATCATTACCCCGAACCCTAAAACTTCAGGTGGTGCGCGCTGGAACTATTTGGCAGCATGGGCTTGGGCAAAACACCAGAAAGGTGGTAATGATGCCAAGGCACAGGAATTCGTACGCCAGATTTATAAACAAAC
Source organism: Acinetobacter sp. CIP 102637 (assembly GCF_000368425.1). Taxonomy (NCBI): domain Bacteria; kingdom Pseudomonadati; phylum Pseudomonadota; class Gammaproteobacteria; order Moraxellales; family Moraxellaceae; genus Acinetobacter; species Acinetobacter sp. CIP 102637. Next base: position 1,285,479 of record NZ_KB849435.1, read on the forward strand.
CAAGGTGCTTGATTCAGGTGCCCGTGGTTCAACCACGACCTTTGCTGAACGTGGCATCGGTGATGTGTTGCTGGCTTGGGAAAATGAAGCGTTCCTTGCTGTACGTGAGCAACCAGGCAAGTTTGAAATTGTAACTCCATCACTTTCAATTCTTGCTGAGCCACCTGTGGCCGTGGTTGAGAAAAATGCCGAGAAGAAAGGCAACCTGCAAATTGCCCGTGGTTACCTGAACTATCTCTATTCACCAGCAGGTCAGGAAATTGCAGCGCGTAACTTCTACCGTCCGCGTAATGCAGGCACATTGAAGAAATACAGCAATGTATTTAAGCCGCTCAAACTTATCACCATTGATAAAGAGTTTGGTGGCTGGACCAAGGTACAAAAAACCCACTTTGACAACGGCGGTATTTTTGACCAGATCGTTAAGACCAATAGTACAGGCAAATAATAAAGTCTCCTTGCGCTGTAGTTGATAACAGCGCAAGGGGGAAGTTAAGAAGGAGAATAGACATGGTTCATACAGTCATTGTTCCTGGTGTTGGTGGCAGTGAAGCACAACATTGGCAGTCGTGGTTACAACAGCAAATCGTGTCTAGTTCTCGTGTGCAGCAAAAACACTGGGACCGACCAGTATTAAATGAATGGGTTGCCCAGTTTGTCAAAACAGTTGCAGCAATTAAATCGCCTGTGCAAATCGTTGCACACAGTTTTGGTTGCCTGACCAGTGTTGCGGCTCTTGCTGAACATCCTGAACTCAGGGCAAAAGTGAAAAACCTGATTCTGGTGGCACCTGCCAACCCTGCCCGTTTTGGTGAAAGTGGCTTTGCCCGTCATAGTCTGACGGACTACAAGCAATATTTTCATCAGCTCAGCATTGATGTGCCGACCACATTATTGATTAGTGAAAATGATCCATGGCTGGGTTATGTCGATGCGTTACAGCTTGCACAGGCATGGAAACTCACTCCGATTAATCTGGGTCAGGTTGGTCATATCAATGTGGCATCTGGGTTTGGTCCTTTTCCTGAAATCCTCAATTACATGCTGCCCGAAAAAAAGATGCAGCCTGTAAACCGAATGAGTCAGGCAAATTTTAACCTGAAATTTGCCTAAGCTCAGCTCTTCATACCTTTAGTTTTCGCGTTATTTATTTGCTTACTGGTCTTTAGCAAGCATCTCTCATCTTGAGGAAATATCATGTCGCAGCGTTCCCGAGTGCTGCCTGGGTTTGGTCTCTCTTTAGGCTTTACCCTCGCTTACGTGTCTTTCATTGTGCTTATTCCTTTATCTGCTGTGTTTATCAAATCTTTTGGGATTGGATGGGACGGATTATGGGAAATCTTAACTTCTGAACGAATTTTAAAGTCTCTACAACTAAGCTTTAGTGCTGCCCTGATTGCCGCCACAGTCAATGTGATTTTTGGCTTATTACTGGCATGGTGCTTGGTACGTTATAGCTTTCCAGGCAAAAGAATTGTCGATGCGCTGGTTGATCTTCCTTTTGCGTTACCCACTGCGGTTGCAGGTATTGCCCTCACCTCACTGTATGCAAAAAATGGCTGGATTGGACAATATCTTGAACCTTTAGGTATTCATGTGGCCTATACCCCGCTGGGTATTACCCTTGCCCTGATCTTTATTGGCCTGCCTTTTGTGGTGCGTACCGTACAACCTGTACTCAGCGACATTGAAACGGAGCTTGAAGAAGCGGCTTCTGCACTGGGCGCAAATCGCTGGCAAACCATTAGTAAGGTGATTCTGCCAATTTTATTCCCTGCATTACTGACAGGTTTTGCGCTGGCATTTGCCCGTGGTGTTGGTGAATATGGTTCAGTTATTTTCATCGCAGGGAATATGCCATATAAGACCGAGATTGCACCATTGATGATTATTTCCCGTCTGGAAGAATATGATTATGCAGGTGCAACCACCATTGCCGTGGTGATGCTGGTTCTCTCCTTTGCCATCCTATTTTTAATTAACTTATTACAGGCATGGGCAAGCCGCCGTACAGGGAGAGTTGCACAATGAGCTTAAATAACAATAGCAATGCCTTGGCACTCAAGTTACAGGCCCGCGATGCAACCCGTGAACCGACCTGGGTACGTTATACGCTGATCACCGTGGCAATGATTTTCTTTCTGAGCTGCCTGATTTTGCCGCTGATTCTGGTGTTTGTAGAAGCGTTTAAACAAGGGATTGAAGTGTATATCCATGCCCTGACCGATTCAGATACCCTGTCTGCGGTGAAGCTGACTTTATTAACCGCTGCAATTGCCGTTCCAATCAATGTGGTATTCGGGGTTGCCGCAGCATGGGCCGTGGCTAAGTTTCAGTTCCGTGGCAAAGCCATCTTGACCACCATTATTGATATGCCGTTTTCAGTTTCCCCTGTCATTGCAGGTTTAATGCTGGTGCTGATTTTTGGTACACAAGGCTGGATTGGTGGCTGGTTAATGGATCATGACATCAAGATTCTATATGCCGTTCCTGCGATTGTATTGGCGACCATTTTTATTACCGTTCCTTTTGTTGCCCGCGAGTTAATCCCACTGATGGAAGCGCAAGGCACAGAGGAAGAAGAAGCTGCGATTGTTTTGGGTGCTTCAGGCTGGCAAACCTTTTGGAAAGTGACCCTGCCAAATATTAAATGGGGTCTGATTTACGGTGTGATTCTATGTAATGCCCGTGCAATGGGTGAGTTTGGTGCGGTATCGGTGGTGTCAGGACATATTCGTGGTCAAACCAATACCTTACCGTTACACGTTGAGATTCTTTATAACGAATATACCTTTAGTGCTGCATTTGCTGTGTCTTCATTACTGGCATTTTTAGCGATTATTACCCTGATTTTGAAAACATGGTTAGAAATCCGTCAAGACCAAGCCAACGAACATCAGCCAAATACATAAGGAATGAACACATGAGTATTCAAGTTAAAAATATTGAAAAACACTTTGGTGCATTCCATGCGCTAAAAAACATCTCCCTAGACTTTCCTGAGGGTGAACTGGTTGCATTGCTGGGTCCATCTGGCTGCGGTAAAACCACACTGTTACGCATCATCGCAGGACTTGAATCTGCGGATGGCGGTCAGGTCTTGCTTGAGGGTGAAGATGCCACCAACATCCATGTGCGTGAGCGTCAGGTCGGTTTTGTGTTCCAGCATTATGCTCTGTTCCGCCACATGACTGTGTTTGATAATATCGCTTTTGGTTTACGCGTGCGCCCACGTGCCACCCGTCCAACAGAAGCTGAAATTAAAAAACGTGTGACTCGTTTATTGGACTTGGTGCAATTGGGCTTTTTAGCTGACCGTTACCCTGCCCAACTTTCGGGTGGTCAACGTCAACGTATTGCGCTAGCTCGTGCTTTGGCAGTTGAACCCCGTGTCTTATTACTGGATGAACCGTTTGGCGCACTAGATGCCAAAGTACGTAAAGAACTTCGTCGTTGGTTACGTACCCTGCATGATGAACTACATATCACTTCCATCTTTGTGACCCATGATCAGGAAGAGGCGCTGGAAGTTGCCGATCAAATCATTGTGATGAACAAAGGTGATGTTGAGCAAATCGGTTCACCACGTGAAGTGTATGAAAAGCCAGCCACACCATTCGTGTTTGATTTTCTTGGTCAGGCAAACCGCTTTGAGGGTGAGCATACAGGCGGTATCATTCGCCTCGGTGATGACCGTATTCAGTTACCGACTGCTATTGATGCACCGCAAGGCAAAGTGATCGCCTTTGCACGACCAAATGAACTACATATTCATGCACAACCACAGCCAAATACCATTGAGGCAACGTTTCTACGTGAAGTCTGGATTGCAGGCAGGGTCATTGCTGAATTACAAGATCGCAGTGGACGTACCATTGAGATTTTATTAAGTGTAGAAGAAGCGAATTTACATCAATTCAAGCCAAATCAAACCGTTTGGATTAGTGCGGCTCAACTTCATTTATTTGCAGACCAAACAACGCAAGTGGCTTAAAATAATATATGGAGGAACACTAAACTTCCCTACTGAACTTTAGTTGTTCCCCACCTTTTATGTGGAAAAATATTTATGAACTTTCAACAACTCAGAATTATTCGGGAAACTGTTCGTCAAAACTTTAATTTAACCGAAGCGTCTGCGGCACTTTATACCTCCCAGTCAGGTGTCAGTAAACACATTAAAGATCTTGAAGATGAACTCGGCGTACAACTGTTTGTGCGTAAAGGCAAGCGTTTACTGGGGCTGACTGAACCAGGCCAATCATTATTGAGTATTGTTGAACGGATGCTGGTCGATGCAGACAATATCAAGCGTCTTGCCGATGACTTTAACAAGGTAGATGAAGGAACACTGACGATTGCCACCACCCATACTCAGGCACGTTATATACTTCCACCGATTGTGAATCAGTTCAAGAAATTATTCCCAAAGGTTCACTTGGTCTTACAACAGGCCAGTCCAGTAGAAATTGCAGAAATGCTACTTCAGGGCGAGGCGGATATTGGCATCGCAACGGAATCATTAACCACAGAGGAAAATCTTGCAAGCGTGCCTTATTATGAATGGCATCACAGCATCATTACACCTAAAGATCACCCATTGGCCAAATTGGACAAAATTAGCCTTGAGGTCTTGGCGGAATATCCGTTAATTACCTATCATGGTGGTTTTACAGGCCGTTCCAAGATTGACAAAGCTTTTGAAGATGCGCAACTGCATGCTGACATTGTGATGTCTGCACTTGATGCCGATGTCATCAAGACCTATGTTGAACTGAATATGGGCGTAGGTATTGTCAATGATGTCGCCTATGATGCTGAGCGGGATTACCGTCTGCAACAGATCAAAACCGATATTTTTGGTGTCAATACCACATGGATTGCTGTACGCAAAGGACATTTGCTTCGTGGTTATGGCTATGAATTTATTTCTTTATGTTCTCCAAAAACAAACATCAAAGAACTTAAAAAAGTGGCTTATCCCGAAGAGTAATCATAGAAACTCATCTTTGAATCTTTTCTTCTAAAAATTTAGAGCATAAAAAAACGGGCATAAAGCCCGTTTTTTTTGAATGTGTGGATTAGAACTTAAAGCTCACACCCACTTTAGCCACTGGCATCCACTCATACTTACTTTTGTTAGCAATTTTGTCTTGCTCATCCGCTACTGCTTGATCAATTGGTTTAGCTCCAGTAACACCCTCTAAGTTATAAGAAGCAAGTTTCACATCTGGATTACCAGTATAGTAAGCACCAACTTCACCAAACAAACCTACGTTCTTATAAACTGGCGCATTCAATCCGAAGCCTAAGTAAGGAGCAATATCATTTTTATATGACATTTTACCATTTACACCGCCTTCTTGGTTAGCATCTACAACCTGATAGTCGTTATTATTAATGCTTAATGTACGACCCGCCGAAGTACGCTTTTGTAAGTCATAGTCATTGTCAATATAAGCAACACCTGCAGCTACATAAAGAGCACGAGCAAATGCATTCTCATTTGCACCCCATGGATAAATCTCAGCATTTAAGTAAGTGTTATTATTATCCATATCCATATCATACTTAGTGCCATCGATTTTTAAATCATCAGACCAAGAAATATCACCGCCGTTATAACCTAAAGTTACACCAACGTATGGATTGACACGGTAAGAAATCGCACCACCATAACCAGTCGTACCAACTTCAGCACGAACTGAAACTGGAGCTAAGTAAGAAGGTAATCCATAAGCTGATTCTTTAACAATTTGCTCATCTGCAAAAGCAGTACCTGCAATTGCTGTTAATACACCAGCCGCTAACATAACGCGTAAAGTTTTCATCGAAGTCTCCTCAAAAAAACACTTTTACTTAAATATAATTGTTACCGTGGTTTTATATTAAAATAATCATTCATATCTTTTTATACAGAAACTGATTACTTTTTGTTATTTTTTGATACAAATTCAAAATAATTGTATATTTCAAAATAATGGATAAAAAACAATTAAATCCGAATTTATTACAATTTTATTGCTTAATTTTATAACACTTTATTGTAACGACTTTTTTCAAAGCTTCTTGGTTCAATTTAGTGTAAAATCTTCAAAATTTTTTTGGATGAAGGAAGATCATGTCTCAGCTTTCTACGATCATTGAGCAAGCATTTGAAGACCGTGCCAACTATAGCGCAGCGGACTGCCCTACAGAAATTCGTCAAGCCGTTGAAGAAGCATTAACTGGTTTAGACAACGGTACACTTCGTGTGGCTGAAAAGATTGATGGTGAGTGGGTTGTTCACCAGTGGTTAAAAAAAGCCGTTTTACTTTCATTCAAACTGAATGACAACCAGCCAATCGAAGCATGTGACCTACAGTTCTATGACAAGGTGGCAACCAAATACTCAGGTTGGACTGAAGAGCAGTTTAAAGCAGCTGGCGTGCGTGTTGTACCACCTGCGGTTGCTCGTCGTGGTAGCTTCCAAGCTAAAAATGTGATCTTGATGCCATCTTATGTCAACATCGGTGCATATGTTGATGAAGGCACAATGGTGGATACTTGGGCAACTGTTGGTTCATGTGCGCAAATTGGTAAAAATGTACATTTATCTGGTGGTGTAGGTATTGGCGGTGTATTAGAGCCATTACAAGCAAACCCAACGATCATTGAAGACAACTGCTTCATCGGCGCGCGTTCTGAAATTGTAGAAGGCGTGATTGTTGGTGAAGGTTCTGTAATTTCAATGGGCGTTTTCATTGGTCAATCTACCAAGATTTATGACCGTGAAACTGGCGAGATCCATTATGGTCGAGTACCAGCAGGTTCTGTGGTTGTTGCGGGCAGTCTGCCATCTAAATGTGGTAGCTACAGCCTTTATGCCGCGATTATCGTGAAAAAAGTGGATGCAAAAACACGTGCAAAAACCAGCTTGAATGACTTGTTACGCGCTGACTAAGCAACTCTAACCCCGTTATTTTTCGTCTCTACAATCAGTCATGGTTGTAGGGATTTTGTTCTTTTATATGGTGTGGTTCTGAATCTATGGCTTCCTTACGTTCTTCTGCAATTCCTGTCTCCGATCCTGCGGCTGGTTTACGCATTACCGAGATTTTTTATTCCTTGCAAGGCGAAGCGAACACTTTTGGTTTACCTACCGTTTTTATTCGCCTGACAGGTTGCCCATTACGTTGCAGTTATTGTGATACCACCTATTCATTTGAGGGCGGTGAACGTCTGTCACTTGAACACATCATTGAAACAGCAAGCCAACATAAAACCCCTTATATCTGTGTCACAGGTGGTGAGCCACTAGCACAACCGAATTGCTTAATACTATTACAGCGCCTGTGTGACCTGGGTTTTCAGGTGTCGCTTGAAACCAGTGGTGCGTTAGATGTTTCAAAGGTAGAGCCACGTGTTTCCAAAGTGCTGGATTTAAAGACACCGACATCAAAAGAAGACCATCGTAATCTACTAACCAATCTTGACTATTTAACCCAGCACGACCAAATTAAGTTTGTGATTTGTAATCGTGAGGATTATGAATGGTCAAAGCAACAGTTGATCAATTTTCAATTGCAGGATAAGGTCAGTACCGTTTGGTTCTCCCCTGCCTTTGCCGTTGAAAAAGGTGCTGCTGTCCTGCCTGCTTTTGCGCGTGACCTGGCACAGTGGATTTTAGATGACCATCTCCCTGTTCGCTTCCAATTACAGTTACATAAGCTGTTATGGAATGATGAATCTGGTCGCTAAAGAGTTCAAAATCAGTTCATTTTCGAACTTGCTTTCATTAAATATATTTAGGTTGAATCATGGAAAATAATATGCGTTCCCGTGCCATCGTATTATTGTCTGGCGGCTTAGACTCGACAACATGTCTCGCTTGGGCACAAGCAAACTATGACTGTATCGCCATTAGTTTTATGTATGGTCAACGCTCTACAACTGAGCTTGATGCAGCTAAGGCACTTGCACAACGAGCAGGTGTTGAGCACCGCGTCATTAATATTGATCTTGGCAATCTGGGTGGTTCAGCACTTACAGACCATAACATTGATGTACCAGAACAATTACAGGAAGGTATTCCTGTAACTTATGTTCCTGCACGTAACACAATTTTCCTGTCCTATGCGCTTGCCGCCGCTGAGGTTTTTGATGCCGAAGCCATCGTGATTGGGGTCAATGCCGTTGATTATTCAGGATATCCTGACTGTCGTCCTGAGTTTATTGATGCGTTTGCCAATCTTGCGCGTTTGGCAACAAAAGCGGGTGTGGAAGGAAAACCCCTGAAAATTGAAACACCTTTGTTACATTTATCCAAAGCGAATATTATACGCTTAGGTATCGAACATGGCGTAGACTATAGCCAAACAGTATCCTGCTATCAGGCAGATGCTCAAGGACGTGCGTGTAGCAAATGCGACAGTTGCCGTTTACGTCAACAAGGTTTTATCGAAGCAGGTATTGCGGATCCTACACGTTATACCGAATAGACGATATAGGGTTATAATTAGGTACAATATATGAAGTTTTTTAAATCAAATCTTATTCTTTCCACCATGATGTCGGCGGCTGCCCTACTTGCAACGGCAACCCATGCTGCGGATGAGAATCCACTCAAAGCTGCGTATAAAAGTACCAATGTCAAATCTGCATTGATCAATGTGTGTAAAGACCAGACCACAAAGGGTGGAAAACTGACAGCGGCAGAAGTCAGCAAATTCTGTTCTTGTAATATTGAGGCACAGGGCAAAGTAACTGAAGCACAAAAATGGGAAATTCAAAGTGCAATCAATGCCAAGAAAAGCCCAAGCTCCCTTGCCTTTGTACAGCAACAGAATAAGGATTTACAGGCTTGCCTAGGCGCACCACTTGTCACCAAGCTAGAAAAGTTGACTCAGGAAGCAATGAAAGCTGCCCAGCAACAGGCACCTAAAAAATAATCCTGCGCTGTTGTAAACAAGGCCTGCATTGATGCAGGCTTTTTTGTAGGTTCTGTTAAACTTTCCTTTATGCTGAAAAAGGGGGAGAATTCCATACCACTGTGATTGAGGGGGCGGATTTTTAACAAAGCTATTCCTGTACGTCATGGAAATATTGTTTATGATGAAGAATATGTTTTTTTAGCCCTTGAATCAGATCAAATTTAGCTTTGGCAAAGGATACAAAATGTCTGAACAGATCCAGCTACCCAATCAAACCTTTCCAGCCACTCAGGGCGAAATCAACCTAGCCGAACTCACAAATGAATGGCTGGTATTATATTTTTACCCAAAAGATTCAACCCCTGGCTGTACAACCCAGGCGGTTGGCTTTTCCTGCCTAAAAGACCAGTTTGATGGATTGAACTGTAAGATCATTGGTGTATCCCGCGATTCAGTCAAGGCACACCAGAACTTTACCGAAAAACAGGCACTGACCATTGACTTGATTAGCGATAAGGAAGAAGTGCTTTGTAAACACTTCGATGTGATTAAGGAAAAAAATATGTATGGCAAACAGGTGATAGGGATTGAACGCTCTACCTTTATTTTCCATAATAAACAACTAGTTAAAAGCTATAGAAAAGTAAAAGTGGCGGGACATGCCGAACAGGTGCTTGAAGATTTAAAAACACTACAGGCAGCTTCGTAAACCCTGAATACAAGAGGCAAGTTTCACTTGCTTTTTTATTGAGGAAAAATTGCTCGCCTGTTTGGGCTTGGGGTATGATAAAAACGTTAAAATAATTCAACCAAAGGCATTTAAATGAGTCAGTTCAAGGTATTTATCTCGTTGCCTTTTTATCTTTTTATCTCAACATGTGGGGCGAGTTCAACCACAATGCCACAGGATATTGCTACGCCCGTTCGCCAAATTCAAAAACCCGCCTTGGAAATAAGCTGTCAGGATTTACAGAATCCAGCCTATCAGCAGGTCATCATGAATGCGATTAATGAAATTCGGCAACATCCACGTCAATGTGGGCAACAATATTTTGCCGCTGTGGCACCGCTGAGATGGAATAGCGGTCTGCATAGGAGTTCTCTTGCCCATGCACAGAATATGGCGGAACATAATTTTCTGGGTCATACCAGTAGCACAGGCTTGAATTTAAGGTCACGTCTTCAACTGTATCAGGTTAAAACACGTGGTGGCGGTGAGAATGTGGCACGGGGCCAAAAGAATCTGGATGAAGTCATGGCAACCTGGGGCAGCAGCCCTGTGCATTGCAGCAACCTGATGCAGTCAAAATTTACCGATTACGCAGTTGCCTGTAGCTTTGATGAATCGGAAAAACCCAAGGCATACTGGGTGCAACAATTTGGTGTTCGTTAAGAGGAAGCATGATCCAGTCTGGTACATTCACTACCCCCAAAATTGAAAAAATAGACTGGGAAACTCTGGAACTCAGTATCACCGATCCATTTTCAAACCGAATCATCTTTTGGGAAGATGCTTAATCTCCCTACCTGATGATGCCTCAATATTGGAACGGTCATTGGCATTAAACTTTTGTTGTAAGGTCTGGTAAGTTGATGTTTTTTGAAATTCTTCAAGAAAATAGACTGTGCCTTTAGGGAAAAATTCAGTCTGAATCTCACCTCGATAATAGGCTTCTCGCATAGGCGTAGCGGAAATAGAATCCTTTAAGCTATCTAACTCAACCATTTCCCATTCTGGAAATAAAGCTAAATAATACGAAGATTCATCTTTGAAGTGACCAATCAAACCTACTTTTGCATTTGGCTGAACCACTTGATTGACTAAATCCTTAACCTGTTTAACCCATTTTTCATCGTTATACACATCAACTACATGGACAAAGTGAATCCGTTTTTGCTCATCCTCAGGGAAATTGGCAAGAATCATTTGCTCACGTTCATGGGCTAAAAATGGATTTTTGATATTCCGTTCTGATTGTGCTGAACCTAATGCCAAGATCACATGCTGACTTTGCTGCAACGCAATTTCAATGGTTTGTAGATGTGCCAAATGAAAAGGCTGAAAGCGTCCAATAAAAACAAGATAGTCAAATGTGTACATAGGCGTAATTTCACTTTTTGTGAACTCATCAGTTGCACCATGTAACGCAAATATGCGACATAATGAGAGCACTTAAAAAATCAATCTGGATTAAAGCAAGGATAGTACGATGACACTTAGCTGTATTCAACAACCTCATCAACATTTGCAAGCAAATTTAGAAGATGGCGTACTCACCTTAGCCATTAACCGTTCAGAAGCAAAGAATGCACTTTACGGCGAACTTTATCTATGGATTGCAAAAGCATTAGATGAAGCTGATACAAATAAAGATGTACGTGTTGTGATTTTACGTGGTGCAGAACAAGATTTTACTGCGGGTAATGATATGAAAGACTTCATGGGCTTTATGCAAAAGCCACATGAAGGCAAAGCAGGCGATCAACCCCCATTTGTATTATTAAAAGCAGCAGCACGTTTTTCTAAGCCACTCATTATCGCAGTGAAAGGCGTTGCGATTGGTATCGGTGTGACCATCTTATTACATGCTGATATTGTATTTGCAGACAATACTGCCCTATTCCAAATTCCATTCGTAAGCCTAGGTCTTTCTCCAGAAGGTGCTGCGAGTCGTTTATTAGTGAAGCAAGCAGGTTATCAAAAAGCGGCTGAATTATTATTCACAGCGAAAAAATTTGATGCTGCAACCGCTGTCAAAGCAAACTTGGTCAATGAAATTGTTGAAGACGTTTATGCAACAGCTCAAAAAACAGCTCAACATTTAGCGGCTTTACCACTGGCATCAATCAAGCAAACCAAAGCGCTCATGAAAAAAGACTTAGCTGAAATTATTGCTTGTGTCGATGAAGAAGCTGAAATCTTTATGCAACGTGTCCGCTCACCTGAAATGATGGAAGCGGTACAGGCATTTATGCAAAAACGTAAACCTGACTTCTCACAGTTCAATTAATGAGGTAATCACTCATTATTAATTGAAACAAAACCACTTTATTGCAAAATCGAGGTGGTTTTTTTATTGAACGTCCCAATTTAAATATAAAATAACTTTAGGATGACACTTTCCTCATGTCAGAACACACACAAACTGAAAAGAAACGTTATTACGAAGCCGCGCCACAGGACATTGACGTTGACAATTTCCGTAAGGTGATTGAAAGCCGTCGTTCAGTACGCAAGTTCACGGATAAACCGATTCCAAGTGAAATTTTAGATGAATGCTTAGATTTGGCGTTGCTTGCACCCAATTCATCAAACTTACAGCCTTGGACATTCTATGTGGTGCAAAATCCGAGTAAGAAAAAGCAACTGGTTAAAGCGTGTTTAGGACAACTTGCTGCTAAAACTGCATCAGAATTGATCGTATGCGTAGCGCGTACAGATCGTGTTGATGAAATGGCAAAACGCAATATTAGTGAATTTCCATTTCCTGAAGCCCCTGCAATGGTACAAAAATATTACCGTTTTATTCCCTACAACTATAAAACTGGTTATTTCAATGCATTAGGTAACTTTAAAAAAGTTGCATTTAAAGTAGCCCGCACACTTGATAAACAACTTCCTGTAACTGCATTTAACCCTGCCGATGCCAAATTGTGGGCAACTAAAACCACAGCTTTAGCCTGTGAAAACCTTGTATTGGCATTACGTGCCTATGGTTTTGATAGTTGTATGATGGAAGGTTTTGATGAACCTTTAGTTCGTAAAATTTTAAAATTAAATGATCAACAGTATCCTGTCATGGTGATTGGTGCTGGTGAGCGTGCTACAGATGGTGTGTTCTTCCCGCAATATCGTTTTGACCGTGATTTATTTATTCAAAAAGTCTAAAAAATTATTCAATATCTAATATTTGAATAAACTCAAAGGCAGGCTCTTCATAAGGATGGCTTGCCTTTAATGCTTTTGCAACCGTACTTGCCTTTTCTTCTGTAACAATGGTTTCTACCCGCCATTCCTCAAGCTGTTCCAGTTCATCCAACTGCCCTAAAAATGGATTTGCACCTTGAATGGGCTTAAACTGCCCTATGCCTTTCACTTGCCAAGCACAGTGCTCATAATTACCAATACCACCTGCTCCTGCTTCAAAGATAGCAAGTTTGGTTGATTCAAGGTGAGATTCAGGAACGTAATAAATAAGTTTTAGCATATTCTTTTTGATTTCATTGTTCTTGTTCATTCATCGTTATTTTATATTGAATCTAAGAATAAAATAAGCCACCTGACGGTGGCTTATTGCATGGATTTAATTAACCAATAAATTTACGTGCATTCCTAAACATACGCAACCAAGCACCATCTTCGACCCAATCTTCAGGTTTCCATGAATGCTGTAAAGCACGGAAGTTACGTTCTGGATGCGGCATCATCACGGTTGCACGACCATCTTTAGATGTTAAACCTGTAATCGCTTCAGGTGAACCGTTCGGGTTCAATGGATAGTGTTGCGTTGGATTCCCCAAACTATCCACATAACGCAAAATCACTTGGTTTTCAGCATTTAAAGCAGCCAATTGCTGCGTAGTTGCAACTAAACGCCCTTCACCATGCGCCACGGCGATTGGTAAAATCGAACCTTGCATATCTTCAAGCAATACCGAAACTGATTTTTCTACACGAACGTTGACCGCACGCGCTTCAAAGACTTCTGAGGTATTACGATGGAAACGGCCCCAATGCTCTGCACCTGGAATCAATGGTGCAAGTTGCGACATCATTTGACAGCCGTTACATACGCCTAAGCTGAAAGTGCTCTCACGATGGAAGAACTGCTCAAACTGGTCACGTAACTTGGCATTGAACAATACTGATTTCGCCCAGCCACCACCAGCGCCCATTACGTCACCGTATGAGAAGCCACCACAAGCCACTAAACCTTCGAAGTCACTTAAGCTCACACGACCTGCAAGCAAGTCACTCATGTGTACATCGATGGTATTGAAGCCAACTTTGTCAAATGCAGCAGCCATTTCCACATGACCGTTCACACCTTGCTCACGCAAGATGGCCATGTTTGGACGACGTGTATTAATAAATGGCGCTTCTACTGGCTCATTTAAATCATAAGTTGCTTGAGCAATTAAACCTTTGTGGTTTTTATCTGCAATTAAAGCAAATTCTTGATCAGCCGTTTCAATGTTGTCACGTAAACGTTGGATTTGATGTGATACTTCAGCCCAAGCTTGTTGTAATTCAGCACGTTCTAAAGTCAAACCATTGACAACCAATTGATCAGTTGTATTGACACGGCCCACAACCGCGATTGTATCTTTCAGGCTCGACGCTGCAACTTCAATTTCTAACTGTGCCCAATCAGCAGCAGTAATTTGCAGTACTGCACCAATTTCTTCAGCAAATAAACTTTCAATTGTTTGATTTTCTAAAGCTACACCCAAACGTGATGCGAACATCATTTCAGCAACGGTCGCCAATAAACCACCATCACCGATGTCATGGTAAGCCTTGATCAAACCGCGGTTGTTCCAGTCTTGAATCAAGGCAAAGAATGCTTTGAAGTCATCAAAACTATCCACATCAGGAGTAACAGAACCTATTGCTTTATACACCTGGGCAAGGATCGAACCACCTAAACGGAACTGACCTTTCGATAAGTCGATACGAACTAAGACTGAATCTGTAAGATTTTTAAGTTCAGGGGTTAAGGTTTTGCGTACATCTAACACAGGAGCAAATGCAGTGATCACGCCAGTCATTGGAGATGTAACGGCTTTATCTTCACCATCATTCCAGGTGGTACGCATTGAAAGTGAATCTTTACCGACTGGAATTGCGATGCCCAATGCAGGACACATTTCCATACCAATCGCTTTCACACCTTCAAACAAGGCTTGGTCTTCACCTTTTTGACCTGCTGCTGCCATCCAGTTTGCTGAAAGTTTGATATCGCTAATTTGTTCGATGTTGGCACAAGCAATGTTGGTAATCGCTTCCGCAACCGCTAAACGAGCCGATGCCGCAGGATTTAACAATGCCACAGGTGGACGTTCGCCCATTGCCATCGCTTCACCAGTAAAGCCTTGCAAGCTGGTGGTGGTTACTGCTGCATCAGCAACAGGAACCTGCCAGCGACCCACCATCTGGTCACGAGCAACCATACCTGTAATCGAACGGTCACCAATGGTGATCAAGAATGATTTAGATGCAACCGTTGGGTTTTTCAATACACGGAAAATCGCATCTTTTAAATCAACTTTTGATGCATCAAAGTCGTTACCTTTACGTTCAATCGTTTCATATGAACGTTGCATACGTGGTGTACCACCCAACATGACTTGCATTGGGATATCGACTGGATTGTTTTCAAATAATGGATCTTCAACAGTCAAATGACGTGCTTCAGTCGCCTCACCAAGTACTGCAAACGGACAACGCTCACGAGCACAAATTTCTTCAAACTGTTCTAAAGATTCTGGACGAATTGCTAACACATAACGTTCTTGCGCTTCATTTGACCAGATTTCCATCGGGCTCATACCTGGCTCTAAAGATGGAATTTTACGAAGATTCAATACCGCGCCCAACTCATGATCATTCACAAGTTCAGGCATCGCATTGGATAAACCACCCGCACCGACATCATGTACAGATACGATTGGGTTAAAATCTTCTAAGCGCCAGCAGGTATCAATCACCTCTTGGCAACGGCGTTCCATTTCTGGGTTTTCACGTTGTACTGAAGCAAAGTCTAAGCTCTCACCCATGGTTCCGCTATCGACAGAAGATGCAGCACCACCACCAAGACCGATTAACATGGCAGGACCACCCAATACAATGAGCAAGTCACCTGGTTGGATTGCATCTTTTTCTACATGATCAGGACGAATGTTACCGTAACCACCAGCGATCATAATTGGTTTATGGAAACCTTTCACTTCACCATTGACATTCTGTTCAAAGGTACGGAAATAACCATTTAATGCAGGGCGACCAAATTCGTTGTTAAACGCAGCGCCACCTAAAGGACCTTCAATCATAATTTGAAGTGGTGATGCCATACGGCTCGGTTTACCGTAATTTTCTTCCCAAGGCTGTTCAAAACCTGGAATATTTAAGTTTGAAACGGTAAAGCCAGTTAGACCTGCTTTCGGTTTACCACCACGACCTGTTGCACCTTCATCACGGATTTCACCGCCTGAACCAGTTGCAGCACCAGCAAATGGAGAAATTGCGGTTGGGTGGTTATGCGTTTCAACCTTCATTAAAATATGAGCGGCTTGGCTCTTATATTTATAAACAAAGTGACCATTTTCATCCGCTTTTGGATAAAAACGCATCGTGTCATAACCCACGATCACAGAAGCATTGTCTTTATACGCCGACAATACATCTGTTGGAGATTCTTTATAGGTATTCTTAATCATTTGGAACAATGATAATGGTTGTTTTTCACCATCAATTGTCCATTCAGAACCAAAGATTTTATGACGACAATGTTCAGAGTTCGCTTGAGCAAACATCATCAACTCGATGTCATTTGGATTACGACCAAGCTTAGTGAACGCTTCGGTTAAGTAATCAATTTCCTGCTCAGATAAAGCAAAGCCAAACTCATTGTTGGCTTTGACTAACGCTTGTTTCCCTTGACCTAAAATATCAATTGAGTTCAATGGTTTTGGTGCTGTTTCAGTAAATAATGCTTTTGCATCATCAATTTGAGCAAAAACAGTTTCTGTCATACGGTCATGTAAGGCCAATTTCACTTCGTTCGAAATCTCATTTACACCTTTTAATGTAAATAACAGACCACGCTCTAAGCGGTGAATTGGGGTATTGCAGTTCTGGAAAATATCGGTTGCTTTAGATGACCAAGGCGAAATTGTGCCAACACGTGGTGTCACTAAAATCTGGATCTCATCACTTGCAGCCTGGCGAAGTTCAAAAGATTGACCATCGTTTAACAATTGTAATGCCGATTGATGTTGCTGCTCGTTGAGCGCTTGATCAAACAAATAAACCCACTGGCTGTCAAAAGATTGAACAGAACTCATTGACGCTAAACGGTTTAAGAGTTGAGCTTTCTTAAAAGAAGAATGTGCTGATGCACCGGCCACGATAAACATGTTGACTTTGGCTCCACGGGCAGATCGAACAGACCCACCGCAATGTGACTTATGAAAGAGCGCATATTCTACTGTGAAAGCCTCTTTTCAGCTAGCCATATCCAACTTAAAAATCAGAGTTTTCGACGATGAATGCCCTATTTCTGTCTCGCCTGATCTATTTTACTTTATTCGTAACAATTCTTTTATTTTGCAGAACAAATCACATTTCAGTTTTTTAAATATTTGACCGATTATTTTAGTGATTATTCTGATTTAGTTTTGTATCAACAAGACAATCTATGTCGCGCTACGCTAGTGCTTTAATCTTTTTTTTGGCATGATGAAGCGAACTTAGTTTGAATAATGATAAATGGAACAAATGCGTTGGTTGGAATTGCTTTCCGCAATTCGTTTAGGCAGTAAAAAAAGCAGTACAGAATTGGCCCGAAGCCCATTCCACAAAGATTACGACAGAATTATATTTTCCCAAAGCTTTCGTCAACTGAATAGAAAAACACAGGTTCACCCACTCACTCAACATGATGGTATCCATACCCGCCTTACCCATTCGCTTGAGGTTTCCTGTATTGGCCGCTCTCTGGGCATGCTGGCTGCGGAGAAGATTAAAGATGAACTACCCATGTGGATTTCCCCTGCGGATGTCGGTGCGATTATTCAGGCAGCCTGTTTGGCCCATGACATTGGCAATCCACCTTTTGGTCATGCAGGTGAATATGCGATTCGTGAATGGTTTGATGATGCCTCACATCGGGACTTTTTAACTAAACTCACGCCAGAAGAAGCAGCCGATGTCCGTCAATTTGAGGGTAATGCGCAAGGACTTCGTTTGTTAAGCCGTATTGACTATCATCCTGACGATGGTGGTATGCGTCTAACCTATGCCACATTGGGGGCTTATTTAAAATATCCATGGCTTTCCAAAACCATTGAGGAACAAGGTGATATTCCGTCACATAAGCGAGCCAAGTTTGGTTGCTATCAATCTGAAAAAGAAATTTTAAAACAAATTGCCGAGCAACTCGGACTAATTCAGTTGGGCGAATATCATTATTGCCGTCATCCACTCACTTATTTATTGGAAGCAGCCGATGATATTTGCTATGCATTGATTGATCTGGAAGATGGCATCATCCTCAACATGCTGAATTATGCCGAAGTTGAGCCTATTTTCCTGAACCTGATTGTGGATTATGGCTATCCAGAAGAGCTGCATTTACCACATACCACATGGCAACAAAAAATCGCTGCCCTGCGTGGCCGTGTGATGAAACGTCTGGTCGACGAAGTCACCACCGCTTTTGCCAAATATCAGTATGAAATCCTGACAGGACAGCTTCAAGGCAGTTTACTTCAATATTGTTCACCTGATATTGAGGCAGGTATTCAAACTGCCAAGAATCTTGCCAAAGATCGGATTTTTGAGCATCCACAAAAATCAGGTCTGGAAATCATTGCGCATCAAAGTTTACAGACGATTTTAGATGCTTTCGTACCATTGACCATGCCACATAAAGCCCTCAGCTTTAAGGAACAGCGTTTGATGTCAATTTTGCAACATTCGGGCGCACATTTCCAGAACAACCATTACCATAATATTATGCAAGTTCTGGATATTATTAGTAAGTTTTCTGACCATCAAGCTTATAGTTTAGCGCAAGAGTTACAAGGCAATAAAGTTGGGTTCTTCTAAGAAATAAGATTTACTCAGGCTATTTTTATTTTGATTGATTTGAATAAAATCCACGCGAAATCACAAATAAATATGAAAAGCCATTTTGCGTTTAGAGCAAATGGCCTCTACTATTCAACCATTAATAAATAAGTGAAAATGACTCAATGATCGGATGTTTAATTGGCGAAGTGTTTGCCTTGGAAGCCCCAACAGTTTTACTCAATGTGAATGGTGTTGGCTATGAAATAGACACACCACTTTCGACATTTTGCCAATTACAAAAGGGCCAGAAAGTGACATTATGGACGCACTTGGTGGTCCGTGAAGATGCCCAGCAACTCTATGGCTTTAACGATGCGCAGGAAAAAACCATTTTTCGCACTTTGCTGAAAGTGAATGGTGTCGGTCCTAAAATGGCTTTGGGAATATTATCCACATTAAGTGTTGAGCTATTGATTCATACCATTGAACACGATGACATCAACACCCTGATCAAGGTTCCTGGGGTTGGTAAGAAAACTGCTGAACGCTTGATGATTGAATTACGGGATCGCTTCAAGGCATTGGCACAGTCAACCAGTAGTAGCAATGCAAGCCCAACCACGGCTCAAATCCAGTTTATGGCAAACTCACCTGTTGCTGAAGCCGAAGCGGCATTGCAGTCACTCGGCTATAAACCTACTGAGGCACAAAAAGCGGTTGCAGCCGTTAAGGCAGACTATACAGAATCTGCCGATATTATTCGTGCGGCACTTAAATCCATGATGAAGTAATATCTATATGCAAGATCGTCTTATTAGCGGAACAGAAAAACCAGAAGATCATTTTGATCGTGCAATTCGCCCAACTTCATTGACGGACTATATTGGGCAGCCTGTAGTCCGTGAGCAAATGGAAATCTTCATTGGTGCCGCACGTGGACGTGGTGAAGCACTCGATCATACTCTAATTTTTGGTCCACCTGGTTTAGGTAAAACTACACTGGCCAATATTATCGCTCGGGAAATGGGCGGTAATTTAAAATCAACTTCTGGTCCTGTGTTGGAACGTGCAGGCGATTTGGCCGCAATGCTCACCAATCTTGAAGAGGGTGATGTTCTTTTTATTGATGAAATCCACCGCCTTTCTCCAGTGATTGAAGAAATCCTTTATCCAGCGATGGAAGATTATCAGTTGGATATCATGATTGGCGAAGGCCCCGCTGCCCGTTCAATTAAACTGGACTTGCCTCCATTTACACTGGTTGCAGCCACTACCCGTGCTGGTCTGCTCACCTCACCCTTACGTGACCGTTTTGGGATTGTGCAACGTTTGGAATTTTATTCAGTTGAAGATTTGACTTATATCGTTGGGCGTTCTGCACGTTTGATGGATGTACTCATGACAGATGATGGTGCAATGGAAATTGCTCGCCGTTCTCGTGGTACACCTCGTATTGCCAACCGTCTGTTACGTCGAGTTCGTGACTATGCCCAAGTCAAGGGTACAGGTGAAGTGACTCAGGATATGGCCCAACGTGCCTTGGATATGCTGAACGTGGATAAAGCAGGTTTGGATACACTGGATCGCCGTTATCTCAGTATGTTACTTGAGCGTTTTGAAGGTCGTCCAACAGGTGTTGAAGCTTTAGCAGCCGCGATGGCAGAAGATAGTGGCACACTTGAAGATGTCATTGAACCTTATCTCATCCAGCAAGGTTATGTGATGCGTACCGCACGTGGTCGTATTGCGACCAACATGGCTTATTTACAGTTTGGATTAACTCCGCCAGAAACATAAGTTTAAATTTCTTCCAACTCTCTTGAATATTCAGGAGAGTTTTGTATAAGGACGTCATCATGGCCAATCATTTTGAATTTAATATTCGTGTATATATCGAAGATACAGATGCAGGCGGGATTGTCTACCATGCCAACCACATCCGTTTTATGGAGCGTGCCCGTACAGAATGGCTACGCTCCACGGGGATTGCACACTATTGGCATCAAAAGGATTACAGCTTTGTTGTCCACCAGATTCAGGTCAAATATGTACGCCCTATATTAATGGATGATTTAATTACCGTTACAGCACGTGTTATTTCGTGTAAAGCCGCGTCATTTGTGTTGCAACAAAATATTTATCGTGGTGAAATCTTGCTGGCTTCAGGTGAGGTTACGTTGGCATGTTTAAACAAGGACTTGATGCCACGCAGACTTCCTGATGAAATTCGTGACCTGATTCAAAAAGAATTGGCACAGGACTAAAAATAAACTTTCGGCACTCAACTTATGGCAACAAATTTAGAATCTTCCCTGCACATTTCTGACCTGATTTTACAAGCCAGCCCAGTCGTTCAATTGGTCATGTTGATCTTATTACTAGCGTCAATTTTCAGCTGGTATTTGATTGCCAAACTATATATGGGCTTTAAAAAGGCAGCGCAGGATGATGAGCATTTTCAAAAAATGTTCTGGTCAGGTGCCGAACTGAATACCCTATACAACAACGCCCAGCTCAACTCTAAACGTCGTGGCTTGGAAGATATTTTTTATCAGGGTTTGGGTGAATTTTTTAAACTGCAAAAACGTAAGGCTGACACCAACCAGACCATTGAGGGAACTGAACGTATTCTTCGTGTTGGCTTAAGCCGTGATCAGGGCGGATTGGAGCAAGGTCTAGGCGCATTGGCAAGTATTGGTTCTGTTGCGCCTTATATCGGCCTGTTTGGTACAGTCTGGGGCATTATGAATGCCTTTATTGGTCTGGCTGCTGTGGATCAGGTGACATTGGCGACTGTGGCACCTGGTATTGCAGAGGCATTGATTGCAACTGCGATTGGCTTGTTTGCTGCCATTCCTGCGGTACTTGCTTTTAACCATTTCACCGCAAAAGGTGAAGCAATTTATTCAGACCGTGCCCTGTTTGCCGAAGAAATGGTTGCCCTGTTACAGCGTCAAGCAATTGGAACGACACAGGAAGATGCATAATGGCGATTCAACGATCTGGACGTTTTGAACGCATCAAGAAGCCGCTGAAAAGTGACATGAATGTCGTGCCATATATTGATGTCATGCTGGTACTTCTGGTGATTTTTATGGTCACTGCACCCATGATTACCAGTGGAATTAAAGTGGATTTACCTCAAGCCAATAACAATCCAATTGAATCTAAAGATATGCCTGCAATGGTCACCATTGGCAAGGATGGTAATATTTATCTGCAATATCAACATAATAAAGGCACTGAACCACTAACACATGAGCAGCTTGAAAGCATTTTAAGTGATGCCCAGAAACAGGCTGAACAAGACAATAAACAGCTTATGGTCTTGGTGAATGGCGATAAATCTCGCCCTTATGGTGAAGTGGTGGAACTCATGTCCAGTTTACAAGAAGCAGGTCTAACTCAGGTTGGTTTATTAACTGATTCGCTAAAATAAGTTATGAAAAAATTTCAAGAGCCACCTTTTAAACAAAATGCAATTGCACTGGGTTTTACACTCGGTGTTCATATCGTTGCCATTGTTGGCTTATTGTATTTGGGAATGGGAAAACCACCTGAACAGCCTAAAAAAATCACCACGATTTTAGTCAAGCCAGAAGACTTGCCCCCCCCATTGGCAAAACCCGTGGAACAGGAAACTGCGGCTGAAAATCAGGCAGAAGAAATATTAAGTCCAATTGTAGATGAAACTCAGCCTGAAAATCTTCCTGTTGCCCCTCCACCACCTACTGCTCAGCAACTTGCTGCCGAAAAGCAGAAAGCTGAACAGGCGCAACAGGCAAAGTTGGCTGAACAAAAACGTAAGGCTGAGGAAGCCGCCAAAGCAAAAGCACAGGTAGAAAAACAACAGAAGCAAGCAGAAGCTATCGCACAAAAACAACGTGCAGAAGCTGATGCCAAAGCCAAGGCTGCCGAAGAAAAACGTAAAGCCGATGCAGAGGCGAAAGCAAAAGCTGCGGAGCAAAAACGACAAGCTGAAAATGATGCAAAAGCCAAACAGGCAGAAGAAAAACGTCAGGCAGATACCATAGCAAAAACAAAAGCGGCTGAACAGGAAGCAAAACGTAAAGCTGATCTAGCCGCTAAAACCAAGGCAGATAATGCAACCAAGTTGAAAGCTGAACAAGATGCCAAGGCAAAAGCTGCGGAAGAAAAGCGTAAAACAGACGTTGACGCCAAGAAAAAAGCTGAAACAGATGCCAAAGCCAAGGCTGCTGAAGAAAAACGTAAAGCAGACGCTGATGCCAAGAAAAAAGCCGATGCGGATGCTAAGGCAAAAGCAGAGGCAGACGCCAAAGCAAAAGCGGATGCTGAAGCCAAGCGTAAAGCAGATGCTGATGCCAAGAAAAAAGCAGATGC
>NZ_KB849435.1:1308953-1769414 GCF_000368425.1 Acinetobacter sp. CIP 102637
GAGGCAGACGCAAAACGTAAAGCGGACGCTGATGCCAAGAAAAAAGCAGATACTGATGCTAAGGCAAAAGCAGAGGCAGACGCAAAACGTAAAGCCGATGCCGACGCTAAAGCAAAAGCGGATGCAGAAGAAGCCAAAGCTGCTGCCGCTAAAAAAGCTGAACAAGAAGCTGCTCAGAAAAAAGCGGAAAGTAAAAAAATCGCTGATTCAACTAAAGCAGCTTTTAAAAATAAGATTACCAGAGCTTGGGAAGTCCCTTTAGCCTCTCGAGGAAAATCTATTAATGTTAATATTACACTTGATGCTAATGGGAACGTAAAATCTGTGGTTGCCAATAGTAGTGATTCTGATTTGAAAGCAAGCGTAGAGGATGCTGTTAAACGAGCGTCACCTTTACCAATGCCTGATGACCCTGATATTGTGAGTCAACTTCGCCGAATTTCCATCACATTTATTGCACAATAGTAATTTATCGTGAATAGTTACATGCCTGTCATAGCACAAAGCATGTAACTATGTTAAATAATCAACAGCCACAACAATACTATGCAAATTATTGTAATTATGGACAAGACTCGTAAACATCTCATCTCCTTAGCAGTTTTTACTGCCATTAGCACCGTTGTTCCAGCAACAACTTTTGCACAACTCCATCTTGAAATTGCCAAAGCCCCTGAACAGGCGCCTAAAATTGCGATTGTGCCATTTACCAATGACAAGGCGATTTATCCAATTGTTGAAAGCGATTTAAACCGTTCAGGTCGTTTTACCAGTGCATCACAAAATTTACCTGCCACTGCAAGTATTGATCAGATTCAGGCTGGCGACTGGCAAAATGCTGGCGTTCCCTATGTCGTTGTCGGACAAATGAAAGCTGTTGATGCCAATACATTTGAAATTCAATACCAGTTGTATGATGTACAAAAACAGCAATACCTACTCAATGAGGTCCTGACTGTACCAAGTTCACGCATCCGTCAGGCGGGACATATGATCAGTGATGCGATTTATCAGGCACTGACAGGTATTGCAGGTGACTTTAGTGGGCGTATTGCCTATGTACTGCGAAATCAGGCAACCCCAGCTCAACGTTATACCCTACAGGTTGCTGATACCGATGGCGAACAACCTAAAACCGTCCTTTCGTCACGTGATCCAATCCTTTCTCCTGCCTGGACCCCAGACGCAAAGAAAATCGCTTACGTTTCTTTTGAAACCAAACGTCCTGCAATCTATCTTCAGGACTTGGCTTCAGGACAGCGTGAAGTTTTAGCAAGCTTCAGGGGCTTGAATGGCGCACCAAGCTTTTCACCAGATGGCAAGTCCATGCTCTTTACCGCTTCAATGCATGGTAACCCTGAAATCTATCAAATGGACTTAGCTAGCCGCCAAGTCAAGCGGATGACCAACGATTCAGCGATTGATACCGAAGCACGTTATGCACCAGATGGCAAGTCATTTATCTTCACTTCTGACCGTGGTGGTTCTCCACAAATTTATAGCTATCGTTTTGATGATGGCTCGGTTAAACGCCTAACATTCAAGGGTGCGTTCAATGCCCGTGGCACCTTAAGTGCGGATGGTAAAAAAATTGCATTAGTTCATCGTCCAAGTGGAAGCAATTATAAAGTTGCCATTCAGGATATTAATACAGGCATTACCAATATCCTGACACCAACCAGTCTGGACGAATCACCGAGCTTCTCACCCAATGGGCAAATGGTGGTTTATGCGACACGTGAGGGAGAGCGCGGCTTACTCTCTATCATGTCAACAGATGGTCGTTTCCGTATGAACTTACCAAGTGAGCAAGGTGAAGTTCGCGAACCAGCTTGGGCACCCAAATAAATTTGATTGATTGGAGAAACATATGAATATTAAATATCTGACACTCCCCCTACTCGCAGCGACCTTGGTTTTTACAGGCTGTGCCAGCCGTAAACCTGCTGCTGAAATTACCGCAGGCAATACACCAAACAGTGCAACAACGGTAAGTACCGATGGTCTCAGTGAAGATGCTGCATTAAATGCACAAAACTTGGCAGGTGCGTCCTCAAAAGGCGTAACCGCAGCGAATAAAGCATTTTTAGCAAAACGTGTTGTACATTTTGACTATGACAGCAGCGACTTATCCCAAGAAGATTATCTAACATTACAGGCACATGCTCAATTTCTTGTTGCAAATGCCAATTCAAAAGTTGCTTTAACAGGCCATACCGATGAACGCGGTACACGTGAATATAATATGGCACTTGGCGAACGCCGTGCTAAAGCGGTAGAAAGCTTTTTAATCACCAATGGTGTAAACCCACAGCAGCTTGAAGCTGTAAGCTATGGTAAGGAGGCTCCTGTCAATCAGGGCCATAATGAAGCTGCATGGAAAGAAAACCGCCGTGTGGAAATCAACTATGAAGCCGTTCCGCCATTATTAAGATAATACTTTAAGAAAAAATGCTCACATGATGTGAGCATTTTTTATAGCTGTTGTTGGATATTATCATCCTGTTTAGATGACTGCATCGACTCAATCATATCGTGCTTATTAAAATTCTTATACTCAGGCTTGGCTTCATAATCTTTCCAGGCATCTTTCACATTTTCCTTGGAAATTTCATCCAAACTAATTGGTTCACTTGGGGTTGGGGTTGCTTCAAAATTCTTGATTGACATTTTATTCTCCAAACATCCTGTCTAATATGCATCCAACATAGCATGTAAATGAAGACTTGTAATCATAAAAGCAACATAAATAAAGTAAGATAATTTTTATTTTTTGGCATTCTCATCTAGAATAGCGGCATTCTTTTATCAATTTTGATGCAGCAAAATCGGAGCTATTCAATATGTCGTCAAACCTTACTTTGTCCCAATATTTACAACAACAAAATGGGAATTTGACACCAGAGTTGGCTCAGGTCATTGAAACAATTGCAGACACATGCAAGACCATTGATCAGGCTCTGCAAAAAGGTGCTTTGGCAGGTATTTTAGGCAGTGCGGGTAATGAAAATATTCAGGGCGAAACACAAAAGAAACTGGATGTCATTTCAAATGATTACCTGATTGATGCCCTCAAAGTTCATCCACAGGTGGGTGGCTTGGCTTCTGAAGAGCTGGATGACTTTACGCCTGCACAGGAAAATGGTAAATATCTGGTTTTGTTTGACCCACTTGATGGTTCGAGCAATATTGACATCAATATGTGTGTGGGTACGATTTTCTCAATTTTACCTGCTAAAAATGCCGTAACCCAATCTACTGACTTTATGCAGGCAGGCACAGCACAGGTCGCTGCGGGTTATGTACTGTATGGGCCATCCACCATGCTGGTTCTTACTGTAGGTGCAGGTGTTACTTTCTTCACATTTGATCCAACGACACAAACTTTCCTGCTTACGACTGAACAAGTTCAGGTTTCAGTAGATACTCAGGAATTCGCTATCAACTCATCCAATCAACGCCACTGGGAAAATCCTGTAAAACGTTATATTGATGAACTACTTGCTGGAAAAACCTCAGTCCGTGAAAAAGATTTCAATATGCGTTGGGTAGCCTGTATGGTGGGTGATATTCATCGTATCCTGTGCCGTGGTGGTATCTTCCTTTACCCTTACGATTTAAAAGATCCGAAAAAAGCTGGACGTTTACGTCTGATGTATGAAGCAAACCCGATGAGCATGCTGATTGAACAGGCTGGTGGTGCATGTACAACAGGCCGTGTTCGCATTATGGACATCCAGCCAACTGAGTTACACCAACGTGTGCCTGTAATTATCGGTTCTAAAAATGAAGTGGAACGCGTAACAAGTTATCATTAATTATTTTTAATAATCAGGGCATTATAAATTGTAATGCCCTTTTGGATATTTACCCTATGGCGGTTATTTTTTTAGAATCAAAAGACAATGCAAAAATCAAACATTTGCGTGGACTCATCGAACTCAACAGTGCCCGAAAAAAACATCAACAAACGGTACTCGAAGGAACACATTTGTGCCTAACATGGTTACAACAACAAAAGAAAATCTTTTCCTTATTTACCACTGAACAGGCCTTAGCCCATCCAGATTTGCAAAAGATAATTGAATTGCACAAAGGGCATATCTTTGTGATCAGTGAGGTTTTATATAAAGACCTTAGTACACTGGGTACAACCCTACCCTGTTTGGCCATTATTGACTTACCCTCAAATATTCAAACTATTGATTTTAGCAAAGACACCCTGATTCTTGAAAATGTTCAGGACCCAGGTAATGTGGGTACATTATTACGCTCAGCAGCAGCGGCCAATGTTAAACAAGTCATTTGTACCCAAGGTTCAGCATTACTTTGGTCTCCTCGAGTACTACGTGCAGGCATGGGCGCACATTTTAGTTTACATTGTTTTGAGAATTATCAACTTACAGATATTTTACCAAAATTTAATATTCCCGTGTTTGTCACCAGCTCCCACCGTTCCACCAGTTTATATGGCAAGGATTTAACCCAGCCCTGTGTCTGGATTCTAGGTAACGAAGGCCAAGGTGCAAGTGACTATGCCCTTGAACATGCCCAGGCTGTCACCATTCCCCAACCTGGTGGTCAGGAGTCCTTGAACGTTGCAATTGCGGGATCAATCTGTCTGTTTGAAATGGTTCGCCAACGCCAGTAAAAGGTTAAATTATTTTAAATACACTTTCTCTGCTGAGAAAATCCATTACACTACTAAAAATAATTGCTTGAGTTGTCAACGCATCCACCCTTTTCAACGTTATAGAATTAATGAATTGAAATAATGGTGGGTATCCATGACAGGATTTTCCATCTCTATGGATTTAGCACCGAAACAGGCCCGAACCGATAATGGTACTGACCGCAGTACTGTTGAACAACGTCTGCGTTTTTTTATGCAAGACGTGACAGGTCGTGCGCTTGTGATGATGGAAAGTGCAACCCAGGGACAACAAGGCATTGCAATGGATCTGGTTCAGGAAGCCTTTATCTCATTGCACAAGTCATATTCAGATAAAAGTACCGAAGAATGGTATCCGCTTTTCTATACCATTTTAAATAACAAACTTCAGGACTGGCGGCGCAAAGAAGCACGCCGTGCAAACCCATTTTCATTATTTAAAAAAATTAATTTGGATGATGACGAAGAAATTATTGATGTTGTAGATGAATCCACCCCTAATCCATTCGATTTTCTAGATCAGGAAGTCACAATGGAAGAAATTCAGGCTGCAATCAATCAATTACCAGTACGTCAACAACAGGCATTTATGCTAAGAGCGTGGGAGGGTTTTGATACCATGACCACAGCTCAAATCATGGATTGCAGTGAAGGCAGTGTGAAAACACATTATCACCGTGCAATTCAGGGACTCAGAATCGCTTTAGAGCATTTAAACCCACATACGGGAGGATCATCAAATGAAAAAAGATGAATTCACCAAACAAGTGACTTCCAAGCTTGATCAACTCGCAAGAGAACAACATCACAATAAAATGTTGGTGATGAATCATGTTCTCGATTCTGTTCAAAAGAAACATACGTCTTTTTACAGTATCTGGAAAATGACTGGTTTTGCATTTGCCGCTGCAATTATGGGTATTGTGGTTCTTCCAAGTTCTTTGCAACTTACAGATAAACCACAAAATCAGGTCATCGTAAATCCAAAGCTTTCGCCACAAATGGTTGAAGATATGGAAATGTTAATGGTCTTGGGTGAGGGTAAAGTTCCACATGGCAGCTAGAAAGTTAGCACTTGTTGTGTGTACATTGGGTTTATTACAAACCAGTTTTGCTGGTTCAGAACGGTTTTGGGTTTTCTCTAAACTCAGCAAACCGACAACTGAAGAAGCATGGGATGATTTATCCCCTGAAGAACAGCGTATCTTAATTAAACGCTACCAAACATTGAAAGAAATTCCAACAGACCAAGGTTCACAACTCCAGCAAAGAATGGAATGGTTTACGCAATTACCAGATGATGAAAAACAAAAAATGCGTGACATCTGGCAGAAAATGAGCACTCAGGAGCGAAATAACCTACGTAAACGTATGCAAAATGCAAGTTTGGAAGAACGTGTAACAATTAGAGATGAATATCTAAGTAAATATTCTGAGCACTGACTATAATTTAAGCTTATCCCTAGAGGATTACTCAGAATATAAAAAAATAGCGCTATAAATAGCGCTGTTTTTTAATTCACTGTTTCTATTTTCTGAATCGGCGATAAGCCAGCAAACTTAATAACCCAAATATTGAGAAAATACCCGTGCTGCCACCACCGCTACCCGCAGGACGAGTATCATCAGTTGTTGTGGCTGTACTAATGACACTCACTGTTGCAGTATTTGAAGCAGTACCATCTGCATCATACACTTGATAATTGAATGAGAAATTAAATGGGTTAAATGTATTTACTTCCTGAACATAAACATTACCGCCATAACAGATTTCTTTATCATCTGGTTCAGGACAAGCCCCTTGACGATCTGCTGTTATGGTCAAATCTCTGTTTGGTATATTAGTTAAACGAATTGGTAACTCAACTCCATCTGCATTTTTCCAGAAAGCAGGTTTATTTGGATTGCTGTCAGGTCCTTTGCCCCCCTCACCTGTATCACCGTCATCATTGGCAAAACTTAATAAATTTAAAGTCGCTTTTTCATGCTGTCTGTACTTTAAAGTTACTGATGTATCTTTAGCCAAAGGAGCCATATTAACAAATGCAGCTTGAATCAAACCAGAAGACTTTACGCTTTCGTCATTTTTAGATTGAATCGTATATTTACAAAAAGCTTTATCACCAGCTTGAGTAATTGCATCATCAGTTCTATAAACAAGAATTTGCTCTAGGTCCTCATTCCATTCACAATGTAGGTTTGGATCAGGTTTTACTGTTTCACCAGTATCATTGATTTGTCCAATCCCCAATGCTTCAACAGTTACTTTATAATTTTCTGGACTAAAGAAATTGAGTTGATGATTGCCATCTGCCAACTCAACTTCTTGTGGCAATGGGAGCTTATATTTTTTTAAATCTACATAAATTCCACGATATTTCAAATTTGCCTTAGTATTCTCCAGTAAATTTTTATATTCTTGCAAACGAAGTTTATAATAAGTCAAAAAGTCTGGATTATTAGGCTTTTCAACTAAATTTTTAAAAAAATCATACTCTTGTTGATAACCAGCCACAAGACCTAATAATGAACCATTAGATAAATCCACCAAATCTCCAGCAGTAAGTTTCATCAACTCAACTGAACCAATATCACAACTATTTTGAGCATTAGGATCATAATATAATGTTCCATCCGTAATACGTGCAATATTACGTTGGTCTGTTGAACTACAACCTGTCGCTCCTATATTGACTAGGTCTGTCTCAGTACTATTATTTCTAGGATAATATAAAGGTAGGAAAGCAGTATATTCAGAGGCACTTTTTAGTGGACTAAGGAGTGTCTTAATATCATTTATGGCACTAACATCAATATTAGTTTTATTTTCTTTCAAGGACTGGTCTGGAACATCACATTTATTATCACCTTTAAGAGATAAGGCATTATAAACAACATTAAAACCAACCTTTTCCTCTTTAGCTGCATCACCTAGTAAATAACGACAAGCATAACTTCCATTATTATAAGCCAACACATTAAAACTAAGTAGCTTAGTACCCAATTTATCATATAATAATGTGGTATTTACCGTATTCTCGACAATCGTATTATTCAATAATTCCAAACTACTGCTATTACTTAATACACTAGAGTTATTATTTGGCGTATCACTTGCTTTGGTATTTCCTGAAAATTGAATTAAATTACCGATTGCTATATCTGCAATATTTTTAGCAATTGTATTGGTTGATAAAGTAACTTTGGGCTCCCCACAGAAATCCAACATGCTCTTTGAACTGCTAGAACCATTACCAACCAAACTACTTCCAGTAATACTGATATCACGCTTTGAATAAACATTATCATTAAAACAGCTCATCGCCAGTACACTTCCGATTGGTGACTGGTTATCTTGAATTAAGCTATTTGTTATAGAAAGTGAGGCTGTAGGT
This sequence comes from Acinetobacter sp. CIP 102637, assembly GCF_000368425.1. Lineage (NCBI taxonomy): Bacteria > Pseudomonadati > Pseudomonadota > Gammaproteobacteria > Moraxellales > Moraxellaceae > Acinetobacter > Acinetobacter sp. CIP 102637. Next base: position 1,317,021 of record NZ_KB849435.1, read on the forward strand.
CCCGCCAAAAATATGGCTCCTCCGCCCAGACCAGCCTGTGAATTTAAGATTTTAGTATTTTGCAATGTAACATTGGCACCTGCATAGATTACCCCTCCCCGATCTGGAGTTTTACCATTTATTAAGATAATATTGCTTAAGGCTAAAGCTTTATTAGCTAAAGTCGTATTGAAAATACGACTATTATTTTTTACCTCAATAGTGGTTTTCAGATCTGTTTGAGCTGGATAATCATTGGTAAGAACACTCTTTTTCTGCCAATCTACAGGACTTTCCCCCCATATTGACACATCAACTTTTGGAGTCAGCTCTGTATTTAACACATAGGTTCCAGCCTTAAGCTGAATCACTTTCTGAGTAGTTGAAAGTATATCAGTAACTTCACATCCACCAAACGACTTACGTGTTTCTGCAGTTTTCAATGCTTCCCTTAAAGAACAAGCATTTAGGTTATCACCATCCTCATCATCGAAAGTTGTAACATTAATTGGGGTATTACTTGTTGCAGCCAAAAGAGGCATAGCAGCAATTACCATAGTTGCTAATAGAGCTTTTTTATAATTTTTCATCTCATCATCCTTGATTATGATTTAAAACGGCGTATTCCAACTAAACCTAACAACATAAATATTGCAGCAAAACCCATACTTCCCCCAGAAACATTCACGGTTTTACTTTTAAAGTTATTTGGTGGATCTTGTACAATCGTTGTTGGGATTTCAATATAATAATTAGAAACATCATTTAAACGTGTTGTTGTAGTCATTACACGTAAATTAAACTTATCCGCCCCATGCCAATTACTGTCTGGCACATAAGTAATGTTGCCATCTTGATCCAAAGTCAGTTTACCTTTAGATGGAGTGGCAGTTTGTTTTATTTCTAAACATCCCCACTGCCATGCTTGCCCATCAGAACGTTTACCCAAGACTTGTTCACACGACGCTGGATCTAATAATTCACCATCCAATAAACTGTCTGCAATACTAAACTTCGCAATCTCACCGTACAGAATATCTTGACCAACAATTGAGATATCCCCTCGGTTAATGACCAATTCAATTGCCCCTAAATCGCATAATTCATCATAACCACTACGATTCTTTCCACGCTGATCACTTCCTTCGCAACTTGCTAAACCAACAGCACCACCATCACTATAAATTCGGCCTTTATTAACAATTAAAGAGTCTGACAATTGATTATAAGCCATTAATAAACGTGGTTTAAAGAATCCAAGCATTTGATCTTTAGGTGTATAATAAGGACATAACAGACCACTTGCAGGTGGGGCGTCACATTTCTGATCTACAATATTATTCCCTGCAATCAGTTTATTGTCTCCCACACTAAAGTTTCTACGATCAAGTAACTTATCAAATTTGCTAAAATCGCAAGTTGAGTCTATTAAATTACTCTGTACAATTGTTGAGTCTTCTGGATCTGTTTTCAAACCACATGTGTTCTCACCATTTCCAACAATAATGCTATTTGAAATAGAAGCACTCACTAAATCAGTATTTGTTTCTTTTTTCTCATCATTTTCATCTGTTGTTGTGGTTTTAACGATCCATTTAGGTGCTTGCAGATATAGACCAGCATCGTTTCTGATCATGGTCACATTATTTAAAACCATCCCCTCACGAATATTGGCAACATATCCACCTGTATTATTAAATATAGTTGAATTACGCAAACCAGAAGCGCCATTGTATAAAATATTTACTCCAATGGTTGGATCTTTAAAACCTATATTTGTATACAACAATGAACCATTTTTTGTCGTAATGGTATTATCTCTAATTACAGATTGAGTGATACGGTAATATGGCATATCTGTATAAAGTGCAGCACCTTGATCAGCTTTATTATTCTGAAGAATACTATTGCTAATTGCTACGGTTCCTACAGTTTTCTGTGTATCAGATAAAACACCTGCATTATAAATTGCACCACCATTATTAGCATTACCGCCAGTCAGACGAGAATATTGAATTGTTAATGCTTCACGGTTTAGAATTAAACCACCATTATTTACTTTGGTGGATGAACCTTGTAAATTTAACTCAATAAGACCAACCGCTAGCAAACTATTTTCGACACTTTCATCATCAACCGTAAATAAGCGTTCTGTACCAACCATTTTAATAGTTGCATTATTTAATCCTTTCTTATCATTATTAAAATCCCCACTGGCAGCAGTACTAATGGTCATAGATGTTTTAATTTGTAGAGCCTTATTTAATATATATTCTTTATCACGCCCCAATAAAATAGTAGAGGAAGCTTCCTTGTTACCACAACCATGGTAACCATTCTCAAAAGCTGTCTGGCTACGTTTATTTAAAAATTCTACGGCTTCTCGTAATGAACAAACGGTATCATCCTTGTCTTCATCAACCAACGTTGTGACTTGAATATCCGCAGAATAAACATGCCCAGTAACCGCAAATAAAGCGCAGGCAAGCGTCCGTTTGAGCATACCGATCTCCTTCTATTTTTCATTTTTCTTGATATTGCAAAATTTAAATTTGCAACCACATCCTTTGTGCGTACTTTGTCATAGCTCTCACAATTTCTCAAGAAATTTTATATTATTGACGATATTCATCAATCAATGCATAGATTTGCTTGAGTGTCATATTGGAAAGCCTGGTTTTTTCGCCTTTTAGCATTTTTTCAAGTTGGGCCAGCGTTTGTAACAATACTGACGCTTGATGAGGGCCATTATTCAATAAATAGTCAACGATTTGCTGATCAAAATGAATACCCCGTCTTATCATAACAGACTGAAGTAAGGCTTGTCGGTCTGCATATGAACTTCCATTTGGAACTTTTACGCTTACCGCCTGCGTTAATCTGGACTGCAAATCAGGTAGTTCAAGTTTTAACTCAATAGGTGCCACACGGGAAGAAAATACCAGTTGCCCTTCATGATTATTGATTAAATGGAAAACTGCTTTCTGCCAATGAGGGACCCCACTGATTGCATCAATGTCATCTAAAGCAACCAATTCGTAAAACTCTAATGAGGTAATGGCCTCTATAGGCGCATCCAATAGTTCCAGCAAAGATACTTTTATTGCTCGGCGGCCTAATTCCAGATATGAATCACAAATTGCAGACAGCAAATGGCTCTTGCCTGTTCCAGCTCCGCCATAGACATAAAATCGGCTGACCAAGCCTGCATGTAACTGTCGGACCGCATCAACCACATTTCCCCAACCTGGACCTGAAAAATCGCTGATTCGAGCATCCAGTTGTGGTTCTATATCCAGTTGCAGTTGACGCATATCGTTAATATATTCCCCAATTACTTAAAGTCATTTGAATTTGAAGTGCCTGTATCTTGAGAGTTTTTCATTTCAATATCAAGTTCTACATCACCCGCATCAACATTGATGTGCTGAATTTCACCCTGGGGAACACTCACCTCAATCGGTAACCCATAAAGACGGCTTTTTTCGTAATTGTCACGCGCATGCTTTAACAACACCACAATCACTGCTGCGACAGGTAATGCAATCAACATCCCAAGGAAACCACCCAGTTGTGCGCCAGCTAATACTGCAAACACCACCGCAACTGGAGATAAGCCAATTTTATCGCCCAACAAGAAAGGTTGCAGAATATATCCTTCAACCATTTGTCCAATCATGAACACAACACCGACCAAGAGAAGCTGTGTCCAGTCCAGTCCAAATTGGAACAAGGTGGCAATAACCGCTGCAATAATACCAACCGCAAAACCTAGATAAGGAATGATACTCGCCAAACCAGCGATCATCCCAATAATCAGGCCAACCTCCAGCCCAATCAACTGCAATCCAACAGCATATACAATTCCCAGTAATAACATCACCAGAAACTGCCCTTTCACAAATGCACCCAATACACTGTGACATTCACCCACAATTCTCAAGGTCGATGCTTCGTAAGGCCGAGGAATCAAGCGTCTAAAGCTTTGCAACATTCTTTCCCAGTCAAGAAGGAAATAGAATGAAATTATTGGAATTAAAATCACCACCCCGCCCAGTTGAATAAAATTCAGACCTGATTGAGCTAGACTTAGCAACATGGTTTGAATACTATCCGCACTATAATTGGTCTGGACATATTCCATGATCGTTTTGGAAATTTGTTCGGTATCCAGTTCCATTGGAATCACATTAAATGTTTTGGATACCCACGGCAGAAACGTTGAGTTAATCCAATGAATCCCTGCGGGAATACTGTCACGGGCGTAAATTAATTGTTCCCATACCAGTGGCACAAGAAACCATAAAACTACGGTTAAAGTAACACCAATGCCAACAAATACAACACTAATTGCCAACCAACGTGGCAGTCTAAACTTTACAAGTGTGTCAACAAGCGGACTAAACAGATAGGCAATAAAGAATGCCCCTACAAATGGCAATACCACTGGCTTCAACAGATATAATACCCAGAGTAGTAATGCGAGTCCCGCGAGAATAAAGATACGACGCAATACCTGATCTTGCATAAAATCTAGCCTTTCTTGGTGTAATCGTTATAAATGGAAAAAATTTTTAATAAAGATAGCATTTTCGGGCATAAATAACAGAAGAGTTTCGTATATTCGGGTTATAATCTGCCGCCAATGCGGAGACTTCACTATGAGCAACTCAACTTCTACCCCAAATACTGGTTTAAGCTATAAAGATGCGGGGGTCGACATTGAAGCGGGCGACGCACTGGTCGATCGTATCAAATCTGTCGCTAAGCGTACCACTCGTCCTGAAGTCATGGGCGGTTTAGGTGGCTTTGGTGCCCTATGCAAAATTCCAAAAAGCTATGAAGAACCTGTATTGGTTTCAGGAACAGATGGCGTAGGGACTAAATTACGTTTGGCACTGAATCTCAATCGTCACGATACCATTGGTCAAGATTTGGTGGCAATGTGTGTCAATGACCTACTGGTGTGTGGTGCTGAACCATTGTTCTTCCTGGACTATTATGCAACGGGTCATTTGAATGTTGATGTGGCTGCAAATGTAGTGACAGGTATTGGTAAAGGTTGTGAGCTTGCTGGCTGTGCATTGGTCGGTGGTGAAACTGCCGAAATGCCAGGCATGTATGAGGGCGAAGATTACGATCTCGCTGGTTTTGCAGTGGGTGTGGTTGAACAGAGCAAAATTATTGATGGTTCCAAAGTAAAATCTGGTGACGTGTTGATTGGCGTTGCTTCAAGTGGTGCTCACTCTAATGGTTACTCATTGCTACGCAAAATTTTAGACGTTAAGAACGTTGATTTAACTCAAATTATTGATGGTCGTCCACTTGCAGATGTTGCTATGGAGCCAACCCGTATTTATGTAAAACCAGTGTTAGAGCTTTGCAAACAAGTCGATGTTCATGCAATGGCACATATTACTGGTGGTGGTTTACCTGGCAATTTACCGCGTGTACTTCCGAATGGCGCTCAAGCAGTTATCAATGAATCTAGCTGGGAATGGTCAGAGTTATTCCAACTGTTACAGCGTGAAGGCAATGTAGAACGTTTTGAAATGTACCGTACCTTTAACTGTGGCGTAGGTATGGTGATTGCGGTTGATGCAAGCGAAGCGGATAAAGCCATTGATGTATTAAATACTCAAGGTGAAAAAGCCTGGAAAATTGGTCACATTCAGGAAAATGCTGAATCAGTTGAGGGTGCAGACGAAAAAATTCGTGTGATCTTTGCATAATGAGAATTGCGGTACTTGTTTCTGGTAATGGTAGCAACTTACAGGCCCTGATCGACGCCCAACATGGTAAACAGTTGTCAGGGCAAATCGTTGGTGTTCTCTCCAACAAAGCTGATGCCTATGCATTACGACGTGCCGAGGACGCCAATATTGCCACCGCTGTGATTTCCCATCAAAACTTTCCCAATCGGGAAAGTTTTGATGTAGCCATGCATCAGCAACTGTTGGCATGGCAAGTTGATCTTGTGATTCTTGCGGGTTTTATGCGGATTTTAACACCAGAATTTGTCAGTAAATGGCAAGGCAAGATGTTAAATATCCATCCATCCCTGCTTCCTTTTTATAAAGGGATGAATACCCATCAACGTGTATTAAATACTGGAGATCGCTTGCATGGTTGTACCGTTCATTTTGTAACAGCTGAACTGGATGCGGGACAAAGTATTGCCCAGTCTGTGATTCAGGTGAGTTTGCATGATAATGTAGAAAGCCTAGCACAACGTGTGCATGAGCTTGAACACTTCATCTACCCTCAAGTAGCACAATGGTTATGTAATGGTCAGCTCACCTGGGAAAATGGTCAAGCCTATTTCAACAAAAAACCATTAGAACGACCAATTCAGTTTGCCCAGTTTTAAAAATGAAACGCATCTTCGGATGCGTTTTTTATTTGAATTAAATAACCAGACTTTTAATTTTTTCGGCAGTTTCCACAGGATGCTCAAGAGGAAACATATGCCCTCCCTGCTCAATTGAAAATGGAATGCCTAGTTTTCTTTTTGCCACTTGCGGAAATTTTTCTTTTAAAAATACACTATCACTGCCAACCACCAGATGTACAGGAACAGGCGGTTTTGGCATTGGTAACCACCACATGGATGGCGTGGTTCTAAACATCGCCACTTCCTCATCTTTTGGAATGGTTAAAGTCACACCTCCACGTTGTGGATCATGAGTCAGGGCATGGTCAATATAGGCCTGAAAGCAATCAGCATCAAAATGCTGATAAAATCCTCTTGAGCCTAATAGTTCCGCCGCCTGCTCACGAGACTCCCAGTGATCACGTCGACGCACTGACAAACCTGCTGGCGTGATTTTATCGACCAATTTAGGTTTAAAAATTTTGGCGAGATGAAAGACAAACGAGGCTTTGCCAATAATCAATGGTGGGTCCAGCATAATCACTTGTGAAAATAATTCTGGACGGCGATAAGATGCCATTAGTGTTAATACAGAACCTAACGAGTGTCCCAAACCAATCACTTTTCGCCCCTGAGCCTGCTGTACAATGCTATCAATGATTTGGTCAACCAAATATGTCCAGCCATGCGTAATTGGATAGCGCTTATCTGTACCAATCTCTGCCACATAAATAATGTCATACTGATCTTTGAGTTGATCAAACAGTTTTTGATAGACTTTTGATGGCACACCATTGGCATGGGCAAAATGAATCAAGGGTTTCATAAGCTTGTCTTTTAATTTCACTGATTGGTCAATTATCTCGTTCTACACCTGTATTGCAAATAAAAGGGAGAACTGTACAGTTATTTTTACAATAAAAAGGCTGTGATATACACAGCCTGATTAAAATCAACGCAGTGCTTTGATCAAAGCACTGCATCAGATATGTTATTGTATTCTCACATTTTGTTGAGTTTCCAGTTGTGCTGCAAGAGAGCTACTAATCCCCTCACCAATCTTTGCACCCATACGTCCCAAAATAGACTCCAAAGGATTACGTTGAACGGTATAATCAACTTTTTGATCAACCTTTAACTCACGCATCAGGGTGCTAATGCTACCACTACGATCTGCAACACCAAGTGCAATTGCCTGTTCACCTGTCCAGAATAAACCAGAGAAAACCGCTGGATCATTTGATTTTAAACGTTTGCCACGTCCCTCTTTAACCGCATTGATAAAGTGGGTATGAACATTATCTAAAATAGCTTGCACATGTGCCTGCTGTGCAGGATTAATTGGCTTGGTCATGCTCAGGATATCTTTGTTATTACCCGCTGTTAAGGTACGGTCTTCAATCCCAAGTTTTTGAGCCAATCCACTTAAGCCATAGTTCGGCATAATCACACCGATTGAACCAACCAAACTTGATGGATTTACAATAATTTCATCCGCAGCCGAGGCAATGTAGTAGGCACCCGATGCCCCCATATCGCCAATGACAGCATAGACCTTTTTATTTGGATGCTGTTTTTTCTGATAACGAATTTCCTGCCAGATTTCATCCGACTGCACAGGTGATCCACCAGGTGAGTTAATATTGAGGACAATTGCCTTACTACCACTTGCTTCAAATGCCCGTTTTAAAGCCTTGTTGGTATCTTCACTATTGACTGTGGACTGACCCGCAGAGGAATCAATGGTGCCAACAATATCAACAATTGCCAAATGACTGCTGCCAATGCTGGTGGTTGATTTTTCTGTGTTGGTCGAACACCCTTTACTCATTGCAATCAATACAATCAGTAAATATGCAAAACCCAAACATTTAAAAAAGATACCCCAACGGCGGCTACGGCGTTGTTCTTCAACAGAAGCCAAAACGGCTTTTTCTAAAATCTGCCATTCTTTGCCTGTCACATTATTCGGATTTGTTGATTCATTTTGTGGTTTTGGTGGCCAATCGGACATAAGATTCCAATCCAATGTATTTTAAAAGTGGCTTTATTATATACGTTGATGGGCACAAAACTGTTTAAATAACTTGTTTGAACTTATAATTATTTTTTGCATTATACTGCTCTCTTGTAATTTTCCAATCTGCAATAAATAAATGACTCAGCCAAATTCAAACCGTTCAGGTTATCGTCTACTTAAGCTCATTAGTCGTCAGCCGATTCAGTTAGGACGTTTTTTTGCACGTTTGGTTGCAGCCTTACTTACCACATTTCAGCTTTCCAAACTTTCAAAAATCATTCGACTCAACATCCAGATTGTGTTTCCCGACTTGGCTAAACCAGAGAGAGAACAACTGATAAAACAGGCAATTCGCAATGAATTGACCTCTTATTTTGAGTTTGTCAGTATTTGGGGAGCTTCCAATCAAAAGAATATTCAACAAATTCAGAAGATTCATGGTGAGCATTATTTTCATGCAGCATTGGCAGAACAAAAAGGTCTGGTTTTGATTATTCCGCACTTTGGAACATGGGAAGTAATGAATGCATGGCTCTCAAAATATACACAGATGACTATTTTGTATAAACCTGTCAAAAATCCTGATGCTGACCAATTTGTCCGTGATGCACGCTGTCGTGAACAGGCTCATCTGGTCCCTACCGATGAAAGCGGTGTTCGGCAGATTTTTAAGACCCTGAAACAAGGTGGAACAACCGCAATCCTGCCTGATCATACCCCTGATCATGGTGGTGAAATGATCAACTATTTTGGTATTCCACTCGCCTCAAGCAGTCTGAGCGCGAAACTCATTCAAAAAACCAAGGCCAAAGCACTCCTACTCTATACCATGAGAAATGAACAAGATGGCTTTGACATGCATATTGAACCGATCAATCCCCAGATTTATGAGGGAAGTGCCGAAGATGGCACGCTGATCATTCACCAGACTCTGGAGCAGCTAATTCAACGCTACCCTGCACATTACCACTGGAGTTATAAACGTTTTAGTGCCAACCCCGCCCTCAAGAAAATTTATGATATTGATGAAAATGAGGCTTTGCTAAAGGTTGCAGAAGTTCGTCAGCAAAACCAATCTCAGGAAAATACTTAGGCTATTTTCTTTCCAGCCATTTCACCTGTTGACGTTGTTGCTTTACCTCAACTTTACCATTTTCAAATATAAAACTGATGGTTCCTGCCTGTACAGTGGTAAGCAAAGGAATGTTTAACGCCTGCAAACGGTTTTGTAGTTCTTGAGTCGGATGCCCATAACGGTTATTAAAACCAGCCGAAGCAATCGCAAGTTTCGGTTTTAATGTTGCCAGAAAATCATAGGCCGAACTGTGTTTACTGCCATGATGCCCAAGTACCAACACATCCACTTTCAAATCAGGATATTCTTGCAACAATTTATATTCAGTTTCCCAGCCTGCATCGCCCATAATCAGAAAGTTTTGATAGGGTTGAGCATTAAAAAACTGAAGATACACCACACAGGACTGTTCATTTTGCTGATCTTTGGCATAAGCCAATGCTTCAGGATGTGGAGATAAAATCTCAATTTTTACATTGGGATATGACCAGTTCTGACCTTGCTGACAAAATGAAAAATTATCCTTAAACGGCATTTTGTCACTGCGTTCATTGGACTGAACCTGTGTAATTACAAAGGTTTTTTGAATGGCAGGAAATGCACCACTGTGGTCTTGATCAAGATGAGATAGAATCACATGATCCAGCTGTCGAACACCCTGTTGCCGTAAGAATGGAATCACCACCCGCTCACCTAAACTGAACTTGCTCTCATCATATGACCCACCTGTATCAATCATTAATATCTGCTGAGGATGCTGTAAAAGAACTGATTGCCCTTGCCCCACATCCAAAATATTTAAGATCGTGGGTTGTGATTTTACTCCCCATATAATAGGTAAAAAGCAAAACAAAGCCCAAGCTTTTGGCAGCGTTCCTTTAGGCATAAATAAAATGATTAAACCCAAAATCAAACTGACTATCATTAATGGTGTGCAACTGACACCATACAAGTCAGGAGAAATCTGCTGCAATGCATTCAAAACCCACATTAACAAAGATAATAAAATATCATTGAGCTGAAACAATAATTGCCCCAATGCTGGAATAATCAGCCAGACACAAGCGGCAATAATATCCAAAGGCACAACCAAGCCACTTAATATCGGAATAGCGATCAGATTAGTGAGTGGTGCAAGCCATGAAACCTGTTGAAAGAAAATCAAGACCAAGGGCAATAAGGCAACGAATATTTTCCACTGGGACTCAATTAAAACTTTAACCGCAACAATGACTTTTTGCGTTTTTGTTGCCATCTGATTTTGGGGTAAATCATGAATGGTTTGATAAATCCTGAGCAGAATAAAACACGCGCCATAAGACAGCCAAAAGGCTGCCGATAAAATGCTAAATGGATCATAAATTAATAACAAACTTGCGCTATACACCAGCAATGCAAAAGGCTGGATCGCTTGCCGAAATACCAGAAAAACACTGGCAATGATGACTGTTAACAAGGTTCTAATTGCTGGAATCTCAAAGCCAACAAATGCCACATACAGCAAAACACCGAGTACAAAAGGCAATAACAGAAAAATCTGCCGTGGCTGCCATAAATAGATTTTTGGAACGTAACGCTGTATCAGCCTTTGTAAAAACCATGTCAACATCAAGGCAAAGATTAAAACATGAGGGCCAGAAATTGCCAGTAAATGAGAAATTCCAAGCTGTTGAAATTGTTGTTTTAAAGTCTTGGATAATAGACTTTCATCACCTGTCAGCAAGGCTAAAAGCAGACCTTTGTGCTGTAGATTTGAATTTTGTAGCATCTGCCGAAATTCTGAGCGTTTCATCTCAACGCTTAATAAAAACTTAGCAGAAAAGCTTTGCTGTTGCTTTAAGTGACCTTGATAACCCAAATGGTAAATTTCATCAAAGCTTAAAGGTTGAATAGACTGCACTGAAAATGCAGACATTATATTTTGCTGCAAAAACCATTTTTCCTGATCAAATGCACCCGCAACAGCATAACTATGCACTGGTTTAATCTGACCATAAACTCGATAATAATGACCCAACTGTAAACTTTGCTTCTGATTTAACTGATATTTGTCTTGTTTTAAATAAAGTAACCAGTTGACAGATTGCTTATGTCGATTAAGCACTTCAGCAATTTGTTTATGACCATCATGACTCAATTCATCTATATTTTTAATATAAACAATTGCTTCATAGGATTGTGATTCAAACTCTTTTAATTGCAGTCGTTGTTCTAATGCGGAATCTGCAAAATGATATCCTGTTGTAAACAATCCCCAGCTTGCACTGATTAAAATAAGTGCTTTATAAAAAGGTCGATAAAAATAGAATTCTTTCTTGTATATGCCAAAGCTAAAGATCAGGATTGCAATAGCCAACCAAATCCACCATGTCAGCTCGATAAAATCAAGATGAAATCCCATGATTGCAATACCAGCAATCCAGCCCAATAAAATAATTTTTAACATGTAATTTTTTAATTAAGTTTTTGATTTTTCTGAACGCAAAATTAAAGCCCGTTTTCAGGGCTTTAACAAGAGATTAAACAAAATAAATTATTTTGGATCAATCCATAAACCATCTTGCATATGCAAAATCGAATCTGCTGATTGAGCCAATTGCTCATCATGCGTCACAATCAACATCGCCATATTCAGCTCTTTTTTCAAGTCAGTCAGCAACTCAAAAATACTCAGGGCTGTCTTACGGTCAAGGTTACCTGTTGGTTCATCTGCAAGCACTACAGCAGGCTTGGTCACCAAAGCACGGGCCAAAGCTACACGCTGGCGTTCACCACCCGAAAGCTCACCTGGTTTATGCTCCATGCGGTGTGACAGGCCAACACGATCAAGCAGGTATTCAGCCTGTTTCCTGACATCCTTAAAGTTGCTTTCACGACGCAACATTAACGGCATTGCCACATTTTCCAGAGCCGAAAACTCAGGCAGTAAATGATGGAACTGATAAACGAAACCCAGATATTGATTACGCTTATAACCACGCTCCGCTTCACCTAAATTATCAAAACGTTGCCCTTGTAAAAATACCTGTCCCTGTGAGGGTTGTTCCAAACCACCCAACACATGCAGCAGTGTACTTTTACCTGAACCACTTGAGCCAACAATGGAAACAAACTCGCCTGCTTTTACTTGAAGTGATAAACCTTTAATCACTTCAACCTTGCTTTTGCCATCATCAAAATGTTTATAAATATCTTTGGCTTCTAAAACAATCTTACTCATAACGCAACGCCTCGGCTGGTTGAACTTTGGCTGCACGCAATGCAGGGTAAATAGTGGCAAGGAAGCTTAACAATAATGAAACTGTGACAATCACCACCACATCCTGCCATCTGAGATAGGATGGTAGGTAATGCACAAAATAGGCATCAAACAGGTTCAAGCCTAAAGCAGTATTGAACCATGAAATAATATCACTGATGGTCAAGGCCAAGGTCACACCTAAAATTGTCCCTGCAATCGTTCCAATAACCCCAATCACTGTCCCCTGCACCATAAAGATTTTGGTAATCATGGAAGGTGAGGCACCCAGGGTACGCAGGATTGCAATGTCAGATTTTTTATCGGTCACGACCATGACTAACGATGAAACGATGTTAAATGCGGCCACTACAATAATCAGCACCAATAATAAACCGACTAGAGTCTTTTCCATCTGGATCGCATTGAACAAATTGCCATGCGTATAGGTCCAGTTGGATGCATAGAAGTTGCTTGGCAACTGGCTCACAATATCATTGGCCACTTTAGGGGCAGCAAAAATATCATCCAGTTTTAAGCGCACGCCCTGCGCACCATCTGGCAGACGCAACAAGGTTGAGGCATCATTCAGGGCGATATAGCCGACCATTGAATCCACCTCTGCCCCCACACTAAAAATACCCACGACCTTAAAACGCTTAAAACGCGGCACCACACCTGCTGGGGATGGCGTCGCCTCTGGCAGAACCAAAGTCACGTTGTCATTTAGGCCCAAGCCCAGTGCATCAGTCATATCCTTACCAAGGACAATACCGAACTCACCTTTTTTCAATGCATTTAAATCACCAGAAACCATGTGGTTTTGGATGATCGAAACCTTTTTTTCATATTCAGGCTCAATCCCTGTTACCATAATGCCAGCCACTTGTCCCTGGGCAGTCAACATGCCCTGTAACTGGGTAAATGGCGCGACTCCAGTGACATGCGGATGGCGTTCAACTCTTTTTACAAGCTCAGGCCAATCTGTTAGAATTTGAGTAGAAGAAACAGTGGCTTGTGGAACCATTCCCAGAACACGATTTTTTAATTCGCGGTCAAAACCATTCATGACAGATAACACTGTAATGAGGACAGCAACGCCCAAGGTTAAACCAATCATGGAAACCAGAGCGATGAAAGAAATAAAATGATTACTCCGCCGAGCACGAGTGTATCTCAACCCTATATACAGCGAAATTGGTTTAAACATACCATCTAGTCCGAGGTGATTTATTATGGAAAATACACTGCATCATGTTACTGACGACAAAACTGAACGTCGCACGATGTCCCGTATTGATGCGGTGTTAAGAATCAATTATCAAATCATTCCAATAGATGCTGCCTTGAATGATCCCTATGATTCTCATTTTGTATTGCCTCGCTATTTTCTACTACTTGCTGAATTAGATCAATTTGATCATGCGCTTGGCTACGAATTAGAACAATTAAATGAAAAAGATCAACAAATTGCCCGTATCTTATCCCTTTTTAATCAAAAACTGAACCTGATTACAGGCTCTTTTTATGACAATATCGTGCAGTCGCTATTGCCTGTACCTGAGCAGGTTAATGTTTCTGAACAAGGTCTAAGCTTTTTTAGCTCGCAGCCGCTTGCCCAAGATGCCTATATCCATATTACTCTGAGCCATCCTGAAAATTTCTTTCATATTGCAGCAATTGCCCAAGTGGCTTATTGCAATGAAACAGAAGAGCCACATAAATTTCGTATAGGTGCCTATTTCATCACCCTACATCCGCAGGACCGTGCCAAGCTGGCTGCCAGTATTCAACAGTCGCAACAGGATGAGCCGAATTAGTCACAATGTGAGATATAACTTATATCTTTAAACGGCGATACAGGCCTAAATCTTTATAGAAATAAAGGAATAGGCCAAACAAAATTACCACAGCACCTACAAATACCTGAGCTGACAATTGCTCATGGTTCAGGTAAGCCCCGATCAATATCGCCAGCATTGGCGTCATCACCGTTGTTAATGACAGTGTGGTCGCCTTTAGGTTCTGCACCAGTTTAAAATAGCAGAACATGGCAATCAGTGAGGCCATAACCACAGTATAAGCAAGTGCCAATAGCGATTTGACTGAGGGCAAATGAGTGGGTGCATACTGCCAAATCCACGGCAAAAGCAAAGCTGCCAACACAGTTGAGACGAGGATTGAACCTGTCGCCTGCGCCATAGGCTGCACATCCGCATTAATCTTTTTCACCAGAAAAATCGAGAGTGAATAGGCAAATACACTGATCAGCATCAGTATAATGCCTATCGGCTGTACATGCTTCTGACTACCGCTGAGACAGATCAAGGCTAACCCAGCAATTGATGTACCCATGCCCAGCCACTGCAATCCTGCCAGTTTTTGCTGGAAGCCAAAGCGTCCTATAAGTCCCGCCATAATCGGTGCCAACCCAAACATCAGTGCGATTAAACCTGAGCTTAGATAGGCGGTGGCGGCATAGGTAAAGATCTGTGAACCAATCAGGCTCAATGAACCTGCGATATAGCTGAATAATGCAATTTTATGCGTGGGAAACTGAATCCTTAACAGCATTAAAATGGTTACAGCCAGAGGCAAGGCAATAAAAAAGCGTAACACCAAAGCCCACATGGGATGTAAATCAGCAACACTCCAGACAATTGCCAACGGTGTGGTTGCCCAGATAAACACCAGCAATGCATAGCTAAGCATGAGATTCATACGTGATGGCATAATGGCAGGCTCAAGAAGAAGCTGTTTTCCGTTTTTGCTTTAAAATGGTCTGGTCCAACGAGCTTGAAAACTCACGTTTATCCCGTTCCGAGATTGGCGGTGGACCGCCTGTCTGCACACCTGCGCCACGCAGTGTGTCCATGAAATCGCGCAAATGCAGACGGGCTTTAACATTCGCAGTAGTATAAATCTCACCACGAGGATGAATGGCAATACCCCCCTTTTCAATTACCTGGGCGGCAAGCGGAATATCCTGCGTAATAACAATGTCATTTTCCTGCATCCGTTCTACAATTTCCTGATCGGCTCGGTCTGCCCCACTCATCACCTGAATTGATTTAATCCGCACCGATGGGGTAATCCCCACATTTTGGTTGGCTACAAAAGTCACTTCCAGTTGGTAACGATCAGAGGCACGTAAAATCACCTCACGCAAAATTTTAGGCAGCGCATCAGCATCCACCCACAATTTAAATGGCAGCACGTTGGATAGGCTCAACAAGGAAAAAATATAGTGTAGCAGATTGCCATGACAGTGGAGTGAACAATACTGCCAATGTTGAGACAGGTATTTTTTTCATCTAAAAATGAATTAAATTCCATAGAATTACATATCCAGACTTGAAAAAACGCTGTGACCCTCGATTTAATAGAATAAGTTCAATCTCTTTGTATTATGTTTTTATGAAAAATCAGAACAGTCCAGAAACCATTAAAATTCAAGATCAAAATTTCGGTCATCATGTCGAGCATTGGAACCTGTTGACAGAAACACCCGAAACAGATGTACCACAATGGTTGGGACTGGCGCTGGATGCACCTGTGATGCCCATGGGTCTATGTGAAGATGAACAGGAGATGGACCAGTCATTCTGGCTGATTCAGGGACCAAGCGGTGAGGCGATCTCAATTAATCAAATTATTGCGGTTGAGGACCAAAAGCCACGCGCATTAAAAACTGCGTTTCCGAGTTTTGAAAGCCCATATAAATACGATGCAAAAATTGAACGAGTAATTACCTGTGATTCCGCAACTCAGGCGGTATTAAGATTAAGCGTAAATAAAAATACGGTTATTTATGCCTTTGATAGTTTATTTAGTGTAAATCGCTGTCAATATGACAAAAACCAGAGTTATCAGGTTCAACTTAATGCCTGGGCATACGAACTGGAAACCGTTTCTAAAGATGAGAAAATCATTGTTGATGATCCAGCCTCAATTAAGCACCACCGCGCATTAAATGCAATTCTGGCGGAACATAACGGCATTGCCCCCGATAACCTACAGGAACTGATTAATGAGTGGCAACCCAAAACCCCAGAAGATCAAGAACCTGTCACTGTCGACTTTTCTAAAATGGTCGCCTATTTATATGGTGAGACATTAGGTCAGGAAGATGAAGCATGGTTTCAGGGAAATATCGTGGGTAAAACCACCATGCAGTTTATGCAGGATGAATATACCCTGTATGATGTAACACTGGTATTGGAAGATGATTTACCTGCAATTTTAATACGTATTGCCACTAAAAATTTTTTGTATAAAAACTTTAACATTGGTGAATATATTCGCGGCAACATCTGGATTCAGGCGAATATTTATGCTAAAACTGCACTAAAGTGACAAAAAATCGCATAAATGGCATTTTTAGGCGTTCTAATGAAAATTATACCAGAACAAACGACCACCAGTCTTATTCCATCGAGTGATCAAGGTCTGAAACTTGATGTTGGTGCTTTTTGCTTTTTTTTACTTGGTATTTTTTTAGCAGCACTTATTTTTCATCAAATTGGCTTGTTCTAATTTTTGACCATTTTCAACTTATACATATAAACAAAAGCCCTCAATGTTGAGGGCTTTTGTTTGAGATCAGTTATTGCTTAACCGTGACGTTTCGCAAAATCATCCATAAAGTTCACAAGTGCCTGGACACCCTCTAAAGGAACTGCGTTGTAAATACTTGCACGCATACCACCTACTGAACGGTGACCTGCCAGATTAAGTAAATGCTTCTGTTCAGCTTCTTTCAGGAATGTTTTCTCAAGTGCTTCATCAGCCAGGGTAAATGGCACATTCATCATTGAACGGTTTGCAATGGCGATTGGATTGTTATAGAAGTCGCTAGAATCAATATAACTATAGAGGAGTTTTGCCTTGTCCTGGTTGATTTTGTAGATTGCATCTACACCACCCTGCTCAAGCAGCCACTCAAATACTAGACCAGACAAATACCATGCATAGGTCGCTGGCGTATTGACCATTGAACCATTCTTGGCTTGGTCGCCATATTTTAGGATGCTTGGAATTTCAGGTTTTGCCTGATCCAGCAAATCATCACGAATAATGACAATGGTTAATCCCGCAGGACCAATATTCTTTTGCGCACCCGCGTAGATGAGGCCAAATTTGCTCACATCCAATGGCGCAGACAAAATACTTGAAGAAAAGTCACACACCAACGGCGCATTTACCTCTGGAACATCGGCGAACTGTAAACCACCAATGGTTTCATTATCTGCATAATGCACATAAGCCGCATGATCAGAAAGGTTCCAAGTGCTTTGTTCAGTGATCGCATGTTTGCCATCAATTAAAGTGCTTGCCTCAATGATATTAATATCGCCATAACGTTTCGCTTCTTTTAGTGCCTTTTCAGACCAGATTCCTGTATGGATATAATCTGCCTTGTTATTTTTTCCAAGCAGATTTAAAGGAATTGCTGAGAATTGTAAGGATGCACCACCTTGCAGGAACAATACTTTATAGTTCTCAGGGATATTCATGAGCTTGCGTAGATCAGCTTCCGCCTTTTCTGCCACAGCAACATAGTCATTACTACGATGACTCATTTCCATGATCGACAAGCCTTTACCCTGCCAATCCAACATTTCCTGTTGAGCTTTTTCTAAAACAGCAGTAGGCAGTGCAGCAGGACCAGCGCAGAAATTATAAGCACGCATGAGTTTTCCCTTGTCAAAGTGAAACAAATTGAAATGGGCATTTAACCATAGATTGCTAAAGCTTGCAGCAGCTTATCGCGTAAATATTTCGATTTAACTGAAAATAATCGGTAATTTTTCAATCGTGTTTTTGTACCCTATTTCGTTCATTTACCCATTTTTAAGTGGATTTTTTTATCATCAAAAAACTGGATAATCCATGTTTAAACTAGACTAAAAACTCTATTTTTTACAAATTGACTACACCATTCTTGGTCATATAACTATTTAATTAAAAACATAATATTTTAATTTTATAAAAATAATTTAGACTAACGCAGAATATTATTAAATTGCGACATCAGATCATGTTGAAATGGCATCATCGACCGAATTTTAAGGTCAAACGGTTTCCAAGGCAGTTGAGTTTGAGTATCAGTTTAATTAGCTGTGCCCTGTTCTCCATGCCTGTATTTGCCCAAACCCTGAGCTATGGTGAAGCTGAACAATATGTTGTGGAGCATGCCTATGCCACACAAGCGCAGCAGGCGCTACAGCAAGCCTCTCAACTTGAAATGCAGGCGGTAAAGAATCTTGGCCTGCCCCGTATTGATTTAAATGCCCGTGCCTATGCATTTCACAGTGAAACCAGTGTACCTCTGGAATCCAGTAAACGTAGACTGGAAAACTCACTGACCCGTGGTTTTGATGACAAATTATCGCAATGGCAAAATGTACTTCCGCCAGAAGTGATTGACCAGGTTAGCCAGGGCTTTGATCAAGTGGTCAGTGACGGACTGAATAAGGTGCCAAACGATCTGGATGTCACTATTCAGGACCACGATGTCCGCACCTCAGTTTCTATGGTGATGCCCCTGTATATGGGCGGGAAAATCAACAGCGCCAAGCAAATCGCCAATATTCAGGCACAGCGTTCCAACATCAGTGAAAAGCAGCAACAGGACACACAGCGCTTTGAAATGATTCAGGCCTATTTTAATGTGCAGTTGCAGCAACAATTGGTCAATTCTGCCCTGTTTAATTTAAATGCCATGCAGGAACACTACGGCAACGCAGCCAAGCTTGAGCAGCAGGGTTTTATTAACAAAGGCCAACGGATGCAGTTTGAAGTTGCCCGCAACAATGCGGAACGCAGCTACCAAAATGCACAGGCAAACTTAAGGGCAAGCCAGTTTAGTCTGCAAAACCTATTGCAAACCAAGCAAAGTGTTCAGCTCTCCACCCCGCTTTTTGTGAATTTAACCCAAAATCATTCCCTGGATACACTACTTGCAAACTATGATCAAAATTCAAGCCTGATCAGGAAATTGCAGATGGATACCCAGCTTGCCAACGAAAATGTCAAGGTGCAGCAATCAGCCAAGAAACCCAGTGTTTTTGCTTTTGGGGAATATGAACTGGACAGTAAAGAGAACTGGATTGTGGGAGTAATGGCAAAATATAATCTATTCTCTGGAATTGATAACAACAAGAATATTCGTGCAGCTGAGTTAAAAAAATATGCCGCAGAGTTGATGACTGAGCGTACCAAGCAGGAAGTTGAAAATGTGCTGTATAAATCTTTCAGTGAGTTAAATTCTGCTCAAACCAGCCATCAACTTCTCACCCAAAATATCAAGGCAGCTCAGGAAAACCTGCGCATCCAGCAACTGTCCTTTAAGGAAGGCATGGGTACAGCCACCCAGGTTATTGATGCCCAGAATGCCCTAAACGGTTTAAAAACTGAAATGGCAGTTAATGCCTATAAATACATCCTGTCACTGGCAACCTTACTGCAAAGCTATGGTTCTATTGATGAATTTAAGCTTTACGTTAATCAACCACGTACTGACTATATCCGCTAATTGGAGAAATTTATGAGCCAGAATCCATCATCATCCAATTCAGAACGTGATATAGGTCAAGAGACGATTTCGACTGAACATCAGGGAGCAACTTCTGTTGAACCTGTTATTCAACCAGAAAAACAGCATGAGGATGTTTCAGCCAACACAACCACTCCGAATAGCAAAGCTGACTCAACTGGATCAGGCAAAGGCAATAAACTGAAACTGATCATGTTTATTATAGTCGTCCTTTTACTTGGTCTGATTGCCTATGGTTTATGGAAAGCCTATCTTCCGAAAACAATTGAGTTGCAAGGTCGGGTTGAGTCGGAAACGGTACATATCAGCACCAAGGTACCTAGCCGTATTGAGGAATTTTATGTCACTGAGGGGCAAACTGTTAAAAAGGGTCAGGCTGTGGTGCGTTTTGTCAGTCCTGAACTGGAGGCTAAAAAGGAGCAGGCACAGGCAGCCCTGCAAAGTGCAATGGCATTCCATTCAACCGTCTACCGAGGTAGCCAGCAGGAAAATATTGATACCCTCTATGCCAACTGGCAAGCCATGAAAACTCAGGCTGAATTGGCGGCAACCACCTATAAACGGGGTGAAAACCTTTACCAGCAAGGGGTGATTTCCCGTCAGCGCCGTGATGAAATGCTGGCGGCACAGACCTCTGCCCGTGAAATGGCGGAAGCAGCTTATCAACAGTACGCACGCGCTAAACGAGGCAGTACCGAACAACAGAAATCAACTGCCGATGCAAAAGTCGCCATGGCACAAGCTGCTGTCAAAGAAGCAAATGCATTGACAGAAGAAACCAAGCTCTATTCACCGGTCGACGGTACTGTATCGAAAACCTATGGCAAACCAACAGAGTTAGTCGCAACTGGTGTGCCTGTCGTCAGTATTATTGAAGACCATGAGATGTGGGTCAGTTTAAATGTCCGTGAAGATATGTATGAAAGTGTATATCAAAACAAAACTTTAGATGGTTTCGTACCTGCGCTGAATCAAAAAGTCACATTTAAAGTGAAGAACATTGATGTTGAAGGAGACTTTGCAACCATTAAAACCACACGTCAAACGGGTGGTTATGATATTCGCAGCTTTAAATTCCACTTAGTACCTGAGCAATCTATTCCAGATCTTAAAGTTGGAATGAGCGTACTTTTTAAAATTAAAGAGGCAAAATAACCAATGTTTGCTGCAATGCTTCGAGAGTTGCGTTATTTAAAATGCCATAAAGTAGATGCATTTATGGCAATCATTATGCCTTTATTGATCATCATCTTTTTTACCAGCATGCTTTCGGCTGGAAAAGCTGAGCACTTACCGATTGCCATTGTTGACCAAGATCAAAGCCAATTAAGCCGACAAATCATTCATAACCTCAGTATTAACCCAAGTCTAAGTGTAAAGACTATCAGTTCAAGTCAAGACGAAGTTGAACGTATGATTAATAGTACTCAGGTTTGGGGTTTTGTTTTCATTCCTGAAGGTGCGGAGCAACGACTTGTTCAGGCAAAAAATGCTCAAATTAGTATGGCGTATAACCAATCTTTTTTTACTATTGGCAATACCATTGCTTCAGCAATGCAAAGTAGCACCCTCAATGCCATTGGCGACTATTTAGGTAACAGTTATTTAGCAAATAAAATCCCTTATGCTGAATTCCCTACGCCACATGTCAAAGTCTCGATGCTATATAACCCCAGCATGAGTTATGAGCTATTTTTAGGACCGTTCATTGTTCCTGCAGTACTCCATTTATTGCTGTGTTGTTGTATTGCATTCGCAATCGGGCAAGAATTTAAGCGTCATACCTTTGCAGAATGGTTAGGTTCAACACAGATTGTTTCTCGATTTTTTGGAAAAATTTTGCTTTATGTGCTGATTTTTTGTTTCTGGACATGGTGCTGGATGTTCTGGCTCACCCAAGTCAAAGGTTATTTTATCGCAGGCTCACTTAGCTTTCTTTTGATCGCTCAGTTTGTGTTTTATTTTGCCTATGCCATGATCAGCAGTAGCGTTATCTTAGCTACCAAAGACCTGCCTAAAAGTTTTGGTTTTATCGCACTATATGGTGGTTCATCCATGAGTTTCGCAGGTGTCACACTCCCCTTAAATAATGCTCCTGCATTTACACAATTATGGTCAATGATTATTCCATTTACCCCTTACGCAAAATTACAAACTGAGCAATGGGTGATTGGAAGCGATGTCATTATTTCAGTTATACCTTTCATTATTCTGCTCGTTTTTGCAGTGATATTTAGCTTATTAAGTCTTCGTTTATTGAAGAAAAATGTTCAGGAGATTCACTCATGAAATCATTTTTCTTTTATTACAAACAAACTTTCAAAAATATTGTGAAAAATAACTCAGTGTTTACCACACTGATTGCCTCTATCCTCATGTATAGCTTTTTCTATCCAACTGCCTATAAAGCGCAAGTTGCAGAAAATATTCCGATCGTGATTGTTGATGAAGAACAAAGTGTTTTAAGCTCTAAAATTATTAGTCAAACTGCTAGTAGCCCCCATATCCAGATACAGGCTGTCACAGGGAACTTCCTTGAAGCAGAACAAATGGTGAAAAACCAAAAAGCTGAAGCGATCTTATTACTTCCAGAAAACCTGAGTCAAAGCCTCAGACGCGGGGAAATGGGAGGGATTGGGCTTTATCTCAGTACAGCATATTTTTTACAAACTAAAGAAGCTGCTACAGGTCTTGCGACCTCGATCGAATATACACTGAAAGAGCATTTGGAAAAATTTGGCGAAGCCTCCCAATTTGAAATTGAGCTGCCAATCCACGATATTCCGTTATTTAATACTTTATCAGGTTATGGCAGTTATATTTTCCCTGCTGTTGCCAGTCTAATCATTCATCAAACTATTTTGCTTGGTTTAGCCATGCTCATTGCGAGTTATCGCGAGCAAGGCTGGTCTGCTGAACCCGTGGAGTTCTGGGCAATATTTGCAACGATCCTTACAATTAGTGGTTTAGGTAGCCTTTATTTATATGGTTTCACATTTTGGCTATATGAATATCCACATGGCGGCAATTTCTGGGGCATGTTGCTTGCTGTACCGATTTATGTGAGTTGTGTCATTGGTCTTGGTATGTTACTTGGTTCGCTGGTGGATATGCCTGAACGCGTTGGACATTTGGTTGTCGTTACTTCAGTTCCTTTATTCTTATTGACTGGTGCTGCATGGCCACACGCAGCTATGCCCGAATGGATGCAGTGGTTTGCATGGGCTTTACCATCTACACACGGTGTCCAAATGTTTGTTCAACTCAATCAAATGGGTGTACCCACCTCTATCGTTGTACCTAAACTTATTTATCTTAGCACAGTTGGCGCAGTCTTATTAGCACTATCTTATTACCGTTTGGTGATGATGAAACCAATAAAAAAGGAAGCTATTTAGCTTCCTTTTTTAGGATGAATAGATTTACGCTTCAGGCGTATCATCTTTCGGTTCTACTGCAACTTCTTCTGAAGTTGCTGTTTGCGCCTCTGGATTTTCTACGCCTTCGATCAGCTCTAATTCGTCCTCATCTTCCACTTCAACAGCTTCAATTGAAACCACACCCACCAGTGTTTCAGCATCGCTTAAACGAATTAAACGAACACCTTGTGCATTACGACCTGTGGTTGCAACCTCAGCCGCACGGGTACGCACTAATGTACCACCATCAGAAATCAGCATTAGTTCTTTGCTTTCATCAATAGACACAGCACCAACAAGTTCACCATTACGCTCGCTAGTTTTAATGGCAATCACACCTTTACCACCACGTTTCTTGGTCGGGAAGTCATCAACAGGTGTACGCTTACCATAGCCATTGGCGCATGCACACAACACTTCACCAGTTTCAGGTACAACCACGAGCGAAACAATACGACTGACAACATGCGAATCTGATGAATCATCATTGTCATCACTATCATCATTTTCAACGTCAGCATCTTCGGCTTCAATGGTATTGCTTGCAAAACTCACACGCATACCACGCACGCCTTTTGCAGTACGTCCCATCGCACGAACATCTGTTTCAGCAAAACGAATTGCCTTCCCTTCGTTCGAGAACAACATGATCTGCTGATTACCATCGGTAATTGCAACACCAATTAAAGTATCTTCTTCGTTCAACTCAATCGCACGTAAACCGTTAGAACGAACATTACTAAATTGTGCTAATTCAACACGTTTAACCGTACCTGATGCTGTTGCCATGAATACATAGTGATTTTCAGGGAATTCAGTCAACGGTAAGATTGCAGTCACGGTTTCATTTGCATCCAATGGGAGCAAATTAATAATTGGACGACCTTTTGCACCACGTGAAGCTTGCGGAACCTCAAACACTCTTAAACGATAGACTTTACCGACATTGGTAAAACATAAAACTGTTGCATGGTTTGATGCCACAATTAAATGTTGAATAATATCATCATCTTTCATCGAAGTTGCAGACTTACCACGACCACCACGACGTTGTGCTTGATAGTCAGAAAGTGGTTGAGTTTTCGCATAACCTGTTTGAGAAACAGTCAATACCACTTGTTCTTCTGGGATCAAATCTTCACGGCAGAAATCAACACCTGATTCAACAATTTCAGTACGACGCCCATCACCATATTGTTGCAAGATTAAAGCAAGCTCTTCACGGATCACATTCATCAATAAATTAAAATCATTGAGAATTGCTGTTAATTCAGCGATTTGACCTAAGATTTCAGAATATTCTGCATGTAACTTGTCTTGTTCGAGACCCGTTAAACGGTGCAAACGTAATTCTAAGATTGCTGCAACTTGCGTAGGTGACAAGCGATAAATCTCACCTGACAAACCAAATGGGCGAGTTGGGTCTTCGCCTTCAATTTCATCTGGACGAACAGAGATCGCACCTGCTTTTTCCAGCAATGCCACCACGCCACCGCCAGCCCACTCACCTACCTGTAAACGTTCACGCGCTTCGGCTGGGTTTGCAGAGGTTTTAATGGTTTCAATGATGGCATCAATATTGGCCAAGGCAACGGTTAAGCCTTCCAAGATATGTCCACGCTCGCGTGCTTTACGCAATTCGAACATGGTACGGCGGGTCACCACTTCCTGACGGTGACGGATAAACGCCGCAATGATGTCTTTCAGGTTCATCAACTTAGGCTGACCATTATCCAGACAGACCATGTTAATGCTGAACGAGTTTTGCAGTTGCGTATGCAGGAACAGGTTATTCACCACCACTTCTGCATTTTCGCCACGCTTCAGGTCGATCGCGATACGCATACCTTCTTTATCAGACTCGTCACGAAGCTCAGAAATACCTTCCAGCTTCTTTTCTTTCACTAACTCGGCAATACGCTCAATGGTTTTTGCCTTGTTGACCTGATAAGGAATCTCAGTAAAGACGATGGTGGTACGGCCTGTTTTTGGGTCTTCCTCAAAGTGATATTTACCACGAATATGCAAACGGCCTTTACCAGTCCGATAGGCATCAACAATGCCTGATTTACCGTAAATAATACCGCCCGTAGGGAAATCTGGACCCGTGATATGCTCCATCAAGCCTTCGATAGAAATATTCGGGTTATTGGCATAGGCTAAACATGCATTCACCACTTCTGTCATGTTATGCGGCGCCATATTGGTCGCCATACCGACTGCAATACCCGTCGCACCATTAATCAAAAGATTTGGAATACGTGTCGGCATCACTTGAGGAATACGCTCAGAACCGTCGTAGTTATCTTCCCAATCAACAGTATCTTTTTCTAAGTCTGCTAAGATTTCATGGGTCAACTTTTGCATACGAACTTCGGTATAACGCATTGCTGCTGCGCTATCCCCATCGACAGAACCGAAGTTACCTTGACCATCAACCAACATGTAACGCAAGCTAAAATTTTGCGCCATACGAACGATTGTTTCATATACTGCACTGTCACCATGAGGGTGATATTTACCGATCACGTCCCCGACAACACGAGCAGACTTTTTGTATGCTTTGTTATAATCATTGCCCAATTCGTGCATCGCAAACAATACACGACGGTGAACAGGTTTTAGACCGTCTCTCACATCTGGTAATGCACGAGATACAATTACGCTCATGGCGTAATCTAGATATGAATGCTTGAGTTCGTCCTCAATGGCAATCGGTCTAATTTCCGATACGCTCATGCATACTCCTTGTTTACAGGTCGATGGTTCCACCTGTTTTTATGTCTTCAATCTTGCAAAAATTCAGTTCAAAAACTTGAACTAAAATAAAAAATACAGCGAAAAATTATAGCATAAAGGACGGGTTAACTGGGAGTTTTCAGCATGAAAAATAGCATTTTTTTACAATAAAAATATTATATAAATTATATAGTTAAAATTAGATGATGATTCTTGATCATCCTATAATGGCCAGTTGTTTGATTCACCTCACAGCATCCTCGAAAATTCGACCATTTCACTTATATTTTCCTTAAAAAATAAGCAACTAAAGATAGGTAACATCACTCATTTTTCCAGCGTCTGGTACTCGCGATTTAATGATATAGGCAAGCATTTTCCCTTTGGAAATAAATCAAGTCCAGCTCAAGTGATATACCTGTCAACTGGAAAACCATATTATGCATTTGCCCACGATGATGGGTTTGATGATTAAACATATGAGCCAACACTTCAATCAATGGCTCTGTATAGGTCTGGTTACGGCGAATATAGGTCAATGCTTGATGAAAAGCTGATTGATCATGAACCTGGACATAATCAATTAAAGATTGATCATGGTTTTTACGAACTTGAATTAATTCCTTTATGTCTGGATATAAAACATCATCCAGTGCATAACGCGAGGGTTGTAGTCCACAGATACGTTCAAACCAGAGGAAATCCCCAACCAACACATGATTTGCAGTCTGAATCAGTGAGTTAAAATAAGCGCCACAGTCCTGATTCAACTGTGTTTCAGGCAAAGCCTCTAAAACTGCAAACAACTTGTTATTTGCCCACTGATTATAATGAGCCAGCATCAGAAAATAGGTCTTAAAAGTATAATTCATCGGTAATGCTCTCATTTATTTATTCTTATTTTTAACATAAAAAAACACCCCTTTCGGGGCGTTCTTCAACTTTATTCAGAGCGAATTAAAGTTTAGATACCAATTCAGGTACAACAGTGTTCAAGTCGCCCACTAACCAGTAGTCAGCAACGCTGTTGATTGGTGCTTCTTCGTCTTTGTTGATTGCAACAATAACTTTAGAATCTTTCATACCTGCCAAGTGCTGAATCGCACCAGAGATACCAACAGCAATATACAAGTCAGGTGCAACAATTTTACCTGTTTGACCTACTTGGAAGTCGTTTGGTACAAAGCCAGCATCTACAGCAGCACGTGAAGCACCTTGAGCAGCACCAAGCTTGTCAGCTAATGGGTCAAGTACTTTGTGATAGTTTTCACCAGAACCTACACCACGACCACCAGAAACAACGATACGCGCAGCAGTTAATTCTGGACGATCAAGTTTCACGATTTCTTCGCTTACAAACTTAGAAACACCAGCATCTTTCACCTCAGCAACAGCTTCGACTACAGCAGAACCGCCTTCAGCAGCTACAGCATCAAATGCTGTACCACGAACTGTACCTACGATAATCGCTTCATCTGATTGAACAGTTGCAATCGCGTTACCAGCATAGATAGGACGCTTGAAAGTATTTGCAGATTCAACAGCAATGATGTCTGAAATCATGCTTACGTCAAGAAGTGCAGCAACACGTGGAAGAATGTTCTTACCAGTTGTTGTAGAAGCAGCTAATACGTATTTGTAACCGCCTTTTGCGATGTCAGCAACCAAGCTAGCAACGTTTTCAGCCAATTGGTTCGCATAAGCAGCATTGTCAGCAAGTAATACTTTGCTCACACCAGCAATTTTAGCAGCAGCATCAGCAACTGCTTGAGCGCCAGAACCAGCAACTAATACAGTAATATCACCACCGATTTTTTGAGCTGCCGCAACAACGTTTAAAGTTGCACCGTTAAGTGACTGGTTGTTGTGATCAGCGATAACTAAAATACTCATGATTGTATCCTTCTGTATTAGATCACTTTCGCTTCGTTTTTCAATTTTTCTACAAGCTCGTCTACAGACTTCACTTGTACGCCAGCTTTACGTTCAGCAGGTGCTTCAACTTTAATTGTTTTAAGTTTAGTACCAGTTGCAACGCCATAATCAGCAGGAGACTTAATATCAAGCGGTTTTTTACGCGCTTTCATAATGTTTGGAAGAGCAGCATAACGTGGCTCATTCAGACGTAAGTCAGTTGTGATGATTGCAGGAAGTGCAAGCTCAACAGTTTGTAAACCGCCGTCGATTTCACGAGTAACTTGTACTTTACCACCGTCAACTTTAACTTCAGATGCAAAAGTACCTTGACCAGCACCAAGTAAAGCGCCAAGCATTTGACCTACCTGGTTAGAGTCATCATCAATTGCTTGTTTACCAAGAAGAATAAGTTCTGGTTTTTCAGCATCAACAACGCCTTTTAGAATTTTAGCAACTTCTAAAGCGCCAACTTCGTCAGCAGTTTCAACTAAAATACCACGGTCAGCACCTAAAGCCATTGCAGAACGAATTTGTTCTTGCGCGTCTTTAGAACCCACTGAAACAACAACGATTTCTGAAATCGTTCCTTTTTCTTTTAAGCGAACCGCTTCTTCCACTGCGATTTCACAGAATGGGTTGATTGACATCTTAACGTTGGTAAGGTCAACCCCACTATTGTCCGGCTTAACACGAACTTTAACGTTGGCATCAACCACACGTTTTACAGCGACAAGAGCCTTCATGTAATCCTCGGCTGTTCTAAGCAAGTAAATGTAGTGAAGAGCATTCTAACTCTTCGATCGAAACTTTTTAGGTGCCCTATCTTGCAATGTATTTGGCATTTCGGTCAAGTCACAATTTCCCATGTGGCTGTAAAAAAGATGAAATGCTCAGTTCACTAATTTAGAGCACTGAGAAATCAACTCAATTGAGCTATCCGCTCTTATCAATATTACATTTTGATTTTATTAATATTTTATAAAATTCAACAACCTAAAATAGATCTTGCAGACAAAAAGCAGATGTTCTGTAACTGATCATTTCGGGCAAATCCAAATACTCAGCACTTTTTGCAAAAAATGGTCAATAAAGTAAGAACATTGTTTAAGTGTGCTCTGTAAAATGAGTTGCCTATTTAACGTCCAATTTTGCAACATAATATATCAGGATTCAGCTTTTTTGTGCCCGAGGATGGCTTTTGTCATATACATTCATCAATTGCTCAAAGTCGAGATGGGTATAGATTTGGGTGGTGGATAGGTTACTATGACCCAACATTTCCTGAATTGCACGTAGATCGCCACTGGCAGAAAGCAGATGACTGGCAAAACAATGTCGTAATAAATGTGGATGCAAATCGACACTGATTCCTGCCCGTTGGGCCTGTAACTTAACCCGATTTTCAATCTGTCGTGAAGTCAGTGCGTTACCTTTCTGTGAAATAAACACGGCTGAATCTGCTACAAAACCACCCTGCCATATCCGATAGATTTTTAACCACTCAACCAGACTTTGTTTAGCTTTGGTTCCAAAAGGCACAATTCGGGTTTTATTGCCCTTACCTGTAATGCGTAATAACTGTCGATTAAAATCAATATCCTTGACAGTTAAACCCTGTAACTCGGCTAAACGTAGACCACTCGAATATAATAGCTCCAGCATCGCCCTGTCCCTTGACCATAATTGCTGCTCAATTGGTTTTTCAGGTGCAGGCTGATCCAGAATCTGGTTGATGGTTTCAATGTCAATCATGCCTGGCAAGGGACGGGGTTGACGTTTTAACTTAAAATCTTCTGAGGGATTCTGCTGTAAATATTGTCCTTGCTCAGCCCATTTCATAAATTGGCGAATGGAGGTCAGGTGACGTTGCAGGCTACTGGAACTGAGTTGGTCGCATTCAACACGCTCGGCTAAATATTCTCGCAAGTCCGAAGCTTCAACATCATGTAGTTGTAATTGTTTATTTTCACAAAATTTAAAAAAATCAGTAAGATCACGTTGATAGGCCGTAATGGTATGTTCAGACTGATTTTGAATTGTCCGCTCTTTTAACCACATGGAAAGTAGTTGTAAAGCTGTCTGCACACTCAACTCCCTAAAATTGCTTTATAAAAGCATTGATATAAATAGCAACTTCATCTGCATACTGTTCAGCAAAATCATGTTCTCCGCATTGAATCACATAAAGCTCAGATTTCTTAAAGATATGCTGTAAATGTTGTCCCACAGTAACAGGGCTAATCAGGTCCTGATCTCCCCACAATAATAAAACCTGTTGTTGAATATGTGCCAATTCGGCTTCATAGTCTACCTTTGCTGTGATAAACCAATCAGGATATTGCAAATATTCTTGCTGATACGCCTGTCGCCAATCCCGAACTTGAAACGGGTCTAAATTGATACCTCCCGAAGTTGCCATCAGAACCAAGCCTTTGATCAGATCAGTCTTTTGTAATGTGGCTGCGATGGCAAAAATACCACCCATTGATTGAGCAATTAAAATCGAGGGTTGTTGAATTTGTGCAACCACATAATCGGTTAAATCATCAAAACTATTTATATCTGGATGTGCAGCCACACCATGAAAACCTGGATAGGCAATGACCTGTTTGGTATAGCTCTTAGGCAATTGTGCGATCAAAGGATTCCAGAATTGGGTATTACCTGATGCGCCTGGAAAGAAAACCAAGTTATTCATTGTTATCCTTTGAAATTATAATTTTCTCTTCATGTAGACACCCCCATTTAGGAATGTCTACTTATTCCAAGATTAACCTTGGAAATATCTTAAATCCAGACGCGCATCATACACATGCGTGGTTGGACCTGTCATCCAGACCACATCACCCTCACGCCAGGCAATATGTAGCTTACCGCCAGCAAGCTGGACTTCAACCTCATTGGCAAGTAAACCACGGCGCATACCACTGACCGCAGCCGCGCAAGCCCCTGTACCACAGGCCAAGGTCTCACCCACACCACGTTCATATACACGCAAACGGATATGCTTTTCATCAATGATTTGCATAAAACCCGCATTTACACGTGCAGGAAAACGTGCGTGTGATTCTACTTGGGGGCCGATACGCTCAACATCAGCAGTTAATACATCAGGTACAATAGTCACAGCATGAGGGTTGCCCATGTTCACCACATCAATATTGATGCTTTTATTATCTGCAAGTTCCAGTTGATATAAGCCCTCAGCATCTTCATGTTCCTGAGTAATAAATGGAATTTCTTCAGGAAGAAATTTTGGCGGCCCCATATTGACCCGAACCCAACCATTTGCACCTAATTCAGGTTCAACAATCCCAGCCTTGGTCTGCACACGAATTTTGGTTTTGGTGGTCAATTGACGCTCATGCACAAAACGGGCGAAGCAACGTACACCATTACCACATTGTTCTACTTCTGAACCATCAGCATTAAAAATTCGATATTTAAAATCAACATCTGGAAAATCAGGTGGTTCAACAATCAAAAGTTGATCAAAACCCACACCAAAATGACGATCGGCTAAACGTTGAATGGTTAAAGTATCTAAATAAGCTCGCTGCGTGATCAGGTCAACAACCATAAAATCATTGCCCAGACCATGCATTTTGGTAAATTCTAAATACATCTCAATTTACTCCTCAGGCAACAAACGCTCTTTTTCCCAAAGTGATTCTATGCTTTCACGTTCACGAATTAAATAGGCTTGATCACCATTGACCATGACTTCGGCAGCGCGACCACGGGTATTGTAGTTTGAACTCATGACAAAACCGTAGGCACCTGCGCCCAATACAGCGAGAACATCATTTTCCTGCAATGCCAAATCACGCTCTTTACCGAGAAAATCGCCAGTTTCACAGATTGCACCAACAATATCCCATGTTTTTGTTGCACTATTTTGATGTGGCGTAACTGCGACAACATCATGCCAAGCACTATATAAAGAAGGACGAATTAAATCATTCATCGCTGCATCCACGATAGCAAAATTACGGTGTGTGGTTGGCTTCAACAAATCGACTTTAGTCAAAAGTACACCTGCGTTGGCACTGATACAGCGCCCTGGCTCCATATATACTTTAAGCCCTAATTTTTCTAATGCTGGGCGCAGCGCATTGGCATACTCAGCCATAGTAGGTGGTGTTTCATCTTTATAAACCACACCTAAACCGCCACCAATATCGATGTGGCGCAAATTAATCCCCATATTTTTAAGCTCTGTGATCATGAGCTCAATACGTGCAAGCGCATCAACAAATGGTTGTGTTTCAGTGAGCTGCGAACCAATATGACAATCAATGCCGACGATATCTAAGTTTGCCAAACTTGCAGCATACTTATAGGTATCAAAGACACTATCACTAGGAATACCAAACTTATTTTCTTTCAATCCTGTAGAAATATAAGGATGCGTTTTTGCATCGACATCAGGATTGACGCGTAAAGAAATAGGGGCTTGTTTACCTAATTGCGCAGCCACTTTTTGAATTCGGTCAAGTTCGGCATAAGACTCCACATTAAAACAAGCAATCCCAACCTCGAGTGCTTTTTTAATATCTGCCTCGGATTTTCCTAAGCCAGAAAATACTATTTTACTTGGTTCACCACCCGCAGCAAGCACCCGCGCCAACTCCCCACCCGTCACAATATCAAAACCAGCACCTAAACGTGCCAGTACATTGAGTACAGCAATATTAGAATTCGACTTAACTGAAAAGCAAATCTGATGATCGATATAAGAAAAAGCACGATCCATATCTTGATAATGCTGAGTCAAAGCTTTACGCGAGTATACATATAACGGTGTTCCGTATAGCGTAGCTAACTCTTCAAGAGCATAATTTTCGGCGTATAACGCCCCATTTTGACGATTAAAACTCATGGTTGCTGACCCAATTCTGTAGTTGATGTGGTTGAATCGCTGTGTTCTGCGTTTACGCTCGGTGCTTTTGGATGCTTATAGAGCAAATACTTTGCTCGTTTATCTTGCTCTACATCATTTGCCTTGATGAGTGCGCCAGACTGCCCGCATGCTGTCAAAAGCAATAACAGTACACCTTGTAATCCAAATAAAAATATACGTTGCATAATCAATAATGCTAAAAAAATATTGTTAAAGTATAGCCTGATTTTAACTCGTACCAAAACTTTTACTGATTTTTCAATACTTCAACAACAAAAAAAGCGCCAGTGATTCACTAGCGCTTTAACCATAAAAGATAACTATTTTTGTACATGCTTAGGACGATAAAACAAATAATATCCTATTGCCAAAATAAGCAGCCAAAGTGGACTGACCTTTAGAGACTCAAACGTTGTTTCATCTAGGGCAAGAAAATAAATCGTTGCTGAGAAAAAAGCAATCACAACCCAGCAAGTAAACACGCCTCCTGGCAGCTTAAAGTTTGACTGTGCATGCAGTTCAGGTGAGCGCTTACGGTAATTAATATAACTCCACATAATCATCATCCACACACAAATAAACAATATTGTCGATAATGTCGTTGCCAAGGTAAATGCCGTCACCTCATCATTACTGCCCGTTTGCACCTTATAGACAAACTGCACCACAGCACCTAAGAAAATACATAATGCAGAAAACAATAAGGCATTGGCAGGCACAGCAACTTTGGATAGCTTAGCAAAGAATTTTGGTGCTTGTTTTTCGCCAGACAAACCAAAAAGCATTCGACTGGTCGAAAACACCCCGCTATTCATCGATGACATGACCGAAGACAGCACCACCAGATTCATGATAATTGCAGCAGAGGCAATACCTGCTTGTGAGAAGATGTTTACGAATGGGCTGACTTTAGGGTTGATTTGATCCCAAGGTGTTACACACATCACCACAAACAATGCCAATACATAGAAAATAATGATACGAATTGGAATTGAGTTAATCGCTTTCGGCAAGTTACGTTTTGGATCTTGTGTTTCAGCAGCGGTTGTACCGACCAGCTCCACACCCACAAAGGCGAAAATTGCAATTTGGAAGCCTGCGAGGAAGCCATCTAACCCTTTAGGGAACATACCACCATGTGTCCACAAGTTACTAACACTTGCCGTTGTACCCGCAGCATTAGTGAATCCCGTAAAGATCATCCATAAACCAACGGCGATCAACACAATAATCGCCGTGATCTTGACCATTGCAAACCAGAATTCCATTTCACCAAACAGCTTCACAGTGACCAGATTCAGTCCAAGTACAAATAGAATTGCAACCGTACTGATCAGCAATCCACCCATTGGTGTAAAGGATTCCCCCCCATTGAAAAATTCCAGATAGTAGATAATGGCAGACAGATCGGCGATACCAATGGTGACCCAACACAACCAATAGGTCCAGCCCACAAAATAACCCGCCCAGGGACCAATTAAATCAGTGGATAAGTCAATAAAAGATTTATAATTCAGGTTGGATAACAACAGTTCGCCCAATGCTCGCATGACGAAAAACACCATCACACCAATTAGGCCATAAATGAACAGAATGGATGGACCAGCCAAACTAATGGTTTTGCCCGATCCCATAAACAATCCTGTTCCAATTGCTCCACCAATTGCAATCAACTGTAAGTGTCGGTTGGACAAACTACGGTGCAGCCCTCCATTTTCACTGGATGGCTCAAGAAACTCATTTGACATTGTTATATTCAACTCTCAGTTTTTATGTCACAAAATTAGCTTAAAAACTTTAACAATAGAAAAAGTTTTTGCAGATTTTCTTCAGATTTTTAAAATTTCAGGTTTTTTAGTTGCTTTTTCAATCAATTTTCCTCTCCTTTATATTTAAACTGGCATTCCTTGTGCCTAGCAGTTTACGTGCCAAACTCAACTTTGGCGACTGTCTGTAGATAAAATTTGTATTTCGGATACGCTATTGCTACATTTTCAATAATTTTGATTGATCCATCACGTATCTTAAATATGAGCAAAGTTAAAACAGTTTATCGTTGTGAACAGTGTGGCGCTGATCACCCCAAGTGGGCAGGACAATGTTCAGAATGTGGTGAATGGAACAGCTTGACCGAGGTACGTTTAGAATCAACAATTTCCCATCGTGCCCGCCCCAAAATGGGGGGGTATGCAGGACAGGTTGCCAATATCACCACATTGAATCAGATTTCAGTCTCACGTGAAACCCGTCTTCCGACAGGAATTAGTGAATTTGACCGTGTGCTCGGCGGTGGGCTGGTCACAGGTTCTGTGGTGCTGATTGGCGGGGATCCTGGTATTGGTAAATCGACCATTCTGCTCCAGACCGCAACACACATGGCAAGCAAGAAAAGCAATGCCTTATATGTCACAGGCGAAGAATCCCTTTCTCAAGTCGCACTACGCGCACAACGCCTTGATCTTCCCACAGATCAGCTTAGGGTAATGGCAGAAACCTGTGTGGAACGTATTTGTGAGGTTTTGGCACAGGAAAAGCCTGTCGTGGCAATTCTGGATTCAATTCAGACACTCTATACCGAAACCCTACAGTCGGCGCCTGGTGGCGTGTCACAAATTCGTGAATCTGCCGCCCTACTGACCCGTTTTGCTAAAAATAGTGGTACAGCATTGTTTATTGTAGGCCATGTCACCAAAGAGGGTTCACTTGCGGGGCCACGTGTTCTGGAACATATGGTCGATTGTGTCTTGTACTTTGAGGGACAATCTGACTCGCGTTACCGCATGATTCGGGCAGTAAAGAACCGTTTTGGTGCAGTCAATGAGCTGGGTGTGTTTGGCATGACCGATAAAGGCCTGCGTGAAGTCGCCAATCCATCCGCCATCTTCCTGAGTCGTTATGATGAAGCCATTCCTGGTTCAATTGTGATGATTAGCCGCGAAGGTACTCGTCCCCTGCTGGTTGAAGTACAGGCACTGGTGGATGATGCACATGGACAGCCAAGACGTGTGGCACTGGGTCTTGAGCAAAACCGTTTAAATATGCTACTTGCCGTAATGCATCGTCATGGCGGTGTGCAAACGTCTGGTCAGGATGTCTATGTCAATGTGGTCGGTGGTTTAAAAATTACCGAAACAGGTTCAGACCTTGCCGTGTTACTAGCCTGTGCCTCCAGCCTACGTGGTAAGGCCTTGCCACAACAATTGGCCGTTTTTGGTGAAGTGGGTTTGTCTGGCGAAATCCGTCCTGTTCCAAATGGTCAGGAACGTTTAAAGGAAGCCGCCAAGCATGGTTTTAAATATGTGATTTTACCAAGGGCCAATGCACCACAGAAATCAGTTGACGGTGTTCAGATCATTGCTGTAGCACGTTTACATGAGGCCTTGACTGAGGCCATGCAGCTGAGCGATGAATTAGGCTAGGTTAAAACAGGCTTTGACATAAAAAAACATACTTTTCTGGTTGAAATTACGCATAAATACCTGCATAAATACATTTACAAATTGGATTTAGATAGGAATTTTCGATGCAAGTACACCAGCGTGGCTTGATGGCAGCTTTATTAATGGCGACTTTGGTTGCAGCACCGATTGCGGAGGCAAAACGTGCAGGTGGCGGTAAAAGTCATGGTATGAGCCGTTCTAGCTCAACTAGCCAGTCGTACCAACAACCTCGTCAAGCGACTCCGACTCAACAACAAACAACTGCTCCGCAAAAATCAGGTCCTGGTGTAGGTTCAATGGTTGCTGCTGGTGTGGCAGGTGCTGCTGTAGGTGCTGTTGCTGCAAATGCGCTTGCTGATGATAAGAATCCAACTGCAACAGAACAACAAACTGCTGAACAAGCTCAACAAGAAGAAAAAGGTGGCATTCCTAGCTGGCTTTGGGTTCTTCTTGCAGCTGCTATCGCTTTCTTTGTGTTCCGTAAATTGGGCGCAAAAAAAAAATTAGCGGCGAATAATCCTTATGCACCAAACAATGGTGGTCAGAATAATTTTGGCCGCCAAACGCCACCTCAGGCCAATGCCCACCAAACAGGCCACAATACCAATATTTTTGGTCAATCCGTCGCTGGTGGTGCAGCAACTCAAGCACCTTTTGGTGGCGCTTCAATGAGTAATGGCAATCAGCTTCCTGATGGTACTGAACCTGCTACATTCCTGCGTGTTGCACGTCAGCGTTTCAACCACATTCAATCTGTCAATAGTGCAAGTAATGTTGAAGAAATTCGTCGTTATTTAACACCTGAGCTTTTTAATTCAATGTATCAGGACATCATGGCAAATCAGGATCAGGATGTTGCTGAATTTAGTAACCTGAATGCAATGGTGGCAGACACTGTAACTGAAAATGGTCAATATGTTGTCAGCGTGCGTTTTACAGGAACTGTAAGTGAAGACTTAAACAGCCTGCCACAACCATTTACTGAGATCTGGCATTTTGTTAAACCTGCTGGTTCACAACAGGATTGGGTTGTTGCTGGAATTCAACAGGCTTAAAATGTGTTAGTAAATAAAATGGCTACTTTAGGGTAGCCATTTTTTTGCTTGTTTTAATCCCAAAGACAATGAAAATATTTTGCAAATAATATTCGTCCCTGCTCTCTTTTCAGAATATCCGCCTGTTCCCATTGTTGTTTACGTTGTTTGTAAGTTTCTATATCTCTTTCAGTAATACCCGCTTTCGGAATAGTGAGCATCTTGATTGGAATACTGTCATCAGAGTTGCTTTGCCGCTCCACATCCTCAATTATTTTTAAATCATAAATACTTGGTTCAATTTCATCATATTCCTGTTGTGGTGAAAAAGCATAGATCATTTGATCTAAAGTCTCTTCCCATGCTTGTCTGGTTTCTTCTGTTGCCGTTCCAAATGGATGTTCTATGGTACTTTCTGTTAAAAATGCGGATGGTGTACCATGTCGTTTTGATTGTTTAAACTGCACCAAGCCTATAAAAATAATTTTGGCTAAATGGGTATCTAAATTCCAAACTTCTTTTTGAGAAAATCGAATTTTTCCTTTTTGTATAAACATATGATGTTGTTATCTCTATTGTCTGGAAATTTCTTTAAAGTGATTATTTTCAACAAGATAATATACCGTTTCACATTGTGCCTGATCACCATGACGACTACCGACTGCCATGACTAAACGGCTATCTTTTTGGTAAAAAATATCGTTTTGTTTAAAGCCTTTCTCTTTAATATAACAATCAGCAAAAGTATCAGGCAATACAAAGCTCTGCCCTGTTTTGACATTATAGGCTAAAGCAAAGCTACATCCTCCACCACAGCCTACTGTTTCCATAACATAATGCCCTGCAAAGTTAGGAGGTTGCTGTGACATTTGTTTGAATAAAGTTTTATATTTTCGAGTTTGTGGATTAAGTTTCAGTTGCTGATTTTTGCGTGTATAAGTTTGTGCAGGATAATCCTGAAATGTTGGGTTTTTGGCGTAAATTGGAGAACTAAATACCAATAACATCAAATAAATACATATTTTTAATAGTTTAGATACGAAATACATTTTCAATCTGTACCTTATTTGGTAGTCGATAAATATCAAAATCGGTATCAATACTGATAATTTTTCGAATGCCTGTTTTTTCTGCTGCAATCACTAATGTTGCATCGGCAAAGTCCATTGGTCGGTCACTGTATTTACGGGTCAGTTCTATAATTCGACTAATATCCTGTTGTGAGATTTCTTGTAGTAATACACCTTGCAGAGCAACCCATTGTAAAAAATCAAGTTGCACCTCTACATTAAAATCAATCATATGCAGGACTTCGGTCATTACAGCCGTTGTCGTAATTAACTTATATCGACCTTGTTGTAAAAAATCCTTGATCTGCACATGATAACGATCACTGCGATCAAATAACGCAATTAAAGGTCCTGCATCAATGAGAATCATATTTAGCATGTAACTTACTCTTTAATTTTGCTTTGTATGTGGTTGATAATGTTCCATCACCACTTTGATGGCGACCAAAATAAGCTTCTCCCAAGCTATAGGAGTCTTGCTGGGCTTGTTCCTGAGCCAGCAGTTTTTCTAGTGCTTCCTTTATGACTTCGGACTTGGATTTGTGCTTATGCTGTGCAAACAGGATGAGTTTTTGTTCGAGTTCCTGTGGTAAACGGACTGTAATCATGTTCTTCTTCCACCTTGTATTACAATACGTAATACAAGCAATATAATCTGCTATACAGATCCAGTCAAGGGACTATATTAGCAATCACGCTTCTTAAATCTTCTTTAACTGTAGATTGCCACCACATTGATCTATATAGGGCATTTGATGATGATCAAATTCATGTTTTGCAACGGCTGGTACGATTGCCCGAACATATTGTGCAAGTTCATTACTTTCAATAAAACCATTTTTATTGGTATCAGCTATTCCAGATAAGGCATCAAGCACTGCATAAGTGAATAGGCTATGTCCCCTAAATCCGTCTTCAATTGCATAATGCCCTGCGGTTAATATCATGCCTGATTTACACGCTTTAATATTATTGGTAGCAAATAAGTCAGTTATTTTTATAACTGAATCACTCATAGGCGTATCAATTAAAATAAGTTTGTTTATAGCAGGAATATTTGCGATCAAGTTTTTTAGTTGTGTCGTACTTAAGCCTGTATCGTGTAATTGTTTTTCTGAAAAATCTTGTGCTTTTGAGCTAAGTAAATAATATTTTTCATCTAAAAGATAAGCTTCACCTGCAATATATAAGATAAATATATCTTCTGGTTTAATCTGGGATTTTATATTCTCAAAAGCCTGCTGAATAGCGACCTGTGTGGTTTGTGAAGGTTGATTCAAAAGTTGAATACTTCCCCCTGTATAGGTATATCCAACTTGTGCTTTTAGTCTTTGATAGATGGCAGTTGCATCATTTTTTGCATACTGTAAAGAAAAATGAGCATTAGGATAGTCACCAATACCAATCACGATTGCATAGAGTTTTGGCTTTTTATCCAATACTGGATTGGCATGAAGCCAGCTATTTATACAAAATAAGGTAATAATAAGTAAGACTCTTTTAAATACATTTTTCATATCTAATTTATACTTTGCTTGTCTTGGTCAGATATACAATATTTGGTGGTGTTTTAAAAAGTATGCTGACATTAAATGAAGCCATTATTGATGTAAAAGAAGGTTAAGTCGAAGGCTTTAAAATGGTTTTCAAGCTTTTTGGAGAAATTACAACTTCTTCTAAAACCACGCCTTATTCGATGCCTTATTTTGCAATTATTACCTTCAATTCCTACAGTAAAAAACTTACCAATACTTTGCTTGCAGTTTTTAAAAGCAGTGATGAAACTGTCCCAATGATCACTTGCAATTCGGGTGTAGTGAATACCTAATTGTTTAAGCTTTGTCTTCAACCTTTGGACTGTAGCTAAATCTCTCTTACCCCAAACATAAGCAACAATCTCACCTGTTTCTCGATGGTAGGCGTAAATAAGCCATTGTTTATTATTTTTATTTCCAACAAAAGTCCAGAATTCATCTACTTCGAGAGATTCATAATGACTTTGTTTAGGCTGAATTTGATAGGCCGATTCAGTTAAAGTCCGTAAGACTTTACCGATACTAATGCGCTCAACTTCAGCGATATCTCGTATACCGCTGCCTCTGACCATTAACTGTAATATTTTACGAGTAATGCCAGAATTACATCCTAGATAGCTCAGAGCATGGTCACCAATAAACTGACGTTTGCAGTCTTTGCATTGGTAATTTTGTTTCCCATCTACTTTGATGCCATTTTTCTTTATACTGTCACTGAGGCAGGTTGGACATTTGATTTCTAGAGTTATTTGCATTTCTCTATTTTATCAAAATTCAACCTGCTTTTTTTAGCATACTTTTTGATACACCACCCAATATTTTTCTTGTGCTACTACCAGTCTATCATAATCTTTTTTCATAGAATTAAATTGATCTAGCGTTCTATGATATTCTAAAAGAATATTTCCATACTTGATAGAAGGGGTTGCAGCACTTGTTAAACTTTTCTCAGAATCTTTTATGATGTCCTTTTTTTCGGCAAGCGTCTGTTCCATCTTTTTCAATTTAGTCTCTAACATACCACATGCTACATTCGGATCAAATGCCAAAATATCGCCTTTTTGAATATCAGATGCAGCATAAGCTAAATGGCTCATCACAAACAACAAGGCTGTCAATAAAAATTTTATAAATATCAAATATTAGAAATAATATATAAAGATTTTATTTTCCACTTAATAAAATTAGATTAATATTTTATAGCTTCAACTAATCGTTTATACCACGGTTCATTTTGTAGCTTGCAGGATGCAAATTCACTATTATTTATAATTTGTCTTGGTCTACCATCTGCAATACCATTATTTACTTCTTCATAGTGGTCAGCATAGAGTATTACATTACGACCAAGTACCCATCTGAAGTGGCTATAAATTAGATTTCCATCAACTTGATCAAATTTATTAGATCTTTGTGCCACTGGTATGAATGCTTTCTCTGTACACGACAAATTTCATAGGATCCTTGTCCTATCAGGCTTTTTCTTTCTTAAAATTGCTAGCACTTTCTTAAATTCTTCTTTTTTTCCAAAACCAATCAAACGTAGAATAGCCATTTGAACATAGTCCAAACCGTAGCGAAATAAACTTACTGAAAGTCGTCCATGCTTCTTTATTTTTATCGCTTTTTTTCGATCATGTTGCCATTCACCTGTTAAATAGCACCAACAGAAACCGATAGCTAGCACTGCTATCAATTTCTTGACTCGTCCAGGGTCTGTTAAACGAGTATTTTCAAGATTGAATCCACGTCCTTTGAGACAACTAAATAAGGTTTCGATTTCCCAGCGTAATGCATAATCACGAATAGCAGAAGCATTAAACATAGGAGAAACAACAA
This sequence comes from Acinetobacter sp. CIP 102637, assembly GCF_000368425.1. Lineage (NCBI taxonomy): Bacteria > Pseudomonadati > Pseudomonadota > Gammaproteobacteria > Moraxellales > Moraxellaceae > Acinetobacter > Acinetobacter sp. CIP 102637. Next base: position 1,359,160 of record NZ_KB849435.1, read on the forward strand.
GTAAAAGTTCTCCATCTTCTAATCGTAGCGCACTAATATACAGTTTTACTCGACCAACCCAAATACGTCGTTTACGACATTCAGTTTGACCAACTTGAAGATGACGAAATAAATCACTAATTTTATGATTCCTGGCTAAGTGATTGGTCACAATAAAGTTTTTTTAACACGTATACAGAAGTTAATGTCATTTTCAATTAACCATGTAAACCATTTCTCACCGATAAATTCTCTGTCTGCGAACACATTCACAATACGGTCTTTACCAAAAATAGAGATAAAGCGTTGAATCAAAGCAATACGCTCTTTTGTATCTGAATTTCCACGTTTATTGAGCAATGTCCAAACAATAGGTATCGCTATTCCACGATAGACGATGGCTAACATCAAGATATTGATATCTCGTTTTCCCCATTTCCAATTGGTTCTATCTAAAGTCAGTTGCACTTTGTCGAATGAAAATATATTGAAAATTAACTGAGAAATTTGACGATAATCAAAATACTGATCTGCAAAGAAGCGTTGTATACGTCGATAAAATGATTGTGGTAAGCACTTGATGGGTAAGGCTTTAGATGCAGAAGAAAGATTACATGTCTGTTTTACAATTAATGCAATCATAATCAGTGTAAAACATTTTACATGTGACTTGTTCCACTTTAGATATTTGTTTAAGATGAGATGTAACTCATTGAAATGTGTCATCATATTCGTCGTCAGAAAACAAGTATTATGCCATTATTTCAATGAGTTATCTTTTTTTGTCGTGTACAAAGGAATGCTTTATAAATTTTTGGCAAAAGGCATACGTTGAACAAATTCCTTTCTAGTTGCTGCCAAGTGAAAACGGTTATCTAACTCTTTTGGAGTTTTTTCAGCATAAAAAAATTCTGGATATATAATAGGGCTTGGATTGAATATCCATACTTTTTTAACTAGATTATTTGTATCTGGGTGAAGTGCTACATGAGAAGCTAAACCGCCGCCCAATGAAAAACCTGTAACTACTATTGGATAAGACTTTCCTTGTTCATGAAGTTCTTTTCTCATTCTTAACATATATTCTTTCGCCTCATTGTATTGAGTGTCAACTCTAAAACCATTCGTCAAGACCCAATCTGGAAAAATTTGCATCCCACTTTGGGAACCTGCAAACGCAATAATAATTTCTTTTTTTCCTGTTTCAGAAGTGTAAATATATGTTCTTGCTTCAAAACCACCTTTGCCTTTAAAAGAAGGTTTATCACCTACTTGTTCTAAATATTTTGGAGTGGGAAAAAAATGAGGTTCTTTTTTAGGATCATCTTTTGATTGTAAAGCTAAAGCCGCTGCTAAAACATAAATGTATCCATCATCTGCAAGTTTATAATGAGAAAATTTTCGAGATTTAAAATCATCAGGCTTTTTTGGGGTAAATTCAGATTTGAATAAATATTTTTTATCACAGAAAACATCCCCTGATTGACCCATTAATGATAAAGTAGTGCATCCTGTTAAAAATAAAGCAGAGGTTAAAACCATTATTTTTTTCATTTCACTCATCCTTGAATATAATTTTTTCAAATAAGCCATACTTTAAATAAAAGCATAGCTTATTTAATAATCTACATATTACTTACCTTTATAAATTAAACTCTTATAATAAACAGGAACTTTACAATATACCTTAGGATGTTGATGTGTCACATCAGCCATAACAAACTCACAGTTACAACTTCCTACTCTTGCACTATTTCTATCAAAATATTTTTCTTGAACTTGAGCAGAATCTAATAAACTAAAATATTTACCTTTAGCAAACTTCTCTTGGGCTTTCTTTTCTAAACGCTCACACATATATTGCTGCATTGGATTTTTTCTTAGGGCATTAATTGCATTTTGATCTTTAGGAATATGACTCCACAGATCATAATCAGTCCAACTATCATCTTCCTGCCGTAATACAGCCTCTTTATTTTTTAGAGCTAAAGTTTTAGCTTCTGTATTTGCACTTTGTGTCGCCCTTCTCATAATACTACCATCAGGATCAATAGTTAACTCTGCTCTTGTTTCTGCATTTGTTATAGCAGGTATCAATGTTCCAGCAATCACCAACGCACTTAAACCCGATAAAACTTGACGTTTCATTTTCCATCTCCTTTTAAAATATACTTTTGTATATCCATTAAAAATTTTACGATATTCCTGTTCAAGGAAAATCTAAGCTAAAAATCCCACCAAGTCTGACCTGATGGGATAATTTTCCTTAGTTGTAACCTAGAACTTCCGACCAGTTCTTTGTTCCGCTTGCTAGTTCTTTTTCTGCAACACTGACTACATAACGAACCGTTCTCTTATCTGTATTTGCAGTCAATGTCGTGATTGACCCATAGCTGGTATTCGTTACTTTCAGCACACCTGCATACGGATAGCCAATGACTTCATCTTCTTCTGGATCACGTTGCATTAAAAGCGGTGATGTGGTTTCAAACTTGACACTATAGTCGCCTACGGAACTATTGATGGCTGCAAGTGTACCCTGTGCATTTAAGGCAACTTCGGTCGCGCTGTTTAAGCGATAGGTCAATTTATAATCTGTCAGTGTATAGTTCACCTCCGCAGAAGCAGTTCCATTCTTCTCAATTGTTTTTACTTTTAGACTGTCAGTAGACACTGTACTGACAGTTGCGCTATCAGAAAGTTCCAATAGGCCGTTTACGGTTTTAGATCCACCATCAGCAGCCACCAGAACCAGATTTTGATATTCATAACCAGCCTCTGTAATGGTGACCTGACCACTTGCGGTTAAATTCTGATCTTGGTTAAGACCTGTGGTGGCTTTAAATAATCCATTGCAGTTGTTAAAGGTAATTACATCACCAGCTTTGCTATAACTGCCTGAAGTACAATTTACATCTTGATCCGCTTCATCAGTCCCATAAAGTAGAGTATCAACTACACCAGACAGCAAGCTTTCTTTTAGGCTAATGGTGCCTGTTTGTTCAGCCACCGCTATAATCTTTTGCTTTTGTGCTTCGCTTAAACCTGAATCTGGATTATTTACAGGTGGGTTATTATTTTCTGGCTGGCTATCATCATTATCACTACCACAACCTGCCATCACCAACGTGGCACTCAGCAAAGCTGTATACATAAGTGAATGCTTCATGGCTATCTTCCTTTATCGTAAATGTTAGCATTCATGCTAACTAAACCATCCTGATTGCAGGTATTCCCAATTGGGAATATCACCTTATAAAAAATTGCAGCACACTAAAGCCAATGAGTTAATCAAATAGAACACTATGAAATGAAGAATTTCCTCTGTTTCAAATATTCGGGTAAATAATTTAGCTAAAGTTAAATACAATAGTTTTTTGCGGAGATTAAAATAGAGAAACTATTAAATATGCTCAAACTCAAGCGTTACGCCCATCAACAACTGCATCAGTTCAGCCTGGGAATTACATGCTGTTTTAGCAAAAATATTTTTAAGATAAATACGAACAGATCCATAAGTAATATTCATTTTTTCGGCAATCTGTTCTAAATTCATGCCATTAATAAATAAGTCGCAAACCTCGATTTCACGTTTTGCCAGTTTATATTTTTGTAATAGATAATCTCTTGCCAGATGTTGCGGTTGATTGGTTTGGGTCACAAAAATAATTGCCTGTTTTTGATGGCAATGGGTTTTCGTTTCTGAAAAAGGTAAAATGCTGAGCATTAATGAACTGTCATTATCATCATAAAGTGCCAATACCCCGCCTGTTTCATTATTTAAATCATTGTCTTCAAATAAGGCACTACGTATAAGCTGATTTAATTTTTCCTGAAAAATTTTTAAGGTCTTTAAACTATTATTTTTATCCAGTTCCAATATAGATGACTTTTCAAATACTTTCTTTACAATTGCATTAGCATAGCATAAGCGGTAATCCTGATTTATTAAGATCACGCCTATTTTAAAACGATCCAATACTTGATAAATATTCCTCTTATCTTCCTGCAATAGTGTGATCTGACGGTAGATCTGTAATGCACGGCGTAAATGTACCCCTAAACGCTTTAATATTTTTTCTTCCTGTTCGCTATATTCATCTAATTGTGGTGAACGGTGTACAGCAAATACCGCCCAACTATAGGCACTCCGTTCCAACAAAACTGCCGCCACATGCGTAATGTTAGTGGGTTTGGCACATTTTTCATAAAAGATAAATTGATCTGTGTCTTTGGGCATATCTGCATAAAAAGCAAAAGTTTGCAGAACCGTCTCACCTAAAGCTTTTTCCATCCAATAAGGTGCATGAATCCGCATATCAATAACTTTGACCTGCTCATCCTGATAAGCCAACATGCCTTCAGGTGGTATATTATGGGTAAAGACAAAATCATAATTCGGGCTTAATTGGTCGGTTGCGGTAAAAATCGCGGTGGTACTTCCAGTAAAATCAACAATTTCAGTCAGTACATCCTGCCATAAGGCTGGGTTTAAGGCAGCCTCGTAGATCATGCCAATCACTTTGTTTTCTTGTTCAGCCAACATCCGTGTATCCCCCGAGTTAAATCGTACACAGGTTCATGCTAACTGAGTCACACAATTTGCACATATCCTCATTTAAGGATGTTTTAAACAAAATTTAAGCTTTACCGCTATAAAACCACGTTGGCTTAATATTAACTACGGATACTCATCAGTAACTGCATCAACTCCACCTGAGAGCTGCAAGGTGTTTTTGCAAAGATATTTCTAAGATAGGTACGTATTGAGCTTCTGGTCAGCCCCATTTTTTCTGCAACCTGTTCCAGATTCATGCCATTCACAAACAGGTCACAAAGCTCCAGTTCCCTTTTGGTCAGGTTATAGGTTTGTTTTAGATAGTCATGATTTAAGTGATATTTTTTCTGAATGTCTTGATTTTTAATGGATGTTATTTGCACATCATCAAAACTCAGCATCACCAAAGGGCGAATACCAAAAAATGACATTTCCTTTTCAGAAACCAGTAAATTGATTGTGCAGGATAAGCTATGCCCTGTTTCTTTAATTAAAAACTTTATGTCTTTATACTGTTCCAACTGTGCTTGTTTATATCGAAATACCTCCTCAATTTGATAAAGCTTTTCTAAAAACTGAATCTGATCTTTTTCTGGTAAAGTCAGTCGCTGATTGGTGACCTGTACACATTCATTTTCCGCCAAAAAACGTTGCATCACTGGATTGTTATGGACAACCTGCCCAGATAAATTCAGCAGCATAATCGGCTGCGCCAATTTATCAATCAGGTTATAGCCAACGATATTATCCAGGGAAAATTCATATAAATGCCGCTGTGCCATGACAATACGTTTTAAATGTGGCAATAAGCGATCCAGAAATGCCAACTCCTGCGGGTTCAGCGGTTGCCGTTGCTGTGAGGTACTCACACTCCAGAACACACACAGTTTTTCATCCAAAATCAGCTCATGGGTTGCCACATACCGTAGACCACAAGGTAAGAGAATCTTTTGATATAAATCAGATTTTTCCACAAATTCTTCAGGTACATGCTTATGGCATTGATACCAGCCCTTTCGTTCAGGGTCCAGAAATTTCCCCCAGCGTGGGTCTGCCTCAGTTGGATAACGCAGATAATCCAGTTCAGCCAAGGTATACGCCTCTAATGGCAGGGAACCAACACCATTGCTAAAAGACAATACATTATAGGAAAAGTCGATAGCCTGAATATGCACATAAGACACATTCAAGATTTTAAGTAATTCTTTGGAAAAGTTAAACCATCCATCTTTATTTAGGGGAATCTGATAAATCAGTTCACATAATTCATTATAGTAATTTTCAAGTAAATCCATTACATTTATGTATCAGGTTTCATTCCTGTATCACCATATTGTATTTAATTTGTTATTTCAAGTATTTAAAATGCATCTCTACAAAATACGATAAAAAAAAGCCATTCCCTATATAGAGAATGGCGGAGTGTAAAGGTAAGCTACCCAGTCATGTGATTCCATTAAAATGTAAAATCCATCACCAGATTATTATTATTGTTATCTTAATAGATAAACCAGTCTAAGAACCATCCCTCATTTGGGGAGTAATTTTTAGATCAGACGTATTAGAATGTATAACCCGCATTTACCATAAAGCCTTTGAGGTTATTGTCCGCGTAGGTGTAGGTAAATCCAACACGGTATTCATCAATCCATGCTTTTGGTTTAAGGTTTTTAAAGCCAATTGAGCCAGAAAGATCATGCTGTAAGTCAGAATACAGTTGATCGCCATAGAAATCTGTTCTTGCATACTGTAACTTGGCAATCAATGGACTGCCTGCAACTGTTTTATGCAGGACATGGCTATACTCGACCCCATTACGGAAAATGGTGTTTTGCAGGTCATAACCACTGTCAAAATCACCCACTTGCAGCGCATCCGTCTTATAGTAAGAAATCATGTTGATAATCGAGATATTAGAACGCTCATTGAGTGGGAATTGGGCGTTGCTGCTTAGTCCTCCACCATAGATCAATGCTGCTGTACCAAAATCCTGTGACCCTGTTGCACCGACACGAACCTGTGGCATGAGATACCAGGTCATCGAATCACTTGAAGTGACCTGAAAGTTAAGCCCCACACCAAGATTCAAACTGCCAGAAAGTGCATCTTCTGTATCCACCAGGGTAATTGGTGCATCAATCACCAGACCCATTTTCTTGGAGTCAAACCAGTGTGAATAAGCCAATGGCAGGTTATAAACATTGAGACCATAGCCCTATTGGGTATAGCGACCAAAACGTGGCATCATTGAAAAACTGGAAGAGGACTGCCCTTTTAAGCCAAATGCCTGATTGGTTGCCACATCAGATAAGCTGTCTGTCATTGAAACAGCCATGCTTGAAAGCAAACTGGTTGGGTTACCAGCTACAGGATCAATTGGTGAGTTTTTCACCCACTCTTTGGTTAAGGCTTTTAACAGGTCTTTATCCAAGCCTTCCAGCGCATCAACAAATTTTTCCTTACTTTCCTCACGGGTCGCACCTGTATAGGTACGCTCAATGCCTAATGACGGAATCTTAAATACCAGGGTAGATGAGTTCTGGGCATAACTGAGGTTGACAGGCACATTGCGCAAATCCAGTTTTGCACTGACGGCGGATGTATCTGAATAGTTTGGAAAGATTTTACGCATATTTTCAGATTCATACTGATCGGCAACATTCAGGATCTTGTTATAGCCAATCATCTGGGTCACACCATCCACCTGCACTTCAGCAGTAAAGATATCCTTTGCGAATACTGAACCTGTTCCCATCACCGCAATTGCCAGACCCGTTGTCCAAAGCTTGATATTCATTTAACCATTCCCCCGAATGAATCCATTTCAAAAAACAAATATTCTAACTGCTAGATAGTATGTTATTTTTTGTTAAAAAAATATTCCTCATTTGAGGAATAGACTTTTTATATTTTTTAGATAAGGCGATACAAAACAGATATTTTGATCAAAAAAAAGCCTTGCTGAAGCAAGGCGTTTAAAACGTTAGATTCGACTCTTTGCAATCAAGACACGAACTGTAGGAACAACCAGTATAGTCCGCCTGAGATTGTAATCGTTGCGGGCAAGGTAAATATCCATGCGGAAAGGATTGTTTTCACTGTCGCAAAGTTGAGTCCAGACTTGTTCGCAACCATTGTACCTGCAACCGCACTATTTAAAACGTGTGTAGTCGATACAGGCATACCCAAGCCATCAGCAGCAGCAATTGTACTCATCGCAACAAGTTCAGCCGACATCCCCTGCCCATAGGTCATGTGGTTCTTACCAATACGCTCGCCTACAGTCACCACGATACGTTTCCAGCCTACCATCGTACCCAGCCCCAAGGCCAAGGCCACCGCAACTTTCACCCAGTTCGGGATGTATTGCAGGAATGAATCCAGGTTACTACGGTATTCTTTGACAACTTTTGCCTGATCCTGATTCATTCCAGGTAAAGCCTGAGCCTTATCCAGACGTTTGAATGTGGTGGTACTTAGGTACATATCATTACGGATTTCACTGACCGCTGCCTCTGGAATGGCTTTCAAGTCACCATAATTGGCAACACGCTCACCCAAATGTGCAGTCATGCTGGCAAGTGCTGGAACAACTTCAGGTGTTTGCTCTTTGGTTTGAATATATTTAGTGAGTACAGCACGCGCTTTCTCATCAGATAATTCATTTTGATTGACATTCAGTACTGTCGCTGTTTGTACTGAAAGCTGTTCAAATGACTGCAAGTGTTTTGCATCAAGATTCTTGTTTAAAGAATACGCCAACGGCACCAAACCAATCAGAATCAACATGATCAGCCCCATACCCTTTTGACCATCGTTTGAACCATGGGCAAAACTTACCCCTGTACAGGTAAAGATCAGGATGGCACGGATTAATGGTGGTGGTGGCTTGTTGCCTTCTGGCGGCTGGAATAATTCCAGTTGACGCTTAAAGACTGTTTTTACCAATAAAAAGACGATGGCCGCAAAGGCGAAACCAATCAGTGGAGAGAACAGTAAGGCCTTACCGACCTTAATCACCTGATCCATATCTATGCCAGATGCACCACCGTTACTCGAATTTAGAATGTAGTTCATAATGCCTACACCTAAAATTGAACCAATCAGGGTATGTGAACTTGATGCTGGAATGCCCAGAAACCAGGTCCCCAAATTCCATAAGATTGCGGCAATCAACATGGCGAACACCATGGCAAAACCAGCCCCGCTTCCCACATTCATAATGAGTTCAACAGGAAGCAAGGCAATAATACCGTATGCAACCGCACCACTCGCCACCATAACGCCAAGGAAGTTACAGAAGCCCGCCCACATGACGGCCACAGGTGCAGGCAATGCATTGGTGTAGATCACCGTCGCTACAGCATTTGCTGTATCGTGAAAACCATTAACAAACTCAAAGCCCAGCGCAATAAAAAGTGCCGTTGATAGAAGAATAACTGAATATAAACTTAATGCTGGAACGTGCGCCAAGTCAGCGCTCACCTGAAAACCAATATAAATAAGTGTTGCAATAATAATTGTTAAAAACACCGGCATAAAGAATTTCGGTGTAGGGACATGCACATTCGTCGATTTTGCCTGTGAACTGGCAAGCGGTGAATCCGAAACAGGAGGAAGATTAGAATTCATGTAGACGGCAAGAGGATAATTAAATCCCCTGTATTGTTTAATTAAATTATGACAATTATATGACAAAGGACTGTCACATGAAGCCAAAATTTCATAGTTTTGTCACATTTTCTGGGATTTTATTAGGAAAATCTCACTCTTTTTTAAAAAATTAATTATTAAAAACAGCATGTTAATAAAAATACTTTTAAACTAAAACTGTTTGTCTGATTTTGCAACAAACACAACAAAATATGAAACTTATTTATCATATTTCGAAATATACGTTGTCTTTTAAAGCATTATTCACCGAAATTATTGCAATTTCATGAAGCTTTTATGACATTCTCCATTTAGTCTGATGAATCACCCTGACTGGGCATTGAAAATACACGCTTTGGCGTAGCTTCTGTTACAATGCGACTGCTTTTTAAACTTGCTATGTACTGGGGTTCCTTATGTCCACACTTGCCACCCTGAAATCACTTCTTGCCCAGCGTATCCTGATTATTGATGGCGCAATGGGAACCATGATTCAACGCCATAAATTACAAGAAGAAGATTATCGTGGTGAACGTTTTGCAGATTGGGCATCAGACCTTAAAGGCAACAATGATTTATTGGTGCTAACACAACCACAGATTATTCAGGGCATTCATGAAGCCTATCTGGATGCTGGCGCAGACATTATTGAAACCAACAGCTTTAACGGTACTCGTGTTTCCATGTCGGACTACCACATGGAAGACCTCGTTCCCGAGATTAACCGTGAAGCGGCTCGTCTCGCCAAACAAGCCTGTTTAAAATATTCCACCCCAGACAAACCACGTTTTGTTGCAGGTGTACTTGGTCCTACTTCCCGTACCTGTTCCATTTCACCAAACGTCAATGACCCTGCCTTCCGTAATATTACTTTTGATGAACTGAAAGAAAACTATATTGAAGCAACGCATGCCCTCATCGAAGGTGGTGCCGATATTCTTCTGATTGAAACAGTATTTGATACGCTGAACTGTAAAGCAGCGATTTTTGCAGTAAAAGAAGTGTTCAAACAACTTGGTCGTGAACTTCCACTCATGATCTCGGGCACCATTACCGATGCATCTGGTCGTACATTAACAGGTCAAACCGCAGAAGCATTCTGGAACTCAGTACGTCATGGCGATTTACTTTCGATTGGCTTTAACTGTGCCTTGGGTGCGGATGCGATGCGCCCGCATGTGAAAACTATTGCTGATGTTGCCGATACTTTTGTCTCTGCCCATCCAAATGCGGGTTTACCGAATGCCTTTGGTGAATATGATGAAACGCCAGAGCAAACCGCAGCTTTCTTAAAAGAATTTGCTGAAAGTGGTCTCATCAATATTACAGGTGGTTGTTGTGGTACCACACCAGATCATATCCGTGCGATTTACAATGCTGTTAAAGATATAAAACCACGTCAAATTCCTGAAACCAGACCTGCTTGCCGCCTCAGCGGTTTAGAGCCATTTAACATTTATGATGCCTCTTTATTTGTCAATGTCGGTGAACGTACCAACGTCACAGGTTCAAAAAAATTCCTGCGTTTAATCCGTGAAGAAAACTTTGCTGAAGCCCTAGAGGTTGCACAGCAACAAGTTGAAGCTGGTGCCCAGATCATCGATATCAACATGGATGAAGGCATGCTCGATTCGCAAAATGCGATGGTGCATTTCCTTAACCTTGTCGCTTCTGAACCAGATATCTCACGTGTGCCGATCATGATTGACTCATCGAAATGGGAAATCATTGAAGCGGGTTTGAAATGCGTTCAGGGTAAACCTGTGGTGAACTCGATTTCCTTAAAAGAAGGTTATGACGAGTTTGTCGAAAAAGCCCGTTTATGCCGACAATATGGTGCAGCGGTTATCGTCATGGCATTTGATGAAACAGGTCAGGCAGATACTGCTGCACGTAAACGTGAAATCTGTAAACGTTCTTATGATGTTCTAGTCAATGATGTTGGCTTCCCTGCCGAAGATATTATTTTTGACCCGAACGTGTTTGCAGTTGCTACGGGGATTGAAGAACACAATAACTACGGTGTCGATTTTATTGAAGCGACAGGCTGGATTAAACAAAACTTGCCACATGCCATGATTTCAGGTGGTGTCTCTAACGTTTCATTCTCTTTCCGTGGCAATGAACCTGTGCGTGAAGCAATTCACTCAGTATTCCTTTACCATGCCATTAAACAAGGCATGACGATGGGGATCGTGAACGCTGGTCAAATGGCGATTTATGACGATATTCCTAAAGAACTAAAAGATGCAGTTGAAGATGTAGTTCTAAACCAAAATCAGGGTGAAAGTGGACAGGAAGCCACTGAAAAATTACTTGAAGTTGCAGAAAAATATCGTAGTCATGGTGGCGCAGCCAAAGAAGCTGAAAACCTTGAATGGCGTAATCAGTCTGTTGAGAAACGTCTTGAATATGCACTGGTTAAAGGGATTACCACTTATATTGATGAAGATACCGAAGAAGCCCGTTTAAAAGCCAAACGCCCTCTTGATGTGATTGAAGGCGCATTGATGGACGGCATGAATGTGGTCGGTGATCTATTCGGCTCAGGAAAAATGTTCCTGCCACAAGTGGTAAAATCTGCCCGTGTTATGAAGCAAGCTGTAGCATGGTTGAATCCGTACATTGAAGCGGAAAAAACAGGTAGCCAGTCTAAAGGTAAAGTCCTGATGGCAACCGTAAAAGGCGATGTACACGATATTGGTAAAAATATCGTGGGCGTGGTGTTGGGCTGTAATGGCTATGATATTGTCGATTTAGGTGTCATGGTTCCTGCTGAAAAAATCCTGCAAACCGCGATTGATGAGAAATGTGACATCATTGGTTTATCTGGTTTGATTACACCATCTTTGGATGAAATGGTTTTTGTTGCCAAAGAAATGCAGCGTAAAGGTTTTGACATTCCTTTATTGATTGGCGGTGCAACCACATCGAAAGCCCATACCGCGGTTAAAATTGACCCACAATATTCAAATGATGCGGTGATTTATGTAGCAGATGCCTCTCGTGCAGTGGGTGTAGCGACTACCCTACTGTCTAAAGAAATGCGTGGTAACTTTATTGCTGAACATCGTGCGGAATATGCCAAGATTCGTGAACGTTTAGCCAATAAGCAACCGAAAGCAGCCAAACTAAGCTATGCAGAATCCATTGAAAATGGCTTTAAAATTGATGACAACTATGTACCACCAAAACCAAATACTTTAGGTACACAGGTTCTTAAAAATTATCCGCTTGAAACCTTAGTACCCTATTTTGACTGGACTCCATTCTTTATCTCTTGGAGTTTGGCAGGCAAATTCCCGAAAATCTTAGAAGATGAAATTGTTGGTGAAGCAGCAACTGATTTATATAATCAGGCACAGATCATGTTAAAAGACATTATTGATAATCATCGTTTTGATGCCCGTGCCGTGTTTGGTTTATATCCTGCACAACGTACCGATGCAGATACCGTGAGTGTATTTGATGAATATGGTCAGAATGTCACACATACCTTTGAACATTTACGCCAACAATCCGATAAAGTCACAGGTAAACCAAACTTGTCTTTAGCGGATTATATTAAGCCATCTGCTCAACCAGAAGATTATTTGGGCGGTTTTACTGTATCCATTTTTGGTGCAGAAGAATTGGCAAATGAATATAAAGCCAAAGGCGATGATTATTCTGCAATTTTAGTACAGTCTTTGGCGGATCGTTTTGCCGAAGCTTTTGCAGAGCATTTGCATGAGCGGATTCGTAAAGAATTTTGGGGTTATAAAGCCGATGAAGTATTGGACAATGAAGCACTGATCAAAGAGAAATATGTGGGGATTCGTCCAGCACCTGGTTACCCTGCCTGCCCTGAACATTCGGAAAAAGCCGTGTTGTTTGACTGGTTAGGTTCTGAGGAAAAAATTGGCACCAAGCTGACTGAACACTTTGCCATGATGCCACCATCTTCTGTGAGTGGTTTCTATTATTCTCATCCTGAAAGTGACTACTTTAACGTAGGAAAAATCTCACAAGATCAGCTTGAAGATTATGCCAAACGTAAAAATTGGACTTTAGATGAAGCGAAACGTTGGTTAGCGCCGAATTTAGATGATTCAATTGCGTAATTAAGCACACACCAAAAACGATCCCCTTTATTAAAAGAATAGAGGGGATTTTAAATCATCAGGTGTTACGGATTTGTAAATTCAGTTTAAAATAATATTTACCATTGGTTTCCTGATAAATGGTACCGAAACGATGACGTGTACTGGAAGCTGTATCCAGTTTGGTATTTAAAAATAAATATTCTTTTAGCTCCATATCTTTAATAACATGATAAAGCAAAAGATCACCATCTTTTCTGACCACAACCAAACCATTACAGGTATAAGCACCATCCCACGGCGTACCAGAGAACATGCCTAATAAAATTGCTTTTAGAAAATCCTTAACCCGAATCGTTTTGATTTCATCATCGACTAAATCTCTTAAATAACGCCCTTGACCTTTATAATATTTAAGTACTGTTTCTGCCAAATATTCTGGCATTAGCGAGTCTGCTTTTCGTAAATTATCATTAAATACGTCATTTTCACATTTATAAAATTCGAGTTGCCCTCCTAATTCTTCAATTTTAGTTAAACGATCCTTTATTTTTGATGAAGTTTCAATTTGATTGACATCCTGTAATGTACCTCTAAAACTCTTCACCTCATAAATAAAATTAGTTGTCGATCCTGCATTGAGTAGTGTTGGCGCACTGCCTAAAAATGATTTTATTCCCAATGGGTCATATTGATAACTTTGATTTTGAAATTCAAAAGAAATATTTAAATCAGCTTTGGTATATGAGCTACCTTTAAAAGAGCTAATCTTTAATAATTCCAATAAACTCTGTTGTTCAATATTAAAAGTTTTTGTTTCAGGATTTAGAATAGTGTTCTTAATCTGGGCAAGCACTTCATCATTTAAAATATGCTGAATAGAGCCTAAATCAATCGTTTGATTTCCCTCAATAATTTTTAAGTGATCGTCACCAATGACATAAAATTTACTGGAACCAATATGTTGTAGAGCATAAATTTTAATAAATTCATTGGGTTGTTTTTCTTCTAACCGAGCATTACCAAATGATAACTTTTTATCATGCATAAGCTTCAGGAAAGCATATAATTCACTCCATTCACCTTTATTGAATTTCATTAAATCCTTTTCCTCTGTACGCTGTATGGTATGTTGTTGTAAATAATTCTGCACTGCTTTTGCTACATGATAGACCACATCCACACAGACACTATTCCCCAGTTGTTTCATGGCCTGGGTTTGATTCACAGGAAACTCAAAATCATCAGGGAAACCCATCATCCGTTTTCCCTGTTTAGGGGTTAAACGGCGCACTTCATGGTTGACCAGATAACCGTCCCAGTTACGACGATCATCAATTGGTGAACTTTTACCACCGACCCTTAAGGTAAAACCAATTTCGCGACTACATTCTGCTTCCCATACATCCGACATATTTAATTTAAGTGGGACTGGTGCTGGAAATTGAAACGCCTGCTGAGTCTCAACTAAATCTTTATTAAACCCAACAATAAAGATACGTGGGCGATGTTGTGGACGGCCGTATTCACTAGCCTTTAAGATTTTATAGTGAACTGAATAGTTTAACGACTCCAGCTCATGCCTGATAATTTGAAAAGTACGGCCTTCATCATGATTCACCAGTCCACGTACATTTTCCAAAATAAATGCTCTGGGCCTTTTTTTCGATAAAATTTCCAAAATACAATAAAATAAATTGCCTCTTTCCGACTTGGCCCCATCAATTAGCCCCTCTCTTTTTCCTGCATGAGAAAAGGCCTGACAAGGGAATCCGCCACATAAGATGTCATGTTCAGGAATCAATTCATAGGAGACTGAACGAATATCTCGATTAAAATCTTTTTCATCAATTTTATGGTTTTTTAAATAGGTTTTTCTGGCATGTTCATCAAATTCTGATGCAAAAACACACTGCATACCCAATTGAGATAAAGCAAGATGAAAACCACCAATCCCTGCAAATAAGTCTATAAACTTAAATTTTTCAGAAAAATCAAATTCTAAATTTGTACTCATTCACTGCAAGCTAAAAAAATCATTGTCCTATTATAGCCAAATATAAAATCGGATTGTTAAATGTATTGACAAACGTATGATCAATAATCAATGCATTCTTTCCACAAACAACACCCCATCCAAATGATCAACTTCATGCTGCACAATTCGTGCAGGAAAACCCTCGTAGCTGGTTTCAACCACGTCACCCTGTAAAGTGTAATAACGTAATTTAACCATTTGAGCACGTTCAACCTGTCCACGTTCATTCGGCACACTCAAACACCCCTCTTCACCAAAACAGGTCGCTTGAGAAAACTCTAAAATCTCAGGATTGACCATCACAACAGCATCCATTTCAGGTGCATCGGGATAACGTGGATTAGGTCGGGACGCCACAATAATCACACGCTTGGAAATATAAACCTGTGGTGCCGCAATCCCCACACCATTGCGCTCAAGCATGGTCGCATGCATGGCGGACGCAAGTGCCATCAACCATTTACTATTAAATTCCACATCTGACACCAATGCCGCTTTCAGCTTTAAAATTTCTTCACCACGCTGTGCCACAGGTAAAATCACACTCATCACATAACCTTATAATTGTTTTGACCAAATCGTAAATAATATCGTATTGGATATTGAATCGGGTTGCCATAATTTTCATTTAAGAATCTTGTCAAAGTACCGCTTTACTCAGTGTGGTTGGTGTCATTCTTGCGCTTCTGCCCTGTTTTCTACGCTTCTAAAAACAAAAAACTCCCCTGACGGAGAGTTCTTTTATCGCATCTAAATTAAAGGTTTTTCTTTAATTCATCTTCAACAATTTCAATCTCAAGTTGGCTAAACTTACGAATTTCGCCCTCTGCATGCTTTTCAAGCATTCCACCGATCAAAGGTACTTTCACCTTTACCGTCCAGGTCAGAGTAATGTCTACTTGGTTACCGTTACCTGTTACCTTACGCTCAGCTTTCGCTTCCAGTGGCAGGTTTGCGCCCAGCTCAACCGTTGAAGTCAGGTTTTTCAAATTGGTGATGTCTGAACGTTTTAAACGGAACGCATTTTTTAATAATTTTTTCGCAACTTCTGGAATATTTACATCAAGGTTATATTCACGGCGTAGGGTATAAATGTCGCCATTGATGTTGGATTCAATAATTTCCAGATTCTCACCTGGAATACGTTTACACACTGCTTCATGCAATGAGGTGTCGGCAACCAGTCTTGAAAAATCTTCAATTGAAACACCGTGAATTGTTTCGTTAACTGTAAATTGATGTGCCATCTTTAAACTTCCGTTTCATTGTAATTAGGATTTCGGGATTGTACAAAATTATAGCACTGTCTCTTGTAGAACAAAGAATTTTCTTGAAAAAAATGGGTGACTGCACGGATTAGTTATTTTTATTGTAATGATACCGCATACATAGTTTTACCGTTACGTGCTCAATATGGCTGATGTATAGGTAATGGTTGCCGTATTCAATGATGGCATAGAAGTGTTCAGCACCATCATCCAGTCCTGTCGCTGACCATGTGGTGCCCTGTGGAAATTCATCCAGCCATGTGGCTTTATAAAAATCCGAAACGGAGTCAAAAGCCAGATAGCTATCAGGGTCATCCATAATTTTGGCGGCCATCTGATCAAATTTTTGCTGTTTAAATGCTTCCAGACTCAGTAGCACAAATGTTCCCATGATTTTAAATAGTGTTAAATTCAGCATCGTGTCTAAAGTTAATATTTAGCCGAATTACAAAAATACCATGATATTCCTAGCGTTATATTTTGCTAGACCGCGTTCAATATGTTATCAACTGCTTATACTTTTATCTTTTACAACGATAAACTATAAGGAGTAAATATGTCTTATCAAAATATTTTAGTCGCTGTTGATGATTCTCCAATTTCTTATGCAGCAGTTGAACATACACTGTCTTTAGCAAAATTATCAGGGGCAAAAGTAACTGTACTCAGCGTGGTGGCCGTTGATCCATATGTCGGTGTTGATTTTTATCAAGTGGTACCAGCCATTACCGATCATTTTATGCAGGCTGAAGCGCATGCTAAAACCCAACTACAAGATATTTCTCAATCTTTCATTCGCGATGGAATTGAGGTTCAAACCAAAATTCATCATGGCCCAGCCAGTGAGGGTATTATCTTTGTCGCCGATGAAGTGGGAGCCGATCTTATCATTATGGGTTCGCATGGGCGTACAGGGGTAAAACGTCTGCTATTGGGTAGCGTTGCGCGTGCCGTTTTAACTGAATCACATATTCCTGTGCTGATTGTAAAGCAATAAGCGCTTATGTGAATGTCTAAAGCCTTGTTATTGTGCAAGGCTTTTTTTATTCTCGAAAGCTTTGCCATGTTTTAAAGGTATTTCGCTGATATAAATTTAAAGTTGAAAATTGCGGAATAATCGCTTCACTTTGCGTTGGTCTTAAAAATACAAAATCATCGACCTGAATATCACAATCTCTTGGAACGTTGACTAACTCCTGATTGCTACTCCGTCCATATAGAAAATGCGGATGTGCTTGTTTCGGATAGACATAATTGGCCAGCCAATAGCCGCCATAAATAAATAGGGCTTTAGATTTGTGTGGCAGTTTATCCAGTACAGACATGGCGGGAAGTTGGGTATAAGACAATACTTTTAATACTGGCGTAGCAATCCATAAAGCTGGCCGTAAAGCGGCTAAAAACTGACTGTCAAAATCGCTTGGTTTTAATAACATCGAACCAAAAGACAGATCATTGCAAACACTTTCTGTGGTATGAAAACTAAAAGTAGGACTGCCCCCGCCATTGAAACAAAGATTATCACCCCACAACGTAGGAAACTGTTTTTGAATCAGTTTTTGATATTCGGAATAGATGTGTTGGGATTGCTGATAGGCCAGTTCTGGTTTTTTAATCAGGGCTGGAATCTTGGTGACATGCGCATCATAACCCATTAAACCCGACAGTTTTAAATACTGTGGATATTGCTGAATCAGCTTTAATATTTCAGTGAGTTGCTGGGTTGACTGCACCCCACCACGATGCAAACCGACATCAATTTCAATATTCACTTGCAAGCAAATCGAATAGGCTTGGGCAATCTCCAGATATTGCTGTAGGCGTTGTTCGGTATCAATCAGCCATTGAATCTTTGCATCAGACCATTGCGAGTGTTGTTCGTAGAAATGATGTACCGCTTGGGTTGGCATCGGCTTGCCCAGCAAAATATCCGCTTCGGCAAAGTTTTCTAATATTGCAATGATATGCGGTTGATGGAACAGCATAAATCGCTGGGTATTGATCTGTTCAGACAGCATTTTTAATAAGTCTAAGCACGCCAGAGATTTTACCACCAGACGTGGTTTTAAGTGTTGGGCATGCATAAGTCTTACTTGAACATGCTGGATATTTTGTTTTAAGGCAGCCTCATCCAGGATGAGTTGCGGTGTCGCCATCCCCTGCTTTTTTAGATCAAGATTGAGTTGTTTAAAAAAATAATCCAGCATACTCACGTCCTTATTGTTTTAATCTTTTGCTAAAAATAACTTTTCCAGATATGGATTTAAAAACTTGGCCTGTGGGTCAAGCTGCTGACGCAAGGCCATAAAATCATCCCACTTTGGGTATAATGCCCGAAGCTGTACGGTGCTCATCGTATGCATTTTACCCCAATGTGGGCGTCCCTGATATTTCTGCAAAATTGGCTCAACTACATCAAAGATTAAACGTGGGTCCTGTTTATGATATTGATGTACTGAAATCGAAATTGAATCCTGCTGATAAAACGGACTGAGCCAAATATCATCACCTTTGACAAAGCGAAATTCCAGTGGAAAAAAGGTGGCAACCTGATGCTTTCTTAAGGCACGCAACACCTCATCCAGACATGCAATGCCCTGATCAACGGGAACATGGTATTCCATTTCATTAAACTTGGTATTACGCGGCGTTGGAAATATCTTACTCGACCAGTCAATATAGGTGCTTGGTTTGACAAAAATACCCAACAATTTCTGTAAATACGGATTCAGTGAGGGAAAGCTTTTGGTCAATTCAGAACACATGGTCAGCAAGGTATCATCCGAGGGGAAATTTTCCTTGCGTGGCAAAATCGCCTTATCGGTTTCATCCAGCGTTTTCAACATCAACTGTTTTTCATAGCAAAAGATAAAGCATTCAATATGCCGATGCTGGTGTTTCCATTGCTGGATGTGCTGCATCATGTCCTCGACTAGACAAAGTTGAATATGCTCTTTGAGCTTATAGCGAGGTCGATTCTGCATAGTGATCTTGGTCAATATTCCCAGACTTCCCAGGGAAACGCGCCCAGCGGCAAAGATTTCAGGGTTTTCGGTTCGACTACATTTTAAAATTTCACCCGAAGCGGTAAGTAGCTCAAAGGCTTCCACATAAGCCGAAATACAGTGCAAATCGGCTCCTGTCCCATGTGTACCTGTGGAGACAGCCCCTGCCAGACTCTGCTGGTCAATATCGCCCTGATTGATCAAAGCCTGATTAATGGATTGCTGCTGTAAATACTGATCTAAATCGTATAAACGTGTGCCCGCATAAATATTGCTTTGACAACGTTCTAGATCGAAAGATGCAACACCTGAAATTCGATCTAAAGATACTAAGGTTGCATCGGTACACACTAACGGGGTAAATGAATGCCCTGCACCCACCAGCCGTATTTTTGCATGATCCCGAACAATGCTCTGCAATTCATGAGTATTGGCAGGTTGTAGAATCTGTTGTGGATTGGATTTCTGAAAGCCTGACCAGTTCGTCCATGTGGTTTGGGTTAAATCACTCATACTGCCTCTCCCTGGCTTGTGGCAGTTTTTAAATTGCCATGATTGCTTCGTTTTGCGAGTTCCTGTTGTGGAATCGGTTTTGGTCGTGTGACTTGATCATAATTACGCTGATTTTTATCCAGCAATAATTGTTCAGCCAATAACTTGAATTTGCTTTGGCAAGCCGCCAGTGTCCATTGTCCAAATAAGGTATGTCCACCCTCATAGGCCTGTTCCTGATATTCTTCATAGGTGGTGACATAGCCCATATAATCATTGCAGTAGGAGGCCAACCAAACGCGCTCTATATCAGACTGATTAGCAAATACCTGTTTTACCGTATCCACAACCCGTTGTCCTGCAATGGTGGTGAACTCGCCTGGACAGCAGACTATTGCCAAATTCCCCAATCGAATCATCTGTAATGGCACAACGTTTGGCACCAATGGACTCTGCTGAATCGCGCCTGCCTTGACCTGTCGGTTCATCTCTGCAATGAGAGGATCAAGAATACTGGGCGGAAAACCAATCGGCTGACCCAAAATCTTTTTAGAGCCTGTCTCTAATACAATCTGTTTCGGCCCCTGTGAAGCATAGAGTTGTTGATAGTTGACAAAATCTGCTGCCTTGGGATTTTTGCTCTTTTGTTTACGCAATTGGTCTGCCAAAAACTGCATACCTTTAATTAATGGCTTTGGTGCGCCTAATCCATCGACGGGTGTGCCTGCAAAAAAAGCGGTGCCATGACAGGGTTGACTGGTTTTTGCGCCAATCTGCCCTTGTGCAAATTCAGTTGGAATCTCAATATTGCTTAAATCCACATAGGAACATATCGCATCAATTTTTCCTTGTATTGGCTTTACAGATTGCTGGAATGCAGCCAAAGCCAGTTCACTTTGATAGCGTCCATTTTGCTGTGCATATTGGTATTCCTGTTCGCCTTTAATCTTGTTACGAATTTTAAGCTGATCTTTGCCATGAAAATGCGGAGAGACATCGCCTGCAGTGGCTTGAGCAAAAATCGTGACTGGATTTTGAATCCCTTGCTCAATTAAAGCCTGCTCAGAAAATGCAGCGGCATAACCTTTATTGTCCCCATCATAAGCCTTTAATTTATTACCAAGACAAGTAGCATGGACACCAAACAATGAAATAAAGGATTGTAACTTTTGTTCCCGATAAAAACCGATCAGTTGCATTTCACGGTTTAAAGCCAAATGTGTTTCACGCTCTGAATATGGCTTCACCTCTGGATTACGGTTATAAGCCTTAATCGAGCGATTCCATGCCACAGGTGTATCTGCGGCAAAATGCTGGGTGCTAAGACAAATCTCAGTGTCTTGTTCAGTATTAATGCAAGTTTGAATACTCAGCACAATGGCATCCACAATTGCATTTAAATGTTCAGGCACAAAACCTGGGGTTGGCATGTTATATAAGGCTTCATGGGCACAGCCCCCTGGCCCAGAATGGGTATGGGTTGCCATCAACACCAATTGATTTTCATCAAACTGGGAACCCAATATTTGCTGTAATCGCTGCATAGATTGACTGCGCATGGCATGGGTAATACAACCTAAATCCAGACAGCAGATAATGAGCCGATGCTGTTGCTGATCAATAATACTAAAGCTACGTGCATATAACGCCGTACGTTTTTCATAGGCACGATGTGACCATTGTCCATAGCCAAACATGGCATAGCCTTTTGGTGTAATTTTAATTTCCTGTTTATCCCAACCAACTTGATACATTGGTATTTTCCTTTTAAGTTCTTTTTCTAGCTGTCTGTTATAAAGCATGTTGAAAGTTAAACAAAATTATACGATATCCAAAAGGGTTAAAAAGAGTTTATTTTGGAGGGCAAAACGGACTTATGCCTAAACGAATCATTCATACAACTGGTGCGCAACAATTTACACCACCGACCATTCTGGCCAGCCTGATCCACTATGCGGAACAACAGCATTGGGATTATCTAACATGGTTTAAAGATTCAGGTCTGGATATAGGGCAAATCCAGCAAACAAATGGTGTCGTTCGTTTTACCCAAATGTGAGTACCAGGTTTGTCGGAGAGTCAATATTCTGAGATGAGAAGCATTGCTTCGCAAGACGTAGCGAAGCGTAGGGTCCCGATGACAAAATTAAAATATCCCCCTGAAATCAGAGAAAGAGCGGTTCAATTATTGATTGAATCTAAAAAAGATTATCCATCGAACTGGGCAGCAGTTTCTGCAATTGCGCCTAAAATTGGCTGTACTCCTGAAACTCTACATGTTTGGTATCAAAAGCATTTAGATCAGCAAAATCCCATTAAAGTACAACAGATATCTGACCAAGAAAAAATGAAGCAAATGGAACGTGAAATTAAAGAATTAAAGCGTGCCAATGAAATTCTACGTAAAGCAGCCGCTTTTTTCATCCAGGCGGAGCTCGACCGCCCACACAAATGCTGGGTCTATACCGCCTTTATTATTGATGTGTTTTCACGAGCAATTGTTGGATGGAAAGTATCGACACGCATGAATACAGATATGGTTCTCGATGCACTTGAGCAAGCATTGCACGATCGAGGCATGCCAAAGAATGTGATTCATCATTCCGATAGAGGTGTTTAATATCTTTCTATTCGCTATACCAATCGTTTAGAAGCAGCAAATTTACGAGCATCAGTCGGTACGACAGGTGATTCATACGATAATGCTTTGGCTGAAACGGTGAATGGCTTATACAAAACAGAGGTGATTGAATATTTAAAAGCAGATTGGCAAGGTTTAGCAGATGTACAACTTGCGACATTAAATTGGGTAGATTGGTTCAATAAAAAGCGTGTACACAGTGCACTGGGTTATGTATCGCCTTTTGAGTTTGAAGCAATGTACTATGATAAGATTAATCCGTTAGGTCAGTTGGCCTAACTTAAATAAAAAAGTCTCCGACAAACCCGATACGGTTCAGGTTTTACTTGATCCACCTTATATACATTAACCCTGAATTCGATTTAAGGTTAACTTATATAGGTGTGGGTTTGATGTAAATTTAAAATATTTAATTGTGATAAATAAATCCCTAATCATACAATCCACTTAAAATAAGATTTTTAGTTTTAAAATCCATATCCACACTCATTTAATAAAATTCGATTATTTATCAAAAATAGATATATAAATAAATTTTGCTTATTTTCCTGAATATAAAAACAGTCATAAGATAAAAACATCATCCCGCTGATGTATGAAAGGTTATAAAAATGAATGCTCAATTTGATTCTACCCAAGCCGTAGAATCCATTACTACAACTCACGGTTTATCTGCAAACCCACAAGACATTTTACAGCGCGCACAACACTACGCGGAAGAAAATGAACTCGATTTTACGGGCAGTGTGCCGCCTGTCGAAGCATGGTGTCTGGTTGAACAGGGTCATGCTGTTTTAGTTGATGTGCGTACCAGTGAGGAACGCAAATTTGTCGGTTATGTACCTGAAAGTATCCATGTTGCATGGGCAACTGGCACCTCATTCAACCGCAATCCGCGCTTCCTGAAAGAACTTGAAAGCAAGGTCGGCAAGGATAAAACCATTCTGTTGCTCTGCCGAAGTGGCAAACGTTCGGCTCTGGCCGCAACTGCTGCATTTAGCGTGGGTTTTGCCCAGGTCTACAATGTGCTTGAGGGTTTTGAGGGTGACCTGAATGAATTGCAGCAACGCAACCAAAGCAATGGCTGGCGTACCCACCAGTTACCGTGGTTACAAGATTGATGCTGTTTTTTCACCCAGCGATTTTCAGATTAATTTAATACTTGGTTTTGCAAGGAATCAGCGTGAGCAAATGGAAAATCCAGCCTGTTGTTGAGGGCTTACAACAAGCACGTCATGAATGGCGTGAACGTCAACATCGCATCAAGGAGTTTGGCGGACGTGAACTGCCTTCTAGGGAATCTCTTAAATCCATACTGGATGACTTGTGTGGCATTTTATTTCCAATGCGACTAGGACCAAGTGACCTGCGTCAGGAAACGGAGGACTATTACATTGCCTATACGCTTGATCGTGTGCTGAATGAGCTGTTCTCACAGGTTAAGCTGGCCTTGAATTACGAGGCCAAAAGTCGGGTAAAGCAAGTTCCTGTCTCCAGTAATGACCATTTGCTCTACGAGCAGCAAATTGCTTTGGCCAAGACCATTGGCAAGCTGAAAGCGGTCGAACTGGAAAATATCCTGTTGCAACAACTGGATGACAGCTATTGGCAAGTGCGAATTGCAGTGACGCGTAGTCTGGGCTTACTGAAAGCCAAATCTGCGATTACAAAATTACAGGAAAATTTCCAGCATGACATCAGCAACTTGCGTAAGGAAGTGGCAATTGCATTAGGTGAAATTGGCGGCGAACAGGCACAGAATATTTTATTACAACACGCCGAAGACCCCGATCCAGAAGTACGTAAATCGATTCGTATTGGACTGGCCTTGATTCAGGAGAAACTTAATGCAGCTTGAACCCACTGAAATCAAGGTCAATGTTGAACAGCAACGTTTATTGCTGAGTTGGGCAGATGGTCAGCATAAGAATTTTAGCCATGAGCAATTGAGAGCCAATTGCCCCTGCGGATTTTGCCGTGCCAGTCGTTTACGACAGAAAGAGATTCAGTATCCTGAAAATGTTGCCATTTCAGCGATTTACTCACAAGGCTACGGCATTCAAATCTGCTTTGATGATGGACATGATAAAGGCATATTTCCGTGGGCATTTTTGAAAGAACTTATGGTTTAATAAAAACATTCAAAGTGATGAAAATATCTTTAACAACTCTGCCATTTCATCATTTTGAATGATTCACTCCTTAAAATATCGAGGTTAAATCAGTCCAGCTATTCATCATTCGCCATAAAAACAAATTCTTTGGAAATTTCCATGCAACCATCAGATACCCTACCTCCGATTCAATCTGTCTCTTTCTGGGATGCTTTTCGCTTCTGGCTTAAATTGGGGTTTATCAGCTTTGGCGGGCCTGCTGGCCAAATAGCGGTAATGCATCAGGAACTTGTGGAAAATAAACGCTGGATTTCTGAAAAAAGATTTTTGCACGCACTCAACTATTGCATGTTACTCCCTGGCCCAGAAGCACAACAACTTGCCATTTATATTGGCTGGCTCATGCACCGAACCGCAGGTGGCTTAGTTGCTGGCATTTTGTTTGTTCTGCCATCATTATTTATCCTGATTGCCCTATCATGGATTTATGTTCAGTTTGGTGATGTACCGATTATTGCAGGCCTGTTTTACGGGATTAAACCTGCCGTAACCGCAATTGTATTCCATGCAACTTACCGCATTGGCAGCCGCTCACTAAAAAATGCTTATCTTTGGTTGATTGCTGTGGCTGCGTTTATTGCCATCTTTGTGTTCAACACCCCTTTTCCCTTAATCATTTTAGCGGCTGCGATTGCTGGCTATGTGCTGAGTAAGCAAAAACCAGATTTATTTAACGCTCAGGCTTCCCATCAAAATGATCATAAAAGTTATGGGGCGGCCCTGATAGATGATGATACACCGACGCCTGCCCATGCAGTTTTCCATTGGGCCAGACTCGCCAAAATCCTGAGCATTGCAGCATTACTCTGGTTTGTTCCAATGCTGGTTTTGACTCTGGGACTGGGATGGCAACATGCCTATACCCAAATGGCATGGTTCTTTACCAAAGCTGCCTTGCTGACTTTTGGCGGTGCGTATGCGGTTTTACCCTATGTCTATCAAGGTGCGGTCAATCATTATGCATGGCTGGATCCAACCCAGATGATTGATGGACTGGCACTGGGTGAAAGTACCCCAGGCCCACTGATTATGGTGGTGGCTTTTGTTGGCTTTCTAGGCGCATATAACCATGCATTATTGGGTGCTGATCATTTATTTTTAGCTGGGACAATTGGAGCAGTTATTGTCACATGGTTTACATTCCTGTTTTCCTTTGTGTTCATTCTCGCAGGTGCTCCGATGATTGAATCCACGCATAATGAACTTAAATTTACTGCGCCACTCACGGCGATTACTGCTGCTGTGGTCGGTGTCATTCTCAATCTTGCCTTGTTCTTTAGTTATCATGTGCTCTGGCCAAACGGCTTTCATCACCCTTTTAATTATGAAGCGGCATTTATTACTTTGGCTGCATGTATTGCACTATTCAAATTTCAGCTCAATGTGGTGTATGTGATTTTTGCTTCGGCCTTTTGTGGTTTAATCCTCTATATGGGTGTTTAAACATGCATACACAACTTAAGCAATTATAAGAGAGGTGGATCAGGAAAAAGACTGACGGTACAACAGAACAGCGCCGCTTTGTAACAATTGGATAGAGAATCAGATGCGTCCCTGGGCGTTGGGGCGCAAGAACTGGCTATTTGCAGGTTCGCTGCGTAGTGGTCAACGAGCGGCCAATATCATGACTTTAATCCAGTCAGCAAAGCTGAATGGGCTGGATCCGTATGCCTATCTCAGTGATGAGCTGAAAAGGTTGCTGACGCATAAAGTGACCCAAATAGAAGAATTGCTACCACACCGCTGGAAATCCGACCAAAATTAAAAAATAGCATGGGGTTCAGCGGACGCTTACACTACAACCCCACATAAAACTTCTCAATCAATTGACGTGTTTTCACCAATAAATTGGTCAACACGTTATCCCGTTCAAATAACTTGACTTTATAGTTTGGCAGTTCTTTCATCTCCTCTTTGCGTGGAAGACGTTTATTAAACTCATAATTATCTAAAACCTGTTTCATTGCTTCAGGTTTCAGGTTTTCTTCTTTACAAAAATGCTGATAGGCTTGTTCTTTTTCTGCATCCCAGAACTGAGCAAAAGCCACTTGTACGCTTTGCCCGTTGATCATTTTTGGCATATTCTGCTCGATGAATTTTTGAATCAAATCTTGCTTGTCATGCAAGCTAATATCACTGCCGATCAGATCATGGACTTGAGCTTCGTATTTCTTACGCTGCTCATCTGTTTCAGCATTCACTGCCATCTGTAGCAGTGTCAGGATATACCCCACATTAATGCGGTCACTGTGCAGTAGGTCCAATTGGAAATCAATATCATCTAAAACCGATACTTTTTCTTTTTTGGTGGTTTTTCGAATCGCTCGACAGAGATCGGCATATTTAGATGCAAAATTCGCAAAGTGCTGTTTATCAAGCTTAGTGTCGTCTTGATCATACTCAATGAAAGTTTGTAGCTGGGCGTTGTAGCGCATCACTTCACGGAATGCCTTGATGAACTCTAGTTGTTGATCTTCTGTGACTAAATCATCTACTGTTTGATAATCAGGCGTAATACTGAGTAGCTTTTCAACCGCTTGCTCATAATCTTGTTTGATTTCATCAAAGCTTGGGACAAGTACAGTCTTCCGTGCTTCTTTATTGGAAAATAATGCGAGTGCTTCATCTGTAGCACGTTTTAGGTTACGGAAGCTAATGATATTCCCAAATGGTTTTTTATCGTTATAA
Source organism: Acinetobacter sp. CIP 102637 (assembly GCF_000368425.1). Classification (NCBI taxonomy): domain Bacteria; kingdom Pseudomonadati; phylum Pseudomonadota; class Gammaproteobacteria; order Moraxellales; family Moraxellaceae; genus Acinetobacter; species Acinetobacter sp. CIP 102637. The sequence goes on from NZ_KB849435.1 coordinate 1,386,738, forward strand.
ACACGGTTAGTCCGTGAAAAAGCCTGAATTAGACCATGATATTTAAGATTCTTATCGACATACAAGGTATTTAACGGCTTTGAGTCAAAGCCCGTGAGGAACATATTTACGACCAGTAAAATATCAATCTGCTTTTTCTTTACCCGATCTGCAATATCACGGTAATACGCATAAAATTGATCACCAGAGTTGTAGTTAGTTTTGAACTGTCGATTGTAATTCGCAATGTAACGATCTAGCTTATCCCGACTGGATGAATTGACCTGAGTTGGAATATCTGCGGCTTCTTCATGAATTAAGCCATTTTGGTCGTTGTTCTCAACAGCTTCATTCGCACCGTAGGAGAAAATGGTCGCAATGGTGAGAGGTTTAAATAATCGCCCCTCCGCTTCGTCTTGTTGTTGCTTCTCAGCCTGCACCTTTTCAAATAACTCATAATACTGCGTTAAGGTATCCACTGAACTGACACAAAACATTGCGGTAAATTCACGGTTTTTGGTTTTGGTATCGTGCGTATCAACGATATAACGGGCAATCATTTCTAATCGCTGCGGATTGTCATATAGCTCTTGGGTATCAATCCCCTCGACATCTTCGTCAAATTGCTCATGATTTTCTATTAACCCCATCCCGACCTTCCCCTTTAAAAGGGGAAGGGGTAAAGCCTCTCCTTCCTTTGCAGGGAGGGAATTAAGTGTTGGCAAGTCTCCCTGATAAGGGGGATTTAGGGGGTCAAAAACCCCAGCCGAGCTCGCTTCATCAATCTGGTCATTGCTTGCCATACCTTTAGCAGTATATTTGCCACGGTAATCAATCTGGAACTGCAATACATTGCGGTCTCGAATCGCATCCACAATGACATATTGATGCAAACACTGATTGAATAAATAATCTGTGGTGAGTTTCAAACCTGCTTTAGATTGACTATTTTCCTCAAAGATCGGTGTTCCCGTGAATCCAAACATCTGGGCATTACTAAAGAACTTTTTAATGTTCTGATGAGTCTCACCAAATTGGCTACGGTGACATTCATCAAAGATAAACACCACTTTTTTATTTTTAAGATAATCAATCGATTCTAAATATCGGTCTGTGCTAATCGCACGATTTAACTTTTGGATGGTGGTCACAATCAGTTTGTCGTGGCGTTGATCGAGTTGTTTGACCAAAGTATGCGTGCTGTCTGTGCTATCCACACTCTCCGCTTTAAAAGCATTAAACTCACGTGAGGTTTGTGTGTCGAGGTCGTTACGATCCACCACAAACAAGACCTTTTCTACATCGGGCATATTCATGATGATCTGACTGGCTTTAAATGAAGTCAGGGTCTTGCCTGAACCAGTAGTGTGCCAGATATAGCCGTTCTGATCGGAGTTTTGCACATGCTCAACAATTTTCTGTACCGCATAAATCTGATAGGGACGTAGCACCATCAAACTTTTACTGGTTTCCAGCATTACCATGTATTGGGTCAGCATGTCTGTAAGATGCTGATGATTTAAAAAGGCATCAGCAAAATCAACAATTTCATTGATATGTTTGTTGGCAACATCTGCCCATGGAAAGGCAAATTCGATGCCTGTTGTACCGTTGGAGTAGTAACGGGTATTGGCGCCATTACTAATGACAAAAAGCTGAATAAAACCAAATAGCCCTTGCCCTGCCCAGTATGCTTCACGAATATAGCGTTGGGTCTGATTGAAAGCTTCGGCAATTTCCATGCCGCGTTTTTTCAGCTCGATCTGTACCAAAGGCAAACCATTGACCAGTAAGGTCACATCAAAACGGCTGGTTCTGCCATTATAGTCGCGGTGGTCGATGGTGATCTGGTTGGTGACCTGATAGATATTTTTGCTTGGCTCATCTGATAAAAAGAAGATGTGCTTGCTTGAACCATCATCAAATTTGACAGGAAACTGGTCACGTAAGTTTTTAGCCCGTTCAAATACCGTGCCTGTATTTAGAAAGCTAATGACCTGCTTCCATTCCGTTTCTGACAGGGGCGCTAGTCCATTGGCACGTTCAATTTGTGTTTTCAGGTTAGACAGTAGTTGGCGTTCATCCTTGATGGTCACCGCAGCATATCCCAATTGCTTGAGCTGGCTAATCAGTTCATTTTCAAGTTGATATTCGCTTTCTACTGTCATTTAAAACTCAATTTATCCATGATTAATCGCCCTAATTTTAACCTGCTAAATCTAAGCCCCTCTAAATCTCCCCTTATTAAGGGGAGACTTACCACGAATCTTATAAGTCATGGGATTCGTGCTGTTCTCCCCCTATTTTAGGGGGAGTTAGAGGGGGTTAATTTAGATATGAGCATGAAACTGCTGCACATGCTGCTGTAAATACTCACATACACCATCAATATTTTGCATGATTTCAGTATTGGTTATCCGAATGGTCGTTAAACCCAACTCTAGCATAAATTTATCTCTAATTTTATCATAAGCTTGGGCATCTTCGGAAAAATGACTTTCACCATCGACCTCAATAATCAATTTTAATTCTGGACAATAAAAATCAACAATATAATGCCCAATACCATGTTGCCTACGGAATTTCACACCAAGCTGATGGTTTCTTAATATTCCCCATAACCGTTTTTCAGGTTCGGTCATGTTATTGCGTAATGTTTGACGGCGTTGCTTATATTCTATTTTGTTAAAAATTTTTTGTGTCATGGTTTTTCTCAATTTATTCTCAACCTAACTTCCCCTTGTCAAGACATGGTCGTCAAGTGCAACCCCACCTAACCTCCCCTTAATATGGGGAGGAACTCCACGAATCATATTCAGCCTTTAATTACGTGGAAAGTCCTCCCTTGCAAAGGGGGGATTTAGGGGGGTAAATCAGACAAACATCTGCTGTAACAAGCCTTTTTTCCAAGTTTTGGCCTGTTCAATTTGCTGTGCGACCACATCAACTTTTTGGTCAATCGCTGATAAGAAGCTGGCGATTTTGGTTTGTTCATCTTTTGGTGGAAGAGTAACCTCAATCTTTTGCATAGATTTTTGATTGATACCTTTCGCAGTTGTACCAGTAGCTAATTCTTCGATGCGGCTTTGAAATTGATCAGATAAAATTAATTGAAAAATAAATTTGTTGTCTATCATTTTTTTATTTGTCTTAAAACAAACAACCCGTTGGCTTAAAATATATTTTCTATCATCAGGAATTAAAGCAACATTTCCTAGAGGAGCTTCCATAGTAAAAATAATATCATCTTTTTCTAAATCACCTTTATTCATCCAAGTTTTATATAATTTTTCAGAACCTAAGTGACAATCTGCATCAAAGTCGATAAACCCTTTTTTAATATTAAGAGCAGATAAACTTTGAATTTCTCCATCTCCCCAATCCATACCTAGTTTTTTTGGAGTTTTTCCACGGTAATCCCAAAGGTCAACCATCAAATCTAAAAATTTAATTTTTTCCCACTCCCCAAATTCACTGCCATCATCCGCTTTAAAACGAATCTGCTGACTAAATAGCTTTTGCATCATGCCTTGTTTATATTGGCTGAGTAGCTCATGTTTTTGCGTGAGTTGGCTAATCTTTTCATCGACTGCGGAAAGGAACGAGGCGATTTTGGTTTGTTCTGCTTTTGCAGGAGTCATCAAACTTACATCACATAAAATTTTCTGAGAAATATTTGTCTGCGATTTTGCTAATCCTGAAGTTTTAGATTGAAGCTGATTTTGACATTTTACAGATGACAGGCTAATTCCTAAAAATTCAGGATTATTCTCATTATCTGCTTTCAATCTAATTAACTTATCGGAAATCATTAATTTCGAGCGTACATTATGTGGAACGACTGCCACTACACCTACACGTTCAGTTGGGCCAGCTCGAGTAACCAAAATATCGTTAGGCTTTACCTCAATCTCAAATCTAGCTTCTAAGTTAGATGGAAGTTTTTTATTAAAATTAGCCTTAAAGCCATCCCAATTTACTGATGTGGTTTTTAAAACAGCCCACTCATTCTCATCAGCAGGATAACTTTCGCATTGAGGACTCCAACCTGAATCAATTGAATCTATACAATCTTTTAATTTTGATTCAGACCAATCCCCATCAAACTCTTTAAATCGTAACTTAGGCGCAGCCATTACTTCACCTCCGCAAAAGGTGAAACAATCCCAAGCTCTTTGCAGAAATCTGCAATTACGGCATCGGTCTTTTGGCTTTCTACTTCTAAAGCCTGTAGCTGCTGAGCAATCGCATCTAGATCAATCTCAGCTTGTGCTTCAAAGGTATCCACATAACGTGGGATATTCAGGTTGTAATCGTTGTCTTTGACTTCTTGTAAAGTTGCTATATGGGCATATTTTTCAATATCTTGGCGGTTTTCAAATGCCCCAATAATATTGTCCAAATGCTCAGGCAATAACTTGTTTTGATTCTTCTGCTTTTCGAAATCGTTACTGGCATCAATAAATAGAATATTACCGCTATGCTCACGGTTTTTCTTCAATACCAGAATACAGGTCGGAATCGAGGTGCCATAGAAAATATTGGCTGGCAGACCAATCACCGCATCAATCACGTTCAACTGTTCAATCAGGTACTGACGAATCACGCCCTCACTGGATCCACGGAATAACACGCCATGCGGTAATACCACCGCCATAGTGCCGTTGTCATCCAGTTGATACAGCATGTGCTGTACAAAAGCCATATCGGCTTTAGAACTTGGCGCCAGTTTGCCATACGCGGCAAAGCGTTCATCTTGTAAAAATAACGGATCGGCAGACCAGTTGGCAGAGAATGGAGGATTCGCCACCACCGCATCAAACTTTTTATCTAAATGCTGCGGACGGGTTAAGGTATTTTCCTGCTTAATGTCGAACTTGGCAAAATGCACATCATGCAGAATCATGTTCATGCGTGCCAAGTTGTAGGTGGTACGGTTCATCTCCTGACCGTAAATCATATCGACATCTTTAACTTCACGTTTTACCCGAAGCAATAACGAACCTGAACCGCAAGTCGGGTCATAGACTGAACGTAAACGGTCTTTGCCTTGCGTGACAATCTTCGCCAGTAAAGTCGATACCGTTTGTGGGGTATAGAATTCCCCCGCTTTTTTGCCCGCGCCTGAGGCAAATTCGCCAATCAGGTACTCGTAAGCATCCCCCAGTACATCGGCTTCGGTATTACTAATATCAAAATCAATATCATCTAAATGACTCAGGACTTTCGCCACCAGTGCATTACGGTCACTGGCATTATTGCCGAGCTTGGTCGAGTTTAGATCTAAATCTTCAAACAGGTTGGCAAAGTCATCGGCAGAGTCGGTGCCTAACGTGCTTTGTTCAATCGATTTTAAGGTTGCAGTTAAATCATCCAAAATGAATTCGCCCTGACGACCACGCTCGGCTAAGGTATGGAATAGCTGTTTTGGTGTGAGCGCATAACCGACTTCGGCAATGGCATTCTTTTTAATTTCTTCGATGTAGGGCACATGCTCAGCATTCTTTTCATCTAATTCTAAAAAGCTGAGGTCTTCACCATCGAGCAATTCGTTGGCAAAGTTCACCGACTTTTCCGATAAATATTTAAAGAAAATAAAACCCAGAATGTAATCACGGAATTCATCGGCGCCCATGGTGCCACGCAAAGTATTGGCAATATTCCAAAGTTGTTTTTGTAATTGTTGCAGTTGTACGTGGGTCATTGTTATAGGAGTCCGATGAAATGAATAAAACATGACTAGTGTACCGAAAATTAAAGTTTTTTCAGCAGCCTTTGAACAGAAATATATTAAAAGTTTAGAGGGGCTGGTTGTCCACGATACTGTCTAGGATCAGAAATCATTTCTGCATGGTTGAGTAAAGTATCAATAAAATCAGAGTGATCAAGTATTCCATGTTTTCTGTAGTAGAGGTAGGATATTCCGAAGAGGTTTGGAGAATCTAAATGAATGTAGAGCGTGTATATACAGATGAAGAAGCTGTAGAGCTCCGTACAGCCCATATGTTAGCAAAAAGTATCATGGGTCACTCTTACCCTCAAAATGTCATAGAGGCTGCAGAAAAGCGATCTGAGGAAGACTTTGAGAGAATCGTTAGTGGAGAGGTCACACGAGCAGAAGTGGAAGCTGAGTTATTACTTCAATGGAACCAAAAAATGGCACTTCAACAGAGAATTAGTGAACTAGAAAAAGAACTCAAAGTTGGTCAAGAAATTCTTAATAACTGGAAAAATACAGAAGATCCATTGTTTGAGCGGCATAAAAGCTGTGTAGAGGGAATATTATCTAGACTTGTAAATATTAAGTGTCAATTAATAGAGGAAAGGTAATCTTACTGAAAATACTTTGAAGTTTTACTAAAAAGAAAATTAAATAGGTGTAAAATGGACTTTATAAAAATACTATTAGCTGATACTACATTTACTTTTGCAGCAGAAATTGTACTTCGTAGTGTCTTGATGTACTTCCTGATTATCTTAGTTTTAAGATTTTCTGGTAAACGTGGTGTTAGGCAACTTTCCATCTTTGAAATCGCAATTATTCTTAGTTTAGGATCTGCTGCTGGCGATTCTATGTTCTATGAAGAAGTTCCTATCATTCATGCTGTCATCGTTTTTGCAGTAATTATGGCTTTATATCGCTTAACAACTTATTTAATGATGAAATCCGATGCTATTGAGACCGTATTGGAAGGTCGACCAATATACATCGTCAAAAATGGTTTACTGATTGTTGAGGATATTAATCGAGAAAAGTATTCATATGATGAGTTCTTTGCTGAAATGCGCCAAAAGAAAATAGAGCACCTTGGACAAGTTAAAATGGCACTGCTTGAGACTGATGGCTGCCTAAGCGTGATCCCATATTCTAAAGAAAATATAAAATGGGGTCTTCCTTTGTTTCCCGATGAATACCAAATCGCAAATCATCACAATGTAGATCACTTTTATTCTTGTATGTTATGTGGCCAAACCCAACTTTTAAATCATTTAAAAGAAGAATGCCCTCGCTGTCAAAATACAAAATGGGCTAAATCCTGTTTGTATTGCGAGGAATATCAAAATTAATAAGCTTTTGTTTTGACTTAGATTAATTCAATATTATTTAAAATGAATAGTTTAAGCGAACAAAAAATACACATTTCTTTACCTTACTCAAAGCATAAATACTTAAAGTTTATATGGGTATCTTTGATCCAAAAAAGAGTTTTCTTGCAAGTAACTCATATTCGATTGTAGATAACCTAATTAAATTGTATAAGCACACAATATCCGTCAACAAACAAGCCATTAACTTAAGTGAAAACAAATACTTAATTTCACAAAACGTTATAAAGCAAATGTATAAGAGAATGTGATATGAAAGAACCAAATACACCAAAAATCGACCAACTTTCTGAGGAAGCATACGTGGATCCTATAGGTAAAACCCTTACCTCTTCTTTAGGTGTTCCCGTAGCTGATAATCAAAATAGTCTAAAAATTAATGAGAAAGGCCCTACTCTTCTCGAAGACTTTCTTCTAAGGGATAAACTTATTCATTTTGATCGTGAGCGTATTCCAGAACGTGTTGTACATGCTCGAGGGGTCGGTGCTCATGGTTACTTTCAAGCTTATACAGGTAATGAAAAATGGACTAAAGCCAAGTTCCTAACGGACACAAATAATCGAACTCCTATCTTTGTCCGTATTTCTACAGTTCAAGGTGGGCGAGGTTCGGCTGATGTCGTTCGAGATGTACGAGGTTTTTCTATAAAATTTTATACTGAAGAAGGAAATTATGATTTGGTGGGGAATAATATCCCTGTCTTCTTCATTCAGGATGCTATTAAATTTCCGGACTTTGTTCATGCAGTAAAACCAGAAGATGCCAATGAAGTTCCAACTGGTCAATCTGCCCATGATACTTTCTGGGATTTTATTTCTTTAAACACCGAAGCATCACATATGACTACTTGGATAATGTCTGATAGAGCAATTCCAAGAAATCTACGCTCTATACAAGGTTTTGGTGTCCATACATTTAGATTGATTAATAAGAATAATGAAGCATTCTTAGTGAAATTCCATTGGACTCCAAAGCAAGGGGTAGCTCAAGTCGTCTGGGATGAAGCCCTAAAAATTAATGGCAAAGATCCCGATTTTCACAGACGTGATCTGTGGGATGCTATTGAGCGTGGCAATTACCCGGAATGGGAATTAGGCGCACAAATTTTCTCTGAAGAAGATGCAAAACAATGGGACTTTGATGTCTTAGATGCCACAAAATTAATCCCAGAAGAACTTGTACCAGTTACTCCACTAGGTAAATTTGTTTTAAACAAAAATACAGATGATTTTTTCGCAGAAACAGAACAAGTTGCTTTTAGTCCTGCAAATATTGTCTCAGGTATAGATTTTAGTAACGATCCCCTTTTACAAGGACGGCTATTTAGCTATACGGATACTCACTTACACAGACTAGGTACGGTAAATTTTAATCAAATTCCAATTAACAAACCCGTTTGTCCTTTTCATACGAATAGACGAGGTGGTTATGCTAATCACGAAGTTTATAAAGGAAAGGCAAATTATGAACCTAATTCTGTTGATGAAAATTGGCCAAGAGAATCACCTAATGACAGTGGTGCTTTCAAGACACATCCTGAAGAAGTACAAGGCAGCAAACTAAGAGTTCGACCAGAAAGTTTCGCTGATCATTTCTCGCAAGCCACAATGCACTACCATAGTTTGGAAAAATATGAACAACAGCATATTAAGGATGCATATTCTTTTGAATTATCTAAGGTTAAATCGGAAGATATCCGCAGACGCGTAGTTTACGCTGTCTTAGCTAATATTGACTTGGACTTAGCTGAATATGTTGCGAAAGAGTTAGGTATTAAAACTCCCCCTAAACAGCAAGATAGTCTGCACCAACCCGTAATTGCATCTTCGAAAAGATTAAGTACCTCATCTTTTCCTGCATCTGATATTAAACAGCGAAAAATTGCCTTGCTCGTTCATGACGGTGTAAATACGTCATCAATAGATGATATTAAAATATGGGCTGAAGCAGAAAAAGCTATTGTGGAAACTTTAGCACCGAACGCAGCCCCTGTTAAATCTAGTGATGGCAATGAAATACCAGTAGATGGAAGACAAAATGGCGAGCCTTCAGTGACTTATGATGCCGTAATCGTGGTTGATGGGAATAATTTAGAAGTATTTAAGGCTGATGGAGTTTCTAAACATTATGTATTAGAGACATATAAACATCTCAAGCCCATTGTTTTCCTGGGTGATAAATGCGCTTTAATAGATGAGTTTCAGCTCACTAAGGATGCAGCTCTATTCTCTACTCAAAATTTTAAAGAGATCCAAGATCAATTCAAACAAGCTATTCAAAATCACCGTTTGTGGGATAGAGAAAAAGTTGTCGCAGCTATTCCAGCATGACTTTATTTGAGCTTAAAAGTAGTGTAAGCATATGATTTCAAAAAGCCCTCATCGAGGGCTTTTTGATCTACTTTTGCTCTTTAAGTGGATTCTCAGGTTCTTGATTTGGTTTTTTTTGGGGATCTGGATTCTGATAGGTTTTCTGATCACCCTTGTCATCGTTTGATTCTTTTTGAGGTTTTGATTCTGGATTTTGCTTATTGATCATGTCGGTTCCATCACGTGAAATACTATAATAATAGATATGACATCAGGCTCTATCTATCAATAATAGATATGTTACGCAATACTACCCTGTAAAATAATTAGCACTGATCCGTTTTAAAAAAAATAGAGGCTTAGAACTCTCTTAAGATGGATTGCTTAAAAATTTACGCATCTGTCTATGTCTTCTAGTGAGACCTAGTACATCTTTACGCTTAATAATTTCATCTTCAGTAAAAGGCAGATGATTGATAAGCTGCTCAATCACCATAAAACTATTTTCAATTAAGAAACTATCTTGCTCGGTTGTCCAATTTGAGGTTATATGCTCAGATTTTTTAGACTGTCTTTTCATAAAAAGAAATTATACCTAATCATGAGGACTCTTGATTTTCTTCAAGCACTCGCGGCATACACAAATTTCTTTTGGTCATTGGTGTAATCAATCTCTCTAGCACCATGAAGGCCAAATATACACATTAATAATCTGATCATCTTATTCCTTCTTTAAGTACTTAAAAGCTATATATCTTAGGCATCTATATTTATATGAATCCCTGTAAGACAGCATTTCGAACAACTTTATCGAAGTTTGAATGAAATAAATTTTCAGTAGTGTGACGCTTTGACAATAAACAGAAACTTGCTACCGTACCTATGCTCACCAATGTTAATAATTTCATCTTTAATTCCATCCATGTATAACTTATGATTCAAACATATCACTGTGATTTGTATTTATCTAACCGCCTTCTGATGAATTACTGTTCATAATGTAATCACATTATTACTTATGTAATTGAATTTGTTAAATAATGAAACAATTCCTATCAAACTACACTGAGTTATTACAACTTATAAATTTAAAGCTTTATGTGCCCATTTCAGAAATTTATCTTTATCGTTGAAATTAGGGACCTTCAATAAATTTATATAGGAAACTTCACCAAAGTTTCCTGAGATTTTATTTGATACAAGAATTGTAAAATCTTCTTCTTGCCCTACATGTACTTCCCGAAAAAATTCCATAACTTTCCGATCAAGGTTTAGTGAGGTAAACGCCTCTCTTTGAACTAAAAAGTCATAGATCTGGCTAACGTTTTAAACGGGCATTTTCAGCATCAAGTTCTTTAAGCCGCGTCATCATTGAAAGATCCATGTCGCCATATTTGGACTTCCATTTGTAGGCAGAGCTCATACCATGTTCGCTGCACAAGTTCGGTATGGGTGTTCCTGCTTCAACTTGCTTCAAAATACTCATGATTAGGCTGTCTGAATACTTAGATGTTTTCATAGAAAATCTCCTTAAATCAAGGTTATTCCATTTTCTACTTTTAAACTCAATTATTTTTTGGGGGGATTACCTATATAGTTTGAAAGGTTATAACGCATGGGTCGAACAAGCAGCTCAGGTCTACCAAAAGGCACAAGAGCAAGATCGGGAAAAATACAGATTAACTTTAAATGGAACGACAAGCGCGAGTGGTTCACCCTCGACCTCATCGATACCCCAGCCAACTTCATTAAGGCGGCTAAGATTAGAGAAGATTTTGTAAACAAGGCTAAATACGGGATATTAAAAATCGAGGATATCGAAGCTGTCACCGCCAAACCCATCAAAAAAGCTGACGCTGCGCAAAAAACATTGCCAGCGTCAAATGCTCCGACATTTGCTCACTATGCCCAAGAATACCTTTATAACCTTTCAGATCATAAGCAAGGCACCAAGAAAAAATATCTATCAATTTTGGAAAGGCTCTGGATGCCATTATTCGAAGATATGCCGATTAATACGATCACTAGTCAAATGTTGCGTACAGCCGTCAATGGACGTGAATGGTCATCGGCTAAAACTCGAAATGATGCTTTGATTCCATTACGTGGCGTATTCGAATTAGCTTGTGATGATGAGGTGATTGATAAGAATCCATGTGACCGATTGAAAAATCAGAAAACTCAGGAGGATGAACCTGATCCATTTAATGAAATGGAAAAGGAAATAATACTGAACTGGTTAAAAGAGAAATATATTGCAGACTACCCAACTGTGTATTGGTATTTTGTGGTGGCATTCTGGACAGGTTGCCGTCCATCAGAAATTATCGCACTCACTTGGCAGGATGTAGATTTTTTAAATAAGCAGATTTACATCAATAAAGGTCGTGTGAACGGCGTTCAGCAAGAAACCACTAAAACAAATAAAGCTAGATTTGTAGATTTAAATGATTTTGCTTTCGAGGCATTTCAACAACTCAGATTACTAACCTACCTCAAATATGAGCATGTATTTATCTGTGATGAGACAGGTAAGGAATTTACTACGCAAAAATCATTGAGCGAAAAGTTTGTAGCCTCACTGAAAGCGAATGGCATACGTTATCGTCCTGCCTATAACACTCGTCATACATATGCGACTGTATGCTTAATGAATGGACTTAATCCAGTTTATGTGGCTTCACAGCTAGGGCATAGTTTAGTGATGCTAACGATGCGTTATGCCAAGTGGATTAATTCAGATAAGAACAAAGAAGAGATTGCTAAAATTTCCAATAGTGCCAAAATTGTGCCAAATAAAAAGGGAATCAAACTATGTGTTTGATTCCCTTTAAGATATTTGGCGGAAGCGGTGAGATTCGAACTCACGGAGGACTCACACCCTCGTCGGTTTTCAAGACCGGTGCATTAAACCGCTCTGCCACGCTTCCAATGGCGGCTATCATATAAATAAAAGCTCAACTTGGCAAATATTTTATTTAAAAGCCCACACTAAATGTTCAAAATAAAAGCAAAATCCTATTATTTTAAGTATTTCCAAGTTTTTCATATCGAATTGAGTTGATATACCAGATTTTTTTACCTAATGGGGTATGCACCTCAACCTCATCATCCACCTGTTTGCTCAACAGTGCCCGTGCCATCGGAGATTCAATTGAGATATGCTGAGGATGATGGTCATAGATTTCATCCACCCCCACAATACGCAAGATTTTCTGTTCACCATCATCATTCTCTATTTCAACCCAGGCCCCAAAATAGACTTTTCCCTCCTGCTCAGGCACAAAGTCAACAATTTTCAACTCCTCTAAACGCTTACCCAAGTAGCGAACACGGCGGTCTATCTTTCTAAGTAATTGTTTATTATATAAATAATCTGCATTTTCTGAACGGTCTCCCAAACTTGCGGCCCAGTTTACCTTTTTGGTAATTTCTGGACGTTCGTCATGCCACAGTTTTTTTAATTCGGCAACCAGCAAGTCATGTCCAGTACGTGTGATCAAGTTCGATTTCATATTTAAAAACGCTACAACAACAATCCATTTACAAGTTTTTGCATTGTATTCCTTATTTCAACACGACTAAAGTGTATAAATTTTATTCTTTTTCAAATCATGTGTTTGTGATGTATTTATCATATTTTTACTGATCAAAATTTGACAAGCTCCTTTTTGACGCTTAATATGCGCCCCTAAGTTGGTTTTTGTTTACTTTTTATACACTTTGTAAATGATGTGAAACATTTTCATCATTTTTCCATTAACCCAATGTCATTTTGAATGACGTTCATGAATTGCCCACCCCGATTTAATTTATCAACTTTTAGAAGTTGTGGTGAAGTTTTGCCTCAATTTTTAGGGCATAAATTACCTGTAGCGGAGACAACATGCACAGTAATTCAAGTTCTGGGTCTAGGCCTGGCCTTAACTCTTTATCTTCCAAGTTACCATTTCAGGCCCTTGCTTTAGGCATCGTCATTATGCCATTCAATAGCTTGAATGCAGAAAAATCACATCAATACAACACGGTTGTCACAACCAATGTTTTAACAGTGGTTGCAGTTGAAAACCCAACTACTGTTTTTAAAGACGGTCAGTTTCTGCATGGTTTCGGCTATGATTTAGCCCGCAACTATGCACAAAGCCTCAACGTAAAACTCGATTTTAAAACTGTTCCAGACAATGCAACTGCATTGAAATGGGTTAGCCAAGGCAAGGCCAACCTAGCCATGACCACAGCAGCGCTTGCCACAATTGAGAGCAAACAACTGGTTTCTTTCTCGGCAAGCTGTGGTGATCAGGCAAGCCTGAGTAAGAACGGGCTAAATCCCCAGCTTAACTGGGTGTTTAAACAGGCTGATGACCCCCTTACCCTGACAGCCAGTGGTTTTGTCTGTCAGAGCAAGCAATCAGGCACCACTCAACAACTCGCCTCTTTCTATAATAGGAATGTGGTCAAACCTGAATCCTGGTCAACTATTCATAAAGACCTGAATCAACGTTTACCGATTTATAAGGCGAGCTTTAAACAGAGTGCTGCAAAGTACAATCTGGATTGGCATCTACTGGCGGCAATTGGCTATCAGGAGTCTTACCTAAAGCCTAGCTCGGTGTCTCCCACGGGCGTCCGCGGCTTAATGATGCTGACCAACAGTACAGCACAGGCAATGGGTGTCAGTAACCGATCTGATCCAATACAGAGTATTCAGGGTGGCGCGAAATATTATGATCTAATGCTGGATCAATTTGCCAATGTACCCTACCCAGACCGTAACTGGTATGCACTGGTGGCATACAACATGGGACCTGGTGCAGTGAACCAGATTCAGAAACAGATCAAGGCTCAAGGCAAGGACCCAAATCAGTGGGTGAACCTATATGACTATTTACAGCGCAATCAGGCACGCAATGGTCGATATAAGCAAGCGGTTCAATACGTTACCCGTATCCGCACCTATCTAGAACACCTCAAAACCAGCAACCGCATCGATGTCTGAATCCAGACAGGCAAAAAAAAGCTTACCATTGGGTAAGCTTTTTTGTTCAGAAAACAATTAAGTAGTTTGCTCAAGTACTTTCTTGAATAGGTCTTTTTGTTCTTGGCTTGGTTTAGCCGTCTGTAAAGCCATAAGCTGGGACATATCGCCTTGAACCTTGATTTTACCTGTCATGAATGCCTGCATCGCAGCAGCCATGTCAAACTCAAGGAATACTTTACGTAAAGTTTCCGCATCCATGTTCAAAGTGGTTTTAGCGTTTGGAGATAAACCCTTTTGGATTTTACCCGCATCTAAAGCCAACTCTGTATTACCAGCCGCATCTGTAACAACCAAGTTAATCGCTAAATTCGCAAGTGCTGGTGGTAAGTTTAAATCACCTGCTTCCGCAGTAAGTTTTTCAACAGTTGCAAACCAATCATCAGTTAAAAATGCAGCCATGATTCTTCCTCAAATGTATTTGTTCAATTTCTTGTGCCATCTATCCAGACGACATCAAATGAAGCAATTTGCTTGTGCCCTGTTATAGCATGTAATTTTTAGTTTAGGCTATGCTTTTTTGTACATCGAACCGAATTTTTTAGATGCTTATTGCTAGCTTTATCGCTTATTGGTCAAAATTTGAATTGTTTGAGTGCAAATCCATTTCCAATAAAAACATAAAAACCGCAATACAGATATTCATCATATATTGCGGCGGCATTATTTGTCTTAGTTATGAATGGAGGAATTATTCCGCAGCAAAGCTGAGGTTCACCACATCAAGACGCTTCTTCATTTCTTCAGGATCTTTCATGTCAAACTCACGTTGCCCATCCAACGCTTCAAAGTCGAATAGCTCACGGTCAGCCAACTGTGATGGAGAAACGTTCTGTAATGCGCCAAAGATGCTGTGCAGGCGTTTCGGATATTGTCTATCCCACTCACGCAGCATGTCATTGATGATGGCTCGCTGTAAGTTTTCCTGTGAACCACACAGGTTACACGGAATGATGGGAAACTTACGCAATTCTGCATACTTGATAATGTCTTTTTCCTCAACATAGGCCAAAGGACGAATCAGGATATTCTTTTTATCTGAAGACAGTAATTTCGGTGGCATTGCCTTTAGGCTACCGCCATGAAACAGGTTCAAGAAGAACGTGGCCATGATGTCATCACGATGGTGTCCCAACGCGACCTTGGTCGCACCAATCTCCTGCGCAAAGCCATACAGCGAACCACGGCGCAGGCGTGAACACACGGCACAATAGGTCTTGCCCTCAGGCGTTAAACGCTTGGTGATGGTATAGGTGTCTTTTTCAAGGATATAGTAGGGAATGTTGTTCTCTTCCATATAACGTGGCAAAACGTCTTCTGGGAAGCCAGGTTGTTTCTGGTCCAGGTTGACCGCAACAATATCAAAATTGATGGGTGCAATACGCTTGAACTGCAACAGGATATCCAGCAAGGTGTAGCTGTCCTTACCGCCCGAAACACAGACCATGACCTTGTCGCCATCCTCGATCATGTTGTAATCACGAATCGCATGTCCAACTTGACGACGCAGCTTTTTCAACAGGCGATAATATGCCGAACTGGTCGGAAGTTCAGGCTTGAAATTAAATCCTTGGTTGGACTCGACTGGCGCGTACATAGACGTGATTTACCCATAAACAAAAATACCGCAAGATTTTATCTGATTCCGAAAAAATCCGCACCTAAAGAATTTTCCAATTTCCCTGAATCGTCATATTAGAGTTTCATACTGATAAAATTCTGGCCCAGATAAGTAAAAATGGGCTGGATTGCTTATATTTCAAACTTCTCCACAGTTTTCCACAAAACCTGTGGATAAAATTGTGGATTTCTACGCTATTGACAAACTGTTTTTATCTTAAAATAAGGCGTTCGATTAGATTGATCATTTTTTAACCAATGTTTTTATTAAAATAAAATCAACATGTTACATAAGTCAATACTTCGATTTTAAAAAAAATATTTTAATTTTTTTTGCTGAACATTCGCACAAAATGACTTGATTTTTGTCAGACACTGAAAAATAAAAAAATTGTAGCCAAAGTATTTTTTATGCTTTTTTTTGTTAAACTACTGTGAAGAACTTAAGCTCATCTTTTGTGAATATTATAACGATGGACAAAACAACTTATTTTTTTGCTCTTTGTTTGGGGTCAATTGGTTTTTTTCATAGCACAGTATCGACCTCGTATGCTGGGCAGACCATTTATCAATTTAAAGATACCAATGGCACCACCCTGCTGACCAACCGCAAGAAAGCAGAATATAATCATTTAAAAGTGGTGAAAGCCACCTATTATCCTGATAGTAACATTCACAGTTATAGTAACTGGGGCGCGAGCGAAGCTTCTGTTCTGCCAAGTTACAGTCGTAATAAAAACGCATTTGACCAACTGATTCGGCAGGCCGCCCAGCATCATGGCGTTTCAGAGGGTTTGGTTAAGGCCATCATGCATACCGAATCTGGCTTTAACATTAATGCACGCTCACCTGTAGGGGCACAGGGCCTGATGCAACTCATGCCTGCAACAGCCCGTCGCTTTAATGTCAGTAATGCCTACGATCCACAGCAGAATATTTTTGGTGGGGTTAAATATCTAAGCTGGCTATTAAAACGTTTTAACGGCGACACCCGTCTTGCGATTGCCGCCTATAATGCGGGTGAAGGCAATGTAGATAAATATGGCGATGTACCACCTTTCCGAGAAACTCGTGATTATGTAAAACGAGTGACCAGTCGCTATCAAAATCTCTATGCATCAGGTCTGGGCACCCCGCTTTCTGAATCAAACAGCAATACTCCAAGCGGACAAGTGCTGGCGCAATCCGCCAATTACTCCACGAATACCAACAACAGTACTGAATCCGTACCAATGGCCAAACAGTACAGCCGTCAAATTATCACCTTGTCGGATGGCACTTTCACCGATGCACCAATGGGAACCTATACCACCAGCAATGCCACTGCATCTGCCCGAATCCGCTTGAGTGACTAGCAATTTACTCATCTATTCTCATTTTATGATTTTAGCTGTTTTTTTATAAAAAATTGCTTTTAAGTCTCTGTTTAAGCGTCAGTTCATCCTTTTATTGATTAAATGTATCCATCCATATTTTTTTCTTGAATTTTTGGGGTTCACCCTGCATATTAGCATTATGATTTATAATTTATAAATCAGATCACTTTTTCTTTATAAGAGGGTTTTCTCAATGATGCGGATTGGTTTGTTCTTGCTAACCAACCTCGCGGTACTGGTTGTAGCTGGCATTATCCTGTCACTCTTCGGTGTCGGTAGTTACCATGGCGCGGGTGGCTTGAATCTAGGCAACCTGATGGTCATCTGTTTTGTCTTTGGTATGGTGGGTTCTATTATTTCCCTTTTCATGTCGAAGTGGATGGCTAAAAAAACCACTGGGACTGAATTAATCGACCCAAATGCACCTCGTAATCAGGCGGAAGCATGGTTATTGCAGGAAGTTGCTCAATTAGCCCAACGTGTAGGCATTAAAATGCCTGAAGTTGGTATTTTCCCATCGTACCAATCCAATGCCTTTGCTACGGGTTGGAATAAAAACGATGCGCTGGTTGCCGTTTCCACGGGTCTACTTGAGCGCATGAACAAAGATGAACTTCGTGCTGTGCTGGCCCACGAAATCGGACACGTTGCCAATGGTGACATGGTGACACTAGCTTTGATTCAAGGTGTGGTCAACGCTTTCGTGATGTTCTTTGCACGTGTTGCAGGTGACTTTATCGACCGTAACGTGTTTGGTCGTGAAGATGGTGAAGCCCCAGGCCTGGCCTATTTTGCCATTACCATTGTGCTTGACATTCTATTCGGTATTTTGGCCTCTGCCATTGTGATGTGGTTCTCCCGTCAACGTGAATACCGTGCAGATGAGGCTGGTGCACGTTTGGCAGGTAAACAGGCGATGATCTCTGCCCTGCTTCGTTTACAGGCGGAATCTGAAATGCCAGACCAGATGCCGAAAGAAATGAAAGCTTTTGCGATTACGGAAGGTAAGGAACAAGGCTTTAGCTTGGCGGCTTTATTTCAGACTCACCCAACCATTGAACAACGTGTTGCTGCGTTACAGCAATTAAATGTTCAATAATCTAAACCAGATAAACGATAAAGCCTCCAAAATGGAGGCTTTGTTTTTACCTGCTTCATCTAACCAGCCTTGAAAGACTGATACAGTTGCCATAGATAGCTAAAGCCCGCCCACACGGCAATCACCAATAGAATAAGTACCGCAATACCCAGCAGATCAGGAATCCTTAACCAAATCCAGCTGACGATTGGATTACGCCAAAATGCCGAGGTTTTCTGCTTTTGCTCAAGTGATTCATGCAGGAATGGATGCACCACATGGATGTCATTGTATACTTGATATTCCTCACGGATATGCTCATGCACAATGTCCAGTGTCTTGCGGCTCGGACGAATAAACACATCAAACAGGGTACCAACAATCGGTACAAAACCCACCAGCATATCCATAATCGCCAGTCTGACCACACCTTTCAGTTTATATTGTGGAACACCCACTTCCCTTGCCTTTTTAAAGGCGTAGAGCGTCAGGACAAAACCTGCAACATCGCCCGCAAAGGGAATGGTACTGAGCGCAGCATCGGCTCCCAAGCCCTGCTTGGTAAATGGAATTCTGACCAGACTATCCATGGTATTGGCAAATTTTGCCAGATCACGTTCCGCCGCAATCGCCTGCTGCTGGGTTAATTTTTTTTGTGTTGGACCAGTCATTCACTCAACCTAAAAACCTTGTTTATGCTTGAGAATAAAGTAGTTTTTAAGCTTTGTCGGTACAATTATTATTACAGTTCAGATTGACACCCTCCCCGACCTAAAGGACGGGGATTCCTCCTGCGAGACGCTCATGTCCGAGCGCAAGAATATTCAGTGCGGAATTTACATCCCGATCATGGAGCGTACCGCACTCCATGCACTGCCATTCTCTTATTCCAAGACCTGTCCTACCTTTCGGACTACTACAGCGTGAGCCACAGCACGAACACGTTTGGGTGGTATACGCTTCATTGACTTCTTCATACCATACCCCTGCGTTCTCGCATTTATACTTAAGCATGGTTCTTAGTGTTGTCCAACTTGCATCTAATACAGACTTAGCTAATTTAGTCCGTGCTAGTGCTTTGGCATTCACATTGCCAACGAAGATTGCTGCATGTTCATTCACCAGTTTATGGCTGAATTGATGCAACATGTTTTGACGTATATTTTTAATCTTGGCGTGAATCGCTTTGACGCGCTTTTTATTTCTCGCACGTTGAGCTATGCCAAGTTTTTGTTCATATTGCCGATAGATTTGAGGGGCTTTGAGCTTTACTCCATCTGAACAAGTGGCTAAGTCCTTTAAACCCAAGTCTATACCAATTGAGGTTTTAGCGCTGGTTTTCTCTGTTTTAATTGAATCAACTACAAGACAGACATACCAACGCCCACGACTATCCTCTACAAACGAGCCTGTTTTAACATTGTATTTGCTTAGTCCGTAGCTGTCCCATAGTTTGAATTGATGCTTGCCGTATTGAACATATCCATCAGCATATTTGATTGCTACTTTCTTGAACGGTATCCAGCCCAATGAACGCCTAGCTGATTTTTTATTGCTGACTCGCCATTTCAGTTTTGCTTTTTTGAATTGCTTGCGTCTTGTCACTAATTCTTCTGTGACCGCCTGAATCGTTTGGCTATGCAAATTACATTCTTTCGATGTGCCTTTTGTGTATTTGGCAATGTCGTATGCTGAAAAGAATTGTTGTTTGCGTTGTAGATGTTTAAAACACAAATCATTCACGTAATTCCAGACAAAATTCACCTCAGATGCCATCTGATTTAGCACCTTGCAATGTTTGTCTTTTATGCGTAATTTAAGTGTTTTCATACTTAAAATATATTTGGTCTATGAGTAATAGTCAAGAGATTAGAACAGGTCGCCACTGTGTTTTTAATATGCACGTTCATTTAGTCTTTGTAGCTAAATACCGCAGAGATGTTTTTACCAAAGCCATGCTTAAAACCATGCAGGAAGTATTTGAACGTGTCTGCTTAGACTTTGAAGCTGAGTTGGTAGAGTTTGACGGTGAACATGACCATGTACATTTGCTCGTCAATTATCCGCCTAAAGTCGCTATTTCTAGTTTGGTAAATAGCTTGAAAGGTGCATCTAGTCGAATTTTACGAACAAAACACCCTGAAATTAAAAGCAAATTATGGGGTAATGCCTTATGGTCGCCTAGTTATTTCGCTGCATCATGCGGAGGTGCACCTATTGGGATTATTAAGCAGTATATTCAACAACAGCAAACACCGCATTAAGGCTTACGCCAGTCGCTTATATCCTCGGGCTAAACCCCGAGGTTTTACGCTCCAATGGATAAAATCATTGAAGCAATTAATAATTCAGGTCTATGAGCTTAACTCATAGACCTGAATTTTAAAGACTGTCTTATTCAATGGTTTCCAGTTTGTGTTTAGGTTTAAACATATTGGCAACCAGTACAAACATAAATGGAATAAAGATCAGCACCAAGACCGTTCCAAAGACCACTCCACCCAAAACACTGATCCCGATTTCCTGACGGCTGACCGCACCCGCACCAAAAGCAAAAACCAAGGGAATCACCCCCACGCCAAAAGCAAAGGATGTCATCAGAATCGGGCGTAAACGCAAGCCTGCACCCTGTAATGCGGCCTGAATGGCATTTTTCCCTTGTGCCTGTGCCATTGCCGCAAACTCAACAATCAGAATCGCATTTTTACAGGACAGGCCAATGGTGGTCAGCAAGGCTATCTGGAAATACACATCATTCGGCAAACCAAAACTATGCGCAAAGATAATACTGCCTCCAATCCCCAAGGGAATTGCAGTCATCACCGCCATTGGGATACGCAAGCTCTCATATAGGGCGGCCAAGCATAGGAAAATAAATGCAATGGAGATTAAATATAGCCAGATGGCCTGATTGGTTGACTGCTTTTCCTGATAGGAAAGTCCTGTCCACAATAATCCCAGTCCCTGTTGCTGGCCCACCAACTGCTCAATATCTTTCATGGCCTGTCCAGACGATTGGCCACTGCCCACATTGGCCTGCAGTTGCAAGGCGCTATAGCCCATATAACGCTGCACAATACTTGGATTTCCTGCCCAGGCAGTATTTGAGAATGAACTGAATGGTACCATCTGGTTTTGGCTGTTGCGGACTGACCATTGATATAAATCTTCTGGTTTGGAACGAAAAGGTGCATCTCCTTGTAAAATCACCTGCTTAATCCGCCCCCGATCAATAAAGTCATTTACATAGTTTCCACCCCATGCCGTTGACAAGGTGCTATTGATATCATTCAGGTTTAGGCCATTTGCCAACGCCTGTTTATGGTCAATCTTCACATTCAGGGTGGCTTTACTGTCGGTTGACTGCTTGTCCAGATTTTCAAAGCTGGAAAATTTCTGACCGAGCAGCTGTAGTTGCTTAAAGCTTTGATCAAGGAATTGGTCGCCCTGACCATTCAGGTCCTGAATCCAGAAATCAAGTCCATCGGTTGAACCCAGACCATTTACCGAAGCAGGTAAGCTCACATTAATCTGGGCATTCGGAAATTGGCTAAAATATTTAAGCGCCCGTTTACGAATGGCTTCGGCAGAATTTTTCTGTCCCGTGCGTTCATCCCAATGATTCAGTGCAATAAAACCCTGTCCTAAGTTTTGCCCTGTACCTGAGTTATTGCGTCCATAACGAATCAGTACCAGCTTGACGTTGTGTTGTTCATTCTGGAGAAAATATTGTCGAATCAACTCACCCACTTCCTGACTTTTGGACAACGGTGCGCTATCCACCAGCCTAAATTGCACACTTAGGATTCCCTGATCCTCTTTCGGCAAGAAACTGCTTTGCAAACCTTTATAGAACAAGGCAAATACCGCAATCAATGCAACAAACACCACCAAAACAGGTGCTTTATAGCGCAATGTGGTCTGGACTAAATTCAGGTATTTGGTTTTTAAGCGTTCAATTCCGTTATTGAAGTGAACAGCCCATTTTTTAGGTTGATGGTTTGGTTTTAGCATCAAGGCACACAATGCAGGCGTCAATACCAATGCCACCAGCAGTGACAATATCATGGCAGCAACCAGGGTAATGGAGAACTGGCGATAGATCACACCGATTGAACCTGCAAAGAAAGACATTGGAATAAAGACCGCAGTCAGCACCAACGTAATCCCGATCAGTGCCCCGCTGATTTCCTGCATCGACTCAGTGGCAGCCTGTTTGGGAGAGAGATGCTGCTCATGCATCAATCTTTCCACGTTTTCCACCACCACAATGGCATCATCCACCAACAGGCCAATGGCAAGGACCAAAGCAAATAAGGTTAAGGTATTGATACTAAACCCAAGCAGCTCCAGCACAGCAAAAGTACCGAGAATCACAATCGGTACAGTAATACTGGGAATCAGCGTGGCACGCCAGCTTTGCAGGAACAGGAACATCACCAGAATCACCAGAGCAATGGCCTCAACCAGTGTCTTGACCACTTCCTTGATGGATTCCTGAACAAAAGGTGTGTTGTCCCGTGGATAAACGATTTTATAGCCAGCAGGTAGTTGGCTAGATAACTCATCCAGCGTCTGGTGAATCAGTTTAGAGGTCTGGATGGCATTGGCGCCCGAAGAAAGCGAAATTCCCAAACCTGCCGCTGGATAGCCATTGATGGTGTTAAAAGACTGGTAGTTTTCCGCACCCAACTCAATACGCGCAATATCCTTGAGTAAAACAAAGCTGCCCGAGACATTGGATTTAACCACGATTTGCTCGAAGTCCTGAATGGTTTTTAATCGGGAACCTGAAGTCACTTTGGCATTGAGATATTGTCCATCCACCACAGGCAGATCACCAATCGCACCCGCGGCAACCTGCGTATTTTGTGTGCTAATCGCTGCAACAATGTCATTGGGGATGAGGTGGTACTGGATCAGTTTATTGGGATCCAGCCAAATTCGCATGGCATACTGTGAACCAAACACATCGGTTTCACCCACCCCATCAATACGATTTAAATTATCCAGTACATGGGTTGAAAGATAATCGGATAAGGCGATGTTGGTTGATTTTCCTGTACTGTCATACAACCCCACCACCATGAAAATATCGCCAAGTGACTTGCTGACATTGACGCCCTGACGCTGTACGGCATCGGGTAAACGTCGAATCACACCACTGATTTTATTTTGTACCTGAACCTGTGCGGTATCTGGATTGGTGCCATTTTCAAAACTGATGGTAATACGGCTACGGCCTGAGGCATCACTGGTTGAACTAAAATACAGTAAATGGTCAAGCCCCTGGATTTGCTGTTCCAACACCTGAGTGACGCTCTGCTCAACAGTTTTGGCATCTGCGCCACTATAGTTTGTTGAGACGGTAATTTTGGGAGGTGCAATATCAGGATAACGTTCCACAGCTAAGTTGAGAATCGCGAGTATCCCTAAAGCCATGACGATAATGGCAAGTACACCTGCAAAAATGGGTCGCTCAATAAAAAACTTAGATAGCACGGCTGTTCATTCCATGGTTGAAACAGTCAATTTTTCAAAAACATAAACAAATATGGTGACTTTCAGCCTATGATCGTTACCGAGCTTTCCAGCAAACACCATCTCTATTAACATATCATTGCAAAAAAAAGGAAATTGCGGAGAAATAATGGATTTTGGAGACTTAAGGGAAATAATTTTAATGTTCATTCCCATTAGAAATTAAGCTGGGCTAATCAATTTAATTTGCTGTGCAATCAAACACTTCCCAATTTTGAATTGACACATCCTCCACTTAAACCGATATTAGCACGCTTGTTACTCTCTCCCACTGCATTAGAACCATATGAAAGCCAGCTTAAAAAATTTTAAGATTTTGCTGCTTATTGTGCTGCCTGCATTAATCACGGGTGGCCTGTTGAGTTTTGCTGGAAATTTAACCGATGGTTTACGACTGGGCTTCCTATCCTTGCTTGGTGTTGTTTTCACGTATCTTGCGATTACGCGTCATAAAAATTACTGGTATATCCTGTCTATCCTCTGGTGGCTGGTTGCATGGATAGATGCCTTGCTACGCTCAAGTACATGGTTTTTATTCAACAGTGATAATGAAGCCTATTTTATTATCGAGGCAGTTGCCAACACCAACAAACATGAAATTCTGGAGTTTTTCCAGCTTCATCTCGCCTTGCTGGCTGCTGTACTGTTCAGTCTTGTGGTGTTGCTTGGCATTTATAGCTATGCTGTTTTTAAATTAGTTAAACCTGTACATTTTAGCCAGCTCTGGAATAGTCGCATCTATCGGATTTGCATCATTTTTCTGATGCTGTTAACTGTAACCAGTTATTTAATGAAGCCCTCGCGCAAAGTTCATCCTGTGGTATTTTGGCAAGACTATCATGCCAAAATCCAGAATTTTAAAAACAGGATCAAGCAACATAAAGCTGTACATCAGCAATGGGATCTCAGCGCAAAACAAAATCTGGTCTTAACTGATCAGGCAAAGGGCAAACAAACCCATGTGCTGGTACTTTCAGAAAGTATCACCAGCCTAAATTATGGTGTATGTGGCTATCCAAGAGATACCACACCAGAACTCAGTAAACGACTGGATCAGCTTAAGGTTTTTTGCAACGCCTTTTCACCTGTTCCTTCCACCATCAATGCCTTACGGGTTTTATTGACGAAAAGTCCCGCATCGGAACATGATAAATATTCCCCTGAAAGTGTGTTGGCCTATGCCCGAGCGGCAGGCTATAAAATTTACTGGATCAGCAATCAGGACGATGTTTATCTCTCCTCCCTTTTTGGTTCCTATACAGATAAAGCCATTTATAAAAACAGGCGTTCAGGGCGTAGCAGCAGTTCTCTTGATGAAAACCTGTTCCCTGATTATCAGCAGGCACTGGCTGATCCTGAACCGAAAAAATTGATTATCCTGCATTTGATCGGTGCCCATCCCAACTATCAGGAACGTTACCCAGCAGCCTTTAACCGCTTTACCAGCACCAGTAATGATGCGGTGGAAACTGATCTTAAAAACAGGGATATTGACCCGTGGATTCGTTCGCTACGCAATGATTATGACAATGCGCTGTTGTATGAAGATTCCTTATTGGCCAAATTTCTGGATGAGTTACAGGCCGATCATGTGCCAGACTTCAGGTCATTCATGGTGGTATCGGATCATGGCAATGAAGTTGGGCATGAAATCGACTATGCAGGCCACAGCCCAAATACCAAGGCAGGTTATCAGGTTCCCGTGATCATGTGGTATGACCATATCCCCTCAACTGGGGTGGATAAAACCAGGACACTGAACACGGCAGAACTGGATAATAACCTGATGCATATCATGGGACTTAAGGAAAAGTCAGCACCCAAACGGACGTACTGGCTGGATGACAATTATCAGTTTAGCCCTGAAGAAAATTGGCCTTATTGGAAACATAAGTCATAACACACTGAATATCCAGTTTGACCATAGGGTAAAACTGGATTTTTTTATAGTGATCCTACCAATTGCTTGCGTTACCCAGGTCGCAATATGCTTACGGCTGGTCCAGTAGGTTGCCAGCAGGCTAACTGGATGACATCATTATGGAAGGATTCTCATGTTAAGCAATCACAAATTCTTTATTTTATTCACTGATATTTTTATCATGATTTGAGATTATAACTATTTTTCAACCCAAGCTTATGTTATAAAAATCTATCGTTTATTTTTAAATCATGCTCATGTTGGCAAAGCAAGTTTCCTCTACACGCCTGATTATGATTCTGCACAGCATTCCCGCCAGTGCGGCATGGCGACGTGTCTGCATTTTAATGCGGGGGACTTTGCAAATATTCAGCCGATGACAATTTAAAAGCATCATTTGAACAGCAAGGTCGCCTCAGTAGCGACCTTTTTTATTGCCCTATTTTTTTTTAAATCTAAAAAACACACCGTTGCGATTGCAACAATAATAGGAGATTTCTCATGTCACAGTTTCAGCAAAAGAATTTTATACACACCACACAGGTACAACCGACTGTAGTCCCTGCCAACCCTCGCCTTGCTACAGTCGGTCAATTCATTGCTGTGGTGCTGATCTGGTCATTGACCCCATTGGCAGCCGTCTGGACAGTGCATGAAATTCATTGGGCGTGGGGCTTGTTTCTACGATTCAGTATTGCCATTCCTCTGGCCTTGATCTGTCTGTTTTATTTTCGACTAAAACTTATCATCAATAAAAAATCCCTGATGAGTTATGCCGCAGGAGCATTGGGATTGTTTGGTTCAATGACCTTTTGCTATATCGGCGCAACCCGAATTTCATCTGGCATGATCTCGATTATTTTTGGCACAGCCCCATTATGGTCAGGCTTGATTGCGGTGTTTATTTTAAAACGTGAACATTTTTTAAAACGTCAATGGTATGGACTGAGTCTTGCCATATTCGGTTTAGCACTCACGATGGGAATTGGTGCTGATCATATTCAGATGGATATGCTGGGCGTTGGCTATGTGATGCTGGCCGTATTTCTTTATGTCATTTCAATGTTTGCCGTGGCGAAAGTTGGTGCTGACATCCATCCCATCATTCAGACCACAGGTTCAACCCTAGTATCATGGTTGGGCTATGTGTGCCTGTTGCCCTTTTTTATGAATGAGATGCCAACACAACTGCCAGGCTTACAGGCAAGTCTGGCTATACTTTATAGTGCGTTTTTTTCTTCCATACTCGCAATGATTTTTTATTTTCACCTCATCCAGAAGTTGAATCCAACCACAGTGATGCTGATCACGATCCTTACACCTGTATTGGCCACCTTTTGGGGTGTATTTTTTAACCATGAATCTCTTAGCTCACACTTGATTATAGGTTTAATTTTTTTATGCCTAGGCCTGTCTCTATATGCCTATCGCAACAAAGCCCGTGTGTTGTAACGATTAAAACTGATAGGTCAGCCAAAATGATCTATCAGTGGATGGTATCCATTGATGAGCCACGTTAAACTATAGCCACTCACATTGTGAACTCCCAAAGATTTGCTCAAGGATGAAAAAAATCGATGCGTACCTACCTTTTATGGCTATGGTTTGGCTTAGTTCTGGCATTACAAGGTTGTATGCATGCCGCTGTTCAACCTATCCCTACTCAAGTCAAGGACAGTGAATTAAAACAGCGTTATTATCAGGCAAAAACCATCGCTCCTGATGGCACGGTACTGGCGTTTACTGTTTATCAGCCACATTTAAAGGTCGGCCAAACTGCGCCTTTGTTATTGCATACGCATGGTTTTGGCTTGTCCCGTATGAAACGCCCTAGCCTGAGCCTGTATGGTTTTCTGCTACCGACTGGACAAGTGGCAAAAAAAGCCTGGCAAAATGGTTATTGGGTGATTAGTTATGACCAGCGTGGGCATGGCAATAGTCAGGGTAAAATTCGCCTTGCCGATCCTGAAAAGGAAGCTCAGGACGTCATCAGCATTATGAACTGGGCTGAACAGAATCTTCCTCAATTGGCAAAAAATCAGAACGGTGTCCGTGCAGGTATGATTGGTGAGTCCTATGCGGGTGGCATACAGTATTTGGTTTCCGCTTTAGATCCCCGTCTACAGGCGATTGTACCGATCACAACATGGTATGACATTATGAATAGCCTTGCCCCAAATGGCATTCCCAAAACTAACTGGATTGCATTCCTGAACCTGATTGGTGACTGGTGGAACTGGAACAAGTTTCATCCTGAACTCAAGCAGGCCTATGTCGATACCCAGCAAGGTCAATTAAAGGATTCTACCTATAACTTCCTTAAAACCCATCAGGCCAGCTGGTTTTGTGAACATGCCCAGGCACCAAAAGCAGATGCCCTGATTATTCAGGGATTTCGGGATGTATTGTTTCCATTTAATGAGGGAGTCAAAGCTGCACAATGTATTCAGCATGCCCAGCATGAGGTACATTTAATCGGTGTTCAAGGTGGTCATTTACAGCCTTTTGCCCAACATTCACCATTGGGCAACACACCATTTTGGTATATTGGCAAGTCAGTCAGTTGTGGCAATAAACAACACTATAATTTACAAGATACGATTATGGCGTGGTTTAACCAGAAGCTTAAAGATCAGACACCCATAACATTGCCTGAATTATGTATTGATCATAGCCCTGTAAATCATCTGAGTGATTTAACGCCTAGCACACACTACAGCATTGCCAAAACGTGGATTGCAGCAACACCAAAACAGGCGGTGTTTATTCCCATTCATAGCGCAACTCAAACCACTTATATGACGGGTTCACCACAGTTGACACTCAACATTGAGTCAAAGTCTGGGCAAATCGCCCCAACCCTGTTTATTTCCGTTGCAGTAAAATCAGCCAGGACGGGCAAATACCAGATTCTAAATGAACAGACTACACCCTTGAATCCAGCAAAAAAACGTCTTTATGATCAGGTGATACAGGGTTCATCACAGCAAGATGGTGAGGGTCAAAATATTGAACTTTCAAGTGTCAATGCAAAATTGCATAAAAATGATACTTTGGGTTTATTGATCAATAGTGAAAGTATCTATTATCAAAAAATCAGACAGCCTAAAATTGAGGCAGAGATTTCAGGGCAAATTGTTTTACCCAAACTTTGGAGTGAAACAGCGCAATAATCACTTTTTAAAGAGAAACTTTAGCTCGGGAGTGTAGCTTACCACTCCCGATTGGCAATCAACTCTTCCATTTCAATCTCCAAATATCCCGCCTCCTGCACAATCATCATCATGGCTTCAGCAATATAATCGGCAGCCGTATCATCCAGGCTTGAATCCAGATCATCAAACTGCGGTTTCATTTCGTTAATTTCAATCAGGGTTTGATGGGCGAAACGATAAATATCCGACTCAGATACGCCTGAACCAGTTACTTTTTTTGAGAATTGCTGAATATGCTGTTTGACTTCGGCCACCAGAATATCGGGATAATATTCATCATCAAACATGGGGAGGAGTAAATCTTCAAACATACACAATAAGATGTCAATAAAACGCCATGCTTATAGCATAATCTGCTGCAAATCACGAGATTTAGGCATTAAAAAAGCGGTTTTTCCGACCGCTTTTCATCAATTTAATCTCTAGTCCTTTTTAGCACTGAGATTTTTTGCGATTTTTGCCAATTCAACAAATTCCTCTCGCATTAAATAAGGATCGGGTTTGGCTGACTGCTGCGCCAGTTGAATAATCTGATCCCAGCCCATTGCACCATTATATTCTCCACCTTTTAACTGCTGGGCATAGGAAGCCACTGCAATCGCAAAACGGGTATCATTACTGGCTTGGGATAAAGATTTACGACCTACTGGCACAGAATGATTCAATAAAATACTTTTATCCTGATTCGGTAATTTATAACGCACATTGACAAAAGCATATTCCGAGGTATTTCCTGCACTGGTTTTTGTCGGGGTTTGGTAGCGTGAATCATTGAGCCAGCCTTGCTGCCCGACTGGAATGATCTCATAAATGGCAGTGACATTATGCCCCGCCCCAATATCACCTGCATCAACCTTGTCGTTATTAAAATCTTCCTGTTTCAGCATCCGATTTTCATAGCCGACCAAACGGTATTCTTTTACAGTCGCTGGATTAAACTCGACCTGAATCTTGACATCCTGCGCTACTGTCGCAAGTGTGGATGAAAGCTGACGCTGCACCACTTTCTTGGCTTCATTCTTATTGTCGATATAACTGTAATTACCATCGCCCGCATCAGCAAGCTGCTCCATCAGTTGCTCATTATAGTTGCCTGTGCCGAAACCCAACGTGGTGAGTGAAATACCACTTTTGCGCTTTTCCGCCACCATGCCTTTTAGGGTACTAAAATCGGTGATCCCGACATTAAAGTCACCATCCGTTGCCAGCAAAATCCGATTGATGCCATTTTTCAGCATGGCTTTTTCTGCCTGCTGATAGGCCAGTTGAATCGCCTGCTCGCCTGCGGTTGCACCACTCGCCTGCAAAGCATCAATCACACGCAAAATCTTGTCTTTTTGATCGCCCGAAGTAGGTTCCAAAACCAGTTTTTCACCACTGGCATAGGTAATAATCGTGACCTTATCTTGCGGACGTAGTTGCTCAGTCAATAAACGTAGAGTTTGCTTAACCAAGGGCAATTTATCTGGGGCATCCATACTGCCTGAGACATCGACAAGGAAAACCAGATTGGCTGGTGCTAACTGTTTGGTTGCCAAGTCTTTGGCTTGAATCCCGATCTTGATCAGTTTGGCATGTTGTTTCCAGGGTGAATCAACAGTTTCAGTCGTGACCGAGAATGGGTGAATACTATTTGGCTGTGGATATTGATAATCAAAATAATTGATCATTTCCTCAGCACGAACCGCATCGACTGGCGGTAAACGCCCATCATTCAGGAAACGGCGAGTATTGCTATAACTGCCTGTATCAACATCAATGCTAAAGGTTGAAACTGCCTGATCTGCAACCCGATGCACAGGATTCACATCATTTTTCTGATATTTTTCGGTGTTTTGTTGCAAACGCTGGCGTTCCATTGCAGGTGCGGGCATGGCTGCAATTGCCAATACAGGACGTGGTGCAACCATACGTTTCATATTTGCGGCCATCGCGCGATCATGGGCTTTCATTGCAACTTCACGATGCTGTGATTCAACTGATTGACAAGCGGCAATCATGCTGCCAAGTACGGTTAAAGCAAATATTTTTGCAAGATGATGCATTTTTCATTTCCCCAATTTTATTTATCTTTTCAAATGTATGGCTAGATCACAATCATTGTATGCAAAAAAAGAAAGATACACCGTATTTGAATGTATCCTGATCTTCATAATCGCACTTTGCTGTCTTATTTTGATTGATTATTCAATCGCATAATTAATGGTCACCACCACACGGGCAATTTTATTAATGGTAGCTTTATCATAGGCTCCACCATAATCACTATCTTCATCCGAACCACTTTCAGGCAAAATATAAAATGCACCCTGACTGGCTGAACGCATGCTACCCACTTTCGCACCACCGACCTTGGCAAATTCATTGGCACGGCTATAGGCATTTTTGGTGGCATTGGCAATCAATGACATTTTAATTTCTTCTAAATTAGACACCAGATAATCAGGTTTTTGGGCAATTGCAATGCCTTTTTCATCCAGCAAATACGCATCTTTGGCTGCCTTTTCAATCTTTTGAATATCACGACTGTTGATCACCAAAGACTGCATTGCAATATAGCCTTTAAACTCACGTCGGGTTCGTCCCTCATCCGTCTCCACCTCTTCATAATAAGACTGGGAACTCTTATTACCCAATTGCATATCAGCGGCTTTAAACCCATGCTCAACAAAGAAACCCTGCAAGGTTTTCATTTGCTGATCAAGTAACTGATAGGCCTGTGGAATACTTTCTGAAGTGTGGCTGGTTTGCAGGTTAATTTCCCAACGGGCCGAATCTGCCTGAATCGGTTTTTCTGCCAGTCCCTTGACGGTAATTGAATTACTGCTGTTATTAAACTGCTTCACGGCATAGCCAATCACCGCAGCCGAAACAATAAATCCTAGACTGAGAATGAGTGCAAACACCCACAAGCTTTTATATGTAATTGTTTTATTTTCCATTTTTAAAAATTACTCATCTGATATATTTATGGAGCAAGCCAATAGAATCTTACGGTTGTATCAATACCCTAAACTATTATTGATTGAACATCATTTTCCAGACGTTAATGGCATCACTGGTCGCTTTGACATCGTGCGCACGGACAATACTGGCACCCTGCTGAATACTCATTAGATGTCCTGCAACACTGCCCACTGCACGTTCTTGTGCAGGTATACCATTTAAGGCTTCACCAATAAAACGCTTACGGGACAAACCTGACAAGATCGGATAGCCCATCTGGTTCAGCTTCCAGAATTCATTTAATAATTGAAAATTCTGTTGAGCATTTTTAGCAAAACCAAAACCAGGATCAAGGATGATATTGTATTTTTTGATTCCCATTTCGAGTGCCTGATCCAAGCGTTGCTCTAACTCATACATCACATCTTCTGTGACATTTGTATATTGATCAAGCTGGTTCATATTGGTTGGTTCACCACGCATATGCATCAATATCACAGGAATATTCAACTCAGCAGCCGTTTCCAATGCTTGCGGACGGGTTAAGGCACGAACATCATTCCAGATATGTGCGCCCGCTTTTACAGCAGCACGAATTACTTCTGGCTGGCTGGTATCTATTGAAATAACAACATCATATTTTGCCAATGCTTCCACCACAGGAATCACACGCTGAATTTCTTCCTCAAGCTCAACAGGTGACGCATTGGGGCGCGTGGATTCTCCACCAATATCAATAATGCTTGCACCCTCTTCTATCATCTGTAAAGCACGTTGAACGGCCTGTTCCTTATGATGATGCTGTCCACCATCACTGAAAGAATCAGGGGTGACATTGAGAATACCCATAATCTGTGGCTGGGATAAATCCAGTATAAAACGACCACAGTGTAACTGGCACTGTGGTAATGGCATCAACTGCATTATCAAAAAACTCTTAACACTTTACGAATCACTTTATTTTAACAAGACTGTCCTAAGAACATTGTTGATTTATTTTCAGCTTGGCTAAAATAAGGACAAAAAAAGAGCCGCTTTTAGCGACTCTTCTTGATTTCAACCATTAGCCCATTGCTGGTAATGGTGGTGGTGTAGATGGACCATCTTTCGGTGGTTCAAATGCAGCCACTGGATTTTCAGGAATATAGACCTTAGGTGGTTGTGGTTCACGACCTTCCATAATGTCACGGATTTGATCACGATCAATCGTTTCCCAATCCATCAGTGCTTTCACCATTGCATGCGCGATATCTTTATTATTTTCCAAGATATTACGTGCAACGGTATATTGCTCATCCAAAATACGACGTACTTCTTCATCTACTTTTTGTTGAGTCGCTTCTGAAATGGTACGACTACCAACATTGCCGAAGAAACCACTCTGGTTTTCGTCCTCATACACCATGACACCAAGCGCATCTGACATACCATATTTGGTGACCATTGCACGTGCCATCTTAGTTGCACGTTCAAAGTCATTGGATGCACCAGTTGACATGCGGTTGATGAAGATTTCTTCCGCAATACGACCACCAAACAGGATTGAAAGTTCATTCAACATCTTGTCTTTATAATGGCTGGTCTGGTCTTGTTCAGGAAGCTGCCAAGTCACGCCCAATGCCCAACCACGTGGCATAATCGTTACCTTATGCACAGGATCTGTACCTGGTAGGATTTCAGCAACAATCGCATGTCCAGCTTCATGGTAGGCCGTTGCGCGACGCTCTTCTTCACGGATCACCATCGACTTACGCTCAGGACCCATGTAGATCTTGTCTTTTGCATCTTCAAAGTCATGCATGTCAACCGTATTTTTATTACGGCGGGCAGCAAACAATGCAGCTTCATTCACCAAATTCGCAAGTTGCGCACCAGAGAAACCAGGCGTACCACGGGCAAGAATCTTAACATCCACACCAGTCACTGAAGGAAGTTTCTTCAAGTGAACATTCAGAATTTGCTCACGACCACGGATGTCTGGCAGACCCACCATCACCTGACGGTCAAAACGACCTGGACGAAGCAAGGCTTTATCAAGCACATCGACACGGTTGGTTGCGGCAATGACGATCACGCCTTCATTACCCTCAAAACCGTCCATCTCAACAAGCATCTGGTTCAGGGTTTGTTCACGCTCATCATGACCACCCCCTGTACCTGAACCACGGTGACGACCCACCGCATCAATCTCATCAATAAAGATGATACATGGTGCATGGCGTTTTGCCTGTTCGAACATATCGCGAACACGGGACGCACCCACACCAACAAACATCTCAACAAAGTCAGAACCAGAGATACTGAAGAAAGGAACCTTGGCTTCACCCGCAATGGCTTTTGCCAATAATGTTTTACCTGTACCTGGAGGACCCACCATCAATACACCACGAGGAATGGTTGCACCAAGACGCTTAAATTTAGCAGGGTCTTTCAGGAAATCTACAATTTCAACCACTTCCTGTTTTGCTTCGTCACAGCCTGCAACATCAGCAAATGTGACCTTGATCTGGTCTTCAGACAGCATTTTTGCCTTTGACTTGCCAAAGCTCATCGGACCGTTTTTACCACCAGCACCACCGCCCATATTACGCATGAAGAACATGAACAACAGGATGATCAGTAATACAGGGAAACTCGCAATAAGAAGTTGCATCAAAATGCCCTGGCGTTGTGGTGCTGTGCCCTCAACCACTACATTTTGTTTGTTCAAGCTTGGTAGCAACTCAGTGTCTTCTACTTGTGGGCGAACCGTCTCAAATGAAGAACCATTGGTTTTCTCACCACTGATATTCAATCCATCAATGGTGACCTGTTTAATTTGCCCAGCATTTACCGCTGCAACGAAATCTGAATATTTCATCGCTGCAGGCTTATTGCGGTCACTGACGTTGCTAAAAATCAAAATCAGAACACCGAGTATGATGAGCCACAATACGGCATTCTTGAAGTAATCGCTCAAGGCTTTATTCCCATATCAATCTAATTTGATCATACCTAATCTTGGCTGACCTTCACAAAAACAGCAATGAATTTGCGTTGCAAAAAACTTAAAAGGTACAAAATGCACAATTTTTAACATCTTGGCAAGTACACTTTTTATTGCAATGCCTTTTTACGACCCTGTCCAATCAAAAAAACCTCTTTTGACCGAGCGCGTGACGCCGCAGGTTTGGCTGTTTTTAATACATCAAAACCATCAACCACCTGTTTTCTAAACTCATCAAATCCTGAACCCTGGAACACCTTAACCACAAACTGTCCATTTGGTCCTAAAACTTTCTGAGCAAAATCCAGTGCCAACTCACACAAATAAATTTGGCGTGGCTGGTCGACAGCCCTATTACCTGATGTATTGGGGGCCATATCAGAAATTACAATATCTACCTGACGACCATTTAAAATATTTAACAATTTTTCGAAGACTTCCTCTTCCCTAAAGTCACCCTGTAAAAAGGTCACATCTGGAAGCGCATCCATTGGCAGGATATCCGATGCAATCACCAAACCATTGGCACCGACCAACTTACCTGCGATCTGTGACCAGCTACCAGGCGCCGCGCCCAGATCGACAACGGTCATGCCAGGTTTAATCAGTTTATATTTTTCTTGGATTTCGAGTAACTTATATGCTGCGCGTGCGCGATACCCCTCTTTCTGCGCCTTTTTAACAAAAGGATCATCCAGATGCTCTCTCATCCACGCACGACTGCTTTTCGACAATTTTTGATTGGTAATGCGTGTCGCCATAACTCACTAAATTTCAAAACACTTCTGATTGGTCATTGTACGTGAAAATTACTCTCATTACAGTACGGATGTAGCGTAATCACACGAACTTTTACAGATTTTTTTCGATCAACATCATTGGTTATTTCAACAGTTTTCTGAATATTTATGATCAGTCTGCCTACTGAATCTATCTTAGGTTTGGGATGCAGGCTATACTAGGTCGTTTTTCAAATCAGGTATTTTTAATGGCGGCTTTATCTATCCATGAACGTAAGCGTTTGCGTCAAATTGGTCATGCACTTAACCCAGTTGTAATGGTTGGTAGCCACGGTCTTACAGAAAACGTCATTGAAGAAACGAATCGTGCGCTAAATGACCATGAACTGATTAAGGTGAAAGTTGCGGGTGAAGACCGTGAGGCGCGTGCGGCAGTGATTGATGCCCTTGTTGAGGCGACTGGTGCGGAATCGGTACAGAAAATTGGTAAAATTGTTTTGCTTTATAAAAAGGCAGCCAAACAAAACCAACATCTTTCCAACCTCGTTCGTTTTGCTCACCTCAGTAATAACTAAGCAATGGCAAGTTATGAATTGTCGGCTTTTGATCGCTTTAACGCCATTACGGTGGTTGGGGCGATTGAGCAGCAAACACCAGCAACTGTGAATGTTGGTTTCTGGGTGCGTGACCCAAATCAGTTTCTGATTTATCCCGATCAGGTTTCGGCACATCCCCGCCGTGACTTTTTATGGGAAGAGACCTGCTTTGAGATTTTTATTGGTGTGAAAGATGAAGATTTCTATCGTGAAATCAATCTCTCCCCCTCTCAGGCATGGCAGGCCTATCAATTTGAAGAATATCGCTTTCCAGAAAATATGCCGCCCGTAGCTGCCTATGATATTGAGTTGAACCATTTACAACGTACCCACTATGGCTTAAATGTCAGTGTGGATTTATCCCAGTTTATGCAGCAAAATAAATTGAAATGGGCTGACCTGTATCTTGGTTTAACTGCAGTGTTAAATACCACTCAAGGCATGCATTACTTTGCAATGCAGCATAGCAGCCCTCAGGCAGATTTCCATAACAAACGGGATTGGCTGCATCAGTTTTAACTTTTTTTAATAAGTCTAAAAAACAAAAAAGCGAGAACTCAATTCTCGCTTTTTTATTGGCAAGCGATGACTTAGCTTGCACGCACCTTATTCCAGGCTTCAACTGCTTGTTCTTTGGTACGTTTAAAGCTCTCAGTCAAAGTGTCTTTGTGTTTTACTGAAATCTGGCTAATGTCATCTTTCAGTTCTTTGCTGACTTTGCTTAAGTCTTCAACCAAAGCGTTTAACTCAGTTTTCAAGGCATTCTTAAATTCAACCAAGTCTTCTTGAGACAAGTTAAACTGACCCTTGATCACTTCAATACGCTGTAAAATGTCTTGCTTGATTTGTGCAAACTGATTTTGAACAGCATCATTGAGTTCTTTTGCTTCAGCTTCAATTTTTTCCTGAGTTTCAGCAATGACTTCTTTCGCCTGTTCCTGAGTCTCAGCAATCACTTCTTTCGCCTTTGCGGTTTTTTCAGCAACAACCTCTTTCGCCTTTGCCGTTTTCTCAGCTACAGCTTCTTTGACTTCTGCCGTCTTTTCCGCCACAGCTTCTTTAGCTTTTGCAGTTTTTTCAACAACAACATCTTTCACTTCTTCAGTTGCAGGTGCGGTTTTTGTCTCAGCCATCTTGATTCCCCTCTATATTGATCGTTGATTTTTTGGCTATATATAAGATAAAGCGCTTTCCACCTAAAGCCCTAAAAAATTGTTAGACAATTTGCATAATATCTCATGATATATTTATAAGAATGACTGATTTTGCAATAGACACCTGTCCATTTAAACTTATAAAAGAAAAACACCAATTCCTGAGTTTAATAGACAAAACACATAGACTTTTCACCTACTCATGCGTATAATGCGCTGTTAAGTTACAAGCGAGCAGACTGGAAGGAGGGGCATGTTTTTAAAGACAGCCTGCCTTTTTTTATGTCTTCTCGCTTTTTTACAGCCCTATTTTTGTGGTTTTAGTTCAGGAGCTTTGGTTTGAGCACCCCCGCCATTTTAGCCCTCGCAGATGGAACGATCTTTAAAGGAACGTCTATCGGTGCATCGGGTAGTACGACTGGTGAAGTCGTTTTTAATACAGCCATGACTGGCTACCAGGAAATTTTGACTGACCCAAGTTATGCGCAACAAATTGTGACGCTGACTTATCCCCATATTGGAAATACAGGCTGTAATAGCGAAGACGTTGAATCTGGTCGCATCCATAAAGTATGGGCGAACGGTTTAATTATTCGTGATCTTCCTTTATTACACAGCAATTTCCGTGCTGAACAATCGCTGAGCGAATACCTTGAACAACACAATGTTGTTGCCATCGCTGATATTGACACGCGTAAATTGACACGTATTTTACGTGACAAAGGCGCGCAAAACGGTTGCATCCTTGCTGGCGAAAATATCACTGAAGAAGAGGCGATTGCGAAAGCGCGTGCCTTCGGTGGTTTAAATGGTTTAGACCTTGCAAAAGAATGCTGTGATCCTGAGGGCTTTGAATGGACTGAAGGTTCCTGGGCTTTAGGTCAAGGCTTTGCTCAACCTGAATTTAAATTTCATGTCGTTGCATACGATTATGGTGTCAAAACCAACATCTTACGTATGCTCGCAGACCGTGGTTGTAAATTAACAGTTGTTCCTGCACAAACTCCTGCGGAGAAAGTGCTCGCGTTGAATCCAGATGGCGTGTTCCTGTCAAATGGTCCTGGTGATCCAGCGGCATGTGACTATGCCATTGAAGCAGTAAAAACGATTGTTGAAACTACGACTTTACCTGTATTTGGTATTTGTTTAGGTCACCAGATTTTGGCGCTCGCTTCTGGCGCGAAAACCATGAAAATGAATCATGGACATCATGGTGCGAACCATCCTGTACAAAATCTTGACCCTCTCAGCGAACATCACGGTACAGTGATGATCACTTCGCAGAACCACGGCTTTGCTGTCGATGAAAGTACTTTACCTGCAAACTTAAAAGTGACACATCGTTCACTGTTTGATGGTACAAACCAAGGTATCCATCGTACTGACAAACCAGCATTCAGCTTCCAGGGTCACCCTGAAGCCAGCCCTGGTCCACATGACTGTGCCCCATTGTTCGATCATTTTATTCACTTGATTGAGCAGGCTAAAAAATGATGTTTAAGATGAATATTGCGACTACTCGAAGCATAGCTTCTCGTCTTGCGTTCGGACGGAGCTTCGCTCCGCTTTACCCTCACTCAGGAGCGAATAATGCCTAAACGTACGGATATTAAAAGCATCTTAATTATTGGTGCTGGTCCTATTGTCATTGGTCAGGCGTGTGAGTTTGACTACTCAGGTGCGCAAGCATGTAAGGCGCTTCGTGAAGAAGGCTACCGTGTTATTTTGGTCAACTCGAATCCAGCGACCATCATGACTGACCCTTCAATGGCAGATGCAACCTATATCGAGCCAATCACCTGGCAGACAGTTGCACAGATCATTGAAAAAGAACGTCCAGATGCGGTTCTCCCAACGATGGGCGGTCAAACAGCATTAAACTGCGCACTTGCACTCGATGCCAACGGTATTTTAGAAAAATACAATGTTGAATTGATTGGTGCATCTAAAGAAGCGATTGAAAAAGCAGAAGATCGTAAACTGTTTGACATCGCCATGCGTAAAATCGGCTTGGAATGTCCTCGTGCCGATGTTGCTGAAAGTATGGAACATGCACTGGAAATTCAGTCACGTTTCGGCTTCCCAGTGATCATTCGTCCATCATTTACCATGGGTGGTTCTGGTGGCGGTATCGCATACAATAAAGAAGAATTTATTGAAATCTGCGAACGTGGTTTCGATCTTTCTCCAACTAAACAATTATTGATTGATGAATCTTTAATTGGTTGGAAAGAATACGAAATGGAAGTTGTTCGTGACAAAAACGACAACTGTATCATCGTATGTGCGATTGAAAACTTTGACCCAATGGGCGTACACACAGGCGACTCAATCACGGTTGCCCCTGCGCAAACATTGACAGATAAAGAATATCAAATCATGCGTAATGCATCGGTTGCGGTTCTTCGTGAAATCGGTGTTGAAACAGGTGGTTCAAACGTTCAATTCGGTATTAACCCGAAAGACGGTCGTATGGTTGTGATTGAGATGAACCCTCGTGTTTCTCGTTCATCTGCGCTTGCATCTAAAGCAACAGGTTTCCCGATTGCGAAAATCGCGGCAAAACTTGCAGTTGGCTATACCCTTGATGAATTGAAAAATGACATCACAGGCGGTATCACACCTGCAAGCTTCGAACCAGCAATTGACTATGTTGTCACCAAGATTCCTCGCTTCAACTTCGAAAAATTCCCACAAGCTGAGCCTGTATTGACGACTCAGATGAAATCTGTGGGCGAAGTGATGGCAATTGGTCGTAACTTCCAAGAATCTGTTCAAAAAGCACTTCGTGGTCTTGAAGTAGGTGTCAGCGGCTTTGATGAAAAAATCGAAGTTGGTACGGCTAATGCCAAAGATATCATCTTAAAAGAACTTAAAGTTCCAGGCCCTGAGCGAATTTGGTATGTAGCTGATGCATTCCGTCATGGTTTCTCATTAGATGACGTATTCGAAGCAACTAAGATCGATCCTTGGTTCTTGATCCAAATCGAAGACATCGTTAAAACTGAAGCTCAAGTGAAAACTTTAGGCTTTGGCGATTTAAATGCTGACAATATCCGTTCGTTCAAACGCAAAGGTTTATCTGACCTTCGTATTGCGGACTTGATGGGTATTTCACAAAAGCAATTCCGTAAACAACGTTGGAACTTGGGTGTCTATCCAGTTTACAAACGTGTTGATACTTGTGCAGCCGAGTTTGAATCTGGCACAGCGTACATGTACTCAACTTACGACGAAGAATGTGAAGCCAATCCATCGAACCGTGACAAAATCATGGTGATTGGTGGTGGTCCGAACCGTATTGGTCAAGGGATCGAGTTTGATTACTGCTGTGTACACGCTGCCCTAGCTATGCGTGATGACGGTTACGAAACAATCATGGTGAACTGTAACCCTGAAACTGTTTCTACCGACTATGACACATCAGATCGTTTGTACTTCGAACCTGTAACATTGGAAGATGTACTTGAAATCGTACGTACAGAGAAGCCTAAAGGCGTAATCGTACAGTACGGTGGTCAAACACCATTGAAATTGGCGCGTGCTTTAGAAGAAGCAGGTACACCGATTATTGGAACTTCACCTGATGCGATTGACCGTGCAGAAGACCGTGAACGTTTCCAGCAAATGATTCAACGTCTACAGCTTCGCCAACCAAACAACAGCATCGTTAAATCTGCTGAAGAAGGTATTTCAGAAGCGGCTAAAGTCGGTTATCCATTGGTTGTTCGTCCATCTTATGTATTGGGTGGTCGTGCAATGGAAATCGTGTATAACGAAGACGAGTTAAAACGTTATCTTCGTGAAGCGGTTCAGGCATCGAATGAAGCCCCTGTTCTACTTGACCGTTTCCTTGACGATGCAACTGAAGTTGACGTTGACTGCGTATCTGACGGTAAAGATGTTGTGATCGGCGGTATCATGCAGCACATTGAACAAGCAGGGATTCACTCAGGTGACTCAGCATGTTCGATTCCTCCTTACTCGCTTTCACAAGAAGTTCAGGATGAAATGCGTCGCCAAACTGTTGCAATGGCAAAAGAACTTGGCGTAATCGGCTTGATGAACGTTCAGTTTGCCGTAAAGGGTGATGATATTTACATCCTTGAAGTGAACCCACGTGCATCCCGTACTGTTCCATTCGTATCAAAATGTATTGGTGAGTCTTTAGCAAAAGTTGCTGCACGTTGTATGGCGGGTCAATCCCTTGAGTCACAAGGTTTCACCAAGGAAATCATTCCGACCCACTTTGCAGTGAAAGAAGCGGTGTTCCCGTTTGCTAAATTCCAGGGTGTTGACCCAATTCTTGGCCCTGAGATGAAGTCTACAGGCGAAGTGATGGGTGTTGGTACAACATTTGGTGAAGCTTTCTATAAGGCTGTACTTGGCTCAAATGAACGTTTACCAGGTTTGCCGACTGAAGGTGAAGTGAAGCATGCATTCCTGTCAGTTCGTGAATCGGACAAGAAACACATTGCAAACATTGCCAAGCAGTTAATCCAGTATGGCTTTAAACTGGTTGCAACAGGTGGTACCTATCGCGTGCTTAAAGAAGCAGGTTTGGAATGTGAAGCTGTGAATAAAGTCACCGAAGGTCGTCCACATATTGTAGACCGCTTGAAAAATGGTGAGATTCATCTTATTGTCAACACAACTGAAGGCAAACAGGCTCAATATGATTCTGCAATGATTCGTCGTGCTGCCCTACAAGGCAAAGTGTATTACACCACGACCATTAATGGTGCTGAGGCTGTTTGCCAAGCATTTGCCGTGAAATTACCAATGGATGTTTACCGCTTGCAAGATTTACAAACTGTAGGTTAATTCTGTACCGATAAGCCCCGCCACCTTATCGGTGGCGGGCTTTTTCTTTTTTTAATCCTGTATTTTCCCAACAATTCAAAAGGGGATGAACATGCAACGTTATCCAATGACTCCTGAAGGCAAGGCTGCCTTAGAGAAAGAATTACAACAGTTAAAAACAGTGGACCGCCCTCGCATCACACAGGCGATTGCTGAGGCCCGTGAACACGGTGACCTCAAGGAAAATGCTGAATACCACGCAGCCCGTGAACAGCAGGGTTTCTGTGAAGGCCGTATTCAGGACATCGAAGGAAAGCTTGGTGCTTGTCAGGTGATTGATGTTAAGGAACTTGAGCAGACAGGCCGTGTGGTTTTTGGTGTGACTGTCACCATCGAGAACCTGGACACAGAAGAGCGTAAAACCTATAAGATCGTAGGTGATGATGAGGCAGATTTTAAAATTAATAAGATTTCTGTCAATTCTCCAATTGCACGTGGTCTTTTAGGTAAAAGTGAAGGTGATGAAGCCAAGATTCAAACACCAAATGGCGAAGTTGAATACGAAATTATCAGTGTGGAATACCTGTAATATTCCT
This sequence comes from Acinetobacter sp. CIP 102637, assembly GCF_000368425.1. Classification (NCBI taxonomy): domain Bacteria; kingdom Pseudomonadati; phylum Pseudomonadota; class Gammaproteobacteria; order Moraxellales; family Moraxellaceae; genus Acinetobacter; species Acinetobacter sp. CIP 102637. The sequence continues at coordinate 1,429,741 of NZ_KB849435.1, forward strand.
ACATGATCAACCCCTCAAATTGAGGGGTTTTTCTTTAAATCCTGTCACTCATGGAAGATAAATGGACTCATCCTTAATCAACTCACCTGTTAAACACTGGTGCGAGTTCGAATTTATTGCTAAAACAGTAAACAATCCAAATATCCATATCAAAGGTAATTATTCTTATTATTCAGCCTATTGGGATCAGGGTTTTGAGCGTTGTGTGGTACGTTATCTACATGACAAACCTGCTACACCTGAAAAACCAATTGATCAACTGCATATTGGCAATTTTGTCTGCTTTGGTGCTGAATGCGTGATTATGATGGGTGGCAATCAGTTGCATCGACCAGACTGGATTTCAACCTTTCCCTTTGATACACGTAGTTTTTTGCCTGCTGGAGATACCATCATTGAAGATGGTTGCTGGATTGGCAGTCGCGCCATGATTATGCAGGGAGTAAAACTTGGTGAGGGAGCGGTGGTCGCAACAGGTGCTGTTGTCACTCAGGATGTGCCACCCTATGCGATTGTTGCTGGTGTTCCCGCCAAAGTAATGAAGTACCGCTTTTCTCCACAAGATATAGAAAAACTACTTGCACTCAAACTTTATGATTCAGATGAAAGGCAAATTTTAAAAATACGTGAACTGTTACAAACAGATAATATTGATCATCTAAAGAGTTTTCTTCAAGAAAACTTATAAATGATGAAGATAACTTATTGATATCCTGCACTTCTCATATTCATAGAAATTTCACATAATTTTATTTTAGCCATTTTCCCTAAATACAGATAAGTAACTTACCTATCCCTATAAAAATACTAGGTTTTATTCTTTCAAAAATAGGGTTACCATAAAAACATAGATCTTATTTTATACAAATATTTATAAACCTGCTGAATCTTAAAATGGAATTATAAGGAGTAATAAACATGACTTATCAAAAAATCCTCGTTGCGATTGATGACTCAGAAATTTCGGTCAATGTCATTCAGCAAGCAGCTCAACTTGCCAAAGCGCTCAACAGTGAAATTACTGTGGTTGAGGTGATGGCATTGGACCCATATTTAGCCGATACCTATGTTCGATTTGGTCAGAGCAATGATTTAATTGAGCGTGTGCGTGGTTATGTGGAAGAAAATCTGGCAAAAGCCGAGCAGAAATTTGAAGAGCTGGGCTTAACGGTTGCCACTCAGGTTCTGGAGGGTTTTTCTATCCCTCAGGAAATTATTGGGGCTGCACAAAACCTAGGTGCAGACCTGATCATTATGGGTTCACATGGTAGAACAGGTTTCAAGAAATTTATTCTGGGAAGTGTAGCGCAAAAAGTATTGGGTGAAAGCCATGTTCCAGTGTTGATTGTGCGTTAAATTTCAGTCAGGTATTGGATCAAAACATTGGTCTAATACCTGTTTGATTCAAATGATTAAATTAAAATCTGCTTAAACCGAATTCACTTTAATAAAATCTATAGATTCAAGCCTTATCGCCATTATTCCTATCAGAATTTCAGTAAGCGTCGCTGCGATTTGGCCAATTTTCTTAACCAACCTCAACGCATTGTGACAGATCGCATATGGGGCCTATTGCGCTAACTCAACGATAACGATCAGTTCTGTACGATTAAGACTTGACGATTAGCTTGCTAATGCGATTGATCAATCCATAAAGATCAACCTACATAAAGCCTTGCTCTACTTATAAAACATATTCCCAAATGATAAAGCCAAGTCCAAAGCCTAGGAATGCGTAAAGTGTGATAATAAAGAATACAAAAGCGGCATTATTTTTCTTTTTTAAAAAACTCATATTCTGCTCCCAAATCTTGTCTAAGCTAGATTCTGGATGAATATACAAAACAAGAATAGACACAAAATACCTTTAAAAAAATATAACAGATCAGTTCAGCCAAACTGATCTGTTATAAAAATTCTGCCTTGGGATAATAAAAAATGATTTTGCACGATCAGCAGAAATATTATTTTTGAAGCCATATCTCACTCGACTCCTTTGGAAAATACTTCTTCCTTAACCACAGCGAGACGGTCACAAGTGAAATCAATACGGGAACTTCCACCAAAGGTCCGATTACCGTTGTAAACGCAACAGGTGAAGCCAAGCCAAAAGTGGCAATTGCAACCGCCAAAGCCAGCTCGAAATTATTGCCAGCAGCCGTAAAAGAGATTGCTGTGGTTTTAGAATAGTCATTACCCAACCACCTGCTCATAAAGAAGCTGATGAGAAACATCACCACAAAGTAAATGGTCAGTGGGATTGCGATATGCAGAACATCCAAGGGTAAGCTCACCACATCACCACCTTTTAGGCTGAACATTGCCACAATGGTAAATAGAAGTGCGAACAAACTGAGTGGGCTGATCTTGGGTAAAAAGACATTTTGATACCACTCCAAACCTTTAGCTTTCACGAGAGTAAATCGTGTCATAAAGCCAAGGAAAAATGGAATCCCCAAATACACCAATACTGCATGGGTAATGGTCCAAAAATCGACATGGATGACTTGTCCTGCAATTCCAAAATAGGGTGGCAAAAATGTCAGGAACAACCATGCGTAACTGCTAAAGAACAGAATCTGGAAAATACTGTTAAATGCCACCAATGCCGCAACATATTGGTTATCACCACAGGCCAAGCCATTCCAGACCAGCACCATGGCAATACAGCGAGCCAAACCGATCAGGATAAGCCCTGTCATATATTCTGGATAATCATGCAAAAATACGACTGCCAGCACAAACATCAATACAGGTGCAATCAGCCAGTTCTGTACCAGCGATAAAGTTAAGGTTTTCTTATCTTTAAATACTTGTGGCAGAGCGGCATAGTCCACCTTGGCTAGAGGTGGATACATCATCAGAATCAAGCCAATCGCAATTGGAATATTGACAGAATACACACTCATTTTGTCTAAAGTAATGGAAGCTTGAGGTAAAAACACACCGATCGCAACCCCTACCCCCATCGCAATAAAAATCCATAGCGTCAGGTTACGATCTAAAAATGACAGTCTTTCTTGAGCCATGACATTCTCATTCGATGTTTGAGATTTGATTGATTGCAGCAATCAATTCAGGACGGGTCATATTTGCCGTATCTAATGCAAATAAAGCATCTAAACGGCGATTGATGTGATCTACTGTTAGCTGAAACGCCTGTAACTTTTGCTCTTTCGGTAAATCTAAATGCGATGGGTCAGCCAATCCCCAATGTGCCTTGATCGCTCCACCTAAATAAAGCGGACAAGCTTCCTGCGCTGCTGAATCACAAACGGTGATTACCACCTCAGGCTGATATTGTTCACAGTCAGCAATGGTTTTGCTCCACAAACCATTGGTCGAAAGGCCCAGATTCTGTAAAGTTTCAATGGTCAATGGATGTACCTGTCCAGAGGGTTTGCTGCCTGCACTGTACGCTTTCCAGCTCTCAGGCGCACGACTGTTAAACAGTACTTCAGACAAAATACTACGACAACTGTTTCCAGTGCATAAAAAGAGAAATTTCATTGGGGATTACTCACAATAATTTGGGGTATGACATGCTGCTAATGTAGAGAGGTTTTTTGATGGATGAGCAACCAAGATCGTTAAAATGTCATGACACCACGCTGGCAACTGTGAATTGATGCTGTAATACACCCATTGGCTTTGTCGCCTATCTTGCAACAATCCTGAAGCACGTAACAACGCAAGATGCCTTGAAATCTTGGGTTGGCTTAACTGTAATTTTTCCGTGAGGTCACAGACACACAGCTCCTTATTTTCAGCAACTAAAGTCACAATGTTAAGACGGGTCTCATCTGACAAGCATTTAAAGAAAGTCACCTGATCCATATTCACTCCCATTTATTTGGATATATAGATAAACATATATGATAAGTAAATTGTTAAAGTCATTCTCTGATCATCATCTTCCGCATGAATAAAAAAATCCTTTCATGGATGTTGCTTATATGCATTTATATATGATTTTTCATATATATGCAACTTCATATATCGGATTTATTTTTTTGATCGATTTTATTTGCTGAATAATAGTTTCATCCATATAGTCTGTATAGAAAGTTAGGTCAATTTACTGTTATCTAAAACAATGAAGAATAGCTGAGAGGAAAAATGCAATATCTTTCCTCCCATAAAACTGAACAATACAATAGTTATCTATTGTCTAAACCAGCCAGCAACACATATTTAATTTCCAGATAATCCTCAATGCCATATTTGGAGCCTTCACGTCCCAGACCTGACTGCTTGACCCCACCAAACGGCGCGACCTCATTGGATAAGATTCCTGTATTGAGCGCCACCATGCCGTATTCCAGCGCATCGGAAACTCGCATCGCCCTGCCTAAATCCTGACTGTAGAAATAGGATGCCAAACCAAACTCGGTATCATTGGCATAGCCCACCACCTCGTCCTCAGTTTCAAATTTAAATATAGGTGCCAAAGGTCCAAAGGTTTCTTCTTTGGCCACTTTCATGTCAGCCGTGACATCTTTGACAATGGTTGGTTCAAAGAACAATTGGCCCAAAGGATGGGGTTTTCCACCCAGCACCACCTGAGCGCCCTTGCTGACCGCATCCTCAATATGTTCTTCCACTTTCTGCATGGCTGCACTGTCAATCACTGGGCCAAAGTCTACTCCAGCCTCCAAGCCATTGCCGATCTTGAACTGTCTTACTGCCTCAGAGAGTTTTTCTATAAACAGGTCATAAATTCCTGACTGTACATAAATACGGTTGGCACAGACGCAGGTCTGGCCTGCATTACGGAATTTGCTGGCAATCGCGCCTTTTACCGCAGCATCAAGATCGGCATCATCAAACACCATAAACGGTGCATTACCACCCAGTTCCATCGACACCTTTTTCACCGTTGAGGCGCATTGGGCAATCAGTTTTTTACCCACCTCGGTTGAACCTGTGAAACTAAACTTCTGCACTCGGTCATCGGTAGTCAGCACTTCACCGATTTCAGTGGAACCGCCTGTGATGACGTTAAATACCCCTGCTGGAATACCTGCACGCAAGGCAAGCTCTGCAATCGCAAAGGCAGATAATGGGGTTTGCGAAGCTGGACGGACAACGATGGTACAACCTGCCGCCAATGCTGGCGCAACCTTACGGGTGATCATGGCATTCGGGAAATTCCACGGGGTAATTGCAGCACAAACCCCAATCGGCTGCTTATTCACAAGAATCTTTTGATCAGAACCATTTGCGGGAATAATATCGCCATATACCCGTTTGGCTTCTTCGGCAAACCATTCAATATAAGCCGCACCATAAGCAATCTCGCCTTTGGCTTCACTCAAGGGTTTACCTTGTTCCAAGGTGAGAATATAGGCCAGATCATCCTGATGCTGCATGATCAGGTCAAACCACTGGCGTAAAATCTTACTGCGTTCCTTGGCACTTTTTTTACGCCACAATGGCAATGCCTGCTCAGCGGCGGCAACCGCATCTAGTGCTTCCTGTTTGCCCATTTTGGGTACAGTACCAATACTTTCGCCTGTAGCTGGATTGGTCACGCTTAGGGTCTGACCAGAGAGTGCATCCCGCCACCGACCGTTGATCAATGCCTGTGACTTTAATAACCCGTGATCATTCAACTGTGCCATTTTCTTGTTTCCCTATTATCAAACATTGAGCTTTTCTTATTTTTAACAGCAATCCTGACTGATTCAAGTTACCTTTAGTGAAACTTGTTGTCCAAGCATTTGAAACTGATATTGCCCAGCCTTTAAATCCATTGGGCGAATGATTGAACCTGTGAGAATCACCTCACCTGCTTGCAGCTTTTTATGCTGTGCCAATAAAGTTCGAACCAGCCATAAATAATTACGGATGGGTTGATCTGAAGCTGTTAAAGGCTGGTTGCGGTTTAGGCCACTTTTGGAACGGTTGACCTGAATAAAACGGGTATTGCGGCTTTGCCAGAACTGGCAGGTCTGGTCAGAAAGTGAAGACAATGGGGCTTTACGGAACGCGATAAGGTAGAACAACATGACTATGAGTTGTATCTGGCAGTCAATGATATTGATCACACGAAGAGAAAAGCAGCTTCCCCGCAAAAAATGGTATATGTGAGCGTTTCCATAAAACGATTTTGCAGGAGTTCTATCAAATTACGTTTAGAAAGAAGCTTTATAGCTCATTGGAAGAATTACAAGTTGATCTAGACGATTGGCTGAAATCCTATAATACTGAACGGACTCATCAAGGAAAAATGTGTTGGGGTCGTACACCACTTGAAACTTTACTTGATGGAAAACGGATTTGGGCTGAGAAGAATTTAGCTCAAATTTAACCTGACAGGCACAATAAAAAATGGGTAACTGTCAGATCAGTTTTGAGCTAGTACAAGTCTTTTTAATCTTTATCCAGCGACTACACTTGCTTATATTTCAATCATTAACACCCTGATTTATAGATTTAGATGTCAATTTTCAATAAGTATGTTATGATGCTCGTTCATATATGGGGGTGTTATTGGCTTCGACGCTGGTGATGAAGCTCATAGATGCATGCCGAGAGCGCATTTTCTCTCGTAAATAAAATTTGCATTTTAATAGTCGCAAACGACGAAACTTACGCTCTAGCTGCCTAAGGGCAGCTTGTCCGCTTCACTGAATACTTGTGGTCAGTGAACCCGATCGAAGCGCACGCACACAAGTCCGTATAAAGTCAAGCCTCGGGGCTTTATACCAAACTTAGAGGATCGCGCCTTGTACCCTGTTCGTCGGGTCGCTTGGTGTTAAAACAATAGACGATATCTAAGCATGTAGTATTCTCGAGTGTAGTGCTGGCGGACGCGGGTTCAACTCCCGCCACCTCCACCAAATTCCGAAAAATGTATCAAGATTTATCACGATACATAAGACTGAAAGCCTTAGCCAGAAATGGTTAGGGCTTTTTTAATCCCTAAACATAACCAAATATAACCAGCTATAGTGTACATGCACCGTGTACACTGCCTTGTACATTGCAAGATTTATTGAATCCGCTGGTGTACAAGCCATGAAAAGAACAGAAATTAAACGCAGGCCATTATCAGATACTGCTCTTGCGAACCTTGAACCTGAATCAAAAGAATATAGAGAGCTTGACGGTAAAGGCTTATATTTTCGTGTCAAACCTGATGGTAAGAAAGCATGGTTATTCAGATATAAAAAAGCGTCCAATGACGCTTTAAATGTTTGCTCAATGCCCTAGTACGCATAAGAGGCAATTGCGGTTGCGATTGGTTTATCTTCATCATTGACCATGGTCATACGCATGGTGCAGCCCTTACGGCCTAAACGTAATGTTTCAGCACGCGCAATAAAGAACTGGCCACGCCCTGGTGCCAGATAATCAACACGCATATCGACTGTTGCCAAACGGGAAACTTTTTTGATGGTATCAGGTAAATTCTCAGGGGTTGAATGACGGTAAAGCTGCTCCATCGCGACAATTCCACCAATACTATCCAGTATGGTTGCAGCCACGCCGCCATGCAGGATTTGAAAGGCCAGATTCCCCACCAGTTCAGGCTTCATTTCCACATAGGCTTCAATCTGGTCATCGACCACACGCATCTCCATACCACTGTATTTAAAGAATGGACAGGCATTAAAGGATTTACAAAGTTGCTTTAACACCACAGCATGATCTACTTCCACACCCAACTGAATATTACCCGTCCAGTTTTTCTTTACATCATTCATACGCTGCCAACATCCAAAGGAACGATAAACATCCCACTATTTTGTACAAATCTAAAATTATGGGGCTACAATAGCGAGGTTCTTTCATTGGTTCAGGCTGCCAAGCTCTCCCCAGCATGCCTTAAATGAGCCAATTATTCCTATAGTGTAATACTGAACATCGAGATTGTTATGACTTATACGTTCAATCGTCCAGCTTTCCCTGCGACTCGCATGCGCCGTATCCGTAAAAATGACCAGCTCCGTGCCATGGTCAGCGAAACACAACTCACAGCTAATCACTTGATTTATCCAGTATTTGTACTACCAGGACAACAACAAAGCCAGGATATTCCAAGCATGCCAAATGTGCAGCGCCTGTCTGCCGATTTATTGCTCAAAAAGGCGGAAAGCCTGCTGGAACTTGGCGTATCCAAACTTGCCCTATTCCCCGTAACCCCACAACAAGATAAAAGTTTAATGGCGGAAGCGGCCTGGCATGAAGATGGTCTGGTTCAAAACACCTGCCGTCTGCTTAAAAAAGAATTGCCTGAAATGGTGCTGATCACCGATGGCGCACTTGATCCATACACCACACATGGTCAGGACGGTATTATTGATAATACAGGCTATGTACTGAATGATGAAACGGTGGAATGCCTAATCAAACAGGCATTGAGCCATGCCGCAGCAGGTGCGGATGTGGTCGCACCAAGTGACATGATGGATGGCCGTATTGGTGCGATTCGTCAGGCACTTGAGCAAAATGGTTTTATTTATACCAATATCATGGCGTATTCAGCCAAATATGCATCCAGCTTTTATGGCCCATTCCGTGATGCGGTAGATTCAGCCAGCAACCTCAAAGGGGGCAATAAATATAACTACCAGATGGATATAGGCAACCGTGCAGAAGCCCTGCATGAAATCGCCCTTGATATTCAGGAGGGTGCGGACATGGTGATTGTAAAGCCTGGTATGCCATATCTGGATATTGTGCGTGAAGTCAAAGATACCTTTGGTGTCCCAACCTTTATCTATCAAGTCAGTGGTGAATATGCGATGCTTGCGGGCGCAATTCAAAATGGCTGGTTATCGGACAGTGTGATTCTGGAATCCTTGATGTGCTGCCGTCGTGCAGGTGCAGATGGCATCTGGACGTATTTTGCAGAAGAAGCTGCACGTAAACTGAAAGAGATGAAATAATTATTGCTAGTTCAATATAAGAACTTATGTTGAAACTGGATACACGGAAACGTCATCCACAATTGTTCGAGACAGGACGACACTAAAAGAATGCCGTTTCTGCGACCCATTCAACAAGCTGATGGTAGTCAACGAGTTTTGTGGTGAGCTGCGATTATAGCAGCGCAAGATGCCTTTCTTGCGAAGCGTTGCTTCTCATTTGGGCGAAACCAAAGTAAGTCCAGCCTGAGCAAGCCAAAGCGACTAAAGCTTTGGTGAAGCGCAAGACGAAGTGGCTTATCCTGAAATATAATGAGAACTCGGCAAGACTCCGCCATGCATATCATTACTAGTAATTCTAAAATAGTTTAAATTAAGCTGAAATTAAACTATGACTTTGGTTTAGATTTTTATGCATATTGCCATCATTGGTGCAGGCATTAGTGGCTTAATGACTGCACTGGAGCTTGCTGAACAAGGCTGCTCAGTTGATATTTTTGATCAGCATCAAGCGGGTCAGGCTGCTTCGTGGGCGGGTGGCGGTATCCTCTCCCCCATGTATCCGTGGCGATATGCGCCTGAAGTCAACCAACTCGCCCAATATGGCAAATCGTTGTATCAAATGTGGAATGAAAAACTGCTGCCGATCACAGGCATTGATTTTCAAATCCACGATACAGGCATGCTGATTTTTGACCGAGAAGATTTCGACATAGGATTAAGTTACGCAGCCCAATTCAATGAACCGATGCAGCAATGCGACCTGCTCAATCGCAAGCAACTTGAACGGGTTAATCCGCATATTTCAGCACAATTCCAGCAAGCGATTTATTTTCCACAGCTTTCCAATGTCCGTAATCCACGTTTATTGCAATCGCTGATTGGCTATTTAAAACAGCATTCTTCAGTGCGTTTTTTTGAATATTGTCCCGTTGAAAAATTGATCATTCAAAATAAAAAGGTACAAGGTGTACACACCGAAGATGGCAGAAACTTTAGTGCAGATCATGTTGTGATGAGTTGTGGCGCATGGAGCCAGCACTGGTCAGAACAGGTTCAACGAAAAATCTCGGTGCATCCTGTACAAGGTCAAATGCTACTGTTTAAAACACCTGAAAACTGGTTGCCCACCATGTGCATGAATCGGGTGATGTACCTGATTCCACGTCAGGATGGTCATATTGTCTGTGGTTCGAGTATGGCTGACTGTGGTTTTAGTACGGCTGTGGATGAGCAAACGCAGCAGGATATTTTAACAGCCTGTCTGGAAATGGTGCCTAAGCTGGAACAGTTCCCGATTGTGCAACGCTGGGCTGGGTTACGTCCAAGCTCTCCTCATGGCATTCCGTATATTGGCGCAATGCCTGAAATAGAAAACCTATGGGCCAATTTTGGACATTTCCGTAACGGACTGTGTATGGGAGCAGGTTCAGCACGTTTACTGCGCCAGTTAATGCTAGGACAAGAAACCCTTGTTTCGCCAATCGCCTATTCACCAGAACGCTTAAAAAAACAGGATTTAATCTCTTCCTAAAATTTCGCTCAAGGCCGATTTCAGGTCGGGATACTGAAACTGGAAACCTTGGTCCAGCAATGCTTTCGGTTTTACATACTGACCATTTAAAATCAACTGGGATTGCTCACCCAAAGCCAGTTCAAAGACACATTTCGGCATTCGAATAAAAGGCCTACGTTTTAAAACCTGCCCTGCGACCTGAACAAATTTTTGCTGATTGGATTGCTCAGGCGCAACCAGATTATAAACCTGTTGCTTATTGTTCGATTGCAGCAGAAAAACCATTGCATTAAGTACATCCTGAATATGAATCCAGACAATTGGCTGCCGTCCTGAACCAATCTTGCCTACCGCATTTAAGCGAATGGGGAACAGCATTTGCGGTAAAATACCCCCATTTCCAAACACAACGCCTAACCGAATAATTTTGGTATTTTGCTGACTAAATTCCAGTGCAGTTTGTTCCCAAGCCTGACAAAGCTCAGACATAAAAATGGTTTGTGGTGGTGTGTTTTCATCACAGATGGTCGTCCACTGTTCCTGCGGATCAATGCCATAATAGCCAATCGCTGAACCTGAAAGAATGCATTGTGGGAAAATCTGCTTTTGTTCTAACCATTCATACAGTCTTTGGGTCATAGAGACACGACTTTCAATGAGTTGTTGCTTCCTCTGTTCCGTCCAGCGTTTTTGCCCAATATTTTCTCCAGCTAGATTGATCACATAATCAATCTTTTGGGAGCTCATCTGTTCAAAGTCATTTACCCAAGTTAAATCTGGATGATCAGAAACTTTATTCTTTTGCCGAGTGAGCGCAATGACCTTGTATTGCCTTTCCAATAAAAATGGCAATAGATGGGAACCGATAAAACCACTGGCGCCCGTGACCAGGACGGTTAATTTTTGCATCACACAACCTTTATAAAATGATATGCATCCTAGTCTTGGCAAAATTGGCATGAATTACAAGTGAAGTTTTTTATCCTAATTAACCATCTTGTTTGCCATTCTTTGTGCTTGTGGTCCATAAAACCAGTAAGTAATTAAAAATAAGGGTAAGGCAATCACCAACCACATGGCTAAAACAGCAAGTAAAAATTGCGGCTGCTTTAAATAGAGTAAGAAATTCTGCCAGATTTCAGGGTCTTTACGCGCAAACATAAATAAACCAAGTAATAAACCACAAATGTTATATCCCCAAAAAATCAGGGTAAATCCCAAAGTCAGGCGTTTCTTTTCCTGCGCAGTTGGGGCGCGGCGCTGTTGCTTTAAAAACCTGAATAAGACAAAAATAATCGCGATTAAATAAGGAACAGCGGTAAGCACACCACCAATACTATTGGGTAGAATTGCTGCCAATACCCCAGCAATCAAAGTTGAAACCAGACAAATAATAAAAAACCAAATATAGTACAAACGCAATGAAATCATTAACATAAACCTAGCTAGAGCGGTTTCGAGAAATAATTATAATTTTTTTTCACTTTTTTTTCATTTTTATGTCAACCAATCCTCAACTATCACCGTTATATAGGGTATTAGGTCGCAGCAACCGATTGGACATTGCACGGCATCCGCAACGTTTTCGGTGACCTTTCATTATGACTCTCCAATCTTTGTCTGTGCTTTTGTTAGCAGCCAAAATGCAGATTAAGATTTTGACCGACGATTCCTCATCACTCGAATCGTCGGTTTTATTTTTTTAGATAGCCTTAAAATATTTAAGATCATCATTTCATTAATATTTAAGAAATGAATATGAATGTAAAATGTCAGTGTTATACTAAAATTTCATAAAATTAAAATAGTTAAGTTTTAAAAATGAAATGTCCAAACTGTCAAACAGAAGTGGCAAACGACAATATCAATATTCAAAGTGATATGGGAAAATGCCAGGCATGCAATCACCTGTTTCGTGTTTCAGAACATTTCGACATGCCTGCATTTGCATTTGACCTGAACCAGCCTCCTAAAGGGGCCTGGTATAAAAACAATATGCAGGAAATTAGGCTTGGGGCAACGCTAAGAAGTCCAATCGCGTTCTTTCTTGTGCCATTTATGCTGATTTGGTCAGGTGGGTCATTGGGTGGTATTTATGGTACTCAAATCGCAAAGCAGCAGTTCAGCCTTTTACAAAGCCTATTTGGGATTCCATTTCTGCTTGGCACATTATTTTTTGGATTCATTACCCTGATGATGACATTCGGCAAAGTGGAACTAAGCATTGACCGTCAAGGAGGACGTGTTTTTACAGGCATTGGAAAAATAGGAAAATCCAAATCTTTCCAATGGCATGAAGTGACCAGAATCCGTGAGAATTATGTCGCCAACTCATCCAATAAACAACAAGCTCAAATTGTCATTGAGGCAAATCAGCCTATCACATTTGGTCTTGGACTCGCTCCAGAAAGACACCACTACTTATTTCATGCATTGAAAAGAATACAATCACAATATAAACCTGAGCGAAGATAAACCGATTTAAAATTATTCACCGACACTCCCTCATGGCATGAATTGTCAATTCTGGTTTTTATTGCCCTTTAAACTGTGGCAAACGTCTCTCCAGCATGGCACGTACTCCCTCTTGTGCATCTTCTGATACAAACAGTGGTTTGAGATAACTGTCCATGTTCTGGAATGCAAAAGTCTGCCCCTGTGTCACCGCATCGGTTGCCGAAGCCAATAAGGCCTGTACAGCAAGCGGTGCAGCAATACAAATTTCTTTGGCAATTTCGATGGCACGTTGCAATTGTTTACCATTTTCAACAATCTCAGACACAAGATTCAGTTGATCAGCCGTTTTGCTATTAAAGGTCTTACCTGTTAACAAATACGGCATGGCCTTTTGCCAACCTGCCGCTTGTACAAAACGTACGGTTGCGCCTCCAAAAGGCATAATTCCGCGTAGCACTTCAAGCTGACCAAATACCGTATTTTCACTGGCAATCACCACATCAGCATTCAGCATCAACTCCACCCCAGCGGTATAACAAATCCCTTGTACTGCGACAACGACAGGCTTTGTTCTGTGCCGCCCACCAACACCCCAGGGATTAATTTGGCTTTCCCCAAAATTAAAAATGCCCTGTGGAATTTTGGGTTGTAATTCCACCAAGTCCAGACCTGCCGTGAAATGATCACCATGTGCAAAAATCACGGCGCAACGTAATTCAGGATTGTTCTCATATTCGGTTAAAGCCAGAGATAAATCCTCAATCATATGACTATCAAAGGCATTTCGTTTTGCGACCCGATCCAAACCAATCAACATCATGCGATCAATAATTTCGCGGCTTACTTTTCCTGAACTCATTTTTGTATTTCCTCATTTTTTTAATAACTTCGATTCTACTGTCAAATATAAATTTATCCAGTCATTGCTGATTCGTTCCTGTTCCAGTCGCTTATTTTTATAGCAATTCTTTCTTAAAGCATGAAACAAACTCAACTCTTCTGCTGTTAAATATTGCGGTTCGCTAAAGACAGAATCAGGTTCATCGACCATTTTATCCTGAAATTGCAGTACTGTGGCTTCATCCATCATTAAAGGAATAACATCCGGAATTTTTTGGCGTACCATGCTCAGGATATTTAAACCCTCTGAATCCAGATCACCCCAGTAATAAACTTTTTTATGTTGTAGCCAAGCCGCATTGAGCCATTTGATATTTTTACCGCCGCCACAGACCACGATACTGTTTTCCAACATAGGTAAGGCTAAACCTGACTGAATATTTTCAACCACAATAATATGTTGGGCAGGCAATTCAAATTCTGTCAATACATCAGTCGAAAGCTGAAAGACTGGAAATCCACCCAATGATTGTTGCACTTTGGCACATAAGGGTTTGATCATTAGCCAGCCTTTAGGATGATCCAGACAATTAAGCCAACTGAGTAATCCACCTGTTGCTTGTATTTCGCCTTGATGCAAGACATCACAAATAGCTTCCACAAAAATCAGATTTTTTTCTAAAAATTTGGTATCGACATGCTGTAAAGGCAATGCTCTTAAATAATGCCCTGCGCCCATATTTGCTTTAAGCTGGGCAATCAAGTGGATCAGTAATTGCCAATCATGTTCAGGGTATTGTTCAATCTGTTCTAAATATTCAATTAATGTAGAAAATAGTGCATATTCTATATGTGGCTCTACAAATAGCTGTTGCAACAGAAAGGAAATTTTGTCTGAAATTTTTTTAAGTCTCTGTTGCTGTCCTAACAACTCCACCATGACATCTAATGTAGGAATGACCAGTTTGACAGGGACATGCTGTGTTGCCAACTGTTTAAATTGACGTTGTTGCCATTCCACCAGATCAGGATAGGCAAAATTTTTCCATGTCTTAAAAAATGTATGGAAATGATCTATATCTGCAAATGCCTGCTGACCTGTCGGGGCTTTGAGTGAAAGTACAATCGGGAATGGACGTTGATGGCGCAAACGTTGTTTTAAATGCCGTGGATGATCCCATTCTTTCTTGCGTAACTGAGCGATGGCATCATCAGGCAAAATTCCCCATGCTACTGTTTTAGCCATGAAGCTCAATTCCAAGTTGCTGCGCCTCGGTGGTTATGGTCTGTTTGCGTTGCTGCATCCGTTCATCAATCTCTTGCCATGTGACTTCACATAAATGACTTTCATGTTGGTCAATATCACGTTCAGCAATCAGTAATGATCGGGCAGATTCACGTGCCAGATTCAGGTTTTTATAGGGTGTAATCAGATTGACATGTATTTTCAGTGCCTTAAATACTTTTAGCACACGACGACTAACTGCTTCAGCGGTATTGGAAAAAGCTTCATCTAAAAATACAGTGCTATAAATCGGGTAATCATAACCATCAGGTGTCAATACATAAGCTAAACTTGCTGCGACAATGGTACCTGCAAAGGATTCTTTTTCACCGCCTGATTTTCCACTAGAGGATTCCAACACATCCCTTATTTCACTTGTTTGCGCATCCACTTCTTCGGCATGGAATGACATTTGATAACGAGGATCAAGCAAACGTAAACTTTCCTGATTATTGGCAGTTGCCGAGCTACTGGCTCTGTCCAAAATCGCCATTAACTCCGCCAAGTGTTTAAAACGACGTTCATATTCTTCACTATTCACGCCAGACAAAACTTGCTTTAAACGCTGCTCAAAATCCTGTACATGTGGATATTTTTCTTTCTTATAGCCCAGTCTTAAATAGCTGCCGAGCTTAAATTCCGTGCGTTGTAATACCTGATTAATCATGTCAATTCGGTCAATGATTTCTTCCCGATTTGCATTCAATTTATCCTGAATCACACTTAAAGACTGAGCGGTGTGTTTATGCAAACGTTGCTGGAATTGCTCAACCAGATTCGGCAAACCCTCCTGCTGTAATTCCTGCAAATAGGCAACATAATCTTCTAAAGCAGCCAGCCCTGTCGCCCATTCTCTTTGTAAAGGAATATGTGCCCATTTATCTTTACTGCGGAATGACACCATAATGCCATTGGCGGTATTACTGACCGTAGTTTTTTGGTCATTTGCCTGCCCAATTAAACGCTCAAGTTTTCGTTCGGCTTCTGCCTGCAACGCATCATCTAGTTGTTTGACTTCGCCTATCCGTTGTTTCAATAACTGTCGAGCATCATCACTGATTCCGTGCTCGGCTGCTTGTTGTGCTTTTTGCTGTTTTAACTGGGTATCATGATGTTGCTGTTCTAACTGACCTCGGATTTTTTGTGACTCACCTTTTTGTAAGCGAATCTGTTTGAGCTCATTTTTTGCATCTTCCCAACGCTGGCGAGCCTGTTCAGCATCAGAATCTGCCTGCTGTAAACGCTGCAAGTCCTGTTGGGTTTGCTGCTGACGTTGTTGCCAATACGGTAAATTAATATTATCCCATTGATAACGCTGCAATCTTTCCCACAAGCCTTTTTGCTGATTCACATTATTAAGTAACTGCCGAGCCTGTTCAATCTGTTGGTATAGCTGTTTAAGCTGTTGTTCTAACTGACTATATTCATGTTTAAGCAAGCTCAGACGAGAGGTATTGGAAAAGCCCAGACACCATGCTTTACGATCATCAACACGTTGTTGGTCTTTTTTCTCAAAGCGTCCTCGTTCTAAATGAATTAAGCCCTGTTGAGTCATGGAAAATGGCATATGATCCAGTATTTGGGTATCACTCACGCAATTTAAATCAAAACGCTGTAAATGCTGTTTTAACCAGTCACGATAGGCGTGTTCTCGCCAAAGCAACTTCCCAAGAAAACCATTGTCCTTAAAATGGACATGCTCCACTTGTTTTAGATTAACCACCTGTAAACGCACATGAGTTTTATTATTACGCGCATTGACCCATTTGGTCACCATCGAATAACGATCCTGTGGCACAAGTAATGTGGTTTTGAGTCCACCTAATGCTCGCTCAATCGCGCCTTGCCATGCTTTTTCGTGCTCTTTAACATCAATCAATTCCCCAATAAACATCAGTTCATGTTCATCAAAAGATAAATGCTGTTTTAATTCATCACGTAAACGCAATAAATGCACATCATGAATATTACTATCGGGTCTGGCTTCAATTTCCTGAATATCTTCCTGAATATCTTTGAGCTGTTGTTGGGTTTGTGCGTATTTTCCACTGATTTCAGCAAATTCATCCTGACGTTGCTTGGTATCCTGTTCAGTATTGACCAATTTTTCAGTCGCAATGCCCTGATTTTCCAGCAAAGCATGCTCGGTTAAATCATCCGCAAGTTGTAACTGTCGGGCATCGTCCTGATAACGAGATGCTTCTATAACCAGACTTTTGAGTTTATCTGTAATAAAACCCAGTTCTTTGTGCAGATTTTCAATCTGATGACCACCCAACTGTAAATATTCCTCATGACGACGTTCCTGCCGTGTCTCTGCATCCTGTTCCAGTTGTTCAATCTGCTGAAATTGTTGTTTGAGTTGTAGCAATTCCTGTTCAAGCTGCTGTAACTTTTCAGTCCATAATGCGGCAAATAATTCACCAAAATAAGCAGCAATCGATTGTTTTTCCAAATGAAGCTGCGCTAAACGCTGCGTCAATTCGGCAATTTGTTCAGCACATTGTGGCAAACGCTCTATATGCTCCACCTGTTCACGCGTATCCACCAGATGCTTATAATTGGCTTCTAAATCAGCAAATTCATTCACCGCCGTTTGTGCAGTTTCTCGTAAATTACTCGGCTCTAACACCAATTCCCGAATCAGCTTGGTTAAATCATCAATTTTCTTTAAACCCAATGCTCGGGAAAGTAATGCAGGTGCATTCTGATTGTCCATAAATAAATATTTACGGTACATATCCTGATAGCTTTTAAAATCACTTTCAAAATAATGAATACGCTGATCTGTCTTGGGATTAAAATGCTGTTTCAGTTGGCGTGTATTACCATCGGCAAAAATCTCTAATACTTCAGTCAGTAACACATTGCGACTGGCTATCATATATAAACGATTGACATCACTGAGTGAATTTTTGCCTTGTCCAAGCCAAAACAAGCCAATCAGGGTAATCTGAGAACCATCCTCTGCAATATACAAGGCTCGTAGTGCCGTGGTTACAGCTTTTTCTCGTTTACTTTTGACTTTGGTACTGGAACCATCATGTTCAGAGCCGTAACTGCCGCGCATATAGGTCACTAAAGAACGATCTGAACGGTCACCCTGTGCGGCTGCTACGTTAAAACTGGCTTTGCTGGCAGGTTGTAACAATGCCATCAGTCCATCAATAAAGGTAGATTTACCAGCACCATTGTCGCCTGTAATCAACGTCCCTTCAGGATCAATTCGGGCTGTATGTAAATTATGGAATGAGCCCCAGTTAAACACGGAAATCTCAGCCAGACGAATTTGTCCCTGAGCAAATAAAGTATCCAAAGTCATTTCTTGCATTATACCTTTCCTTTATTCTGCTCGCATTGATGCATAGCTGCTTTATCTGCCAGTTGCTCATATTCGGTCAATAAACTTTGTAGAAATTCAGCATTGACCACATAACGGATAATCGGTGTAATTTCATAACGCCCATCCTCACCTCGTATTACACTGAGAATTTTCTTTTCACTGAATTTATCTAGTGTGCCACTTAGTTTTTTACGGTCTTTACTGTCATGATTGGTAATCGGAATAAAAGGGATCAAACTTGCCTGAATTCGTTCCAGATCAATAATAATTTTTTGCTCACCTGCGGTTTCCCGCTCCTGATAATATTTCCGTAAAATGAGTAATACCAAAGTGTCATATAAGGTTAAGGTACGCTTTCGAATCAGCGTAGGGAAATCATCTGATAATGCTGTATCGTCATTTTCATCATTGATGTTTTCAGTATTAATAATATACGCCACGCCCTGTTTGGCATCTAAAACCAGTTGAATATATACTTCGGCAAGATGCTGGCGAATCACTGTTTCATAACGACATAACACATCAAACAGTTTTAGATTTTCAGCTGCCAGAATCGTTCCCTGTCGCATCAAATAGACCAAAACCCGTCTGGCTTCATGCGGCATACTAGATAGTTCATCACTTAGCTGTAAATCGTTCTCCATCTCTTGATCTGCTTCAACTTCTATCAGTTCATCTTCGACTTCGGCGATGCGCTGCGGTTGAATATCATGATTTTCGTTTGATGTTGGGCGACGCACCCTATCAAAAAAACTGCTCTCTTGTGGTTGCATGTCTCTACACTCTTATAATGCCAATTCATCTAAATTTTCAGGGAATAATTCTGCACTTAAATAATAAGTCGGGATACGGGCTTGTAGATTCACGCCATGTTGATCCTGAAATTGAATCTGCTCATTTTGTTCTGTTAATTGCGGCGCTTTAATGGCTTTGGCAATTCGTAAGTATGCCACCAATTCCTCCAGACCTGCCTGTAATGGATGTTCTTGGGTTAAATGTGCAATACTCATAACCCCTTTTTTCAGCAATGTATGGCGTGCTTTCTCAGCAACCTCTCGTACCTGTACACTGTCCAGATAGTGCAGCATTTGATTACTCGGTTCTTTACGATTTTGTTGTTGCTGTACGCCACGTGTATCCATGTGTTCATTCGGACTTTTCAAAGCAAAATTTTCAGGTGAGCTGATCTGAACCGAACCGACTGCCAAATCCACCTGCATTTCGGTTTTTAAATCGCACTGCTGTTCCAGTGTTAAATTCACTGCCTGTTTTTCCAGTTGCGATAGCAAACGCTCGATCATACGATTTTCCAGTGCAGCTCCACTTTCAATATATGCCCGCAATCCCTCTTCAGTACGGCGACGCACCTGAAATACCCGACCACTTTCCCGCGCCAGTTCACGCATGAGCTGTCCTAGATATTTCTTTTGTGCTTCACTAAGTTGCTGTGCTACAGGGTGATTGAGAATACTGCGTAGTTGTTCCCGAAACTCAGTGGAACGATCCTGATCCTGTAATAATTGACAGAAACCATCAAAAGCACTGCCAGCATCGCTTTTGGCAAGTAATTGCTCTTTTTGCATCAATGCCAGTAACACTTCACCTCGTGAAGCATTGCCCTCAATCATATCAATTCTTAACTCTTTATCTAACTGACGAATTTCATCTTCAACTCGCCTAAAATCACCTGTTAAAATAGAAGCCAGTTGATAAATTTCCCGAATCCGTTCCCGTTGTTCCGTTTCATTGAGCTGCGTCACCACCCCTGCATGCAAGTCATCAATTTCTTGTTGAATCTGGGCTTTCTTTTGTTCTAATAAGTTGACACGATCATCAATACTGTCGCTAATGGCAACCACGAAATCCCGTACTGCATCCTGTACAATTCTCAAATGTGAGGCAGTAGTACTGCTATGACGCTCGTCTAGATTGCGACAAAAACGCAATACTGTTTCACTGGCATCAGTCTTGCTGAGCATGTCATCCATTTCACGCAACCAGCCTGCCTTAATCCAGCTATTTAAATAATAGGCTGCATTATTTTCGGTTTGCCACAATCCCTGTTCGCGACTATATTTAATAAATTCATCCAGTAAGCTTCGGGCACGACCATAGGGAACTTCGGTTTCTTCGACAAATAAATCGGCAATAAATGCTAAAATGTGTGGCGCATTTTCTGCTCTTAATAATTTCCAGACTGGACTTTCATGATATAAACGGCGGTAAGTTGCCTGTATCCCCTGAATATTCATATTTTCTCATACATCATGAATATAAAAACTTATCATATCAATAATTCAGTCAACTCTATAGTTGACTGAATAAACTCAACGACTCAAGATGTCGTAGTTATAAAAAATACATTTTTAAGCATCACTTTATCTTTAACCATTATTTTGCAAATTGTCATGTACAAATTTATGCTACCTTATTCCCATACAAAAATAGGGATTTTCTATTTCATGACCGTGCGTTTTTTTCATACGTCTGACTGGCATTTGGGGCAATTCTTTTATAATCATTCCCGCCATTATGAACATGAACAATTTCTGACATGGTTACTTGAACAAATCAAACAGAAACAACCGCATGCCTTGCTGATTGCAGGCGATATTTTTGATGTGATCAATCCAAGTTCTCAGGCACAAAAACAACTGTATCAATTCCTCGCCGATGCGCATGAACGCGCACCGCACATGCAAACACTGATGATCGCAGGCAATCACGATTCAGGCTATCGAATTGAACAGGTTGAGCCATTATTAGCGAAATATAATGCCAAAACGGTTGGGGTGATTCGCCCGAATAAAGAAAATAATTTAGATTTAGATCGTTTAATTTTGCCAATCTACGATGAACAAAAAGAGGTTGTCGCGTGGTGTATTGCCCTGCCTTTCTTACGCTCTGCGGAGATTACAGGCTTTAATGAACATACCACTAATAGTCAAAATGCCATTGCCTACTTACATCAACAACTCATTGCCGAGGCCAAACGGCGCAAAACAGATGATCAGGCCCTAATTCTGATGTCACATGCCCATATGCAAGGGGGGGAAACTTCAGATTCAGAACGGCCAATTATTATTGGCAATGAAGAGGCACTTTCGACCAGCCTGTTTGATGACAGCATTGATTATGTGGCGCTCGGACATCTACATAAACCGCAGAAAGTTGGGCAAGATCATATTCGGTATAGCGGTTCCCCAATTCCCTTGTCCTTTAGTGAAATCAACTATAAGCACCAAGTGGTTGAGGTTACGATTGACTCGACCAAACCAGAAAATAAGCTGGATTTTGAAGCATTGGCCATCCCACGAAGTATTCAACTGCATAAAATTAAAGATGAACTCACAGCGGTTATGCAGCAGCTTAAAAACCTACCCAGTGGCCCTATCGAAAATATTGACCATCGAGAATATGTCGATATTGAATATCATACGGCGATTCCTCCACAGCCGAATTTGCGCCAACAATTTGAAGATGCCTTGCCGAAAGATCGCTACCGTCTGGTGCGTATTTCCAGACAATATTTATCGAATGAAAATAATGCTGAAAACAAGCAGAGCATTAGCCTAGAGCCACCCACACCAGAAAAATTATTCCAGCAGATCTGGGAGAAAAAGGGCTATCACGCAGACGATGAGGTCACCAAAGATTTCTTAAGTCTGGTGAATGAAGCACAAAAAAAACTTGAAGATGATCAAAGTTCTTAAGGACATGCCATGAAAATTTTATCGATTCGACTAAAAAATCTGGCATCTCTTGCAGGTGAGCATTTTATTGATTTTGAATGTGATCCTTTAGCCAATGCAGGCTTGATCGCGATTATCGGGAAAACGGGGGCAGGCAAATCCACCATTTTAGATGCCATGTGTCTGGCCCTGTTTAATAAAATTCCTCGCCTTAAAGAAAGTGACGGCAAGCTTCTGGATGTGGATGGTTCTGAACTGCTCACCAACTCTCCCCTGACCGTTTTACGTCGCGGTACAGGACACGGCTTTGCTGAACTGTGTTTTGTGGCACAAGACCAAAAACATTATCTGGCGCGTTGGGAAATTAAGCGTGCCCGTGAAAATGCCAGTGGGAAATTGCAAAGTGTGCAGCGCTCGCTCAAATGTCTGACCGATGGCGTGGTGGTTGCAGATAAAAGTAAAGCCGTCGAAAGCCATATCCAGCAAATTACCCAACTCAGTTTTGAACAATTCACTCGTGCCGTTTTACTGGCACAATCGGAAGTGACCGCATTTTTAAAGGCGCGTGATACTGAACGAGGCGAATTGCTGGAATACCTGACCAACTCAAGTATCTTTGCCAAAATTGGACAACTGGCGTTTGAAAAAACCCGTGAAATGACCAACCAGCGCAAACAACTGGAAAATGTTTTAGGTCATATTGAGATTCGCACCGATGAAGACGTTGCTGCCATACAAGCGCAATTTCAACAGACACAACAACAGGTCCAGCAGCTTGAAACCGAGCGGACTCAACTCAAGCAACAACAGCAATGGTTTGAACAACAACAAAAGCTAGAAAGTGAAATCACCATCAAACAGCGGCAGCATGAAACGCAACTCAATGCCCATACTGCCCTCGCAACAGATCGCCAGTTGCTTGAACAATTGGACATCTTTTCTGACATTCGCCCTGTTGTGTTTCAACAACAGCAAATCCAAAAAACACTGCAACAACTTGAGCCGCAGCTTCAACAAAAACAGCAACATTTTAGTCGCTTAACCACAGAATTTGAGCAGGAAAAAGTCTGCTATATGCAAGCGGAAACGGCGCTGCAACAATTTCAAAATTTTGAGCTGCAACATCAAGATGAGTTGAGTCAGCTACGTAAATACGTTCAGGAACGTGACTATATTGCCGAAGATTATAAAAAGACCAAAAGCAGGCTGACACATATTGAAACTCAGCAACAACCTTTGCTACAACAGCAGCAACAGCTTGAGCAGAATCTCCAGAATATAGGTACACAACAGACCTGCTGCCTTGAGCAATTACAGCAAAGTGCCCACTTCTCAACTTTGGATAAGGGCCTGCATGCCCATGTACAACAATTAGAGCAGTTTATTCAGCATTATCAAAAAGTTGAAAATACGCTGGGAAATATTCAACAGGCCCAAAGCAAACTTGAGCAAGATAAAAGCCAACTTGAGCAATTAATCTCGCAGTTTGGTACAACGCAGCAGATTGATCACACCCTTGAGCAGAAACAGACACAGAAAGAGCAAGTGTTGACTCAGCTAAATCAACTGGATGTGATTCAACAAAAACTACAACATCATTTTCAATTAAAAAATGAAGTCTCAGAGCTGCAACACACATTAAATACCATACAAGTCCAGTATCAACAGCTCGAGCAAAATACTCAAAAAGCAGAAAGTGAATTTCAGGCAGCAAAAACCGAGCGGGAAAAATTACAGCAGGTCTTGCAACAGCAACGCTTACTCCATGCCGAGAATATTGAACATTTACGTGCTGAACTGAAACAAGGTGAAGCTTGTCTGGTCTGTGGCAGTACTGAACACCCCTATCGTGAGGATGAAAGTCCTGTTTCGAAAGCCTTATATGCATTACAGCAACAGCAGGAACAACAGGCATTACGGCAAGAGCAACAATGCTTCCAGCTTTGGCAGACTACACAGCAACAATTCACCCAGCTTCAATCTGAGCAAAAACAGCGCCAAACCGCCTTGCAACAAACTCAGGAAAAATTAAATACTCAACAGCAAGAGTTACAGCAATATTTGACTCAAACGCATATTCAACTCGATTTGAATGTTTCGCAACCTGAACTTGAAGTTTACCTGCAAGGCTTAAATACCCAATCTACACAAACAAAACAACAGCTTGAGCAGGAATTACAACAGCTCAGCCATGCCAGCAAACAGCAGCTTCATTTAAACCAGTCTATCCAGAACACGGCCTATCAACTGGAAACAGTACAGCAGTTACAACAACAGATTCAGCATATTGTGGATTGCCTGGATTCACATGAGAAAACAGTTTGGCTGGAACAACCATTAGTACAATCAAAACAGATTGTGCAGCGTTTAAAGCAACGCCTACAACAGCTTGATCATGCGGACGGACTAGGTAAACAGCAACAGCACAGCACACAACAACTCAATTTATTAATATCAAATCTCAATGCTTTGAGCACGCAACATACTGAGCTAAATCAGCAATTGCAGGACATTGCGAAAAAGGGTCAACAAAATAGTGAGGATGCCAATCAACTCATTCTGGCCATGGCAGGTTCAACAGAACTCAAAGCCAATGAATGGTTGCATCAACATGATCAACAACGCCAGCAACTGCAGCATCAATATCAGCAGCTAAAACAGAATTTCGAACAGGCACGACAAAGCTTTGAGCAACACAAAAATGAACTAGAGCAACTCAAAGCACAGCACCAGCACAATCAACATGCTTTCACACAATGCACAACAGAAATCGGTGCATGGTTGACGCAGCACAGAGATTTTGAAGAACAGCAACTCCTTCAATTGCTAGCCATTTCTTCAACGCAGGAACAGCAAATCCGCTTAACGCTACAAGATGCGGATCGTGTCTTGAGTGAGGCCGCTTATGCGCTTAAAACTGCGCAACAGCTATTCAATGAACACCAGCAACAGCAACCTGAGATTCAACATGAACAACTGACCGAACTGATTCAATTAAATCAGGACAAACTGCAACAGCAGCTTGAACAACGAGATCAATATAAAGTTCAGCTTGAATTGCATCAGCAAAACCTTGCCAAGCAAAAACAGTTTGCAGATCAAATTCAACAGATACAACAGCAGGAATACCGCTGGAATAAAATTTCCAGTTTGATTGGCGATTCTAAGGGCAAAGATTTCCGTGATTTGGCCCAACAATATAATCTGGATATTTTGCTGGAATATGCCAATCAGCAATTGGCGATGCTGTCACAGCGTTATACGCTCAAACGTCTGGACAATTCACTCAGTCTTGCCATTATTGACCATGATATGGATGGTGAAACCCGTTCAGTGGCTTCTCTTTCTGGTGGGGAATCATTCCTCACTGCCCTTGCAATTTCATTGGCGATTGCCAATATGGCCTCAGGTTCCATGAAAATCGAATCACTATTTATTGATGAAGGTTTTGGCACGCTGGATGCATCTTCGTTGCATATGGTGATGAATGCGCTGGATCAATTACAAAGCCAAGGGCGTAAAGTCATTTTAATTTCACATATTCAGGAAATGCATGAACGGATTCCTGTGCAGATTCAGGTGCAGCCGATGGGTTCTGGTTCAAGTCGGATTGAAGTAGTGGGTTAATATGCAGTAACCCAACGCTTCATTTAAAAACTGGCAAACCCAACTTGGCATTTTGTTTGCTTAGCTTAAGTTGTTACGATTCGTTCATTACCTTAGAATTTCACCATGTCAAATCGTGTTTGGCTATATGCCTTTTTACCAGGCACTACCTGATTTCCATGCCATTTTTGAAGTTTATCTGGGTCAACAATGGATACTGTTTGATGCAACGAATATGGGAGCGATTGATGAGTTTGTAAGGGTTGGTACAGGTTTGGATGCTAAAGATGTGCCCTTTGCCTCTTTATTTGGAACAGCCGAACTGATCAAAATCAAACCCCAAATTACCAAGCTCTAATGATGATAGTCCCGTGCACCAAACAGCGCTGTCCCGACTCTGACCATGGTTGAACCTGCCGCAATAGCAGCGTCCAAATCACCTGACATCCCCATACTCAAGGTATCCCAATCTTGAGGCCGTGCATGGAGTGATTTTACTTGCTCAAACAAGGTTTTTGCATCGGCAAATGCGACACTATTTTCTGGCGCTGGAATCACCATTAGCCCACGTAAACGTATGTTTGGAAGTTGGCTAATCTGTTTAACCAGTTCAACAACCTCATCAGGCTGGCAGCCATCCTTGCTGTCTTGCCCATCAATATTCACCTGAATACAGATATTTAAAGGCTTTCGACTGTCCATACGCTGACTGGATAATCGCTCAGCAATAATCAGGCGATCTACGCCATGCACCCAATCAAACTTTTCCGCCAAATGTTTAGTTTTATTGCGCTGTACATGACCAATAAAATGCCATTCAATCTCTAAATCCTGTAGTTCATCAATTTTTGTCAACGCTTCCTGCAAATAGTTTTCCCCAAAGCTACGCTGTCCAGCCTGATACATTTCCCGCAGACTTTGGCTGGGATGAGTCTTTGAAACAGCCAGCAATTGCACGGATGCAGGATCACGCTGGACACGCTCACACGCCAGTTGAATCTGATCTAATACGGATTGACGGGATTGTTGCGATTGATTCATTGACACAGTTCTCACTTGTAAAATCTTTTTTTACATTGATAGGACTCAGGGTGTTGGTAAGCCTGAATGAAAGCCGTATATTATTCTACAAAATAATGAGACATTTTGGTTTGTTTCGGGGAAATTATGGATATTACAGAACTACTCGCCTTTTCAGTCAAAAACGGTGCTTCGGATTTACACCTTTCATCAGGTATGCCTCCTATGATTCGTGTGGATGGTGAAGTTCGCCGAATCAACTTGCCAGCACTTGAGCATAAAGATGTACACCGTCTGGTGTATGACATCATGAACGATAAACAACGTCGTGACTATGAAGAAAAGCTGGAAACAGACTTTTCATTTGAAGTTCCCAACATTGCCCGTTTCCGTGTGAACGCGTTTAACCAGAACCGCGGTGCGGGTGCGGTGTTCCGTACCATTCCATCAAAGGTTTTAAGTATGGAAGATCTGGGGCTGGGTTCAATCTTCAAGGAAATCTGTGATTATCCACGCGGGATTGTACTGGTGACAGGGCCAACGGGTTCTGGTAAATCAACCACACTTGCGGCGATGATCGACTATATCAACGAAAACCGCTATGACCACATTTTAACGGTCGAAGACCCAATCGAATTTGTACACCAGTCTAAAAAATGCCTGATCAACCAGCGTGAAGTGCACCGTGATACACATGGCTTCAATGAAGCACTGCGTTCAGCACTGCGTGAAGACCCTGACATTATCCTGGTTGGTGAAATGCGTGACCTGGAAACCATTCGTCTGGCATTGACTGCTGCGGAAACGGGCCACTTGGTGTTTGGTACACTACATACCACCTCTGCGGCAAAAACCATTGACCGTGTGATTGACGTATTCCCTGCTGAAGAAAAAGACATGGTACGTGCCATGCTTTCAGAATCTCTACAAGCGGTGATTTCCCAAACACTCTTGAAAAAGAATGGTGGTGGTCGTGTTGCAGCACACGAGATCATGATTGGTATTCCAGCAATTCGTAACCTTGTCCGTGAGAACAAGGTTGCCCAAATGTACTCTGCGATTCAAACAGGTGCAAACTACGGTATGACCACACTGGATCAAAGCCTGAAAACACTGGTCTCCAAAGGTGTGATTAGTACTCAAACTGCTCGTACCGCAGCCAAACAGCCTGAATCATTCTTATAAGAATAAAATGGATTAGAGAAATAATATGGATTTTAATGATTTACTTAATCTGATGATTCAACAAAATGCATCGGACTTGTTTGTCACCGCAGATGTTGAACCGTCAATGAAAATTAACGGACAAATTGTGCCTGTTGCCAAAACCAAGCTATCGGGTGAAATTGTCGGTCAACTGATCAACTCAGTGATGACTGACAAGCAACGTAAAGAATTTGCCGATACACGTGAATGTAACTTTGCCATCACCAACCGTGAAAAAACAGCACGCTTCCGTGTCAGCGCATTTCAGCAACGTGATATGCCTGGAATGGTTTTACGTCGTATTGAAACTGTTATTCCAACCATGGATGAACTCAAGCTCCCTAGTGTGCTGAAAGAACTCGCCATGACCAAACGTGGTATTATTATCTTTGTAGGCGCAACAGGTACAGGTAAATCAACCTCATTAGCTTCGATGATTGGTTACCGTAACCAAAATTCAAAGGGTCATATTATTACCATTGAGGACCCAATTGAATTTGTACATCAACATGCGGGTTGTATTGTCACTCAACGTGAAGTGGGTATTGATACTGACTCATTTGAGATTGCATTGAAGAATACCTTACGTCAGGCACCTGATGTGATCCTGATTGGTGAGATCCGTTCCCGTGAAACCATGGACTATGCCATTGCCTTTGCGGAAACAGGCCACTTGGTATTAGCCACCCTACATGCAAATAACGCAAACCAAGCACTTGATCGTATTATTCACTTCTTTGAAGCAGATCGCCATAGCCAGCTTTATATGGACTTGTCGCTTAATATGAGAGCAATGGTCGCACAACAGCTGATTCCAACCCCTGACGGTAATTCACGCCGTGCTGCCATTGAAATTTTGATCAATACACCATTATTGGCAGATTACATCCGCAAAGGTGAAGTACATGAAATTAAAGATCTGATGAAGCGTTCACGTGAATTAGGGATGCAGACCTTTGACCAAGCCTTATTTGACCTTTATAAGGCAGGTGAAATCACCTACAAAGATGCACTTAAACATGCAGACTCGCCAAACGATTTACGTCTCACCATCAAACTTTCAGAAGAAGGTGCAGATCAACTACTCAGTGCCAGCAAAAATATTACCTTTGATGGTCAATAAGCGATTTTTTTTAATCCATTAAAAAAGAGAAAGTTGTGAGCAACTTTCTCTTTTTTATTTGTTTAATTTTGGTCAATTAAACAAACTTTACGAGCTTGAATACTTATTTCTTACGAAAAGCTTCCTGACATTCAGCATCACTACAATAACCATACAAATTCAGCGAATGGCCAGTTAAGGCAAAACCATGCTGATCTGCAACTGAATGTTGCTCCTTTTCAATCACATCATTTGTAAATTCAACAACTTTGTTGCAATTCAGGCATACTAGGTGGTCGTGGTGATCTTCCTGCATAATTTCAAAAACAGAGTGGTTGTTTTCAAAATGATGACGCTGAATGATTCCAGCAGCCTCAAATTGTGTTAACACACGGTAAACTGTTGCCAAGCCAACATCTTCACCTTGCTCTAGCAGTGTTTTATAAATATCTTCCGCACTTAAATGGTGTTGCTTTGAATTTTCTAATAATTCCAAAATCTTAATACGAGGAAGGGTGACTTTAAGTCCAGCTTTACGTAAGTCTTGGTTGGAAATAGGCATGAAAAAAGGTCTCTCAACAAATCTTAAGTTGGAATAGGCAAGTAGGGTCTGCTGACATTTCACAGATGCTTGCGACAGAGGGCATTTTTTAGACGATACAAGGCATAACTTACGAAATTTAGCAATTCTAAATAAGTAAGATATAACGCAGTAGCGGCAAAAAATGCCCCTGTCCCACAGGGTTATGGTTAAAACTTCCCCAAACTTCGTTATGAAACTTGACAAGGGAGTCGCCATTGCCTGCGTTTCATGCCTCGTTTATGTCGTTCTAACCGATAACGCAAGGCATGGCTGAAATGGCAGCAGACCCTAGTATTTAAATGCAGTATGATCTATCCTTGAATCAAATGCATCATCATTTATCAGGATAGTGTAGCAAAATGCAAAAAATCATGCTGGCGTTGTTCGTCACTTCAGTACTTAGCGGTTGTTCAGTCTTTGGTGTTTATAAAGTTGATATTCCACAGGGAACACCCTTAACCAAAGCACAGGCATCTCAAGTACAGGTCGGCATGAGCTTTCAGCAAGTCCGTTTCTTGCTGGGTAGTCCAACTGTGACAGATCCTTTAAATCCACAGCGCTGGGACTACATCTACAACTATATACCAGGTACCTATGCAAAAAAAGCAAAAATACCAGCAGCCCATGGCCAACATTTAAAAGTTTACTTTGACGAAAATGGTAATGTACAACGTATTGAGGGCCTGGATACCATCCCTGAATCACAGCCTGGTTTACCAGCATCAAAAGAAGCCATCTTGACTGCGCCCCCACTATAACCACTTTCCCATAAATAAAGCCCCTCATCGAAGCATTCGTGAGGGGTTTTATTCTGAGGGGCTGCTAATATTTCACAGATGCTTGCGACAGAGGACATTTTTTAGACGATACAAGGCATGACTTATGAGATTTAGCTATTCTAAATGAATAAGGCATAACGCAGTAGCGGCAAAAAATGTCCCTGTCCCGCAGGGTTATGGCTAAAACTGCCCCAAACTTCGTTATGAAACTTGACAAGGGTATCGCCATTGCCTGCGTTTCATGCCTTGTTTGTATGGTTTTAGCCTATAACGCAAGGCATGGCTGAAATATCAGCAGCCCCTCTTATTGTGATGGTCTAAACCGATTCCCCTTTACAAATCGACCAACTGGATTCTTTGCAGCTCGCTTACGTCGAATATCTTTGGGATTAATGGTTAAAGCGCGATAGACCTCAACACGGTCCCCAGCCTGCAATATTGTTTCAGCCTCAATTCTTGAACCAAAAACGCCCAACTGCAAAGGTTCAGGTAAACTGACCTGATCAGCCAAGCCACTGTTCTGGATTGCCTGCAATGCAGTCATGCCCTCAATAAAGGCAACGGCGATATGAAATTGATGCTCAGGGCTGGCAAAGGCAACCCAGACTTGTTTGCCCTGTTCCATTATAGACTTTGTCCAATAACGGCCACCATCGCAACAATAATGGAAAGTGGCAACACCAGACGCACGGCAATACGCCACAGGTTATAAAACAGTTCATTGCTAAAATTCATGGCTTTACGCAGATGGCTAATCTTCATGATCCAGCCTGCAAAAATGGCATAGATCAGGCAAATGACCAGTCCCCATAACATCAGTAAAACATTAAAGATTTGCTCAACCTGAGGTATGATCCAAACTGCAATGGCAGCAACAATAATCACCCACTGCACAATGACTGCAAGTTGACGTTGTGCCAACTGTTCTTTCGCCAATTGAATCAATAACGCGGCTGACATGATTGCAGCAAACACCCAGGCTAGAGCTGGAAGCTGGGCCTGAATTGAAAAGAATCCAAAAGCAATCACAGCAAATAACTGGGCTATCCAGATCGGTAATGTGGCTGAAGATGCATTGTCCTGCTTTTTAATTGTAGACAAGCTGCTCTGCCAATATAGACCCAAGCCTAAACCACTGGCCACCAGAGCCAAAACGGTGGCATTGCCCCATTCCCTAAACTCCACTCCTGTCCAGTGCCATGCCTGTAGCTCGGTTCCCATTACATTGGCAAGGATAAATGCGCTAATCACACCAATTGCTGTCAGTGCAATTAAAAATAAACGTGGAATAAAGGACACGCCAACAGCGATGATTGCCAAAACCGCAAAAATAATTTGGCTGGACATATCTGCTGCAAGTTGCAGAGCGACCACATGCGTTGCTGTGGTTAAAACACTCCCTGTAAAAAAGGGAACAAAAATCACAGCTAACCAGCCAACCAGACGCCATCTAGGTGAGGCATCCGCATCGCGTGTCAAGCTGGAAAGTGCCTGCAATGCTGTGGTCTGTGAACGCTTTGCTAAAGCAATTTCAAGATAGCCAATGGGTAATGCCAACACAAACATAGTACCCAACCACAACAGCCAGAAGTCAAATTGACGATCAATCTGGATACCAACGGTAGGGGCCAATGTTGTGATCATGACAAAAGATAAGCAAAATGCCATCACTGGAGCCAGCCAGCGTGACAGAGCGGTGTCCTGCATAATGCATTCCTTGAAAAAATCCTTGAACTCATTGCACTTCTTTATGGAGCTTACAATGAAATATTCAATCTATTTTGCCTTTCTCAAGCGTGAAAATCAAAACAAAAGATGCCGAAAGAAAAAAGCAAATCACCCATTCAGATGATTTGCCGCGCATCATTTATTATTTTACTCGTTCGATCCCTTATTTATCATGCCCCCACTCAAAACGCTCTCGATAGGACTCTATTTTCTTGATAAATAAGTCATGTACGCGCTTGTGTGGTATACGGTATTTATAGTTTGCCTCTTCCTGCAAGCTTTCCTCGAAGATAAAATGTGACTGGGTATAATCAATAATATTATCCAGAATCCCTTTCATCTTTACCCGATCACTGGCATATTTTAAATCAGCAATTTCATTGATATAATCCAGAATACGACGATGCTGATCATCAATAACGTCTATTCCTGTATTATATTCGACAGACCACTTCATCCCCACACCCCACCTGAAAACCAACGTTATTTAGTGAATAAAAAGGCGAATTCAAACATCATATCGACAAATTTTTTAAATAAAAACACAGCATTTTTGTCAGATTTTAAAAATTTTCACTTAAAAACAATTAACCTATTGTCTTCTATTTAATTTAATATTATACCGATCAAAACACTCAAGTATTTTTTAATCAATGATAAAATTAACTTCATTATTTTATTGAAATAAAATAATTTTTATTATTTTAAATTATACTTTGGTATTAAAACCTATTATTCAGATTTTAAAGATAAGGCTCTATCACTTTAAATCAGGAATATATTTTTCACACCCATAACCTGCTTTAAAACCAACAAGTGTTTTTAAATCTATAAAATGAATACCCTCTACAATATCTGAATGAGATAATAGCCACTCTGTTGTTCTCTTCTCTAATATTGGTCTGCCCTTGTTATGCGCTTTAATGCTGGATTTTCAGCTTCCCGCATAAGACGCTCGACCCGCGTTAAAGCATGTTTAGTCGGTTGACCATGTTCAAACAAGATCATTTCTCCAGGCTGATACGCTTTCCACGCTTCATTATGCGTTAAAGGTTCAGTGGTAATCACAGCCACACGATCTTCTGGGGTGGTCACCTCACTAAAGTCAACCTCGACATCCAGATCAATCAGGTGGGCATGCTGAAATGGGTATTCACGTACCAGCCAGTGCAGCTTGGTGGTTGCATAGCTAAACAGTGCCTTGCCATTGGACAGGCAGAAATTGAACGTGCCGAATTCAGCAATCTGTGGCGCAATACGCTCTAACAGGGAAAAGACTTTTTCGATACAAGGCTCGGTATAGCCAAATGTTTGAACCATTTGATCCAGCAAGTAACAGAATGCACGTTCACTATCGGTATTGCCCACAGGTTCAAAACGACCACTGAGTTGGGGATTAAAATCATGTAAATCGCCATTATGCGCAAAAATCCAATGCCGCCCCCATAACTCACGCAAAAATGGATGGGAATTTTCCAGCGTAATTTTGCCTTGTGTTGCTTTTCGGATATGTGCAATCACATTACGGGATTTAATCGGATAATTGCGAATTAAATCGGCAATTGGCGATTCAACCGCAGACTGATTATCGACAAATAGGCGACAGGCTTTATCTTCAAAAAAAGCAATACCAAAACCATCACAGTGATCAGACGTGACACCAGCTCGTTGGGAAAAACCACGAAAAGAAAAGGTAATGTCTGTAGGGGTGGCGCAATTCATTCCTAATAGCTGGCACATATCTTCTAACTTGCTAACATCTATGCCTATTGTGCATGAGGTTCAGATGCGTTGTAAATCTGAATATGTGCGCACTATTGGATGAAGTGTGATAATTCCTACCGTTGCGCCATTTTATTCATCACAAATGAGGTGGCGATCTTGTTCACTTCCAGAAATACAAAATAATCCAGACATTTAAAATCCTCATCATAAAAGGCTTGTTTGGAGAGTCTGGACTGCATGCCCAAATAGGTTTGAAATAGCTTAGGCATCTTTTCATCCTGCGGAAAGCTGTAGTCAGGACGCTCTGGTTCAAAGGCACGCTTGGAACGAATGTCAATGCTTTGATGATCCGCCAACTGCTGAAGCTGGCGATGGGTATAATAGGCACGCGCCAGATTATCCTCCAGATGAATACTGACACAGCCCATGAGGTATTTGGCACGCATCGACCAAAGCACTTTAGGGGCAAGATTCAGCCACAACATGGATAATGCCTTGCCAGATCGAAACTGTGGATGTACACAGGTACGTCCAATTTCCAAAACGTTTGGTAAATGGGACAAATGAGGGATGATTTCAAATTCCTGAGCGCTGTAGCTCTGCCCAATTTCATGCCCCTGAAACAACTTGAGGCGAGTATAGGCAACAATTTCACCTGTCCATTTTTCACGTAATACCGCATGTTCGCAGCCAAAATCATAAAGGTCCTGATCCAGACCATCCTCAAAGGACAGTCCAAACTGGTGGCTAAACTGTGCTGCCCTAAAGCGTTGTACTTGTTGTAATTCTTTTAGATTATCCACCCACTCAAAACGAAACTGGTTTTGTGATGGTTTCTGGCGTAAAGGTGAAGTCAGTGTATGACGATACTGATTTAATTTTTCTAGCATAATGAAAGCTCCTTATGACTAGAGTTACCTTAAATCGCTTCAATGACACTTCAATGAATAAAACATGAACAGATGATGACGAAAAAAGAGACCTGTATGAGGTCTCTTTTTATTTGCAAAATCCTAGTGTTTTGCTCGATTGGTAATTAAAGTACCCACCCCATGATCGGTAAAGATTTCCAATAAGGTGGCATGTGGTACACGACCATCAACGATGTGTGCGCTGACTACACCACCTTTCACCGCATCCAGTGCACAACCCACTTTAGGAATCATACCACCATAGATCACACCAGTCTCAATCAGGCGATCAACTTCCTGCGTGCTCAGTCCAGTCAACAGGTTTTTATTCTCATCCAATACCCCTGTGATATTGGTCAATAAAATCAATTTTTCAGCACCCAAGGCTTCAGCCACTTTCCCCGCAACCAAGTCTGCATTGATGTTATAGGTATTGCCCTCTTCATCCACACCCAAAGGCGCAATCACTGGAATAAAGTCACCTTGGGTAAACATTTCCAGTACATCTGTTTTAACACCTGTGACTTCACCGACCATCCCCAAATCAATTTGAGTGACTGAACCGTCGGCTTCCTGTTTTTCCATCAGTAATTTACGGGCACGCAGCAAGTTACCATCTTTACCTGTTAAACCAATGGCACGGCCACCATGCTGGTTGATCAGGTTGACAATGGATTTATTGACACTACCGCCCAAAACCATTTCAACCACTTCCATAGTGGCAGCATCAGTCACACGCATCCCATCAATACGGTCAGATTCCTGCCCAAGACGCTTCAACAATGAATCGACCTGTGGACCACCACCATGGACCACAATTGGATTTAAACCCACTGTTTTCAACAACACGATGTCACGAGCAAATGAGCTTTCCAGCTCTGGATCAGTCATGGCATTACCACCATATTTGACCACCAGCGTTTTTCCTGCAAAACGCTGAATATACGGCAAAGCTTCAATCAAAATTTTTGCTTTATCAATGCCGATATGCTCGTGTGGCATGCGCCCTCTCCTTATTAAGCCTGTGCAAGTTCTTGTGCAATTTGTGGATATTGATGTTGCAGCATAGAAACAAATTTTTGGCGAATCTCAGTTAACCGATCTGGATGATCTGCATCAAAGCGGACAGTGAAATATTCACCTGTATTGGATGCTCGAATAATGCCAAAACCATCGTCAAAATCAAGCCTTACCCCATCAATTTTACTTAAACGAGCGCCTAAATGCTGGCTTAGCAGCTCAATGTCATCCAAAACCTGTTTAGGATTGACCTCATGCGTACTGATATAGGTATCTTCGGTACAATATCGTTCAGGGTAAATACTAAACAATTCAGACAGACTTTGAGCATTGGACTGGGTGAGGTATTCCATCACCCGTAACGCGGCATACAAACCATCATCGTAGCCAAAGCCACGTCCATCATTAAATACATAGTGGCCTGCATATTCACCACCAAATACGGCTGTACCGTGCGATTTGGACAAATAGGCACGCAGGAAACTGCTGCCCGTACGGATCATTTTGGCCTGACCATCAAGTTGCCCCACCGTATCAGCAACCATCCGAGAGCATTTCACATCAAATACGATTTCTTTATGCGGATGTTGTTGTAAGCATATTTGCGCAAATAAAGAGATGAGGCGGTCAGGACTAATAATATGTGCCTGTTCATCCAGCAATACGACCCGATCACCATCCCCATCAAGGGCAATACCCAAATCCGCTTTTTCAGCAATAATCGTGGCCTGCAATTGCTGCAAATGGGCAGCATGGGATGGATCGGGTGCATGGTCTGGGAAATGGCCATTCGCCTCACAACGCAATGCAATGACTTCACAGCCCAAATTCTGCAAGACCTGTTTGGCACAGTGTCCTGCTGAACCATGTAAGCCATCCAGAACAATTTTTAAGGGGCGCAGCAACTGAATATCACTCAATAAGGATTGTTGATATTTTAAACAAAATTCAGGAATAATATGATGCGATAATTCTTGTAGATCAGTATTTTTTCCAATTTTTTCTGAGGCAAATTGAGCTGCTAAACCGACCTGCTGAATAATCTCAGGGCTAGGCGGTTCACCCTTTAAAATCCATTTAATACCATTGTCCGATTTAGGATTATGGCTGGCAGTCACCATAATGCCATTCCCACCAAAATCACGGGCAATGTAGTACATCATTGGCGATGAACAGCAACCGATATTAGTCACGTTCAAGCCTTGTTGTTCCAATACTTTTTGAATAATATTGGCATAGCTTGGGCTGGTTAAACGTGCGTCATAGCCAATCACAATTTGAGTCTGCTCAGCATATTTATATTGTTGGGCTAAAGCATATGCAATGGAACATATAATATCTGGGGTAAGATTTGAAAGTTTTCCGCGAATATCATAAGCACGAAAAATATTCAGAGGAAACGTTTGTTGTATATTCACAGCAAGCCCTCTATTCTCAACATTTAAGAATAATTAAAAAATATAGACTATTAAGTAAATGAGTAGTCCTTATTCAGAAAAATTAAAATAATGAATCAGCTGCTTTTTAATCTAATTTTAAGGAACAAGCAATATGAAAAATGCAACGTTTTTAAGCAAAACATTGCATTTAAAGTGATAATTAACGAAAAACTTACTGTTTCCCAGTATGTCCAAAACCACCTGCACCACGCCCAGTTGCAACAAATTCTTCCACTTGTTCAAACTCTGCCTGTACCACAGGCACTAAAACATATTGTGCCAAACGCTCACCTGGTTCCAGACGGAAAGTGTTTTGTCCACGGTTCCACACAGAAACCATCAATTCACCTTGATAATCCGAGTCAATTAAACCCACTAAATTACCCAATACGATGCCATGCTTATGTCCCAAACCCGAACGTGGTAAGATCAAGCCCGCAAAGTTTGGATCTTCAATATAAATGGCCAGACCAGTTTTGACCAGGACGGTTTCACCCGCTGCAATCTCAATCGCTTCATCTAAACAGGCACGTAAATCCAGACCTGCTGAACCTGTAGTTGCATAGGCAGGCATTGCCCACTCCTGACCTAAACGGGCATCTAATACTTTAACCTGAACTTTCATGACAAATTCCTACTGATGATTTATTAACGTTTCAATAAAGCTCTTAAATTGGCGAGATGCTGTTGAGCCTGTTCTTTCGGATCAACATTCGGGGCAAGTTTCTTTTTACGACCATGCCACTCCAGTTCATCCTGTGGCAATTCATCCAGAAAACGGCTTGGGGTCATTTGACGCATCTGCCCACCATTCTTGCGTTGCTCAGCCAAAGTCAGGGTTAGACCCTGACGCGCACGGGTAATTCCTACATACATTAAACGGCGTTCTTCCTCAA
The DNA here is from genome assembly GCF_000368425.1 of Acinetobacter sp. CIP 102637. Lineage (NCBI taxonomy): Bacteria > Pseudomonadati > Pseudomonadota > Gammaproteobacteria > Moraxellales > Moraxellaceae > Acinetobacter > Acinetobacter sp. CIP 102637. Next base: position 1,467,765 of record NZ_KB849435.1, read on the forward strand.
TCGTTTCAGCCGCAATCGAGTTTTTATGTGGTAATAGTTCTTCTTCTAGCCCAATCATGTACACATACGGAAATTCCAGCCCTTTCGCTGCATGTAATGTCAACAAATTCACCTTATCCGTGTCTTCTTCTTCCTGTTGCTGCTCCAGCATATCCAGCAGCACCAGCTTGCGAATCACGCTTTCAATATTTTTCTCATCAACATCATCAGTGCGATTAATTAGATTTTGAATACTGGTATATAGACTCTCGATATTGTCGAGTTTGGTTTTTTCCTGTGCAGGAGTCGCAGCCTGTTCACGGACATAGTCGATATAACCCGCTTCCATAATCATCTGACGAACCTTAGGCACAGGCGTATCATCATCCAGTAATTCACGGGTAAAAGTGGCAATAAATTCGGCAAACTCATGCAATTGTGTGGCTGCTTTTTTTGGCAATACCATAGCTAAACGCTGGTCTGATGATGCGGTAAGCAATGACAAGGTGTTTTCCTGCGCAAACAAGCCAAGTTTTTCCAATGTCACAGGACCAATGGCTCGTTTTGGCGTATTGATAATACGCAAGAATGCACTGTCATCTTCTGGATTGATAATTAAGCGTAAATAGCTCATCACATCCTTAATCTCGGCACGAGCAAAGAATGATTGACCACCTGATAGTTTATAAGGAATCTGCATTTGGCGCAGTTGCGTTTCGAGAACCCGTGCCTGAAAGTTGCCACGATATAAAATTGCGTAGTCTTTCCAGCTTTTGCCATTCATTAGTTTATGCGTAATCAGGTCTTTCACCACCCGTTCAGCTTCATCATCGTCATTTAAACAGGTGATAATCCGAATGGTTTCACCATGTCCCTTGTCACTCCACAATTTCTTGTCAAAGATATGTGGATTATTACCAATGACAGCATTTGCTGCTTTGAGGATACGGCTGGTGGAGCGATAGTTTTGCTCCAGCTTGATCACGTTTAAATTATGAAAATCTTCTTTCAGCAATGCCATGTTTTCAGGCTTTGCTCCACGCCATGCGTAAATGGACTGGTCATCATCACCAACGGCGGTGAACTGCCCCATCACTCCAACCAGAAGCTTGACCAGCGTATATTGTGCGGTGTTGGTATCCTGATATTCATCGACCAATAAATAACGGACACGGTTTTGCCATTTTTCTCGCACCTCAGCATTTTCCTGAAGCAAGCGGGTTGGCAGCACAATCAAGTCATCGAAATCAACCGCATTATAGGCACGTAGGTTACGTTCATAGAGTTGATACAAATGGGCAAGTTGAACATCCTCAACTGTTTCACAGACAGAATGCGCCTGTTCAGGGATGATGAGATCATTCTTCCAGTCTGAAATCTTCTTCATCGCCTTGGCAATGAGTTCCTTACTCTCCGCACCAGACAGGTTGTCACGCTGCATCAAGTCCATCAGGATACGTTTGCAGTCATCAGCATCTAAAATGGAAAAATTATTTTTAAGCGGTAAATGTTTAAGTTCCAAACGTAATAAATTCAAACCAAAGGTATGAAACGTTGAGACAGAAAGCCCTTTGGCCTCTTCACGGGAAAGTAGTTTCCCCACACGCTCTTTCATCTCACGTGCGGCCTTATTGGTAAAGGTCATCGCGGTAATACGGTAGGCAGGTATCCCACATTGCTTCACCAAATAGGCAATTTTTTGGGTAATCACAGATGTTTTACCAGAACCTGCTCCTGCAAGCACCAACAAAGGCCCTTGAACATATTTCATGGCTTCATATTGCTTGTCATTGAGTTGACTACCAGTCGACATCTGTACATACCCCTCATTTTTGAGCCCGATTTTGCGAGACTAAGTATAGACATCTCCGTTTTAGAATCCTAATCCTAAATCTCAGGATATGTATAAATTATGATGCCTCGCTCAACCCATACGTCGCCACTCGTCGCACTAATTATATTAAAAGTTCCAACACCCTAATTTTAGGCAATAAAAAACCAGCCGAAGCTGGTTTCCCACAAATCAGTAAAGAAGATTACTGTTTTGCATAAATGCTGATTTCAACACGACGGTTTTGTTCACGGCCAGAAGCAGTGCTGTTGTCCGCAATTGGGTTTGATGAACCATAACCTTGCGCATCAATACGGCCCGCTGATACACCCTGACTTGCCAAATAGCTTTTTACTGACTGAGCACGCGCTTGAGACAATGGAATGTTGATTGAGTCATTACCTGTATTGTCTGTATAACCAGTTACAAGAATCGCACTCTGGTTATCTTCAGCCAAAGTTTGCGCCACTTTGTTCAAGGTACCATAGAAGTTTGGCTTAATGTTTGACTTGTTGGTGTCAAATGTAATGCTACCAGGCATAATCAATTGAACAGAACCATCTGCATTACGGCCCACTTCTACACCAGTACCCTGCATTTGTTGACGTAGTTTTTTCTCTTTATCGTCAAGATATAAACCGCCAGCACCACCAAGCACCGCACCAATTGCCGCAGCACGGTTATTTTGCTTACTTGTGTTTGCATTACCTTTAGATATGCCATAACCTGCCGCAGCACCAATTATTGTACCTAGGGCAGCTTTATCATATTCTACGCCACCCATGTTATTACCTGTAGTTTGGCAACCAGAAAGTACCAATCCAGCCCCAACCAGTGTTGAAATTACTAATGCACGCATTGCGTAGCTCCTGTCTATGTATTTTTGTCTGATCAAATAATGAATGAGAAAATTCAGCTAGACCATTGATATTTTGTTAATAATAAACAATTTATTTATCTTTTTGTAATATTTTGATGCATTTTACTTCATAAAATCCTCATATTCTCTCCATTATTTTCAATTTATCGGATTTCTAAAAATATGAGATATATGTTTCAATAAAAGTTATTTAAGAACTTTATAAATGCTGGGTGCTTCACATATGATAAAGTGGATTAAAATTGCAGAAAATGGGTAAGTCCATAAAAAATGTCAACATCTTCAAATATACAATTGTATTGCAATTTCCGTTGTTTATAGTTGGAACATCTTTTTAAATCTCTGTACTCAAGGTTAGATTTATGTCTACTGCCCATAAAAAAGCATCCTTATTGCAAAAAGTCAGTAAAGGACTCACAGTTGGTTCAGTCATTACAGGAAGCACGTTTTTACATGGTCCCCCTGTTTTGGCACTCGGTTTTACCAAGCTGTTTAAAAAATCAAAAAAAATAGACGAAACCAATATTCAATTGGCCAATAGCTGGATTGGCATAAACAACCACCTGATTGAAAAGGTGCTGCCAAACCTAAAGTGGGATATCAGCATTGATGAAAAGCTTGACCTTAATTTACAGGGCCGCTATATGATGATTTGTAACCATCAAAGCTGGGTGGATACCACAGTGAACCAGTATTTTGGTTTAAGCCGTATGCCCCTTACCCGTTTCTTTACCAAATGGGAACTTATTTTCATTCCGTTTGTGGGTCAGGCATTTAAAATCCTGGGTTTCCCGATGATGAAACGCCACACCAAGGAACAGATTGCAAAAAATCCTGAACTGAAGTCACGCGATATGTATGAGGCGCGAAAAGCCTGCGAACAGTTATTGAGCCAGCCTTTTACCCTTTTAAACTATCTGGAAGGTACACGTTTCACTCCAGAAAAGCATGCACAGCAGCAATCCCCATATAAAAACCTGCTCAAGCCTAAAGCAGGCGGTCTGGCATTGGCCTTGAATATTCTGGGAGATAAGATTGATGCCCTGGTTGACATGACTATTGTCTATCCAGACGGCGTACCAGACTATGGAGATTTCTGGCTTGGCGATGTTCCACGCATTGCAGTGGATTTGCGTCAAATTGACATTCCTAATTGGGTGGTTGGCGGTAATTATGAAGATGATCCTGTTTATCGGGAACGTTTCCAAAAATGGGTGGATCAGGTCTGGACTGAAAAAGATCAACTCATTACTGCAATGAAATCCAAATATAAGCCATAATTTTTTTAGGGATTAAACAAGAAATGACCCAGCAGGACTCAGGACAAAACCCTAAATATAATAATGTGAATCCGAATAGTAAGTTTTTTAAACTATTCCTCGCCTATGATATTTTCATGGTCTTTATTATTGTTTTCAATCTATTCTGTCTGGGCATGAACTTTTTCCTTATGAGCAACATTGGGGAATGGTTTTTCAACACTATCCATCTTCCCAGTGTCCTTGAGTTCTATCGTACATATTTACATCCCTGGGTGATTACCACTGAAGCATGGTTTATTATTTTTTTAATCACTGAGCTGGCGGTACGCTGGCTACTCTCAATTGTGCAAAAACATCATGCACGCTGGTGGTTCTTTCCCTTTATCCACTGGTATGAGATTCTGGCCATCATTCCACACCTGCGTTTTTTGCGCTTATTTCGTGCAGGTATCATCGCCTACCGTTTATATGAACTTGGCTACAAGGTCATCCCAGACAATATCCGCATTAAGGCGATGTTTTATTACAGTGTGATCATGGAAGAACTGTCTGACCGTGTGGTGATCACCGTGATTGATGGTATAAGACACGAACTTGAAACCAGCTCCACGCACAAAAAGATTATCCACGACCTGGTTGATCATCATCGTGAATTGTTTACAATCACGCTTTCCTCCATGCTACAGGAATCGCTAGCCAAGGCATTACAGCAGCAACAGCCTGTGATTACTCAGAAAGTGGGTATCATCGTTAATCAGGCGATTGAGGATACACCTGAGCTGACACAACTGCTGCGTTTGATTCCAATTGTCGGGGGGCGGATTGAACAGCAGATTCAGAGTATTGGACAACGTCTGGGTGAGAATATCAGTGCGGGTTTAATTGAGCCATTTACAGCAGGTTCCCTACATCGCCCCAATGAAAACTATCAACTTATCGCAGAAAAGGTCAGTGCACTGAACATTGACAACCAATATCTGGAAGAGCTGGTGGAATCGGTGGTATTTGAAAGCCTTGAAGCAATACGAAAGCAGGTCAAGATCAAACAATGGCAGCAAACTTTGCAGGAATACGATCAATTGGATAAAAAATCAGAAAGTTGACAAGAAAATTTACCAATCACGCTAGAGAATTACTGTAATTTGTTCTAGCATTTGCTCTTATTTACAACATATGCAGGGCATTGCCCTTAGGGTCTGTTGACATTTCACCTTGCGAGCTTTCAGCTCTCATTGCGACAGAGGACATTTTTTAGACGATACAAGGCGTGGCTTATGCAATTTAGTCATTCTAAATAAATAAGACATAACGCCGTAGCGGCAAAAAATGTCCCTGTCCCGCAGGGTTATGGCTAAAACTTCCCTAAACTGCGTTATGAAACTTGACAAGGGGATCGCCATTGCCTACGTTTCATGCCTTGTTTATGTCGTTTTAGCCGATAACGCAATGCATGGCTGAAATATCAACAGACCCTATACAATAGAGTGCTTAAAAAGCCCTGAAGGATAAATTATGGCTGATATACGGATTACGGGCAGAATGGTGAATTTTAGTCGACTGACTTTCGACACAAATGACCATGCTGCAATCCGACAGCAACTGACAAGCACACTCAATGAGGGTTCTTATTTAGGGACTTTAGTCATTATTGACAGTACCGTCGAGCAAGAGCTGATTGCCCTGATCCAACTGTTAATTGATTTGGGTTTACAGCCAATGGCGGTGATCGATGGTATCTTGGGGGATGAGGCACGCGCAATCCAGTTCCCTGTTTTGCCTACCGATCAGCCCTTGCAACGCATCAAGGCCTCTAAAGAGCAGGTCGTTGACCATGCACCTGAAAAAACAGTCGATAGCACTGCAATACAAACACCACAAAAAAACACATCGGTTACCCATGTCACCTCATATCATGATGAGATTTTGCGTACAGGTCAGTCTTTGGTACAGGATCAGGGCGATATTATCCTGAATGCTGGCATGAATAGTGGATCAGAAGTGATTGCATCTGGAAATATTCACATCTATGGCAATGCCCGTGGTAGAGTCATTGCAGGCGCAGGTGGACATGGCTCAGCACGTATTTTCTGCAATTCTCTGGAAGCGGAACTGATCTCGATTGCAGGAACCTATTGTGTGGCGGATGATATCCCCAAAGATATGATCAAAAAACCTGTACATATTTATTTAAATAACAAGCAAGAGCTTGAATTTGAACCCTTACAGTTTTAACTTAACTGATTAAGTCAAAAAAGCACCAAAAAGCCCTTTTAGGGGCGTATGACCATAAATAGGAGTGGATTCGGTGGCCAAAATTGTTGTCGTAACATCAGGCAAAGGTGGTGTAGGTAAAACTACAACAAGTGCAGCTTTTGCAACAGGTTTAGCCCTACGTGGTCATAAAACTGTTGTGATTGATTTCGATGTGGGTTTACGTAACCTTGATTTGATTATGGGCTGTGAACGCCGTGTGGTTTATGACTTTGTCAATGTCATCAATAATGAAGCCCGTCTGCAGCAAGCACTGATCCGTGATAAAGACATTGAAAACCTGTTCATTTTGCCTGCATCACAAACGCGTGATAAAGATGCGCTGAGTGATGAAGGTGTAGCGCGCGTCATCGACGAGCTTTCACAGGAATTTGACTACATTATCTGTGACTCTCCTGCGGGGATTGAACGTGGTGCGATTTTAGCCATGTACCATGCGGATGAAGCCATCATTGTCACTAACCCTGAGATTTCATCGGTTCGTGACTCTGACCGTATCATTGGTATGCTGGACAGCAAGACCAAAAAAGTCGAACAAAATGAAGGCCGTATCCGTAAGCACCTGTGTATCACACGTTTCAACCCTGAACGTGCAGATAAACAGGAAATGCTGACCATTGATGATATTTCTAAAGATATTTTACGTGTTCCAACTTTGGGCGTGATTCCAGAGTGTTCAAGCGTGCTACAGGCATCGAACGAAGGTAAACCTGTGATTCTTTATCCAGAAGCAAAGGCTGGACAAGCCTATGATGATCTGGTTGCTCGTTTCCTTGGCGAAGACCGTCCTTATCGACACATTGCAGTGCAACCAAAAGGTTGGTTGGCTAGACTATTTGGAGCGTAATTATGGCAGGATTCTGGAGTAAACTGTTTAGCGGTGATGAAAAACCATCAAGTGCACAAACGGCTAAAGATCGTTTAAAGGTCATTGTTGCATCTGAACAGGGCTTGGGTCGCCGTTTAGGGCAAGACAAACTTGATCAAATGAAGAAAGAAATCATGCAAGTGGTGAGTCGTTATGTGCGTGGTGTGGATGAACAGCATATCCAAATGCAGGTTCGTTCAGAAGCAAATATCGAAATGCTTGAGATGAATATCAATTTACCTGAAGAGCGATAGAAGTTTTTTCATTAGCGATTTTTCGCAAATAAAGGCAGAATACGTGAGTGGATTTGGAAAGCATTGCTTTTTCATCCACTTCAAAGATTTTGCCTTTATTGTTTTATAAAACTGAGGAGATTGTCATGGCATTATCACAGCCAGCAACTTTCAATGAAGAATGGTCAGATGAGCGTGTGTTTGCCTACCTCAACCAGCTTCCACCAGCGGGTGTAAATGCTGACTTCCATGTGCTCTATCATGCATTCAAGCATATGCGTCCACATGACTATGAGCGTTTGATTACCAAGTTTCTGGCAGATGGCCGTGACCTGAATGCGACCAATCCAGAGGGACAGCGCATCCATGATGTCATCGCACAGTATCCTCGCCAAAAAGAGGGCTTTCTGGAAGTTTTAGCGAAATTTGCTTAATAAAAAAGCCTGCATCATGCAGGCTTTTTTATTATATCTATTATTATCAATTGCCAATCAGATAAACACCCAATAAAGTGAATATTCCACCAGAAATGCCATCAATCCATTTGGCAAAGTTTTGGTATGCAGCTCTAAATGCGGGCAAGGAAAAAACAAAGGCAACCAATAAGAACCACAAGGCTGTCTCAATTGACACAATAATAAAAAGCAGGGAATGATGCTGGTCAAATAAAGGATTGGTTAAAAACAGTGAAAATACACTACCAAAGTAAATAATCGCCTTGGGATTGGACAGGTTGGTGAGCAGACCTTTCATAAAGAATAGATAAGGTGATTGAGGTAGGGCCATCTGTTTTACTGTTTCATCACCCTTTGAAAAGGCTGAGCGCAGCATCTGGAAACCGAGCCAGCATAAATACAGGCCACCTGCAATTAAAAGGCCCTGCTTTAGCCATGCCATCTTTTCAAAAATAATATTCAGCCCCATGAGTGCCAATAAAGACCACAACATCGCACCCAAACAAATACCGAGAACCACCAATACCGCATCTTTGCGGGAGCGACTAATTGCAGTTTGGGAAACTAAGAAAAAATCTGGACCAGGGGTAATCAATGCACAAAAATGAATAAAGATGAGCGTACATAATGCAACCCACATAGCCAAACCCAGTGTTAAAACCCTAAAGGTTTAGCTTAAATAAAAAACGTGATTATTACCATATAAAAACAAGAAAATAAAAACGACAAAGCCTCAGAATAGAGGCTTGGTTAATGGAATATGATCGTTAAACCAGAATATCCCGTTTGCCATTTGCTCCCATTGCACTGACAATCCCATTTTCTTCCATTTGATCAACAATACGGGCAGCACGATTATAGCCCAGACTAAATTTACGCTGGATAGATGAAGTAGATACTTTACGGGTTTCCAGTACAAAAGATACACACTGATCATATAATGCATCCCGACTTGGATCACCCTCTCCATCCTCAAAACCACGGGATGTTGGCTCTTCGTCAAATGGGGTCAGGATTTCATCAACATAATCAGGCTCACCACGTTCACGCCAAGCATCACAGATACGGTTGACCTCATCATCACTGATAAATGCACCATGTACACGTTCAGGTTCAATCTTCCCAGGTCCAAGGAACAGCATATCACCATGACCAAGCAGATCTTCTGCCCCGCCCGCATCAAGAATAGTACGTGAGTCAATTTTACTGTTTACACGCAGTGCCACACGGGTTGGGATATTGGCCTTAATCAGGCCTGTAATCACATCTACAGAGGGGCGCTGTGTCGCAAGTAGTAAATGAATGCCTGCCGCACGGGATTTCTGTGCCAAACGGGTAATCATCTCTTCAGCTTTTTTACCGACCTGCATGATCATATCAGCAAACTCATCGGCAACGATGACGATCGAAGGGAGTGGGGTCAATCGCGGTGCGCGCTCCCCCACAACCGAATCACTTGCTTTCCAGGTTGGATCAATCAGGTCCTCACCATTGGTAATCGCCTCTTCCACCTTGCGGTTGTAGTCACTAAGTTTACGGATTTTTAGGAATGACATTAGTTTGTAACGGCGTTCCATTTCATTCACACACCAGTTTAATGCACTGACAGCATCTTTCATGTCAGTGACTACTGGTGTTAATAAATGTGGAATATCATTATAGTTGGCCAATTCCAACTGTTTCGGGTCAATCAGGATCAGGCGCAACTGATCAGGTGTATATTTCAGCAACATCGAAAGGATCATCGAGTTGACCGCAACCGATTTACCCGAACCTGTAGTACCCGCAACCAGCATATGTGGCGCCTTGGCTAAATCAGTCAGTACAGGATTACCAGAAATATCCTTACCCATCGCCATACTAATTAAATTATTGGGATCACGATACGTTGGTGTTTCCAATAATTCGATCAAACGTACCATTTCACGGCTACTGTTCGGTACTTCAATGCCGATATATGGTTTCCCTGGAATTACCTCAACTACACGTACTGAAGCCATTGACATAGAACGCGCCAAGTCACGCGAAATATTGGTGACTTTGGATGCCTTAACCCCTGGTGCAAGATCAAGTTCAAAACGTGTGACCACTGGACCTGGCTGGGCTTCAATTACCTGTGCCTTGACGTTAAATTCCTGTAGCTTGATTTCCAGAAGCTCTGACAATCGGGCTAATTGTTCAGCAGTGAAGTTCACCTTTTTATTTGGATCAACATCATCCAGTAGTTCCAGACCTGGTAAGGTTGGCAAGTCACGGCGTTTCTGCGCCACTTGCATGGCACGGGACATTGGACGACCAAACGAATCGGTTAATGGCGCATCCAGATCAAAATCATCTTCAATATCCAGGTCTGCATCAGGTTCAGCCTTACCTGCGGTCTCCTGCCAGGCCTCAATAAAGGCTTCCTTGGAAAGTGTCTCTTTTGGTGCGGCGACCTCAATTGGCGCTTTTACAAAAGCAGAGGATTGAGCATAACTTGAAGCTTGAGGTCTTATATTTTCCTGCTCTTCATCAACAAGAAGATCGTTAAACTCATCAAACGCTTCACTTGTAGAACTGTGCTTCTCTTCCTGAACAACATTTTGAACTGAAGACGCATGTGGCTGGACTACAATGGTTTGTGCCGATTCTGCGATCAATGCCTCTATATCTGCTTCAAACTCCACCACATCCACTTGTTCATGAAAGTTTGAATGTGCTGGAACATCTTGCGTAAACGGCGTGTGCGTTGCAGTTTTATTATTTGGAACGGCAGCCAGCAACTCATCAAAAATTTGGTCATCATTCCAGTCTAAATTGCTACCGCTTTCTCTTTGCAAAGTAGGTTCAATCAGTTGAGACTGCATGGTATTGTAGGATGCCACATGCTGATCAGAATCATCGGCAGCCTTTAACAACGCATCAATCTCCTGTTTATGGCTGATATCATCGCTTTGCAGCGCACGCCATACCTCACCCGTCTGAATCAGGCGTTGGCTTTCCGCTTCCAGTTGATGTGCCTTTTGCAGGGTTTGTTCAAAATCCTCAATGACATGGGCTTCGTCTGACTGGACACTTTGCTGCTCTTTCGCAACCACATCCGCAAATAATCTTTCTGCCACCTGTTGATGATGTGTATCTTCCACTTTAGCTGTAGCAGTTTTATCATTCTGTACTAGATCAACTGCTTTCATCTCAGGGGGGCTGGTAACTGTAGCTTCTGCTTGCACTTTATTTTTAATGGCAGGTGTTTCTTTGGTCAATTGTTCAGTGAGGTCATAGGCCGACTCGGTCTGTGGTACATTTTTATAAAACAGGTCCTGCAAATAAGCGGGCGTATTTTTCAATGTCACCCAGGTTTTGTCCCACTGGATTCCAAATGCCAAGGTAATCAATACAATGCCAAATATCAGTAAGAATAAGGTTGCCCCATAAATCGTCAGCAACTGCGATAAACTCTGTCCCAGCTCATAACCGATAATGCCACCCGCCGCATTTTCCAGCGTGTCGGCTGGCATATTCCAGTGTAAATACAACAGGGTTGATAACGATAAAATCAGGAAAAACTGGGCCGCATAACGAAACGGGCGATTTAGAAAACTTCTTGGCCACCAGACCTGAATCGCTTCCATAAACAGGAATAATGGAATCAGCAGGCTGGCCCAGCCTAGAAAGCCAAACAACAGGTCCGCAATCCAGGCACCTGCCACCCCACTGGCGTTGGAAACCTGCTGGGTATCACTGGAGATATGCATCCATCCTGGATCAAATGGTGTATAAGTCACTGTGGCAAGAAATAGGTAAATGCCAAAAGAAATCAAAAATAATGTCATTAAAAAGCGTTGTGCATAAACACTTGACACCGCAGTCATATACAGTCCTGTAACCCAATTCATTTATCATTAGAATTAATGAAGTTCATCAAGAATCTTCAATCAATACGCTCTCTATTATGCACCCGTTCTTACAAAAAAGATGCACGATTGTTTAATGTTGTTGTTAACATCGTGGGCGTGTTGACTTTATCGCAAAGCGCTGGCGAAATATCAACAGCCCCATTGATGATATAGCCCAATTCGATTAAGTATATCAATATTATCCAACCCACTCCCCTGTGGATTCACGTATAATTTTAATAGTTTCAATATAAAAAGGATGTTCTTTAATGAGCGCTCGTCACTCACGGTTAATTATTTTGGGTTCTGGTCCTGCAGGTTATAGCGCGGCAGTTTATGCAGCGCGTGCCAACCTCAAGCCGACCCTGATTGCTGGTTTGCAACTTGGTGGACAGTTGACAACGACCACCGAAGTGGATAACTGGCCAGGTGACCCAGAGGGATTAACTGGTCCTGTATTGATGGAACGCATGCAAGCTCATGCAGAACGTTTCGGTACAGAAATTGTCTATGATCACATCAACGAAGTAGATCTTAAAACGCGTCCATTTGTCTTAAAAGGCGACATGGAAGAATACACCTGTGATGCGCTGATTATTGCTACAGGTGCAACAGCACAATATTTGGGTCTTGAATCTGAAGCTGCATTTATGGGTCAAGGTGTAAGTGCTTGTGCAACTTGTGATGGTTTCTTCTATAAAAACCAGAATGTCATGGTTGTGGGTGGTGGTAACACTGCGGTTGAGGAAGCGCTTTATCTTTCAAACATTGCGGCGCATGTAACGCTGGTACACCGTCGTGACAGCCTGCGTTCCGAAAAGATTTTACAAGACCATTTATTTGCCAAAGAAAAAGAAGGCAAGATCAGTATCATCTGGAACCATCAGGTTGATGAAGTGCTTGGTGACAAGACGGGTGTAACTGCTGTGCGTATCAAGTCAACCCAGGATGCCAGCACACAGGATGTTCAGGTTCAGGGCCTGTTTGTTGCGATTGGCCATAAACCAAATACCAGCATGTTTGATGGTCAGCTTAACCTGCGTGATGGTTATATTCAGGTTCAAAGTGGTACTTCGGGTAATGCAACGGCAGCTTCCATTGAGGGTGTATTTGCGGCGGGTGATGTAGCGGATAGCGTTTATCGTCAGGCCATTACCTCGGCAGGTTCAGGCTGTATGGCTGCATTAGATGCTGAGAAGTATCTTGATAATTTAAACTAATTTACATTAAGTTTAAAAAGCCACCATTTTTATGGTGGCTTTTTTTGTTAAATGATATATATAATCAAAAACATGGCTTTATTTAACAACAATTATATTTTGGATGAATACATGACAACAACATGGACCAATGGCTACCAAACTGAAGTCAATTACACCTATGGATATTATCGTGATCTTAGCCCTAACTTCCAAAAATTCTGTTTACTTTTAAATGGGATAGATAGTCCAGATATTCAGACAAATCAAACACATTGTGAACTTGGCTTTGGGCAAGGTGTCAGCATCAACATACATGCAGCAAGTACTGATGCCAATTTTTATGGTACTGACTTTAACCCTGCACATGCAGCTCATGCCAACCAATTAGCACAACATAGCCAAACTAAGCCTTATTTTTTTGATGATAGCTTTGAAGAATTATTAAATCGAAATGATTTACCCATGTTTGATTCAATTAGCCTACATGGAATATGGAGCTGGATAAGCTATGAAAACCAACACATCATTTTGAAATTCATTCGTAAATATTTAAAACCCAATGGTATTGTCTATATCAGTTATAACTGCGTGACAGGTTGGGCTGCCAATATGCCTATACGCGAGTTATTTCATAGTCATTTTAAATTTAATAGCAAAAGTACAAACCCACTGCAAAAAGTAAATGAAGCATTAAATTTTAGCGAAGAACTACTTAAACAAAATCCAATCTTTGCTCAAAGAAATCCCAATGCTTTGCAAAAAGTAATCGATCTCAAACAACAAAATCCAAATTACTTAATTCATGAATATTTGAATCAAGATTGGCAATGCTTTTCATTTCAGCAAGTAGTCAGAATCCTAGATGAAATTAAATTATCTTATGCTGGGTCTACAGACTTAGGAACGCATCTAGATAACATTAATTTTTCAGAAGAACATCAGCAATTTCTAAATGCGATTGAACACCCGATTTTCAAAGAACAGTGCCGAGATTATTTTGCCAACACACAATTTAGACGGGATTTATTTATTCGAGGCAAGAATAATTTAACCCCATTACAAGTCCAAGCAAAACTCCGAAAAACAGCATTTGTGCTTCTAACAGCCAAAGAGCAATTACCGAGTAGCATTACAGGACTATTGGGGACATTCAATTTGATAGAGGAAATTTATCAACCAATTGGCAATCGATTTGCTGAAGTTAACTATCAACCGCTCACTATTGCAGATTTAGAAGCTAGTTTTCCCGAGCTTCACTATGCAAAAATCTTAAATGCGCTCGTTATCCTGTGCCATCTTGGACTAGCTCAACCATGTCAAAATAATGAACCATCTCAAAAAATGTTCGAGCATTGCCATAATCTGAATCATTACATTTTAAAACAAGCGAGTTTTCATCAAAACTATGGTGTTTTAATTAGTCCAATCACAGGCATTGGTATACCGACTGAACATTTTCATCAATTATTTTATCGCGCTCACTTTATAGAGGGTTTAACGACTGCAACAGATTTTGCTTACTATGTGCAAGATGTCATCCAACAGCTTGGGTGGTTAGTTTTAGATAAAGATGGTCAAATGGTTTCAGATCAAGTTAAAAGCATTGAAATTATCCAATCTAAAGCCCAAATATTTTTAGAAAGTAAGAAGTTGGAAATCGCGAAACAATTGCGTTTATTTAATTAAATACTGATGATCGAATGGCGAAGTACTATATTTGCCATTCGACCTTTCTTAGATTAGTTTAATCTGAATCCTTTCCATATTCATTTTATTATGCATCAACTTCCACCCTCTCAATATATTTTTCCTGATCCTATTGAAGCTGATCCCGAGGGTCATGGTTTCATCTGCATTGGTGCTGACCTATCTCCATCGACTTTATTTGAAGCCTATACACACGGATTATTTCCCTGGTTTAATGAAGACGAACCCATTTGCTGGTGGAGTCCTGAACCACGCTGCATTATTCAGCCACACTCCTATAAACCTAGCAAATCCTTGCTGCGAAATATGAAAAAGCATGACTATCGCATTAGCATCAATCACGCCTTTGAAGATGTGATTCGTTCCTGCTCGCTGCCCCGTAGCTATGCCAATGAAACCTGGATTAGTGAAGATATAATCGAAGGCTATTGTTCTCTATTTAAGGCGGGTTATGCCTATAGTGTTGAAGTCTGGCAACAGGACAAACTGGTTGGTGGCTTGTATGGAGTCACCATCGGCAAAGGCTGTTTTGGTGAGTCCATGTTTAGCACCGAAACTGATGTTTCCAAGATGGCTTTCTACACCCTGATGCTGATTGGACAGGAAAATCAGTTGCCTTGGATTGACTGCCAACTGGTTAACGATCATCTCCTGAGTCTGGGAGCCAGTACAATTTCTCGCCAGACATATCTAAAATCGTTACAAGATGTAATTATTGCCCCCCCTATCAATTGGAAAAACTATCAGGAACGTGTATTTTCAAGTAAAACAATAGCAGTTAATGCAAAATTAGACGGTTAATGGACGAACACCTTGGAGGGACAGATTCATGAAATCATACCAACCCAAGTCCCTTTTAAATGACTTACAGTATTACATCACGCCACCGCACGACTGTAGTTACCTCGATAACAAGTCCGCGCGCATGGTGTTTCTGGACCCGATTCATCGGATTGATGTCGTCACCTTATCTGAACTTTCCCGTGTCGGTTTTAGGCGTAGTGGTGATTTTGTCTATCGACCAGAATGCCACTTATGTCGCCAATGTTTATCTTGTCGCGTTCCGATTCAAGAATTTAAAATGAATAGTAGCCAGAAGAAAGCATGGAAACGTAATCAAGATTTAAAAATGAGTATTTTGCCAACTTCGCAAGCCAGTCAACAGCATTATGATTTGTATGAGCGTTATATCAATGAACGCCATGCAGATGGCGATATGTATCCAGCAACATTAGATCAGTTTGAAAAATTCCTCATTCACAGTTGCACAGAAAGTTTTTTCATCGAATTATGGAAAGACCAAAAATTAATTGGTGTTTCAACCTGTGATTTAATGGATGATGGTTTATCTGCAGTTTATACTTTCTTCGATCCAGATGAACAACGTCGCTCCTTGGGCGTATTTGCGATTCTTAAGCAAATCGAATACGTTAAAACGCTGAATCTTGATTATCTCTACCTCGGCTATTGGGTGCCGCATTCATCCAAGATGAATTACAAATCCCAGTATACCCCGCTTGAGTTGCTGCTTGATGGACAATGGCGCAGACTTAACCGCCCACTCTCTGACAACGAAATCCAGCAACTTGGAAACTCATTGATGAGCACACTTCCATCTGAATGGAATAACCTGATTATTAAATAGCCTTATTGAAATAAGGCTGCAAAATCATCGGTGCATGTCTTGACCATAATCACGGCATGCTCCTTTGAACCATCAATATTTGGATAATAATTTTTTCGTAGATCAATCTGATGAAAACCTGTTTTTTCATATAGGTGAATTGCAGGAATATTACTTTCACGCACTTCCAGAAAAATCTGAACTGGATTGTTCTTTAACTGTTGAATTGAATAATCTAGCAACTCGTATCCAAAACCTTTGCCCTGTTGGTTTGGATGAATCGCCATCAGTAATAAATTGGCCTCATCTAGAACAGGCTGCAAAATACAAAAACCCACCACCTGATTGGCTTTTTCATAAACAGTACATTGGTAGGAGGTCAAGGATTCCTGAAACTGCTGTCTGGACCAGGGATGTGTTTGTACCAACCGCTCAATCTCAGCTACACGGTCTATATCACTTTCCTGCATCAATCGAATCACGGACTGTTACCTTATAAAATGCTGGTGCAGATTATCAGCAATTTAATGCAAAATTTGAATAAAAAAATGGGCAATTTTGCTTGCCCATTTTCTATTTATCATTAATTCAGGTTAAAACCCAGTTCAGCACGCCACTTATTTAACAGTTCAGTAGTATCATCATCATTTGGATGGAATTTAGGTTTTAAAAAAGCAAGCAATGTAGGAATCTGGCGCGTCATAAAACCTTTATAGCCATACATGAACTTGAGCATATATTTGGTATCTCGCCATGTAAGTTTGCCATCAGTTTTTAAAAGAGTCGCAGTGAAATATGACTGGGTAATAAAAATTAAACCCATTGCAATCACTAAAGCTAATGAACGCATAAAATAAGCTTTAAATCCTTGCCCATACATTGCTTCATAAACGTCAAATACCACCGCTTTATGCTCATTTTCTTCAACTGCATGCCACATCCATAAATGGTACATGGTCTCATCCATAAACATGGATTGAATATCTGGGTTAGACAATAATTCTTCAGCAATCGTTGATGTAAAATGTTCCAAGGCACAAGTACCCGTTAAACCAATCATCTCTTTTGTAAAACCAAATCGTTTTAATAATTTAGTACTTATAGCAACGCCATACTGAATCACTTTACCTGTTTGTTCCTCCAATTTGCGCACATCATAACCATAAGCTTGAGCAGCTGCATTAAAAGCCAAGTGTTCCTTTGAATGCATTGCTTCTTGTCCAATAAAAGCACTAATTTCTTTTTGTAATCGAGGATCAGCAAGTTTTGGATCATTTCTAACTGCACGGGTGCTATTCACAAAAAATTGTTCGCCCTCTGGAAACAGTGCTGAAAGTGCAGTCATAAAATGAGTTAAAGCAGCATCTCCATTTGCCCAATAACGTGGCACTTCGCCAAATTCAAAATCCATTCGGCGTACAGGAAAACTAGCGCCAGCGCGGTTTGAAATATTGACTTTAGCATTCATACTTTCTTCTCCTACTCAATGGATATATTTGCTTAAAAATTATCTATGGTTTATTTATACGCTTCTTTGAACGTATTAAATAAGTGCAGATAAGGTCAGAAAAGCATCATCTTAGGACATGTCAGTATGATTTAAAAAAGTCTATTCAATGTAATATTCAAAATTAAAAAGAGCAATTTTATTGCTCTTTTTACATAGGGTTAGCTAATGGAAGTTTTAAGTTAAAAACCTAATTTCGCCTTCCAATCTTTAAGTAATTGTACGGTATCTAAATCATTTGGATGAAAACGTGGTCTAAAGTAAGCCAACATTTCACCCGCCATACCTGTAATAATCCCTTTTGATGGACTATAAGCATATTTGTAAATCATGCCTAATTCTTTCAGATTTAGTTTTTTATCTTGTTGAAGTAGCCGTAAAGTAAAATAAGATTGAAGAATAAAGATTAAAGCCATAGCAAATACAAGTGCTGTAGTACGTAAACTATATGCTTTCAATCCAGTTCCAAATACTGACTCATAGACATCGTAAGCCACTGCTTTATGTTCATTTTCTTCAACTGCATGCCAGAACCACATATATGACATAGTCTCATCTGTCATTAAATCTTGGATGTGTTTATTGCGTAATAATTCAGAGGCAATCGTTGCAGTAAAATGTTCTAGCGCTGTTGTCGCCGTTAGATCAACCATCTCTCTGGTCATACCAAAGGGCTTGACGATTTTTGAAAAATTCTTAAGTGCAAATTGGATATACCGTCCCGTAATCTGCTCTAAAGATCTAACATCATGACCATACTTTTGTGCAGAAGCATTAAAATTCACATGCTCTTGAGTGTGCATTGCTTCTTGACCAATAAAAGCACTGATTTCTTTTTGTAGTTCTGCATTATCTTTAATAGTTGGGTGATAACGTACAGCACGTACAGCATCATTGACTTCCTCCCCTCGCTAAACCGAGGGGATTCCTACAGCTAGACGGTCAAGCCCGACCGCAAATCTTAGAGTTGGCTACCGCCTTGCAAGTCACACCTTGCGTCTAAGATTCTCATTTCAATACTGACTCTACTGTTAAGATTGTCTATTGACACGAGCCAGCTTGAGAGTGTGTTTGTTGAACCATCTACCAGTTAAGAAACTGCGTACTCGCAATTTAACTGTCCTAGCTGTTTTTTGTAGATGGTTTGATTTAACAGATGCTTCATTCTAGCAATTATGTCACCTTATATCCACCCCCTGAAGTGGGTGGTTTTACGGCGACTGGTGATAAATAATTTCTCGCCATCTGGAAATAATGCAGACAAACCAGTCATGAAATGAGTTAAGCCAGCCGAACCATCCATCCAATATTCTGGTACTTGATCAAAATCAAAATTCATCCGACGTACTGGAAAACTTGCACCTGCACGATTTGAAATATTTACTTTAGCATTCATGCTGCTGACTCCTTTTAAATGGAAAATTTCCATTTACTACTTTTATTCATTTTCTTGTGTTTATATTACGGTTTTATTGCGATGAATTAAGTGCAGTTTAGGACAGCAAGGTATCAGTTTAGGACATGAGGAGGAAAATTTAATTAAGTATTAAATTTTTCGACGCAAGAGAGAAAAAGGATGATGAGTGAAATCATTTTTCTCGACGCAAGGAAACTTTGTCTAGCAATAGACATAAAAAAAACACCCCAAAGGGGTGTTTTTTTATCACTCTAGGCGATTATGCAGTTACTTTAGCAACAACACCAGCACCTACAGTACGACCACCTTCACGGATTGCAAAACGTAGACCTGGGTCCATTGCGATCGGGTGGATTAACTCTACTGACATTTCTACGTTGTCACCAGGCATAACCATTTCTACGCCATCTTGTAGTTTGATCGCGCCAGTTACGTCAGTTGTACGGAAGTAGAACTGTGGACGGTAACCGTTAAGGAATGGAGTGTGACGACCACCCTCTTCTTTAGAAAGTACGTATACTTCCGCATCGAATTTGGTGTGTGGCTTGATTGTACCTGGTTTAGCAAGTACCTGACCACGTTGTACATCTTCACGCTTAGTACCACGTAGAAGAACACCACAGTTCTCGCCCGCACGACCTTCGTCAAGAAGTTTACGGAACATTTCAACGCCAGTAACTGTAGTCGTTTGAGTATCACGGATACCAACGATTTCAACAGATTCACCAACTTTAACGATACCAGCTTCAACACGACCTGTTACCACTGTGCCACGACCAGAAATTGAGAACACGTCTTCGATTGGCATCAAGAATGGTTTATCGATTGCACGCTCTGGTTCTGGAATGTAAGAGTCAAGCGCTTCTACAAGTGCAAGAACTGATTTCTCACCATATTCGCCATCATTGCCGTTCAATGCTTGAAGCGCTGAACCACGGATGATTGGAGTGTCATCACCTGGGAAGTCATAAGTAGAAAGAAGTTCACGAACTTCCATTTCTACTAATTCAAGTAATTCTTCATCATCAACAAGGTCACACTTGTTTAAGAATACGATGATGTAAGGTACACCTACCTGACGAGAAAGCAGGATGTGTTCACGAGTTTGTGGCATTGGACCATCAGTCGCAGCACATACAAGGATCGCGCCATCCATCTGAGCAGCACCAGTGATCATGTTTTTAACATAATCGGCGTGGCCTGGGCAGTCTACGTGAGCGTAGTGACGGATTGGAGAATCGTATTCTACGTGTGATGTATTAATGGTAATACCACGTGCTTTTTCTTCAGGAGCTGAGTCGATTTGTGAGTAATCTTTCGCTTCACCGCCGTAAGTTTTTGCACAGATAGTTGCAATCGCAGCAGTTAAAGTTGTTTTACCATGGTCAACGTGACCAATTGTACCCACGTTTACGTGTGGTTTATTACGTTCAAACTTGGCTTTAGCCATGATGATCTTCCTTTATAAACTGCTCATGAGGGTCGCCCATGAGCACTTGGTTTTTTAACTAAATTTTAGTTGGGTAATATAGTAATCGAAAGATTACTCGTCGTCACCTTTTTTACCGCCAGCTTGGAACTTAGCGATGATGCCTTCAGCCACGTTACGTGGAGTTTCAGCATATTTAGCAAATTCCATCGAGTATGTCGCACGACCTTGAGACATAGAACGCATTTGAGTCGCGTAACCAAACATCTCAGCCAATGGAACTTCTGCTTTAATTGCTTTAGTTCCACCAGGAAGATCGTCCATACCTTGAACCATACCACGACGACGGTTTAAGTCACCCATGATATCGCCCATGTAGTCTTCTGGAGTTTCCACTTCAACTTTCATGATTGGCTCAAGAAGAACAGGGTCTGCTTTCATGAAACCATCACGGAATGCATAAGAACCTGCCATTTTGAACGACAATTCATCAGAGTCGACATCATGGTAAGAACCATCAAACAATGTCGCCTTAATACCCACAACAGGGTAACCAGCCAAGACACCATTCTTCATGCGTTCCTGAATACCTTTATCAACCGCACCGAAGAATTCTTTAGGTACAGTACCACCTACAACTTCTTCAGCGAATTGATATTCTTTACCAGCTTCTTCAACATCCATAGGCTCTAAACGAACATATACATGACCGAATTTACCTTTACCACCTGTTTGACGAACAAACTTACCTTCTTGCTCAACAGTCTTTTTGATTGTTTCGCGGTAGGCAACCATTGGTTTACCAATGTTCGCTTCAACACCGAATTCACGCTTCATACGGTCAACGATGATGTCAAGGTGAAGTTCACCCATACCAGCAATAATTGTTTGACCAGATTCTTCATCTGTACGAACGCGGAACGATGGATCTTCTTTCGCCAAACGACCTAAAGCGATAGACATTTTTTCCTGGTCAGCTTTAGTTTTTGGTTCAACAGCCAATGAAATTACTGGCTCTGGGAATTCCATACGTTCAAGTGTAATGATGTTTTTCTCATCACATAATGTATCACCCGTAGTAACGTCTTTAAGACCAACACACGCTGCAATATCACCTGCACGGATTTCTTCAAGGTCTTGACGCTCGTTCGCGTGCATTTGCACGATACGGCCAATACGTTCACGCTTAGACTTAACAGGGTTATAAACTGGATCACCTTGTTTAAGAACACCAGAATAAACACGTACGAAAGTTAAGTTACCTACGAACTTATCGTTCATGATTTTGAACGCAAGTGCAGAGAACGGTGCTTCGTCAGATGCTTCACGAGATGCTTTAGTTTCATCTTTATCGTCAAGAATACCTTCAATCGCTTTAACTTCTGTTGGAGAAGGCAAGAATTGAATGACAGCATCCAACATACGTTGAACACCTTTATTCTTGAATGCAGAACCACAAAGCATGACTTGAATTTCAGATGCTAATGTACGAGCACGTAAACCAGCGATGATTTCTTCTTTAGAAAGATCACCTTCTTCTAGGTACTTGTCCATTAATTCTTCTGAAGCTTCAGCAGCAGCTTCAACCATCTTGGTACGCCACTCTTCAGCAGTATCAACGAGGTCAGCTGGAATATCGCCGTATTCAAACTTCATACCTTGAGATGCTTCATCCCAGATAATCGCTTTCATCTCGATCAGATCAACAACACCTGCAAACGTATCTTCAGCACCGATTGGCACAACGATAGGTACAGGATTACCACCTAAACGAGTTTTAACCTGCTCAACAGCACGGAAGAAGTTTGCACCTGTACGGTCCATCTTGTTGACGAATGCTAAACGAGGCACTTTATATTTGTTTGCCTGACGCCATACAGTTTCAGACTGAGGTTGTACACCACCTACAGCACAGTAAACCATGCACGCACCATCAAGAACACGCATAGAACGTTCAACTTCGATCGTGAAGTCTACGTGTCCCGGTGTATCAATTACGTTGATACGGTGTTGTTGAAATTGGTTAGCCATACCAGACCAGAAACAAGTTGTCGCAGCAGAGGTAATTGTAATACCACGCTCTTGCTCTTGTTCCATCCAGTCCATTGTTGCTGCACCGTCATGTACTTCACCAATTTTGTGAGATACACCTGTGTAGAACAAAATACGTTCAGTTGTAGTTGTTTTACCTGCGTCAATGTG
Source organism: Acinetobacter sp. CIP 102637 (assembly GCF_000368425.1). Lineage (NCBI taxonomy): Bacteria > Pseudomonadati > Pseudomonadota > Gammaproteobacteria > Moraxellales > Moraxellaceae > Acinetobacter > Acinetobacter sp. CIP 102637. The sequence goes on from NZ_KB849435.1 coordinate 1,490,507, forward strand.
CGCAGAGATACCGATGTTACGGTAATTACTAATTGGGGTTTGGCGAGCCATGATGTCTACATTCCTAAATGTTATATTTAAAACAGGACGCATCAATTAAATTGATGCGTACAAATATTCAAGCAGGCAACTTAAATACCCGCAAAGCCCCCACTTTGGTAGAGAGCGATGTTGAATCGAGCTGCGGTACGCATGAATATTCTCCTGATTAGGGACTGTTTTATCCGCTTAGAAACGGTAGTGAGAGAAGGCTTTGTTGGCTTCAGCCATACGATGCACGTCTTCACGTTTTTTGATCGCAGCACCTTTACCTTCAGCCGCATCTAGCAACTCACCAGCAAGACGTAAAGCCATCGTTTTTTCAGAACGCTTAGCAGCAGCATCTACTAACCAACGCATAGCCAAGGCAGTACGACGGGATGGGCGCACTTCCATAGGTACTTGATAAGTAGCACCACCAACACGGCGTGCCTTTACTTCAACCATAGGACGAACTTTCTCAAGAGTAGTCTCGAAAAATTCAACTGGGTCTACTTTGTTTTTTTCCTTAACACGTTCCAAAGCACCGTAAACGATGCCTTCAGCAACAGATTTTTTACCATCCTGCATAACGTGGTTCATGAATTTAGCGATTGTTTGGCTGCTAAATTTCGGATCTGGAAGGATCTCACGAGCAGCGACTACGCGACGTCTTGGCATTTTAATACACCTAATATTATGACACTTCAGGATGATCCAGCAGTTGTACTAAGTGTCGTGTACATGACGCTGGCCTTACTATACGTCGCCTGAATTACAAATCTATGAAGAATTCAAACAAGCGAAACGCTAAAGGATTACTTGGGCTATTTTCCTAGAATTACTTCTTAGGACGTTTCGCACCGTATTTAGAGCGTGACTGGTTACGATCTTTAACGCCAGCACAGTCCAAAGAACCACGAACGGTATGGTAACGTACACCTGGTAAGTCTTTAACACGACCACCACGGATAAGAACAACGCTGTGCTCTTGTAGGTTATGACCTTCACCACCGATGTAGCTAGACACTTCAAAACCAGAAGTTAAGCGAACACGGCAAACCTTACGCATTGCAGAGTTAGGTTTTTTAGGAGTAGTCGTATATACACGTGTACATACACCACGACGTTGTGGACAAGCCTTCAACGCAGGAACTTTTGATTTTTCAATCAAAGTTGTACGACCCTTACGGATCAACTGATTTGTTGTTGCCATTTGGCAATTCTCCCGTTATTAAACAACCTCAAAAAGAAAAACACCTCTTTTTGAGGGCACACAATTGTAAGCTAAGAAGTAAAAATGGTCAACATCGCACAATAGAGCAAATGCTGACCATTCCTAGTGTTTTTGTTGCGTTCTGATGTATGAATACATCATGAAACAAATTAGCTGTGTTTTTTTGAAGCTGGTTCCATCTCAATTGGTTTTTGTTCAGCCACAATTTCAGGTTCATCTTCTGTGATTATCTCATCCTGCTGTGCAGTCAAGGCAGGTTGTTGTTCAGCATGTTCATGCTCTTCAACATATTGGCTTGCCAGTTGCTGGATACCAGTTTTCACCTTTTCCTCCACAGATGGCTGATCGGCAGCATTTTCTTTTGCCCGAACATCAACATGGGTAATCACATCATTTTTAGTTGCTTCCGCTGTAGAGGGTTTTTGTGGTTCAGTTTCAATTGGATTTAACAGTTTTGGACTTGCCTTGCGAAGCAAGGCTTCGGCCTTGTAATAAGCAGCCAAAGGGGAAATCTTTTCATCTGGATGCTCATTTAAATAGAAACGTGCGGCACCAAATACGGACTGTGACTTATGGCCCACATCCTCAAGCAGTTTCCAGCTATAAAAGCTGCCCAATGCAGCACCCGCCACAGGAGTCAATTTTCCAATCACAGAGGCTTGGGGAATACGGTTGAGCCATCCCCACTTAAATTGTCCCTCATCATCAACTAGCCATTTCCTGATCATTTCAATATCGTTATTTGAACCCAACAATTGCTGGAACTGTTGCAGGTCATGGGTTTCCAGCATGGATTTCACGGCTTTCAATGTAAGTAGCAGGGTTTGCTTTTCCGCCACAAGGCTCAAATCAATTTCCTTGAAAATAAATGCAACAATTTCCTGGTCTGTGTCGCCATTGAGGTCAAAGCCATGGGAACGACCTGTTTGATATGCAGTTCTCAATGCCAGAACTATTGAGGCAGGAATGTCTATTGCCGCACCCCACACCCCTGTTGCACCTGTAATCAAACCCTGCGCCGCAGCCAAAAGCTTGTTCTGTTCAATCAGGGCCTGACTCAGACGCTGGGAGCGTCCTGTATCCCTGGTCAGTTCAGCAATCTCCTTTACCCCTGCCTCCTCAAGAATTTTTTCTGTTAAAGAGGTGTTTGAACTAAACTCATTTAGCCACTGAAACAGGTATTCAGAGACTTTTTCCCCAAGGTCTGGCGATATAAAGGTGGCGAAATTATTGACCCGCGTGTAATGACGACCCAGCAACTGGTTTGACAGTTTAGGCAATTGCTGGCGCAGCATCTGTTGTGGTGTTTCATACCTCTCCACCTCAAATGGAGGTTTGAAGCGGGCACTTCCCTCAATCACATTTGATGAATGGGCGAGTTCCGCTGCGGAAGTCGTTGGGGCAACCTGACGTTTTTGTAATTCTGAACTGAGCTTTTTAGCCACTCCAAAGGCCTGTGCCAATAAACCTGAAGATTGCTTATTTTGGGATTTTGTCATCAAATACCTCTGCTCTGTAATTGTGTGCATTTCTAGGTAGATACTAGGTTGAATATCTATTTATCTCAACTTTTATGTGTGTACTTTCATTACGTTTCGTCACAACATGACTGATATTTACTAATATTTACACAACTGGAAATAGGCATAAAATTTGCCATAAGAAATAAAAAACCTTTCTGCTATCATGGTGTCATTCACTTATAAGCTGTTTTAATCGTTATATTCTCCTGATTTATAAATAACGATTATCGTACATAGCTTAGCATTACCATAAAAGGGATCTGTAAATGAAACGTGTTGTAATCACTGGTATGGGCATCAACTCATGCATCGGCAACTCTTTGGAAGAGGTTACTCATTCTTTAAAAAATGGAATCTCTGGGACACGTTTTAACCCAACTTATGCTGAACTTAATTTCAAGAGCCATGTCAGCGCGGCGGCTGTTCAAGATTTTGATGGCATTGACCGTAAAATTAAACGTTTTATGGGTGTCTGTGCCATGTATGCCTACAATGCGGCGATTGCGGCGGTAGAAAATGCAGGCCTTAAACAGGAAGACCTGGCCAATAACCCACGTTATGGGATTACAGGTGGTAGTGGCGGTAATTCAACCGCCTCTGTTGCTGAAATGGTGAAACTTTTAGAGGAAAAAGGCGCACGTAAAATTGGGCCTTTCTTTGTTCCACGCAATATGAGCAACACCATTACTGCAAACGTTGGTGTGTCATTAAAACTTCAGGGTATCGCTCACTCCATTACCAGCGCATGTGCAACATCTGCCGATGCGATTGGCTATGCTTACAACCTGATCCAATTGGGCAAACAAGACCTGATGCTAGCAGGTGGTGGTGAAGAGGATCACTGGTCTCAAAGCCTGCTGTTTGATGCAATGGGCGCATTGTGCTCTAAATATAATGATAGCCCAGAAACAGCTTCACGTCCTTATTCAAAAGACCGTGATGGTTTCGTCATTGCAGGCGGTGGTGGTTTCGTTATTCTCGAATCACTGGAACATGCTCAGACTCGTGGTGCTAACATTTTAGCTGAAGTTGTCGGTTATGCTGCAAATAGTGATGGTGCTGACATGGTTGCGCCAAGTGGTGAAGGTGCGACCCGCTGTATCCTCATGGCACTGGAAGAAGCCAAACAACATGGTGTTGAGCAGATTGATTATATCAACACGCATGGTACCTCCACCCCTGCTGGTGATGTGACGGAGCTTAAAGCAATCGAACGTGCTTTTGGTGAGGGTCAGGTTCCACCATTAAGTTCAACCAAATCCATGACGGGTCATAGTCTGGGTGCCGCTGGTGTTCAGGAAGCGATTTATTCTGTACTGATGATGCAAAATGACTTTATTGCACCAAATATCAACGTCACAGAACTGGATGAGGGCGCACAGGGTTTCGATATTGTACTTGAAAAACGTGATGCAAAACTGAATACTGTCATGAGTAACAGTTTTGGCTTTGGCGGTGTAAACGCCTGCCTCATTTTCAAGAAGTGGGATGCATAATCCCACCTAGGATGATCGATGGATGCACCTTCTGATGCTTTCTTGTGGGTGAAAGCATTACATATTATCGCTGTGGTGTGTTGGTTCGCTGCATTATTCTATCTGCCTCGTCTTTATGTTTACCATGCGATGAGTGAAGATACTGTCAGTCATCAGCGCTTTGAGGTCATGGAACGTAAATTGTACCGTGGCATTATGTGGCCATCCATGATTGCTACACTCATCACCGCCCATTTCCTTGTGGACTGGGGGGATGCCACCAGACACTATCATGAAGCGTTATGGTTTTATCTTAAAGTCGGTTTGGTGGGTTTACTGGTGATTTACCATTTTGTATGTGGTTATTACCGTAAAAAACTGATTGGTAATGCCCACTACAAATCACATAAGTTTTGGCGGTTCTTTAATGAAATGCCCACCCTGATCCTACTTGCAGTGGTCATTTTAGTTGTGGTAAAACCTCAGTTTTAACTGGGGTTTTTCTTTTCAAGTGAAGATAATTCCCAACAATAATTTTAATCCCAGATATCATCAAATATGTCCCAGCCCACACAATCGTTGATACAGAGATTAGAAGCCAGATTTATTTCCAGCCTAATTGTTCATTTCAGGATAAATGAATTTGAATGTCGTGGACTCACGCAGGGTGAAGTGGAGATTGCACAGCAGGTTTTTGGCAACCTGATCAACTATGATCAGGTAAGAATTTTTAATACCCCTTATTTACCTTGGCAGCCAGCCAATATTTTTATCGCACCGAATGGCAATTTATTCGCATGTCAACCCTCTTTCAGTGCAGACTATTCAAAATGCTCAATGGCATTACAGGGTGTTTTTATTCATGAGCTGGCACATATTTTACAATACCAGCAACAGACTAATGTCATTCTGAAAGGTGCAATCCTACAACTGGGCTATTATCTAAGTTTTAAAAAATACAATCCTTACTGTTATCAATTTATTCAGGGCAAAGCTTTTGAGGATTATAATATTGAACAGCAGGGTGACATTGCACGAGATATTTTTTTCAGGAAAATTCCAAATATCATTAAAAAATAAAAAGCCCCGTGATTTTATCCACAGGGCTTTTTAGGTAATTGGATCGCAATCTACTTTAAACAATAGAGCCTTTGCGAGCTTCTGGGCTGTGTTCATGACTATCATCCATTTCAGTCGTAAAATCCACACGCATTGCATCCTTAACAATTGTACCAACACGCCCTACGCCAATTACCAAACCAAATGCAACCACTGGAAATAAAATTACTGGAATCATTACTACTTACCTCTCATGTTAAAAATCAGGTTCTTCTGAACTTATTTAAGTTCCTGCTCTTGTTCTCGGAACATGACTGTACCAATACGACCAACAACCACAGCCAGACCAAATGCAATTACAGGAAACCATACTACTGACATAGCGAATACCTCTTTTTTCTGATCATGTATTACAACATGATGCTTCATTGGATAACAATAGTGTACACATGTTCACATTAATTAAGATAATAGCAGTGTACAGTTGTACACTCAAGCGTAGCAAAGTAACTCCCGACAAACGGTATATAAAATTTTAACAAATTGATTTAATTAAATTATTTTATAAAAACCCCACCTCAAATAAGTAAAATATAGTCATTTTTATTATTTTATGTATATTTATTGTACAAATTAAACTTTAAAATGGATTATCAGTACATATCATGTCCATACACCAAAATGAGCGGAAAAAAACTTTATAGCGCTATATGAAATTTCTTCACACTCATGCAGCATAACTACGCAAACATTGAGAAATGTTGCCGTTTTACACAGAAAAATTTGTTTTTTCTACGCAGAAAAATGTGCATTTAGTATATATTAGTAAACTTGTCATTTTTCTTTAAGATATAGAATGTCTGGCGCCATGATATAGCAATGTTTTTTAAAACCATACCTATATAAATCAAAAACTTGCATATCATAATTTGTTAAAACTCAGGATTAAGTTTGAATGAAAAATTTTAAAGTTGCCCTTGCTCAGTTCTCTCCGCATATTGGCAATATTGATGCAAATACTCAAAAGATGGTTGAACAGGCAAATTCAGCGAAACAACAACAGGCTGACTTGATCATCTTCCCAGAACTCTCCACGCTGGGCTACCCTGCTGAAGACCTTATACTTCGTCCGAACCTACAAAAACGAACCCAAAAGGCGTTTGCCCAGTTAAACGAAGTCAAAGATATTGTGATGGTGTTCGGTTTTGTGCACCAGACTGAGGATGGGAATCGCTATAACTCCGCCGCTGTAATGAAAGATGGTCAGGTTTTAGGTGTTTACAATAAACATAACTTGCCAAACTACGGTGTGTTTGATGAGAAACGTTATTTTCAGGAGGGTCACCAGCATCTGGTTTTTGAATATCTAGGGCATAAGTTTGGTGTCTTGATCTGTGAAGATGTGTGGTCACTCAATACCGTTAAACAGTTAAGCCAGCTCAATGTTGAAACTGTGCTGATCTTAAATGCTTCACCATATGAAGTCGGTAAACCACAGCACCGTGTACAAACCCTGAATGAGCTGGCAAAACAGCTTAGCCTGAATATTGTTTACGTGAATCAGGTGGGTGGACAAGATGACCTGATTTTTGATGGGTCGAGTTTTGTCAGCAATCATAATGGGCAGCTTGCCTTACAGGCCCCAAGTTTTCAGGAATCTGTTTATTTCGCTGAATATGATGCAAAACAGAAGCTGTTTAAAACCGCAAAAACCACGCCTCCCCTCGACACTTTTGCTGAAATTTATCAGGCATTGGTCATGGCAACCCGCGACTATGTGCAACGTTCAGGCTTCCCTGGCGTGATTCTGGGTCTATCGGGTGGTATTGACTCCGCACTCACCCTTGCGATTGCGGTGGATGCGATTGGCGCAGATAAGGTACAGGCTGTGATGATGCCTTATACTTATACCTCTCAAATGAGTGTGGAGGATGCGACTGAACAGGCACGCCGTATGGGTGTAACCTTTGGTATTGCAGAAATCCATCCAATTGTGAACAGTTTCATGCAAACCCTTTATCCATTCTTTGGCAATAGCCCTGCCGATGCAACCGAAGAAAATTTGCAGGCACGTACCCGTGGCACTCTGTTGATGGGCTTATCGAATAAGTTTGGCAACCTTGTCCTTTCCACAGGTAACAAGTCGGAAATTTCAGTGGGTTACTGCACATTGTATGGTGATATGGTGGGTGGTTTCTCTGTACTCAAGGATGTGTATAAAACCATCGTGTTTGAGTTGGCGAAATATCGCAATACTTTGAGTAAAACACCTGTTATCCCTGAACGTGTGATTACACGTCCACCATCAGCAGAGTTACGCCCAGACCAGAAAGATCAGGATTCTTTACCAGCCTATGATGTACTGGATGCAATCCTGTACGCCTACATTGAGGAAGACCTGAGTCAGGCAGACATCATTGCCAAAGGCTATGAAGCTGAAGTGGTCGAGAAAGTTATTCGTTTGGTTGACCGTAACGAATACAAGCGTCGCCAAGGGGCAATTGGACCACGTATCAGCTCGCGTGCGTTCAGTCGTGAACGCCGTTACCCTATCGTCAATGGATGGACTGCGAATGACTGAACAGATTGTTTCTGAAAAGTCACAACACCTTGCTCAAGCACTTTTGCTTGAGCAGGTGGCATTTTATAAAAACCAACTGACTACCCAGCTTTCTGCTGAGTTTTTTCAACAGTTTATCCAGCTTTTTATACAACATGCGCCAGACATCCAACTCAGGGAAGTTGTTGAACTGGAGCAAATTCAGGCTGTCGTTAAGCGTTATGCCTTTGAAATGCAGCTTGGTGCAGGGTTACTGGAATTTATTGGTGAGATTGCTCAACGGCTGCATGTTTTTTCTTTACAGTCTTCAGCAGAATTACAAGACTTATTTTCAGATCAGCAGTTTGAAATATGGCTTTCCAAATTTCTGGAACTGGAAAATATCCGCCACTATCTCAACCACTTCCTTAAAGAAAGTCCATCTATTGAGCAATTGTGCCAGTACATTGCCACCACAACCTTGCAGAACAAGTTGCCAAAACTGTTTTCACAGGCTGATGAAGACAGAATATCTGAAAGCAAGTATGAATGGCAGCAAAAACTAAAAAGCTTTTCATACCGCCAGCAACAACGAATTGAGCAGAAACTGGAAGAAAGCATAGGCAAATTTATTCAGGAGCAACTGGCTGATTTAAGCCTACTGTCTAATGATGACCTGGAAAGTCTTGCCCGCAATGTTTGGGATGATAACAAGGCCAAGCCGCTATCAGAATACACCAAACAGGTGACTCCATTGGATGTTGAAGAATTCTTTGTGATGATCTATGAATACTGGAAAGAATTACGCCAGTCCTCTTTCATACAAGAGCTGATCCTGTACGGTGTAAAAGTCTTTTATGATTTCTATAAAGATGAAAGTCTGGAAGATATTTTTGCAGCAATTGGTCTGGAAGACACAGATTTACTCAATGAGGCTGTACGTTTTTATCCAAAAATTGTAGCCGCTTTAGACGAGCATGGTGTATTAGAGCCAATCATTACATTAATTCTAAAACCGTTCTACGAAAGTCCACAGACCTTGGCGACCATCGAAAAACATTTATAGCCTGTACATAAACCAGAACAACGCTGTTTTGGTTTGAAACGACAATAACAGGCAGCATCATATAGATAAAAAGAAACCACGCAGGAGCGTGGTTTTTAAAAATGGTGGCTATGACGGGACTTGAACCTGTGACCCCCGCATTATGAGTGCGGTGCTCTAACCAACTGAGCTACATAGCCATAAACTGTGAGCGCATTATCTAGTGTTCCGTATAGCTGGTCAAGTCTATGGTTTTGAAAATACGAAACATATGCGCAGTTTTTATTCTTTTAATTTTCAACTGATCAAATTTCAACAAACATTTAAATCAGCGTAAAAATCCAGGGAAAGCATGTCTTTTATACAGTGAGAAAATTGATATCCTGAACAGCACAGCATATTTTAAAAACAACAGACAAAAAGAGACCACGCAGGAGCGTGGTCTATAAAATGGTGGCTATGACGGGACTTGAACCTGTGACCCCCGCATTATGAGTGCGGTGCTCTAACCAACTGAGCTACATAGCCAAAAACTGTGGGCGCATTATCTTAACTTTCACTACATACGTCAAGCGTATTTTTCAAAAAATCTTGGAAGTGGGCCTATAAGCTGGGTTCTGTCGAAGACGATCATTCCTCTAGGCGTACAATCACTCATACGCTCAAGCGACCTACCCGAATCCGATGCGGGTCACACCTAATGGATTCCTATTTGGTCTTGCTTCAGGTGGAGTTTACCATGCCATGAACTGTTGCCAGCCATGCGGTGCGCTCTTACCGCACCCTTTCACCCTTACCTCACGAATGAGGCGGTCTACTCTCTGCTGCACTTGTCGTCAGCTCACGCTGCCTAGGCGTTACCTAGCACCTTACCCTTTGAAGCCCAGACTTTCCTCCCCTGCTTCAGTCACGAAGACCTCCACAGCGGCGACCGTCCAGCCCACTTCGTGGCGCATCTTATCAAAGTTAGCAATTAATTGCTCGCATTTTTTTGTGCAGTCAGCTTCTTATATTTATCCATGAGCTCATCATGGGATTCAGCATGCTGAGGGTCAAGGGGAATACAATCGACTGGGCAAAACAACTGGCACTGTGGCTGATCATGATGACCTACGCACTCTGTACATAGTGCAGGGTTAATCTCATAAATCAGCTCACCCATATAAATGGCTTCATTCGGACATACAGGTTCACAGACATCACAGTTAATGCATTCATCTGTAATATATAAGGACATTTACCAACCTTGTTGATGTTTTCGTTCAAATGCCTCAACCACAACGGCAGGCACAAACTTGTTCACATCACCTTTTAAACGGGCAATCTCTCTCACCAATGTCGATGAAATAAATGAGAATTGCTCTGAGGGTGTTAAAAATACAGATTCAAAATGTGGATCGAGCTGACGGTTCATATTGGCCAACTGGAACTCATATTCAAAATCTGAAATTGCTCTTAAACCACGCAGTACCGCTGTTGCACGTTGTTCTCGAAAGAAATTGACCAACAAACCATCAAAACCCACAAACTCTACATTAGACAAATGGCTTAATGAAGCTTTTGCTAATTCTACGCGCTCTTCTAAACTAAACACTGGATTTTTATGATGTCCAATTGCAATAGCCACCACAACTTCATCAAACATTTTTGATGCCCTTGCAACCAAATCAACATGTCCATTGGTAATTGGATCGAAAGTCCCTGGATAAATCACACGTGTTTTAGACATGCGTTGTACTCTAGTGAATGAGATAAGGGGTGTATTTTAACAAATGTTCGGGCTAAACGCGAAATTCCTAAACGATGGAAAAAGATTGCGTTTTACGGCACAATAGATGCAATTGTGGAAGTTTGAATTATGGTTAAAGCAACAGTCGTAAAAAAACATAGTGGTGGCACGATTGCTCAAAATAAAAGAGCACGCCACGATTACTTTATTGAAGAAAAATTTGAGGCAGGTATGTCTCTCCAAGGCTGGGAAGTAAAGTCCTTGCGTGCTGGACGTATGACACTTTCCGAAAGCTATGTCATCTTTAAAAATGGTGAGGCCTTTTTATTTGGTTCACAAATTCAGCCGTTATTGTCTGCATCAACGCATGTGGTTCCTGAATCAACACGTACCCGTAAATTGCTTTTGTCTCGTCGTGAGCTGGAAAAGCTTTTGGGTGCAGTGAATCAAAAAGGTTATTCATGTGTGCCGCTTGCCTGTTATTGGAAAGGTCATTTGGTTAAGCTGGAAATTGCGCTAGTGAAAGGTAAGCAGTTACATGACAAGCGTGCCACCGAAAAAGATCGTGACTGGCAAAGGGATAAGGCAAGGATGTTGCATAAGTAATTTTCTAAAAAAAAGTGGGACCACCTCTAAGTTTCCACTATCTTTTGTTGATTGTTGAATCTTTGCGGAGAGCATTGCGTAGCTATCTGCTGCTTCTGCTAGTTCCTTTACGCCCAAACCAACACCAAGCGCAGCCATAGCGCCCACAAGCGCATTAACAGCAAACTTTGCGCCGTTAATTCCTTGGTCAAAGCCTGTTGTGTTGGCTCGTAAGTTCAATAAGAAATCTAAGCTATTTGTAGCCATACAACTTTCCTTTAGGCATAAAAAAACCTGCCATTGCTGACAGGTTCGTTTAAAACGTAATGTGATTTGTTGGGTAAATTAGGTATTAAAAACCCGACTATTGGTCGGGCTTGATTCAATAACTTCAAAATTACATTACGGGCATTTCTTTTGCCATAAAATATTCATCATTTTGGGGTTATAAAGACCATCATCTTCATCTTCAATAGATACGGTGTCGGTCTCTGAGTTGTAGATAAAACGTCTATAACCTGTATATCCACCAAACCTATTTTTTGCATTCACTTCACCACAATTGCCCTTTTGATTTCTAAACTTAGCTGAATCAGGATCAAAAGCTAACTCTTTAACCTTGTTCTCAATTTCTTTAATCTTATCAGGCTTATCATCTTCAGCTTTCTTCTCAACAGTAGCTTGATTACTAACAACTTGATGATCTTTATTAAAATTCGCCTGTTCGATCTTTGCTTGTTTGTTGCTCTCAATACGAGCTTGCTCTTTTTGGGCTTTATCCCTAGCCTCTTGAGCTAATCTTGCTTGATTTTCAGCTTCAATCTGTGCCATTTTTTGATTATGTTGCTGTGTTTGCTGAGCTAAAGCTTCTTCTCTAGCTTTTCGATCACTATTTGATTTCCAAACTACACCAATCATTACCAGTACAACAACACCCAAAATAATATAAATTCTATTCATAACACCGCATCATTAGTCATAAGGCTTAAACTGAGTTCCACAACGCAAACACATCCATGTTTTGGAATAGTTGGATAGTGCTGTTTTGTTTTGAGATTCCATTTTTGCATAAAGCTTAATTAAGCCCCAGATTATTGACATCCTCCCCGACCTAAAGGACGGGGATTCCTACTGCTAGATGGCAATGTCCTGCCACGAAACAGATACTATAGTTCTCTGCTTCTTATTCCAATGTAGTCCTACCTTTCGGATTGCAAAGAGTGCACGGATTACAATGGGGAAAACTGTTTTTTTTCGTGTTGTATCAGTCTGCTGACTAAAAATATACAACGTAATTATCATAGCACATGGATTACTAGATTCAAATGTTTTTAGCAATCCTAGCCAATCCCCACAAGGGGGACTAGCGGATTGCAGCCTTATATCCTCGGGCTAAACCCCGAGGTTTTACGGCTATTCGGATAAACCCAACAGCGGAGCACAGATAATAAAATTTAAAATACCATCCATTAATTTAGGCTCTGAAAAAACACTTAAAGCCCCTTTTAGTAATGGCATGGCGAACATTAAAAATAATACCACAACCACAATCTTTGGCATTGAGCTATTTTTTGGTGGCGCACACCCAGCAGCCAGATGTGATTGTGATGCAGATCGCCCACGACCACCTCCAACAGATATTCGACCGCTTGTAGAAACACTAACACCGCCGAAGCCACTTTGACCAGTTCTACTTCCACCTGCCCAAATCATAGCTAAAGTTTTAGTATTTTTAGAATCACAGCTAGGACAATTTGACATCTTATAATTTACCTTTTTGATGCGCGATGATATGGCTGTACATAGGTGCCATCTTTTCTTGAATAACCAGAAACATACTGATTTTTACTTCGACTATCACCGCTATAACTTGAGGATGCGCCAGTGTAATTTGTTCTATAACTCGAAGCAGAAGAACCATAACCACTATAATTCGATGATGATTCTATACATTCTTCCTTTAATTTATCCTTAAAATTAACTTCTTGCCCATAGTTCAAACAGGAAACCTTTTGTTTTGCTTTTATGTCCTTACACGGCTTATCCTGAAAAACTGAATTCCCATTAACTTTGCATTGATAAACTTGAGCATTAGAAGTGGCAGAAAATAAGATTAAAGAAAAACCAATTATTAGTTTTTTCATCTTCTTCTCACTTATTCTTCACATCAATTTTAAATATCTGACCTTTACACACCCAAACCGTGTAGGCTTGCATATCAATATCGTACTTATATTCTGTAGCAGCACAAGAAAAACGTCCATCTTCATAGACAAAAAATCTTGGTCTAGGTTTGCCCATCTTTTGCAGCAAACTTTCTTCACTATCACCAACTGTCACAAGTTCGGTAGATGAACGCATTGAATTAGTTTCACGCGCAAATACACTTGTAGATAATAAAAAGGAAACAACCCCTAATAATAAAAACTTTTTCATTGTGTTATCCGATTGTTATTAATCTCACACAATTTAACAAATGATCGAAATTAAGTCATTAACAGATTTTCATTATTTCTCTAATTGTTTAATGCTCTTATCCCATTCTTGCTTACTTAATTGCATCGCAATACGCACCGCTATAGCCGTAGTTTTAATATTTTGTCTTTAATTTTTTTGAGCTGCTTCAATGTATTTCAAAAATGCGCCATGACATCGTTAAAATATCATCTGGTCTATGACCGCAACCAATCAAGTATTGAATCGAATCAAACCAGGTGGACTCATTGACCTCATTTTTTGCTCTACTTTGTTGCTTCTCTTTCTTAAAAAATGCTTCATTCACTTGAATGATTTTTAAAACAAGTTCAGCAATGGCATCCTGATTTGCAATATGTTTTGAGAAAGTTTCTGGATCAAGTGAAGTCAGCATCTTCTCCATTTCCAATTGGTTCTATCTAAAGTCAGTTGCACTTTGTCGAATGAAAACATATTGAAAATCAACTGAGAAATTTGACGATAATCAAAATACTGACCTGCAAAGAAGCGCTGCATACGTCGATAAAATGATTGTGGTGAGCACTTGATGAGCAAGGCTTTAGATGCAGAAGAAAGATTGCATGTTTGCTTTAAAATGATCGCAAGCATGATGAGCGCAAAGCACTTTAAATCTGCCTTGTTCCATTTTAGAGATTTGTTTAAGATATAACTCATTGAGATGTGTCATAGTATTCGTCGTTAGAAAACAATTATTGTGACATTATTTCAATGAGTTATCTATTTTTGTCGTGTACAGCGACTATTCTTATACTCTATTGATTTTACTTACTTTTAACTTTTAGTTCCGCCAAATATTTCCCAAACTTTCTCGCTGTTTCCAGGTCACCTTCTGGCGGTGTGATTTCCACACTGGCATTATCAGATTGCGTCATCAAGCCCAAGAAACTCGACATGCGGTTAATATCCAGTGGACTTCGTCCCGTTGGCATAAAAGGCAAGCCTGCCCATAACATGCCATGTTGCATCGCAAACAAATTAATTTGCTGTAATACCGCCAATTTGTCTCCGCTGAGACCACCACCGTTAGTAAAACCAGCAGCCAATTTCCCCTGCCATGTACGAGCCAACCAGCGTTTAGAAGAATCTTCCATGAACTGTTTCAAGGCAGAAGTTAAGCTTCCCATATAGGTTGGACAACCCATCACGATCACATCAGCCTGGTCTAATAAATCCCACTGCGGCGCAGCCACAGAAAGCAGATGCACTTCTGCACCTACCTGCTCGGCACCCTGAGCGATGTATTGTGCAACTTTGGCTGTATGTCCATAAGGACTATGGTAGATCACACAAACTTTGATTTGGGGAGTAATTTGCTCAATAACAGACATGGGAAATTTAAAAACCAATGAATTAGATCAAGTTTAACATTTTTAAACACGTCAAGGCGAATCAACCACGCAAAGGATGCAATTTATTGCATAAATACAAACGTTGCCATCCGTCCAGTTTTTGCATCACGGCGATAAGAAAAGTAATCTTGGTCTTGTTGATACGAGCATTGATCACCACCAAGAACTATCTCCACCCCTAAACTGTTTAAAATAAATCGGGCAATTGCATACAAATCAGCCTGATATTTACCTTCAGTTTGACCTGAAATAAAAGCGCTTTCCAGTTCAGGATATTTTTCACAGAAAGCCACTTTTACTTCTGCTCCCACCTCAAAACAAGGCTGGCTAATGGCTGCACCCAACCATGCCCAAGCGGGTTGAGACTTCATTTCAGCAATCGTATTTTCAATAATGCCACTGGCCAAACCACGCCAACCAGCATGAAGATTGGCAACTTCGGTGCCATCGGCATTGCCCAAGACCACAGGAAGACAATCCGCAGTCATCATCATTAAGGCATGACCTCTGCGCTGGGTGACCAGACCATCGCCCTCAAGCGCAACAAATGAAATCTGTTCATTCACGGTATGGCAAATGGTGCTGTGGGTTTGCGTCATCCAGGTAATTTTATCAACACCATATGCAGATAATTCATTTAGCAAGATCATACGATGCTGCTGAACCCGTTGCGGATCATCATTGACATGCAAAGCCAAGTTAAAGCCAGTCAGGTTTTGGTTACTGGTCGCAATTGCCTGAGCATGTTCAATACGCGTTTGCCCCACATACACACCTTTAGGCAAACCTTGTACAAATTCCATCAATGATTCCTTGCTTAACGTGATTTTGACAAAAATATGATATTCGGAAACGTCATTCGCAATTGTTCGAGACAGGACTTCATGAATAAGATGTTGTTTCTGCGATCTATTAAACTAGCTGCTAGTCGTGAACGAGTTTTGCGAATGACAATGGGTTTGCTTACTTTTGCCAAAACAAAAGTAAGTCCAGCGGAAAGCTTATCCTGAAACTCAATGAGAACTCAGCAAGACTCCGTTAATATATTTTTCAATAAGTTAATTAATATTTACGTCGAATTCAGTTTACTTAGTAAGCTTCATTTTCACGACGTAATACTTCAATCAACTGAGTGAAATCTTCTGGCCACGGTGCTTCAAACATCATCTCCTCACCTGTACGTGGGTGAACCAGACCAAGTTTGGCTGCGTGCAATGCCTGACGTTTAAAGCTGCGCAGCATATCAATTAATGCTTCCGATGCACCTGCTGGAAAACGTACACGATTGACATAAACAGGGTCCCCAATCAAACCATGTCCGAGGTAACTAAAGTGCACCCGAATCTGGTGGGTACGCCCTGTTTCCAGTTGTGCCTGAATACGGGTGAAGTCACGGAAGCGTTCTTTGACATTATAATGTGTTACCGCATCACGCCCACCTGGCAAGATCGCCATTTTGACACGGTCTACAGGATGGCGCTTGATTGGCTCATCAATGGTGCCACCCGCAATAATATTGCCATATACCACCAGATCATAAACACGGTAAACGGTTTTCTTTGCCAGTTGTTTACTCAATGAAAACTGGGCCTCAAGATTTTTGGCAACCACCAGCAAACCACTGGTATCTTTATCAATACGATGTACCAAGCCAGCGCGGGACAGTTCCGCCAGTTTCGGTGCATGGTAAAGCAAGGCATTCACTAAAGTGCCTGTTGGATTGCCTGCACCTGGATGAACCACCATGCCCACTTCTTTATTAATGACGATAATATCGTCATCTTCATAGACAATATTGAGTGGAATATTTTCAGGCTGGCTTGAAGTTTGTGCCTCAAGCTCAACCTCAAGGGTAAGCAGTTCATTGCCCTCACAACGGTACTTCGGCTTTACGATGTTACCATTTACCAACAGATGACCATCTTTCATCCATTGCTTGAGTTTTTCACGGGAAAACTCGCTCCAGACCATCGCTGCAACCTGATCGATACGTTGGCCTAAATAGGTTTCATCAAGTTGAATTTGCAACGATAAACGTGTTGCAGTTGAATCAGAATTATGATTATCTGCATCGACAGAATCTTCGAGTAAGAAATCTGTTTCAGAGAAATTTGAATTGGAAGATTGTGCTGAAGTCATTTGATGATCGGTACAAAAATGGTTTAATAGCACCATTGTAGCTTATTGTCCCAAAAACAGAGGAATTTTTATGTCGCTACCCCATTATAAAATTACGATACTGGCACTATCTTTAGGCGTAGCGTCTGCATTTGTGGGCTGTAGCAGCAATCCAAGCAAGAAAGATGTGGTTGATAAAGGGCCACAATCCAGTGAACAGGTTTATTTTGAAAAAGCACAGAAATCACTTGAGCGCAATCAATATACCGATGCGGTAAAGTCGCTTGAAGCCCTAGATACCTATTATCCAACTGGGCAATATACACAGCAGGCACAGCTTGAACTTCTTTATGCCAAATTCAAACAAAAAGATTATGAGGGCACGATTGCACTGGCGGAACGTTTCATTCGTTTAAATCCACAACATCCAAATGTTGATTATGCCTATTATGTTCGTGGTGTCGCCAACATGGAAATGAACTACGATAGCCTGATTCGTTATACCTCACTGCAACAGTCACACCGTGATGTCAGCTACATCAAAGTTGCCTATCAAAACTTTGTGGATTTGATCCGCCGTTTCCCAAGTAGCCAATATTCTGTCGATGCGGCACAACGCATGAAATATATTGGTCAGGAATTGGCTGAGAGTGAGATGAACGCGGCGCGTTTCAACATTCAACGCAAAGCCTGGCTGGCTGCTGCTGAGCGTGCGCAGTGGGTGGTTGAGCATTATCCACAAACTCCACAGACACCTGAAGCTTTGGCAACCCTAGCCTATAGTTACCAAAAGCTTGGTGATAAAGCGACCTCCCAACAATATGTTGACATCCTGAAGCTTAACTATCCAAATTTAGTTAAATCGAATGGTGAAGTTAATTTACGTGCGGCACGTAAAGACAGTAGTTGGGTCAACCGTGCAACTTTGGGCTTATTGGGTCGTCAATCGAAAACTTCGGATAGCAAAAATATAGAAGCCAGTACCGAGACTGAAAAACGCAGCCTCACCAACCGTCTGAGTTTTGGTTTACTGGATAAGCCTGAAACATCAGTGCCCGTTGAATCGGCAGTGCCTGCACCTGCAAGCAATCCTGCACCTGCTGTTATTGACAACAATCCAAGCGAGGAAGATGCCGCAAATTAATTTGCAGTCATCTGAATGCACCAAACAGGCAAGCCAACCCTTGCCTGTTTTTCATTTTATGCAACAATGATGCTGACAAATCATAAAGATGTCCCCCCAGTTTTAAACGGTTAAACCCTATGGCAATTCCACAGCATACGATTGATCAAATTCTGGATCGAACCGACATTGTCGATTTGATTGGTCAACGTGTGAAGTTAAAAAAGACTGGGCGTACTTATTCAGGCTGCTGTCCTTTCCATCAGGAAAAATCACCTTCATTCCACGTCTACCGAGACAAGCAGTATTATCATTGCTTCGGCTGTCAGGCCAATGGCAATGCCATTCGTTTCCTGATGGATATTGATGGTCGAAATTTTGTTGATGTGATCAAAGAACTGTCCAACAAGACAGGCATCGACCTCCCCAAAGACAATCAGGACAATAAAAAACTATCCTATAAGCGTAGTCCGCAACAGGTTGCTGCACCACAACCCGTACCAGCGCAGAATAATAGTCCAACATCAACAGTCATCTCTGAATCCATCGACAATCATTTTGTGGATATAGATCTTTATATGGATGATCCTTTTGCACAGTTTGACCCATCATTTACGATGGATGAACAGGTGCAGGAAGGCAATCTCTATGATCTTCTGGAAAATATTGCACTATTTTACGAACGCCAACTTCCCAACAGCCAGAAAGCACAGAATTATTTCAGGCAACGAGGCTTATCTGCCCAAACCATTCAGTTTTGGCGCTTGGGTTATGCACCAGAAGATTGGCAGCATCTGGAAAAAGCTTTTCCTCAAGATATTGAGGGGTTAAAACAACTTGGCTTGATTCGTTCCAGTGACAGTGGTCGGGATTTTGATTTACTGCGTGACCGCGTGATTTTCCCAATCCGTGACCATAAAGGTCGTGTGGTGGGTTTTGGTGGCCGTGCCTTAAATGATGAAATCAAGCCCAAATATATCAACTCACCTGACTCGGAAGTGTTCCACAAAAACCAGCTCCTTTATGGTTTATATGAAGGGCGTAAACTTAAGGCCAATGACTGGCTGATGGTGGAAGGTTATATGGATGTGATTGCGCTACAGCAATATGGCATCTCTGGTGCGGTGGCAACCCTGGGAACAGCCAGCAATGCCGATCATTTAACTACCCTATTTAAACAAAACTCACGAATCACCATTGCATTTGATGGTGATGCAGCAGGGCAAAAAGCGGCACGCCGTACTTTGGAAATTGCCCTGCCCCTGCTTAACGATGGCCGTGAATTAAAGTTCTTTGTACTGCCGAATGAACATGATCCAGACTCACTCATCCGTCGGGAGGGTTTGGAAAACTTTCAAAAGCTACTGCAACAGGCTCCTTTATTGTCAGACTTTGTGTTTGCGCATTTAACAGGGCAACATGATGTTAGTTCTCCCGAGGGTAAAAGTCTGGTGATGGGTGAACTGCGTGAATTAACCGAACTGTTACCTAAACATGGCTCATTTCGTTATTTGCTGACCCAATCTTTCCGTGAAAAACTGGGTTTGGGTAAACGTTTTACGCCTCAAATCAGCCATGATGCATCCCTGTCTTTTAACATTCATACCAAGGATGAGGATTTTGCCATTGCGATCTTAATGCACCATCCATTTTTATATATTCACTTTGAAGAATTACGTGCAGTCATTGACCACACTGAACTGTTGGCTAAAATTCTAGCCTCATTAAATATTGTGTTTGATGATTTACCCGATGATCAGGAATTGGCAACCTATTATGTACTGGGTGCCTGTAGCAACTACAGCCATGAAATTGCCGATATTATGCAGCGTACCGATATTCAGTCACTTACACAGGCACCTGAAATTGCAGATAAACTGGCGAAAGAATACGCTTTAGGGCTTCAGGAAAAATATTTGCGCTTAAAACTCAAATCACCAATTTCTCTCATTGAGTCCCGAAATTTACGCCAGCAACTCAATGAGTTAACCAAGCAGATTGGTTTAAGGTTGTTGTCTTAACTACTGTCTCGGCTTACGCTCATGTTCAAACACATACTGTAGATGTTGCTGTAACCACTCAAAATAATCTGGATTTTCAGCCTTGGCAGCCTCTCTTAATAAGATAGAGGTTGGATGCATGAGCTTTTGTGTTAAGCGATGCGCAAATTCCTGTAGTACCTGCTCTGCATCATGTCCATGCTTTAACGACTCCAAGGCATGCAGCAATTCTTTTTGGCTTACTTCCTCACTGTGCTGGCGATAGGCCTGAATGGTGCCACTCGCCTCCTTGACCTTTTGCTGGGTCATCAATTGGGTTGCCAACTGATTGACCATAATCTCAGCTTCTACCGCCGCTTGACGGCGTTGTGCCAGATTCTCATCAATCACGCTTTGCAGGTCATCAACGCCATATAAATAAACGTTGTCCAGTGATTCAACCTTTGGATCAATATCACGCGGAACAGCCAAATCAACCATGAGCATTTGCTGATAACGACGTTTTTTTAATGCTATCTTAACATCCGCATAACCAATCACTTGATGCAAACTGCCCGTACAGCTTGAAACTACATCGGCCCGATGCAGGTTCTGTGCAAGTTCTGTAAAAGATATAATTTCAACATCCACCTGATGCGCAATATCCTGCGCGAGCAAATCAGCGCGTTCACGACTACGGTTACAAATGATAATCTTGGCCACCCCCATTTCCGCCAAATGCTTGGCAACCAGACTATTTATTTCCCCTGCCGCAACCACCATAACGGTGAGATTTTCTGGATGGCTAAACACTTGTGAAGCCAATTGCGCAACCGCATAGCCCATGGAAACCGCATGGCTTCCTACAGAAGTTTCCGAGCGAACCCGCTTTGCCGCATAAAAGGCATATTCAAAAACACTATTCAGCTCAGGCGATACCGTTTCCGCATCTTTGGACAATGCCAATGCACTTTTAACCTGCCCTAAAATCTGTGGTTCACCCAACATCAGTGAGTCCAGACCACTGGCAACACGCATGAGATGTGTAACCGCCTGGGCATTCTCGTAACGATAAACATGATGAATTAACTGTTTTACATCAATATTATTCACCTGGGCCAGCCAATTCAGGACGCTATCCGCATCTTCCGTCATGGCATACACTTCGGTTCGGTTGCATGTGGAGACCACCACCATATCTTTCAGTGAAGAATGCTGGCGTTGTTTAAGCAATAGCTGGGCTAATCGCTCTGCATTGAAAGCAATTTGTTCGCGAAGCTCAACAGAAGCTGTCTGATGGTTGACACCCAATGCAAAGAAAGACATATCAGATCATCATTTCGCTAAATTTATGTTATTGTGCAACATCGGTGTCATAAAAAGCATTACTTTGGATCAATAAAAATTGCGTCAGCTACATCGCCGTACCTATTTTAACGGCAAGACGATTAGACGGTATTCTACCACAATCTTGTTGTTAGGTAGTATGAACGCTTATGTCTCCGCACAAGCAATACATGATATGTATGCTGACCAAAGCTTTGAACATGCCCTACAACAGAGCATGGTTGCCGAATTTTCCCTTGCCTATGACGATATTGCAACAGCCCTGCACAACTATACCGTGCTTGCCATTCGCAGCAATTCCACCATCATTAAGCAACGTGCCTTAGATATTGCACTGGAATATAATGATCTACAGGCAGCCCTGGACATTGCCACCCACTGGGTTGAGCAGGAACCTAAAGATGTGCCTGCTTTGTTCTATTTATCGCATATTGCCCTGAAAACACATGAATATGAACTTGCGGCCAAGACACTGGACAAGATTTTAAATATTGACCCAACCGCCGATTTGGAACAAATTCTCGCAGGTATTGCACCTGAACAGGCGCAAGATCGCGAAGTCCTGCTCAATGCCTTACGCGCAAGCAAGGAAAAGGACAACCCCTCTATTTTAGCGTTAATCGCAGGATTAGAGGCACAAGATGGCTTATATGAACAAGCACTGAGCAATATTAACCGCGCCTTACGCAAACGTTCAAAATCCACCAGCTTTATCCTGATGAAAGCCAACTTACTCATGGCTTTACGCGATGATACCGCCACAAAAAAATGGTTTGCCCGGGCCAGCCGTAAAAATAAGAATAACCTTGATGTCCGCTTGGCTGAAGCACGTTACTACATCCAAATCAACCAGCAACAGGAAGCTTTAGACAAGCTTGAAAATATTATTAAAGACCATCCTCAGGCTGAGGAGGCTCTGTTTATTGCAGGCTTAACCAGTATTGACCTCAAGCAATATGAGAAAGCGGAACAATATCTGATTGATTTACGCTCTTCGGCAAAATACCAGAATGAAGCCTATTATTATCTTGCGATTAATGCACAGCGCAAACAGCATTATGAAACGGCAAAGGCCTATTATCGTCTTGTTGATGGCAGCTTGTATATCGTGTCCCGCCGAAACATGATTGCGATTTTTGAGAAGCAGGAACAACTAAATGATGCATTGCGTTTCCTGACTCAGGAACGGGTCAACTATCCTCAGCACGCCAGTTTTCTTTATCAGGCCCAAGCCGACATTTTAAAGAAAATGGACAATAAAAAAGCGGCCCTGACCCTGCTGGATGAAGCGATCAAGAACATTCCAGATGACCCAGAGCTGATCTATGCTGAGGTGTTATTGCTCGACCCATATACAGATCGGGATAAACTGGATAAAACACTCAAACAGCTATTGGCAATCGAACCAAACAGTCCAACCTATCTGAATGCCTATGCCTATACCTTGGCATTGCAGAATCGCCGCTTAAAGGAAGCGCGCAAATATGCTGAACTGGCACTGGAATACGCACCAGAACAAGCCTCTATTCTGGATACACTTGGTTATATTGCCTTTTTACAAAATGATTTTGATACCGCAGTTCAGGCGCTACAACAAGCCTATAGTATTAGTCAGAATGTGAATATTGGGATTCGCTATGCCAAGGCGCTGTATATGCAGGGTTCACTCGCCCAATTTAGCGATGTGTTACAGCAACTGAAACAAAAACATGCAAATGCCCCACAATTACAACAACTTGATGGCTTAATCTTACCTGTAACCGTAAAAAAGAGTTAACCCCATGCGTTTGTTTGCAAAAATATGTCTGGCCATGTGTAGCAGTAGTGTGTTGTTTCTCAGTGGGTGTCAACATTTAAGTCAACCGAATAAAGTGATTGCCTCACCACAGCTACAAGATGAAAAAAATTTTAACTTACAGGGCAAAATTGGAGTGCGCACCCCACAGCAGTCAGGTAGTGCATTCTTTACATGGCTACAGCAACAGGATCAGTTCGACATTGAACTCACAGGCATTTTGGGAGTGGGTAAAACCCAGATTCAGGGTAAGCCTGGCGAAGTGACATTGAATAGCGCCAAAACGGGCTTAATTACCGCAGCCTCTCCTGAAGAATTGCTGGAAAAAGCCACAGGTTGGCAAGCGCCGATTATGCATTTAACCTACTGGATTCAAGCCAAACCAGCCACAACAAACGCCCAGATCACCAAAGATCAAAACAACCGTTTAAAACAACTGATTGAAGATGGCTGGACGGTTGATTTTAGTTATAACGACACCCAGACCTTGCCCAACAAGCTTTTGTTGAAGCAGGCACTTGCGGAAGATCAAGAAAACCGTATTACAATGGTTATTCAGAACAGATAGTGTTTCATTCAACATTTTGGGATATACTAAAAACATATACTTCCAAATAGGTGTATCACGATGGAAAAAGCAACGATCTTTAAAAATAATCGCAACCAAGCGGTACGTTTGCCCAAAGCGGTTGCTTTTCCTGAACATATCAAACAGGTAGAAGTGATTAGTATTGGAGATACACGAATTTTAACCCCTATTGGAAAACGCTGGGAATTATGGATGAATACGCCATCACAACTGACCGAAGATTGTTTTCAGGAACGTGAGCAACCGATTGTGCAAGAACGAGAAAGTTTCTAATCATGTTGAAATACATGCTGGATACCAACATCTGCATCTATGCGATTAAGAAAAAGCCGATTGAAGTCATCCAACAGTTTTCCAAGTATCAGGATTATCTTTGTATCAGCTCGACCACCTTAATGGAGTTGTATTACGGTGCAGAAAAATCATCCAATCCCCAAACCAATCTGACTGAAATTGAAAAATTTGTGGCAAATCTGATCGTCCTTGATTATGACAATTATGCCGCAGCACATACCGCACAAATTCGGGCTGAACTATCAAAAACAGGCAAAACTATTGGCAGTTATGATGCCATGATTGCAGGGCATGCCCGTAGTCAGGGATTCATTTGTGTCACCAATAACATACGTGAGTTTGAACGTGTGGCTGGATTACGTCTAGAGAATTGGTGGGTGCAGTCTTAAATGTTACGGAAGCAAATATGACCATTTTACGTGTCCCATCCCCTGCCAAGCTTAATTTATTCCTGCATATCGTGGGTCGCCGTGACAATGGCTACCATGAATTGCAGAGTATTTTCCAACTGATTGATCTTTATGACTGGATCAGTTTTGAGGCCATTGAAGAAAATCAGATTCAGATTGAGGGATTAGCCGAAGTAAAACTGGAACAAAACCTGATTTATCGGGCTGCACAATACCTGCGTCCACATGCCAAGACACCCTGCGGATTAAAGATCTCAGTGGAAAAAAATATCCCGATGGGGGCGGGTCTGGGTGGTGGCTCATCCAATGCCGCAACCACATTGATTGTACTGAACCAATTATGGCAGTGTGGGTTAAATGATGAGCAACTTGCAGCCTATGGCGTACAGCTTGGCGCTGATGTTCCAATTTTTATTTTTGGGCAAAATGCATGGGCTGAAGGAGTGGGTGAACATTTATCATTCATAGACTTAGCTCAAAAACAATTCATTGTTTTAAAACCTGACTGTTTTATCAGCACTCAACTGCTTTTTTCACAAAAAACATTGACAAGAGATACCAAGCCCACTACATTTTGCGCCTATCAGTTAGAACCTTCTCTTTTCGGAAATAACTTTGAACCTCTGGCTCGACAGTTATACCCTGAAGTTGAGGAAGCAATGCAATATCTGGATCAGTTTGGTCAGGCAAAGCTTACAGGTACAGGTGCCTGTGTTTTCACTGAAGTAATTCAGGAAATGAATGTAAAGCAAATTTTGCAAAATGCGCCTTGTAAAGCATACTTGGTGAATGGTTTGGCAGAATCGCCATTACGGCATTTCAAGGTTACCGATTAGGGGCGTCGCCAAGTGGTAAGGCAGCGGGTTTTGATCCCGCCATCCGTTGGTTCGAATCCAGCCGCCCCTGCCATATAATAGATTATTCTTTAAACTACCCGTTGGGGAAATTTTTAGTTTCCTCTTTGCGCTTGGGTGAGGTGTTGTTTCGCTTAACCTCTATGAGGAAGAGTTATAGATTTTCCATACTTGAATCAAGCGTTGTTTCACTTGATTTCATTTTGAAGAATTATAAATTTTTCCTTTATATTTTGGCAAAGCGTTGCTTCACGTAATCCTCTTTAGAAAAATCATAGATTTTTCACTTGCGCTCGGGTGAAGCGTTGCTTCACGTAATCCTCGCTCAGGTGCTTCATGCCCAATCTCGTCGTTTTTAGTGGAAGTGCTCATCCACAGTTCGCCCAAAAAGTCGTAAGCCATTTGCATATCCCTCTGGGTGCCGCTGCTGTAAGCAAGTTCTCTGATGGTGAAATTTCAGTTGAAATCACTGAAAATGTACGTGGTAAAGACGTATTCATCGTTCAGTCCACTTGTGCCCCAACCAATGATAACCTGATGGAAATCCTGGTAATGGCAGATGCTTTGCGTCGCGCAAGTGCTGGTCGCATCACCGCTGTCATCCCTTACTTCGGTTATGCACGCCAAGACCGTCGTCCACGTTCTGCTCGTGTGCCAATTACCGCCAAGGTTGTTGCAGACATGCTGACCACTGTGGGAATTGACCGCGTGGTTATGATTGACCTGCATGCAGACCAGATTCAGGGTTTCTTCGATATTCCAGTGGACAACATCTACGGTACACCAGCGTTATTGGCTGACCTGCGTCAGCAGCAACATGACAACCTCATGGTGGTTTCACCTGACGTGGGTGGCGTTGTTCGTGCCCGTGCTGTTGCAAAGCAATTGGGTGACATCGACCTGGCTATCATTGACAAACGCCGTCAAAAAGCCAATGAATCCCAAGTGATGCATTTGATTGGCGATGTCAAGGACCGTGACTGTGTGATTGTTGATGACATGGTGGATACAGCAGGTACGCTTTGCAAGGCGGCTGATGCATTGAAACAGTTTGGTGCCCGCCGTGTGATTGCCTATGCAACCCACCCTGTTTTATCTGGCAAGGCACTTGATAACCTGCGTAATTCTGTGATTGATGAACTTGTGGTGACTGACACCATTCCTCTTTCAGATGAGGCATTAACCTTAGGTAAAGTTCGTCAGGTTTCTGTTGCCAGCATGGTTGCTGAAACAATTCGTCGTATTAATAACGAAGAATCCATTAGCGCAATGTTCGATAGTTATCTATAATACCCCAGCTTTTTTTCAAGCCCTGCCTTATGGTGGGGCTTTCTATCACTAAACTGGTCGCAAGTTTAGTTTCTTAACTCTCAATGAGGATATGCCCATGGCAAACTTCGTATTAAATGCTCAAGCACGTGAAGCTGCTCAACAAGGGAAAGGTGCGAGCCGCCGCCTTCGTCACGCAGCGCAAATTCCAGCGATTATCTACGGTGGTAGTGCTGAGCCTGTAACTGTTACCTTAGAGCTTCGTGAAATTGTTAAAGCTTTAGAAAACAACGCTTTCTTCGAAGAAGTGATCGAAATTAAAATCGGTGACAAAGTTGAAAACGTTAAAATCCAGGCATTACAACGTCACCCAGCTAAAAACACTCCTATGCACGCCGACTTCAAACGCGCATAAGTGTTAAAGGCGTAAATTAGTGTCAAATATTTCGCTAATTGTTGGTTTGGGCAATCCTGGAAAGGAATATGCCCAAACTCGCCATAATGCAGGTTTCTGGTTTGTTGAACAGCTTGCAGATCGTTATGGCATCAATTTAAAAGCTGATCCCAGGTTTCATGGATACAGTGGTCGTGGTCAAGTTGAGGGCCATGACGTACGTTTACTCCTCCCCACCACTTTTATGAACCGTTCTGGTCTAAGTGTTGCTCCTTTCGCCAAATTCTATCAAGTTGCACCTGAGTCAATCCTGATTGCCCATGATGAACTCGATATGGACCCTGGCGTGATTCGCTTGAAAACGGGTGGCGGACATGGTGGACACAATGGTCTTCGTGATATCGTTCCTCATATCGGCGCAAACTTTCACCGTTTAAGAATTGGAATAGGGCATCCAGGCGCTAAAGAACGCGTTTCTGGTCATGTGCTTGGCAAAGCGCCTAGCAGTGAACAAGCTTTAATGGATGCAGCTATTGCTCATGCCTTATCACAAGTCAAGATGCTTGTGAGTGGACAGGTTCCACAGGCCATGAACCACATTAATGCATACAAACCCGCTTAAACTTAAACTGAAATTGTTGATCAATCACGCTTGCCATATTGTCGTTTTAGGCGCAAAATGCGCATCAAACCGCCTACAGCCTGCGGAAACGTGACAAGTCAACCATAAGATATCCGTCTTAGGTCTTACTCAGGAGACGCTAGCCATGCTATCTCGTTTATTAAAATGTAAAATTCACCGTGCAGTTGTGACCCATGCAGAGCTTCATTATGAAGGTTCCTGTGCAATTGATGGTGTGTTAATGGACTTGGCAGGGATTCGTGAATACGAAGAAATCCACGTATGGAACGTAACCAACGGCAAACGTTTCACAACCTACGCAATTCGTGGTGAAGATGACTCAGGTATTATTTCAGTAAATGGTGGCGCAGCTCATCAGGCTGATGTTGGTGATTTAGTGATTATTGCAACTTTTGGTGATTTCACCGAAGTCGAGGCAAACCTGCACAAACCACGTTTGGTCTATGCAAACCCAGACAATACAGTAAATCACACAGCAAACTGTATTCCTGTACAAATTGCATAAGCTCTAAAAGATTCCTAAAAGCCAGTCTGACTGGCTTTTTATTTGCTCAAATTTTTACGATACCTTACGTTCTGCATTGAGCGTATGTATACATGCAATTAATTCATGGAACTGGGAAATTTGCACAATTGGTTGCGCTTGCACCAATTCCCTTGCTGTTCCATAACCATAATTCACGGCAATGGTTTCAATGCCATTGGCACGCGCGCCCATAATGTCATATTGACGGTCACCGACCATGATACATTCCGCAGCGTCCAGATTTTCCTGTTCAAGGATATAAGCAATCAGGTCTGCCTTATGGGTACGTTCACCTGTCAGTTCACTACCATACATTTCGGTAAAATATTGGTCGAGTTGAAAATGTACAAGGATTTGTTTGGCAAAAATCGTAGGCTTCGCTGTCGCTAAAAATAATTGATAACCTTGAGCCTTTAATTGCTGCAAGGTGTCGGCAACTGTTGGATAGACTTCATTTTCAAATAAACCCGTCACCGAAAAACGTTCACGATAAGCGAGCAATGCCTGCTCAGCCAAGTCATCATCCTGAGTATTCAATAATTTTGCCAATGATGCTTTCAGCGGCGGACCAATGGTCCAGTCCAGATCAACCTCATCGGCCAAAGGTTGATCCAGTTTTTCCAAAGCATAACGAATTGAACGATGAATCCCCACTTTTGGGTCTGTTAATGTTCCATCCAAATCTATCAGAATATTTTTGATCGTCATTCGTTCAATCTCTTAAAGCCTTACAACACAGTATCGAGAGTTTCTCAAAACTCCCCTATACTAGCCTAAATGAGAACATAAAAGGAAATTGCAGTGCGTCCAACCGTACTTTGTTTTTCAGGTTTAGACCCATCGGGTGGTGCAGGTTTACAGGCAGATATTGAAGCGATTGGGCAAAGTGGCGCACATGCCGCGATTGCGTGTACCGCTCTCACCATTCAAAACTCACAGCAAGTGTTTGGTTTTGAAGCTACTTCAAAAGAGTTACTACTTGCTCAAGCAAATGCAGTAGTGGGTGATTTACCAATTAAATGCGTTAAATCAGGCATGCTTGGTACAACGGATAATATTGCTGCTTTGGCTGAGTTTTTACGTGAGCATCCTGATTATTTATACGTACTTGACCCTGTACTGGTTGCCAATAGCGGTGGTTCTCTTGGCGATCAGGCGACACTGGTCAAAGCCTTTGTTGAGCTGATTCCTTTGGCAACAGTGATCACACCAAATACGGTTGAATTAAGGGCTTTAACAGGTATTGACGACCTTGAACAAGCCACGCAAAAGCTATTTGAAATGGGCGCAAAGGCTGTACTCGTTAAAGGTGGTCATGAAGATACACCTGATCATATTCGTAATGTACTTTATGCTGACGGCAAAATGATTGCTGAAAGTCATTGCCCTCGTTTAGAAGGACAATATCATGGTTCTGGCTGTTCTTTGGCAAGTTTTATTGCAGGACGTTTAGCCTTAGGTGATTCACTCAAAACTGCTGTCCAACATGCTGAAACGTGGTTATTTGGTGTATTAAAACAAGCTGAGACCCCTGTACCCAATGGGCAAAAAATTCCTAAGCGGTTTTAAAACTTAAATAATAATGAATAGAAATACATATATTTCTATTCATTTATTCAACATGATCTAACGACAATTCACACCATTATTCAAATCAAATACCTCACCACTTAAACAATTTGGAGCTACTTGCGCCAGCCAAAAAGCTGTTTCTGCAATTTCTTGTGTTTGGCAAAATTGCTGATTTAACGTCGCTTCTTTTAACCGCTTTTGTCTTTCAATAGGAATCTTTTGCATCATCCGTGTTTCAACAGGGCCAGGTGCGAGACTAAAGGTTTGAATATTATGCTGGGCATGACTACGAGCCAAACTACGCATCCCATTAATTAGCCCCGCTTTTGAGATACCATACCAGATATCAGGATGACCAATTTGTCCAGCAATGGATGCCATACTAATAATGCGTCCAAATTTCTGTTTTTTAAAAATATTTTCAGCCACATCAATACTCAACTGCATCGTATGAATCAGATTTACATTCATAATTTTTTGCATTTCTTCCCACGTATATGAAGCGGCTGTAAGTGTATTCATATAACCTGCATTATTAATCAGCACATCAAACTGCCCAATCTGCAGAATCACCTTTTCAATTTGATCATATTGCAACATATCCGCTTGCCAATGATGCAAATGAAGATGTGAATATTGTGGAGTATGTCGAGAAATATTATGCACCTCATAATTCTCATCCAAGAATTTTTGGGCAATCGCTTGCCCAATTCCTTGACTGGCTCCAGTAATCAATACTTTTTTCATGCCTAACCTATTATTCATCTAATTCAATAAAACGAGGCAATTGTTGAAAACGTGTTAACCAAGCCTGAACATCTGGATATAGGTCTAATTCTATTTTTCCTTGATGCGCTAAAGCGATGTAGGGATAACAAGCAATATCTGCAATCGTGGCTGATTCACCAACCAACCAATTTCTTGTTTTTAAATGTTGATTTACAACTGCTAATGATACATGTGACATTGCAGTCGCATTTTCGATATCAATATTTGGTTTTTTAATCAGATGAAATGCTCGTGCTGCCGATAAAGTAGAAGCAATTCTTTGATTGGCAAAAAATAACCACTCTAAAACATGTGTCATTGCAATTGTTTCTTGAGGAAACCAAAGCTGATGAGCATCATATGTTCTAGCGAGATAGCACAAGATTGCTTGAGAATCATGGATATGCCTCCCCTGATCTTCTAGCACAGGAATCTGCCCTAAAGGATTCAGTTTTAGAAAATGTTCTGTCTTTTGCTCTTGGTCACCTAAATTTATAGAGACTTTTTCGTAGTCTAAATTCAGAAATGAAAGTAATAATCTGATTTTGTAACAATTTCCTGAGATTACAGTATTATAAAGTTTCATTGTCATCTTCTTTTGTGGTTATATAATTTTAATGTACCGAACGATCGGTACAAAATCAAGTGGTATGAGTAATTTTATGGATAAACCGACTTTAATTCGATCTTTATTAAGTATTTTCAGAGAATATGGCTATGAAGGTGCTTCTTTATCCAAAATTTCTGAACGAACAGGTCTAGGTAAAGCCAGTTTGTATCATCACTTTCCAAATGGAAAACAACAAATGGCACAAGATGTTTTGAGCTATTTAGAACAATGGCGCGAAGATCATATTTTTATTCACCTACAAAGCAACGCATCACCTATTGAACGTTTAGAAGCTCTGACCTATTCATTAAAGCAAGTTTATGAAAATGGCCATGTAGCGTGTATTTTGGCAGTTTTAACCTTAAGTGAAGCGCACCAAACCTTTTTACCTCAAATTCAACCCGTATTTACAAGACTGATTGAAAGTATCTCTGTCGTTTTACAAGATGCGGGAATATCAGAAGAACAAGCTTTCGAGCGAGCACAAGATACTGTGATACGTATTCAAGGATCTTTAATCTTATCTAGAGCATTACAAAGCCCAAAACCTTTTTTACAATTAATGGATAAACTTCCTAAACAATTATTATCTTAAGATTATTTACCACCATTACTTGCATTTAAGCTTAAAGTTGTTTTGACATTTTTTAAGTGATTATGTGGTTGTAAATTAACAACTTCAATCACATAAAGATCTTGAGATAAAGGAATCCAGCCAATACTTCTGTAACTTTGATTTTTACCATCATGTCCTGTTGAACATAAAGACTGAAATTGCTGATTAAAAACAATTTCATGATTTTTTGATTTTCTTACAATAACTTGCAAGGTTATTGGTTGACCTAATTCTTTTCTCTTCTCTATAGGAATGTTGTTATATTTTATAGTCCCATCACAATATTGGTTAAAAGTATTTCCAACAACAAGATCATCAACTCGCTTTTGTGCTGATTCAAATTCAACAGTTAGGCTTAAGTGGTACGACTTTGGTACATTTATCTTAAATTCAGTAGTTGCTAATGCACCTGTATGAGTTAAATCAATCGGAAGATTTGAAAATAATGGAGGAAATGCACAAAGACCAGTCATCCACATTGCCACACTTAAAACGGGCTTTTGACATAAAGCATAAGTAAATGGATTCATTTTTTTAATGTTTTAGTAATTTCAATTTTATAGATTTTATCTTTTATTTTGAAATAAAAAAGGCGCAATACGCGCCTCTTCTGTCACATTACAATTTATTCAGGGATACGTAAAACTTGTCCAGGAAAAATATCATCCGCATTTTTGAGTAATGGTCTATTCGCTTCAAAAATTTTATTGTATCGGTTTGGATCGCCATAATACTCTTTAGAAATCTTAGATAAATTATCACCTGATTTTACGGTATAGAATTTACTTTCAGGTTCAGGTGCTTCAACTGTCATCTGGTCATCAACCCGTGCCACATGGTCAACATTTCCAACCGCAAGAATTATCTTTTCTTTATCTGCTTGGCTTTTGACTCGCCCTTTAATAATGGCTGTATCGGTATTTCCATTGTAGGTTACTGATAAACCATCAACACCAAGACCTAAACTTTTAATCAAGCCTAATAATTTGTTTGCGATTTCCTGAGCTGAAGGTTCAGCAGGCGTTGCTGGTGCTGGCTGAGGTTCTGCTGGAGCCGTATTTTTCTTACCAATACCTTTAACAAAATCAAAAAGACCCATCGTTATTTCCTCTATCATTATTTATGCATGGTCAAAATAGACCTATTTCTAGTTATACTGAAAATTTTTTGCTTTCAGGTTTCAATTTAAAGTGGTCTTGTAAATCTATGTATATTTTTAAGTGAGTCACAAAAAAGCCACCTTACAGTGGCTGTCGATCAGCTCAAGGCGTTATGCGATTTATGCAGTTTCGCCTATAATATTCGCCATATAGTCAATTGCGGCCTGAACTGTGGTAATTTTTTCGGCCTGTTCATAAGGAATTTGAATACCAAATTCTCCTTCAAGTGCCATAATGAACTCAACCACACCCAATGAATCGGCTCCCAAATCCTCTGTAAAAGTTGCATCAGGCTTCAGCTCTTGCTCATCCACACGAAATTGTTCCATGATGATTTGTTTAATACGTTGTGCTATATCCATACAATTCTTCCTTTATTTTATATGATTTAATTCGTTATTTTAAATCGCATAAATTTTATACACTTAAATCGTTTTTTCATATTCAAACTTTATTTTTTCTTGTAAAAATATGTGTATATTCTCTCCAGCGAAAAGTTAGACTCATAAAAAAGCCACCTTGCGGTGGCTTTCGATCATGCAAGATGATTAACCCAGTTTTTTGGTTACATAATCAATTGCAGATTGAACTGTTGTAATTTCATTTGAATCTTCATCTGGAATGGTGATGTCAAAATCATTTTCAAAAGACATTACAAGTTCAACCAGATCCAAAGAGTCAGCACCTAAATCATCCATGAAAGATGCTTCATTCTTGATCTCTTCAGCACGCATACCTAATTGTTCAGCTACAGCTTGTTTGATGCGTTGTTCGATATCGCTCACAGGAATTCTCCTCATTGCTTGTGGCGTTTTAATTTGCCACTAGTTTAATTGAATATAAAAATTTTTAAAAGTTTATACATCGCCAGTTAGGCCATGTATAAACCACCATTTACGTGTAAAACTGTACCAGTAATGTAACTAGCCTTGTCGCTGGCAAGGAAACTCACGGCATTCGCAATATCTTGTGGTTCACCCAGACGATTTAAAGCTACTTGATCACTCATCTTTTTACGAACATCTTCGCTTAACTGATCAGTCATTTCTGTTGCAATAAAACCAGGCGCCACACTGTTGACCGTAATCTGGCGGCTGCCCATCTCCTTGGCTAGGCTACGGCTGAATGCCTCAATGCCTGCCTTCGCTGCGGAGTAATTGGCCTGTCCTGGATTGGCAAAGTGTGCAACCACTGAGCTAATGTTGATAATGCGGCCAAAACGCGCTTTGGTCATACCTTTCAATACGCGCTTAGACAAGCGGTATACGGCTTTCAGATGGATATTAAGAATATCGTCCCAATCATCTTCCGACATACGAAGCAACAAGTTATCTTTGGTAATGCCTGCGTTGTTCACTAAGATCAGTACTGAACCATATTTTTGTTCAATATCTGATACAAGTGCATCAATCGCTGCACCATCACGAACATCGAGTACAGCACCTGCCCCATGTTCAGCAAAGCTTTCTGTCAGTTTTTGCGCGCCTGATTCAGAAGTTGCTGTGCCTACCACAAAAAAACCGTCTTGAATGAGTTGCTGTGCAATTGCTGCGCCAATTCCTCGGCTTGCTCCTGTCACCAACGCAATCTTTCGTTGTTGTGTCATGCAATTTTTCCTTCTACCACCAAGATCGCGCTTAGGGCATCTTCCATACGTGCTTTGCTATCAATTGCAAATGCTTTTTCTATGTTCGGTAATCGCTTGGCAAGATTGCTGAGCACCGTACCTGGCCCACATTCAACCACATACTGGATACCTTGATCCTGTAGATATTGCATGCTACGTGTCCATTGCACTGACTGGTACAACTGGGCAGTGAGCGCCTGACGTAACTGGGCAACATCCGTTGCGATTTCCGCGTTGACATTTTGTATTACAGGAATGCGGGGTAGCTCAATGGCAGTTTGTTCCAAAGCTTCAGCAAACTTTTCTGCTGCTGGTTTCATCAAGGTACAATGTGATGGTACAGAAACAGGCAATGCAATCGCTTTACCTGATTGCTCTTTTGCTTCAGCCATGACTTGCTGAACCAAAGCTGTACTGCCTGCAATCACCACCTGACCTTGCGCATTATAATTCGCCGCTTCAACTGAACCCTGACCAGCGGCAGATGCATTTTTACAAAGCTCAATCACTTTCTCATCGGCTAAGCCTAAAATTGCCGCCATTGCCCCCTCACCTTGAGGAACTGCACTCTGCATCAATTTCCCGCGTAAATTGACCAGTTTCACCGCATCGATAAGGGTCATGGCTTCTGCCGCAACCAGTGCACTATATTCGCCTAGAGAATGGCCAGCAAGGAATTTTGGTGCAATACCGCCCAGTTCCAGCCAGACACGCCATAAGGCAATGCTGGCCGTGAGTAATACAGGCTGGGTATTTTCCGTTTGATCCAGCCCCTCACCACTTTGTGCAATCTGCCAAAGGTCAAAGTCAACTGCTTCTGAAGCTTCTGTGAATGTATCTCGAACGACACTAAACTGCTCTGCGAGTTCAGCCAGCATCCCTACTTTTTGTGAACCCTGACCAGGAAAAACAAATGCTGTTTTTGTTGCTTGAGCAGCCTGCTCAAGTCGCTTAGTCGACATATAAAAATCCTTAAAATGGTCTATCGCCAGTTTTATCAACACTCATGATTCTACATGAGAATGGCAACAGACTCTTTCCCGATGCGGCAATTTACCATTGATTAAATCGTTTTTTAATTGCGAAAAACAACAAAAAAGGGAGCTTTCGCTCCCATTTTTCTATACTTTAAGCTAACGCTTAATGCATATAACTCAATTATTCAGCATCAGCTGCTTTAGCGAATAATTGACGACCACGGTAAATACCGTCTTTAGTCACGTGGTGACGACGATGAGTTTCACCAGTAGTTTGGTCTACAGATAATGCATTCTCGGTTAAAGCGTCATGTGAACGGCGCATGTCACGGCGAGAGCGACTTTTACGGTTTTGCTGAACGGCCATGATGGCTCCTTACAAAGATCGAAAAATGGATCAGAACAAATTCAGTTGTCTTAACTCAACATGATAACACAAATTGTGTTATGAGTTAAGTTTGCCTTTCAAACTTGCCAAAACATCAAACGGGTTATCCCGCTTTTCTTCGACAACGTCCTGAACGACAGGTTGATGTTTATGCTCACAAACATCATGTTTGGGAGACAAAGGCATCAACAATAACAATTCATCTTCTAGCAATGCGAATAAATCAATCGAAGCAGGTGTATCAATACTCCCTTTTTTCGACGATTCACTTTCACCTAAAACGATGAAATCAGCATCCTCATCCAATCGCTCTATCAGTGACTCATCATCAATTAAAGCTAAATGAAATTCTGACACTAATTCAATTTCAACAGATCCCAAACAACGTTGGCATTCCCTTGGAACTTTAGTATCAATATATCCATCTAACCATACAATACGATGATAGGCATCCATTGATAGCTTACAGTCTATGTTGATCAATTGATCACCAATTGAACCAACAGCTTCTCGAGCAATACGAGCAAAGCGAGACAATGGCAGTATTCCTGACCATGTATAGCCCTGTTCAGCCCATTTAAATGGCTCGATTTGGCTTGGAAAAGTATTTGCTGACATAATTAAGGCGGCAATTCTACAAATTCATCGGTACTCTGTCAAAGATTAAGATACAATTTTGCACTTCTTTAGACAGAACTCGTGGTAACACAGCAATGTATCTGTTGCAGCCGCAACTTGAAGTAACAACTTCATCACTTGTTAGCCCCCATTCAATCACTGCTCCTATGTTAACACCAGATCAAGTGCAACGCTCATCTTGGCAAACGTTAACAACAGAACCAGAACAGGTTGATTGGCTTATTTTACACTTTAATCACTGGTTTTCCCACCATAATGTCACGCTTGTTAAAGGTGATTTTGAACCAGAATATTTCCCAGCGATAAATCAACAGCCTGCAAAAATCCAATTTGCACATGGTTTCTTTAACAGTGCCTTACATGAAATTAGTCATTGGAGTATTTCAGGTGAAAAACGTCGCCTTTTACCTGATTTAGGTTATTGGTATGCACCCGATGGTCGTACTGCAGAACAGCAAGCTTTATTTGAACAAGTTGAAATTAAGCCTCAAGCCATTGAATGGTTATTTGCGACTGCCTTTGGTCGAAAGTTTCGGGTCTCTTTAGATAATTTGACAGGTGATGGCGGCAATGGAACACAATTTAAAGATCATGTTTTTGCTCAAGTACAACGTTATTTTTCAGGTGAAGCCACTTTGCCACGAGATGCTGCACTTTTTATTCACTGTATCTGTGTTTGTACCCGTCATGGCTTACCATTACAACTAAATGAATTTAAACGTGAATTACTTGATTGAATGACAAAATTAACACATCTAAGACTTGCATCTTTACTAGAACAAGTTTCATACTTAATCTAGCCATAAAGATCAGGGAGTTACAATAATAATGTTACATTTACATATTCATCCTGAAAATCCACAGGCTCGCTTAATCACACAAGCCGTTGAACGTATTCGTGCGGGTGATGTGGTGGTTTATCCAACTGATGCAGCCTATGCGATTGGCTGTCAGATTGGGAATAAAAGTGCGATGGAGCGAATTGCACAGATTCGCGGTCTAGGTTCAAAACATCAATATGCCATTATGTGCTGTGACTTATCTGACATTGCGACCTATGCCAAAGTGGACAATGCCATGTATCGGCTGTTAAAAAATAATACCCCTGCTGTCACCACCTTTATCTTGCCTGCCACCAGTGAAGTGCCAAAGCGTTTAATGCACCCGAAGAAAAAAACAATTGGTCTGCGCATTCCAAGTAATCCTGTTGCACAAGCTTTATTACAAGAACTGGGTGAACCGTTATTAACCAGTACATTGATCTTGCCTGATCAAAAAGATCCGCTTGATGATCCTTATGATATTGAAAACCAACTAGGTAAACGTATTGATGTGTTTATTGACAGCGGCTTTGGCACCTTATCCACCACCAGTATCGTGGATTTATCGGGAGAAAATCCTGAAATTATCCGTCGTGGTGTTGGTGATGTCAGTGCTTTTGTATAAGGACTGACCCTTATTCAATCAAAAAATCAGACAACTTCTGTTTCTGAACACCCTGCTGATCAAAATTATCAGGACTCAGCCATTGCTGATAAGCATTTTTTAATTCTGGCCACTCATCATCAATCATCGAGAACCATGCCGTATTTCGATTGTGCCCTTTTACTATACGATCCTGACGAAACAATCCCTCGTATTGAAACATCACCAAATTTTTTAATGAATCTTTTAGGCTTTGCTGGCTCTGCGGTGCGGAATATGGCAGATAGGTCCAGCATCGTTCATCAGGTTCTGTCGATACCGCTTCCCATAACTGCCCTACCGCCTGATCTGTTATGCCATGAGCCCCATCGACCAGCTTGACATATCGTCCTGAACAGTAAAAGCAGTCACATTTTCATCAAGTGAAGAACCAGTCATTTGCCCAAACTGATTCTGTTGTGTTTTTAAATAATTTCTCATTGGCTGTTATCGTTTAATTAAAGCCTTTTTGGAAACCCATTTAAACATAGCTTTAGCTCTGTTCAATGTGAAATTGCATCACAATAAAAAATACCCTGAGAACTTTAAGGTTTTTGTAAGTGAGTAATTTATTAAATGTGCTATTTCGATTAGAATAGCCAAGCTCTTGGTAGCATTGTGTCGTCCTTGCACACAAAATTATATCTTTCATGCTTTTGAAAATTCGCGTGGCTTATAACGGTAATGAATCAAACTCTCCCCTCAGTTCTGGAGTCTACTCCATCCATTCGTGTGCTTGACGAGTGGCAGGAGACTATACCCGAAGATTTGTACATACCGCCTGCTGCGTTTGAAATCCTACTCGAACAATTCGAAGGTCCCCTGGATTTTCTGATTTACCTGATTCAAAAAAATGGCTTTGATTTATTGCAGCTCGACATCTCCCCAATCGCGACCCAATATCTTTCCTATATGGACAATATGAAGTCGCTGAATATTGAGTTGACTGCGGATTATATGGTGATGGCAGCACTACTTGCCGACTTAAAATCACGTTTATTACTTCCTAAAGCAAAAGTTGCGGATCAGTTTGAGAAAGACCCAAAACAGGAACTAATTGACCGTCTGGAAACCTATTTACGCATTAAACAGGCGGCTGAACGTCTGGGGCAAATGCCAATTTTTGAGCGGGATACCTTTAGTACCAATGTCAGTATTGGTCATATTGCCCCAATTTATGAGGGTTATGATGTCGATGCCCTGCGTGACGCATTATTCTGTATCTTTAACCGTCCTGAACCCATCACCCATGTGGTTGCACAAGAACCTGTATTGCTTGAAGAGCGTATGGCCTATATTGAAAGCCAGCTTGCATCTGGTGAAAACTTAAGTTTTATTGAACTGCTCAATCCCAAGCAGGGTCGTATGGGGATGGTGGTGACTTTTATGGCAGTGCTGGAACTCACGCGCCAGCAAAAAATTCAAATCATCCATACAGGTATTGAAGCGCCTCTGACTGTTCAGGGGATTGCCGCATGAGTTTAGACCAGTTCAATGCCAATGAGGGAATGTCACTTGAAGACATTCATCACGACGTTTTATTGCAGATTGAAGCAATTATATTTGCCAGTGACTCAGCCGTTTCACTTGCACGGTTAAAAGAAGCCTTTCAGAACCAATACTCCAAGCAGCAATTACGCACGTTTTTACAACAGCTTGCGATGTTACAGCATGGCCGTTCCATTGAACTGATTGAAACGGCACAGGGCTTTCGTTTTCAGGTGCGGGCAAAGTACCGTAATATTATTGCCCAGGTGTGGCCAGAACGTCCAACCAAGCTATCGCCATCGCTGCTTGAAACAGTCGCCGTGATTGCCTATCATCAGCCTGTCACGCGTGCGGATATTGAACAGATTCGTGGTGTATCTAATAATAGCCAGATTTTAAGAAATTTATTTGACTGGAACTGGATTAAAGAAGCTGGTTTCAGGGATTTGCCTGGAAGACCTGCGTTGTTGATTACAACGCCCCAATTTTTAAATGCTTTTGGTTTAGTGTCATTAAATCAATTGCCTCCCCTACAGAACGCCAAGGAAGCATTCATGGCTCTCGATGCACATGCACCGAAGTCTTGAGAGGTGAACTGTTGATCATTATGTCTAAGGTTGTGCTGTCATGAGTGAAAAATTACAAAAGGTGTTGGCGAGAGTCGGGTTAGGCTCACGTCGTTATATGGAAGAGGTGATTGCTGCTGGCCGTGTCAGCATCAATGGTCGTATTGCCCAGGTGGGTGAGCGTATCGAACCAACCGATGAACTGCGTATTGACGGCCGTAAGGTGCAGTTCCAGATTGAAGATGAAATTCGTCGTCGTGTGCTGATTTACTACAAGCCTGAAGGTGAGATTTGCTCGCGCAATGACCCTGAAAAGCGTCCTACCGTATTTGATCATTTGCCTCAAATTGCAAATGACCGTTGGGTAATGGTAGGGCGTCTGGATATTAACAGTACTGGTTTATTATTATTCACGAATGATGGTGAACTTGCTAACCGTTTAATGCACCCATCCAACGAAGTTGAACGTGAATATGCGGTACGTGTGATGGGTGAAGTCACGCCACAAATTCGCAATAACATGCTTAAAGGTGTTGAGCTTGAAGATGGTCCAGCCAAATTCGAATCATTCTCTGAAATTGGCGGTGAAGGTATCAACCGTTGGTATCAAGTTGTGGTTAAAGAAGGTCGTAATCGCGAAGTACGTCGTATCTTTGAATCACAAAGCTTAAAAGTGAGTCGCTTGTTACGTACCCGTTATGGCACTGTCATTTTGCCACGTGAATTACGTACAGGTCGTTGGATGGAATTAGATAAAACTGATATTGATAACTTGGCGAAATCGGTTGAGTTGAAGCCACGTCAGGGTACTGGTCTGTTTGGTATGGCAAAACGCCGTACTGAAAAAATGGCGGAGAAGCCATTGGCTGCACGCCGTGGTGGCTATCTACGTCAACAGCGTCGTGATGATGAACAACAAGACCAGCAGCGTTCTAGTAATAACGGTAATAATAGCAACAATGGTCGTAAAACTATTGGTTTCAATAAAGGCTTTAAGAAGTTTTAATCCTTTGCCTTGAAATAAAAAAATGCTCTGATTAGAGCATTTTTTTATGGCTGAATATTAATGATGATGGTTTACCCCCTGCGGAATGGCATTGAGCAGTTTCTTGGTATATTCATGTTGTGGATGTAAATACAGTTCGTCCGAGTTAGCAATTTCAACTAATTCACCATGATTCATGACCATGACTTGATCTGAAATATATTTCACTACGGATAAATCATGCGAAATAAAGATATAACTCAGACCAAATTCATCCTGTAAATCTTGCAGTAAATTCAGCACCTGCGCTTGTACCGACACATCCAGCGCGGAGACTGATTCATCGCAAATCAGAATTTCTGGCTTTAAGGTGAGGCAACGGGCAATCGCGATTCGCTGGCGTTGTCCACCAGAAAATTCATGTGGATAACGGTCATAAGCTTGTATTGGCAAGCTCACCCTTTCCAATAGCTCGAGTGCAATTTTCTTGCGTTCAGCATCATTCTGTCCAATGCCATGAATACGCATCGGCTCCAATAAAATCTGCCCGACGGTAAAGCGTGGATTGAGTGAAGCGTATGGATTCTGGAAAATAATTTGAATTTTACGCTGATACTGTGAAAATTCTTTCTCAGTCATGGCAAGAATATCTTTACCACCAATCAAAGCCTGCCCACCTGTCGCCTCATGCAAACGCATTAATAATAGACCAATGGTGGTTTTCCCAGAACCCGACTCTCCAACCAGCCCTAAAGTTTTACCTTTCGCCAACTGGAATGAAACACCCTTAACCGCCTGAAACTCATCTTTGCCCCATAATCCTTTACGGCTATAAAATGATTTTTTCAGGTCTTTGACATCCAGAATAATCGGTTCTTCACCTGTCAGTCCTCGCGACCGCTGTTTCAGATTCAATTCGGACAAATTGGTTGCTTCGACCAATTGTCCATTTTCGTCCTGTTTCATAAAATCGCTGGTCACGGGTAAACGATATGGTCGGGTTGAAAGTTGAGGTCTACAGTGCAATAAGGCACGGGTATACACATCTTTCGGCTGTTCCAGTACTTGTTCAACGGCGCCACATTCGCGGATTTCACCATGACGCATGACGATCACTTCATCAGCAATTTCACCAACCAGTGCTAAATCATGGGTGATGAATAGCATCGACATTTGATGGCGTTGTCTCAAAGATTCTAATAGATCAATGATCTGCTTTTGAATAGTGACATCTAATGCCGTGGTTGGTTCATCTGCAATCAATAGCTTTGGTTCACAAGCAATTGCCATGGCAATCATAACCCTTTGCTGCTGACCACCAGAAAGCTGACTTGGATACGCATCTATTTTTGTTTCAGGTGCAGGGATACCGACTTCTCGAAGTAACTCAAGCACTCGTACTCTAGCCTGCTTGCGTCCCATACCTAAATGAATCCTGAGCACTTCGGCAATCTGGTCACCGACTGTAAATACAGGATTCAATGAAGACATTGGTTCCTGAAAAATCATGGCAATGTCTTTGCCGCAAATTTGGCGGATTTCCTTTGCAGATAAATTGAGTAAATCCTTTCCCTCAAAGCTGATCTTGCTTTGATTAGCAATTTGGCTTTGTCCTTTCGGTAGCAAGCCCATAATCGCCAGTGAAGTCACGGATTTACCACTGCCCGACTCACCCACCAAAGCCACCGTTTTATTTTTGGGAATGGTAAATGAAATGCCCTTGACCGTTTCAATCCACTGCTTATTTTCACCCTTAAAACTGATATGCAGATTTTCGACTTCCAATAATGGCGTTTCATGATAATTTTGCATCTTATTGCTCCGCTATTTTAGTTTGGGATCAAGTGCATCACGCAATGCATCGGTAAACATTGAAAATGCCGTGACCAAAACCGCCATCGCAATCGATGCCGCAGCCAGTTGCCACCATTTCCCCAAAATCAATTCACTTTGCGCTTCATTGAGCATACTGCCCCATGACACGACCCCCACAGGCACCCCAAAACCCAGAAAGCTAAGGATCACTTCTGATTTAATGAATGACACCACCAGAATCGAAATCTGTACCAAGGCAATATGACTGACATTCGGGAAAATATGTACAAACATACGGCGCATATTGCTCACGCCAATGGCTTTGGCAGCCAATACATATTCACGCGATTTATGCTTCATATATTCAGCCCGAACCAAACGAAATACCCCAGTCCAACCCGTTAAGCCTAAGATTAAAACAATCGACAAAATTCCTTTTTGTTGGAGTACCGCAGCGATCGCCAGCACTAATAACAGATAAGGAATCGAAGTGAAAATGTTATAGAACCAGTTCAAGACATCGTCAATCCAACCGCCAAAATAACCTGCAATCGCGCCAAGAAAAGTACCAATCACCACTGCCAATAAAGCTGATAACAAACCGACCAGAATTGAGGTTTCAGCGCCCTTAATGGTTTTTAACAACACATCTTGTCCCCACTTATCCGCCCCAAAAGGCAAAGTGGTTTTTAGTTGCTGTTGTTGATCAAGTAAATGTCCGCCCAACTGCTGATTAATTGCCTGCATATCCGCAGCCAACGGATCAAGCATGCCATAGTTGTCTATGGCTGAACTGCCGTGCTGTTCCGCCTGAATTTCTGCATTGAGTTGTTGAATCACGTCTTTGAGTGGATCAACAGGATTTTCAGGCAAAGTTACTGTGCTTTCTGTAATTGCCTTAATTTGATCTGATTCAGTATCAGCACCTAAAAATGTCGGTGGTGCATAACTGACTGCCACTTCTTTATTCCAATTAGAAGCAATCACGCCTGTCATGGATAAAGCCAGCAAAATGAAATAAAACAGTATGATCACAAACGAAACAACTGCAATACGATCTGATTTCAATCGATTCAAGGCCAAATGCCAGAGTCCTGTTGACGCAGATGATTCATTTGAGGAGGTTTTGCCTTTAAAAATTGTACTGAGCATCGTCATCCTCCTATTTCAACTGAACACGAGGGTCGATGGCTTTGTAGATCAGATCAGCAATCAAATTAAAAATCATGGTGACGGCTGCCACATAAACAGTAATCGCCTTAATCACAGGAAAATCACTACGTTCCACCGCAATAATAATTTCCCGTCCAATCCCTGGAATCCCAAAGAAACGCTCAATCAAAAATGCACCAATTAATAAAGCTGGCAAGCTTGCCATCACTTCGGTGACAATCGGAATCGAGGCATTACGCAACACATGAATGCCCAAAACCCGTGTTTCAGGCACACCTTTAGCACGGGCCGTCCGCACATAGTCCTGATGAATTTCATCCAGCACAAAACTACGATACAGACGTAAGGTTGGTGCAATGCTCACCACCAGCATAATCAGGATGGGTAATAAGGAATAATAGAATAGATTTTCGCTAAAGCTGTCGCTCCAGCCCTGCACAGGAAACCAGCCCAACTGATAGGCCAAGACATATTGGAAGATGATGATATAGACCAGAATACTGATCGACATGCCGACAGTGCATAGCATCATCACCATACGGTCTGTCAGTGAACCACGTACCGATGCCACCGCCAAGGCC
This sequence comes from Acinetobacter sp. CIP 102637, assembly GCF_000368425.1. Taxonomy (NCBI): domain Bacteria; kingdom Pseudomonadati; phylum Pseudomonadota; class Gammaproteobacteria; order Moraxellales; family Moraxellaceae; genus Acinetobacter; species Acinetobacter sp. CIP 102637. Next base: position 1,535,332 of record NZ_KB849435.1, read on the forward strand.
AGTACAATCGAGATCACAGTTTGTAAAATCACCAATGGAACCAGCAAGGTCAGCGATGGCCCCAAACGAGTCAAGATAATCTGCGATACTGATTCGCCTGTACTCCAGCTTGCGCCATAATCAAAAGTCAGAATCTGCTTGATAAAAATCCACAACTGCATATAGTACGGCTGATCTACCCCCAACTGTTTACGGATATTTTCAATCTGTTCTGGATTGGACATTTTGCCTGCCAGAATATAGGCAGGGTCACCACCAACCCAGTTAAACAGGAAAAAAATCAGCAAAATGACACCCAACATGGTTGGAATCATTTGCCAGAGTCTACGCACGACATAAGCGAACATCTTGGCACATCCTTATTTGACTCGTTGTCCTGTAATTTCATCCAGAAATGCCTTGTTGTCAGGCGCCCTACCCAGAAAATCTTTCACCAATTCAGCCGCTTTTTTCTGGCTGCCTTGTGACAAAACCGTTTGACGATAACGTTGCCCAATTTCTGGATTATTCAGGTTATCCCCAAAGGCAGACAACATATCCAGTGCCAGCACTTCTGACCACATATAACCGTAGTAGCCCGCCTGATAGCCCATTAAATGCCCGAACTGCCCTGGGAACTGAGTATTTTCCACATAGCCCAATGCGGTTGCTGACTCCATTTTTTTCCAGACATCTAGTGGCTGTAGCTGGCGAGGATCTTTATCATGCAATGCCATATCATATTGCGCATACAGGGTTTGGCGGGCATAGCGTGCGCCACGTCCATAATTATGTACCGCATTTAAACGTTCAATCAGCGCATCATCAATACGTGGACAGGCTGGATCACAATAGTCCGCGACTTTAGACAAGGTTTCCTTACGTCTCGCCCATTCTTCATACATCTGCGAGGGTGCTTCAACAAAGTCACGCTCTACCGAAGTACCTGACTGTCCCACATAACGGGTATCGGACAAAATGCCATGCAAGGCATGTCCAAACTCATGCACAAAGGTTTCCAGCTCATTGCTGTTTAAACCTTTACGATTAAAATTGGTCACTAAAACCGAAATTGGTTTACGCCCTGTTAAACTACTGCCGCCATACACGCCCCATACCGCAGCATGCCCATATTTGCCCTCACGCGGGAATTTATCCATATACAAACCGCCAAGCAGTTGTCCTGTTTTCTGGTCGGTCACATCGTAATATTCAACTTCATCCTGCCAGATATCCACTTTGGCAGGCTTAAACTCGATGCCATACAGATTTGAGGAAATCGCAAACAACCATTTCTGTGCCGCTAAAGTTGGGAAATAATCACGCATTTTTTCCTGATCAATCTGGTATTTGTCCTTACGTAATTTCTCTGTCCAATAACCCACGTTCCAGCGTGTAATCTCTGCCTGTTCTAAAGGAATATTTAGAGTTTTTGCCTTAAATTCCCTTAATTCCTGCATTTCCTTTTGCTCAAGTGGCGTCACAATCTGGTAAATATTATTCAGGAAATCATTCACTGTTTTTGGATTTTTCGCCATGCGTTTTTTTAAGGCGAGATCGGCATAGCTTGGCTCACCGAATAACTGTGCCTGTTCATAACGGAGGTCAATAATCTGTTTGAGCAAGTCCAGATTCTTTGCTGTACCCCGTCGAGTAAAAGCAGTCTGGTAGCGTTTACGTGCTGCATCACTCTCAGAAAGTTCCATAAACGGCTGATAGGCAGGATAATCAAATCCCAGCAAATAGTTACCCTTATCATTTTTCTTGGCATTGGCAAGATAGCTTTCTGGCAAGCCTTTTAACTCATCTGGGGTAAATTCCAGTTTTTCAGGATTATCATTGATATTACGGGTAAATTGCTGTGAAAGTTGGGTTTGCAGGTTACGGATTTCCTTTAAGCGTATTCTTTTTGCAGGCGGTAATTGCACGCCCGTATTTTCAAAGTCAGTTAAAATATCCTGACGGTATTTCACATCAATTGGATCAGTCGCCTTGCTGTTTTTAATGCGTTGATAGAGTTTTGGATTCTGATATAAATCGGTCTGTAGCTGTTCCATTTTCACAATACAGTCATCTGCCGCCTGACGAAACTTTTCATCAGGATAGACATTACGATATAAGCTGATCGGATTAGTCAAGTCCTCAAACATCGCCATAAAGGCATCCCATTCTGCTAAAACAGGTGCGGCATTGGACTCCGCTTTGACTGGTTTTTTTTCGAGTTCAGTGATTTGTTGCTGGAGTTTTTGAATACTGGCATCACACCATTGCGGTTGATCAGCGAGTTTTAAAATAGGTAAGGTAGCGCGTGCTGGTTCTGCCCATACCGTTTGATTCATCCCACAAAGACCAATAAAGCATAGCCCCAAGTTCGTTAATGTCTTTTTTGCCACACGCTTTTCTCCAGTTCATTTCCATACTCAATTTTCAAAATCTAAACTTAAGTCAGTATAAGTCGTTTTATATTTATCACATCGGTGTCGTGCCGAGTTCTCATCCAATTTCATCATTAGCCTGCCGCAGGCCTTACTTTTCAGGGATGAAAAGTAAACAAAAATCCTTTGTTAGGCTGATGCTACATCCCTGATAGCACAGCCCAACGGGCGGCATCCACGCCGCCTCCACGATAGCAAAACCAATTCGAGACCAATGTTTTTACTTTTTCTTCCTTTCCTCAATATCAATATACATCCATTCCGCAGGCAAAATCGGATGCTTTTTATAGCCAATCACACGGGGCTGAATCAGAACATTACGATAACGACTGGAAATCATTTGTACAGGCGAATAAAACTCTAATAACCGTGCCATCTTCCGATAAAGCTGATCTCGTTCAGACCCATCTGACAATTTTAATGTTTGCTCATATAAACGGTCATACTCAGCTAACTTAAAACAGGAATTATTGGTGGCATTGACATTTTTGCCATAAAACAACTGCATAAAATTATCACCATCAGGATAATCCGCAATCCATGCAGAACCCTTAAACATGGTTTTACATTGCTTTTCTGCTTTTAAACCCTCAGCAAAGGGCACAGGTTTGGACACCATATTCACTTTAATACTGGCTAAATCTTTCTTTAATAATTCAGCCATTTGCATACTTCGTGCGCTATTACTGGATGGCATAAACTCTATCAGCAAGGGTTTACCATTCGGTAAACTACGCCAGCCATCCGTGCCAATTTTATAATGATACCGATCCAGCAATAAATTGGCCGCTTTCACCGAATACGGCACACTGCCCTTATAATCGGGATCATGCCCTGCCACGCCGTAAGGAATCGGGAACTGTAAACGCTTGGCATCCCCTTTCATTAAAATCTGAATATCTTTTTCAGGTGAATGTGCCATGGCCATCGCACGGCGTAAGGCAATTTTTTCCTTACTCAATCCACCGACCATAGGGTTTTGCATATTCCAGTATAAATAATCAATCGAGGGATCAGAAATTCGGGAAAGCTGAATACCCTTTTGCTCAAATTCAGCTTTTAACTTACTATCTTTGAGTGCCTGAGCAGGCAAATCTCCTGTTAAGGTCAATAAATCCAGTCCATCTTTCTGAAACGACAACCACCCCGACTGTGCTTCCTCAATCACCTGAATATCCACCACACCAATCTGTGGCATTTTCTTGCCTTGCATTTGCTGGACAATTTTCTGATCGTCTGGATTGCTGGCCTTAAAATCCCAGACAAAGCCACGATAGTCAGGATTGGCTTTTAAAATAATCCGTGAAGCAGGTGTCCAGCGGGACAATAAATAAGGCCCTGTGCCAATCGGATGCCCCATGACAAAACCAGCCTTGTCCCGATAATGTTCAATCACTTCACGGGCGACTGCCCCTGTTGGCTGATGTGCCAGCAACATCGGAAAATTATGATTTGGTTCAGTCAGGCGAATCACCAGCGTATAACGATCAGGCGTTTGCAAGCCTGCAATCGGCTGATCATAATTGAATTTTCCCGTTTTATTCGCTTGCTGGATGGCACTGTCCATTCCTACGATGCGTCCGTCAAATAACCAGCTACTGGGTGAATGCAGTTGCGGATCAAGCAACCGCTTAAAGGAATAAGCATAATCTGCTGCGGTGAGTTCTCGTGGTTTCCCCTTAAACACAGGGTCTGGAGAAAAATAAATACCTTTTTTAAGATGGATGGTATAGGTCAAGCCATCGGCACTGACTTCTGGCAAGGCAGCCGCAGCATTAGGAACCAGCTTGGCGGGTGAAGCCAGATAATCATAGGTATATAAGGTATCGAAAATGGAATACAGTACATGCGCTGAATACAAATCCTGAACTGCGGCAGGATCAAAACCTGTTTCCGCCACAGGAAAGGCATAGCGCAGCACCTTGTTTGGATTGGCTGGACTTTTTGCCATTGTGCCATTGCTTATGCCAATCGAGATTGTGCCAAGCAAGACCGCCATCCCATACTGCTGCAATGAAATTTTAAAATTCTGCTTCATACGTGTTCACATTATTTCTTTTGTGTTGGAACAATATCCAGATATTGCCAATTGGTACTCATAATCGGATGTGCCTTAAAGCCCTGAATTTCAGGCTGAATGACCCAGTTACGGTTACGGGTATCCTGTAGCACCCACGGATTGTCCGCTTCAATTTGTCGGCTCATTTTTTCATAAAACGGCATACGTTGATCAGGCGGTAATTTCATTGCATTTTGATACAGCGCATCATAGGCTATGGATTGATAACAGGATAAATTGCCTCGACCAACATTCGCCCCATAAAGCAGTTGAGCAAAATTTTCTCCCTCTGGATAATCGGCGTGCCACGCACCGCCCCACATCATATATTGACATTGAAAAGCAGCCTTGAGGTTGTCAGCAAAATTACTGACCTTAAAATCTGCCCGAATCCCAATCGCATCCAGCCCCTTTTTCCACAGTTCTGAATAAATCACAGCAGATGAACTACTTTCGGTATTAATTTTAAGGATTAAAGGCTTGCCATTTGGGAACGTGCGATAACCATCTGCCGCCTTTTTATAGCCAAAATGATCCAGCAACTTATTTGCCAAGACAGGGTTATAACCAATGCTACTGCGATAATTCGGGTTATGACCATTCACGCCAGCAGGCACCAGCATTTCGGCCTTAACCGCCTGCCCCTTACGCAGAATACGAATATATTCATTCATATTCAATGACATGGCAATCGACCGTCTTAACGCAATTTTATCCAGACTGCTGCCACCGACCACAGGATCACGCATATTAAACATGGTGTAGGTGACTTCTGCTTCCTTATTGGCATACAGGCGAATGCCCTTTTTCTGCATCTCCGCATTCAGTTGATTGTTTTGATCTAAAGCTTTGGCAATAGCATTAGCCGTTAAGCTATCAAAATCAAGTTGTTTGGACTGAAATGCCAGCCAGCGTGATTGTTCTTCTTCAATAATACTGACCGTCACTTTGCCAATTTGTGGCATGTGTTTACCACTCATTTGCTTGACCAGTTGATTATCCAAAGCCGTGCCTGTAGATTTAAAATTCCAGATAAAACCACGATAATCAGGATTAGCGACCAGCTCGATTTTACTGCGCGGTACATATTTACCCAGCATATAAGGCCCTGTGCCAACAGGGTGCATCCCGATACGATCTTTATAGTATTCAACTACTTCCCGAGCCGTTGCGCCAAAGGTGCTATAGGCAAGAATATAGGGGAAATTATAATCAGGCTGGGTCAGGGTAAATTGAATGGTGTATTTGTCGAGGGCTTTTACTCCCTCAATCGGTGCATCGTAATCAAATTTTCCTGTCTTGTTGGCTTGCTCCACCAGCGCATTTGCACCAAGCAATTTATTGTCAATAAAGGAAAAAGACGGCGCATGATTCTTTGGATCAAGAATACGCTTGACCGCATAGACATAATCCTCAGCGACCAGTTCCCGTCGCTTGCCTTTAAATGCAGGATCATCGGTAAAGTAGATGCCTGGCTTGATTTTAAAGGTGTAGACCTGTCCATTTTTTTTGATCACTGGCAAGCTCTGAGCTGTTGCAGGCACTAGCTTGACTGGATTTGCCAAGTAATCATATTGAAGCAATCTTTCAAAAATTACATCGGCAATATTACCACTATAAAAATTTGAGGTTTTGACCATATCAAAACCATCATCAGGTGCAGGAAATGCCACCCGCAGCACCTTGTCGGCTTGGGCAGGGCTTTTTGCATGGCTGATTGGCATTCCTGCAACCATGGCAGCAATTAAGGCGGCTTTAAAAAAATGAGGCTTCAATATAATGCTCATATCCTGATTTTTAATCCATATCCAGCTTTTCGCCAGTATTCAGGTGTATTGATGAATTTGCTTTTATGGACTCCATCATTCTATATTTTTACAAAAGAATCAATGAATTAATGTTTTCAACATTTGATTAAAATATAATATTGTTTTATCAAAATAAGTTGTTATTTTATTTCATTGTCAGAATTAAAACTTTTGCAGCTCAATCCATTCTGCTTCTGGAAAATGCTTTGCCAAATAAGCTTTTAAATAATCAGCGGTATCTTTCGAAATAAGCGGATCTTTCGACTCATCCTTTAAGTTATACACCAAAGCATGCAAACTCAAACCACGATGATTTAAAGCTTCCAGACTCAATAAAGTATGATTAATACTACCCAAACGTCCAGAAGTGACCAGAATCACAGGAAATTGATGTTCAGCAATATAATCAATAGTCAACAACTCTGTGGTTAAAGGCACCATCAAACCGCCCGCACCCTCTAACAATACTACATCAAAACGCTGAGCAAGCTCTTTAGTTGCAGCTTCGATCTTGGCAAAATCTAACTCACGCCCATCCAAACGTGTAGCTAAATGTGGCGAGGCAGGATAGCTAAAAATTTCAGGCATGGTCAATTTTTCATGATCTTCCTGAAACCAGCCACTGCCCATAATTTCACGATGCTTTTCAATATCTTCTGAACTATCTACATTCCCAGTTTGTACCAACTTCTGGGTGATAACACGCTGCCCTTGTTCAGTCCAAAGTTTGGCGAGATAACCAGTGGCATAAGTTTTCCCAATTTCTGTATCAATACCGCTGACAAAATAAATTGCTGCACTCATGCTATTCTCCGTGCAATCACATAAATCGGATGATAAGTCAGACGGAAACCTTGCTCATCATGAAACTGTTGATAATCTGAATAAAACTGCTGTAACGATTGCTTGGTCCAGCGATGCGATTTTGCTGTTGCAGTCACCCCCGTCGCTTTTAAATGCTGCAATACAGATTTTGGATGATCAAAATATAGATGTTTTTGCTCTTCTTCTATAAACACAATCTCAAAGCCACTTTCTTCAAGTTTCTGTTTCAGTACTTCACTGGAATAATAATTTAAGCCTTGCCCAGTCAGCTTTTTGATTTCAATTAAATTATTTTCACCAAATGTAGAGAAACCCAAATAGCCTTTCGGTTTTAAAGCATCATGAATTCGGTGCAATAACTTAGGTAGATCAGTCATCCACTGTAATGCTGAACTAGAAATCACTGCATCTAAGGACTGTGGTAAAGTCAGCTGTTCAATATCTCCGATCAACCAAGCTATATTTTGAATCGTTGAAAAATGCTGTTCAACATCAGCATATAAATCATTTAAGAATAGCTGTTCAAACTGAAAATGAGTCTGAAATAAATGCGTTAGATTGCCTGAACCACAGCCAATCTCAAGCACAGAGGCTAAGTTCTGCGGACAATACACTTTAAGATATTCAAATAACTGTGCACTAATCTGTTTCTGTACCACAGCATGTTCGACATAGCTTTGCCCTGCTTTGGCAAAACGTTGGGCAACCAGTGCTTTATCGATGCTCACAAACACTCCACTAGTTGTTGCAGTTCATTTTTTTGCACCAAAGCGGTGAGCGAGATACGAAGACGTGAGCTATTTTGTGGCACCGTTGGTGGGCGTACTGGCATGGCATAAAAGCCTTGTTGTTGTACATAGCGTGCTTTTTCAATGGCCGCTTGGCTTTCACCCAAGATAATTGGAATGATATGACTGCTGGATGGACTCGAAAAACCTTTTGCAATCACCGCTTGCTGTAAATATTGACTGATCTCAGCCAAGTGCTGACGCTGTTGCTGCATGTTCAGCACTTTATTAAAAATAAAATCTGACCATGCCATCGAGATTGGAGGCAAAGCAGTACTAAAAATCAGTGGGCGCATTTTATTGATTAGATAATCACGCATGATTGAATCACAAATGATATAGCCGCCCACAGAAGCAATTGCCTTACCAAAGGTTCCAACCAAGAAATCAATCTGATCCAATACGCCATATTGTTCAGCACAGCCCAGACCTTGCCCCCCCCTGACACCGATCGCATGTGCTTCATCAACATACAACATGGTTTTAGCAAATCGCTGTTTTAACTGTGCCAATGCTGCTAGATCAGTCTCATCACCATCCATACTAAAGATACTTTCAGTCACCACAATAATGCGTTCAATTTGCTCATCTTGATGATACTTTTGCAATAATTGTTCCAGATGCTGCAAATCATTATGACGATAACGCACATATTGAGCATTCGATAATCGAATGCCATCAATCATACTAGCATGCACCAGTTTATCGGCAAGAATAATAGTTTTGCTATCCGCTAATGCAGGCAAAATACCGATATTCATGTGATAGCCACTATTGAAAAGCAATGCAGCACGACCGAAAGTCTTGCTTAGGCTATTTTCAAATTGTTCATATTCTGCAAAATTACCCGTGAGCAAGCGTGACGAAGATGAACTAAAGAGCGCCCGTTCAATTTTCAGCGTATCGAGAAATTCTTCTCTTAAACTTAAATCAGCGGCCAAGCCTAAATAATCATTGGATGCTAGGTTCAACATGGTTCGATCTTGGATGGTAATCCATTTTCCCTGCTGTTGATTTGCAGTAAATTGACGAAAATTACCTTGCTGTTTAAGCTGGTCAAGCTGCTCGGCATAATGATCAAGCAAGGACATTGCTATGCGCTCCTTGCATATTTTTTACCACTTCACTCATCTGTGCTAATAAATAATGGAGTTCCTCATCTGTGATCACATACGGCGGCATCACATAGACCAATTTTCCAAATGGTCGCACCCAAATACCCCGTTCAACGAACTGTTGCTGCAAGGTTTTCATATCAACACTAGAGGTTAATTCAACCACTCCAATCGCACCTAATACACGTACATCTGCAACATGATCAAGTTCTACTAAATCACTTAATTGCTCAACAAGGATCTTTTCAATACGTTGAATATTGCTCTGCCAATCTTGCTCAACCAATAATTGGGTACTTCTTAAAGCAACAGCACAAGCCAATGGATTCGCCATAAAGGTTGGGCCATGCATAAATACGCCTGCTTCGCCACGACTAATGGTTTCAGCCACTTGTTTAGTCGTTAATGTTGCAGACAAAGTCATATAACCACCTGTTAAGCCTTTACCAATACACATGATGTCTGGCTCAACTTGCGCATGTTCCCAAGCAAACATTTTACCTGTACGTCCAAAACCTGTCGCAATCTCATCAAAGATCAGCAATAAATTGTATTGCTTACATAAAGCTTTGGCCTGACGTAAATATTCAGGATGATAAAAACGCATCCCACCTGCACCCTGAACAATTGGCTCGATAATCAATGCGGCAATACTCTGATGATGCTGTTCGATCTGCTGTTTGAGCTCTTGAATATCTTGTGGATCCCATTCACCATCGAAGCGACTTTGTGGCGCGGGTACAAAGATTCGATTCGGTAAACTGCTACCAAAAATCTGATGCATCCCTGTGACTGGATCACACACAGACATCGCATTCCAAGTATCACCATGATAGCCAGATCGTGTAGTAATAAAATTGGTTTTCTCAGGTTGATTCAATGCAGCCCAATACTGCACTGCCATTTTTAAAGCCACTTCAACTGAAACCGAACCTGAGTCAGCATAGAAAATTTTATCTAAACTCGGCGGCGTAATTTTTAATAATAATTTGCCCAATCCAATTGCAGGTTCATGGGTTAGACCACCGAACATGATATGCGCCATGCTCTGCAATTGATCTGTAACCGCTTGGTTCAGTTCAGGATGGTTATAGCCATGAATCGCACACCACCATGACGACATGCCATCAACCAAAGTTCGACCATCTTCTAATTCAATTGTTGCACCGTAAGCACGTTTGACTTTAAAGCTTGGTAGTGGATTTAACATTGAAGTATAGGGATGCCATATATGTTCTAAATCAAATGGGTCTGTCATCCTTTACCTCTGTAAATTCAATATTTAACGATGTGCTCTACAGTGTCATTCCGAGTACTCACCCAATTTCAGGATAAGCCTTCAGCTGTACTTACTTTTCAAAGATGAAAAGTAAGCAAAAATCTTTTGTTAGGCTGATGGCACATCCTTGATGCCACAGCCTAACGGCGACATCCATGTCGCCTCCACGATAGCGAATATTAAAAGTAAATTTCAATAATGATTAGAACGTTCAATAAATCTCAACAGCTTTTTATCTTAAACTTGTCAAAATCTAAAATAAATTGCGATAACTTTCATTCCACCGCAAGATTAAACAATCGGCTGAATAAAATCTTCAATTATCTGCACAGTCTGCTCCACCATAAAACATGGAAAACCATGAGAAGCACTTTCAACAGAAATAACAGATAAATTCTTTGCAGCCAAATCTTTAATTTTTCGCACAACTTGGTAAGGAACTAAAGCATCATATTCCGCAAACACATGTAACTGCCTACCTTGATAATTTTTATACATCTCAACCAGATTTAATTGCTCTAGCAACTTTAAACCTTGTCTAAGCAATGCAATCGGTTGTGGACGAATCAATCTCTGCATGGCTAAAAAGTCTTTTTTTGCTGAACTTGTACCTTGACAGACCAATAAGCCAAAACGTTTTAAGGTGGTAATCGCATCCTGTTCAAATGATTGTTTAAATTGCATAAAGCTTTCAACAGGCATGGCAGTCATCCAATCTGCTTGAGCCACAAAACATGGATTCGATGCTAAAGTGATTAAAGCTTTCTGCTCATTGTATTGTTGCTGGATTTGATTCACTAATATCGTTGCCAGTTGACCACCCAGTGACCATCCCACAATCATATCAAACTTGACTGCCCGCTCAACGTGCTGTTGTAAGACTTCATCATCGAGGGCATTAAAGATATTAAGCCGCTCAACGCTATGTCCGTTTTGTTCTAAAGCCTCATGTAAAGGTTTTAATAATTCGGCACCACCGCCCCATCCAGTAATGAGTAGAATCTTTTTAGACAAATGCATCCCTTTACACTGATCAACTACTTTGTATAAAACATCGCATAGATTGGTTATTTTTTCTAGCTGACACAATTCAATTTGCTAAAATATACACTATCCTACCTTACGATGCATTGAGACCCAAAATGATGAATACAATAAAATCTAAAGTCCTTATTCTATGCAGTTCTCTTGTTTTGCTCAGTACAGCAATCCTAACCACAGCACAAAGCACATTATTCTCCAAACAAGATACCGCTCAAAAGCAATGGGTGGGACAATCCGCGCCTGATTTCAAGTTGCAAGACCAGAAAGGTCAATGGCATACCCTCAGCCAATACAAAGGCAAGTGGATTGTGCTGTATTTCTACCCAAAAGATAACACCGCTGGATGTACTCAAGAAGCGAATCAATTTAAATCACTTTATCCTCAATTCTTAAAGTCGAATGCAGTAGTTTTGGGTGTGAGCTTGGATGATATTGCATCACATCAGAAATTTTCACAAAAGCTCGGTTTACCTTTCCCAATTTTGGCAGATGAAAAAGGCGAACTTGCTGGAAAATTTGGCATTGTTAGAAACTTCGGGGTTACAAAAATTGCTAAACGTGAGAGTTTCTTGATTAATCCTCAAGGTGCAATTATGTATCACTACACGAGTGTGAATACGCAAACGCATGCTGATCAAGTATTAAAAGATTTAAAAGAAGCCCAAACTAAAAAATAATTCATAAATAAAAAAACTCAGCATCTGCTGAGTTTTTTTATTCATTCGTAAATCTTAAATTTGCGATTGAATATAATTTTGCAAACCAATTAATTCAATTAAACGCAATTGTTTTTCTAACCAATAGGTATGATCTTCTTCTGTGTCCGAAAGCTGCTGACGCAACATATCACGACTGATGTAATCACCTTTATCTTCACAAAGCTTAATGCCTGTCGCTAGTTTTTCACGCACATGGTATTCAAGTGCTAAATCAGCTTTTAAACAACTTACGACATCTGTACCCACATTGATGTCTTCACGATTCATATTAGGTTGAGCACCCAAAAATAAAACACGGCGAATGATTGAATCAGCATGTGAAGCTTCTTCTTGCATTTCATGGTCAATACGCTCGTAAATCTTGCTCAAGCCCCAATCTTCATACATACGGGAATGGATTAAATATTGATCACGAGCAGCCAATTCACCGCCAATGAGCATATTTAAATAGTCGATGACTTCTGGATTGCCACGCATAATACTTACTCCTATCGAATGACAACATTATGGTCAATTTACACAATAATTGCAAAACCAAAAGTATGTAAGTTTATGATTTTTATAAAATTAAAATGAGAAACATACGCATTTACAGTTTTAATTCGCCCAATTTATCTAATTAAAATAAGCCTTTGCACATTGGGCATAGCTTCACAACTCAATGAATTTAATCAAAATCCTTTATTTAGTTTTTTGTAACGGTTAGCAATGCTTCTTATTCCACTGCAATTTTGATCAAAAAACATTAAAAAATGACTGCTCGGCTGTTGTTTGTTTACACAAAATTCGGTAAATAACATCAATCACAAAAACACAATGCGGAAATAAAATGGATAAAAGTAAGCCAATCTTGGTCACGGGTGCTACGGGTTATATTGCGGGCTGGATTATTGAACGACTGTTGAATCAGGGCTATAACGTTCATGCTACGGTTCGAGATCCATCTAAGAAAAATAAAATTCAGCACCTGTATGATCTAGCAGATAAATCATCAGGACAAATTCAGTTTTTTAAAGCCGATTTACTTGAATCTGGTTCTTTTGATGAAGCCATGCAAGGCTGTGAAATCGTGATCCATACCGCCTCGCCTTTTGTTGTGACCAACTATAAGGATGCAGTAAAAGACATCATTGAGCCTGCGGTAAAAGGAACAGAAAATGTACTGGACAGTGTCAATCGCACTGAATCAGTCAAACGTGTGGTGCTGACCTCAAGTATTGCCTCAACTTATGGCGATGCGGTGGAGATTCAAAATACCGCGAATAATGAGTTTGATGAAAGCCACTGGAACAATACCAGCAGTGAAACCCATCAACCATACCCCTACTCGAAAGTTGCCGCAGAACGTAAAGCCTGAGAAATGGCAGAGCAACAAAATCGCTGGAGTCTTGTCTGTATCAACCCTGCACTGGTGATGGGACCATCACTCACTGATGCAAGTCAGTCTGGCAGTATTGAAGTACTACAACAGTTTGGCAATGGTACCACTCTGTTTGGTGTACCACCAATGTGGAACGGCATTGTTGATGTTCGTGACGTTGCCGATGCACATGTTGCTGCGGCACTCAATCCTAAAGCACAAGGTCGCTATATCATTTGTGGTGGCACATTAAGCCTACTAGAAATGGGCCAGGCATTAACGAAAAAGTTTGGCTACAGATACCCTTTCCCACATTTTACTGTGCCTAAGACAGCATTTTCTTTAGTTGCACCCATATTTGGGCATTCCCGTCAATTTGTAAAACTGAATATGGGTTATCCAATCTACTTTAATTCACAACGTAGTGTGAATGAGCTAGGTATTCAATATCACGATATTCGTGAAAGTGTATGTGAACATTTCCAGCAATTGCTTGATGATGGGATTGTGAAAAAATATATTTAACAATAAAAAGCCTATTCAACCACATCGGTTTGAATAGGCTTTTTTCTTATACTTTCAAGTATTAATCATCAAAATAATCACTATAAATTTCACATAGTCCATCATGAAACCCCCAGCCAATATTATCTGTATCGTGACAAATTTTTGCTGCTCTTTGTTGAAATTGACTTTCTACATTGAGCTGCTTCATCCATTTCATTGCCTGAGCAAACATTGACTCCATGCTATTATAAAATGGCTCATTGATATCACCATACATGTTGGTAAATTTTACTCCAATTTCAACATAATAGATTGCAAGATCAACTAGATGTATATTTAATCCATTGAGTTTTTTAAAGTCCATAACCGCTTTTCGTGCGACAGATAACCTTGCATCGCCAAATCCATGTTTGGGCAAAAATTCATCCTGAATTATTTTTTTATATTTAGAGAGTACGTCATTTGTCCCCTCTGCACTTATCTGTGAATCATAAAAATCTCTGACTACTGAAAACTGTTGATATAGTTTAACAATTTCTTGAAGCAATTCTTTTTCAGGTTTTGTGACCAGATGGGTTTTCAATGCTTTAATACTCATTCAACACCTCCGTACTGCGCCAAGAAATCCAGAAACTCTTGTTCATTCATTACCCGAATGTCCAGTTTCTGCGCTTTATCCAACTTGCTTCCTGCTTTTTCACCAGCCACCACACATTTGGTTTTACTGGAAACACTACCACTGACGCGTGCACCCAAAGCTTGTAACTTTTGTGTCGCCTCATCACGCCCCATACTTTCCAGTGTACCTGTCACTACCCAGCTTTCACCATTCAATGGTTGACGTGTTGGAGCTGTCGGTGCATCCCAATGAATTCCTGCTGCCAATAAACGATCGAGTACTTCAATGTTATGTGGTGCTTGGAAAAAGTCAGCAATCCATTCTGCTGTAATATCACCGACATCAGGCGTTTTCTTAAGTGCTTCAACATCGGCAGCTTTCAAAGCATCCAAAGTTTGGAAAGTATTGGCTAACATGCGTGCTGTAGTTTCACCTACACCACGAATACCTAAGCCATAAATAAAACGTGCCAAGGTAGTTTTCTTGCTCGCTTCGATGGCATCAATCAAGTTCTGAACGGATTTTTCACCCATTTTCTCGATGGTCAATAAGGTGTCACGATGTTCATGTAAATGGTAAATATCAGCCACATCTTTAAGTAAATCGAGATGCAGAAGTGACTCTACCCAACGATCACCCAAGCCCTCAATATCCAAGGCTTTACGCGAAACAAAGTGACGAATGGCTTCAATCCGTTGTGCTGCACAATACAGGCCACCTGAACAACGTGCCAAGGCCTCACCTTCTGGCATCACTACAGGTGATTCACAGACTGGACAATTCGTCGGGAGATGGACGATCTCCGCATTGGCAGGTCGGAACTCAACCCAAACTTTCTCAACTTTTGGAATCACATCGCCAGTACGGTAGACACTAACGGTATCGCCAATACGCACATCTAAACGATGGATTTCACCAATATTGTGTAAGGTCACATTAGATACCGTTACACCACCAACAAAGACAGGTGTTAAACGCGCGACAGGAGTAAGCGTACCAGTACGTCCCACTTGCCAGTCAATGTTTTCGACTTTGGTCAGTGCCGCTTGTGCGGGGAATTTATAAGCGATTGCCCAGCGTGGTTCACGACTTAAAAAGCCCAATTGTTGTTGCTGTTTAAGACTGTCGACCTTAATCACCATACCATCAATTTCAACTTTAAGATCTGGACGTTCTTGTTGGATTTGTTCATAGCGTTGCTGTACCTCCTCAATCGAGGCACAGAGAAATTGACGTTCTGCGATTTCAAAACCAAATTTGGTTAACCAGTGCAGGCTGTCATGCATGGTCTCAAGGCCATGATTGGGCTGACATTGCGCAATACCATAAGCATAGAACGCCAATGGACGTGAAGCTGCGATATTTGGATCGAGTTGGCGCAAACTTCCTGCTGCTGCATTCCGTGGATTAGCAAAGGTCTTATCGCCTTTGGCTTGCTGATCGGCATTGAGTTTTTCAAAGCCTTGCTTTGGCATCAATACTTCACCACGAACTTCCAGAAACTCTGGAATGGCTTGATGCTGACTTGATAATACTTTCGGCAAATTTCGAATGGTTTTAACATTCTGGGTAATATCCTCGCCTGTCTCACCATCACCACGGGTCACGCCACGAACCAAGACACCATTTTCATACCACAGTGAAATCGCTAAGCCATCGAGTTTAAGTTCAACGTCATACTGGACTTTTTGATTGGGTAAACGTTCATCAATACGACGGGCAAAGGCAAACAGATCTTCCTGATTAAACACATTGCCCAATGACAACATTGGCACTGCATGGGTCACGCTTGCAAATTTTGACAAAGCTTGACCACCAACTTTATTGGTCGGTGTATCCGCCTGAATGCATTCTGGATATTGTTGTTCTAAGGCTTTCAGTTGATGAAATAAATGGTCATATTCACTATCAGAAATGCAAGGTTGATCCATTACATAATAAGCATGATTATGTTTTGCAATCAGTTGAATTAACTGACGCATTTGCTCAATAACTGAGTTGTGTTCCATTTAAATTTCACCATATAAAAGGGCGGAAAACCGCCCTATAATCTTTACTGAATTTATTATAAAAGATTGATTAAACCGTTGCTTGATTTGGACGATAATCAATCACATGATGACGCCAATGCTCTTTCAACTGCGGCGTGAATTCAAGATTGTTTTCATCGTAAACTTTACCATCAATCTCACGCGCAATTAAGCCTGCAATGCTGGTCATCATGTCATAGCCTGTCACGGCCTTGCTGTTTGGTAATGCAAGGAAAAATGCCAGACCCTGCACCTGTTCCGCAGACAATGTTTCCAGATCAAAGCCCGCTGGGCCATTATCGGTCACACGCAGTACCGAAAACATAAGGGCACTTGGCTCATCGGTATTTTCATAACGATGGAAACATGACATTTCGCCAAAACGCAGGCCATATTTCAGCAATACCTTTAATGCTTTATCACCCGACAAGGCACGACGTGGATTTGGATAAACATTCAAAGCAATAATTTGCTCTGCTGTTGCCAAAGCACTTTCATCATCATAGCGTTGCTGTTCATGCAAATGCACATCCAGAATATTACTTTCGCCATCAAACTCAGCAATCTCAACTGTTTCAATATTTGGGTTTAAGCTGAGCTGTGTTTCAGCTTTCTCATCCTGAGCTTTTTCTGGCGTTGCTAAAAGCGCTTCAACTTCGTCTTGAGACTGCGATTCTAGCACTGTCTCTTGTTTATTTGCATCCGAAGTGAGCTTAACAACTGGCTCAGGTTCAATCACAACATCAGTTTCAGTCGCTTTTACAATATTTTCCGCAGTAGCTATTTCAACTGGCGCTTTTGCTTCAATCGGTGCCGTGTTAAAACTTGGTTCAACACGGTTGGTTGCAGCGGTAACCACATCATTTTGCAAAATCTGATCCCGTACATGACGAGGAATCACAGGTTGCTGACTTTCAGGGTTAACATGAAGATCTGCTTCTAGTGAAAGCTCAACTGGTTTTGGTTTTCTTAAAATCATGATCAAACCAACGAGCATAATCACAACGGCGACAACAATGCCTATTATTGTATTCATTTCCATACTAGGACTCCGCAACTAACCCGTATTCTTTTGCCTGTTCTAAATCCACAGTCACTAATTTTGATGTGCCTGGCTCTGGCATGGTCACTCCAAGTAAATCAGTTGCCATTGTCATTGCCAATTTATTATGTGTAATGTAAATGAATTGCACTTGTTCAGAAAGCTCTTTTACCAAATTACAATACCGCTGTACGTTGGCGTCATCCAGTGGTGCATCAACTTCATCCAATACACAGAAAGGCGCAGGGTTCAGCCTAAAGATAGCAAACACCAACGCCAATGCCGTTAGGGCCTTTTCACCACCTGACAATAATGCCAGAGAACTGTTACGTTTACCTGGCGGACGCGCCATTAATTTCACACCCGACTGCCAGTCATCCTCAAGGCTGAGGGTCGCCTCACCACCATTAAACACTTTCGGAAACAACAGTTGCAGCTCTTGATTGACCTGGTCAAAAGTGGTCATAAACAGCTTTCGTGTTTGCTGATCAATACTCTTCATGGCATCCTTGAGCTGATCAACCGTATTTTGTAGATCTTGCATCTGATGGTTCAACTCATCAAAACGCTGCGACACTTCTTCGTATTCTTGTGAGGCTGCCAAATTCACAGCACCGATTTTCTCAAATTGTTGCTGGGCTTTTTCAAGTTTTTGCTGATGATCTTTCATTTCTATCGTCAGGTCAGATAAAGCTTCCGCATTGAGTTCTTTCAGCTGTTCCAGATAATGTTCACGATCTGATTTTGCTGCCTGCCAAGCCAAGCGCTTTTGTTCCAACTGTTCACGCACCTGCTCATCTTTTTGCTGTGCTTGATGGCGTTGTTCAGTCAGTTGCTGCTGCTTTTCCTGTACCTGATTGAGTTCAAGTTGCCATTCATTCCAGGTTTTTTGCAGTTTTTCGGTTTGTTGAAATTGCGCCTTAAACTGTGATTCAAGATCTGGCAATTCCAGTTGAATTGGGTCAACAAATTTCTTCGCCTGCTCAATCTGCTCAATGATTTGTCGATACTGCGTTTTCAGGAATGAGATATCTTTTTCTAACAACTCAATTTGCTGATTGGCTTGAGAGGTCTGACGGCGCAGATTTTCACGTTGCTGCTGCTGTTGGGTCAGCTGTTGTTGTTGCTCATCCAATTGTTCATTTAGATTTTCGACCTGAAACTGTAAAGTTTTATAGTTGGGTAACACTGCTTCCAATTTAATTGCTAAAGCATGCAGGTCAATTTCCAGATCATCCCGCTGCATGGCATCTTCTTCAAGCTGCACATCCAGTTGTTTCAGTTGATCGGCCAATTGCTGCTGTTGTAATACAAATGCCTGTGCAGTACTTTGCAGTTTGGCAATTTGCACATCCAGTTGTTGTAATTCTTTTTGCTTTTGTTTTTGGCTTTGTTGCTGTTGCTGTAAATGTTGTTGATGTTGCTGCAAAGTTTGTTGTTGAAAAGAAAATTGGTTTTCTAACTCAAGTAATTGTGGCTGTATTTCTGCAAGTTGTTGTTCGATTTCCTCTAAGCGCACTTGATGACTGAGCATCCCTTGTGCAGTCTGGCTCTCTTCATCGTAGTGCAACGCAATAACCCAGTCCGCACCGACATGATAACCATCCAGCGTTAAAATCGATTGTGCTTGCTGGAGATGCACTTGATATCGCAATGCTGTGGCTAAATCTTCTGCCACAGCTACATTTGTCCATAAAGAAGATTGTGGCACCTCGATCCACTCACTCAAACAAGTAAGCTCTACAATTTGAACAGGCTGCTGTTGTGATGACTTTAACTGTCGTGCGATACCTTCTTGAAAGGCTTGATCTTTCTCAATCAAATGCGCTTGCAACCACTTGGCTAAGAACTTCTCAATAATGCATGCATGCACTTTAGCTTGAGCAGTTAAACGCAAGTTTTGCATTAATCGAACGATATCTTGGTTCTGTTTGGGACTCTGCTTTGCCACCAATTGATTCAGGTTCTTTTGTTCAGCCAATAACACCTGAATCTCTGTTTTTAAACTCTGTGCATCAGTCTTGTTTAAATGTTGCTGATCCTCCTGGCTTTGTAGATTTTGCTGTAGCTGTTCAATTGCTGTTTCCAGCTCAACAATCTCTTGTTGCAACTGCTGCTGTAATTGTTCCAGTTGCGCCTGCTCATCATCCTGAACCTGAGCACGAATCTGGCTGCTTTGTGTTTGTAAGGTCTGCTTTTGCTGTTCAATCCGCAGTACATTTTTGCTTAGTTGCTCAATCTGTGCCGCCATTTGCAGCTTTTGTTGTTGCTGCTTTTCAACTTGGGTTTTAAGTTGATCAAATTGCTGTTGTGCCTGCTTTTGCTGTGCCTGAACATCGGTAAAATTTTGCTCGGCGGCTTGGGTCTGCTGTTCCAGCTCAAGCAATTTCTCATTTTGCTCATCAAACTGCGTGGTTAAGGTTTCAACCTGCAACTCGGATAACTGCAAACGTTCCTTGGTTTGTAGTTTTTGCTGCTCAAGCTGAACCAAGCTGCTGCTGTTCTGCTGGAATAAACTCTGCTTCTGCTCCAGCGTCATTTTCAATTCAGCCAGTTTCTTCTCAGCCTGTTGCCACTCCTGTTGCAACGGTGAAGACTGCTGAATCAACCGCTGGAATAAGGCACTTGTCGCTTCAAGATCATGCTCAATGCTATGTGACTCTGAACGAACCAACTTAAATTTTTCGCCTAACGTGGTCATTTCAACCGTATATTCTTGTTGTAGCTTTTGACTTTGATTGGCTTGGAACGAAAGGATTTCGATTTTTAAGATTCGGATTTGGCTTTCTAAAGTTTTGTATTGAATTGCTGCTTCAGACTGACGCTTCAAGGTTCTGAGCTGTGATTTTAGTTCTGCCGCAATATCTTCCAAACGTGCCAGGTTTTGTTCGGTATGTTCCAGATGCTGTAAGGTTTCACGACGACGTGCTTGATAGCGAGATACACCAGCAGCTTCTTCAATAAACACTCGCATTTCTTCAGGCTTGGCATCAACCAGACGGTTAATCATGCCCTGTTCAATGACTGCATAAGAACGTGGCCCTAGACCCGTTCCTAGAAAAATATCGGTAATATCACGACGGCGGCATCGTGTGCCATTCAAGAAATATTCTGATTTACCTTCACGTGTAACCTGACGACGCACCGCAAGCTCGTTATAGGCATTATAAGCGCCACCTAATTTTCCATATGTATTATCGAAACGAAGCTCTACACTGGCAAGACCGACAGGTTTACGCTTGGATGTTCCTGTAAAAATCACATCCTGCATGCTACCACCACGCAACTGACGTGCATTAGATTCGCCCATCACCCAGCGAATGGCATCAATCACATTCGATTTTCCGCAACCGTTTGGGCCAACGACCGCAGTACGATTGGCCTTAAAATTTAAAGTGGTACTATCGGCAAAAGATTTAAAGCCTGAAAGTTTTAAACTGCTTAAACGCATAACGCCGTGTTTTGACCTAAAAAATTAGCGGCGTGAGCGTCTTGCCCAAGCCAATTCAATCTGTTTCATTCGTGTTAGAGATTCCAACACAAGGTTGCGCAAGTGTCGACAAAAATCTTCCATAAATAAAGCGGCTTGTTGTGATTTTCGGATCAAAATAGCATCAATCACCAGCTTGAACAGGGTAAACGACTCCTGTAGCTCGCGACGTGAGGTGTTTAAGGTTAAAAAATAGCTACGGCGTAACGATGGCAACAGTTCCTTGTAGAACTGCATCATGTAGGGATTCGCCACCATCTCATGCTGTTCAGCCAGATATTTAAAGATAGCATCATAAAACTTCTCAATATCCCCAGCACGGACAAACTCCATCAGTTGGTCTAACAAGGCCTGTAGCTGTTCTGCCTCATTGACCCGCCAGGTCTCACTAATCCGCTGCACAATATGGCCCAACACCATCACATTGGTGTCAAACAGTGCCTTGACCTGCTGGGCCGACATTTCAGAGACAATTGCGCCACGGCGTGGAAAAATTTCAATTAAATAGGTACGTTCCAGCAGCAACAATGCTTCACGGACAGAGCCACGGCTGACATCCAACTCTTTCGCAATGCGCAGCTCCTGAATACGTTCGCCTTCAACCAGCTCGCCGCTAATAATTTGTTCACTAATGTATTTTGCAATCTGTTCAGAAAGACTATCAGCCTCTTCGAGATTCATGAGCCCCTCGCTATCTTTGTTATACGCATTGTTCAATGCTGTTTGAGCTTTTTTGTTTTAACTGATTTCGTTGTATAAATTCTATATCATTGTCTAACAATTTTATTGCTTTTTAAGTCAATCGAATGATAAAAACAATATTTTAAGGAAATATTTGGTTAAAAATTTAAATTCCTTATGTTTAAGATCAATGAGTTAAGCTTACGAAATTGCGCTAACCGAATATCTGAAAATTAATTTATTTACAAAAAATTTATTGATATTAATCACATAAAACAATATATTCCACAAACACTAGCACGTTTTTATTAATTTTACTGAATTGCTCAGCAATTATGAGTAGCATTATGAGTCTTCATCAGGCTGTCAATATCGCAATTTTTGGGTTAAGTATCAGGACATTGAATGAATTAAAAGAACAGATTCAGACAGCGGTTCCCAATCATGTCAAGGTGAACTGGAGCAATATTGCTGAACCTCATCTCGATATTTTGATGATCAATCATATCTTTTTTGATTCACCGAATATCAAAAGCTTAATCCAAAATAACCATATTAATGTTCTACAAATTGCCAATAATGCTGATAAAAATAGTTCAATCGAAGATGACATTCTATATCTACCATTGAATCATCTTCAATCACTACATCAATGGCTAAATGAGCGCTTAGCTAAAAATGCTACGATAGAGAAAGTATCCCCACCTCAAGCAACGAATACTACAATTCATCGAAAACAAATCGGGGAAGTTCTACAAGAAATCCTCAATCCTAAAAATGGCAAAATTCAGTTATTTGATCACAATGGTTTAGTTGCAATTGCAGACCCTCGTAACGAATGGGTTTGGCAAAATCCGATGCTAAAAACATTACATACAGATGCAAGCTTAAATTACACCTACGCCACACAAAATGACCAACTTTGGATCACAGAGACTCCACAACAAGATTTAAAACAATGGTTGTGGCATTTACTTTGGGCATCAAAAGATTTTAATGAACTTTACCCCCCCCTCTGCATCAAGTTTCTATTTAGAAATTTGGCCACAGCCAAAAAACAGGATTGATCGTCAGGACATTTTGCGAATGTCAGCCTGTTTTGCCCAAGGTGCAAAGATTGAGACCGTTGCAGCCCAGCTCAAGCTACCTGAACAGAGAGTAAGACATTTCGTTGCTGCCTGTCTGGGTACAAATTTCGGAAAACTCATCAAGGATCGGGAAGCAAAATATAGGCCCCAAATCCAGCAAAATGAGACTGAACAACATTTTATGCAAAAGCTGTTTGGCCGCTTGCGTAACCGTTTAGGCTTTTGATCAGGGACAAACTTATGATTTTACATCAATATAAAATTGTCTTTGGCGGAACCATGGGTTCAGGGAAGTCGACCGCCATCCAAACGTTATCAGAAATTGAGGTATTGAGTACCGAGGCACTGAATACCGATACCGAATCCCATGAAAAGCTACTCACCACGGTGGGCATTGATTATGGCGAGCTGACACTGGAAGATGGAGTAAAGGTCGGTTTATACGGCACGCCAGGACAGGACCGTTTTGATTTTATCTGGGCGGTGATTTGTAAGGGTGCGATTGGAACCATTGTCATGATTGACCACACCGCAGAAAATCCACTAATTGACCTAGAGCAGTATGTACAGGCATTCCAGCCTTTTGGCAACAATATTGTGATTGCCATTACCCATGTTGACCGTAAGCCAGAACGTACCCTGTCCATCTATCGAGATTGGCTGAAAGCGAGGGAACTGAACTACCCACTGTTCTTTGTCGATGCACGGCAACAGGATGATGTCTTGCTTCTGGTTGAAACCCTGATTGCAAACGTTGAAGTGCATTATGGACTGGTGAATTAAAGGGCCTACATCAGCCCTTTATAAATGAAATAACAGCCAACCACTACCAGTAAACCTGCAAAGCATTTTTTCAACATTGCGGGAGATAGGCGATGTGCGACTTTGGCACCAAATTTAGCCGTGATAAAACTCATCACACTGATCCCAAGAAAAGCATAGATATGCACATAGCCAATGGTATTTGGAACATCAATCTGCTCTTTGGCACCAAACCACATAAAACCTAAGGCCCCAGCCACGGCAATCGGCAGGCCACAGGCTGCCGAAGTTGCCACCGCCTTTTGCATCACCACGCCATGACGGTTCAGGTAAGGTACGGTTAAACTGCCGCCGCCAATCCCAAAAATGGCAGAAGCCACCCCAATTCCCCCACCTGCAACAAACTGCAAGGGTGCTGATGGCAAATGACGATTTGCATCAACAAGCACATGTGCGCCTCTAAACATCTTATACGCCATCCATACCGCAAAAACACCGATCACTAGTTGCAAATGCTGGCCTGACATAAGATCGGCAATTCCAGCCCCCATAAATGAGCCCAGCACCAATCCTGGCGCCAAATTACGGAACACCTGCCACAACACCGCACCTTTTTTATGATGTGCCATCACTGAGCTGATTGAGGTCACAATAATGGTGGCTAGGGATGTCCCCACGGCAACATGCATAATCACATTCGCGTCATAATTCATTTGAGTAAAGACGATATATAAAATTGGCACAATAATTAGGCCACCACCCACCCCAAACAAACCTGCAGTAAATCCAGCAATTGCGCCAATCAGCAAATATATGATTAACTCCATAAACACATGACCACTCTACTTGTAAAAATGATGGATGATTTCGCAATCTGCCAGTTACAGCAATTACTCAACGCAAAAAATCAGTTTCCCGAAGTGGTTTTATTAAAAACCACCACCACATCGACCAATGATGATATGCGTGAAATTGCACAAAAAGGCATTAGCACAGGATTGGTATGCAGCGCACAGCAGACTCAGGGTCGTGGTCAGCACCAGCGACAATGGGTCTCTCCTGAAGGGAACGTTTATTTAAGCACACTGATTCAAAGCAAGACAGCACTGGATGGTCGCCTCGCTCTTGAAGTTGCATTGAATATTCTACAAATACCAAGCTTGCAAGGCTTAAACCTACAGGTTAAATGGCCAAATGACTTGTATAGCCCCCAAGGCAAATGGGGTGGGATTTTGGTAGAGCCACTCTCCGTGAATCAAGCCATTGTTGGGGTTGGCATCAATCTGAATACGCCACCTGTTGAGAATGCAGACCAGCCCATCACCTCATTGCATAGGCTGGGTTTGCATCAAATCGAGCGTCTGAACTTGATTGCCGAACTGTATACTGCCATCCAGCAGGCAGCACAATGGTTTGAACATGGCAGCTACAATCTGGCTGAACGTTTTAACCATCATGCCATTTGGCTAAATCAGCAGGTGGAATTTGAACATGCCCAAGGCAAGCTTCAGGGACGTTTTCAGGGTATCTCGAATGATGGTGCTGTCATCATTAAAACTGATCAAGCACAGCAGTTTTATCAAGGTCGCCTACGTCTGGCTGAAATTTGAGAAATCGTTATCTTATGAAAAGTTTATGGCTTGATATTGGCAATACACGGCTAAAATACTGGGTCACTGAAAATGACCAGGTGCTTGAGCACGCGGCTGAACTTCATCTACAGTCCCCCGCAGATTTACTCCTAGGTTTGATCCAGCATTTTCGCCATCAACAGTTCAGTCGGGTGGGTATTTCCTCAGTGCTGGATGCAGAAAACAACCAGCGTATTCAAATGATTCTGGCTGTTCTGGATATTCCGATTATCTTTGCAAAGGTTCATGCAGAATATGCTGGCCTGCAATGCGGCTATGATGTGCCAAGCCAACTTGGGATTGACCGCTGGTTACAGGTCTTGGCGGTGGCAAAACCGAACGAAAATTTTTGTGTGATCGGCTGTGGTACAGCATTAACCATTGATCTGGTTGAGGGGTTACAACATTTAGGTGGCTATATTTTGCCAAACCTGTATTTGCAACGAGATTCACTCATTCAAAATACCAAAGGTATTAAAATTCCTGATTCCGCTTTTGATAATCTAAAGCCTGGACACAACACAGTTGATGCTGTCCATCATGGGATTCTGTTGGGCCTGATCAGCACCATTGACCAGATTATGCATCACTCTCCTAAACACCTGATCTTAACAGGCGGTGATGCCAACTTGTTTGCCAAATTTTTGGGACATTACCAGCCGCAGGTTGAACCTGATTTATTGCTAAAGGGTTTAAAACACTATGTTCAGCTCAGTTCCACTTTAAGTAGGCTTTGAAGCGTCTGTAATATATGCCGCTTAAGCCACATTCAGATTTTTAAGTTATTCTTCCAGCCAGCCACACCAATGCTGGTCTGGATCGGCATGTTCACAATGTATGATAAACACTTTATTTTTAGAAAAATGCGACATAATTAATAATATTTCCCAATATAAAACAAATATTTAGCACCAATACTCTTATGTTGGGATTTTATCTAATGTTAATTTTTTGTATTAAATTTATACACTTATTGATTTAAACTAAAAAATAAAAAGGCGCCTTAAGCGCCTTTTCAAAACTGAAAACGATTATTTCTTTGGTTCATTGTTGCCAAATAATGGTCCCATATTGCCACCACCAAACTGTTTCTGCATATTGCCAAGTGATTTCAACATTTTGCTCATACCCGATGGATTGGCAAACTTCTTCATCATTTTTGCCATTTGCGCCTGTTGCTTCATCAGTTTATTCACTTCGGCAACATCCATACCACAACCTGCGGCAATACGCTTTTTACGGCTGGCATTGATCAGGTCTGGATTACGGCGCTCTTTAACGGTCATGGACTGGATAATGGCTTCCATACGCTTAACCTGCTTTTCAGGGTTTGCCTGTGCAATCGCATCCTGAATTCCCGAATTGCTCATACCTGGTAGCTTGTCCAGAAAGCTCATCATACCGCCCATCTTGCTCATTTGCTCAAACTGCATCAGCATATCTTCAAAATTGAAAGTTCCGCCTTTTTGCAGTTTTTTCGCCATTTTTTCGGCTTTTTCTTTGTCGATTTTGCGTTCAACTTCTTCGACCAAAGAAAGTACGTCACCCATACCCAAGATACGTTGTGCAACACGATCTGGATGGAATGGCTCAAGTGCATCTAGTTTTTCACCGATACCTAAGAACTTGATCGGTTTACCTGTAATCGCACGAACAGAAAGTGCAGCACCACCACGTGCATCACCATCCGTTTTAGTAAGAATCACGCCCGTTAAAGCCAGAGCATCATTAAACGCCTTGGCTGTATTGGCTGCATCCTGACCTGTCATTGCATCAACCACAAACAGGGTCTCTGTTGGCTTAACCGCTGCGTGCAATTCCTTGATTTCATCCATCATGTCTTCATCGACATGCAGACGTCCTGCGGTATCGACAATTAAAACATCAGCAAACTGGATTTTAGCTTGTTCAATGGCACGATTCACAATATCAATTGGCTTTTCAGATGCTTCTGATGGAATGAAACCCACGCCAACTTCATTCGATACTGTTTCTAACTGCTTAATTGCCGCTGGACGATAGACATCAGCAGAAACCGTCATTACTTTTTTCTTTTGGCGCTCTTTCAGAAAACGCGCTAATTTTGCGGCAGTTGTTGTTTTACCTGCACCTTGCAAACCTGCAAGTAACACCACCACAGGCGGCTTTGCGCTTAAATCTAAAGTCTCGTTGGCCTCACCCATCATCTTGGTGAGTTCATCATAGACAATCTTGACAAATGCCTGACCTGGGGAAAGCTGAGTCATCACTTCCTGCCCAAGCGCCTCTTCCTTAACTTTCGCAATAAACTCACGAGTTACAGGTAACGCCACATCGGCTTCAAGAAGTGCCATACGTACTTCACGTAAGGTATCTTTAATATTGTCTTCGGTCAGCTGCCCTGAGCCAGTAACATTTCTTAAACTCTGTGTGAGTCGTTCTGTTAAGGTATCAAACATTGCGAAATCCGCTTAAAATGGCTAGTTGCAAAAAATCTTTCTTAAAATAGAAAATTTATGCATAGAATGCTATAGGATACTGTAGTTCGAAGCGAATTTATATCTTATATGGTGAATATTATTCATCCTCCTCAAAAAGGTTTGACATGATCAGTCTCCCCTTGGTTTACACAATTTTGGCACTTGTTGCATATACCAGTTCCTTTTGGTATTTGTTTATCCACCTAATGTCAAAACGTACCCCAAATCTCTGGTGCTATGGTCTTGTTGTCAGCTTTGGAGTGGTCCTGCACGGCGCTATACTGTATCGGGACATGATGACACCAATGGGAGTAAATTATAATGTATTTAACCTGATTTCTTTTACTTCGGGACTAATGCTGGCACTCAGTTTAATTTTAAGTTTAATTCGACCAATCTTACCATTAAATTTAATTGGCACTCCTGTTGCCGCAATTGGTTTAATTTTAGGATATGCTTTTAGTCAACCGAACCAAGTGATTGAACAACATAGCTTAGGTTTAGATCTTCATATCATCCTCTCTTTATCAGCTTATGCTGTTTTACTGATGGCAACCATTCATTCCGTATTGCTTTGGTTTCAAGATAGAGAACTTAAGAAGAAGCAAAAAAGACGAATTTGGGTTAACCTACTTCCACCATTCCAAGTGATGGAATCGGTACTCTTTGATTTAATTATCACAGGTTTTGGCTTACTCACTGCTGCACTTCTCTTTGGCTTTTTTACCATCGACAACTTCTTTGCCCAGCACCTTGCACATAAAACCGCCTTTAGTATTATTTCATGGTTTTTATATGGTGCACTTTTAATTGGGCATTACAAATTTGGTTGGCGCGGACGTAAAGCAATTCGCTTTACCATTACAGGTTTTGTGTTGCTTGCAATTGGTTTTATCGGCAGTAAATTTGTTTTAGAAATGATTTTAGGCCGCTAAATTCAGACATCCTAAAACACTGGACAGCCTATCTTAAAATGCGTATAACGCTGTTTTTGCTTTACTAGGTAATGACCGTGAAACTTATCCTCGCCCCAATGGAAGGTCTGACTGATCCAATCATGCGTGATGTGCTCACCCATGTTGGCAGTTTTGATTGGTGCGTGACCGAGTTTATTCGTATTACCGAAAGCATTCTGCCAGACCATGTGTATTATGGCTTCTGCCCAGAATTAGAAACTGATGGCAAAACCGCAGCAGGCACACCTGTGCATGTGCAGTTTCTTGGAAATAATCCAGAGATGTTGGCCGCTAATGCCGCGAAAGTTGTGGAATTGGGCGCACCTGCAATTGATTTAAATTTTGGCTGTCCTGCCAAAACGGTCAACCGTCATCGTGGTGGTTCTGTCTTACTGGATGAGCCAGAAACAGTACACCAACTGGTAAAAGCTGTTCGTGATGCTGTTCCTGCACATATTCCCGTTTCAGCAAAAATGCGCCTTGGTTATTTAGACGAGAACCACACCCTCGATAATGCGCATGCCGTAGAAGATGCTGGCGCAAGTTGGCTTACAGTGCATGCACGGACCAAAGCCGATGGTTATACCCCACCCGCCTACTGGGAAAAAATTCAGCCGATTACTGAAGCACTAAAAATCAATGTCATTGCCAATGGTGAAATCTGGAATAATGCAGATGCCAAAGCATGCTTGCAACAATCACATTGTCAAGATTTGATGATTGGACGTGGTGCAGTCACAACACCAGATTTAACCTTATGTATCCGTCAAAATCAGGATCGAGCTGTTTTGTCATGGCAGGATTTGGTTGAGTTGCAACAACGCTTTTTAAGCGGGCAATTTAAGACCGAAGTCGGAATGATTGGGCGTTATAAACAATGGCTGGGTATGATGAGCAAAGCCTATCCAGAAGCACAAGCGCTTTGGAATCAGGTGAAAAAAATGAAACAGCTAGAAGATATTCTACAACAATTACACCGTTAGTTTTATAAATCAAGCTGTTGCTGTTGTTTTTTTCCCCACCATGCCAACATATCTTCATTTTTAACCTGACGGTAAATATCTTCAACTGCAACAGTCAAACCAATCGAATGAAAGGTAATATCATCACCTAAATAATAAACCGACTGTTGCCAAAGATTATCTTGATCTCGTGACCAAAATTCAATTTCAACAAAGTCCTGTTCAATCATGACATATTCTTTTAAAGTCGGAATCTGGAAATAAGCTAGGCGTTTGTCGGTCTTGTCACGCTGACGCGTTGATTTCGATAAAACTTCCACAATAATACTTGGTTTTTCAACAAAATAGTCGATATCTTCTTGACTACAATCCACCATAACATCTGGATAAAAGTATTTTTTATCAATTTTAACTTTCATGTCCGAAGCATAGGGTTGACATGGTTTACCAAGTAAATGATTCGCAAATATCCGAAACATTTCACCTGTAATTAGATTGTGATATTTATGCACACCAACCATCGCATAGATTTCACCCTCAATATATTCGTGGCGAATGTCAGATAATAATTCACCCTCTAAGTATTCTTGTTCAGTGATCAAATCATATTTTTTTGCAAGTGACATGCTCATTTCCTGTGAATCTGTACTGTGAAATAACATATAGCATTTTTCAGCCATAAAAAAAAGCGACCGAAGCCGCTTTAGAAAATGGGTATCAACATAGTCTCTACATACCCCTAATTATAGTTTTTAAATTTGTAACTGACACTCCAGTCATACCAAAATTTCCCATCGAACCATTTTGTAATCCGTTAAATATATTTGAGTCCAAATCTACTGTTGGAATTGTATTTCCCAATTGTACATTATTTAACTTAAGATTAAATTTTTCACTTGTTCCAATATTACCAAAAACCAACCCGCCCAACTCAGTTGGACCAGTTCCTGCATTCCCCTCTATACCTGCATAAAAACCTTTTAAGGATAGTCCAGTCACATGGTCATTTGTATCAGTATCATTAGCAAGTAGCTGGAAATCAAATTTAGCACTTGTAGCACCTGAAATTAATTTAAAGGTGCAACCATCAGGCTTCGCTGTTGTTGGACCACAAATAGAATCAATCGCACCGCCAAACATCATCATATGACCTTGAGGAGCGGCCCCTAGTTGTAGATTCATGCTAGGTTTATTGCCAGAAATAAATTTAATATCAATATCACTGGTGCGTAGAAATTCCTTAATATTCGTCGATTTCAGCGTAGTTCCTGAGCTAAAAATCGATTTTTGTGAATAATTTGGACTAACTGAAGAAATAGCATCCACCCCACCAGGAACAAGATAAACTGAAAAAGGACGAATGCGTATTCCGTTTACTTCATTTCCTAAAGAAATTGCAATATTTGAAAAAGCACCATTCGTTCCTGTACCAGCATCGGTATCTATAGCAGCTTTGAATAACTCAGTTGAGCTATTTTGGATAGACCCATCACTACTAAAAGTCTTAACAAAATCCACTCCAATTACTGGAGTAGCAGCACTAGGACTGGCAGCCATAACTAAAGCAGATTTATCGGTATATGTAGAGTTATTGGTATTAATCAATGCCACCTGATCAAAATCAATTTTTTGTATTTGCACGCCAATCGTTATACCATCCTGACCTGTAGTGGTAGACAGACTTTGATCATCTAAAGGTTGCATTGCCATCGTCAAAGGACTTAATAGCAAAAATGACAAACACCCTATCTTTTTGTTTTTACTCATTGCCCTAATCCATAGACAAATGTTTAAAATATATTCATCAGCTTAGCATATTTTTAATAAAGCTCAATGCTGAATCAGATAAACTTTATAACCCAAAATCATGTTTCCCAGCTAAATTAAACTCAACCTAACAGAACTTTAACGTTCCATAACAGTTTGAGGTTACATTCTGATTTTGTAATTTTAAATTTTGTAAAGTAATTTGTGCTGGATATTGCGTAGTCGTATCCATTAAAGGGATTACTAATTGTTTTACAATTGGCGTACTAACCAACGTTGCTAAACCTTCCATAGTTCCAATTTGGACAGGGTCATTTTGTAATCCCAAACTCACCAGATCAGCAACCTGTGGTAAAGCATCACTAATATCCACACTTTCTGACGCTTTCAATTTACCTAATTGCACAGGATCCGCAAAAGACATCCACCATCCTGGCTGAGCCACGTCACTTTTAGTCATATTATTTAATTCTGTGATCCCTAGATTTTGTGCAGTATAGGCTCCAGGCCATAATAACGCCTGATTTTGTAATGATAAATAACCACCATTTCCTGTGAGTGGGATATTATGAATCATACTTAAAGCTTGCTGGAAAGTAACATCTAAATTTAAATCAGTTACTTTTGAACCATCTGCCATCTGGAATTTTGCTTTACTCGCAATACCTAAAACAGGGTCAAATGTTACATATAACTGGTTTTTTGCACCACTTGCAGTAAAGAGTTGGTTTCCTGATCCATCACGTTGGGCTGTTCCATCGGGATTTAAAAGTGCAACTTTCCCCATTGGAATCTCAGCAATATGTACAGCAATATTTTTAACGGCAACTCCTTTTTGCCGATTACCGTTGACTTGAAACTCATTTGCAATGACAAAAGGTACATCATATAAAGCTGGAACCGTAATACCGTGGTTATCTGCATTACCTGGTTGACTCGTAAAAATACGCTTATACGTTCCCAATATGCTCAAATCCAAGTTCATGTTATAATTATTTGCTGGCACAGATGGACCTGTAACACCTGTAACATATTCTCCCAACTGCTGATCACCCCGATTACCAAATAAAACTTCCTTGGTATTTACCGTTCCACTGGTTGCCGCAATTCGCATAAAACCACTCAAATTTTGTATTCCGTCTGTGGTAGTCGCATAGTTTAAGTTATCTGTGCCTGCGGTTAACAAACCAAAAATTTTCTCAGCACTCGCTCTAAATCCTAATACTTCACGAGTAGATGCACTATCGGGGTTCTTAATTGCAAACTCCATAAAAGGATTCACCAGTTTCGCACTGGTTGCAGCCCGCCCATCACTATTATATACAGGTACACCATTAGCATCATAACCACCATTCGCTTGAGCTGCTCCTGCTGCATTATATGTTCCGCCATTGGGTAGTCCTGAAAGTGCCAAATTATTAATTTCAATATCACAATTTTCTGGTCCGTTTCGCCCACCACACCCTAATTGTAATTTACGAATGTTGGCATTCAACTCAATTTCCGCTTCCATACCCAGTTTATAGAAACCGATTTTACCTGCTGACGTTCCACCAATTGTTTTACCATTCATCAGGTTTGCACTATCAGTTGGCGCAATATAAGACAAATTAAATAGAGCCTGGCCTGTTTCCTCTGCCAATTGGGTATCTGTTAAGTCTACTAACCCCTGAGCAGACACATTATTCATGCTGATTGCAATCAATGTATATAAATATAGTTTTTTCATGTTGATCACCCTGACCCAATTATCCTTTAAAAAACAAAATTGCCATCACGAGGCTTAATCGTCATATTACTGTTTAAACGCCCGCCTGTAATCGCCATTTCACCCAAACGTCTGGCATCCCCCACCACACCGTCTTTGGCTGGATAAAAGTTGACATCCTTGACTCGAAATACATCACTCAAGCTCTTTTCTGGATTAAAATTAAAGCCAAAATTAAAACCAACACTGTCCTTATTTACAATCAGGTTATTATCAAAAGCCAAAGTGCCAACCATATTATCTAAACCTAAAGCCGACTTATCGACTGGGTCCATCACTTGAATACTACTATGTTGCTCTGGGTCTAATTTGAATATACCCACAATATTTAAGCGGTTCACCCCATCAACCAAACCACTCTGGTTAGCTAAGGCAATACGAGGAATCAATGCCAAATTCATACTACCGCCTAAACGTATTTTTAAACCAGCTAAAATATCATTTGGCAAAGTAAAGTTATTGGATGGTGCATAGCACACGTTATTTGTTGCACATGTCTTATATTTCGCACCAGGTAAGTAGCCTGCTGCCAATTGTGCTGACATCACCATTAATAATTTTGGCAAACTGACATTAAACTGACTATTTTCAAAACCAATACTACCGTAGCCATTAAGCAACATATCAATATTACGCAAACCAATATAATAATCCGTTGGTTTACTTGCACCGCCACTATAATTGGTATTATCCCCCCCATCAATTAAAATAATAGAGGTTGACTGTAAACCATCTGAGCTTACCCCTTCAGTTGACATTGCCAAGCTAAAGCCCAAACGCTCTGAACCAGAAATTGGTGTCACAGTAATTGCACCTGTACTGGCATTTTTTGTGACAAGATAATCTCCAGCCGCCGCCCCACCACTGGTTTTTCCATAAAGTGCAAAGTTGGCATTTAGGTTATAAATCGGTAAACCCAGCCCCCACTTTGTGGCAGTAGACGAAGGTAATTTTGAAGCATCTGTAACATCAGGAGTTGCTATAAATTGTCCTCGTCTTGAAAGTGCGGCAAAGTTCATATTTCGGACAGAGGTGACAAAACTGTAAGGATTGATCTGATTTTGGTCAGTTTTAGCAATCGTTTGAATAAAGTCCGCAGAAGTACTCAGTGGGTTAGCACTGTTCCCTAAATATTCTGAAGTTAAACGGCTACTGACGGGTAATGCAATTTGTCTTGCATCCACCAAGTTAAAATACACATTTCCTGTATCCAGCCCTGCTCGATCAGGATTCAATGCTGCGTCTGTAGTGGTATTATTGGTTACTGCTGCCCCAATTCCCTTACGTGTAACTAAAGGGGTAATATTAGCAAAACGTAAACCATAAGCATAACTTCCCGCCCCGCCCAACTCCAATGTCGTTGCATTGTCACCCAAATTGTCTTGATCATTGGTAAAATCGCCAGTCAAACGAAATGCCATGCCTGTTTTCCCTGCAATGGAATTTGTAGTAGCAACAATATTAGGGTTTCCCGATACGTCTGTTCCTCGCCGATTGGCAAAACCGAGAACTATGGCGGCTTCAGTATCATCCACGCCACGAAATTGCAAAGAACCATTGAGCATACGACCATTTGCACCTGCCCGAATCAGCCCTTTTTCAACGCCTGCATTGTCTTTCAGCATAAATTCAAGGTTTAAACCTGGACGGTCCACATTACCATCGCCATCACTATCAACCCTGGAAAAATCTGCATAACCAGAACTCCCTGTTTCCAGAATCAAACCTTTTTTATTGTCTACATAGATTTGCCCTAATCCTTTAAAATTAAAATTAAAATTTTGCATTAATAAAGTGTTTAGTGTGGAAGCATCCTGTTTTTGGGTTAAACCAATATTTAGGTTTTTAAAGCCAAGCTCCAATGTTCCCTGAGCTGTTGTACTAAATAAGCCATCTGTTGTTGTCAAATGTATAATATTTTGGTCGTTTGACTGGAGCGTTAATTTGCCTAGTGTTTTATCTGTTGCAACACAACCTGATGCCTTACAAAATTTAGTATTTGCAACCTCAATTGTACCCAGTGTAACTTTTGCATTTAGGTCCACACCCACTTTAGAACCTGAACTGGTGGTCTTTAACTCGGTGATTACACCCAGATTCTGACTTGTTGGTAGTGTACCACGCGTAATATTGACATCGTTTAATGTCGCCCGTAAATCCTGTTGACCTGTACCCGTTGAATTACCTGCCTTATCTTCCCAATAGATCTGGTCTATATGCAAGGCATCATAGCTCACCTCAGCATGAACACCATCCTGAGCATTTACCGCACGTAAATCACTATCTGTCATGACCTGTAAAGCATGAGCTGAGTGCATACTCATTAAAATGCTGCTACTCAGTATACTCAGTAAGAAAATATTTTTTTGTTTTTGCATGGCTTCAATATCCTTATATGATCCTACTCAGGCTTAACAACGTGGATGTGTTCCATCACAGCTAAAAATCATCAATTTATTGTTTAAACTGAGATTTCCCTGCATTTTCATGCCTGTAAAACCAATTTCCCGTTTATAATCATAGCCATCTACCGCGGTTGGTGATGTAGCAAGTTGGTCATAGTAACCATCTGTGTAGGTTTGCCCATTACTGCTGGTACCACTGGTCAATGCCCAGTATCCTGGTGTATTTGCACTATTAGTTTCAAGTGCGGTATCTGTTTCAATCGCCATCGTATCAAAACCCAGATTTCTGATTAAAATAGGGGTATTCTTGGAAAAGCTCAATTGAATAGCTGGTTTAACAATTTCTGTACCAGATTTATTTTTATATTTCAGGTCAACCCCATCCAGACCCATTTTTTGTAAATTTACTGTGCCTTGAATCCCTTTAAACACCAACCATTGTTTGTATCCACTCGCATTTTTACGGTTATTGAGTGAAATCGCCAAACGGCAAGCCCGAATATCCGCACTGAGTGCTGCACCACATAGATTAGTATCCAGTTGATAGTTTGGGGTATGGTTTAAGGAAAGCACCAATGAAATATCAGCCCCTGCCTGAGCATTGACTTGCTGCAAAGCGGAGTTATCCAACTGCTCTAACTGTGCAAAGGCATTACAGGACAATGTAATAGAGATCAATAGATATAACTGACGCATATACTTCTCCTATAAACCTTTGGTTGTCACTTTTAAATGTTGAATAAGTAAGCCATCAATCACTGCTGAACCAAAGTTATTTGATGGGGACATTTTAAATGAGTTTTGTACAGTTGGTACAGGGTCAGGTGAAATACCACGAATCCCAGCTGATTTAGCCGTAACATCAGCCCAATTCGCCAAACCTGTACAGGTAGCGCTATTTAAGTCCGAACATGTTCGCGGAACTGATCCACCACCTGTAGAAGTTAAATCCCAGTTCATATTTGCCGCAGATAATGCACGATCTGACTCATAATCCCGATTATTGGCTTGCTGGTTCCAGTTATATGTTGTGAAGTCATTGTATGCCCCATTATTATCATTAAACGTACCTACGTCAGCATTACCCGAAGTACGATATGACCATTGACTATAAGCTCCCTTATTAATCACAACATTGGCATTATATCCATTACGATTTCCAATGGCTTGTGATGTTCCATTATGTACTACACTACGATCACACCATGTACCTCCAAAATTATTATTCACACAACTCATTTGTCCAGAATAAGGATCGTATTTCTGTGCAACTTCCGTAGCATTACAGTTATCGCCAAAAATCCCATCACACCAAGAATCATATTTTCTCACACGATAGGTGTCTGTCCAGTTAAATTCATCCGTTTTAATTTGACGCTGCTGATCCTGCCACTGTTTATACGTTCTTGTATCATTTATTCCTGTACGATTTTTCAATGCGCCAAAAGAAATCCCGACAGCGCCATTCCCTTTTTCAGCAGACAAGCTGTTTGTACTCGCATCATACACAGTTGAACCAATGGTGATGCTACTGTGGGTTGCGTTGTTGCCCTGATACCCTGTTAAACCATTATCACCACATTTATGAACATTACAGGTTG
Source organism: Acinetobacter sp. CIP 102637 (assembly GCF_000368425.1). Taxonomy (NCBI): domain Bacteria; kingdom Pseudomonadati; phylum Pseudomonadota; class Gammaproteobacteria; order Moraxellales; family Moraxellaceae; genus Acinetobacter; species Acinetobacter sp. CIP 102637. The sequence continues at coordinate 1,572,511 of NZ_KB849435.1, forward strand.
AACCTGTATATGTGGTACTGCTTGGGTTATCATAGTCAGTATATAGCTTTTTATAGATGCTTTCTTTATTGGGGATTCGAGCAATCTCCAGACTAATGTTCTTCCCATCATCCGCCACACCCAACATCAATGGCTGATACAATGTACCCAAGACCAAATTGATATTTGGATTATAGAGATAGATACCATCGTTATTTATAGCAGTCTCAGATGTAGGTTGCGCATAAAAACTTGGAGCCACACCACCATTGATCGCTGGAGTAGTCGTTAATTTGGTTGAATCATCTGTGGTTTCTTTGGTACTTAAACGCAAAACATTCGCTGCTATAGGTGCAGTCCACGAACCATTGGTTACTGTATCAGTAATAGTTCTTGATCTGTAACGATACTCACACCGAGCTACACCAAAATTAGTCGCATTCGCACTATTGCCACAACCAAAGGTCACAGGTTTACCATAAGCTGTGGAATTATTATCCATAGCCCAGCTTCCGTTCGTACGCATAGCACTGGTAAAGGTTGCTCTTGAACTTGCACCTGTTGAATCACCACTATTTAAACGCAACACTCCAGCCATACCAAATGTCTGGTTATAACTGGTACTAATCCCCTTAGTACCAGATGCTCCCCCAAGTGTCTGGAATATTTTTATATTTGAACCGTTAATGCTAAAACCATCCCAAATCGCCTGTAAGCGTAAACGGTTTTCACGACTGGTATTTGAGGCACTACCATACATTGCCCCTAATGCAAACTCATTTGCATCCCCCTCTACTTTGCTTGGGTCACGTACAAAAGCGTCCGCCCATAAGCCAAGTTTTAAGTTATATGCACCAGAGCCATTCGTTGCTGCATCAGTTGCAGTATCAGAAGGTATGCTTGTGTTATATAGAGGTGCTTCCAACATTAAATAAGGAACATCTGATTTCCCTGTATCTGTTGGAGATGTCGCAGAAAAGTTTGGTACATCCAGTGCTGTTTGGACTTTTAAAATCCATGGATTTTCAGGTGTTCCCCATGACGTAATATTTTTACCAAAACGATTATTCCAATCAGTATCAGTTAATGCAACATTGCTTGCTTTATTTGATTGAGACAGAGCCAATCCATACAAGTAAATATCGGCTTTACCAACCGCACGGTCAGAGGTGTTGACGGTACCATCACCATTGGTATCCATTGCTGTCTTAGTCAAAGGGCCAACAGGAATCAGATGAATATAACCCACCCCAGGATTACTATTATCAGTAATATCACTAAAGTTTCCTTTCGTGCTTGTGGTACTGTGGGCACCATTAAACTGCATTGACATATCGGTAGGTAAGAATGCAATTCCCTCGCCTGTCGCATTACTCAACCCCTCATCAGAGATCTCTTGTAACGCAAAAGCAGACTGGCTTAAACATAAACCAATCAGGCTTGCCAAAACAGTTTTTTGAAATGATACCGTATGAAGTGTAGTCATCTTTACCTTCCTGTTACACGATGCTCTGCACCAGCGTTATTTTTCTTAAATCCCTCTTAAGTGATTCCATCTACCCTCAAATTTAGAGTTAAAGACGTGCTTCCTAGCATCACTCAAACTATAGACAAATTTTGCCTATGTCATCTCATTTTTCATTATGCCGAATATTTACACAAATGCAAAACAATTTAGGTGAATGGTATATTTTCCGATGAATGAAGATAAATTTTAACCGAAAAGCCCTTTATTATATGCATGAATCTTATAATTTTATTTATCAATTATCAAAACAAGAATAGCAACAATCATGCATGAAAAATGATTGTTGCAAATTGTAATACTATGTCTTCGGCAAAGTCACACCTGTTTGACCTTGGTATTTACCACCACGGTCTTTATAAGATGTTTCACACACTTCATCGCTTTCAAAGAACAGCATTTGCGCCACACCCTCACCTGCATAAATACGTGCTGGCAGATTGGTTGTATTGGAAAACTCAAGGGTCACATGACCTTCCCACTCAGGCTCTAACGGCGTGACATTCACAATAATGCCACAACGCGCATAAGTCGATTTACCAAGGCAAACTGTCAATACATTGCGTGGGATACGGAAATATTCAATGGTACGTGCAAGTGCGAAAGAGTTGGGTGGAATAATACAAACATCAGACTCAATATCAATAAAACTTCTGTCATCAAAGTTTTTTGGATCGACAATGGCAGAGTGAACATTGGTAAAAACTTTAAATTCACGTGCGCAGCGGACATCATAGCCATAGCTGGATACCCCATAGGAAATCAGTTTTTCTCCGTTTGCATCGAAACGAACTTGATTCTCTGCATAAGGTTCAATCATGCCGTGTTTTTCGCTCATTTCACGAATCCAACGATCAGATTTTATTGCCATGACTTTTTATCCAAAGACGAAGTGAATGATTGGCAGGTACTTTAACGCAAAATGACATCAATGGAAATAACAGCCCTATTCTGCGATCATTGATAGCGCTTGGAATATTATAAATTGATCAGTGCTGAGTAGCTAATTGGAATTGAGAAGCTGAGCAAGACAACTGATGCGGTACGTTGTAATTTGGATTGCGACAGCCATTTTACTTTATTGGTGGCGAGGGCTGCACCAACAGAAATCCAGAACAATGCAATCGGGAGAATCAGTGCAACAAATGTACCCATATGCGCCATGTAGATTTGCTGGCTGTTCCATGCCACTGCTGGGAAAATAGCTGAGGCAAATAATAACGCTTTAGGATTGAGTAAAGTCGCACACAATAACTCACGCGAGCGAATGGTCGGTTGGTTTAACGCCACTTTCTGATCGGCAGTACGCCATAATTTTACAGCCAGAAAAACAATATAGCCTGCGCTCAATAATTTAAGAAAAGTGGGTAATAAAGGTAGTGTAGTAGAAACTTTGCCGATCAGCATTCCCCATGCACTGATTGCAATGATATAACCAATTGCCTCTGCTGGAATGAGTAATAATGATTTACGCAACCCCACCTGAATACCTGAAGATGCAAGCAGGGTGTTGGTTGGGCCAGGAGTAAGCAAAATGGTGATGACTAAACCAATAAAAAACCATGAAATCATTGAATGACCTCACTAAAAGATGTTTTTACATTAATCCAATTGCTCATCCATAGCAAAATTTTAACTGTAAGCACTTATGACGGCAGATTATTTAAGCACATGTTTTATTTATATTTTTATAATCTCAAGTCCACTTTACTCTAAAGTCACTGCATAAAAATTGGTAATTTTAAATAGGTTAAATATAACGTATTGCTTAAATCATGTTTGTAAAACAGCTCTGGTTTATAAAAAAAGACCTCTAAATTTAGAGGTCTTTTACTTTAGAAGATTCGTTTGTCATCTCTTTGGCGTTTAGGCAGCTTTTCCATGTGTTGTATTACAGCTTGGGCAATATTGATATAGCTTTGCGCCGCGCTATCCTGTGCAATCACGCTCGGCTTACCGTTATCTGCATGCTCACGAATTTTAGCATCCAGAGGCAAGCGTCCAAGCAATGGAATATGGTATTGCCCAGATAACTGATCACCACCTCCTGTACCAAAAATCTGCTCTTCATGACCACAGTTAGAGCAGATATGGGTGGACATATTTTCAATCACACCCAATACAGGGATGTTCACTTTATTAAATAATTCAATGCCTTTTACCGCATCCATAAGTGCAACATTTTGCGGTGTGGTCACAATGACGGCACCTGTGACTGGAATACGCTGTGCCAACGTAAGTTGAATGTCTCCAGTGCCTGGTGGCATATCAATCACCAACACATCCAGATCAGGCCACAAGGTTTGATTAAACAATTGCATCAGTGCACCTGTTGCTTTTGGTCCTCGCCAAGCCACTGGGGTATTGTTCGCCCCAATCAGGTGCCCAATCGAAAGTACCGCCATGCCGTAAGCATCCAGTGGAACAAAGTGTTCATTTTCAATCAGGGGGGTTCTACCCGCATTACCCAGCATGGTTGGAATACTTGGGCCATAAATGTCTGCATCCAAGACCCCAACTTTTAAACCCAATTGCTGCAAGGCAAGCGCAAGGTTGACCGTAGTGGTGGATTTACCCACCCCACCTTTACCCGACGATACCAGAATCACATTCTGGATACGTGGATGGGCTGCCACATCGCGTTGCTGCGGCGCAGCTTTTTGAATTGGTGGATTATTCGGATCAGTTTCAGGTTTAGGTGAGGCATCCATGACTGGCGGTAAATTGCTATTTTCCGCTTTAGGCTTGGGTGAGCAGCTATGCGCAGCTTCGCCATGTGCTGCATGTTTTTGCTGGATGATATGAAGATTGAGTTCCTGAATCCCACACTTTTCCAAGGCTTCGGCAAGCTCATCGTGAATCTGTTGTAAATGGTCTTTTTCTTGTGGAAAGGTATTGATGGTCAGTTGTAAAACATGCTCTTGTACGTTGACCTGACTAATACGGTCTTTTAAGCGATTCTCTGAATAGGGGAGGATATAGTTTTGTAGAACGGTTTGGATGTCATCTTCCTTGACTTCTTGCGCTGGTGAAAAAACAGATTTTAAGGAAGAAAGCCACGACATTTTGTTTACTCCAAAAACAGATCAACATATCACTGAGTTTGGCTAGTTTAGCAGTATTGCAGAATAGACGCTCACATCTACGAAGATAATTGCTCATTTTTTATAGCGTATTTTCTTCTCTCAATATGAACGTCCATGATTTAGAATTTTAGCAACGATTAACCTTTGAGTTTATTTACAGCATCGGTTGCCGCTTTCTTTAAATCATCCAGCTTAGTACTCGCCTGAGCTTTCAGTTCATCAAGTTTTGCAGCAGCCTCATCTTTTAACTCAGCGGCTTTAGCCTTTGCATCATCAAGTTTATGGCTGGCCTCTTCCTTAAAGTGATCAAACTTCTCTTTTGCTGCTTGTTGAGTATCGGCTAATTTATCTTTTAGTTCATCCGCCTTGCTTGATAAAGCTGCCTTAGTTTCATCATACTTTTCACTTGCATTGCTCTTTAAGTCATCCAGAGTTTGTTCCCCTTTTTGTTTCAATTCACTCGCTCTGTCTTTTGCCTGCTGCAAGTCAATTTTGGTTTGCTCATGGTCTTTTGATGCAAAGTTTTTAACATCTTCGACAGTTTCCTGACCTTTTTGTTTAATGTCTTTGCCTAATTCACTGGCTTTATCTTTTGCATGCTGAAGGTCCGCCTTAGTCTGTGCAAGGTCTTTTGCAGCGAAATCTTTTAACTGATCAATTTTATCATTTGTCATGATGTTATTTCCTCTTACTATTACTATGTCATGAAAGCCACAATTGTTTTCTGCCTATAGTTATACAAGGTTCTGTTAAATTTTGGCGGAATTGCTGCAAATTGAAACAATTGGAATACAGTAAGCTTCAAATCATTGCTGATCGATAACTTTTTGAATTTTTGGATATAAAAATCCTATCAATGAATCAGGTCAATTTTAGGCTTGAAACTCTTTTTTGAAGATTTCATATAAAACATGCCAATAACGATGCACAGACTAAATTCCAAGATCGCATTTTTCTCTCCAGCGATTTGATGCCGTATTTATTTTCATTTAAATAGACGTACTTTGACTGAAGCCAAAGTGAAGTTTTGATGAAGTTTAAAACTAACACAGGCAGTCTAATCCGATTAAAAAGATTTCACCGATTCCCTTGTGCAAGTCTGTCTTAAGTCATGTAAAATCATCCACCTTGTAAATACGAATGAGAGAACAATATCCGTGCGTAAAATTTTAGTCACCAATGCCCTCCCTTATGCCAATGGTCCTATCCATATGGGTCACTTACTCGGTTATATCCAAGCAGATATTTGGGTTCGTGCGATGCGTGCAATGGGTCATGACGTGACTTACGTATGTGCGGATGATGCTCATGGTACAGCGATCATGTTACGTGCTGAAGCAAACGGCATCAGTCCTGAAGCGCAAATTGCCAATGTTCAAAAAGAACACATTCGTGATTTTGATGGTTTTGGTGTGCATTTCGATCATTATGATTCAACTCATAGCGATGCAAACAAAGCACGTGCATCTGAGATTTATATTAAAAACCGTGAAGCAGGCAATATCGCTGTTCGTCCTGTCACACAACTATTCGATCCTGAAAAAGGCATGTTCTTGTCTGACCGTTTCATTAAAGGCACATGCCCGAAATGTAAAGCCGAAGATCAATACGGCGATGCATGCGAAGTGTGCGGTACAACTTACAATGCAACTGAATTATTGAATCCACGCTCAACCTTGAGTGGCGCAACGCCTGTAGAAAAATCATCAGATCACTACTTCTTTAAGCTTCCTAATTTTGCTGAATATTTGCAAAAATGGACGCGTGATCAAGGTCGTTTACCTGTTTCGATTGCCAATAAGCTGGATGAATGGTTCGATGCTGGTTTATCTGACTGGGATATTTCCCGTGATGCACCTTATTTCGGTTTTGAAATTCCAGATGCACCAAACAAATATTTTTATGTTTGGGTCGATGCACCGATTGGTTATATGTCGAGTTTTGAAAACTATATCAAAACCAAACGTCCAGATTTAAGTTTTGATGATTTCTGGAAAAAAGATTCACAAAATGAAGTCTACCATTTCATTGGTAAAGACATTGTTTATTTCCATGCGCTATTTTGGCCTGCCATGCTTGAGGGTGCAAACTACCGCACGCCATCAGGTTTATTCGTCAATGGTTTCCTGACCGTGAATGGTCAGAAGATGTCGAAGTCTCGTGGCACATTCATCAAAGCCGAAACTTATTTACAGCATTTAAACCCTGAATATTTACGCTATTACTTTGCGTCTAAGCTTTCTGACAAAGTTGAAGATTCAGACTTGAATCTGGATGACTTTGTTCAGAAAGTAAATTCTGACCTGGTTGGTAAGGTAGTGAATATTGCTAGCCGTTGTGCAAAATTCATTAATAGCAATTTCAATAATACTTTATCCAGTACCTGTGCTGAACCTGAGCTGGTTCAAAGCTTTATTGATGCGGGTGATTCGATTGCCAAGGCATACGAGGCACGAGAGTTTTCTGCTGCAATTCGTGAAATCATGGCACTTGCGGATAAAGCGAATCAATATATTGATGAGAAAAAACCGTGGGCACTTGCAAAACAAGAAGGTCAAGAACAACAAGTTCATGATGTTTGCTCAGTCGGTATTAACTTATTCCGTCAACTTGCGATTTACTTGGCTCCAGTGCTTCCTACACTTGCGGCTCAAGTTCAGGCATTCTTGCAGCTTGAAAGCTTTGATTTTGAATCTCGCAAGCAGATTTTAGTGGCACATGAAATTGCTCAATTCCAACCGCTTATGCAGCGTGTGGATCCTAAAGCAGTTGCAGCAATGGTAGATGCGTCTAAAGATTCTTTGGCTGCTGCGGCAGAAGCGCCAAAAGCCGAGAAGAAAAAAGAGAAGAAAGCCGAGAAAAAGCCTGAGCCAAAAGTGGGTGAAGCTACTCTTAACACAAGCACGATTGGTATCGAAGATTTTATGAAAATTGATCTTCGTGTGGCAGAAGTTTTAGAAGCAGCAACCGTTGAGGGTTCTGATAAATTACTTCAACTCACTTTAAACGTCGGTGAAGCTGAACCACGCAATGTATTTAGTGGTATTCGTGAGTTTTATCAGCCAGAAGATTTAAAAGGCAAATTAGTGGTGATGGTGGCTAACCTTGCACCGCGTAAAATGCGTTTTGGTATTTCTAACGGCATGGTACTTGCGGCGGGTAATGGTGAAGGTGTTTGGGTGATTTCACCTGAATCTGGGGCTAAAGCGGGTGATAAAGTGTCTTAAGATTTAGATCTGAGATGAGAAAAGCCTCTACTGACATTCTCAATCAAATACATTTACAATGTGGTCAAATTCATTTCTCGTTCGCAAAAAATGTTTGATCACATTGCCTTTCCCATTCCTTATCAAACATTGCAGCTTCCCCAGCCTGTTCAACTGACCATCAAACGCCTTGATCTGATTCATCCCCAGATTTCGGGCAACAAGTTTTTTAAACTGAAATACAACCTCTTGGCAGCACAACAGCAAGGTTTTTCTCAAGTCCTCACTTTTGGTGGTGCATTTTCCAATCATATTGCCGCAACAGCCTTTGCAGCACAGCATTTTGGTTTTCAAAGTATTGGCATGATTCGTGGTGAAGAACTGGCTTCGCAACCATTCAATCCAACGCTACAAACAGCACATGATTTGGGTATGCAGTTAAATTTTGTCAGTCGGACTAAATATCGTTTACGCCATCAAGCTGAGTATCTACAACAGTTGCAGCAACAATACCCTCAAGCCTTTATTATTCCAGAGGGCGGAAGCAATGCCCTTGCCATTCAAGGGACACAGGAAATCCTCTCCCCTGATGATTTAGAAAATTATGACGTAATTTGTTGTGCTGTGGGTACAGGTGGAACCCTTGCAGGCATTATTGAAAGCAGCTCAGAGCTACAGCATGTTTTAGGCTTTTCTGCATTAAAAGGTGATTTTCTCAAACATGACATTCAACAATGGACTGATAAAAGCAATTGGTCTTTAACTGATGCCTATTGTTGTGGTGGTTATGCCAAAACCACGCTTGAACTGCTGCAATTTATGCAGCAATTTGAACAACAATATGATATCCCCTTGGAACAGGTGTACACCGCTAAAATGATGATGGGACTTCTTGATTTAATCCAGCACAGTCATTTCCCTGCCCACACTCGAATCCTGGCCATTCATACAGGTGGGTTGCAGGGAAAGCTTGAAGCATATTAAAACCCCCACAAATCTTTTATAATTGCCCGCTTTTCGTCTACCGAGTAATACTCATGGTTCATCAGGTTGATGTTGTTGTTTTAGGTGCGGGTGCATCAGGCCTGATGTTGGCTGCTGAAGCAGGCAAACGTGGGCGTTCGGTTGTGGTACTGGAAAAGGCCAATAAGATCGGTAAAAAAATTCTGATGTCAGGGGGAGGTAAATGCAACTTTACCAATCTGGATGTTGAGCCCTCCAACTATATTTCCGAAAATCCACATTTCGTGATTTCGGCCCTTAGCCGTTATACCAACTGGGACTTTATTGGCTTGGTCTGTGAATATGGCATTGAATACGAAGAACGCAAGCACGGACAACTGTTTACCCTGAACGGGGCCAAGGAAATTCTGGAAATGTTACTCTCAGAATGTGACAAGGCCAAACAGGTCAAAATTCAAACCCACTGCGAAGTTCAGCAGGCAAAATCCCAGACTGATTCAGGTTTTGTCATTGAAACCAGCCAAGGAACTTATCATTGTGAATCACTGGTTGTAGCAACAGGTGGCTTATCCATTCCAACCCTTGGCGGTTCAGGATTTGGCTATGAACTTGCACAGCAGTTTGGCCATCATGTTTTCCCTACCCGTGCAGGTCTGGTCCCCTTTACCTTTTCAGACCATTTTAAGGAAGTCACGACACGACTAAGCGGCAATGCCCTAGATGCCACCTTAATCAATGACCTCCATCAATTTACCGAGGCCCTGCTATTTACCCATCGTGGTTTAAGTGGCCCAAGCTCATTGCAGCTTTCAAACTACTGGCATGTAGGGGAAAGCTTCAACATTGATTTCTTTCCAGGTCAGGATTTCGTGCAATTTTTTAAGGAAAAGAAAAAAACACAGCCTAAGGTATTACTGCGTACCCTGTTAAATGAATTTACTGCAAAAAGTATCGTGCTGGAACTACAGCAACTGATTTGGGCTGAACAAAGTGAGACAGCGATTGGAAATATCAGCGATCTTCAACTTGAACAGATTGCGGCGCAACTGCATGCATTTATAGTGAAGCCATCGGGAACGGAGGGCTATCGTACTGCCGAGGTCACGCTTGGAGGAGTGGATACCAGCGAAGTATCCTCAAAAACAATGGAAAGCAAGAAACAGAAAGGCTTGTATTTTATTGGTGAAGTGCTCGATGTGACAGGTCATCTAGGGGGATATAACTTCCAGTGGGCATGGTCATCTGCCCAAGCCGCAGCCCAGTTTGTCTAGCTGTTTTGCAGTACAGAATAGTGTTTTGCACTACCCTTGAAATATTTTAACTTCGTTCATCTGAAGAGTTTGCTGCCTCTGAGGAAAGTGCCTGCTGAGTATTTTCAATCGGTTTCTCTTTCACTGAACCCGACTTGGCAACCACAAACTTATACGCACTGGCCAAAAAGCCTACAGTGATGCCTGCAATAATAATGGGTGCGAATACACGATTTGGCCTCTTCATTTTATCCTCCTATAGACTTTTTATTTTGGGGCGGTTGATATTTTATAAATGAATTGCGTTGTAGGCTAAAATTTCATCAGACTAGGCATGAAACGTAGGTAATAGCAAATCTATTGGCAAGTTTCATAACGAAGTATGAGGGGATTTTAGCCACTATACAAACAAAACGACCACCCTGCCTAGAGTGGTCGAATTGACCAAAAAAATCAAAGATTATTTTTACTATTCATCCGAATATGGAGGAATCGGTGGTTTTGGATTCTCTGGATTGATTGGTGTTGGCGCTATCGGATTCACTGGATTGGCTGGTGCAGGAGTTGCTGTACTCACTGGATTATTTGGCGTCATCTCATTTTGACGCAACGGATTTGGATGTTTTGCCTCAGTTTTTGCTTTATCCAACAGATCACTGAGCAAACGTTCCGCAGGTTGACGACCACCTAGACCAAAAGCCAGAGCAAACGCGACAGCAACTGAACCGAGGGTTAAGCCAAATGCGAGGTTCACAATAGAGTCAGCAATACCCATTGCCCTTAAGCCCATCGCAATCACCAAGCCCATAATTAAAATACGAACCAGATTGCCCAACCAGCGTGAGCTATTGTATTCACCACGTTGAATCACATTGGCAACCACATTGGCCAGCCAGAAGCCAACAACCAGAATTACCGCACCAAGCAGGATACTGGCACCAAACTGGATAAACATTGCAATCAGCACACTGATCTGTTCCAAACCAAGTCGGTCAGCAGCCTCTGAAACAGCAAACAGCATGGTAAAGAATACTATCAGGCAACCGATGATATCTGAAACACGGGTTTGTCCAAGGAAGCGTTGCACATCCAGCTTCATTGGAATTTCATCAACACCCGCTCCTGAAACCAGTTCGGCCACCAAACGTCCAACAAAACGGGAAACTACATAGGCCACAATCAAGATCAGACCAGCAGCAATAATTTGTGGAATTGCATACATGATTTGATTGAGCATTGCTGTGGCAGGTTGGGAAATTGCCTCTATACCCAGTGCCTCAAATGCCACAATCAAGGCCGTGATAATAATGATGGCAAAAACAAACGAACCCAGAAATTTGGATACATTGGAGTTCTTAAACAAACCTATTTTTTCTGCCTGTGTCTGTAAGCCAAGGCTATTACTCAACCCTTCGACAATGCCACGCACAATTTTTGCCAGAATGTAGCCCACAAAAATGATGACACCTGCTATAAGTAGGTTCGGTAAATACGCAACCGCCTCATTCACCATATTCTGTACAGGAATCAACAGGCCTGTCAGGCCTAGAATAGACAGCACAATTGGCAAGAACAGCAACAAGACCAGCCAGTAGAAAATTTCACCAATATTACTGCTGAGTGAGCCTACACCCACCTCATTGCTGAGCTTCTCGTCCATTTCCGTTCTGGCAAGCACATTGGTTAGTCCTGCCTTGACCAGCCCTGCCAATATCCAGCCAATAAAACCGACTGCAACGGCCGCCAGCAGGTTTGGAATAAAGGCCAGAATCCGACCAACCATATTGCTGAATGGATCACTCACGCCACTGATGTTCAGCACATTCAATGCCCCGACAACGGCAAGGATAATCACAAACCAGAAAACCAGTTTGGAAAGCAGGTTTTCAATATTTGGTTTATGACCAGTGGCAGAAGACAATCTATGATTGGTGTTCAGTTTCTGGAGTAACTTTTTCACGCCAGCAGCAACAATCAATGCAATAATCCAACCTAAAAGTAAGATAACAATTGCCGCTAAAATTGGGTGAAACTGGTCCCAATAATACATTGCATCGAATCCTCCTCTGAGGGAGGGATCAGTAAAATATTCATTCATGTGTTGTTATCCTTATGTTGTGTTTTAAAATTAATCAAACCACCCATGATCGCTCTATAACCAAGAACATAACTTATGGATGTCTCAACCTTAATTTTTGTCTATTTTACAATCAATAAACGGCAGCACTAATACAACAAAAAGTCCGCATAATTTTGCAAAAAAGCTCATTGATTCACACCAATGAGCTTTTTCAATTCAACAGGTTTTGGTCTAAAAATAAATGATCTAGGCATCCAAAAGTACCGACTGCATATGAGACAACATTGCCTGTGCAGTTGGATTCGCTGAATGATCCGCGACCATATAAACAAGAAGTGCAATCAGGAAAATCCCCACAATGACCAATATGTAAATGGGTAATTTCCTTTTCTTTGCAACTTCCTCCTGACTTGCCACATGAGGCTGTGGCTTACTAAAATCATGCATGATAGCTAGCCCTCATAATTTTTATTTCTCAGGCTCTTATCTTAGCAACTGCTTATGTTGCATTGTGTGAAAAAGCTTCGCACTATCGTTGTTTCTGTTGCAAAACTCTACTGTTTCTTCCTTATTTTTTGTTTAAAATATACGCGGTTTAGAAAACACTAAAAATAGGCTATACTACGCGCCCTCAATTCCTAAATGTTCTGCTTTATGTCCTACCAACAGCAAAGTGTCTCACTTGATCTAGATACGGATGTAACCCATCAGTGTTTTCTACATTACACACGAGATGAGCATTTGATTGGACTGATTGAGTTCAACAAACCCAGCTATACCCTGAAATGGGGCGATCTTGAATATTTCCGCCGCCGTACCGAAGAACTTTCAGTGATGCCTTTTCCTGAATGCATCAATGCGATGATTGTGGATATCCGCGATGTTCAGGCTTTTCTGGACAATGAGGTTCCGATTCTGCCGTGGCGTTTGCTTGAGGAAGAATGCCCTGTTCGCCTTGTTGTTCCACAGGAACGTCTGGAACACTATGCAGGACTGTTTGAACCCACATGGCTCACCACCGATGTTGATACCGCGATTCAGGAAATCCGTGAATTTATGGATATGTTCGTACACTAAAACATATCCAGTCCACCCAATATTACCAATAATTCTCCACCGCAATATTCCCCTCACCACGGCGGTTCATGGTCAAGCCACGCTGTTTTAATGCTTCCTTGGTATCTTCCACCATTTGTGGATTGCCACACAACATGACATGGCTGCTTGCTGGACTCAATTCTGATCCTGCTGCCTTTTCCAGCTCACCATTTGCAATCAGAACTGGTAAACGGTCATGTAAAGCCGCATTTGGATCACGGGTGATAATTGGAATAAATCTAAAGCCTGAATGCCCCTCACCAAATAGCTTGGCGATTTCCTGAATACGGTCAACATAGGCCAGTTCGGATGCGGTACGAACACTGTAGACCAAATTGATTTGTTGATATTTATTCCAGGTCTCAAAGTCTTGCAGCATTGATAAAAATGGTGCCAAACCCGTTCCCGTTGCCAACAGCCATAAATCCTGTGGTAAAGGCTGCTGATAACGTGCCAGCGTTAAATAGCCATAAGATATTTTTTCAAGATACAGCTCATCACCCACCTTTAAATGTTGCAGGTTTGAGGTAAAAGCCCCATCGGGAACGACAATTGAAAAGAATTCCAGCGTTTCATCAAATGGCGAAGACACCACTGAGTAAGCACGCACCACCAGTTCATCACCAACCATTAAACCAATACGGGCAAACTGCCCTGCAGTAAATTTAAAATGCGCTGGTCGGGTCATGGTGAAGCTAAACAGATTGTGGGCCCAGCGATGTACAGATAAAACCTTTTCTACGCTAAATTTTTCAATTGACATGATTTGAACGTGGCACGAAACAGTGAGCTCATGTTAGCATGATCAGATAATTCATGAATACTTTTAAACTCGAACGGTAAGGCTTTTAACATGCGCATGACATTACGCCAATTGGCTGTTTTCGTGGCGGTCGCTCAAGAGGGAACTGTAACCAAGGCGAGTGATGCTGTCCGACTCACCCAAAGTGCGGCAAGCATGGCCCTGGCCGATTTGGAAGATGGTCTTGGCGCACCGTTATTTGACCGCTTGGGCAAGCGCTTGCAGTTAAATGATCTGGGCCGTTTTTTGTTGCCGCAGGCCCTGGAAATTTTAGGTCGTTGTGAATCGTTTGAACAGGCCGCCAAGGGTGAATTACAAAGTATCGATCTCCGTCTAGGTGCAACCCTGACTATAAGCGACTACCTGATGCCTGACCTTATGGCAGATTTTTTACAGCGTCATCCACAGGCACATTTACAGTTACAGGTGGGCAATACCCGTCAAATGATTGAGTCGGTGAACCAGTTTCAGCTTGATCTGGCCCTGATTGAGGGCTCATGCCATTTGCCCCAGTTACAGTGCATCCATTGGCGTGATGATGAACTCGCGGTGTGTTGCGCTCCGCAACATCCCTTAACCCAGTTAAACCATCCCCTCACTCCAGCAGACTTTAATGATGTGGAATGGATTTTACGTGAAGAGGGTTCAGGCACACGTGAAGTCTTTGACAACGCTATATTAAAAGACCTACCTGATGCCAACATTCGCCTTACCCTAGGTCACAATGAAGCCATCCTGAAAATTGTTGCCAATGGTCTGGGGATAACCTGTGTATCACGGCTTGCGATTGAACCGCTTCAAGAAAAAGGTCAATTGGTCATTCTGGATACACCTTTCTGGGAACTCACCCGTCCCCTGTTTATGCTGGTACATCGTCAGAAGTATCAGGGACCTGGTTTAAAGGCATTCTTGCAGTTTTGTGAAGATCAGGTTTAAGCCTGATCTTTTTTTACCAACGTGAATCATTTTCACATGGTTCACCATCATTATTTCCATCCATTTGTGTATTTGGACAATTTCTTACAAACCAACGTGCCTCTTCAAGTGATCGCATTTGAGAACAGTGAGTTCGCCCATCACATTGAAAATGATTGGGATTGCTACTTACTGCTTGAGTATTTGCTATTTTTAAGGTTTCCTGTATTACAGGTTGATTTGTCAATTCATTACGATGCAAAAAGTCTTGAATAAAACCATACACAAAATAGCCGATTATGCCAAAAATAATGACTGTAATGATTGTCCCAAAAAAACCACCTGATTCACTCTTTCGTTTAGTTTTTCTTCTTGAATGAGATACGATACGTTTGGGTGTTGTGTTATATGAATTTCGTGATGAGGAATTTACACGTTCCGACGTTGTATGCTGCGAGTTTTGTAAGCCCTCTAAAGCACGCTGACAACTTCTTAAAAAGTCATTTTGATTGGTCAATTGGAAATTTTCATGTACCACTTTATTACGCATAGTGGCTATCCAACGTATATTCTTCACCAGCCCAGCTTCAAGCTGATATTCAATACTACTTAATTTTTCATGCAACCCACGCCCAGTAGCACCAAATTTTTGCTCTAGCAATGCTTCCAAAGTCTTACTTTGAGTAACTACAATATCAATATCACTTTGCATAACGGAAACCCCACTCTTTATTAGATTTTTTAATTGTTCCAGTTTTTAGCATCACATTACCCTAAAAAATTCACAACGTAATATATCAAATTTGACATCATCACAAAAAATAATGCTGCGCTGTTGGACAGCGATAAAGCCAAAGCAAGTATTTTTATTTGCTGATGAGCGATTCATCATGCATTCTCCTAACGCCGAAAGTTTGATAACAATTCTGATGTAATCGATTCATTGTGAGCCAATATTTTATTTTTTTTAGTTTTTGCAGGATTCGGATCTATTCGTTCAATTTGTACTGCTTTAAATTTTCCATTATTTTCTAGGGCTACAAATTTTACTTTTTCATTTCGTTTCGGCTCACCTTCCGATGCAGGAAAATCTGAAATATGAAAAAAGATCTCGCCTTCAGCAGTTGCAATAAAACCAAACCCTTTGTCTGGATTATATTGTTTAACTTTTCCCTGATAAAATTCTTTTTTCATGACATTCACCTAATTTTGCAAGTACTGTATTTCAGTATATAAAAAAAGAGACTTTAAATCCTCCCCTGAAAACAGTACGGTTGGATTAAGTCTCTTTTTTAAGCATATTTTCAAAAATTAATCTTTTTGAACACTACCAAAAATCTTATCACCCGCATCACCAAGGCCTGGAACGATATAGCCATCCTCATTCAAACCTTGATCAATCGATGCCGTATAGATACGTACATCAGGGTGCGCAGCTTCTACTTTTGCAACACCTTCAGGTGCAGCAACCAAAACCATAACACGTATATCTTTACAACCACTTGCTTTAAGCACATCAATTGCCGCAATAAGTGAATTACCCGTAGCCAGCATTGGATCAATAATCATCGCTAAGCGATTCGCAACATCAGGTACTAATTTTTTATAGTAAGTACGAACTTCTAAAGTCGCCTCATCACGCTCTAAACCCAAGACACTCACTTTGGCACTTGGAATCAGGTTCAGTACGCCTTCAAGCATACCAATTCCAGCACGCAAGATAGGAACAATGGTAATTTTCTTGCCTGCGATACGTTGAGTCGAAACTTTACCTGCCCAACCATCAATTTCATGATCGACAACAGGCAGATCCTTAGTTGCTTCATAAGTGAGTAACATCGTGACTTCTTGCGCCAATTCACGGAAGTTCTTTGTGCTGATGTCTGAACGACGGAGCAGACCAAGTTTATGGCGAATCAACGGATGGCGAATTTCCTGAATAGACACGAGTAAGTACCTAACTAATATTAATCTTTGAGTATTATAGAGTGTTTTTTTACTCTTCATTAAAAAAGCCCCCAATTTTTGGAGGCTTTTTTGTACAAATCAAATCATTATTGTTGTTGAGACAACATGAAATGCAATGGAGAAAGAATTTCTGACTTCAATGCTAAATTGATCATTGGGTCTGGATAGATGCCCAGAAGTAGTACAAGTAATGCGGCACCGAGTACCATGATACCACCAACTTTAGTTCCCCAATGTGCATCAGCATCAATACGTGGAACATCTGGCGGTGTCATATACATCACCACCATCACACGTAAGTAGTAGTATAAGCCTATACCACTTCCTACAACGACCATTGCAGCCAAGAACCAATGTTGAGTTGTTACAGCAGCCATTATCACAAGGAATTTCCCAATAAAACCTGCAGTTAATGGAATCCCTGCTAATGACAACATCATCACGGTCAATGTTGCAGTCAAGATCGGACGACGCCAGAACAAACCACGGTAGTCTGCAAGACTTTGTGCTTCATCAACATTGTTATATGGACTAGACATTAACGCAACTGCACCAAATGCACCGATTGTTGTAAATACATAAGTAATCACATAAACCGTTACACTGCCTAAACTTGCATACGTCATACTAATCAAAGCAATCAACAAATAACCAAAGTGTGCAATTGATGAATAGCCAAGGATGCGTTTTAAGTTAACTTGACGTACTGCAAGTAAGTTACCGACCAAAATTGATAACACAGCAATAACTGTCAAAACAGTCACTATTGGTTCAACTAAGATTGCACCAGAACTTAATAAGTAACGTACAAACAAACCAATCGTTGCAACTTTCGCCGCCGTTGCCAGGAATGTCGCCATAGGTGCTGGTGCACCCGCATACACATCAGGCGTCCATTTATGGAATGGTGCAAGTGAAAGCTTAAATGCAACGGCAAAGATAATGAGACCTAGACCTAATAGCACCATTGGTTGCTTGATCGCAGTCATCAAAGTTTGAACAGAATCATAGAATGACAATGAACCTGTATACGCATAGATATATGCCATACCCATCAACAACATCGCAGATGCAGTTGCTGAAAGTACAAGATACTTAATTCCCGCTTCTAAAGATTGGCTACGTTGATGCGTATAAGCCAACATACCATACACAGGAATTGACATTAACTCTAAGCTAATAAAGAAAGCAGCGTAATGAGAACTTGCAACCAATAGCATTGCACCTGCTACAGAACAAAGTAACAAGATATAAAGTTCTTCACGATTATCTTTATACGTTTCAATGTACGCATGTGAAAGTGTGCTACAAGCCAAAGCAGCAATCAAAATCAGGAATTGGTAGAGCATGGTAAATGGATCAACCATAAACATGCCCATCACGTTCGCAGGGACAAAGTGCCCGCTAAACATGGTATATGCAATTAGAATTACAGAAAGGTTTAGACCCACAACTGTCGTTGTTGCAATCAGATTATGATTACGTTTAATCGCAATCAATAACATCACAACAACTGCAGTCAATGCCACAATCATCACAGGGGCAAGTGGCATAAGCTCAGAAAAAGAAAGTGTGAAGTTCATGGTTTATCGCATCTCCACTTGTTCAAGTTGAGTCGCAGTCTGTTGAACAGTTTCGACAACTTC
The DNA here is from genome assembly GCF_000368425.1 of Acinetobacter sp. CIP 102637. Lineage (NCBI taxonomy): Bacteria > Pseudomonadati > Pseudomonadota > Gammaproteobacteria > Moraxellales > Moraxellaceae > Acinetobacter > Acinetobacter sp. CIP 102637. Next base: position 1,591,029 of record NZ_KB849435.1, read on the forward strand.
TTGTACTGGCATATAACTATTGACTAACCATTGCATGCTTGAATGCGATACATCCAAGAATGTTTGTGGGTAAAGTCCTAACCAAAGTAAACCGATCACACAGATCATCAAAATGCTCACTTCACGTAGTGATAAATCTTTCAGTGGGCTCGTATAGTGTTGCTTTTGTTCAGCATTTGGTTCGCCAAAAAGTGCTTTGTGAATCAGAATCAGACCGTAAAGACCTGCAAATACTAAACTGACTGCAGCTATGATGGTGAAGGCTGGAAAAGCTTTAAATGAACCCATAAGAATCAGGAATTCACCAATAAAGTTACCTAGACCTGGTACACCGACAAGCGCTGCAACAAAGAACATCAGGAAGAATGGCAAGTATTGCAGTTGGCCACGAAGACCACCCATTAAACGTAAATCACGGGTATGTAAACGTTCATAGACCTGACCAGACATAATGAACAATGCAGCAGATGACAAGCCATGTGCCAACATCATGATCATCAGACCTTGGAAAGTCAGAATATTACCTGCATAGATTGCAAGTAAAATGAAACCCATGTGTGAAATAGACGTATACGCAAGCAGACGTTTCATGTCTGTTTGTTGGTAGGCTAAGAATGCACCGTAGAAAATACCAATCAGACCCAAAATGATTGCAATATCAGCAAACTGTGCTGATGCTGTTGGGAAGAATGGAATCACAAAACGAAGCAGACCATACGCTGCGGTTTTAATCAAAATACCCGCCAAGTCCACAGAACCCGCTGTTGGTGCTTGTGCATGCGCATCAGGTAACCAACCGTGTAATGGGAATACTGGTAATTTCACCGCAAAACCAATGAAGAAACACAGCATGAATGCATAGGCAACTTCAGGCGGCAAGTGGTTCGCAACAGCCAATAAATAGTTGTAATCGAAACCAATCATACCTGTCATCATGTATCCATAGACCACCAGGCCTAAGATACCGATCAACATGATCAAGCCAGCAATTTGCGTATACAGGAAGAACTTGGTTGCAGCGTAAACACGTGAACGACCATTCGAACCTGAATGTCCCCATAGTGCAATCAGGAAGTAGACTGGCACCAACATCATCTCCCAGAAGAAGAAGAACAGGAACAGGTCAATTGCAAGAAATACACCAATGACCCCACCCAAACTCCAAAGGAGGTTTAAGTGGAAGAAACCAACATTCTTTTGAATTTCACCCCATGAACAACCAACAGCAATCACACCTAGTAATGCAGTCAGTAAAACCATGAGTAAAGATAAGCCATCCACAGCCAAGTGAATACTAATCCCTAAAGTCTGAATCCATGGAAGATGGAATTCAGCTGCCCAGGTTGGAACCTTTCCGCCCAACTCATAGCTATATGTACCAGTTTGCCATAGTGCAATACCCAAACCAAAGGTAATGAGCATACCAATCAAGGCAATCCAGCGTGGCAAATGTTGGTCAAATTTATCAACCAACCAACAAATAAAACCAGCAATGAAAGGAACTAAAATCAGTGCGGGTAAAATTAAATTATTTTCCATTTTATTTCCCCACAACCTGAATCACGATCAAGATCATCAATAATACCACTACACCGAGTGACATGCTTGATGCGTATTCACGCAATGAACCTGTTTGACGCGAACTTGTAAAGCTATTCCCACCTTTCACAAGTGCAGGTAGCACTAACCATAAACCATCAATTGGATCACGACCTAAGATTTTCGCAATCAATAAATATGGTTTTACAAAAACGATGTCATACAAAGCATCAAAACCAAATGCGGTACGGCAAATATGTGCTAAACCAGAACCCAAAGATGTTTGAGCAAATGATTTAACCGCACCATACGCAAAGGCAAATAAGAAAATACCAACAACTAAACCAACAAGGGCAACACCACTTGCTAAATGTTCTGCATGTGCAACCGCTTCTTCTAAAGCTTCAGGAACAACAAAGCTTGGAATACTTGCAGCAGTCAATAATTTTGCAACAGGTGCTTGCAAGAAATAACCAACACCTGTTGATAAGGTCGCAAGAATTGCAAGCGGTGCCCAGTAAGTCACGCCATGAATGGCATGTGCATGGGTTTTTTCTTCGCCAAAGAATACCACCCAGATTAAACGGAACGTATAGATAGACGTTAAGAATGCACCCGCTACACCCACCCAATACAACGTATTATAAAGTGGAAGGTTTGCGATCGTAGACTGTGCATATACTGCACCTAAGATGGCATCTTTAGAGAAGAAGCCAACTGTTACGATTGGAAGTGCAGCTAACGCACCACCACCGATGACGAAACACCAGAATACAAATGGAATCTTTTTACGTAATCCACCCATTTTGAAAATGTTTTGTTCGTGATGACATGCAAGAATCACTGCACCTGAAGAAAGGAACAATAACGCCTTGAAGAATGCGTGAGCAAGCATATGGAATAAACCAGCTTGATACGCCTCAGCACCCACCGCCATAAACATATAACCGAGCTGACTCATGGTTGAGTAAGCCAAGATACGTTTGATATCGGTTTGCACCAATGCGGCAAAACCAGCTACAAGTAAGGTTACTGCACCTGTAATCGAGATGAACTGCATTACTTCTGGTGCCATTTCCATCACAGAGAACATACGGCAGCATAAGTACACACCCGCTGTCACCATTGTTGCAGCGTGGATCAATGCAGATACTGGTGTAGGACCCGCCATCGCATCCGCTAACCAAGTTTGTAATGGAATTTGTGCTGATTTACCTGCCGCACCCAAGAACAACATCAATGCTGTCCAAATCGACAATGATGAGCTTTGCGTCATCACAGTCGCTGCATGTTCAACAATGTACTGTGTATTCAATGTACCAAACTGTTGATACAGCAAGAACAATGCAATGAGTAAGAACACATCACCTACACGGGTTACGGTGAATGCTTTGATTGCTGCCCAACCATTTGCAGGGTTTGAGTAGTAGAAACCAATCAAGAGGTATGAACACAGACCTACGCCTTCCCAACCTAAGAACAATAACGCCAAGTTATCGCCGAGTACCAACAACAACATGCTGGCAACGAATAAGTTGAAATAAGAGAAGAAACGTGCGTAATCTTCTTCACCACGCATATACCATGATGCAAAGATATGAATCAGAAAACCAACACCTGTAATCATACCTGTCATCAATAATGACAAGCCATCAAGGTGCAAGCTGATGCCTGGCTCAAAACCACCAACACTGAACCACGTCCATAAGTGTTGGACAAAAACGGTTTGGCCACTGCTGGTAAAGGCAAGGCCAGCGATTAAAGCAAATAAGGCAGATAAACCCACTGAACCGACACCAATAATGGCAGCGACATTTTCAGACAGTTTGTTACGCCCTGCCGCTAACAGGATAAAACCAATGAGCGGGAATAAAACGGTTAAATATAATGTACTCATCCGCGCATCTCACTAGCAGCATCCACATCCAAGTGATGGAAGCGATGATAAAACTGAAGGACGATCGCAAGACCAATACACGCCTCGGCAGCAGCAAGCGTTAGGATCAAAATGAACATCACTTGTCCATCTGGTTGAGCCCAAACACTACCTGCCAAAACAAATGCCAATGCAGCAGCATTCATCATCACTTCAAGGCTCATTAGCATAAATAATAGGTTGCGTCGCACCATTACACCGTAAAAACCGAGTGCAAAAAGGATGGTTGCAACGATCAAACCATGTTCTAAAGGGATGTGTCCCATTATTCTTTATCCTCTTCTGCACTTGGTTCACGTTTGCCAAGGTGATATGCAGCAACTAAGGCTGCAAGCAATAACATCGCGGCAACTTCTACCAATAATAGATAATGCGTAAATAATGCTTGACCGACTGCTTTAGGACCTACAATTGCTGTACCTAATGGTGCAGAAATCGTGGTGTATTCTCCACCCAACATCCATACCAAAATCAAGCCTAAAATAAAGCTCAACATGGCTGGATAAGCCCATGCATCAGAGGTTAACCATTTACGTTCTTGTTCAATGGTATCTTGTCCAAGGTTCAACATCATGACCACGAAGACGAACAACACCATGATTGCACCCGCATAAACAATAATCTCAAGTGCACCAGCAAAAGGCGCACCCACGATCATGAAAATACCAGCAACAGCAAGTAAAGAAACGATTAAACTTAAAAGAGCATGTACGGGATTCGTATTTGTCACAACACGTATTGTCGATACGATGGCCACAAGTGCCATCAAATAAAATGGCCACATCATGGTAATAAGCTCCGTACATCAACTGGCGCACTTTCTTTTTGTGCCTGACCTTTTTCCTTACCATTTACTGCCATACCAGTGACACGGTAGAAGTTATAGTCAGGATATTTGCCTGGGCCAGAAATCAATAAGTTTTCTTTTTCATAAACCAAGTCTTGGCGTACATATTCAGCAAGTTCAAAATCAGGCGTCATCTGAATTGCAGTTGTAGGACAAGCTTCTTCACACATACCGCAGAAAATGCAGCGTGAAAAGTTAATACGGAAAAATTCTGGATACCAACGTCCATCCTCTTTTTCCGCTTTTTGTAATGAAATACAGCCAACAGGACATGCAACCGCACAAAGGTTACATGCCACACAACGCTCTTCACCATCTGGATCGCGCGTCAAGATAATACGACCACGAAAGCGTGGAGGCACAATTTGTTCAGCTGGTACTTCTGGATATAAAATCGTGTCGCGTTTACGTGTTACATGGCTAAACACCATCCACAACGAACGGACAATCGATCCAAATCCAGCTAGAATTTTATACATTTTGTACTCCCTGCTGTCCTAGGCCTGATTCATCAGAATCACAGCACCAGTCACTAACAAGTTGACCAACGCCAATGGCAAACAAACTTTCCAACCAAAATTCATCACTTGGTCATAACGTGGACGCATTAAAGAACCACGCGCCAATACAAACATCATTACAAAGAATGCTGTTTTAATCACGAACCAAAAAACGGGTGGAACAAATGGAATTTCCAAGTTAAATGGTGCAAGCCAACCGCCGAAGAATAACGTTACGATCAGTGCAGAGATTAAAACCACGTTCACATATTCCGCAACGAAGAACATCCCCCACTTCATACCACCATATTCAACGTGATAACCCTCAGCCAATTCTTGCTCAGCTTCTGGTTGGTCAAACGGGTGACGATGCGTCACCGCAACGCCTGCAACCACAAAGATTAAGAAACCTAAAAACTGTGGAATAACAAACCAAACATCACGTTGAGCTTCAACGATTTCACGTAGATTGAATGAGCCTGCAATCGCAACCACACCCATCAATGAGATGCCCAAGAACACTTCATAAGAAATAGTTTGAGCAGCAGAACGAAGACCACCGAGTAATGAGTATTTGTTGTTAGACGCCCAACCACCAAATAACACGGCATAAACTGCGATACCTGCCATTGCCATAAAAAACAATAGACCGATACTCATATCCGCAACGCCCAGTGTAGGACTTACTGGGATGACCATAAACGAAAGTACCGCAGTTGCCATGGCAACTGCTGGTGCTAAACGAAAAGTCAGCTTGTCGGCAAACTTTGGTGTCCAGTCTTCTTTGAACATGATCTTGAGCATGTCGGCAACGATCTGGAACATACCACCCGGACCAACACGGTTTGGACCATAACGGTCTTGCCATAATGCCAAGAGACGACGCTCAATAAATGACATTAACGCAGCAACCAAAACCACCACCAACAGGATCACAACTGCTTGAATCACTGAATAAGCGATTGGCCAGTTCTCAGCCCAAAGTGGCGTTTGACGTATAATTTCTTGATTCATGAATTACACTCCTACTGCCACAGACACAGGCTCTGCCAATGAAACGGTTGGCGCTAGACCAATTGGATAACCAATATAACCTGTTGGTAAATATTCGATGACTTGTACAGGTAAGCTGATGCTCGTTTCACCTGCTTTCACGGTAATACGTTGACCATTTTGAACATTTAAGCGCGTCGCATCATGTTCACCCACGGCAAACATCGCTTCAGGAATACGTGATTCCATTGCTGGTGTTTTAATGGTGAATTCACCAGAACCAAAGATATGGTGCATTGGCACAAGACGGAAGCTTTCAGGATTCACAACCACGGCAGTCGGTGCAACATAGCTACGTGCAGGACGTTTTGCTAAGCGATCGAATAAACGCACACCCGAATCACCACCTTTTAAGTGACCACCGACTTCATCTTGGTACTTATTCCACGCTTGTGGCGAGTTCCAACCCGCAGCCCATGCGAAAGGTACTAAAGACGATGCTGTCTGATTACCCACATAACCTTCCATAGAGAATGTTAATGCTGAGTCTAAATCAACAGGTTGCTTCGGTTCGTGTACAGAGATTCCCGCACGCATTGCGGTACGACCTGAGTAACGACGTGGCTCACGTGCAATTTTCAAACCATGTACACGGTAGCCTGCATCTGGTGCAACATCTTGAATCGCTTCAAGTACTGGTACATTCTTCACGATGTCATCAATTACATCATCAAGCAATGTCCAATCGACTGCTTTACCTTTAAGACCTGTCTCAACAGCATGTAACCAACGCCATGATTCCTTGATCGCATATTCAGGCTTGTAGTAGCTTGGGTCATACACTTGATAGAAACGTTGCGCACGACCTTCTTGACTCACGACAGTGCCATCACCCTCAGCAAAGCTTGCTGCTGAAAGAACGATATCTGCAAGCTTCACAGTCTCAGTTTCGCTGTGATCTAATACGATCACAGTTTGAGCTTTATCAAGCGCAGCTTTTACTTGAGCGACTGGCAAACGACGAGTTAGATCATTTTCAACCACAACTACGGCATCATAATCCTGGGCAAAAGCTTGCTCTAAACTTAAGCCACCGAATAATGCTAAGCCCATTGAGTTCACTTCAGGAACAGTCAATGATAAACCTGCATTTTCGCCTAGATTTAAAGCGACTTGAGCCGCAGCTTCGATGATCGCAGGATCTTGTAAACTCGTACCAGAAATAATCAAAGGCTTTTTCGCTGCTTTCAAGGTATCTGCAATGGTTTGTGCAAACGCTTTTGCATCATCAGCCAAACCAGTCAGCGCTTCACCTTTAAGCGCAGCAGCAATCGCGAAACCTAAACGAGCAATGTCATTTGGCGATGCAACTACTTCACCCGTCGCTACATCCGCTAAACGTGTTTGCGTTGCAGCAAGAATATAGATTGGAGATTTTGCTTCTTGACCAATACGTTGTACAGGTTCAGCTAACCAGTCTGGTGTACGCGTAGCAGCAGCCATTTCTTTGGCTTTATTTTTCGCTGCTTGGCGAACCGATAAAGCCATACGTGGCGCAGTTTGAGTTAAGTCTTCACCCAAGATCAACACCGCATCGTAACTTTCAATTTCACGCATATTCGGGTTGTAAATACCCTGTGTTTGCATGATTGAAGCAGCCAATTCAACCAGATTTTGCTCTTTTTGAGACAATCCAGTTGAATAGTTGTCTTGTCCAACCAATTGACGTAGCACATAGTTTGATTCCAAGCTTGCGCGTGGTGAACCAATACCTAATACTTTTTTGCCTTTTAGTTGAGCAATGACTTGATCAAGTGCTTGATCCACACTCACGGTTGTAACAGTGTCACCATTACGGAACTGTGGTTGACGTGGACGATCTGCACGATTCACATAACCTGTACCGAAACGACCTTTATCACACAAGAAGTATTGATTGACTGAACCATTGAAACGGTTTTCAACACGACGGATTTCGCCATAACGCTCACCTGGTGAGATGTTACAGCCTGAAGAACAGCCTTGGCATACGCTTGGTGCATATTGCATGTCCCACTTACGGTTATAACGTGCTGAATGAGTCTTATCAGTAAATACACCAGTCGGACAGACTTCAGTCAAATTACCAGAAAATTCAGACTCTAAAGTTCCTGATTCTGGACGACCGAAATAAACACGTGATGCATTCGCATAAACACCAAAGTCGGTACCACCCGCATAATCTTTGTAGTAACGCACACAACGATAGCACGCGATACAGCGGTTCATTTCGTGTGCAATAAACGAACCCAACTCTTGATTATGATGGGTACGCTTCGTGAAGCGATAGCGACGACGATCGTGTTGTGTCATCACCGTCATATCTTGTAAATGACAGTGACCACCTTCTTCACAGACTGGACAGTCATGTGGGTGGTTGGTCATCAAGAATTCAACGATTGATGCACGAAAATCCGTTGCTTCTTTGTCTTCAATGGAAATAAAGGTATTGTCAGCAGCTGGTGTCATACAAGACATGACTAAGCGCCCACGTGTATCTTCCGCATTATTATATTGCGTAACAGCACATTGACGACAAGAACCAACAGAACCTAAGGATGGGTGCCAACAAAAATACGGGATGTCGATACCAAGGCTGAGACATGCTTGCAGCAAGTTTTCAGAGCCATTGACTTCATACGATTTTCCATCGACATGAATTGTAGCCATAGTCGAATTCCTTAAGCTTGTTCTACGTCAAGAGCAGCAGCATGGGTTTTAACCTTTGCTTCAAACTCATGGCGGAAATATTTTAATGCGCCCATAAGCGGCTCCATCGCACCCGGTGCGTGAGCACAGAAAGTTTTACCGATCCATAATTTACGCGTCAGTTCTTGTAAATGATCGATATCTTCTTTCTTACCTGTACCTGTTTCGAGTGCTTTCAGCGCTTTGACTGCCCAAGGTAAACCATCACGGCACGGTGTACAGAAACCACATGATTCACGTGCAAAGAACTCTTCTAAGTTACGCGTTGCAGAGACCATACATTGGGTTTCATCCACCACCATCAACAAACATGTTCCTAAACGTGAACCTGCTTTCATGATGCTTTCAGCGTCCATTGGCAAGTCAATATGTTCAGCCGCCAAGAAATCTGTTGATGCGCCACCCGGTAACCATGCTTTCAGTGTTAGACCGTCACGCATACCACCCGCATGATCTTCAATCACTTCGCGCGCAGTTGTACCAAAAGGAAGTTCCCAAAGTCCCGGGAATTTCACCTTACCTGATGCACCATAAATCTTAGTACCTGGATCTTTAGATTTATGCGCTGACAGGTTGATGTACCACTCTGGCCCACGCAACATGATTGCTGGCAAGTTATTGTAGGTTTCGACGTTGTTGACAATCGTTGGACGACCCCAAGCCCCTGCCACTTGCGGGAATGGCGGCTTAGTACGAGGATTGGCACGACGACCTTCAAGCGAGTTAATCAATGCAGTTTCTTCACCACAAATATAACGCCCTGCACCCGTGTGAACATACATCTCAAAGTTCCAACCAGTACCGAGGATGTTTTCACCCAAGTAACCTTTGGCACGAACTTGCTCTAATGCTTCATTTAAGTATTGAGCTGCTTCGATGTATTCACCACGAATGAAGATATAACCATGCGTTGCTTCAAGGGTATAACCTGCGATCAACATACCTTCGATTAATTGATGTGGAAGTTTTTCCATCAACAAACGGTCTTTAAAGGTACCTGGTTCCATTTCATCAGCATTACAAATTAAATAGCGTGGACCACCATCATTTGGCGCCATCAACGACCATTTAATTCCAGCTGGGAAACCTGCACCACCACGACCTTTAACCGTTGCAGCTTTCACTACTTCCAACACTTCGGCAGGCTTCATACTCAGTGCTTTTTTAAAGCCCGCATAACCCTCAAGCGCTTCGTAGTCATCTGCACTACGCACATGTTGTTGCTTGCTTAAACGCCAAGTGAGTGGATGAGTTTCTGGATTACCGTCGCCATAAATTGGTTTTGGTTCAGTATTCATACATACTTCTCCAATAACTGTTTAACTGATGACACATCCACTAAACCGTGAGTATCTTCATCAATCATTAACGTTGGACCTTTATCACAGTTGCCTAAACAGCAAATTGGGAGCAAGGTGAAACGACCATCTGCTGTGGTTTGTCCATACTGGATGCCTAACTCTCGCTGAAATGCTTCTGCTAAAGTTTCTGCACCCATCAAGAAACATGCAATTGAGTCACATAACAAAATCACATGACGACCTACAGGTTGGCGATAAATACGGTTATAGAACGTTGCTACACCCTCTAAATCCGCCACACTGATTGTCAACAATTGTGCAATCGCATTCATTTGAGCGTCATCTACCCAACCATTACGACGTTGTACGCATTTTAATGCATCCAATGATGCCGCACGTGGATATGGATAGTGATCAATATGATGTTCAATGTCATGGATTTCTTCAGCGGTCAAAATCCCTTCAACATTCACACGAGGTTTTTTATCAGTCAAAATCATCATAATCGTTTACCCCTAGCGATCCACGTCAGCCATAACCACGTCAATGGTCGCCAAATAAATGATCAAGTCAGAAACCAAACTGCCATTAATCACAGAAGGCATTTGCTGCAAATGCGTGAAGGTCGGCGTACGAATACGAGTACGGTAACTCATGGTTGACTTATCTGAAGTCAAGTAATAAGTACTCGCACCTTTCACCACTTCAGTCATAAATGATGACTCACCTGCAGGCATGACAGGACCCCAAGACACGCTCAAGAAGTGCGTAATCAAGGTTTCAATATCTTGTAATGTCTTATCTTTCGGTGGTGGAACAGCCAGTGGATGATCCGCTTTATAAGGACCAGATGGCATGTTGTCCAAGCACTGTTGAATAATTTTCAACGACTCAGTAATTTCACGGAAGTGAACCAGGACACGTGCATATGCATCGCCTTCATATTCCACAGGAATATCAAAGTCGAAGTTTTCATAACCACTGTATGGACGATATTTACGAACGTCAAAATCAATACCCGTCGCACGTAAACCCGTACCCGTCACACCCCACGCCAACGCGGATTTAGCATCGTATTGCGCAACATTGCGGGTACGACCAATAAATACTGAGTTTTTAAGTGCGGCAGTGTAGTACTCGTTCAAACGTTTTGGCATCCACTCCAGCAATTCTTTAACAAGTTTTTGCCAGTTGTTTGGAAGGTCATGTGCCGTACCACCAATACGGAACCATGCTGGATGCATACGGTAACCCGTGATCGCTTCAACGATGTCATAGACTTTTTGACGGTCTGCGAACATATAGAATACAGGGGTCATACCACCCGCATCCTGAATCGCTGTACCACAAAATAACAAGTGGTTATTGATACGGAATAATTCGTTTAACATCACACGAATCACTTGCGCACGCTCAGGTACTTTAATACCAGCAAGCTGCTCAACCGCCATCACATAAGGCATGTTTTGCGCACAACCACCTAAGTAGTCAACACGATCGGTATAAGGAATAAATGAATGCCATGTCTGACGTTCAGCCATCTTTTCCACACCACGGTGGTGATAACCAATATCAGGTACACAGTCTTTCACTTCTTCACCGTCCAACTGCAATACCACACGGAACGCACCGTGTGCAGATGGATGGTTAGGACCTAAGTTCAAGAACATGAAGTCTTCATCAGCATTGCCGCGTTTTAGACCCCAGTCTTCAGGCACAAAGCGTAGGTGTTCTTGTTCAAAATCCTGTTTCGCTTGATTCTGCATATACGGCGTATATTCTGTCGCACGCGCAGAATATTCTTTACGTAATGGATGACCTTCCCAATAAGTTGGTAACAAGATACGACGGAGCATCGGATGCCCTGCGAAATCGATACCAAACATATCGTAAGCTTCACGCTCGTACCAGTTGGCATTTGGCCAAATATTGGTTGCGGTTGGGATGCTTAAATCACTTTCATTTAATGCAACTTTAATACGAATATCACTATTACGCTCAAGCGATAACAAGTGATAAAACACAGTAAAGTCTGAGGCTGGTAAACCATCACGATGAACACGTAAACGCTCATCAACTGCAGATAAGTCAAACAACATCACATAAGGACGTTCCACTTTACGGAGGAACATAAGGACTTCTTGCACGCGTGCGCGCTCAACCCAGACTGTTGGAAACTCTTCAAAAGTCGCCTGCACATAGAAGTTCTCACCAAATTTGGTTTTGAGGTCTTCTACGATTGCAAATGCTGGGCGTGAATCAACTTGCGTTGACTCTGGCATAGCAATGTCAGTTTCAGCCATTGGCTTGGCTTCCTATTTAATACAAATTCTGGCAATTTTCCCGATGATCACATCTATATCAGACATATCACAATTCATCGTTCAAATTATTTAATTTCATCCATAGAGCGTAAGTTTTTCACCGCAATACGTTCCGCATTTTTACGATCGCGTTCTGGCATCATCTTTGGCTTATACACAGGCTGAAGATCATCACCAATCACCGCTGAAAGTGGACGGCGCTCTAGTTGAATTTGGTCCTGAAGCAACATCAATGCTTGGATCAATGCTTCTGGACGAGGTGGGCAACCTGGGATGTACACATCAACAGGAATAATTTTATCGACACCTTGTACTACAGAATAGATGTCGTACATACCACCAGAGTTCGCACAGGCCCCCATAGAGATGACCCACTTAGGCTCAAGCATTTGTTCATACAAACGTTGAATTACAGGTGCCATTTTGACAAAACAGGTTCCTGCAACAATCATTAAATCTGCTTGACGTGGTGAAGCACGAATAACCTCAGCACCAAAACGAGACAAGTCATGTACACCAGTTAAAGTCGTCGCATATTCAACGTAGCAGCATGAAGTACCGAAGTTAAAAGGCCACAACGAGTTTTTACGCCCCCAGTTCACTGCGGTATGCAACACATCTTCAAGACGTGTCATCATCACACTTTTATTCACTTCTTCCTCAAGAGGATCAGTTACGATTTGACGATCGTGTAATGGATACTGATCGGCATCTGGATTCGCACGGGTTAAAGTATATTTCATCCCGACTTACTCCTGTTTAAGTAATGATGTAGTCGGTGTTTTAGATTTAACACGACCAGAAGACTGTGCTGGAATATGACCAGTAGGATCGACAACAAGCTCTTCAATATTATTGAATCGAGTAATGTCAGCAATATTCATATTCGGTGAACCAATTTTTGTTGTCACACCAGCAGATTTACGACGATCTACAGGTGCCCAATTCAGCGCGCCTACAGAAATTGCATAAACCAAAGCGATCAAAAGATCCACAACAAAAATAACGACCGTGGTAAATCCAAACCAACCTACCTCACGAACTGATGTCGACCATGCGTAGAGGTAAAGAGCTTCCAAGTCAAAGACAACGAAGAAAATTGCAACTAAATAGAATTTGGCTGACAAGCGGATACGAGCACCGCCCGCACCAACTACACCTGATTCAAACTGCTCTTGCTTCGCACGCCCCCATGCTTTACCCCCGAGGAGTAAGGGAACTGTAAGCATAAAAACGCAAAGAAATGTAACGCCGATCACGAAAGCGATAATCGCCCAATCGTATGGAGTAATGGCACTCATGCGGGGATAACTCCTGGCAGGCCTATTTTTAACAAAGAATGTATGTATTGGCCTTCAAATACACCAAACACAAAATTAATCCCGCCAATTGTACCTGATTTCTAATTTCGCATGCTAGTTGATGCGCTTTAGTCTTTCGGATGATTTTGTCCATAAATTTACACTTCTCTACCAGATCACTGCTAATTCACCCTTAAAAATCGAATTATCAAATCAAGTATTACATATCAATCATTTTTTTCTTTATCTGTACTCTAAAAACATTCGAATTCCATTCCCTATGCCCAAAAACATGGCAGCATGAACTAAATCATTGCATTGATACAAATTTATGGTGAAAATTTAAACAAATTTTATATAATAGTGCCACACCACACTTAACTTTTCTGGCTTCATTTAAACCTGCCAACTCGGTTTTGCTAGAGTTACTGAAGCGTCCTCCACAAACATGACGCCCCACCAGCTTTATCGGTGCGATTGTTGGCTAAGCGTACCCGCCTTTGCAGCGTTCAGGCAACGACTTAAAGCGTTTAAACCCCAAACCATTCAGGTACAGCTTAGACCGAATAACCTGCTCGGACGTTTGGGTGGCGAGGAGCTCACCATTTTTATGGCAGACACCAGCCTTAAGGCTGCCTACGCCTGTGCTGAACAGATTCGCCAACACAAGAGCCAAACCGCTATTTCAATTGATCAACAACGGCATTTTTCATCCAGCTCAGCATTGGCCTGTGTATTTGCATGCCTAAGAACCATCAAGCGATGAAGCATTTATTCAATCAAGCGGATGATGCACTTTATCAGGCAAAAAGACAGGGCCGAAATTGGGTGGTCATTTCGACATAATATGTTGCAATTCAGCAAAATACTTTAATTATCTTTATACACAGCCGACGCAATAGATGGGTATTCTAAAAGAAGCAAACAAGGAGAAAAATATGCATCTAGAATACACCCACGACTCGGATTATTTCTTTTTTTCACAACTACTGATGCGCCATATAGAAAGTTATGTTCGAAAACATCCAGATGCTGACAACGCGATTTTTGATTTAAGAGACATATACGAAGTATTTAGAGAGGATTTTGCGGCGACCACAACCAATCTAGAAAGTATTCTCAATATTGCCGATAGTTACAAGGTAGAAACCCTCAATGGAGATCAGGCACTCATCAAAAGCTATAAAATTGATGTTAAGAACAATTCACTTTTGATTGACTTTAATACGGATGCGCTCAATGGTTTGCGCTCAGGACAGCCATTGATTGAACCTGATCCATCTGTGCATGAATAAAGAGTAAGTCAATCTATCCAAGTTTTAAGCCATTCACTTTACCAAAGCCATAATGGCTTTGGTTTCTTATAAAATCCTAATGCCCGAAATCTAGATTTTATTTTTACCGCTTTGTTTATAACGTTTGGCTGGCCAGGTCATGACAAAACGCGCCCCACCCAAGTTTGGGCTTTGGTCAACCTGAATCTCACCACCAAACCAGTAGGCGATACGGCTCACGATCGAAAGGCCTAAACCATAGCCACCCGATGCACGGGTACGGCTATCGTCCAGACGCGCAAACGCCTCAAAAATGCGAGAGCGCTCCTGCTCTGGAATCCCTGGACCATCATCCTCCACACACACATAAGCCTTGCCATCAGCACGCACACCACCACTGATACGCACCTTGTTGTCACAGTAGCGCACAGCATTGCCCACAAGGTTCTGTACCACACGGTGCAGGTAACGGCGCTCGGCATCAACACGCAATGTCAAAGGCGGCGCAATCAGTTCAATTTCTTTCTGGGTTTTGAGTGCCTCAGTCTCCATTACCACCTGATCCAGCACCTCGACCAACACAAGGTCTTCAAAATCAAGCGATGGTGTGCCCTGCTCCAGTTTGGCATAGGTCATGATCTCATCAATCAGGGTATTGAGCGCCTCAATATCCTTGTCAATCATTTCCACCTGCTGAATACGGTAACTATAGTCATCCTCTTCTGCCAGCATCTCCATACCAAAGCGGATACGGGCCACAGGCGTTCTCAGCTCATGCGAAACCGCGCGCATCAATTCCCGCTGTGCCTCAATCAGGCGCTGGATATGGTCTGACATATTGTTATAACTTGATGCCAGATTTGCCATTTCATCGGTCCCCTCTATCGGGACACGCAATGACAGGTCGCCTGACTTCATTTTATTCAGGGCATGACGAACCTGACGGATTTTACGTTCAAGCGGTAGAATCAAACCATAAACACCCAAGCTCAATAAAAACAGGCTGAACAGGGTGATACCAGCCGCAAGCTGGAAAGGCATCCAGTTGAACATGGGCACTGGGCCTAGAACCAATACCTGCGCAGGATGGTTGGGCATGGGAGACACAATCGAGATGGTGGTGCCACGTATACTGGCGCTGTCTTTATAAAGCAGCACGCTCTGGTCCTGACGCAAACGGCCAATCTGTTCAGAGTCGAGGTTAATGTCTCGGATATCGGCAATTTCAATGGGATAATAGAAGTGCTTTTTAATTTTTTCCAGATATTCGCGCTCTTGACCTGGATAAAAGATCAGGTAGTCCAGCACAAAAATCGGCAGCGCTTTCATCTGCCGTTCACCTATTTTATCCACCTTAATGTAGAGAAAATGTTTGGGATCGTCTTTCAGCCCAATAATCACATAACCAATACCATTATTGGCATCGTAACGAACCACAGACTTTTGTTCGGCAATCCGCTTTCGCTCGGTACGGGAAAGTTCCACCCGCGCCGCATCAACATAGTAGATCGGAAGCTCCAGCAAATCCGAAGCATCTGAAATCCAGTCCAGCTTTTGCTGTTTTTCTGGTTGGCGAGCCACGCCCTCACTGATGACATAGGAAATACCATCTGTCAGGGATTCACGATATTCCTGCGCCCGTTGGTAGTTGATGATCTGCACCAGCAAATAACAGAATACCGCCACAACAACGACCAAAACCACCAGTCCAGCATAAATACGCAAGAATATGCTGTTTTTCAGTACTCGACTCACCATAAAGAAAATAGCCCGAGTGAATTAATGCGCTGACTCAATATCAAAATGAATATTAGGCGAACACAGTTCGCCCCTACCCAGGTTTCAATGATGAATGGAATTACATACCATGGGTTTCCTTGACGAACAAATAACCCTTGCTACGAACGGTCTTGATACGCTTTGGATTTTCTGGATCATCACCAATTTTTGGACGGATACGGGAGATACGCACGTCAATTGAACGGTCCTGACCATCGTATTCAATGCCACGCAAACGCTCAAAGATATCTTCACGGGAAAGGATACGGCCCGCGTTTGAAGCCAGCAGCCACAACAGGTCATATTCCGCGCTAGTGAAATCAACCAACTCACCATTTAAAGTCACAGAACGGCCACCATTATCAATCACCAGACCATCAAATTCAATGCGCTGTGCGACTTCATCTTCAGTCACTTTGTCGGTACGGCGTAATAACGCACGAATACGCGCCAACAACACGCGCGGCTGCACAGGTTTTGCAACATAGTCATCTGCACCCATTTCCAGGCCCAGAACCTGATCCATATCTTCAGTACGTGCGGTCAGCATCAGGATCGGTTGATGATAGTGTGGACGCACTTCACGACAAACTGTTAAGCCATCTGCGCCTGGTAACATCACATCAAGTACAACTAAATCTGGTTGTTCGCTAATAATACGACGAATGGCACGGTTACCATCTGTTTCAACACCAACTTCTAACCCATTACGGATTAAATACTCTTGTGTTAAACGCGCTAATCGTTCGTCATCTTCAACAATCAAAATCTTCGGTAACTTTTCTTCTTGGCTCATATATTTGCCCCTACAATCAGAGAGAATCTATCTTTAAAAATCTGACAGATACATTGGTTTATGTTTTGCAATATACACACGTTTACATTGTAAACAAGTAGTCGTTCACCAAACTGATACACGGCAATATAGTTTTGTTATATTTTTATTAAAATTATGAATTTTAATAGGTTTTTAAATTTCAAGCTCAGTTTAAGAGCAGAATGAATTTTGAGTATAGATTTTGTACCAGTGTTAAACAATTTGTTTCTTAACTGATCGATACTGATTTAAGTGTTTGTTTTTTGAGTTATCCACAGAGTTATCTATAAGCCTTTTTAGGCGGCTTTGTTATGCTATGTGCCTGTGAATTCAGCAGTTAAGACATGAAAAAAAATTTACTAAAATGTCAAGGATTGATCTGCTGTTAAAAATCCCGTATCTTGTGTTGAAAATAAACTTTAACCACTAAGTATTGTGTTTATCCCTCAAACATCGTGGCATACTTTTTGCTCGATTCAAACGGTCCATGAACATAAAAATAGATGATAATGGAGCTATGCTGACATGAGCATCATCACTTCTACTCCTGGCCAACTTCAGGTTATTAAGCGCACTGGCGAAATTGCGACTTTTAATGCTGAGAAAATCTCTGTTGCGATTGGGAAAGCATTTTTAGCTGTTGAAGGTCAACAAGGAGCAGACTCAAGTCGCATCCATGACCGTATTTCTCAACTTACTGAAATGGTAATGAACACGTTTAAACGTCGTTTACCATCTGGCGGTACGATTCACATCGAAGAAATTCAAGATCAAGTTGAATTGGCACTCATGCGTACAGGCGAGCAAAAAGTTGCTCGTGCTTATGTGATTTATCGTGAACAACGTGCAACTGCTCGTCAGCAAACAGGTGCAAATCACCATCCAACATTGCAAATCACCGATCACAACGGTCAGCTCCAACCGTTGGATTTAGATGCGCTTACAGCAACGATTGAAACTGCAAGCGAAGGCTTGGAAGGAATTGACGTTCAAGCGATTGTCGATGAAACCGTTAAAAACCTTTATAACGGCGTAAAAGAAAGTGACATCGCAACAACGATGATGATGGCGACTCGTACGCGTATCGAACAAGAGCCAAACTATACTTATGTGACTGCACGTTTGTTATGTAATGAGCTTGTCGGCACTGGATTAGAATTCTTAGGTTTATCAACGGATACATCTGAGAATGATGCTTTAGAACCTTTCTTGAAGAAAGGGATCGAGCTTGATCTTTTATCTCCTGATCTTCTTAATTTTGACCTTGCTAAATTATCAGCAGCGATTCAACCTGAACGCTCAAATCAATTTACCTATCTAGGTCTACAAACTTTATTCGATCGTTACTTCATTCATTCAAATGGTGTACGTTTTGAATTACCACAATTATTCTTTATGCGTGTTTCAATGGGTCTCGCACTCAATGAAGAAAATAAAGAAGAGCGTGCAATCGAGTTCTATAACTTATTATCTAGCTTCGATTACATGGCATCTACGCCAACGCTATTTAACTCAGGTACATTACGCCCACAACTATCAAGCTGTTATTTAACAACAATTGGTGATGACCTATATGACATTTATGGTGCGATGCGTGACAACGCAATGCTTTCTAAATGGGCTGGTGGTTTAGGTAATGACTGGACACCTGTACGTGCTTTGAACTCATATATCAAAGGTACAAATGGTAAGTCTCAAGGTGTTGTTCCATTCCTTAAAGTAGCGAATGATACCGCAGTTGCTGTTAACCAAGGTGGTAAGCGTAAAGGTGCAGTTTGTGCGTACTTAGAAACTTGGCACTTAGATGTTGAAGAATTCCTAGAGTTACGTAAAAACACAGGTGATGATCGTCGTCGTACTCACGACATGAATACAGCGAACTGGGTTCCTGATTTATTCATGCAACGTGTATTTGAAGATGCTGAATGGACATTATTTACACCTTCAGAAACGCCTGATCTACACGATCTAACAGGTGCTGAGTTTGCTGAACGTTATACACATTACGAAGCAGTAGCAAAAGAACAAAACATGCTACACAAGAAAGTACGTGCCAAAGACTTGTGGCGCAAAATGCTTTCGATGTTATTTGAAACAGGTCATCCGTGGATCACATTCAAAGACGTATGTAACTTACGTTCACCACAACAACACGTTGGTGTAGTGCACTCATCAAACTTGTGTACTGAAATTACATTGAACACAAGCCAAGATGAAATCGCAGTTTGTAACTTGGGTTCGATTAACCTTGTACAACACGTTCAAGGTGGTGTGTTAGATCGTGAGAAATTAGCTCGCACGATTAAAACTGCGGTACGTATGCTCGACAACGTAATCGACATTAACTACTACGCTGTACCACAAGCGAAAAACTCGAACTTAAAGCACCGCCCTGTCGGTATGGGTATCATGGGCTTCCAAGATGCACTATATGAAATGGGCATTGCTTACGGTTCAGATGCAGCAGTTGATTTTGCTGATGAATCTATGGAAGTGATCAGTTACTACGCGATTCAAACATCAAGCGATCTTGCGCTAGAGCGTGGTGCTTACTCAACATTTAAAGGTTCATTGTGGGATCAAGGCATTCTACCAATCGACTCTTTAGAGTTAGTTGCTAAATCACGTCCTGAACGTATGTTCGAAGTTGATCGTACTCAACGTTTGGATTGGGATAGCTTACGTGCCAAAGTTCAAAAAGATGGTATGCGTAACTCAAATGTAATGGCGATTGCACCGACTGCAACGATTTCAAACATTTGTGGTGTGTCTCAGTCGATTGAGCCAACATTCCAAAACTTGTATGTGAAATCTAACCTTTCAGGTGAATTCACAGTGATCAACCCTTACCTTGTTCGTGCATTAAAAGAACGTGGTCTATGGGATACCGTGATGGTAAATGATCTGAAACACTTTGAAGGTTCAGTACAAAAGATTGCACGTATTCCTGAAGAATTGAAAGCAATCTTCGCGACAGCTTTTGAAGTGGAAACTCGTTGGATCGTTGATGCTGCATCACGTCGTCAAAAATGGATTGATCAAGCACAGTCGCTTAACCTTTACATCGCTGGTGCGAACGGTAAGAAACTTGACATTACCTATAAGATGGCATGGTTACGTGGTCTTAAAACGACTTATTACCTCCGTGCTTTGGGTGCAACTTCTGCTGAGAAATCAACAATCAATACGGGTGCATTGAACGCAGTTAAACCAGCATCAGTTGAGGCTCCTGTCGTTGCAGCTCAAGCGGTTGAAGATAAGAAACCAGAAGCTCAAGTTGAAGAAGATGGTTTCACTACAGCAGCTCCAGTTCCAATGGCATGTTCAATTGACAATCCAGACTGTGAAGCTTGTCAGTAATTTAATCCAATAAAGCACCCTTCTTTATAGCAAGAAGGGTTCTAAAGATTAAGGCAAAGAGTATGATGACTATGACTCATAACTATATGTTGGGATTAGCTGTTCTGATCTTTGCCTTTATTTTCTTTTATGTACCGATGGTTTATGCATTTTTAGCCATTCGGAAACAACAGCGTAAGCAAGATCAATAAAGTGCTTTATTGGGAAGTAGAACTATGCTTCAAACTGATTTAGAACGATATGCTAATGCTCCTGCTGTTTTAGTACAGATTTATGTCGATCGGATAGTACTTCATTATCCATCTTCTACAGAATATCTAACTGAATGTGCACAGTTTTCACATCCACGTTCGTTATTAGGTGATTTTAGTATCGCTGAAACTACATTAACGCAGTTACTCAAACGTGGTGGTGGCGGTTTTAAGTATTTAGCTCCTTATATGTTTATTCAAGCAATGGAGCGAATGGAATTTGGTTTAACACAAGTAGAAATACGAGCATTACAAGAGCTAGGGCTAAGTAGCGGGGCAAGAGCGATTGCCATTTATGATGAAACAGGCAAATTATTAACGCCAAACTCACTTCCCGCAACTATCAATCTCAAACGTTTAGCGATGATGGGATTGATTATTACCCTTTTTGTTTTGCTGTGTTTCTTATGCGCCATTTTCATTTTTTAAAACTGCAATGTAAATAAATTAAGATTATAGTGAGATTAAATATGTCTATCCTTAGCTGGGACGATTTTGAAGATGATACGCAAAAACCGACTGCACCTGAACACAAGTCTGCGTCCCTCGACTCGCAAAAAACGGTTAATACGCAGGTGGTATCTAATGCAGAGCAATCATCGCCGAGCATGGCAGCTGCACAACCCGTTGGAGCCAGTGCCAACCGAGCAACAAATCCAACCGATTCGTTGGCTAGAGCATCTGCAGCCCTAGATCATTTGGATGTTGCACCGGGCTTAGAAGAGCTTGAAATGGGTGCTCAGCGTGTACAAGTTGACGACAAAGCCATGATCAACTGTCGTGCGGATTTAAACCAACTTGTTCCATTCAAATATGAGTGGGCTTGGCAAAAATACTTGGATGGGTGTGCAAACCACTGGATGCCACAAGAAGTTAACATGAACCACGATATCGCACTTTGGAAGTCTGAAAATGGCTTAACCGAAGATGAGCGTACTATCGTTATGCGTTCTTTAGGTTTCTTCTCAACAGCAGACTCATTGGTTGCGAACAACTTAGTTTTGGCGATTTATCGTCATATTACAAACCCTGAATGCCGCCAATACATCTTGCGTCAAGCATTTGAAGAAGCGATTCACACGCATGCTTACCAATACTGTATCGAATCTTTAGGTATGGACGAAGGCGAAGTCTTCAACATGTACCGTGAGATTCCAAGTGTTGCACGTAAAGCATCATGGGGCTTGAAATATACTCAATCTTTAAGTGATCCTACATTCCACACAGGTACGCCTGAAAACGATCAACGTTTACTTCGTAACTTGATTGCATTCTACTGTGTATTAGAAGGTATTTTCTTCTACTGTGGTTTTACTCAAATCTTGAGTATGGGTCGTCGCAACAAGATGAATGGTGTTGCTGAGCAATTCCAATACATCCTACGTGATGAATCAATGCACTTGAACTTTGGTATCGATATGATCAACCAAATCAAGATTGAGAACCCTCACCTTTGGACTGCTGAATTCCAACAAGAAGTGATTCAAATGATTCTTGAAGGTACGATGCTTGAGATCGAATATGCACGTGACACTATGCCACGCGGTGTATTGGGCATGAATGCAAGCATGATGGAAGAATATTTGAAGTTCATCTGTAACCGTCGTTTATCGCAACTCGGTTTACCAGAGCAGTTTGCTGGCGTGACCAATCCATTTGCGTGGATGTCTGAGATGATGGACTTGCGTAAAGAGAAGAACTTCTTTGAAACGCGGGTAACGGATTATCAGACTGGTGGTGCGTTAAGCTGGTAAGTTTAATCTACGTCACGTGACACATAAGTTGTCATTTGCGACACATAAAATGTCATTGAACGACACATAAGTTGTCATTAATAAAAAATCCGATTTTTAGAAATCGGATTTTTTATTCGTATTTGATTGCTAATTGGCTTAAGTATCAACTAAAAAGTAAACATGTATTCATTACCAAAACCCTTTGAAATCTGCCCAACCCAACGCTCTATTTGATCTGCCTTCATCACCTTAAAATCCCGCCAGTTATACTTCATCTGCTTCCAAACCATCTCAATTCTATTCAGCTCAGGACTATACGCAGGTAGAAAATACAAAGTCGTTGAATACTCTTGTACAAGAAGCTTGCGCCAATCTACCATCTGTTTGCTGCGATGAATCGAGGCATTGTCAACAATCAACACCAAAGGAACTTGATAGCTGCGTTTCACCTGTGCTGCTACACCCATCAAATAGGCATAAAACCAGCGACTGTTAACGGACTCCTGTAGGCAACTGGTGATCAGATGACCTGTTGACAGCAGACAACCCATCACATTAACTCGCTTTAGTCTTACAGCATCAACCGCATGAACATCGCCTATCTTTGTCCATGCATAACGGTTATCTGGCGTAGCCGAAAATCCTGTTTCGTCCACATAGCCCAATACAATTTCACCACGTGCCGCTTGCTCACGTAATGCTTCAATCTGCTGTTGCGCTTGTCCAAATGCGGTCGGGTCTCTTTTTTTTCAAGCTGTGGCGGGTGCGTTTGAAGACCATGCCTGAATCTCGCAAAAACTTGCGAATAGTTTCAACAGACACGGACACACCGTGTTTTTCATGCAGTTTGAATCGGATTTGTTCTGCATTGAGTGGGCTTGTGTTGACCCACTCTAAGATTTGAGCCTGATAGTTTGATGTCAGTGTATTGGGACGGCCTGAGCGATGACCTTCTTGAATCGATTCAAACTGATGTAGCTCCCAATGTCGGCGTTGTAGCCTTATGGTTTCTGGGATACGCTCTTGTAACGCAGCAACTTCGGCAACAGTTTTACCTTCGGAAAGCCAGAGAATGGTTTGGGCACGTTGTCTTTCACGCCAATGTGCTGCATGCTTGGTCAGGAGAATTAGTTGTGCACGCTGTTCTAAGCTGAGTGGGACGGTAACAATCCGTGGCATGTGCAAACATCGTTTAACCAAAAATGTCTTTTCGCATGTTTAGTTGTTTTTGTCAACTTAATCGCGGATTGAAAAATTACTTCAGCTATTTGTTTAAGTAAAAATGGTGCTCTTTTGAGTACCTTTTTTTATGGATAAAATAAATAATTGAATACCCCCATATAATAAAAACTTTTTTCAAATTTTATATTGTTACGACTCTCCAAGACTATATAAATATCCTCTAATTAAATCACTATTTTTTTCATTCAATTAAATTTATTACTGACATAAATGCATATTTCACTTATTATTTTTGGTACGTTACAAAAAGTTAATTTTTTATAATTGAAATATAAATAAAGGATAACATCTTGTCGAATGTGAATTATGAAAAACAAGCTCAGGACTATTATGGGAAGGCTCCTATCATAATTCTAGGCAGCGGAGCATCAGCTGCACATGGAATGTCTGGTATGGGGGCACTAGCACAGCATTTGATTAAAGAAACCAATGTTTCAGACTTATGTGATGCAGACATGAAATCTTGGGGTATTTTCTGCCAGACACTGACAAATGGCATAGATCTTGAAACAGCACTCCATCAAATAGATGTATCTAAAGAATTAACTTGCAGGATCATAAATTCCACGTGGTCACTCATAAACTCTGAAGATTGCAATATTTTTAAAAATGGCTTGCAAAATATTTCAATGTTTCCGCTCAGTCGCCTACTTAACCATATGTTCAAAACAACTCTAAAAAAAGTAAATGTTGTCACGACAAATTATGATCGTCTGGCAGAGTACGCATGCGAGCAAAGCAAAATCCATCACTATACTGGTTTTACACATGGCTTTTTCCGCCAACTAACCACTCCCGATGAATTAACCTGCTCACGCAGAGTGAATATATGGAAAGTACATGGATCTCTCGACTGGTTTCAATCTCCATTAGAAGATACCGTTGCAATTTCAGGCACACAAGAGATTCCTGAGAACTATAGCCCACAAATTGTGACACCAGGTACTCAAAAGTACCAAAAGACACATCTTGAGCCATTCCGCTCTATCATTAATAACGCCGATAAAGCTATCAATGAAGCAGGATCATACTTGTGTATTGGATATGGATTCAATGATGAACATATTCAACCAAAACTTATGGCTAAATGTCAGCGACAGGAAGCACCAGTCACTATCATCACATACGCGCTTTCCGATTCGGCCAAAAAACTTATTATTGATGGCAAAGCAAAAAATTACTTAGCGATAGAGCGTGGGGCGACAGATGACAAGTCAGTTGTTTACTCTTCACTAAGCCACTCTTCGTTCACAGTTGATAAAAACATTTGGAGCCTTGAGGGCTACTTATCACTCATCATGTAGAGAGAACATATGGCTATATTTAACTTTAAGGATGAAGAGACCCTCGGGAAGGTTGCCTCCGTTGATACGACCAATGTTATTGTAGATGTAGAGAATATTGCTCA
This sequence comes from Acinetobacter sp. CIP 102637, assembly GCF_000368425.1. NCBI lineage: Bacteria > Pseudomonadati > Pseudomonadota > Gammaproteobacteria > Moraxellales > Moraxellaceae > Acinetobacter > Acinetobacter sp. CIP 102637. The sequence goes on from NZ_KB849435.1 coordinate 1,616,385, forward strand.
TCTAAAACGACTACAGGTTAATCACCTTGCTGTGCTCCAAAGCAGCAGACCTGGACAGCACCTCATTGGGCTTATTACACAAGTGACTAGAAAGCGTGGTATCGAGAATATTTCCGATGATGGAATAGTAGAACAAAACTCAGAATTGAATCTATGCCGCATTGCTTTAATTGGAACCATGCTGGATCGTGATGGCTCCAAGGAGAACGTCTTCCGTCGAACACTGGAAAGTGTTCCAGAAATTGATGCCAACTGCTTTTCGCTTGAAGGTGATAACCTAACCAGATTTATGCGTACGCTCTCTAGTGTTTCAGCAGATGGAAATGCCTTGACGCTAGGTAAGTACACACTGGATGAGAACGCAGTAGCCTATCTCAATGGCAATAAATTTTTCCAACGCCATGCTTTTATCGGAGGAAGTACAGGTTCTGGAAAGTCGTGGACAACTGCCAAAATTATTGAACAGATGTCAGGGCTTGCTACTGCGAATGCTATTGTATTTGATCTTCACGGTGAATACGCTCCATTAACAGGGGCAGGCATTCAGCACTTTAAGGTTGCAGGACCAGCAGATGTGGAAGCTAAAAGTACCATTTCTGATGATGTACTTTATCTTCCTTATTGGCTTCTTTCTTATGAGGCGCTGGTTTCCATGTTTGTTGATCGTAGCGATCAAAATGCACCCAATCAAGCCATGATCATGGCTCGTGAGATTAACCAAGCAAAAAGAAAATACCTAGAAGACAATGGGCAACATGATTTACTAAAGCATTTTACTGTTGATAGCCCCGTTCCATTTGATCTGTATTTCCTTTTGGAGCAACTGAATTCTATTAACGTCGAAATGGTTCCTGGTGCTAAAGCTGGAACTGAAAAACAGGGCGATTTCTTTGGAAAGCTCGCGCGCATGATTTCTAGACTTGAAAACAAAATCTCTGATAGACGTCTCGGCTTCATGTTTAATGGTGGTGAGGATATTCTTGATTTTGCTTGGCTTGAGAAATTTGCTAGTGCTGTACTCGGCAGCAGAGATGAAAATGGTAAGGCAGGCATCAAGATCATCAACTTCTCTGAAGTTCCCTCGGATGTTCTTCCCCTGATCGTTTCCCTTGTTGCACGAGTCACATTTTCCGTACAACAGTGGACCCCTTCTGAACTTCGTCACCCTATTGCTCTTCTCTGTGATGAAGCCCATCTATATATGCCACAGCGCAATATGGCAGATTCTGCTGATGATATTTCATTGGATATCTTCGAACGCATCGCCAAAGAAGGACGCAAATATGGTGTCAGCTTAGTTGTAATCAGCCAACGCCCATCTGAAGTAAATAAAACACTGTTAAGCCAATGTAGCAACTTCGTTTCCATGCGACTGACTAATGCTGAAGATCAAGGAGTTATTAAACGCCTTCTTCCTGATAGCCTCGGTGGTTTTAGTGATATTCTTCCGACTCTCGACACTGGAGAAGCATTAGTCGTTGGTGATGCCAGCTTACTACCAAGTCGAATTAGGATCGATGAACCTCAAAATAAATCAAATAGTGGTACTGTCAATTTCTGGGATGAATGGCAGACGCAAGTCAAGGAAAAGCGCCTATCAACTGCCGTTGATAATTGGCGTAAGCAAAGTATTCAATAATAAAGATTTGAGGGGACAAAGCATCCCCTCTCAATTCAACCATAGCATAGCGTCATTTATGATCTAAAACTCATCCTATAAAAAGGACTCTGAGATATTTATGAAATGAAGCTGCCATGTGTTTAGGATCTTAGTGACTTTTCACCAAGCGCAAAAAAACTACCTATCCAAAACTTAAAAATCACCCTACTCATTTTTTAAGAAACTCCAAATCTAAATTACCCTTATGACTTCCAAGCCATTCATTAGGTGGACATTCTCCTGCATGATCGCCAATTTCTTGTGTTTCATATGCTGAAAAATATCATTCAAAAGAGTGTGCTTAGCAAAAGCTTCATCAAAATTTATAGATTGTGAAATCTGTTTAAGATAAATTTGCAATCGATTTGATGAATGTTCCTCATCTAAGTTCTGCCAATCTTTTGGCACGACGATGTATAAATCACGACTTGAGATGTAATTTAAAACTATCAAAAGCCCACTAGGATCGAAATCAGAGTAGACTGCAATTTTAGCTGTATCAGCTAATCTTTCTAACAGCTCATTAACCAACTTAATATTCTTTCCTTGTCCGCGGTATAGAAAGAGGCTAACCTGCCATTGCTCTGGCAAATACTGGTGCCATTTATATAAGTGGACCATCATGTCGCCATTTTCTACAATGACCAATTGTTTAATAGCACTAGTATCTACTTCGTTAATATCTATTGTGGCTAGAAACTTCGGATGTGATATATCTAACATACCACTTTTCAGAGGTAATGCCGCTTTGACAGATGCAAAGACTAGATAATCTGAAAAAACAGATTTATTAGTGTCCTTTTCATTAATGCTGTATTTAACATGTTCAAATCGAGATAATCCCTTTGGAATTTCAATATCAGCTTCAACTTTCCTATATTGCTTATAAATCTGATCTAATCTCACAAAGTCTAAATCATCTAGATGCAAATCACGACCTCTAACCCTGCCAATTGCCTCAGAGTCATGTAACATTCGCCACGTATTATTCAACGATACTTTTTTCGTTCTCTTGAGTAATGCCTGTTGAATAACATTTAATTGAGTACCAGTAATCATGATAACCTGTTAAATACGTTTAATTACGACATCATGAACTAACCGGTTGCCGTTATAATTAGGAATGATATTTTCGATAAAATGCATGTCTAATACCCCAGCATAATATTCATAATTATCACGATACGAACTGACAAGATGCAATATCCAAGAATTGATTTCAACTTCTGGCTTTAAGTCTTGATAACATTGTACAGCAGTGAGCTCAACTGGCCCTTGAGGATGCATCAACGCCTCAAAGAAATGGTTTGATGCTACCTCTAGCGCTGAGGGTTCTACCAGAACTTCTGCATCTATCTGTATTTCCACCTCAACAATTTCTTTTTCAGCTTCTTTTGTTATCTTCTCTCTGTTTTCACTCGCTTTTCGTGCGATTAGCTCCAATGTTTCCTGTGCTCTGTATAAACCTAAATCAGCATAGGCAGTGAATTGTGGTTTATAAACTCGAAAAAAAGGGCTAGGTGCAGTGCTTTGATCTAATATAGAACTTAGCTGTTTACTAGCCAAAAAACTATGTACAGCATCAATCATGGAATTACGTTTCTGAATTTCTAAATCTTTCTTCCATCGGAGTAGATATTCATTCAACACATGCCCTGCATTAATCAGTTCTTTATGACACTTAAAAACGATCGGTGTTAACCTTTTGGTAATCAGACGTTCAATCTCTTTGTCTCCAACACCAAGTTGGGCCAGTTTGTCTGGTGACAGTTGAATCATGATATCGCTTAATGGCTTTAAATCCTGAATTGCTTTTTCATTAGCTCTGATGCGGACTTCCAAATCACTAATAATCAATAATTTTTCATGAACTTGGCTGGAAAAATGAATATAGTCTTCAACAAGTACATTAGACAGCTCTAGGAGCGCATCGATTAATTCTCCTTGGTCATATTTTGCATCTTCATAGTTTCTCTGTTTAGAAAAAGCATACGAGTGTGCGCATTCCTCTATTCGGATTATGAGCGATGCAATCTGACCAGGACTATTCTTAATACGTCCTCTGCGATCAAAATGAGATACAAACCGTAATACGTTACTTTGAATGATAAAACCATCAAGATCACGATAGCCTAATCCAGCTTTAGCTAACGACTCAATTTTATTTTCAATATCATAAGTACAGTCAATGATGCCATGTTGGTGTTTAATGGCATGTCCTATTAAATCAATATTATTTGTTAATAAACGACATGGTACTAACGCTGGATGATTTTGATCAGACATAATTCAATCCTGTATTACAAAAGAGCATCTTGCTTTAGTTGACTATCTGAGTCTGACTTAATTTGTTCACATGCAGCAATATACTCTAACTGTTCATAGAACAAAGACCATTTAGCCGTAGCGACATAAACTGAACCAGTGTCACTACCAGTATTGAATAAATAATTTTCAGCGGTAAGATATTTCAGCACGCTCTCCAAGTGCTCTTGAGATGAACTAGCGGTATTGGAACGTCCTAGTTTTTTAATAATTTCTTTCAAACGACTTTGCAGATACTCTGATTGCTCAATCGCTGAGAGTAAATGGCCTTTAGTTATAATATCGTTATAAGCAAGAGGTTTACTTTCTGAGTGCAGAGAGCGGCATAAGCGTACCCATTCTACAAGTGGTTCAATTTTGCTGACAAAAGCATTAAAATGTGACTCAATGCTATCTTGAACCTTACGCTGTTGGACATTCAGATATACTGCATAAAACCCATATCCATCATGAGTTTTTACGCATTTACGGTCAATCCTGTGCAGAAAATCATTCATCTCATCAAAAAAGACATTATCCAGCAGCCGTTGATAATGTAGCGTAAAGCAAAGGTTATCTATAACTTCACCACTAATGAGTAGGTGAACAATCTCGGAAAAAGCTTCGTTATTCATCAGCGACCTCCATGATTTGAGTATTAATTTTATTGCTAGATTGATGCAGATTTAATAATGGATTATCTTGAACAATTGACCTAGCAATGTAGTGTCGGACACCCATTTTTTTATCTATGTCATTCTTACAAGTGAAATATTTCCCTAAAATATCGCCCATTTGGGGTTGAGCGCAAACCAAATTAATGTTTCGCTCACGCATGAAATCTAGCAATTTACTGCAATTTACCGTGTCAATCTGACCCAACTCATCGATTGGTAAATGAATAATAACATCTGGATCAGGACATAACTTTCTTGCTAAGGCAGTAAAAATCACCAAAATAGCTAAACGTGAGATGCCCGTACTACTAGAGTTTTCAAAGTCATTATCATTTCTTACCTCAACATATCGATCATTTTCAGTGAAGTTAATATTTAACTCAACCAAAGAGCCAATATCATTCGTTATGGACTTGGAACTATCTAACACACGTAACGCCCTATCAAACGAATCAAGCAGTGAGTCATCTGGCAGAGCATTAAAGTTATCTGCTAACGGTTCCCACTCCATCACAAATTGTTTTAAATCGCTGTTAAAACCACATCTATCAATCTTTGGTTCCAGTTTAATGTTAATTTCGTCCAAAAAAGTAAATGGGTTAGTACCGTTAATTTGATTGCTTAGCTCATGCGATACTGTTTCCACCTTATTTTTAAACTGGCGTAAAGACTGATAATAACTGACAAAGGAATTTGAGATCACTTCAAATACATGGATGACTACTTCTACTTTCTGAGGAATATCATAATGGTACATTTCCTCAACTTCACTCATTGCACTCAGATAATACGGAGCACTGTCTACTCTAAAAGCATATTTCGACATTCGATTTAGCCACTGTTGTTCAAGTTCACTACCTGTGGCCGCTTTTAATGCTTTCAATACAGCATAATAAGCATCTTTGAGCGCTTTCAATTGCAGCTTAAAACCATCCAACTTTTCATGAGTGTTATCAATAAACCATTCAAAATCTAAAGGTAGGTTGTCATGTATCGCTTTAAATTCTGGAAAATCATCCAGTTTCTCGGAGATTAATTTAACCAAATTCGACAGTTTTTTCTGGTTAGTATCTATTTGAACAAGCTTATTATTGATTGTGGTAATTTCTAAGCCAGCCTTTTCTTCTATGTCCTTAAGTTTCTGTTCAATTGCACCCACCCGAATAACCAGACGCTTTAATTCAGTTTCAAATTCAAATTTATTAGCTTCTAGGTCATTTTTTTGAGAAAACTCAGTTTCCAACCACTTTTTATATTCAGTAATTTTAGCGGCATATGACATTACTAAATCGACTTTTTTATGCGCAGCAATTTGCCTATTTTCGGCATTCTGAATAGCATCTGTATCTGCTGATTCAGTTTTCAATGCACGTTTTTTAGCTTGTTCCAATTCTTTAATTTGTTGTTCTTTATTCATCTCTATACTGATGATTTGAGTTTGGAGGATAGCTAGATTATTGTCATTGGCCATATTCAGATTGTCAAAAGATACTTTTAAATGCTCCAATTGTTTCTTATGGCTCAACTCTAGTTCTACTTTTGCATTTTTATGGTCGTTACGCATCAGCTTTTCATTTTCATTTTCTTGTTTTAGTGCTTTGCGCGATTCACTACTTCTTAATGTGCATTGACTGAATATAGATTCCTGTAAATTTTTAACTGCTTGTTCAGCCTCATCAACACGACTTTTCCTACGTTGTAATTCAGTACTAGCCTCTGTCAACGCTGTATCTAGAGCAGTCTTTTCCTTATATCTGGCTTTAGCAGTAGCTTCACTATCATCTCTAGTTTTCTTAGCAATTTGGGTGATTTCGATCTGACGATTTAAACGTATCTTCAACTCATCAATTGACTCAGCCTGTTGAGGAATAGGAAGTAAGCTAGTATCCAGATTTAGACCATAAAAAGAATCATTTAAACCATTTATCACCCACTCGGGTTTTAGATCTTTACGCGCCAATAATTCAGGCGAAATAACCTTTGCAATAGTATGTTTCCAGTTCTGATCTCCACTGTCTCGTAGGAAGCTAATTAAAGTGTTCTCAGAATTAATTTCTTTACGTAATTCCTCTACTTTAGTTTCATGTTGTTTATAAACCCGTTCAGCAATTTCAAAGTCCTTATGTGTCGAAGTCACAGCTCTTCCTATTGCTTCAACTTGCTCAGTTAATTTCTGATGTTTGGATTGTTGTTCCAAATATTCAATTGAACGTTGCTGCGCTAACATTTGAGAATTGGTAATTTGCTGGGCTTCTTCATCAGTTGACTTCTGATTAGACTCAATCTCATCGAAGAGTTTATTTTTTCGTTCTAAAACTGTTTCCAGTGCCAATTCTTGCACATTTTCTAACTTCTTTAACTCTCCAGCATTTAAGTCGCGGCGCTCATCAAGTGCAGCATCGCGTTGACGAATTACCTCCTCCTTTTTGTCCTTCAAATCATCAACTTTAAGACGAATAGCTTTTATCGAAGTGATGCTATTCTGAAGCACTGTACTTTTGTTACTTTCAAAGTTATTGATAATTTGTTGATGCGACTCCTGCAAGTGCTGTAAATGTGTTTTGGCCTCTCTCAACTCTTGTTCGTATACTTGCAGTGAGTCATATTCGGTTATTTTTTGGAGAATATTGATCCGTTGATATTCATGTTGTTGTTCTTCAAGTAAAATTAAATTTCTCGAGCAACTAGTTAACTTACCACTTAAATCGGCGGTCATTGAACTAATCCTATTTTTCTCCTGCAACAATTGTTGAGATTCTTCATCTGCCCTCTGCTTGATGACTGTGATTTGTTGTTCTTTATCAGAACATTCTTCAGCGAATTGAACTTGCATTTGTTGTGATTGAGCTCGAGCCGTGGCCAAATCACTTAAAGTTGTTCTAATAACATGCTGCTGTTTTATGCCATCTTCTAGCTTTACTTTTTCTTTGTTGAATGCATTTAAACTCCTAATATCACGAATAATTGTTATATTTTTTTCATGTTCTGGTTTTTTCGTTATTGAAACATCATCACTTAAAAAGGATTCGACAAGCATATTCTTAAAACTGGAGATCAACTGCCCCTTATTAACTGGAACACGAGAAAACTCGCCAAGAAACTTTAACTCATGTTTCGTATCACAAATCGAAAAGTCAGCAGCAGCGACTCGTAAGCTTCGGTCCCTTCGCAGACGCTCTTTATCATTATGCAAGATTGCAGCGTAATCCAAACTATTATCGAATTGATTACTGACTTTAATTCCATCAGCTCTAATCGTATTCAAAATTGTTGATGCATCAGCACCCGCAGTAAACAAAACATTATATTTTTCGGAAAATAAAGTTTCGTCTAATCCTCCCTGCACAATGCGATAACAATGCTTCTCACTACTATGTCTATACATAACAACACAACACAGACCTGATTTACGCAAATACTCAAACACAATCATGCTTTGATAATTAGGTAAGTAATAATCCAAAAAATTACTTTTGCCAGCACTCCTGCTGACCATTTGATTTGGTTTTGCTCCGTTAAAGATTGGAATTAGGTGCAGCAGTGAGGTTTTACCAGCACCATTAGCACCGGTAATGTTTGTGTGACCATCACACTTAACCAATGAACGCTTATTTCTGATGTAAGAGTTATGCAACACAATGTTTTTTAAGCCATAATTATTGATATTGCTCTGCATACAAATATCCGTTTAGCTAAGTTATCGTCATTCTAAACATTATCAGAAATAATTAGATATATGACTATTAACCATCAATTAACGCGACATAGCACGTCGTGTTAATTGATGGTTAATCAGGGTGTTATCTCCCTACTATAGTATCCATCCTGTTTACGAACATATACTAACGATATATAGCGATCATCTTTTAGCATTAAACTGAAACGCTTCCTAAGTTACTTATGAAAAAACAGCTTTTTATAAAATGACAGCTTATGTGTCGTAAAACTCTGAAAATGACAATAGTTGTGTCGCTGAAATTGTCATTATGCGTCGCAAGAATCGCTAAGTTTTTGAATTTCTGGAATGGAAAATGACAGCATATGTGTCGCGTGACGTAGTGTGTTGAACACCACATAAATTGTCATTGATAAGAAAACCGCCATTAGTGGCGGTTTTCTTGTTTAATAAACACAAGTGCATTGTAAGCGTCCACTGAACCCCATGCCTATTTTTTAATTTTGGTCGGATTCAAGCAAAATATCACCATCAATTCCTATTGAGTTTTCTGCCATTTTTCTTAATTTGCTTGAAGCCTCATGGCAATTACCGAATAGCTCATAAACTCAAACTTCACGACACCTCTCCCAAACTTTCCATTACACCAAACTTGTCATGCTCTGCGATGTATAGCTAAATTCTAAAAATATTAGTACATGGAAACATCTGTAAAACCTGATTTCCTATGGTTTTAGGTGTAATGATAAATTACGTATTCAGCTATAATAAAATTCAGACGTAAAAAAACCGCTTTATTAGCGGTATTTTATCTCATCTCTAGGATGATGGTCGGAGCAGTAGGATTCGAACCTACGACCCCCTGGTCCCAAACCAGGTGCACTACCAGGCTGTGCTATGCTCCGAATGTGGGGTGAATGACGGGATTCGAACCCGCGACAACTGGAATCACAATCCAGGGCTCTACCAACTGAGCTACATCCACCATAACATATTTTTGATTCTATATACCAAGCTGCCAAATGGCGCGCCTGACAGGATTCGAACCTGTGACCATCCGCTTAGAAGGCGGATGCTCTATCCAACTGAGCTACAGGCGCATAACGATGATAATATTATCAAGCGATACTTCGCCGATATTAAAATAATGTTTTTCAACATCTTTTAAATGGTCGGAGCAGTAGGATTCGAACCTACGACCCCCTGGTCCCAAACCAGGTGCACTACCAGGCTGTGCTATGCTCCGATTTCTCAGCTTTTATTGTATCGCACATCGTGCGGTACGGTGTGCATTCTAGGCTTGACGTTGCATCACGTCAACACCTAGTTTTAAAAAAAAATGATTTTTCCTTATCAAATGTATATTTAACAAGCATTTTAACGCTTTAGCGAAGCGCTAAAGTTCAACATTCGATCTAAAGGTAATTTGGCACGTTCAGCCAGGGCTGGATCAACGTGTATTTCCTGATCACCATGCTGTAACACATGCAAAATCCCATCCAGTTCGTTCATTGCCATCCACGGACAATGTGCACATGAACGGCAGGTTGCACCCTCGCCTGCGGTCGGTGCTTCAAATAATTCCTTATCAGGTGCGGCCTGCTGCATTTTATAGAAAATGCCACGGTCAGTTGCCACGATCATTTGTTTATGTGGAAGTGTCTGCGCAGCCTTGATCAATTGCGAGGTACTCCCAACAGCATCGGCAATTTCCACCACCGATTCAGGTGATTCAGGATGAACCAATACCGCTGCATCTGGATAGAGCGCTTTCATTTGCGCAATACCACGGGCACGGAATTCTTCATGCACGATACATGCACCATCCCACAACAACATTTCAGCGCCTGTTTTCTTTTGAATATAGCGACCTAAATGTTGATCAGGTGCCCAAATAATTTTTTCGCCCAAGCTATCTAAATGCTCAATGATCTCAACCGCGCAGCTTGAAGTCACCACCCAATCGGCACGTGCTTTTACAGCCGCCGAGGTATTGGCATACACCACCACGGTATGGTCAGGATGCTGATCACAGAACGCTGAAAACTCATCTACAGGACAACCCAAATCAAGTGAACAAGTTGCTTCTAAAGTTGGCATCAACACTGTTTTTTCTGGTGATAAAATTTTAGAGGTTTCGCCCATAAACTTTACGCCCGCCACCACCAGTGTCGTTGCAGGATGGTCACGGCCAAAACGTGCCATTTCCAGTGAGTCGGAAACACAGCCACCCGTCAGTTCCGCAAGCTCCTGCACATCAGGATCACAGTAATAGTGCGCCACCAGCACAGCATTGCGTTTTTTCAGTTCCGCTGCAATCTGGGCAAACTTCTGTTGTTTCACTTCTGGGCTAAGACTGTTGTCTTTTGGTTCACCCAAACGATCTAAATGCGCCTGCACAATATTTTTGGCTTCGTTCGCAATTAAATTCGTATCATTCATAAAACGTCTTCTCTATCCTGCGCGCCTGCATTACTGCAAACTTATAACGTGGGTCTATGCTGATCTTTCAGGATCAAGCATATTGTCCACAAATGGATGATATAAAAAAAGCCCCACTGTGGAGCTTTATTATACCGCATATTTACGAGCGATAATCGGCATTAATTTTTACATAGTCGTAAGAAAAATCACAGGTATACACGGTGTCTTTGGCTGTACCACGACCAAGGTCTATACGGATGGTAATTTCTTTCTCAGCCATTACCGCTGCACCCGCCTCTTCAGTATAGTCAGGGTTGGCACCACCATCTAAGCAGATTTGTACATCACCCAGCCAGACCTGTACCTTGCTGCTGTCCAGATTCGGTACACCTGCCTTGCCAATCGCCATCACAATACGGCCCCAGTTTGGATCGGAGGCAAATAATGCGGTTTTGATCAATGGTGACTCAGCCACACTATAGGCAACATCACAACATTCCTGAGTATTTGCCCCACCTTCAACCTGAACGGTAATGAACTTGGTCGCACCCTCACCATCACGCACAATCAACTGCGCCAGACGATTCATAATACGGGCAAGCACATCCAGCACCTGTTGGTAACGTGGATCATCCTGAGAGGTAATTTCTGCGCCGCCTGCCAGACCTGTGGCGACAAAAATACAGGAGTCATTGGTGGAGGTATCACCATCAATGGTAATGCGGTTAAATGAATGTTCAACTGTGGTTTGAAGTAGGCTTTGCACCAATTCACGGCTAATCGGCGCATCCGTTGCCACAAAACTCAACATGGTCGCCATGTTCGGGCGAATCATGCCTGCACCTTTACTAATCCCTGTCATGGTATAGGTCACACCATCCAGCTCAAACTGTTCAGATGCACCTTTTGGTGTAGTGTCTGTGGTCATAATACCTGATGCAGCATCAGCCCAACGATCCGCATTTAAGTCATTCAATGCAGGCTGAATGCCTTGCAGCAAACGTTCGATTGGAAGTTGCTCACCAATTACACCTGTTGAAAATGGCAGGATTTGACTGTTTTGCACACCTGTCAGTTCAGCCAGTTGGGCACAGGTTGCCTCCGCATTTTTATAACCGATTTTACCTGTGGCGGCATTGGCATTGCCTGTATTAATAATCAGATAGCGTGGCTGCTGTTGTGAAGTACTTTCAGCCAGATGTTTTTTACTGAGTAGAACAGGTGCAGCGGCAAATGCGCTTTGGGTGAACACACCCGCAACATTTGAACCCTCAGCAAATTCAAAAATGACCAGATCGCGTCGGTTTGGATAACGTATATACGCCTCAGTTGAGCCAATTTTCACACCCTGCACCACATGCATGAGTGGCATCGTTACGTCACCAACAGCCATTTTAAACTTCCATTCAACTTGTTATGAAAGGCTTAAGCTTATTCCAAAAGGCCATTAAAATCGAGTGTTAGCCATATAGATTATTGAATTTGACCCTGTTCCAAACTCAATAAAATCTGCTTCTTATCCAGACCACCTGCAAAACCCACCAAAGCCCCACCAGAACCAATCACGCGATGGCATGGTGCAATAATTGAAATTGGATTTCTACCATTGGCAGCACCGACGGCACGCACTGCCTTTTCATTGCCAATCTGGAGCGCAATATCTTTATAACTGCGTGTTTCTCCGTAAGGAATGGTCAATAAAGCTCGCCATACCTGTTGCTGAAAATCCGTGCCCTGAAAATCCAGTGGCAGATTAAACTGCTGGCGTTGTCCTGCAAAGTATTGTTCTAGTTGTTGTTTCACTTTTAGCAGCATCGGATGCTGGATATTCTCAATCAGTTCCGCCAAGCGTACCCGTTTATGGTCTTCATTGTCCCACATCACGGCAACCAAAGCCTGATCATGAGCAACCAGTTTTAATGCGCCTACAGGAGATTCCATATACATATAAACCAGTTGCATCAAAAATCTCCTTTACGCTACTTCAATCGTAGCCCCCTCTTTGATAAAGAGGGGGAATTTTTCCTAATTCGATGAAAGCTTCATCAACACCAAACCCGACACAATCAAGACGGCTGCGATCATACGCATTGCGGTCATGGGTTCATTCAGCACCATAATGCCCAAAATAAAGGAACCCATCGCGCCAATGCCTGTCCATACGGTATAGGCTGTTCCCAAAGGAAGTGTACGCATTGATATGGAGAGCAAAACCACACTTAAAATCATAAAAACAATCGTGACCACACTTGGGGTGAGACGGGTGAAGCCCTCAGACATTTTCATTGAGTATGCCCAAATGATTTCAAAAATGCCTGCCAGAATTAAAATTGCCCATGCCATTTTTACATTCATCTTGTTTAATGGTTGGGTCGTCCCAACGTGATTCCTTTACGGAGAGGTCGTCCTCCCAGCTTCAGGAGTTTACTTTAAAATGGGCAGTTATGTGAATTTTTATATATCTATATTACCTAAGCTTTTGAAAAGCATAGACTGTTATTCTATATATTCTATTGCCAAATGATGCTGTCCACACGCATCAATTCACAGGCACCATTACCTGTATCCTCACGGGACAAGGAACTTTTCCAGCGCCATCCATCGGGTGCCTGAATTTCGATTAATGCACCCTTGAGGTAGACCAGATCATCCTTTTTAATTTTCTTCATTTGCGATGCGACATAGGCATCTGCTGGAACCAAATGCATGTTGGCACTGTGTGTTTCAATTTCCCTAAACGAAATCGGTGGTTCATGATCAATACGCCAGTGATACCAACGGTTACTCTGGGAAATGTCAATTTGCTTATACACCTGTGGATTTGCCATTTTCCCCCAACCTACAGCAATGTCCATAGGGGAAAATTCTGCTTCACGGCCTAGATTGTAGTCTTCCCGTCCCAATACACGAAATGAACCCTCATAGTTTTCCAGTGCCATCACCTGTACACCTTGCTGGGTCGTAATTTGACTCACATTTGGAGCGGGTTTAAGCAGATTGGTCCAGACCAGCCATGCCAAAGCCAGTCCCAGCAAGCCATACATCCATCTTGGCATATTATTGATCCTTTTTACCTTGTAATACCTTGATCCATTGCCTAAGTTTTTCTAAAGCGGCATACAAAAATTGCTGAATAGGATTGAGCTGGTTTTCTGTAAAGGTCTTGTTCTGACTAGATGAATCTGTCTTTTCCTGCTTATTAAATGTACTGATTTCCACAGGCTCATAATGTGACATGGTTTGTTGTAGTTCAGCCCCCAGACTCAGACGTTGCAAGGCGGCAGTAACCTCATCAATCGGTAGATGATGGTAGAGGGTTAAATGACGTGCATCCAGGTCAATACTATGCTCAACCAATAAATCCACAAATGGAACTAATGCCTTGCGTACACGTGTTGCTTCCACAACACTGCTCATATGGGGAATATAGTAAAAACTGACATTCATGCTGCCATTTGCTGTAATAAATCCTGCTTGAGACTGGAAAGAAGCCTGAGACTTTTCGCCTGAATGCGTCCCTTGATTTGCATGTTGTGCTATTTGCTGCTTTTGTTGTTCTAAAGCCATTTATGCACCATGAATGACTCAAAAAAGATACTGCCAGTATAAACCAACAGTATCTCAGCGAAGTGAAATTTTAGACAGAGTATCAGAACTTTAAAGTAAGCCCCACAGCATATAGCATGCCTTGCTCATGCCCTGAAGCCATTTGCCATGGAGTTTGCTTTTTACCTTTATGATAGGCATAGGCAAGGTCAACAAATGGCATGACTTTTTTATTGATTTCATAGCGAATCTGCGCGCCTGTTTGCAGTTTGGACACACCTGATTTTTGTGCATATTTTGATTGATCATTTAAAACCAGATCCGCATTGAAATAAGGCTGTGCAATCCATTTCTGGGTAAACAGCACATCACGGCTGGTTTCCAGACTGAACTGCCAGCGTTGATCGTGTCCTGCATAGAGATAGGCTTCGGTTTCAAAGAAATAGGGGGCCAAACCATGTACGCCGACTACGGCGCTCCACTGGCTTTTATCCTGTTGCTGTTCAGGTTGATATTGATGGCGAGCACCCACCTGTACATCCCAAAAGTCAGCAATACTACGGCTATATAAAGCCATTGCATCGGTTTTTGTCTGCTGGGATTCTGCCTTTTCCACATGCGCCTTGATGAAAATCTTGTTTTCATCTGTGCCTATCCAAGTTTTCAGTTTACTGCTGGCACTGCCCTGACCATGATCATCCACTGTCCACGCATTCTCCAGACTGGTGGCCTGATACATCTGCCCACCATGTTCACGGTGATGATTATGCGGTGTATGGTCAAGCTCTGCCCTTACAGGAACACTTTGATGTTGCTGATGCTGCATCGCTGATGATGCATCCATTTGCATAACGGGTTGTTCATCTGTCATGTGATTATGTTCTTCATCTGCATAAGTCACGGCACTCAGGCAGCACATCATTCCACCCATCAGCAATAAGGGTACATGGCGTTTCATTTCAGGAGTTGGCTTAATGATGTACATGGCTTTCTCCTTGAGAAGACTGAACAGGCGTTTGCATCGGCGTTTTTGTGTCATCAACATTTGCCACGATCAGCTTGCTCATCATGCCTGCACTCATGTGGTATAGCAGGTGGCAATGAATTGCCCATTCACCCACCTCATCTGCAGTCAGCATCGCAGTCACTGTTTTGCCTGGTGGTACAATCACCGTGTGCTTGTTGGGCATGTCATGTGCAGACTGGCCATTTTCCAGTTGCATAAACATGCCATGCAGATGCATCGGGTGCGCCATCATGCTGTCATTGATAAATTTCAGGCGGATACGTTCACCAAAGCGCACCTTTAAGGGTTCAAAGTCCTTGTCACTGAACTTCTTGCCATCAATCGTCCAGATATAGCGCTCCATGGTGCCCCCTAAACGGATCACCAACTCTCTTTCAGCAGCACGGGTATCAAGTTGGGGCGTTAATGATTTTAGGTCAGCATACTGCAACGCCTTATGCCCTGCTGGTGTGGAGGCATTGGCCCAACCCTGTACGGTATCAGGCTGATCTTTTTCAGAAGATGCCATCGTTTGATGCTGGCTATGCTCAGACATTGCTGATGCTGACATCTGCATCTGGTCATGTGAATGATGTTCCATGTTCATTTGCTGATGCGAGCCATGATCCATTTTGCCCATATCCATTTGCCCATGTCCCATATCATCCATGGTCAATAGTGCACGCGGACGGGCTTTCGGTATTTCAAGCTTTTGCTGTTTTGGAAACATTTCGTTTTGCAGTGATGCAATCGCAAAACCAGCACGGTCTATGGACTCTGCCTGAACTTGATAATATGCCTGCATTGGCTCCACTATCACATCATAGGTTTCTGCCGCACCAATCCGAAATTCATCCACTGGTACAGGCTGCACAGGCTGACCATCAGCACTCAGCACCGTCATTTTTAAATCTGGAATACGTACATCAAAAAAGGACATGGCTGAAGCATTGATAAAACGCAGGCGGACTTTCTCACCCGTTTTAAATGTACCTGTCCAGTTCTGCTCTGGTGTCTGACCATTGACTAAAAATGTATAACCCGTAACATCAGACAAATCGGTTTTAAGCATCTGCATCTGGTTCCACATTGCACGGTCTTGCCAGCTTGCCTTTAAACCTTGCTGTTTGACCTGTTTCCAGACATCGCCTACTGTTTCACGCTGATTCTGATAATACTCGGCGGACTTTTTCAGGTTTGCCATGATCTGGGCACTATCGGATTCATGAAAATCCGACAGCATCACCACATAATCACGTTCAGCTTTTTCATGTGTGGCAACAGGCTGTTTTCCTTTTGGATAAATCACCAGCGGACCATATAAACCGTCCTGTTCCTGCCCTTTACTATGGGCGTGATACCAGTAAGTTCCGTTTTGGCGCACCTTGAAACGATAGGTAAAATCACCCTTTGGCTGAATACCCTGAAAGCCATTAAAACCAGGTACACCATCCATCAATCCAGGTAACAACAGCCCATGCCAATGCAGGGAGGTGTCCTGATCCTTGAGTTGGTTATGCACATGGATGACCGCCTCGTCACCCTCTTCAAACTCCAGAAGCGGAGCAATAAACTTGCCATTAACTGTCATTCGTTTAACAGGTTTCCCTGTTAAGTTGACCATGCCCTGATTGATATTCAGGTGATATTCCTTAATTGCAGCCCAACTATTGGGCGCAAGCAATAGGCTCAAACTGGCAACAACGCCAGCATATAATTTTGAAGACATAAAATAATCCCAATCTGTTAAATATCGGCTAGCCCCTCTTTAAAAGAGAGGAATTTCAACGGAATTTAATAGATCAGGTTCTAGGAGGGCGTAAAATTTCCTGCCAATAGCCAGCAAGATGTCGAGCCTGATAATCGGTATGTTGATAGGAATCAGGCTCTAAAAAAGGTGAGGAGGATAAACTGGGTGCCTGCTGATCAAGTGCAAGATTGACTGCCTGACAATGTGAGGGACTATTGCAGTCCTGACAATGCTGATCACTATGCATTTTTTCCATCATGACATTTTGTCAAACTGGTCGTATCAACATGCGACCCAGACATATGATGAGGTTGATCCAGCATAGGTTGCTCATGGCAAGGCATTGTTTGAGCGGTTGCATAAGATTTTTGAGGAGATTGAATTGCCTGAACTGCTGCAACAGCCACACCACTCCCCCCGATGAAGAATATCATCAGGAATACAAACCACAGATGTTTGTATTTTTGGCGCAGTTGCACGTTAGATTCCCTGTTTCAATGATCAAACTAAGTCAATGTACTTAGCATAATTTCTTTCATACTTATACACAATCAGCTTCATGTTTCAATTCTGATCATTTAGACTCAGTTTAAAGAAACCTGCTGATTTATCATTTAATTTCCAAACAAATAAAAAATGGATAAAAATAAAGCAAAATAAATAAGTTGGCGCATAAAAAAGGACAGATATTTGTCCTTTTTCCATTATTTTGCTGTGAATATAAACAACTGAAATCACTTTGTTTATTTTAACAACAGTTTATCCACTTGCTTATCAACACGGTTATCCACCCAGTTATAAACAAAGTTATCCACACCTTAAATCTCTACCTGATTCACTTTTGCCAACTCCGCACGCATCTGATCAATCACCGTTTTATAATCGGGTTGACCAAAAATCGCTGAGCCAGCCACAAACATATCCGCACCCGCTGCTGCAATTTCACCGATATTGGCAGGGCCAACACCACCATCCACTTCCAGACGGATATCACGACCACTGGCATCAATAATCTGACGTGCCTGACGTAATTTTTCCAAAGTCATTGGAATGAATTTCTGTCCACCAAAGCCAGGGTTTACACTCATCAACAGGATTTGATCGACTTTATCAAGCACATAATCCAGATAGTGTAACGGCGTGGCTGGGTTAAATACCAAGCCAGCTTTTGCTCCACCCGATTTGATCAATTGTAGGGAGCGATCAATATGGTCTGATGCTTCTGGGTGAAAGGTAATAATGTCGGCACCTGCCTCCAGAAAATCGCCAATCATACGGTCCACAGGCGAAACCATCAAATGCACGTCAATCGGTGCCTTGATACCATAGTTTTTCAGTGCCTTGCATATACCCGCACCAAAGGTCAGGTTCGGTACATAGTGGTTATCCATCACATCAAAATGCACAACATCTGCGCCTGCCGCCAACACTTTTTCCACCTCTTCACCCAAACGTGCAAAATCAGCAGATAAAATTGACGGTGCAATTAAATAGGGCTTGGACATGGATAACCTGACGAATACTGAGAAAATGATGGGTAAATTATAGCAAATTCATAACACTTCCGTCTGTAGTTAGCCTGCTGGCATTGCAAACTTGCAACAGCCCGTTTCATGAGAACTATTTTCATTTACAATTAAAAACCAGCAGGAAGATGTTGCCCATTTGGAGCAGGTGGTACTTGCTCATTTAAACCGTATGGCTCAACAAGAATTTTTAGTTGAATGGCAACATCATTTAAAGAAGCTCATATGAACTTCCAGTATTTAGCTTAATGCCTTTTCTAACTGAATGGCATGAAACTGTAGGTGGTCATCAATAAAACTTTGAATAAAGTAATAGCCATGATCATAACCTTTGTGCAGGCGTAGGGTGAGAGGCTGACCAGCATCGAGACAGGCCTGCTTAAATTTCTCAGGATTCAACTGCGCATAGAACTGGTCATCCAGTCCCTGATCAATCAGGATTTCCTCAAAAACTCCACCCTTTTGCTGGACCAAAGCAGTCGCATCGTGTGCTAACCACTGTTGTTGATCAGTACCTAAATATTGGCTAAATGCCTTTTCTCCCCAAGGGCAGAGACTTGGTGCACAAATGGGCGCAAAGGCTGAAACCGACTTAAATTGCTCAGGATATTTAAATGCCAGCGTCAATGCACCATGCCCACCCATTGAATGACCAAAGATTCCAACTTGATTTTCAATCACTGGAAACTCCTGCAATATGTGCGCATACAACTCATCAACAATATAGGATTCCATTTGATAATGTTCAGCCCACGGTTGCTGTATCGCATTCATGTAGAAACCTGCACCCTGCCCAATGTCCCAATGATCTCCTTGCGCCACATCCTCTCCACGCGGTGAGGTATCTGGTGTAATTAAAATCAGGCTTAAACGTGCAGCCATACGTTGTGCATGTGCCTTGATTGCAAAGGTCTCTTCAGTACAGGTCAAGCCAGCAAGATAGAATAATGCTGAACATGGCTTACCCTCTAAAGCGGCTGGTGGCAAATAAACCCCAACCTTGCTCAGCCCTTTGAGATGCTGGGAATCAATCTGGTAAATCCGTTGCTCACCCTCAAAACAAAGATTTTTTTGCAGTAGTTGCATGTTTATTATCCTGTGTTTTTGTAGTATCTGTTGTTGTCATATTTTGTGTAGGGAACAAATAAGGCTCCAGTTGTGGCAGCATTAATTCCATATTACGCCCAATTGACCATTGCGGTTCTGATGGTTCAAAGCCCTGCGCAGTTTCCCATTTGGTCACTGTTTGTCTGGCCTGCTCAAATGCCTGCTTGATTGAAGACTGCTCACGCATTGCCAGATCAAAAAATGCCCGACCGAAATAGGTATAGTCGGCCTCACTATTACAGCCAAATGAGGTTTTATCTGCTGCTGATGCGGTAATGATCAATGTTTCAGGTGACTGCAAGGCAGGAATAAAGCTGCCCGAATAACAGGCCGAAATCACGATCACACGCCAGCGAATTCCAGACTTATCCAGTGTTTCACGCAGCCATTTCGGGTCAACCTGCCCAAGCTCTAGCGGCGCATTTTCAATTTCAAAATGATTCCGCTCGCCGTGTGAAGTCATATACAGGAATAGCACATCACTATCACGGTTCATTTGCTGGCCAATACGGCGCAAAGCCAGTTCCATACTGGTTTTAGAGGCAATTGGCACCTCCAGACGTGTGGCAGGGTTATTGATCAACATCAGCGAACGGCCAAAGGTTCCAAAACGGGTATCAAACTGCTCTTTTATCCGTTCAATTTCCGACTTGAACACATCAGCATAACTATCTCCCGCCACTCCCATAAAATACCAGTGGCTTTGGGCGATATCGCCATATTGTATTTGATCCAGTGCCGTCTCAAGCAGATGGCCCTGCGCATAAAATGCCTCTTCACTGAAACTTGGCGGTGTTTGCTCCACTTTCCAGACTGGCTGGTCCTTAACAGATAATTGCCATACCACCATTGTGGCAATAGTTGCCACAATCACCAGTACACGCTCCCACCACGGCCATTTTAATGCACGGGAAAAAACCCAGATGACTGCAAGACTCTGCCAGACAAACAAGCCAACAAAAAATGGGGGTAAAAAACCATTATAAATACTGTCAGGGATAAAGTTCAGGTAACCGTTTGATCCAAGATACTGAATCAAGCATTGTAACAACAGGATATTGGTATCAAGCACCAACCACAGCAATGCAGGCACCAGCATCAGGCGAGGCTGGTTCATGCGCTGGGAAAGGAAAATACCGACAATTAAGGCAATAAATGGCCACAGTGCATATCCAATCAACCCCTGGGGATTAAAGTCCCCCATTTGCCCAGCAACCAGCCAGCCATAAAGCGAGTTGGTACATCCACCCAGAATTCCCCACAGAATCAGTTGGGTTATTGAAGGATGTACCACCTGTAGGGAACGGCGTGACCCCAGAAACAACCACATTCCAGCAATTTGGTTACTTTTAAAATCGTGCCAGATATTAATGGAGGGCTTGAGGTCTATCATAAAATTCTTTAGGTATTTCTCTTTTCAAGACTAAACTGAAAATCCACTTCTTCAAAACAAGCATCACTTTTCTAAAAATTGAGATGCTCAGCTCTAGTGTAAGCTTGACAAGAATTTTTTAGCAATCATGCTTTTGCACTATATCACAAATCTTTACTGTGCATTGACGCAAGCCAAACAATCAACTGAATCCGATGAGGATTTGAACTTAAACTTTGGCAAAATATGCATCAAAACGGCAGGCATCTCCCAGCCATTGATGATCAGGAGTTTGATCTGCCAGATAAATGGCATGACGTGGACGCTTGACCACCACACGTTTGGCAATTTTCCTTGCAAAATCGAGTAATTGATCACCCAAATCCATCTCGCCATCTTCAGGCAACAACAGGTGCAATAACTGCATTTGTTTCTTAACCTGCGCCTGCTTTTTTACCGCCTGCTGGTTCTGGTCACGCTGTGGAAACATCGGGTCCAGATACACCACATCCACCTGCTGATTCTGCTGGGCCAATTGCTGTAAATATACATTGGAGTCTGCAAAAACCAACTGAATCCGTGACACAAAAGTCTGTAAAAATGCATCCTGTTCAGCCTGTGCCTTGGCATATTCCAACAACACAAACAGGATCGGATGCCGTTCAACCAGACAGACATCCGCCCCTAGATAGGCCATCAGCAAACTGTCATGTCCCAGACCTGCGGTCGCATCAACCAGTGTTGGCTTCTCTCCAAGCTGGCATGCTCTGGCAATCATCTCAGATTTTAAACTGGCTCTTTTTAATCGCGGAATCTCGGCACACCAGTCAGGCTGCATTTTCATGCCGTTGGCGGCAAGACTTAAACCATCCTCATCCAGCACCAGTGCCATGTCTGGATTCAGGCGTAAAAAACGTGCATTAATTTTCTCAACCACTTGCCCATCAAGCTGAACATGCAATTCAGCCAAACGTGTTTGCAGTTGCTGAAATTGGTGTTGATATTCAGCTTGATACCAACAGATCATCTGCATTACCAATGCACCCAACCTGTCCACCAAGTTGCCAGGATGAACAGTCCAAATACAATGCGGTAGTAGGCAAATGCGGTAAAATCATGCTTGGAGACATAACGAATCAGGGCACGGATCACAATCAACGCTGAAATAAAGGCAACTACAATTCCAACAGCCAAGACTGCCATATCATTGCTATGCAACTCATGACGCATCTTGTACATATCTAGCAGACCTGCGCCCATCAGTACAGGAATGCCCAGGAAGAATGAAAATTCAGCCGCAGCCTTACGTGAAACGCCGAGGAACAATGAACCAATAATGGTTGAACCAGAACGGGAAGTGCCTGGAATCAAGGCAAGACACTGAATCAAACCAATTAAGGTTGCCTGCTTAAAGCTTAGATCATCCACTTCCTGAGTGACAATTTGATGCGGGCGGCGTTCCGCCCATAAAATAATAAAACCACCCACAATCAATGCGATTGCAACGGTAATTGCATTAAATAAATAGGCTTTTACCACATCACCAAAGCTCAACCCAATGATCACAATTGGAATTGAAGCAATAATCAGGTTAAGGCTTAAACGGCGGCCCTGTTCCTGCCCTGTGAACGCACCAATCAAAGCCCCCCACAACTTGCCCCAATATTCATAGATCACAGCGGCAATCGCACCAATCTGCACAGCAACCGCGAACATATCGCGCTTTTCAACTGTCCAGAAATCCAGCAGTTGGCCTGCTAAGATTAAATGCCCTGTACTTGAGATGGGTAGAAATTCAGTAATCCCCTCTACCAAGCCCATAATCGCCGCTTTCAATAGCAATAAAAGATCCATACTCAACCTTAATTCGTATTAATTTGCTTTGCCTTGTTCTGGAATTTTCTTCCACGCATCATCACGCAAATACACAGGCAGCGCATGTTCAGCATCAACCCATTGTTGTTGTTTCGCATATACACGGGCAATTGTTGCAATATCCTGTGCAGTCGCCATGATCTTCAACGTGCAAGCCTCAGATGAGTCTATTTGCTCTGGCTTAATCAAGCCTGAACCCGAACCAATCGCGGTAAACTGACAATATTCAGCTGCCTGTTGATAATTTAATAATCTTTCTTCATCTATGGCCTGCATGATGCCATGTTGATCCAGACTAAAGCTAGCAATATAGACTTCCTGCATACGTGCATCCAGCACAGCAGTAACCTGTTGCAAGCCCATTAAACGGTAGGCTGCCTGTGCCAAGGCCTGCAAACTGGATACAGGAATCACAGGCAAGTTATGCGACCAGGCCAAAGCCTGTGCAACTGCGGCATTAATACGTACCCCACTAAACGAACCTGGGCCGCGACTAAAGGCAATGGTAGTTAAATCAGCAAGTTGGGTTTGAGTTTGCAACAAGGCCTGTTCAGTTAAGGGCAAAATGGTTTGCGTTTGTGCCTTGGTTTGTTCATCCAGTTGGAAAAACAGTTCTTGGGTATCATCCACCAATGAAACAGAACACTGCTCATTTGCAGTTTCCAGTGCAAGCAATTTCATGCAAAAACCCTGAGTGCCAGAAAGAGAAAAAACGTCGAGTATCATACTCCACTCTAACCGACTAGGCGAGTTGTTCTCCTTTTTAATACAAAAAAGCCAAGCATTTGCCTGGCATTTATAGCGTTAAGTTTAGATCAAAAATTAAAAATGAAACTCTTCCAGATTCAGGAAATTCTTATAATGTTCTGCATAATGCAAAGCGCTTAAACGTAAACGGGCAGCTCCCTGTTCATCCAGAGTTTTCACCACTTTGCCAGGCGAACCCATCACCACAGAATTGTCTGGAATCACCTTGCCCTCTGGTATAAGGGCATTAGCTCCAATAATACAATTTTTGCCAATCACGGCATGATTTAAAATCACCGCATTCATGCCAATCAATGAATTATCACCAATGCGACAGCCATGTAACATCACCTTATGTCCAACTGTTACATATTCGCCAATGTCCATTTCAATGCCTGCATCGGTATGCAACACCGCATTTTCCTGAATATTGGAAAAATTACCAATCCGAATCACACAATTATCGGCACGCACCACAGCACCAAACCAGATGCTGACCTGACGGCCCAGCTCAACCTGACCAATCACCGTTGCAGTTGGTGCAACCCAGCCATCCCAAGGCTCATACAATGCTTTTGGACTTAATCCCTGATAGCGATACATCATGATGAATACTCGACTTGATTAAATACGATTTAAAACTTGGATAATCCAAAATGCGGTGGATTAACCAGAAACGGCCAATTTTTTTGATAACCCAGACCATACTGAAACAAAGACACCAGCATACGCGCCGTTAAACCCCACACGATTTCACTTTCCACCTGCATACTTGGAAAATAAATGGATTGACGTGCCAGACGAACCTCATAGGGTAAAGGCGGCGCTTCTATTAACTGTTGTAATGGCACAAAAAAAATACGGTCTATTTCTGTGGGCTGGGCAATCAGTTCCACTTGGGCAGGAATCAAGCCAACGATTGGCTTAACCGATAACCCACTTCGCGCACGCTGAATCGGTAAGTCACCCAAAAGCTTGACATCAAATGGATTGAGCGCGGTCTCCTCATGTGCCTCACGCAAGGCCACCACAATATTGCTGGTATCACTTGGATCACGCTTGCCACCTGGAAATGAAACCTCTCCCGCATGTTGTGACAACTGCATGGAACGGCGGGTCAGCAAGACTTTCGGTTGGACTTCCTGAGTTATTGCAATCAAGACTGCGGCATCTGCCTGCTGGATTCGTTTGGAAAAACGCAACCGTTGTTGTAAAAGCTGTATTAACGACGGCTGTTCCATATCACTCATCTCTTCTTTTTACTTTCCTGATAAATCATCATAGCTGAAATTTGAGTTGTCAGTATAGATGATGATGCGAACAGATAAAAATTCAGTTATGCTGAGCTATCTCTACGGCTGATGATAATTATGAGCTTTTGTGTTGCATGCGGACATCAAACTGAGGCAAAAATTCCACTGGGTGATCATAAATTACGTTTGGTTTGCACAAATTGCGGCAATATTCATTATGAAAATCCCAAAGTAATCTGTGGTGCTTTAGCGCTTTGGGACAACAAGGTATTACTTTGCCGTCGGGCAATTGAACCCCGCTATGGATTGTGGACCTTACCCGCTGGTTATATGGAGCTGTTTGAAACCATGGAACAGGGCGCAGCGCGTGAAACCCGTGAAGAGGCCGAGGCAGAGGTTGAAATTGAACAGCTTTACTGTATGTACAATATCCCCCGTATTGGGCAAATCTATGTCTTGTTTAAGGCACAATTAAAACAGGGATTATTTGGTGCTGGTGAAGAAAGCCTTGAATGTCGCTTATTTGAAGAACATGAAATTCCATGGACGGAACTTGCCTTTCCGAGCGTAGAACAAACATTAAAACATTATTTTGCAGATCGTAAAAATGGGCTATTTCCATCTCATTTAGAAACACTGGGAACGCGTTTAGATCATACAGGTTAAATTGACATCCTCCCCGACCTAAAGGACGGGGATTCCTACTGCTAGACGCTCATGTCCGAGCGCAAGAATATTCAGTGCGGAATTTACATCCCGATCATGGAGCGTACCGCACTCCATACACTGCCATTCTCTTATTCCTAAGCCTGCTCTACCTTTCGGACTACTGGAGCGTGAGCCACAGCACGAGCAAGTTTGGGTGGTATACGCTTCATTGACTTCTTCATACCATACCCCTGCGTTCTCGCATTTATACTTGAGCATGGTTCTTAGTGTTGTCCAACTTGCATCTAGCACTGATTTAGCTAATTTAGTTTGTGCTAATGCCTTGGCATTCACATTGCCAACGAAGATTGCTGCATGTTCATTCACCAGTTTATGGCTGAATTGATGCAGCATGTTTTGACGTATATTTTTAATCTTGGCGTGAATCGCTTTGACGCGTTTCTTATTTTTTGCACGTTGAGCTATGCCAAGTTTTTGTTCGTATTGTCGATAGATTTTAGGAGCTTTGAGCTTTATACCATCTGAACAAGTAGCTAAATCTTTTAATCCCAAATCTATACCAATTGAGGTTTGACCTTTCGATTTAACTGGTTTTGCATGATCAACCACTAAACAGACATACCAACGCCCACGACTATCTTCTACAAATGAGCCTGTTTTGACGTTGTATTTTGATAGTCCGTAACTATCCCATAGTTTGAATTGATGTTTGCCATATTGAACATAGCCATTAGCATATTTGATTGCAACTTTTTTGAATGGTATCCAACCTAGTGAACGTCTAGCAGATTTCTTGTTGCTGACACGCCATTTTAATTTTGCTTTTTTGAATTGCTTTCTGCGTGTAATGAGTTCTTCTGTTATGGCTTGAATGGTTTGACTATGCAAATTGCATTCTTTCGATGTGCCTTTCGTGTATTTAGCAATATCGTATGCTGAAAAGAATTGTTGTTTTCGTTGTAGATGTTTAAAACACAAATCATTCACGTAATTCCAGACAAAATTCACCTCAGATGCCATCTGATTTAGCACCTTGCAATGTTTGTCTTTTATGCGTAATTTGAGTGTCTTCATACAATTATTTTAACCGTATTTTTCTTAATAGTGATTATAGCAAAAGTATTTAAAACGACATTTCATGTCGTATGGCTTACGCCAGTCGCTTATATCCTCGGGCTAAACCCCGAGGTTTTACGCTCCAATGGATAAAAAAAGACCGCTTTTGCGGTCTTTTCACTATTCAATCAAGATTTGGTTCTAATAGCCTTACATGCAGGAATATTTTGATCTGCAATTTTAATACTTACTGTACCTGAATAACGTTTTGCGAGTTCACGTTCTTCCGCAGTTGGTTCAACATAACCGCTCTTATCTTCTAATTTATCATATGTAGTATTATATACCAACTGATAAGAAGCATAGTCATTAGACCAACCCACTGTATTATTAGAAAAATCTGTTAGATTAATTCCTGTTGTTTGCCCAGCCAACAAATTGTGAATATTAATTTTTGCACCAGAATAATCTGCACCAATATTGAGGCCAAACATCGCACCATCTACCATTGCAAATTTAGGATTTGATAAAATCATACGCACTGTAATAGATTTATCATTGGTCGAAAATAATGTGGCCCCTGTTGTTCCAATGCGATATTGGATTTCACCATATTCATCAGTTATTGTACCATTATCATTAATATTTTGTGTCTT
Source organism: Acinetobacter sp. CIP 102637 (assembly GCF_000368425.1). Lineage (NCBI taxonomy): Bacteria > Pseudomonadati > Pseudomonadota > Gammaproteobacteria > Moraxellales > Moraxellaceae > Acinetobacter > Acinetobacter sp. CIP 102637. The sequence continues at coordinate 1,643,689 of NZ_KB849435.1, forward strand.
TCCACAGTTTCCTGACATATCTGTTGCTGTTGCATCTTTCTTGATATCTGTACGAATATCTCCATATTCATCAATCATAATTCCAATATCGACTTCTTTTGGCGTAACTGTCGCATCAGAGAATTTAAAAGTTAATGTCGCATATAATGGGAAAATATAGTTTTGTCCTGATTTAACATTCGCTTCCGTTCTAAAAATATCCTTAGCCAAGTAGCTCGATGGATTTGCTTTTATAATGTCAATTGTTCCATTATAAGCTGTTCCATCAATATTTTGCTCCCATAATCCCAAATATTTTTTATCTACAACTTCATTTTCTTTTAACTTAAGTGTTTGCTTATATAATGCTTCTGTACCAACCATAACAGAACCATTAAGCAGTTTACCCTGTTTTATTAATAAATCTTCTGCGCTATTTACATTTAAACTTAAACGTAGAGGTCTGTTACCCTCAACTTCCCGACTGATAGGATTAAGCCAGGTATTTTGCGCATTGACCTGTATTCTAAATGGTTTAACCTTACTTATTAGAACTACTGGAGGGGCAACTAGTTCATTTTCTATAAGTGGTTTACCTCGCCATTGTTGTCCATATCCTAAAGTGTATCCCTGACGATCCGATAGCAAGAAAAATCTCCCCATGGAATGGAGTAAGCTGCTATCTGACTTAATACAGTCAGTTTTATTACAGCCAAAGAAACCATCAGGGCGAACTGCATCTGTAGTTGCTGAGCTACCTGTTGTACTTCCCGCCTTAAAGATAGGCAAATCAGATTGCCATACTCCTGTATTGGTTAAATGCAATAGCTGTGTCACCATTGAAAAAGCCTGATCATTGGAAATCTGAGTGACATCAATCCAAGGCTTTAAAACCTCAACATACTCACCACTCATAATTTCTGATGCGCCTATATCTTTACTGATCCCAGCTAATTTATCTTTTTTCTCTATTGTAAGTTCAGTTGGCTGTATATCACCAATTACATTATCTGTACGTTCCAGGCCAATGCTTTGTAAAATTTTAACCAAAGCCATTGTTGTACGCACCGTTTCATCATTTTGATTTAATGAAGCTGCTGATTTATTTGTTAAAGCAGTTGCCATATCAACGAGACGAATACGCGGTGGTGTTGCTAGTTTTAATTTAGAAATATTATCCAGCTTAACAGTTCCCAAGCTAATTTTTCGAGTACTCGACTCACCTTGAATATAGAAACTAACCTCATCTCCTAGTTTACAGGCGCCCGTTACAATATTACTATCTAGTTTAGTTGCGAAATGATTAATTTTATCACTACTACAATCAAAATTTAGGCCAGCAACAGGATAATCCAGCGCAAATTGCAAACAGTCATCTGCTGTTACATCACAGCTAGCATTTTTTGTAACAGTAACCCCTTTTGTAGGATCCTCATTAATTTTTGCACTTTCACCTCCACAACCATGCATCAAAACTGCAAGCGTAGAAAATGCAAAAGGCAATAAAATTTTCTTATTCATACTTCAATCATCCTGTTCATGCATTACTGTAATGCAAAAATTTTAATCTGTCCTTGATTTGATAGTTTCTGTTCAGCAACATCCACAGCAGAAGCAAGAGGAGTCATCATTATATAATGTGCTTGGGCTGGTACTTTTATCACACCCTGAATTGCAGCATGTTGCAATAATGTTGCTGATACTGAATTGTTTTTAAAGCCACTGACTCCCTCTTGAATACAGCCTTTCTCATCTAAAAAAACAACTAAAGGCCAATAATAAACAGGCTTCTCATTACTAGAAGCATAAGAGTCAACTTGTATATATTGAATAGCAGAATCTAGCTTTACCAACTCATATTCAAACTTTTCTTTTAATGGTTTACGAGGCCAAAGTCCAACTTCTTTTTGTGGGGTTAAAGTTTTAATTGACTTGGTATAGCCTTGCAAAAAACAACGATCATTTTCAAATGCGGATGATAAATCCTGGGCAGATAACCGAACATAACTTGCTGCCAAAACAATTGGTGTATTTAGTTGCTGTGAACGGTTCATAAATTTATCCAGAACGGAACGACTCACACCCTTTTTACGTTCAATAGTTTCCAAACGTCCTGTACCATCAGGCATGGTATAAAAACGTTTTTTTCCATCCAGATTAAATTCCTGATCTTCCAGATATTCACTATTAACGTATTCAACTCCATCAACCTGATTAAAAGCATTTATCGGGGTTTTCGCAATAGAGTCAGTGGAGGATTGTAGCTCCGATGAAGCCTGCTTTATGGTTGATTGCGCTTGTTGTATTGCCCTTTCATCCAGCTTTTTCACATCCTCAATTTTTTGCAACTGAAGAGATGGTTGTTGAATGTTTTTAGAGCTCTCAACAGCTTGTTTGACCATTTCCTGGGGTGGGTTGGCGGCCATAACAGGATTTTTCTGTACGATAGATGGAACTGCTATCTGTTTTTCAACTCGTTCAGTACTGGCCTGTTTTAATGCATTGCCACCTACAGCACGATCATGTGATGTGGGTTCATTTTTCTGGGTATCCACTTTCTTCGGCACAATCATTGGGCGACCATCTGGGCCAATGATCGTATAAAAACCCTCTGCATATGCAACCGTACTACCCGTTAGTATCAAACCAAGTAGTGAGATAATGAATCTCGGTTGTTGAATCCATTTTTTTTGCATTACCATTTAGTTCTATAGTTAATACCAAGCAGCGTCACTTTGGTATTGGTTTTAACATCCAAGCCTGCATAAGGGTTTAATAATAGATTATCTACCCCTTTTCTATTTGAAAGGCTACTGGTACCCGCTGGAATATCATCCCGACTGCGTAAAAAACCCACTGTCAAGTCTAAATCGGTATCCTGATCAAAACGATAACCTACACCTAAACCAAATAACTGTGCGTTATTAATAGGTACCATGGTATTACGCTTATCATCAGGAATGGAGCTGGTACGCGGTTCATAACCGATACGAAGCTTTAAACGGTCGGTTGCTGAATATTCAAAACCAATCCCCCAACGCCATGTCGACTGGAACTTTAATGGTAACGATAATGAACGGTCAGTTACATCATTCGTTAGCAGTTTCGCAACTTTTAGCAATGAAATCTGGCGATCAAACTCAAACTTGAACTTATCCCATGCTGAGAAGTCAGTCCAGCCTAGATCAAAATTCATCTGTAAATCTGGAAATATTTTGTACTTTATCCCTGCTTTAAAATGCTGAGGATATTTAAAATCCATTGCCAATAAACCTGATTCTACTGCTGGCGCATAGCTTGGAAAACCAAGAATTGCTGCAAGAATCTGCCCTGTTGCTGATGAGTTTAAACCTGCAATCAACTGTTGCGGTGCTTCAGCAACATTAATCAGGTATTTGCCACGCAGACGCATTTTGGCTTCACTCTGGTACACCATCCCAAAGCTAAAATCATCAGTTGGTTCCCAAAGCAAACCCAGATTATAACTTGGACTTAATGACTGTTCCAGAGCCACATCCATCGACCCGACCTTGCTAAAAGGGTTCATGCCCTCTTTTGCATTACACATACCAAAAAACAGCAGGTTTGTAATAATTTCGCCATTTTCTTTAAATGGTCCACACACCACTTCATCCACCATGCGTAGCACACCAATCATTTCATTGGGAAAACGCAAATCTGTTTTCATGGCAATGGCTTGGTACGACATTGCAAATGTAGCACCAAGATATAGGTTATCATTAACCTGATAACCTAAAGATGGTGACAAATAGGTAATACGTTCCAGAGCAACCTGTTGCCCCATGTAATTACTCGGGTTACCATCCTCGGCACCAAACCCAGCAACCAATGGTGCATAGATCGCTGTTGCATAGGTCACTTTTGAACCTGGCGGCTTATAAGAAATCCCTGCTGTTGGCGCGGCAACTGGAAAACCTGGCCCCAAATCCACAATTTTCTTTAAAATTGGAACATAAAGGCTGGCATATTCTACATCCCCACTGACTGTACCTTTAAAATCGGTACAAATTCCTACATCAACCTCAGGTCCATCATTACAGACAATTGGGTCATCCGAATAACCAAAAATATTATAGCGAGCTGGTGCAGAATAATCCCGTTTAATGTCAAAGTTTGCCAGAATGCCCTGTACATCGGTTTGCAAGCCATCCAGCTTGGCAAGTGCTGCTGGGTTAAAGTGAACTGCACTAATCCCTGGAGGATCCGCTGTAACAGCATTTCCTAGTGACAGTGAACGCATGTCAACTGATAAGTCTTGTCCCAATTGTGCATTTGCAAGATTAGATAAACCTGCAAGAAAAACTGCGATGGTTAAGGGACATAATTTAAGGTATTTCACCATTACATCTCCTTAACGAACTTTTTTGCCAAAGCCTATAATGTCAAGTGGGAAAGATAATCCCAAAGATACATCTGGTGCATCTTCAGTTAATCCTATACCAACCGTACCATTTACAATTGTTTCAGGTGAAACCCTTACCCCAAGTGCAAAAGACAGCATAGAACTACTTTGGTCGGCAGACTGATAACTTTCATCATTTTTAAAATAGAATTTTGCGCCTGTATTAAAACTCTGTTGATATGACATGGTGAGCGACACATCATAGTTAAACGAATAGGCAAAACCAAAAGAAAAACCGCCACTCAAACCTGGATCAAAGCTTTCCAAAATACGGCTACCACGCAACTGATTCAGCCCCGATTCCTTTAAACCATAACTTGCGGATACTGAAGTAAACAACACAACAGGATCAATATATTTACGTGTACTTGCACCCGCACCAACCGAGTAATAACCTTTACCAGTAGATAATTCATCTATACCAATATCGTAAGGGCTATCGCCTGTTTTTGTTGACAAACTACCAAATAGAATCAGTGGCAGACGACCTTGTTTTAAAGAAAAAGGCTCCCAGCGAGCACCAAAATTGACATCCCCCAAGCCTGTGGCAGTCTTATCTTGCAGTAAAGCTGTTTTGGCTACGAATGGTAAAGATGCAGATAAGGTTACATTATCCAGAACACCATATTGAACTGTAAACGTATTGGTTAATGTATGGTTAGCATCTTCCTCTACGCGCAAACGTTGCAATGCACTACTACTGTCACTTAGTGCCAAATCAAGACGACTATCGCGATAGTAAGTATAGTCTACATCGTAATAAGAAGAAAAAATTCCTTTCTTGATTAATGAGTATTGACGTTCATTTGAAGTGAATACTTCCTGTAGGTTGGTCTCCTGAGTTGCATCGCTCTCTTTTTTCTGTAATGCAGTGGCTGCCTGATTTGCCCCTGTATCAGCCGCACCAGGAGTTGAACTGACTGTAGCAGTTTCCGATGTGGCAGCAGCACCAGGAGTTGAACTGACTGTAGCAGTTTCCGATGTGGCAGCAGCATCGACCTGAGCTTGCTCTTCAACAGCAGCTTCTGCTGAGGCCTGCTCTTCAGCATAAAGCGTTGTTGTGATTGCACTTAAACTTAGTGCCAACACACTCATATTCATCCATGTATTCTTCATTTTACTTTACATCCCATTAATACATTAATTTTTGCTGATTCTTAAAACTATTTCCGCTTGTAATATAAGCGCATAAAAGTGTTAATCGGCTGATTATAGGTTGATGAATTTGGGTCATTATCAAGGACACGGCGCATAGTTGAAGCTTTATCTGCCATACGCTCAAACTTTTGAGTCGGAAACTGGATTTCCGCAAGTGCATAGCGGTTTACAGTTGCATCTTCCACATGACGCATATCTGAATCCTGCAAAGCAAGCAGATTCTTTCGATATTGCTCAGGAATGTCGACAATGAATAATGTATTGTTATCCCAAATTTCTTTAAAACGGATCTCATCAAAACTGATATTACCTAGTGATGGATCTGCAATATATACACGTCCGTCTTTATACGCCTTGTATACAACGAAATGTTTAAAACCAGCATAAGTAATTGGAATAATAGCAGGTTGTTTTAATGAGATAAGGTCTGAGAACTCTCCACGATAACCGCCACTATTCATCCCCAATGCAGAGACAAAACGTTTCATGTCCAGTAATGAAAAACTACGGCGCTCAATAATTCGCTGATATTCACCGTACTGTAAAAGACCACTCATGGTTTGCTGTTCAGTCAAGCGAAGTCCGCCATAACCATTTAATAAAGTCGTCAAGGCAGCAGAACCACAACTGTAGTCATAGGCTTGACGCACAATCCCCCGAAACTGGTCTTCCACAGCGGGTTTTATTGTGACTGCCTCACGGTGATTACGGGTGAATGAAGGGTTACGAGAGTCTAGGGTTTCTGTGTAATACACAGTTCCCTCTGGTTTTTTTTCTATTTCGAAGGCTTGCGTTGAAAAGTAATACATCAATGCTGAGCCTAAAGCGATCTCTAACATAAGTCTCTTTTTTTACCCTGGCAACACTTGCCTTATTCATATTATTTTTAGTGTCCGCAAACACCCCATCCTTGTGTGTTGAAGATACCTTTTTTTATGAAAAAATACAGCTTTTTTTTATTTTTTTTGACGAAATGTATATTTTTTTTAATTAAGAGACCTTTATGTATCTAAAACATTATTTAAATACAATATAGCTATATCTATTTTGATTCTTACAATAAACAAAAAAAGCGCAAAATGCGCTTTTTTCGCTTGGAAACTGATTAGTGACCAGAAATCGTGATTGTTGACTGACCAACATTTAAACCTTGGATTTCCACATCACCAATAGATGCTGCAGTACTGCTACCTAAACGTACACCTTCTAAGTAAACATTCATACCTTGATTACTATTATTTTGTATACGAAGACCCGCATTCGTTACAGAAATATCTGTATCAATATCAAGATCACCTGTAGCATTGTCACCACGAACATAAATATTATTTAGGTAGATTTGACCACCACCAGCAGCATCATTAATACCAAGGTTAGAAATCGTCAAACCACCTTCTAGAGTAGAATCTAACTTGATCATTGCACCTTGTGGCGTAGCACCCAATTGAACATTTGCAGTGATCGCACCTAAAGATAGGTCTAATCCTGTTAGAATTTCAGTTGGTGTTCCTGTAACACCACGAACAGCCGTTGTAGTATCAGTCAAACTAGCACCGTTTGATGGCGCAACACCAATTGAACCAATACTAATATCTACTGCACCAACACTTGCAGCGATGTTAAGGAATGCTTCACCAGATGTACCCGCATCAGTATCAATCACTAAATCAAGTAAATTACCTGTACCAGTTTGAGTGATCGTAATACCATCAATTGCAATTGCACCCGCTACGCCAGTTGCACCAGTGATATTTGTTGATGTTTGTAAACCATCATTATCATGAAGGTATAATTTATCGATAGAAATACCAGTAGAATCTAAAGCAATACCGATATTAATCCCATCTTGACCTGTTGCAGCGCTTAGTGCAGCATCATCCATTGACTGCATAGCCATTGCATTTGCGCTAATCGCCATTGAAGAAACTAAAGCTAGTTTAGTAAACATTTTCATTGAGCACTCTCCCAAGAGCATTTATTTTTTGACTTTCACTACTCTAAACTGTTCACGGTCGTTTTTTCTTAATGACAACTTGAACTTCCAATCCTTGAGTAGTTCGCTTAGCAAGTACTAAATTATCTGTTTGTTATTTTATGTTCAACTCCTGTTAAGCATTTTTTGTTCATAACCCGATAAACGGCATGATCTGATTAATAGCAATCAATAGACTTTTTATTTCTTAACATAAAGATAAATATCATTTTTATACAAAATCTTTTTAAATCAACCTGAATATTTTGAACTTCTGTCTGTGAATCGGCAGAATTTTCGTTTTCAGAATGTAAACAAAATCTCTTTTTAACTTAAAATTGATAACAATTGTCAAAATCAAGTTTTTCAGTATTCACTTTCTAAGCCATACTTTCTCTACAAGTGACCATAAGCTTAATTTTATTGCGCTATGCCCTGTTCAGCTTGTGCAATTTCTGCTTGCTTCGCCAGCCATTGCTGCATATCTTCATTTTTTACCCGATCATAGATTTCTGAGACTTTAACCGTTAAATCAATCGACTGAAAATGGACATCTTCATCTAAATAAAAATGTTGAGACTGCCAGCCATTAGAACGACGCTGGATTTCCACATCGACAAAATCCTGTTCGATCAACACATATTCCTGTAAAGTCGGAATAGTAAGGTAAAGATCACGTTTCAGTGTCTTGTCTTTTTGGCGGGTGGATTTTGAGAGCACCTCAACAATGAGGGTTGGGTTTTCGGTATAATAATCCTGTTCATCTTCACTGCAATCAATGATTGCATCAGGATAAAAGTAGTTTTTTCCGACTTTGAGTTTCATATCTGAACCAAAAGGTTGGCATGGTTTACCTTTGAGGTGACCCAATAATAACCCCAACATATTATCTGCTAAACGAACATGGTTCCGATGTGCGCCCGCCATTGCGTAAACTTCGCCATCGATATATTCATGTTTGATATCAGTCAATAATTCGCCCTCAAGGTATTCCTGTTCACTGATATATGGTTGTTGTTGAATGACTGCCATTTTGCTGCCCTAATACCCAAAATGTTTATTCTATTTTAGAGTGTAGTACACTAGCATATCCTTGTGTATGCCAATGTATTTCTTTTTATGTCCCAGTTTTTGCAAAAGTTAAACATACAAAATAATGCCGTATCTGCACTTTTGCTCCAGCTTCAGGATTTAACTGGTTTAGTGTATCTCCATGATCAAAATTTTCCCATTATTGCATTCCTGCCCAAAGCTTTTTTAAAATTTCAACAGTCAACGCTGACACAGTTTCATCAAATTGAATTTAATCAATATCAAATAAATCAAGATGCAACATCAGTGATTGAATTTTCAAATTTTAATCATTCACTAGAATCCCCAGAGCACGATATTTCTTTTAATGGTGGTTATATTGGCTTCTTTAGCTATGACTATAGTGCTGATCAATTTATTGATGTTTTTAGTCATCCACAACCCAGCTTTTTTCTAGGTGAATATTCTACTTTTTTAAAGTTTCAGGATGGCGCATGGTATTTTTATAGTGATGAGGAACAAGCGCAAAATATTTATAAAAGCATTTCCAGACTGCTAAACCAAGCCCAAGAAAATGAATTAACCACACTTCAACTCTTAAAAAAGTGTGCTTCCCGTTGGTCAAAAGAACAATATTTTGACGCATTCAATCAGGTTCAGGAGTACATCAAGGCAGGTGATTGTTATCAAATCAACTTAACACAAGAATTTAAAACCACTGCTCAAGGTACACTATTAAGTAAAGCTGAAGAATTATGGCAATTGACCCATGCACCGTATGCAGGTTATTTAAAGCTTGATGATTTTGAGCTACTCAGTTGTTCACCTGAATTATTTATCGAATTTCAGCATGAGAGAAAAATCAAGACCCGACCAATTAAGGGAACCATGCCACGCTTTAATGATGAAACGCGGGATCAAGCGTCCAAAGCCAAGCTCAGCAACTCTGAAAAAGATCAGGCTGAAAATGTCATGATTGTGGACCTGTTGCGTAATGACCTCAGTGTTTATGCTGAAACGGGTTCAGTAAAGACCACAAAACTTTTTGAAATTGAAAGTTTCAATCAAGTGCATCACATGGTCAGTGAAATCACGGCAACTTTAAAGCAAGATATCAACCCAATACAGATGCTATTGTCTGCCCTACCTGGTGGTTCAATTACAGGGGCACCCAAAATTCGTGCCATGCAGATTATTGAGGAACTAGAGGGTGCATCAAGAGGTGCGTATTGTGGCAGTTTGGGTTATTTCAATTTTGATGGTACGGGACGCTGGAATATCCTGATTCGTAGTATTCAAAAGTATCAGGATCAATTATCGGTCTGGGCAGGTGGTGGCATTACCATCGCTTCTGATGCTGAAGCAGAATATCAGGAATGTTTTGATAAGATTTCTGCCATGCTCGATTTGCTCAACACATGGCAGAAATCTGATGATTAAACCAATATGGTTATTACAAAATTTGCATTTTAAGTGTATCAACTAAACGCTGATTTTGTTCATCTGTGCCAAGCGTAATTCGCAAGAATTGATCAATTCTTGGTTTATTGAAATAACGGACGATAATGCCTTGCTCACGGAGTTGCTGGGCAAGTTGAGCAGCTTGATGTTGCGGATGTGTGGCAAAAATAAAATTGGCTTTTGATGGCAACACCTTAAAACCTAAAGCAGTCAAATCACGCACCAGTTTTTCACGGCTTTGTATCACTTTTGCACATTGTGCTTCAAAATAAACTTGATCTTCAAATGAAGCTACTGCCGCTACAATCGCAAATCGGTCCATTGGGTAGGAGTTAAAACTATTTTTGACTGCTTCCAGTGCTGCAATTAAATGGCTTTGTGCAATTGCAAAACCTACACGCAAACCCGCAAGGGAACGTGACTTGGAGGTTGTTTGACAAACCACCAGATTCTCATATTGATTCACAAGCTGAACTGCTGATTCTGCTCCAAAATCTACATAGGCTTCATCAATCACAATCACACGATCTGGATTAGCCTGCAAAATTTGTTCGATTTGTTGCAAACCCAATGCAATACTGGTTGGCGCATTCGGATTGGTGATAATAATGCCGCCATTTTCCTGCTGATAATCCGAAACATCAATTTCAAAATTTTCATTCAAAGGTATCTGCTTGGTCTGAATTGCAAAGAACTGACTATAAACTGGATAAAAGCTATAGGTAATGTCAGGATAGAGTACAGGTTGTTTCTGGATAAAGAATGCCTTGAAAATATGGGCTAGAACTTCATCCGAGCCATTACCCACAAAAACCTGATCAAGTTCAACTTTTTGCTGATTGGCAATTGCTTGCTTTAAGGCTGTGGCATCAGGGTCGGGGTATAAACGCAAGGCATCAGCCTGATTTGCTAAAACCGCCTGCACTGCTTCCACTACTTTGGGTGAAGGTGGATATGGGTTTTCATTGGTATTAAGTTTGAGTAAGTTCTGAATTTTAGGCTGTTCCCCAGGAACATAAGGCTCTAACTCGCGAACTTCTGGACTCCAAAAACGCATTTGTTGTGTTGTAAACGTCATTTTTTATCTCAATGGACGCATACAATACGCCCCTACATCATAAGTTTAATCAATATAACGATAACGTGCTGAACGTGCATGGGCATCAAGGTTTTCTTGTACCGCAAGTATATCGGCTGTTTTGGCCAGCGTTTTAACACCATCCTGTGAGCACATAATCAGGCTTGAACGTTTCTGAAAATCATAAACACCCAGTGGCGATGAAAAACGTGCTGTACCTGAGGTTGGCAAGACGTGGTTTGGCCCTGCACAATAATCGCCAATCGCTTCTGGGGTATAACGTCCCATAAAGATTGCACCTGCATGACGAATCTCTTGGCTCATCAATTCAGCGTCATCCAGACAAAGTTCCAAATGCTCAGGCGCAACCTGATTGATCAGCTCTATCGCTTCTGCACGGTCTTTAACCAGAACCAGTGCACCACGGTTTTGAATTGAAGTACGGGCAATTTCGGCTTTTGGTAATTCAGCAAGATGCTTTTCAATGGCTGCATCCACGGCATTTAAAAGTGCCTCATCGGGTGTAATGAAAATGGCTTGAGCAACCGTGTCATGTTCTGCCTGAGACAGTACATCCATCGCCAGCCATTCTGCATTATTTTTGCCTTCGGCATAGACCAGAATTTCTGAAGGTCCAGCAATCATATCAATGCCCACCTGACCAAACACGGCCCGTTTTGCCGCAGCAACAAAGCGGTTCCCTGGTCCCGTAATTTTATCCACGGCTGGAACGGTTTGGGTTCCGTAGGCCAATGCAGCAACTGCCTGTGCACCACCAATAGTAAATACTCGGCTAACGCCAGCTAGATATGCCGCAGCCAAGACCAATGGGTTGAGCTCACCATTCGGTGCAGGCACCACCATAATAATTTCAGGCACGCCCGCCACATGGGCAGGTAGCGCATTCATCAACACAGAAGATGGATAAGATGCCAAACCACCTGGTACATAAATCCCAACCCGATCAAGAGGCGTAACTTTCTGCCCCAGTGTATTCCCTAGCTCATCCACATAGGTCCAGCCTTCCTGTTTTTGGGCTTGGTGAAATGAACGAATACGCTGTGCCGCAAGTTCTAGAGCTTCACGAATTTCAGCACTTAAGCCCTCAAATGCGGTTTTAAGCTGTTGCTGGCTAAGTTCTAAATCGGAGAATTGATGCGCTGGATGTCGATCGAACTGTTGGGTGAGTTTAAGTACATGCTCATCACCATGCTGGCGGACATCAGCAATGATCTGGTCTACAGTCTGTACGAGTTGAGGATCATTGACAGTTTCAAATGCTAAAAGCTCAGCAAATGCCTGTTTAAAATTCTGATCCTGAGTCGATAAACGTCGCATCAATTTACCCACAAGATAAAAAAGAGAACGCTAAGTTTACCCTTTTTCATCGTCCTTGTGGATGCAATATCAGCCTAAAAAATCAATCACAAAGAAAGAGTTCTTCGATCGACACTCAGTTCCTGCTTATTCTTAAAATAATGTAAAAAGGCCAACCTTAGTTGACCTCCAAAATTTAAGCTATTTATCAACTAACGATTATTAATCGCCTGTTCAAGCTGGGTCAGGATTGGATTTAACAAAGCCTGTTTACGTTTAAAGCTGGCTTTATTGACAATTAAACGTGAAGACACTTTACAAATTTCTTCCAAAGGTTCCAGACCATTGGCACGCAAGGTATTGCCTGTATCCACCACATCAACAATGTAGTCACCCAAACCAACCAAAGGTGCAAGCTCCATTGAACCATACAGCTTAATCACATCAACCTGCTCACCCAGGCTTGCATAATATTGTCGGGTTAAATTGACATATTTGGTAGCAATCTTTAAACGCCCTTTGGGACGCTCCATGCCAACTTTACCCGCAGTCATTAGCTTACAATTGGCAATTTTCAGGTCAAGCAGTTCGTAAACATGCTGGGCACCATGCTCCATCAGCACATCTTTACCTGCCACACCAAAATCTGCCGCACCATTCTCTACATAGGTTGGCACATCAGAAGCTCGCAAAATCAGGATGCGTACTTTTTTATGTGTGGTTGGAAAAATTAACTTACGTGATTTATCTGGGTCTTCAAGTAAATTGATGCCTGCATTTTCCAGCAGTGGCAAGGTTTCCTTTAAAATACGACCTTTACTGAGTGCTAAAGTTAAACCATGATCAAAATTACCCATCACATCAAAATTCGGATCATCGTTTCTTAAGTCATTCATGCTTTTACCCGCTTAATCTGCGCACCTAAACTTTGCAATTTTTCTTCCACACGTTCGTAGCCACGATCAATATGGTATATACGATCAACCAGTGTTTCACCCTCAGCAACCAGCGCAGCAAGAACAAGTGAAAACGAGGCACGTAAATCCGTTGCCATGACAGGCGCAGCTTGCAGTTTTTCCACACCTGTGACCACCGCATCATGCCCATCGACCTGAATGTTGGCACCCATACGTGAAAGCTCAGGTACATGCATAAAACGATTTTCGAAAATCGTTTCTGAAATTGTTGCAAAACCACGACCAATTGCATTGACTGCCATGATCTGCGCCTGCATATCCGTTGGAAACTCAGGATGAGGCAATGTTCTAAAACTCACTGCCTTAGGACGCTTGCCTTGCATATCCAGTTCAATCCAGTCTTCACCACGTGTGACTTCTGCGCCCATTTCCTCAAACTTGTCCAACACGCTTTCCATAATATAAGGGTTAGTGTGTGTGGTTTTGATTTTCCCGCCCGTAATCGCAGCAGCAGCCAGATATGAACCTGTTTCAATACGGTCAGGAACAACACTATGTTCGCAACCATGTAAACGTTCAACACCTGTCACGATCAGTGTATTGGTGTCCAGTCCTTCAATTTGTGCGCCCATTTTATTGAGCATATTGGCTAAATCGGTAATTTCAGGCTCGCACGCAGCATTACGGATTGTTGTCACACCTTCCGCTAAAACCGCCGCCATCAGTATGTTTTCTGTACCGCCGACAGTGACCATATCAAAAACGACTTCACCGCCTTTTAAACGGCCATCAATCGAAGCATGCACATAACCATTTTCCACTTCGATCTTGGCACCCAGCGCTTCCATCGCCTTTAAATGCAAATCCACTGGACGCGAACCTATGGCACACCCACCTGGCAATGAAACTTTTGCATTGCCATAACGTGCCAGTAATGGACCCAGCACCAAAATCGAGGCACGCATGGTTTTTACTAAATCATAAGGGGCAAATTGATTACTTAAAGTACTGGCATCAGCATAAACAGTATCACCTTCATAACTGATGGTTACGCCAAGGCCTGCAATAATTTTGCTGATGGTGTGTACATCTTTTAAATTGGGAACATTATGAATCGTGACTGGATCATCAGTTAAAATCGTGGCTGCCAATAATGGTAATACGGCATTTTTAGCACCAGAAATGCGCACTTCACCCTCGAGCTTAACACCACCCGTAATCAAAAATTTATCCATTAATATTTAGGCTCCGAAAAGGCTTGCTTTGCGCCATTCGTCTTTTGTCATTGCACGAATCGTAACAGCGTGAACTGCACCACTCGCAATATAGGAATTCAGGGGTGCATAAACAGCCTGTTGACGAGTCACAGTCCGCTTGCCATCAAATTGATCGTCAACAATGCGAAGGTCAAATTTCCCAGCTTGTCCACTCACTGCCACATCTGCTTCAGGGAAAGCTTCTTTTAAAATTTGCGTGAGCTGCTCACTATTCATTACCAAGACCTCTTATACAAGCATTGCTGTAAAATGATATATTTTACTATAACTTTTTCACATAATTCAGTAAGGTTTCATTTTTATCTATAAAAAAAGAGGCTTTCTAAAAAGCCTCTTCTATTAGAACACCAAAATCAGGATAGTAGCGCAAGTTCATGCTGATACGAACACTGCATCTTTCTATGTTTGGCAAGCTGTCGTTTTAATTTTTCTGTCAACTTTTTAATCGAAGTATACATATCATCAGCTGTCGCCTGAGCAAACAGCTCAACCCCTGGCAAACGTATAATCGCTTCCGCAATATGGTTTGCACTGCCTTTATGAGACCGTTTGTCTATTTGATGATCTTTAGCCAATTTAATTTGCATACTATTCACTTGATCTAGATGCTTAGTCATTTGACTAAATTTCATTTTTATATTTTCTTCAATAGCAGGCGTAATGGTTAAATGGTGTCCACGAATCGTTATTTGCATAATTCTATCCCTCACCTTTTTCTAAGGATACAAAGAATCGCCCAAGCAAATTTAATGCATATTAAGATTCAACATTCATTAAATCATTTTAGCGATTCCTTTTGTGACTATTAAAAAGATTCATTATTCCGTAATAATGAATCCCTAGAATAGTCACACCTTGAAATTTAGATCAAGACTTTTCTTTCAGAAGATGAAGGAATATGTAACGATTCGCGATATTTTGCAACTGTACGCCGCGCCACTTCAATCCCCTCTTGTTTCAGCATTTCAGCAATTGCATTATCTGACAAAGGTTTACGTGGATTCTCGTTTGAAACCAACTTTTTGATCATGGCACGGATTGCGGTGGAAGAAGCCTCACCACCTGTTGTTGTTCCCACATGGCTAGAGAAGAAATATTTCAGTTCAAACAAACCACGTGGAGTCAGCATATATTTATTGGTTGTGACACGTGAAACAGTAGACTCATGTAATTCCACTTCCTCCGCCACATCCCGCAATACCAAAGGTTTCATTGCTTCAGGGCCCTGCTCAAGAAAAGCTCGTTGATGCTCAACAATACAGGTGGCAACTTTCAATAAGGTCTTATGGCGCTCATCAATACTCTTGATAAAGCTCTTGGCCTCTAGCATTTGATTACGCAAATAAACATTGTCATCACTTTGATCAGCACGACGAATCATGTTTGAGTAAAAGGAATTAATGCGTAATTTTGGCATGACATCAGGATTCAACTGAACCTGCCAATGCTGGTCTTTCTTCGAAACCACCACATCAGGCACCTGATATTCTGATTCTTGTTGATTAAATTCCAGCCCAGGATAAGGTTTTAAGGTTTTTAATAGATCAATAGCGCTCTTTAGTTGTTCTTTGGTTAGGCCAGTCTGCTTTAACAACTTATTTAAATCATTTGCAATTAAAAGCTCATAGCACAGTAATAATTTTTTTGCTTCAGTCAGATAAGGTACTTTTTCATGGAATGTCTCTAACTGAATTTTTAAGCATTCCGCTAAATTACGAGAACCAACACCAATTGGGTCTAAACGTTGAATATACTTTAAAACAACAATAATCTCATCTTGCTCAATCTCTTCATCATTCTCCACTTCCCGCAACAATCGAGTAGTGGCCAACAAAATATCATCCAACTCTGCATCCAAAAATCCCTTGTCATCCAAAGAATCAACAATGCAATACGCAATTAACTTATCCACTAAAGAAAAATTCAGCAGATTCACCTGCTCTAAAATATGTTCCTTTAAGCTCAACTGAATCTGACGGTTATCTTCTCTCTCTTCATATTCAGGAGAAGCCAAGGCAGTAGATTGATGGGTGTAAATATCATCCCATTCTGTATCAACAGGTAAGTCATTCGGTAGATGATCAGCATTCAGCTCAGTGGTTAAGTCACCTGTTTCAGAAGTTTCAAGCGTAGTTAAACTTTCTGTCGTATTAATTTCTTCAATTTTCTCTAATAAAGGATTACTATCAAGTTGAATTTGTATTTCCTGTTCCAGCTCCAAACTTGAAAGTTGTAATAAACGAATTGCCTGCTGTAATTGAGGAGTTAACGACAAGCTATTCGCAACTTTCAACCCAACAGATAATTTCATAACACGCTCCTTTTATGAATAAGCAAAAAACATGCCTATTCATATATTTATAACATAAAGCAATGTTTACGCCTATAAGGAAGCACATAATCTTTAAATATTTATTTATAAAAAGAAAAGCCAATGAAACATATTGTTGAAATATTTCTCTTGTTGTTAAATGTAGACAAATATTGAGGCAATCACTATTTTTCTAGCATATATTTCTTCAGCAATAAAAAACCTCCCAACGTTGGTTGGGAGGTTTAGTATTTAAAAGCTGGCGATGACTTACTCTCACATGGCAAACGCCACACTACCATCAGCGCGAAGAGGTTTCACTTCTGAGTTCGGGAAGGGATCAGGTGGTTCACTCTTGCTATTGTCGCCAGCAAACTGTTGTGGTGTTTTGGGGTCTTATTGATCATGTTGTGTTTTCACTTCATGTCTGCCTTACTTACGAACCAAAGAGTTATTAACGGATTAGATATTGAGTCTAACTTTGTGTTCAGCATTTTAACTAGTTTTTTTACTAAATCAAGTTCAATCAACGTGTTGTTGTCGATTGTTTGGTTTGAATCGATTGATGCTTGATACACATCCAACTGTTTGGGTGTTGTATAGTCAAGCCTCACGAGCAATTAGTATTGGTCAGCTTCACACGTCACCGTGCTTCCACACCCAACCTATCAACGTCCTGGTCTCGAACGGCTCTTTAGGAGGCATAAAGCCTCGGGGAAATCTTATCTTGAGGTAGGCTTCCCGCTTAGATGCTTTCAGCGGTTATCCCTTCCGAACATAGCTACCCGGCGATGCCACTGGCGTGACAACCGGTACACCAGAGGTTCGTCCACTCTGGTCCTCTCGTACTAGGAGCAGATCCTCTCAAATTTCCAGCGCCCACGGTAGATAGGGACCGAACTGTCTCACGACGTTCTAAACCCAGCTCGCGTACCTCTTTAAATGGCGAACAGCCATACCCTTGGGACCTGCTTCAGCCCCAGGATGAGATGAGCCGACATCGAGGTGCCAAACACCGCCGTCGATATGAACTCTTGGGCGGTATCAGCCTGTTATCCCCAGAGTACCTTTTATCCGTTGAGCGATGGCCCTTCCATACAGAACCACCGGATCACTAAGACCTACTTTCGTACCTGCTCGACTTGTGGGTCTCGCAGTTAAGCGCGCTTTTGCCTTTATACTCTACGCGTGATTTCCGACCACGCTGAGCGCACCTTCGTACTCCTCCGTTACTCTTTAGGAGGAGACCGCCCCAGTCAAACTACCCACCAGACATGGTCCTCGCCCCGGATTACGGGGCAGAGTTAGAACCTCAACATTACCAGGGTGGTATTTCAAGGACGGCTCCATTGGAACTAGCGTTCCAACTTCAAAGCCTCCCACCTATCCTACACAAGTAAGGTCAAAGTTCAATGTCAAGCTGCAGTAAAGGTTCACGGGGTCTTTCCGTCTAGCCGCGGGTACACCGCATCTTCACGGCGAATTCGATTTCACTGAGTCTCTGCTGGAGACAGCGCCCCCATCATTATGCCATTCGTGCAGGTCGGAACTTACCCGACAAGGAATTTCGCTACCTTAGGACCGTTATAGTTACGGCCGCCGTTTACTGGGGCTTCGATCAAGAGCTTCGCTTACGCTAACCCCATCAATTAACCTTCCAGCACCGGGCAGGCATCACACCCTATACGTCCACTTTCGTGTTTGCAGAGTGCTATGTTTTTAATAAACAGTTGCAGCGGCCTGGTTTCTGCGGCTGCCAACCGCTCAGGGAGCAAGTCCCATCACCGTCAGCAGCGTACCTTCTCCCGAAGTTACGGTACCATTTTGCCTAGTTCCTTCAGCAGAGTTCTCTCAAGCGCTTTGGTCTACTCGACCTGACCACCTGTGTCGGTTTCGGGTACGATTCCTGTGTAACTGAAGCTTAGAGACTTTTCCTGGAAGCATGGTATCAGCCACTTCACTGTACAAGTACAGCTTGCTATCGACTCTCAGCATAGAGTACCCCGGATTTGCCTAAGATACATGCCTACTGTCTTCCACCTGGACAACCAACGCCAGGCTGACTTAACCTTCTCCGTCCTCTCATCGCATTACACAGAAGTATTGGAATATTAACCAATTTCCCATCGACTACGCCTCTCGGCCTCGCCTTAGGGGTCGACTCACCCAGCCCCGATTAACGTTGGACTGGAACCCTTGGTCTTTCAGCGTGCGAGTTTTTCACTCGCATTGTCGTTACTCACGTCAGCATTCGCACTTCTGATACCTCCAGCAGACTTCTCAATCCACCTTCATCGGCTTACAGAACGCTCCCCTACCACGCATAATAAATTATGCATCCGCAGCTTCGGCATATAGTTTTAGCCCCGTTACATCTTCCGCGCAGGCCGACTCGACTAGTGAGCTATTACGCTTTCTTTAAAGGGTGGCTGCTTCTAAGCCAACCTCCTAGCTGTCTATGCCTTCCCACATCGTTTCCCACTTAACTATAATTTTGGGGCCTTAGCTGGCGGTCTGGATTGTTTTCCTCTTGACTACGGACGTTAGCACCCGCAGTCTGTCTCCCGGATAGTACTCATTGGTATTCGGAGTTTGCATCGGTTTGGTAAGTCGGGATGACCCCCTAGCCGAAACAGTGCTCTACCCCCAATGGTATTCGTCCGAGGCGCTACCTAAATAGCTTTCGGGGAGAACCAGCTATCACCGAGTTTGATTAGCCTTTCACCCCTATCCACAAGTCATCCCCTGGCTTTTCAACGACAGTGGGTTCGGTCCTCCAGTTAGTGTTACCCA
Organism: Acinetobacter sp. CIP 102637; assembly: GCF_000368425.1. Lineage (NCBI taxonomy): Bacteria > Pseudomonadati > Pseudomonadota > Gammaproteobacteria > Moraxellales > Moraxellaceae > Acinetobacter > Acinetobacter sp. CIP 102637. The sequence continues at coordinate 1,663,407 of NZ_KB849435.1, forward strand.
ACCTTCAACCTGCTCATGGATAGATCGCCTGGTTTCGGGTCTATACCCAGCAACTAAACGCCCTATTAAGACTCGATTTCTCTACGGCTCCCCTATTCGGTTAACCTCGCTACTGAATATAAGTCGCTGACCCATTATACAAAAGGTACGCAGTCACCGAACATGTCGGCTCCCACTGCTTGTATGCATGCGGTTTCAGGATCTATTTCACTCCCCTCACAGGGGTTCTTTTCGCCTTTCCCTCACGGTACTGGTTCACTATCGGTCAGTCAGGAGTATTTAGCCTTGGAGGATGGTCCCCCCATATTCAGACAAGGTTTCACGTGCCTCGCCCTACTCGTCATCATTGTGTGTGCCCTTTCGTGTACGGGAATATCACCCTCTACGTTCGCACTTCCCAGAGCGTTCCACTAAAACACACATAACTTAATGGGCTGATCCCCGTTCGCTCGCCGCTACTAAGGGAATCTCAATTGATTTCTTTTCCTAAGGGTACTGAGATGTTTCACTTCCCCTCGTTCGCCTTGCAACACTATGTATTCATGTTGCAATACCTACCTTATGGTAAGTGGGTTCCCCCATTCAGATATCTCCGGATCACAGGATATTTGCCGCCTCCCCGGAGCTTTTCGCAGGCTATCACGTCTTTCTTCGCCTCTGACTGCCAAGGCATCCACCACATGCACTTAATTACTTGACTATACAACCCCAAACAGTCGTTAACACATACAAGTGAGTGTTATCGTTGCAAACTTAATTGCTACTGGTTTGTTGTCTGTGAATTTAATCACCATACAGCTTCAATCTAAATTCATATACCAAAACGCTTGATTCAGTGTTTTTGCTAGTTCTCATTTCTAACAACTCAGCTTAAAGAATTAATTCTTCTTGCTTTGTTATTGAATGAGTGAACAATTTATTTCAGACTCAATTTTCTAATCTGTTAATGATTAACTACAGCCTCGTCAGCTTGCAGTAAACTGTGATAAATCACAGAAGTTAATAAATCTAAATCAATCTCTTGATTCACCTTATTTATTAAGTTCTATAATTTAAAAATATCTTTCACTACCATATTAGATCAGATACTACGCGCAGCATAGCTGCTTGTCTTGCGCTTCGGCAAAGCGTTGCTTTGCTGATCGAAGCTCTGGTGGAGACTAGGAGAGTCGAACTCCTGACCTCCTGCGTGCAAAGCAGGCGCTCTACCAACTAAGCTAAGTCCCCAGCTTACAATCATAATGAACGATATATCTTCTCATCTAGTAGCTTGTGATTATTCATCACTTCGTCAGTAGTGGTGGGTCTGACAAGACTTGAACTTGTGACCCCACGCTTATCAAGCGTGTGCTCTAACCAACTGAGCTACAGACCCTGAGAAAGTTTTAAAGCTTCGCTTTAAAAGTTTCGCAAGACAAACAGCTTCGCTGTGCGTAGTGTTTGACTCTCGCTCTTTTTTAAAAGCTTGACTCTAAATCTTCAAAGACATATCTCGAAGAACAACTTGTTGTGGATTCTTACCGATCGTCAATCTTTCGTTAAGGAGGTGATCCAGCCGCAGGTTCCCCTACGGCTACCTTGTTACGACTTCACCCCAGTCATCGGCCACACCGTGGTAAGCGTCCTCCCTAAGGTTAGACTACCTACTTCTGGTGCAACAAACTCCCATGGTGTGACGGGCGGTGTGTACAAGGCCCGGGAACGTATTCACCGCGGCATTCTGATCCGCGATTACTAGCGATTCCGACTTCATGGAGTCGAGTTGCAGACTCCAATCCGGACTACGATCGGCTTTTTGAGATTAGCATCCTATCGCTAGGTAGCAACCCTTTGTACCGACCATTGTAGCACGTGTGTAGCCCTGGCCGTAAGGGCCATGATGACTTGACGTCGTCCCCGCCTTCCTCCAGTTTGTCACTGGCAGTATCCTTAAAGTTCCCATCCGAAATGCTGGCAAGTAAGGAAAAGGGTTGCGCTCGTTGCGGGACTTAACCCAACATCTCACGACACGAGCTGACGACAGCCATGCAGCACCTGTATGTAGATTCCCGAAGGCACCAATCCATCTCTGGAAAGTTTCTACTATGTCAAGGCCAGGTAAGGTTCTTCGCGTTGCATCGAATTAAACCACATGCTCCACCGCTTGTGCGGGCCCCCGTCAATTCATTTGAGTTTTAGTCTTGCGACCGTACTCCCCAGGCGGTCTACTTATCGCGTTAGCTGCGCCACTAAAGCCTCAAAGGCCCCAACGGCTAGTAGACATCGTTTACGGCATGGACTACCAGGGTATCTAATCCTGTTTGCTCCCCATGCTTTCGTACCTCAGCGTCAGTATTAGGCCAGATGGCTGCCTTCGCCATCGGTATTCCTCCAGATCTCTACGCATTTCACCGCTACACCTGGAATTCTACCATCCTCTCCCATACTCTAGCTGACCAGTATCGAATGCAATTCCTAAGTTAAGCTCAGGGATTTCACATCCGACTTAATCAGCCGCCTACGCACGCTTTACGCCCAGTAAATCCGATTAACGCTCGCACCCTCTGTATTACCGCGGCTGCTGGCACAGAGTTAGCCGGTGCTTATTCTGCGAGTAACGTCCACTATCCTAGAGTATTAATCCAGGTAGCCTCCTCCTCGCTTAAAGTGCTTTACAACCAAAAGGCCTTCTTCACACACGCGGCATGGCTGGATCAGGCTTCCGCCCATTGTCCAATATTCCCCACTGCTGCCTCCCGTAGGAGTCTGGGCCGTGTCTCAGTCCCAGTGTGGCGGATCATCCTCTCAGACCCGCTACAGATCGTCGCCTTGGTAGGCCTTTACCCCACCAACTAGCTAATCCGACTTAGGCTCATCATTTAGCGCAAGGTCCGAAGATCCCCTGCTTTCCCCCGTAGGGCGTATGCGGTATTAGCATCCCTTTCGGAATGTTGTCCCCCACTAAATGGCAGATTCCTAAGCATTACTCACCCGTCCGCCGCTAGCTCAGTGTGCAAACACCCCATACCCGCTCGACTTGCATGTGTTAAGCCTGCCGCCAGCGTTCAATCTGAGCCATGATCAAACTCTTCAGTTTAATATCATTTGTGCTTTATTCTAAGCACCAAATCTTGGCTCATCAATTTTCTGACTAAAAATTCGCTCAAATAAACTTCGAGTAATTTCTACCATTCAATCAATGAAATATTTTCGATTGATCAACCAGTAAAAATCCACACAAGTTGTTCTTCTATTCTCTTAATGATCTTCTCGATGATTCGTCATCATCAAGCTAGGTCGGCTATGTTACCCTAAATCTCTTTAAAGTCAACAGGCAATTTCGATATTTTTTAAAACTCATCTTAACCTAAACAAACCTGACCAATCCAGCCAACAACCTAGACTATTCTTAATCAAACGTTTGTTTATCAACAAGTTTTTATCTGCTTCACCGCCGATGGAGTCGCATTATAGATCATTCTAAATACCTTGCAAGTGCTTTTTTAAATTAATATATCCAAGTGAACAATTTTCAATCAAAAACACTTTCCAGCTTATATTTTTCAACCGAATTTGTTTTAATACCAGAAGAACAATTAAACTATATGCCGTTTCTATATAATGTTTGCATCAAGGCAATCATTTAATGACTGTAATTTCGCTCTAACGCGATTAAGGACTTATATGCATTACTCAAATTTTATCTTGCTTGGGTTGTTAACTGCTGGAGCATGTTCATCAGTATTCGCGCAAGAGACTCCCAATGAATCGGCAGACCAGAGCAATACTACTGAGAATCAGGCAACAACCGAACAGAAAAACCCGACCACGATTCAAGCAATAAAAGATTTGAAGCATCTCACCAAGAATGATTTAAAAGTAAATGCAAATGCAGCTCAGCCTGATGCGATAAAAGACCCTTTACAACCATTGAACCGCCAGATTTATGCATTCAATGACATGCTGGACCGTAATATATTAAAGCCAGTAGCCATACAATATATTGCCAAGGTTCCAGAAGAGGTTCGTAGTCCTTATCGTCGGTTCAGGAAAAACTTGGGTGAACCGTGGAATGCAGTTAACCAGTTCATACAGGGCCGCCCAACACGTGCCGCCAAAAGTCTAGGCCGCTTCACGATCAACACCTTAACGACTTTAGGTTTTGCTGACCCTGCACGTCGTCTGGGATTGCCAACAGAAGAAGAGAGTTTTGGGGTAACGCTAGGCTATTATGGTATTGCCTCAGGTCCTTATGTCATGCTGCCTTTCTTTGGCCCCAGTACGTTCCGTGATGGTTTTGGTTTACTCGCTGATAGTTATGGTCGTCCTCAAAAATATTTGCTGGATGATCAGAAAGGCATATATTGGTCAACGAATTTGTTACAAGCAGTTGATGCCCGTTCCCAGATTCTTGATATTGAGGAAAGCCTGAAAGGCGATAAATATGCGATGATTCGTGATTTCTACCTACAGCGCAAAGCTTTCCAAATTGCTGAAAAGCATGGGGATTCGTCTGATATTTCATTTATTAGTGATGAAGATGATACAGATGACTCATCTGCTGATGACAAATAAAAAGACAAGATTTTTCCCTATGGACTTCAGTATTACCAAAGATTTCAAATGTTGGCAATGCTATGTTTTTCATCATCTTTCATCTATGATGAATTAAAAAATGATCATACAAAGGATCGGCTATTCATCTATGTATTTCATTCAACCCACACGCTCAATACCTTGTTTAGATCAGTCATTGAATGAGTTACCGAGTTTACAAGTCATTCATGTTGATGATCTAGATTTGTATGATCCCACAATTATTGCAATTGCAGATGTTCAGGACTTTTTAAAGTATCAATGGAAACTACCTACCATTGTGCTGGCTTTTGCAGATGAAGGAACGGCTTTGGCACAAGCATGGGAAATGGGGGCATTAGCAGGCTGGATCTGGGATAGTCTACCTAAAAATCCTGTTCATGCCTTATTTAAAATTGATGCCCAATATAAACGTAACCAGGATAGCCGCGATCTACCTTCGGCCGCCGAGTTACAGAAGCGCCTTTTACCCAATCCAATTGAATTGCCTAATTATCAGTTTGAATCCTTTTTTCAGCCTTCCGCCTACCTTTCAGGGGACTGGTATGATTATTGGCGTCTGAATAATGAAGAAATTTTATTCTATCTTGCCGATGTGTCAGGACATGGGGTGACCAGCAGTTTATTGACCTCATGGATGGCGGCATTTCATGGTAGGTCAAAGACACCAAGCCAGCTCATCCAAAAGCTCAATGCCATGCTGGTACAGGAAAACATTGAAAAGCATATCACTATGGTGGCAGGGGTTCTAAATTTGGTTAGCCACGAAGTGCGTTGGTCAAGTGCGGGGCATTATCCTCCCCCAATCATTTTTGAACCAAATCAGCCTCCCCAGATTCTGACAACCAGCAGCTTTCCATTAGGCTTGACCGAAGAACTGGAAGTGGAAGAGCATCATTGTGTACTAAACCGTCATTCCCGCTTTATTTTATGTTCCGATGGCGCACTGGAACCTTTTGATGGCGGGTTAAATGAGCAATTTAACCAACTGGTCACCCACCTTCAAAACAACTCTTTCCAGCCTCCCGACCATGTGGCTGATGATATTGCCATTCTGAGTTTATGCCGAATGAATTAATTTTAAAATCAATGTTTTAATTAGATCACAGCATCCAACCACTTGTGTCTAGAATATCACTATGGGATAATTTTATATCCTTTCTCTGAAAATGGCATTTATATGTCAACAGGTCATGTTGAATATGCAAGCTTAAATGGAACGCATATTTTCAAGCTTATTGGCGAAGTGCGTGCCCAATCTTGTATAAGTTTGGACAAGCTACTCAACAAGATTGAACAGCAGCAAAATGTTGTTGGTGCAATCGTTGATTTAACCCAGACCACATTTATTGATAGTACTGTCCTAGGCGTACTTGCAAAACTCGGTCTTAAGCTTAAACAAGTCCATCACATACAGGCAGTCATGCTTTCAACCAATCCAGATATTACCACCCTGGCGAATAGCATGGGGCTGGGGCAGGTTTTTGTGATCCTGAATTACTGCGGCGATCCTAGTGTGTGCACGCTGGAGCTAACAGAAGAACTTGTGACACACAGTGCAATGTTAAATACAGTACTGGACGCGCATAAGACCCTGATGCGCCTGAATGAAAACAATCAGAATATGTTTGAACCACTGGTCAAGCAGTTGCAAAAAGAACAGGATTGTTTAAACCAGGATACTCAAAAACAAAACGCCTGATCGTTGCCTCCTAATATTGTGGTACCTATATGAGTCTGCTTTCTGTTGTACAAATGAATTCTCAAGATGACATTGAAACGAATTTCACTGTCATTGAGTCATTGATTCAGCAAAGTAAGGCCCAAGATGCTGAACTGATTGTCTTCCCTGAAAATTTTGTCTGTTTTGCCGCAGGTAAGCAACGCGAGACCGCAGCACAGTTTGAGGCTATTCAGCAACGACTGGAACAGCTTGCCCACCGCTACCAGATCTGGATTGTTGCGGGTACACTTCCCTGCCCATTTCGTCCTGATGGTTTAATCATTCAGGATGGTCGTGTGCGTACCGTCAGTTTATGCATTAGTCCTGAGCGTACAGAAGCACGTTATGACAAGATCCATTTGTTTGATGTTCAGGTGGGTGACGCTGTTGGGGGTTATCAGGAATCAAGATTCTTTGAACCTGGTGATGAAGTTGTAGTTGCCAAAACACCTTTTGGCAATATCGGACTGATGGTGTGTTATGACCTGCGTTTTCCAGAACTCTCGTTAATGTTGCGTAGCAAAGGGGCAAATATCCTGACCGCTCCTGCCGCATTCACCTACACCACAGGCAAACTGCACTGGCAACTGCTGCTACAGGCACGCGCCGTGGATAGTCAGTGTTTTGTTCTTGGTTCTGCACAGCAAGGCTGGCATGGGGAACAGCGTCAAACCTGGGGGCATGCAGGGATTACGGATAGTCGTGGGCAGCTTTTACAGATGATAGGAACTGAGGGACATGGACTAATTACCAGTGCTTTTGACCTTGATGAACAGAATGCCATTCGCCATTCCATGCCACTCATACAGCATCGCAGATTAATCAATTACTAAACACATCATAAAGCTTAGCTAAGACAAAATATGTGCATACGGTAAATATCTGACCATAATGATCAACTTTTTCAAACTTTGGACGTACCGCCATCAACGTTGTTAGAGCCGCCGACTCAGCAGAAAAATGATTGATTTTGACGATATCTTTAAGATGCGATTTTGAAGTACTCAAAATAATACGAGAAACCATAAGATTGGTTAGATCATCGATCTAACCAATCTTGCCAGATTCATTATGACGTAGATTTTGACTTAATCTTACGCAACAACCATACATCCTGTTCCCAATTTCTGAGCAGACGCTCATAACTCGCTTGCGTTTTCATTAACCTTAATGTATGTGGCGAACCTTTGCGTATGGTTTCCATCGCAAGATCAACCGTTGTATTACGAATGGCATTTTCAACCAGTGTTCGCTCAGCTTGGTTTTTCCGATAATCAAAAATTTCTTCTGTCGCTGATTGCATAAAGTCTGCAAGCATCTGCCAAACCTGTACATTATTTTGGGTATCAGGTAAAGCACGTTGCCAATCTTTAGGTGGCTGGGGTGGTTGATCTACACGTTGTTGCAAATATTGCTGACAGTAATCCATTAATTTCGCATGAATTTTGCCTATACTCTGGTTTTTCAGTAGTTGCGGAACAAGTGTCTGATGAATATATTTCCAGTCAAGATGCGTAATCATTGCCTGACTGATACAATCAATCCAAGCCTGATTGGGTGACAATTGAGCATCTAGTGCAAATAAATGTGTAAGTGCGGAACTGCTCAATTGTATTGAACCAGAACGTGGTAATTTTGCCCAATACATTGGCAACAGGTCCATCTGTATTTGAATTAATTCAGCATATTTCGTATCAGACAGCAATACACAGAACACTGCCAAGAGTTTTTCTAAAAGGCTAGGATAAATTTCTGTGGTTATTTTTTCAAAAAATTGCACATGCTCATTTTGAGGCAACCAATCCAAAAGCTTTTGCCAATATTCTGCATCAATCCGATTAAATAATAACTGCAAGTATTCATATTCAATCTTATTGAGAAAAGCTTGATGATTTTGCCAAATAAGCCAATCTACAACAGCATTGAAATGGTCGGGTTGACGGCAACGATCACCAAATCCATAATCCAGTTGTTGATTGATCGCTGCAATTTCCAGCTTGGATGCCGTTTGATTTTGAGTAAAATATGCCATCCAGCTCAGTTGAGTTGCAACATCTTGCTGTGCCAGTAATTGCACATTTTGTTCAGGAGACCAAATCACCACTGCAGCATGATGATACCAATGTGTTAAATCAGGCCCGTAATTTCCCATAAACCCTGTAGATTCTTTCACAATTGGTTCACCCTCATCCACTGCAAATGAGGTGATTAAATCATTTTCTTCAAAGTGAATATGGCTTAAAGCAGGATATTCATTATCAAGCCAATTCTCAATATCTAAAGATTCATCATGGATTTCATCTATTTCTGCATTTTCATCACCACCCTCTTCCCCATAGCTATAATTATAGCCATCATCAACAGGCGTTCCTGATTGATAGGCAGTAACCAAACAGAGTTTAGCGTAATAGCCCATTTTCTTGGCAGCTTTGAGTAAAACATCCGCTTTATAGCGATCATTTAATTTTAAAGCATGATAGGCAAAATTTTCAGGGGTATATTGGTGTCCCAATAAAGTGATATAAGGTTGATCTGATGGGTAACGTTGAAAAATATCAACCAAATGATCAACATATTGGCTCATGGAGTGTAATTCAATTTTAGGGGCTGTTTTTTGTTGTATCAGATTATAGACCAGACATATCCGATAGCCTGATGTCAGCAGTTTGATCTCATGGTCACAATCTGCATAAAATGCAGCACAGTTTATTGTATAGTTTGCGGCATCCTGTGCAAAATCAGCAATGATTTCTTCACCATCAAACTGAATGGATAACTCGCCTCCAGTATAATGAGAGGGAAGATTGATAATCAGTGAGCCAAACATGCCTTTTTCTTTTTCAGCGTCTTTGTGGGATAAAAAGAAATCTCCCGTTTGATAAACCAACAATTTATAAGGGCTTGCTGTAATGGTATAATCTTTTAGACCTAAATCAGTTTTTATCTGTTCAAGTTGCTGATCTAAGAAACGCTGCCATTGTGGATTAGCAAACTGAAATTGTGCTGCATCAATTTGCTGTGTACGTCTCACCTGTGTATCAACAATCGTTTCACTACCTTTACCAAAAGGTGCTTGTTCTGCAACGCATAATAATGCTTTCGCGTGTATTTCATGTAGAGGGAATGAAATTTCTCCAACTCCCTCAACGTGTAAACCAGGTAATATGAAATCGTGACGTTGTATAGTGGCGAATTTTCCACTTCCTTTTAATGTTCGCAAACAGGAAAGTATTTCTGTTTTTAAGTGTTTGATTGACATATTTAAGTACTGTCTACGACCTATTCCTAAACCTCTTCACTTTGATTGGTCACTCTCAAGACTTCTTCCAGTGTGGTTTTTCCTGCCAAGACTTTTCTTAGACCATCATCACGAATTGAGCCTGCGTAACGGCGTGCATGGTTTTCCAGTTCATATTCAGCAGCATTACCATGAATCAGACGGCGTAATGGTTCATCGACAGGGACAATTTCATAAATTGCAGTTCGGCCACTAAAGCCAACATGAGAGCATTGCTCACAACCATGCGGTTCTGGCAATTCCATGTGTTGATCGACATTTAAATGCTGAAAAACCTGTCGTTCAAAATCATCGGCCTTACGCCAGGTTACGCAATGCGGGCATAGGGTTCGAACTAAACGCTGTGCAATCACACCAATCAGGGAGCTCGCCAACAAGAATGGTTCAATACCCATATCTTTTAAGCGGGTCACTGCACCAATGGCGGTATTGGTATGTAGTGTGGAGAGTACTAAGTGACCTGTCAGTGATGCCTGTACTGCAATCTCAGCGGTCTCAAGGTCACGGATCTCCCCCACCATTACCACATCAGGGTCTTGACGCAGCATGGCTTTCAAGGCACGGGCAAAGGTCATATCCACCTTGGTATTAACCTGTGTCTGTCCAATCCCCTCAAGTTGGTATTCAATTGGGTCTTCGGCCGTCAGGATATTGCGGGTATTATCATTCAGGTCAGACAATGCCGCATAAAGTGTGGTGGTTTTCCCCGAACCTGTCGGGCCTGTCACCAGAATAATTCCATGCGGACGATGTACCAGTTGGGTCAGACGCTCATAGTCATTTTGCATTAGGCCCAGGTGGGTCATGTTTAAACGCCCAGCCTGCTTATCGAGTAAACGCATTACCACTCGCTCACCGTGAGAGGACGGTAATGTCGAGACACGCACATCGACCTCACGGCCCGCCAAACGCAGTGAAATACGACCATCCTGAGGAATACGTTTTTCTGCAATATCCAGTTTTGCCATGACTTTAATACGTGACACCAACAACGGCGCAAGTTCACGGCGTGGCTGCACGATTTCACGTAGTTGCCCATCAACCCTCAAACGTACTGAAAGTTTCTTCTCAAAGGCCTCGATATGAATATCAGATGCACTGACACGAATCGCTTCTGACAATAACGCATTAATCAGGCGAACAATCGGCGCATCATCTTCCTGATCCATTAAGTCTTCGGCTTCAGGCACTTGATCGGCAAGGCTGAGTAAATCAGGATGGTCTTCCAGACCCGCCGCAACCTGTTGCGACTCCCCCGTGTCACCCGCATAGCTGGAGCTGAGCAAAGCATGAAATTCCTGATCGCTACACAATTGATCGTGGGCGGATTTCCCCAAAATTCGACGCGCTTCCTGCAAGGCAATCCGTGCGGTGTCTTTGCGTCGCACAATAAATGCCTGATCGCCCTCGTAACGTAACAAAACACCATGTCTTTTGGCAAAACTATAAGGAATTTGTATTTGTTTAAGTATTTGCATCATACAAATAATGATAAAAAAGATGCTTGAGTGTACTCTAAGCGAGTTACAGCGTGAAGTCTGTTTAGCATACTCACACAGGAATTTTGCATCTTGTCTCAAAATAATTCATATCAAAAGCAGCAATATCAGCCGCCCCATGCCAACATTTTGAAATGGTGGGGAGAACAACAATTTGAAATTCAGCAGGCCAAGGCCTGGCAATTCGGTTCACTGTTATTTCGGCTGACCCGTGGCATTAAGGAATGGCGTTTGGAATATCATCGCCCTCAATATCAGCACGATTATGAACAACAATGGAAAATGCTGAGCGATACTGAGTTTGCAATGCCCCACCCCGCAAAGATTGAACGCTATATGTTTCATAAGACCAATAGCACCTTTCACTTAATGCCACGTTTGGCAGACCGTTCGGTGGTGATCAAGCCTGTAGACCCAATTTATATCCCAGCAGGTCAACGTGGAACACTTTATATCAGCACGCCCTTATGGATTGCAGGCTTGGTTGGGGGATTGACTGAACCTTTATTTGATATTCCCATCATCCAGCCGAAAGATACCTGGTTTGGAAAAGACCCCCAGCATGGTGAAATTTGTTATGCCACCTCGGTGGATGGGCGCACTGACTTAAATCTGCTCAAACCACGTGCATTCCGTGCCGTCACCCCGATTGAGTTTCATAACACCAGCCAGCATCAACTGCGTTTTGACCGTATGAATGTGCCCGTGCCCGCGCTTCCTCTGTTCTATAGCGAAAGTACAGGACGTTTATGGACCTCACAAATCAAGGTCCATTATGAGGGTGCGGAACATCCAGCACGTATCCGCATTGAAAACAAAACACCAACTCAGGCAGGCGAGGTCATTTATGTCCACCCACCACGGGCACCTGGCAGCACCTTGTTCAATATGTTCGATTCATTCTTTTAAGAGGTTTTTATGGCAGAAACCAGCATTCCCAAAGATTTGGCAAATAACCTGACCGACACCCTGAAAAGTATATTCACAGGTATTAATCTTGATCGGCTGAGCGAAATTCTGGTTGCCATTATCTTGTGCTTTATTGGTTTCCTGATCGCACGTCTTGTTTCAAACACCTTTATCCGCACCATTGGCAGTCGTTTAAATGCGCATCAGCGTTTATTGTGGCGCAGGGGGATTTTTTATTTTATTTTCCTGCTGTTTATTATGACCAGCTTAAGGGAAGCAGGTTTTAAACTCAGCGTTTTCCTGGGTGCAGCGGGGATTTTAACGGTGGCTTTAGGTTTTGCCTCACAAACCTCTGCCACCAACCTGATCAGTGGTTTGTTCCTGATTGGTGAAGGTTCTTTTGAGGTGGGCGATACCATTCAGATTACCCTGATTCGTGGGCAGACCATTGAGGGACAGGTGATTTCAATTGACCTGCTGTCTGTGAAACTGCTCACACTAGATAATGTCTATATTCGCCTACCCAATGAGCAACTGATTCGAACACCTGTGATGAACCTGTCCAAATATCCCATACGGCGGATTCCCATCACGTTGGCGATTAATTTCCATGAGGACATCATTAAGGTAAGGCAGGTATTGCTGGATGTCGCAGCCAAATATCCTTTGGTGATGGATGACCCAAAGGCAACCGTAACCGTGACTGCATTTCGGGAATCATCGATTGAATTACTGTTTTCCGTCTGGTGCCGTCAGGAAAATGCCCTAAAGGTTCGCGATGAGATGCAGGAACGCGTACGAAATGGCTTTGTGGAAAATCAGATTGAAATCCCTGTACCGAAAATGGGCTTGATTGACCGACCAATCCCGCTTGAGGATGATGAGCTTGATCAATATGCCCATCAGAAAGAACTTAAAAAAGAGCAGAAAGAGAGTTGATTAGCCCTCTTTCTGGCCTTCCTCAAGGGCAGGCGGCAATGGTGCGAGATAGGCAATCACCAGCATGACCGCACCCGAACCGATAAATGAAATCACGCGCGTCAACGTACCACTTTGCGACAAATCCAGCAGTAATAATTTAGCCACCACAATGCCCAACAACGCAGCACCCACAAACCAGATTTGGCGGATATGACGGCGACTGGAAAAAGTCATCAGGATAAATGCCAGAATCACCCATAATAAAGTCAGGCTGAGCTGCACATCACCATTTGACCAAATGTCCAATCCCCACAATGGCGTACCCAGATAATGATGCATGGCACGCACCACCACGCTGCTCAACACCAATAAACCAATTAAAATAGTGGTGACTTTAAAGCCCCACTCGACAGACTGCTCGGTGGTAAAATCATGATGATAAATAATCCAGATCATACCAACGAACATCAGCAAGGATAAAATGTCCGTGAAGTTCAGCAACGGTAAAAAATAGTATTGCTCAGCAGAATAGGTATCAAGGTTAACCAGCACTAGCCACAACAGGGTCAAACACCAGACGGGAAGCTGATGCAGCAACTGTGTCCTATTCGTTTGAAACAGCCAAGCACCGTAGATAATAGGGATTATTGCAAGGGCAAGGATTGGCATCATAGGGAAAATAGCTAAACCAACACTTGCCAGACTCAACCAAAGCAATGTAGACCAAATCGCCAGATATGCTTTTGAAGAAGTGAGTTTTAAGGTTATCAGCATGATCGCCAATACAACCGAAGCTACGGCAAAGCTGAACTGGCTTAAACCACTCGGCCAATGCCAGACCGAATACACATTTGCAGCAAAACTTTCCCCATAGAGCAGGAACAGCAGACCACCCAATAAAATCAGTTGCACATTTCCCCACTGCAATTGTGATTTTAAATGAACAGCAAGGCTAAAACCAGCCATCAAAACCGTTCCAATCGCAAGATAAGGACTCAGTCCATATTGCTGCCACTGCATCAACTCAACGCCCGCAACTGCACCTGCATACAGGCCAAGCGCAAGGAAAATCCCGCTAAGCATACGTGCGCTAAAATACTTTTCAACTTCCTGGTAATGCAATAAATAAAATGCTGAAATAAATTGTGCTAAAGCATAAATCACCGTACTGAGTATTGGAAAATGATCATTTGACCAAATCTGAAAAATCAGCGCCACTGAACTGAACAATACCAAGATCACACCAATATAACGGCTCAAACGATAGCGCTCGGTTACACCCCAAACGATTAATGCGGTTCCCTGTATCACCCAGCCTGTGGAAATCCAGTGTGCACCTTTTGCCAATGGGAAAATCAGTGCGACAAAAACTACAGCAAGGATAAAGAAGCTTTTTGCCAAGATGGAAAGTTGTGGATGCTGCCGTTTAATCCACAGATTTAATGAAATATAGACAATTGCCAAGGCAACTGCCCCCAAGGTCATGGCCTGGGTGGAGTTATGCATCAGGTAGGCATGCAGTGAAAAGCCCAGTACAGGCACACTAAAAATCAGCCCCACATCCAGAATGGGTTGTAAGCGCTGGGTTTTCTGCCCTGTGTCCTGATTTAAATTTAGGTCATGGTTTTTAACCCGCAACATTAACTGGCTATAACGGACACTGAGCCAGATAAACAGCGCGATATGCAACCATAAAATCCAGTCCAGTGTAGCAAATTGCTGCGTCTTGGCATAAATTCCAATCACTGCCCCACCAATAAACATGGTGGCAAAAAAAGCGATTTGATGCAGGATTTTCCAGGGTTGAATAAAGTTAACCGCTGCAACAGCTAAATTAATTAACAAGTAATAAGCAAACAGGAAAATCACATCAGGATGATTTTGTGGAATTACCAATGGCGCAAGATAGGCCATGCTCAAGGCCAGCATTGCCAAATACAAGGCTTGTTGCTTTAAGCTAAGATAAACCGTCACCAACAGTAAAATGACAAACAGAATACTGGCTGTGGTTAAACTGCCTATGACAGCAAAATGATGTGAGAAAATCAGGGTTAAAAAGACAACGGCTAAACCCACACCTTGCAAGGCAACTGCAAACAACTGGTTTTTCTTTTGCAGCCAATAGCCAGCAATGGTGGTGATAACACCCGCACTGGCAATAAATCCCAGTTTGACACCCAGACTCAATTGCCAATGTTCACTGGCAAAACGCAGTAGCAACACTACACCCACCATCAACACGGCCACAGCAACACGCAGGATTGGATTACCATGTATCATCCAGTCGAATGCAGGTTGCCACCAAGCCTGTTCTTTCGCTATGGGTGGATTGTTGTTGGCTATGGAATCCTGAATATCCATATTTGGAGTTGCTGCGACATTGGCCTGCATCCACGCTGGATGCTGGGCTTCAAAACTTGGTGTAGTTGTTGGTGTGGTGTGGTCGATCTCAATATTTTGAATATTACCTAAAGCTTCTGCTTTTGAATCGGCATTTGTATATTGTTCCAGATGAAGCAACCGTGTTTGAAAGGCGCTGATGGTTTGAATCAGGCAGAGCATAAGCACCAGCAACGCACCACCTGCCAGCCACATCCATGTATTTGCATAGGCAAAAAGCGCAACCAGCGCCGCGCTATAAATCACGATGCGTTGCATTCCAATACCAGCAGACTGGGCAAAATAGCTGGGTGCCGCCTGCTCAAGCTGAAGCAAACGCTGATGAATCTCGGAAAGGATGTGTACAATAACAACGGTTAGTCCTATTGCGGCGGCAATAATCGTCCCCTGCCATTGAAATGCGATTGCACTGACGAGCAATATAGTCAAGGCAACCAGAACAATGACCATTCCCTGTTTATCTTTTTTATACATGGGTTTATATCAATTATCACAGCTTCATTGAAGCTATCTTACTTGATCATTGGATAGGCCGCTATTTTTACATACAAAATACTGCAATTTTTAAAACGACATAGATCGTCTCTGCTCAACACGACAACAGGGACAGCCACCACTTTTTCACGTAAAATAGCTGCCAGTTCATAATAAGGATTTGTGCAATGCCACCTTTTGTCCTGGTTGACGGGTCTTATTTTCTATTTCGTGCTTTTCACGCCTTACCTCCACTCACAACATCGACTGGTCTGCATACCAATGCAATCCGTGGTGCCATTTCGGCGATCCAGAAGCTGATGCGCCGTACCCAGCCCACCCATATGGCGGTGATCTTTGACACGCCAGAGCCAACATTTCGTCATAAATTATCACCGATTTACAAAGGTGATCGTCCAAGCATGCCAGAGGAACTGTCACAACAGATTCCGTATTTGCATGCCTTAATCAAAGCACAGGGTATTCCATTGTACAGCCTGCCAGGTGCAGAAGCGGATGACATTATTGGAACGCTGGCAAAACGCGCAGTGCTTGAGGGTCACCATGTGCTGATCTCAACAGGCGACAAGGATATGGCGCAACTGGTCAATGAGCATGTCAAACTGGAAGACAGCTTCAAGGACCGCGTGCTGGATGAGGCTGGCGTATATGAGAAGTTTGGAGTGCACCCGCACCAGATTATTGACTATCTCACCCTTATGGGCGATGCCTCTGATGGCATCATGGGCGTTCCAGGCGTGGGAGCGAAAACGGCTGCCAAACTGTTGAATGAATACGGTTCACTGAACAATATCATTGCCAATGTAGACCAGCTCAAGGGTAAAATCAGTCAAAATATCAAGGATAATCTGGACAACATCAAGATTGACCATCAGCTTGCCAGCATTGTCTGTGACCTTGAGCTTAATCTGGACTGGC
Organism: Acinetobacter sp. CIP 102637; assembly: GCF_000368425.1. Classification (NCBI taxonomy): domain Bacteria; kingdom Pseudomonadati; phylum Pseudomonadota; class Gammaproteobacteria; order Moraxellales; family Moraxellaceae; genus Acinetobacter; species Acinetobacter sp. CIP 102637. Next base: position 1,680,145 of record NZ_KB849435.1, read on the forward strand.
ATGAACTCAAGCTCTGCAATCCAAACGTGGACCATCTGCGTGACCTTTACACTGAACTGGAATTTCGTAACCAGTTACAGTCTTTAGATCATCCGAACAATCCAAATAGTCCTGCCTATCAACAGACTTCACAGAACATTGTGAAAGCTGCGAAAAACACTGAAGCCACGGCGGCACAGGATGGTATTGCAGAAGACCATGCCAGTCTTTCCAGTCAGGATGACCAGCTTGGCACAGCCAGCTATCATACCGTACTGAAACAGGAAGATTGGGACAGCCTGTTACAACGGATGCAGGAGACCGATCACTTTGCCATTGATACAGAAACCACCAGTCTGGACTATCGTATTGCAGAGCTGGTTGGATTTTCTGTCGCCTTTGACGCAAACGATGCCTATTACATTCCATTGGCACATGACTATGAAAATGCACCTGAGCAACTCAATCGTGAAGCTGTTTTGGCACAGATCAAACCGATTCTTGAAAATGAACAGGTCAGGAAAATCGGTCACCACTTAAAATACGATGCACACATCTTTGCCAATCACGGCATCATCATTCAGGGCTGGTATTTCGATACTATGCTGGCGTCTTATGTCCTGAATGCGGCGGCAACACGTCATGGTATGGATGATGTGGCACGGGTGTATCTCAGCCATCTCACCACCACTTTCGAGCAAATCGCTGGTAAGGGTGCCAAACAGAAAACCTTTAACCAGATTGAGCTTGAGGTTGCGGCACATTATGCCGCTGAAGATGCGCATGTCACCTATCGGCTGTATGAGGTGCTGTCAGCAAAGCTCCAGCCTTTCCCTGAACTGGTCAATATCCTGCATAACATTGAGATGCCTGTTGCTCGGGTATTGACGGGCATGGAAGAAGATGGAATCAAGCTGGATCATGCTTTCCTTGACCAGCTCAGTGTTGAATTTTCTGAAACCATGCAGACACTGGAAAATCAGGCCACCGAACTGGCAGGTGAGGCATTTAATATCGCCTCACCTAAACAAGTCGGTGAAGTGTTATTTGACAAACTGGGCATCAAAGGCGGCAAGAAAACAGCAACTGGACAATACAGCACCAGTGAAAGTGTGCTGGAAAAAATTGAGCATCCGCTAGCCGAAGTGATTCTGGAACACCGTGGACTGGCAAAGCTTAAAAACACCTATACTGACCGTCTGGTTGAACAGTCACATGATACGACACATCGTGTGCATACCAGCTATCATCAGGCCTTGACCGCGACAGGCCGCCTGTCATCCACTGACCCAAACCTGCAAAACATTCCAATTCGTACTCAAATTGGACGTCAGATTCGCAAGGCATTTATTGCACCTGAGGGACGTGTGTTGCTGGCAGCCGATTACTCACAAATTGAACTGCGCCTGATGGCACATTTTTCCCAGGATGATGCACTGGTTCATGCGTTCCAGCATGGACAGGATGTACACCGCCGTACCGCGTCTGAAGTACTGAGCATTGCCATTGAAGATGTGACCAATGACCAGCGCCGCCAGGCCAAGGCCGTCAATTTCGGCCTGCTCTATGGCATGTCGGAGTTTGGCTTGATTCGTCAATTGGGCTTTACCCGTGAAGAATCACAGAACTATATCAAGCAATATTTCCACCGCTATCCTGGTATTTATGAATATATGCAGCGTACACGTCAGCTTGCACTGGAACAGGGTTTTGTTGAGACAATACTGGGGCGCCGTTTATATACACCAGATATTGATGCACGAAACATGATGGTACGCAAGGCGGCTGAACGTGCCGCGATTAACGCACCATTACAGGGAAGCGCGGCCGATATCATTAAGATTGCCATGATTGAGGTTGATAAAATCCTGCCAAAAGATCAGGCCAAGCTTTTATTGCAGGTACACGATGAACTGGTATTTGAAGCAGATGAATCAATTGCTGAGGAGCTATCCAGACAGATTACGGATGTCATGCAGTCCGTTGTTCAGATTTCAGTTCCATTGGTGGTTGAGGTCGGACAGGGACTGAACTGGGATGCTGCCCATTAATATGTAATCATTCTTCAATAAATTTTCCCTTGCAGACAAGCATACTTTTAATGCTGCAAGGGAGATTACAATAAACGATCCATTATAAAAACTAACCATAACAGGAGAAAGGAATGCAATATGTCGTTTAATCAGGTTCAATTTAACCGTTATCATTCCATTGATTCTTTACGCTTTATTTCAATTTTTCTGGTCTTGCTGCATCATTTTAACATCCCTTACAAACTGTTTGACACCTCGATCAATTTCCAGATTTTTGGTGAAGACATCACCACCCTACTCGCCAGAAATGGTAACTATGGGGTAACGATGTTTTTTGTCATCTCAGGCTATCTGATTACTTCACATACTATCAAACGCTGGGGTACCCTAAATCGGATCAATATGCGGGATTTCTACATCTCACGATTTGCCCGAATCATGCCCACTATGATTTTATTGATCTGTTTGGTTAATCTTTTAGGCGCATTCGAACTCAAACCATTTATGACCCAGGCACCTAATGGCATCGTGGTGGCACAGTCAACAGTAAATTTGGCTGCTCTCACCTTTTGGATGAATATCCTGATTATCGAAAATGGCTGGGTCAACTATGTGCTGGGCGTGTTGTGGTCGTTATCCGTTGAAGAAGTGTTTTACTTACTTTTTCCATTAGCCGCCCTCTTCCTCAAAAGACAATCTCTTTTTTTGATTGCCTGTGTCGCCCTGATTCTGTTTTGTCCTTATTTTAGGTATTTACATTATGGTGAGGAAAGTGGTGCCTATCTGTATCACTATTTTTCCAGTTTTGATGGAATTGCCTTTGGCTGCCTTGCGGCATTGATTGCACCACAGCTTAAACTCCATCAAAACACATGGTCGTTCCTTAAATTTGCTGCGATCGGTACGATGCTGCTGATCTATTTTTCTGCGCCGATTAAGGAAAGCTGTGTTTGGGGAATTAGCCTATTTGCTTTGGCTACTGCAATTGTGATTCTGGCAAATGTGGCAAACGAACAAGCCAAAGTTCAGGTTGACCGCTTTAAATTCCTACAAAATATCGGTAAAAATAGCTATGAAATTTACCTATTCCACTTGATTATCCTGGGCTTTTTTAAGCTTTTTTATACGCCCGCATTGACTCAGGGTAATATTAAGCTTGTACTACTGGTGATTTATCTTGTACTTGCGATTGGACTAGGTGCAGTCATTGCCCGTTACTTTTCCAATCCACTGAATCAAAAAATACGACAACGTTTCATCAGAAAATAAAAAATGGGCATCTCGCCCATTTTTTATTGAATCCAGTTTGCTTAAAGACCTGTTAATAACACTTTAGCCGCTTCATTCATTAAGATCTCAGCAATATATAAAGCCAAGAATGCCAAAATTGGCGACAGGTCAATCATCCCCATATTCGGCAACAAACGGCGGAAAGGTGCAAGCAATGGCTCAGCAAGTTCCTGAATCACTTCAATATAAGGTGAACGTGTCTGCGTAAACATCACCACCCAGCTTAAAATGATGGTTGCAAAAATAAGGTAGCGGCAGAAACGGATCAAGTCCTGAATCATGGTCACAAAAGTCGTGATCACCAGATACACGGCACTATGCGGCATCTGTCCAGACAAATACATCAGGCCAAAGATTTTCAGTAAATACAGCACCACCAGCAAGGCAACCGCAGCCAGATTGACACGACCCTTGCTCACCGTTGGAAAAATACGGCTAAAAACATCCACAATCTTGGTGGCTTTCACAGTTGAAAGCACTACAGGATTGTATGGACTGACTGCCGCCAATTGCATTAAAAAACGGAAGAAGACCAATAAAATTGCAACATTGATCAAAACACCAAAAATTAGCGCAGAACTTGCACCCATAATTGTCTTATCCTACTTAAACCGATTTAGTCTTGTCACTCAACTCTTGTGCGAGCTCTTGGCTACGCTTCTGAGCTGCTGCAAGCGCTGCTTGAATATTTTGTGAAATCTGCGCACGGTCAAATACCTCTAATGCAGCTTGAGTCGTACCATTTGGAGATGTCACATTTTTACGCAATTCTGATGGTGAGTTGGAGCTGGTAATTGCCATTTGGGCTGCACCCAATGCTGTTTGCAACGTCAATGCTGTCGCCACTTTCTCCTCCAGACCGAGATTCTTGCCTGCACGGATCATGCTTTCCATTAAATAGAAAAAATACGCAGGACCAGAACCAGATACGGCGGTTACCGCATCAATTTGCGCCTCATTATCCAACCAGATGGTGAGACCTGTCGCTGCAAGAATCTGGCTGCTCAGTTCACGGTCCTGTTTACCAACCGCTTCAGATGCATAAATGCCATGCGCCCCTGTCTGCACCAACGCAGGTGTATTTGGCATCACACGCACAATACGCTGGCTGCCGCCAATCAAGTCTGAAATGGTTTGAATCTCAGCACCCGCAATAATCGAGATCACCAGTTTATCTGATAGCAATCCTTTTAATGGCTGCAATACCGTTGCCAATACCTGCGGTTTCACCGCCAACACCACCACATCCGCATTTTTAATGGCTTCAAGATTATCTGCTGTAGTTTGAATGCCTTTTTCTTCCAGTACATGACGAATCTGTTCTACGGGGTCAGAAACCGTAATGCGTGTTGTTGGTAAACCGCGGGAAAGCAGCCCACCAATCAAGGCTTGCGCCATGTTGCCACCACCAATAAAACAAATATTTTGATTCAATGCTGTCGCCATATCCTACTCGTCATGTGAAAAAGACTGCTGAGAAAAATCACCACAGTCAGAAATTAAAACTGGTTGCCAACCGCCATGCTCTACATAGTCAGAGTGCGCCAACCAAAAACCTTTTGGGCTAAAAACCCCAAGCATAACATTATCCACGACTAATATTTGAATTGTATGACGTAACCAAGGCAAAATCTGTGCTTCCTGAATGGCTTTTTTCAGTGGCCAATGCCCAACCCGCCCATAAAGATGGATTTTCTCGCCCCCCTGCCGCTTGATTAAGCGCAACTCTCGACCCAGCAGTTTTGGAGAAAGCCCGATCGTCTGCGATTCAATCCTGAATTTTCCCGCTGCAACCTGTATAAATTGACCTATTTCATAATACTGTGACGACACATTTGCAATGGATGATTGCTTTTCCGCATATAATATATCATGTGTTAAACGATATAGTTTTTTCTGATAGCGAACATAATAATGCTGGTTGATATGTAAAGTCGCCTGTGCATCAGGTTTCGCCAGAATCACCTCTTGCTGTAGGCGCTGTACCATATCGTAGCTTGGACGATACTGATCATCTCCCTTTACCCAGGCTGAGAGTAATTGACGTTGCCGAGCTGCTGAAAATTGAGAAAGCGCAAGTAAGTCGATTTCATTATCTGTGGCGCAGTATTGCCAATCCTTTTGTAATACATTCTCCAATATCTCTGCTGTATCCTGCATCAGATAACTGGTGCGCGCTATAGCAGCCTGCATTTTTGGGAAGCGAGTTTGTATAACATCCCATAGCACTTCCCGACACCATGCCCGATCATAATGGGTATCATGATTGGTTGGATCAGTCACATAATCAAAACCCAGTTGCTGTGACCAGTGCTCAATTTGCGTCCGACTCAAGTCCAGAAAAGGTCGCCAGATGGTCATATTATTGCGTTTATCGATTTGCCGCATCGCTGCCAAACCATTGACACCTGCACCTGACAATAAACGCAATAACACAGTTTCAGCCTGATCTTGCTGATGATGAGCCAGAACTAAAACTTCATGACTTTGCAAATGCTGTTGATAGGCCTGATAACGCGCCTGCCGCGCTTGCTGTTCCAGATTGCCTGCTTCAACCTTCACCTTTTGAATGATGCAGGGAACTTTCAGTACTTCAGCTTGTTTTTGTACCAGCGTTCCCCATTCCGTACTCATCTGCTGTAGTTGATGATCAATATAAATTGCACGGGTTCTGCTTGGAAAAATTTCAGACATCAGATGCAACAACAGCATGGAATCCATGCCGCCGCTACACCCAAGCAGGAATTGGGTGGATTCAGAAAAATACTGGACTTGCGTTAGGATGCGATGCCTAAATTGCTGCTGCCAAACTTCATTAAACGTTGATAACGTGCGTCGCATCTTGCTTGAGCATCCATCGGTTGCAGTTCATCCAGAACTTGTTTTAACACATCTTTTAAGTCATGCATGACTTTTTCAGGCTGCAAATGTGCCCCGTCGCCCTCATCCACGACATATTCAACAATACCTAAAGCTTTCAGCTTGTCGGCAGTTAATGCGAGTGCTTCACTGGCTTGAGCCGCTTTATCTGCTGTTTTCCATAGAATGGAGGCACAGCCTTCAGGTGAGATCACCGAGTAAATACTGTGTGAGAGCATAATCACGCGGTCCGCCACCCCGATACCCAGCGCACCACCAGAACCGCCTTCACCAAGCACAGTAGCAATCACAGGTACTTTCAAGCTGGAAAGTTGTGCCAGACTGGTGGCAATTGCCTCCGCCTGACCTCGTTCTTCCGCACCCACCCCTGGATAGGCACCCATGGTATCAACAAAAGTGAATACTGGAAGATTAAAACGTTCAGCCATGTCCAGTAAACGTTGTGACTTACGATAGCCTTCAGGGTTACACATCCCAAAGTTGTGCTGTAGCTTTTCACGGGTGCCACGACCACGATGCTGCCCCACCACCATGACAGGCTGTCCGTCAAAACGTGCCAAGCCACCAATCATGGCACCATCGTCACCATATAAACGGTCGCCATGCAGTGCATCAAACTCAGTAAAGATTTCACTGACATAATCGAGAAATTGCGGACGCTCAGGATGTCGTGCAATTTGAACCGTAGCCCACGCCTTGGACTGAGTCGCTTTATTTTTCATAAATCAAAAATGATCCATAACAATATGGTTAATCAATAAATTTGTCTGACTGAATATTTAACTCAATGTCCCAATGCTTGAATTGCACCTGCTCATCATGCAGGTCTGCAACCAGTAAAGGCCATTGTTTAGCATCGCCAGAAACGCTGAGTTGCCATTGTTGATCATTTACCACACTCAGTTCAATGGCAGGAAGCATCTGATCACTGCGACTATGGTTCAGCAAAACTGCGAGGCGAAGCAACAGGCAAAGATAAAGTAAATGACTGCCGCCCACCTTTAACACATCATTCTTGGCATCGGCACGCAGTTTACGCCGATGGTGCGAAACCAAATGTGAAAGATGGTTTTGATCAATCTGTGAGAAGCCTGGAATATCTGAATGCTGCAACAAATAGGCACCATGACGATGATAGCCACCATGGCTAATCGCCAAACCAATTTCATGTAAATAGGCGGCACGACGCAGTAAGTCACTGTCTTCTGTGGTTAAATGCAACGCTCCAGCCACACCATCAAACAATTGCTGGGCAGTATTCACCACACGTTCAGCCTGCTTTGGATCGGCGTTATAGCGCCCCATCAAGGCCTGTACACTGCGGTCACGAATGTCTTCATGCTTGAAACGACCCAACAGGTCATACATCACGCCTTCACGCAATGCACCATCGGAATATGCCAACTTATCAATATTCAAAACGTCAAAAATTGCATACAAAATTGCCATACCTGCTGGCAAAACTGCTCGGCGGTCTTCACGCAGTCCTTCAAAATCAATTTCAGAAACATGCTTAAATTTAAGCAGGCGATCCTTTAGCTTAGAAAGTCCTTCATGTGTTAGGTTTTCCTGTTCATCACTCAGCCCCAAATTGACTGCAATCTGACGGCATGCCTTGATGGTTCCACTCGAACCAACCACCGTATCCCAGCCTTCAGTCTTATAGGTATTGGCTATCGCAGACATTTCCTTGCGTGCCGCAACTACCGCCTTATCAAAGGCCTTGGTGGAAATCTCACCATCAGGGAAATATGCCTTACTATAAGCCACACAGCCCATTTGCAAAGATTCAGTGTGTAGTGGCTCGAACTCCTCACCAATAATAAATTCGGTTGAACCACCACCAATATCGACCACCAAACGTCGTCCGCCATTGGCCATGGTATGTGAGACACCAAGATAAATCAGGCGGGCCTCTTCACGGCCTGCAATGATTTCAATGGGTTTTGGCAAGATTTCCGCAGCTTTCTGGATAAACTCATGGCCATTTTTTGCCTGTCTCAGCGCATTGGTCGCCACAATTCTTAAACGGTTGGGTGGCACAGAACTTAAACGCCCTACAAAACGAGCCAAACAGGCTAGTCCACGCTGTTGCGCAGCTTCAGTTAAATTTTTATTTTCATCCAGCCCAGCTGCTAATTGTACTTTTTCTGACATTGAAGCAACTTTTTTCACTTCACCATGATCAACACGAGCGATTGCCAAATGGAAACTATTTGAACCCATGTCAATCGCGGCAAGTAATTCTTCATCAATCAGAAAATCAGACATTATTTATATAAACCCATACACCATTCAGGCATTAGAGTAATTCACACGCCAATAATTTTAAAGTCATTTTCAGCAATAAAATTCGCGTATTTTCACTTTTATCAAGTAAATGATTGTATAAGTCGATGGTCAACATCGTGAGCATCCATTAGACTTTTTATTTTCAAACTTGAATAATCAGAACAAACCCTTACATTGAGTAAAGTAGCAATGTAATATTCATCGTGATGATGATCAAATTCGCACTTTATTCCTTAAATTTGGAGCAACCTCATGTCTGCGACTATTGTTAATACAACTGATGAAAACTTCCAAGCAGATGTTTTAGATGCTGAAACTCCTGTACTCGTTGACTTCTGGGCTGGCTGGTGTGCGCCTTGTAAAGCCATTGCACCTGTACTTGAAGACTTGTCAAATGAATATGCAGGCAAGGTGAAAATCGTTAAGGTTGACGTGACTGCATGTGAAGACACTGCTGTGAAATACAACATCCGTAATATTCCAGCATTATTGATGTTTAAAAATGGTGAAGTTGTGGCACAACAGGTTGGCGCAGCGCCGCGTTCAAAACTTGCAGCATTTATTGATCAGAACATCTAATTGCTGGATGTAGCTGCCAATTAAAAGAAATACACTATTACAGATAGTGTATTTCTTCGTAAAAATTGACAAATTCCCTGATTTCTCCTATATTACTGGATCAAGAAGCCCTGAATGGTATCTACTTCATTACGCTTCTTACAAAACACAAAACATAAGATCGCCGCTCGGCAATAAACAATTGTTTTCACATTTCTCTCTGAAACAATGAACTAAGCTACTGAATCGTGGTTGTGTATCTACAATTACATCAGCGTCTATGTATGCGGTCGATTTTTTATTCTTTTCCCAACATTATCCTCCACTTATTCCATTCTGTCTGACCACTTATGAACTTAACTGAACTCAAGAAAAAACCCATTGGCGAACTCATTAAGATTGCGGATTTTATGGGCCTTGAAGGCATGGCACGTAACCGTAAACAAGATATTATTTTTGCCATTTTAAAGCGCCATGCCATGAATGGCGAAGAAATCTTTGGTGATGGTGTTCTCGAAATTCTCTCTGATGGTTTTGGTTTCCTACGATCGGCTGCTGGTTCATATTTGGCAGGACCAGATGACATTTATGTCAGCCCATCCCAGATTCGCCGTTTCAACCTGCGTACAGGTGACACCATTACAGGTACAATTCGTCCACCAAAAGAGGGTGAGCGTTATTTTGCACTGTTAAAAGTGAATCAAATCAACTATGACACGCCTGAAAACTCACGTAATAAAATTTTATTTGAAAACCTGACGCCATTGTTCCCAACAGAACAGCTGGTGATGGAACTTGGCAATGGCACAACTGAAGACCTAACCGCACGTGTGGTTGATCTGGTTGCACCGATTGGTAAAGGTCAGCGTTCAATTATTGTGGCACCACCGAAAGCGGGTAAAACCATGTTGTTGCAAAATATCGCCCAGTCGATTGTACGCAACAACCCTGAAGTATTTTTGATTGTACTTTTAATTGACGAACGTCCTGAAGAAGTTACTGAGATGGAACGTACTGTTCGTGGTGAAGTGGTTGCATCAACCTTTGATGAAGCGCCTGCCCGCCACGTTCAGGTTGCTGAAATGGTGATTGAGAAAGCCAAACGTCTGGTTGAGCACAAGAAAGATGTTGTGATTCTGCTTGACTCCATTACCCGTCTTGCACGTGCCTACAACACCGTGATTCCATCATCAGGCAAGGTACTTACAGGTGGTGTGGATGCCCATGCCCTTGAACGTCCGAAACGTTTCTTTGGTGCGGCACGTAATATTGAAGAAGGTGGCTCATTGACCATCATCTCAACTGCCCTGATTGAAACAGGCAGTAAAATGGATGATGTCATCTATGAAGAGTTTAAGGGTACAGGCAACCAGGAAATTACACTGGATCGCCGTATTGCCGAGAAACGCGTGTTCCCTGCCATGAACATCAAGAAATCAGGCACTCGCCGTGAAGAACGCCTCATGGATGAAGATAATCTACGCAAGGTCTGGATTCTGCGCAAACTCCTCCATCCTATGGATGAGCTGGCGGCAATGGAATTCTTACTGGATCGTATGAAAGAAACCAAGACCAATGATGATTTCTTTGACCAGATGAAGCGTAAAGCGGCAAACTAACCACGGTACCTCATTAAAAAAGCCACTTTTTATGGTGGCTTTTTTAATTCGGTTGACACCGTTACATATTATTTACACATTATTTAAAACTCGCACATAAAAGTTAACTTATTGTTTTTTAAAACAATGAATAAAATTTAAAGACCTAAAACAAAAAATATCCGATTTAAAATTACTTTCTCATAGTTATTTTCTATCAAAAATTAGCCAATTTTTGTCATTTTTTGTCGTTTTGTTGGACAGGGCTGTAGTAATTCATGATTTGCTTTGATAGGATAGCAGCAGACCAGTTAGGCTGCTCCCTGCGTTGTTACCTAAAGCGTTTAGGAATAATAAAAGCACATACAGACTAACCCAGGTTTTTTTTAATCTCACAATTTTATGAGAGTGATGCCATGTTATTCAAGAAATTTGCTGTTGCTGCTGCTATTGCCACTACTTTAGCTTTCGTTGGTTGCTCTAAGAAAGAAGAAGCTGCTGACGCTGCTGCTGACGCTAACGCTGCTGCTGCTGAAGCTGTTGTAGCTGCATCTGAAGCTGAAGCTGCTGCTGACGCTGTAGAAGTTGCTTCTGGCGCTGAAGCTGCTGTAGACGCTGCTGCTGATGCTGCTGACACTGCTGCTGCTGCTGCTACTGACGCTGCTGCTGCTGCTACTGACGCTGCTGAAGTTGCTGTAGACGCTGCTGCTGAAGCTTCTGCTGCACACTAATCTACTTTTAGATTATTCAAAAAAGAGAACCGTTTGGTTCTCTTTTTTTATGCCTCATTTTTATTAAGTTCAAAAATTAAAAATAAGAACATAAAAAAGCAGATCAATCGATCTGCTCATTTCCAACACGCTGTCTAAATTTCTGGCCCGCCCTAAACGTAACCACTCGACGGGCAGAAATCGGAATTTCCTCACCTGTTTTTGGATTACGTCCAGGACGTTCGCGCTTGTCACGCAACTCAAAATTACCGAAACCTGAAAGTTTGACTTGCTCACCCGCAATCAATGCCTGGCTGATTTCGTCAAAAAATAACTCAACCATCTGTTTTGCTTCACGGCGATTTAAACTCGTAAGCTCACTTAAATGGTCCGCCATCTCTGCTTTTGTTAATGCTGTCATGAGGCCCTCAATGTCGCTTGGTAAGTGTCTTCCAACACTTGAATAATATTATCCATACCAGATTTAATTTCAGCATCTTCAAGGGTACGTGCTGGATGTTGCCACAACACTGCAAAAGCTAAAGAGCGCTTGCCTTGTTCAACCCCTTGCCCCGTATACACATCGAACAACCATGTTGAGTCGAGTAGATCCCCACCTGTTTGCTCAATTAACCGCTGAATATCTCTAACCTCAATATTATCAGAGATTAAAAGCGCAATATCACGTCTAACCGATGGAAAACGTGATAATTCTGTAAAATTAGATACATAAGATTGCAAAACAGCCTGCTGATCCAGTTCTGCCACCCATGTTGTGCTTAAATCCAGCTCATTTTCTAGTGAGGGGTGCAAACGGCCTAAATAACCAATCGACTGTCCATTTACCATAATTTCAGCAGACTGCCCAGGATGTAACCATGCACGTTCAGTACGGACAAACTCCGCCTTTACACGTCCAGCAGCCAGAATTTCTTCCACCTCTCCCTTGAAATCGAAGAAATCCATTGCCTGTGGCTTTGCATGCCAGGATTCAGGTGTACGCGACCCCACAGCAATCACGGCCAGAGTCGGAACCTGTTTCAGGTCATGAATACTTTGCGCATCCTGATAATCAAAACGCAAGCCCAGTTCAAAGAAACGAATACGCTGCTGTTGACGGTTTAGATTGTACTGGACACAAGGAATCAAGCTGGATAATAGAGTACTACGCATTGCCGCCAAATCACTGGAAATTGGGTTGGTAAGCATTAATGGCTGTACATTTGGATTCAGTTGCTTTTCAAGCTTTGCATCGGCAAAGCTAAAGCTAATCGCCTCTTGATACCCCAAAGTTGCAATGGTCTGGCGCAGTTGAGCAATTTCAAAACGGTCTTGATATTTCTCTAGTTTCACATCAATTTTTGGCAAGCTGACCTGAATGTTGTCATAGCCGTGGATACGTGCAACCTCTTCAATCAGGTCCTGATAAATAGCCATATCATAGCGATGTGATGGTGGAACTACGCTCCACTCACCTTCGGCTTTAGTTTCCACCACACAGCCCAAACGTGCTAACGCATCGGCAATAAAATCACCCACCACTTGATATCCAAGTAACTGATCAACCTGTGCCTGTTTCAATACAATTGCTTCACGTTTTGGCAATAAGCTCGTTTGTTCAGCCACTGTAATTGGACCAAAATCACCGCCAGCAAAGGCTTGAATCAGTTCAGAGGCACGGTGCATGGCGATCATCGGCAACTCAAAATCAACACCGCGTTCATAACGTTGCGATGAATCGGTATGTAAACCAAAACGACGAGCGCGACCAGCAATGGCTAAAGGCGCAAAGAATGCACTTTCAAGGAAGATGTCTTGTGTCTCATCGGTCACTGATGAATCCAAACCACCCATGATTCCTGCAATTGCCAATGCTTTCTGATCATCTGCAATGACCATGATGTCATCTTGCAATTCAACTTCTTGATCATTCAACAAGGTTAATTTTTCTTGTGGCTCTGCCTGGCGAACTTGAATTGAACCCTCGATTTTTGCCAGGTCAAAGGCATGCATTGGCTGGCCCAACTCAAGTAATACATAGTTGGTAATATCCACTAAAATACTATGGGTACGGATGCCTGAACGTGCCAGTGCCTGCTCCATCCAATCAGGTGTAACCGCCTTAACATTGACATTTTTAATGATACGACCTAAATAACGTGGCGTACCTTCTGTGCTGATGTTGACCACTTTCTCATCAGAAATATTTGCTGCAATTGCCTGAATCTTCGGCTCATTCACTTCAAGCTGGTTAATGACTGCGATTTCACGGGCAATCCCACGAATACTAAAGCAGTCACCACGGTTTGGCGTGATACTGATGTCAATCACATTGTCATCAAGTTTTAAATATTCACGAATATTGATTCCCACTGGTGCATCAGCAGGTAACTCCAACAAACCATCAATTTTGTCTTCTAAATCAATTTCAGAAGCACCACAGAGCATCCCTTGTGATTCAACACCACGCAGCTTGCCTTTTTTAATTTTGAAATCGCCTGGTAATACCGCACCGATCGTTGCAACAGGTGCTTTCATGCCCACACGGACATTTGGCGCACCACAGACAATCTGCAATGGTTCACCTGAACCAATGTTCACGGTTGTCACACGTAAACGGTCTGCATCTGGATGTTGTTCAACCGTAAGGACTTCACCAACAACCACACCAGTAAACGGTTTTGCAACAGGCACTAACTCATCAACTTCCAAACCTAACATGGTCAATTGATCAGACAATCTATTGCTATCAATGGCTGGATTCACCCAGCTGCGCAACCAATTTTCACTAATTTTCATTTGTATAAACCTTCTTTAATCCTGAAAAACTGTTTAGGCAAATTGGCGTAAGAAACGCACGTCATTTTGGTAGAACATACGCAAATCATTGATGCCATAACGCAACATTGCAAAACGCTCTACCCCTAGACCAAAGGCAAAGCCTTTGTATTGATCAGGATCAATTCCTGCAGCACGCAATACATTTGGATGCACCATGCCACAGCCTAAAACTTCTAACCAACGACCACGCTCATCCATGATATCCACTTCTGCACTTGGCTCTGTAAATGGAAAGTAAGATGGACGGAAACGTACTTTTAAATCTTTTTCAAAGAACTCATTGAGTAGGTTAATCAATAAACCTTTTAACTCAGCAAAGCTGGTATTTTCAGCAACGTACAGACCTTCGATCTGATGGAACATTGGCGAATGGGTTTGATCCGAGTCACAACGATATACACGACCAGGACACACGATACGAATTGGCGGCTGACTGGTTTCCATAGTTCGAATTTGCACGCCCGAAGTATGGGTACGCAGTAAATGCGTTGCATCAAAGTAGAACGTGTCGTGCATGGCACGGGCTGGGTGATGTCCTGGAATATTTAAGGCTTCAAAGTTGTGATAATCATCTTCAACTTCAGGACCATAAGCGATCTGGAAACCCGCCTTGGTAAAGAACTGGCAAATACGCTCTTGTACTTGAGTAACAGGATGAATACTTCCCATGCGCTGCCCGCGGCCCGGTAAAGTAATATCAATGGTTTCACTTGCTAATTTTTTTGCAAGTTCAGCTTGTTGTAATGTCTGTTGACGCTCAGTCAAAGCTACATTGATCGCTTCACGCACAGCATGAATCGCAGCACCTTGTACTTTTCGCTCTTCAGGATCCATTTTTCCAAGTGCTTTCGACTGTTCTGCGAGCTGGCTTTTCTTCCCTGTAAATTGCACACGAACTTGATCGAGTGCAGCAAGGTCTTGAGCCGCTGCAATAGCAGCAAGCGCTTCAGTGGTCAGGGCTTCCAGTGACATAGTAACTCTCAAAGCAACAAATTATAGAAATATAATAAAACGCTATAGTTTATCAGCTTTTTACCAGTTTGATGAAAATAAACAGCGGTTTAAACAGCGTACTTTTGAAAATATAGATGCAAAAATAAAACAACAAGATACCTAAGCAGATCAACTAAAATTTCCGAAAAATTACTCAACAATTGAATAAAATGTATAAGATACCAATATCGTCAATGAGAAAGAATAACGATGGCGCTTGATCAAATTTGGAAACAACAGCTTACCCTAGTGACTTATGGCAATGAATTTCTTGCAGGAAATCTCAATTTTAGCCGTTGGGTCGAACATCCTATTTTTGATCACCAGTGCCTGACTTTCCGTGACCTGTTATCACAACGTTTACTGGCACAGCACTTCCAGATTTGGCTGGAGGGACTGAAAAAACAGGGCGTTACCAAACTCAGTCTACACTTATCCACTTTATTGAATGAAGAGCAAAACCCAAACCCGAATGTTGAGCTACTTCCCTTTGCACACTTTATGGTTAGCCATCAAGCCAATAAAAAAACTGCATGGATTTGTGGACAGGAACTGGCTGAATGGTATAACAGTGACAATGCGTTTGAAGTGCCTGTTTCACAGAAAATCACATTGGGACAGCAAACCTTTTGGGGTTATGAACTGAATGACAAACTTGTCAAAAAAATAAATGCTGATTTACAAAATGTAAACTGGAATGATGTCGTAGTTTTTCTGGAACATGAGCTTTTTGACAGTAAATATGCCCAGCATTTCCCTGAACCAGAACAGCAAGACTTTCCATTTTATGGCTATAAGGTTGATCCCACCCATCTTTCAAGCCAGCAGCTTGCATTGATTCCAACAGATTATCCAGCGGATTGTGCCCATCGTTTATTACATCGCACTCAGGCCTTAGCCGACTATCTGGAAGAAAAAAGACGCCATCCCTATCATGATTCAGGTGAGCTGATTGACCCTGAGGAGCAGATCAATTTACGCAACTTTGCCCAGAAAACCGATGACTTATTTGCCAAGCTGATTGTCAAAACAGCTAACCATTACCAAACTGCACAGATCACTGCTGAACCTGAAATCATCGACAGAACTATGGAAACATCACAGCATTTTAATCAGGCTCACCAGCATAAGGTTGGAACATCTGGTGTGATTAAGTTGATTATTCTCACGGTGATTATCTGTATCTGTGCTTACTATTTTGGGCTGTAACTATAAGCAATAAAACAACCTGCCTACACGCAATCTGGTTTTTCTTTTATTGATCAGAAAGTTGGTTTAATTTTTATAATCACCTTATGCCCGCCATCATGCTGATTGACAATGTGATGTACATTTTCAATTTCACCCTCAACTTCAGCATCTGGCCCATAAAAAATTCGGATGGTTTCACCCTTTCTCGGCAAAATAGTCAGTTCTGTTTCAAATGCACCTTGCTGCAATCCCTCTACACTCACTAGCATATCTTTAACCCTATCCTGTTTTCTTTTACTGTAAAAAGATTCAAGGGTAAATGTCCAATCAAACGTGTTAGGGTTGTGTAAGCTCTATTTATATTTAATCTCTGTTTATTCTTTAAATTTAATCATCTAAAAATAAAAAAGACCGCTAAAAAGCGGCCTTCTTTGAATCTCTAAGCTTATGCAGCTAATGCACCTTTGGCTTTTTCAGCCAAAGCAGCAAATGCAACCGCATCATGCATAGCGATGTCAGCTAATACGCGACGGTCGATGATCACTTGAGCTTTTTTCAAACCATCGATCATACGGCTGTAAGACAAACCGTTAAGACGAGCACCAGCATTGATACGCGCAATCCATAAAGCACGGAATTGACGTTTCTTTTGACGGCGGTCACGGTAAGCGTATTGGCCAGCTTTGATTACCGCCTGGAACGCTACGCGATAAACGCGTGAACGAGCACCATAGTAACCTTTAGCGCGAGCAAGAATTTTTTTGTGACGGCGATGAGCCTGTACACCACGTTTTACACGAGCCATTTATAATCTCCTTAGATGTATGGGCACATAGCACGAACTGATGCAACGTCACTTACGTGAACCATTACACAACCGCGCAATTGACGGATACGCTTAGCAGATTTTTTGGTCAAAATGTGGCGCTTGAATGCTTGTTTGCGCTTGAAACCGTTTGCAGTCGCTTTAAAGCGTTTAGCTGCACCACGGCGAGTTTTTAACTTAGCCATAGTAACCTCTTTTGGGCACCTGTTCGGCTCGTTTGCACTATTGCAAATCGACCTGCAGGTAAGGAGTGCAGTATCATATAGCATCTACGCATAAAACAAAAGCAAAATGCTTATTTTTTGATAATACCTTATCCATTTTTTCCAAACGTTATTTTCCATAACTAATTCTCAAATTATGAGAAAAATCCACAAAATCAGCGCCTATAATAGAATCAAATTATTAAATCTTTATTCTTATGAATATTCAGAATGATGCATTCGCCGCGTTACGGTATCGAGATTTCTCTATTGTGACCTTGAATCAATTTTGCTTAACACTGGCAATTTTAATTCAGGAAATTATTGTTGCTTATTCACTCTATCAAATCACTCGTGATCCCCTAACCTTAGGTTTTATTGGTCTGGCTGAAGCAATCCCATTCATTACCCTGTCTTTATGGGGCGGTTATTTCGCTGATAAATTGAATAAACAGACCATCATGAAAGTGTGTTTATTCTTTGCGATTCCCCTCCCTTTGGCTCTTTGGGGACTTTTCCATTTACATGGTTTAGATAAAATTGGCATTACAACATTGTCTTGGGGCATTTATGCAGTCATTTTTGCTCTGGGAACCATTCGCGGTTTCTATAATCCCTCTGCCACTTCATTAAAACCTTTCCTGATCCCCCGTGAGCTTTATGCCAATGGTGCGACATGGACCACGATTGGCTGGCAAAGTGGTGTCATTATCGGGCCAATGTTGGGTGGCTTTATGTTGGCATTTCTGGGACGTGAAACGAGCCTTTTTGCAGTATCAGCATTATTGGCGATTTGCTTTATTTTGATTAATTGCTTACAGAAACGAACATTCCCAAAAATGGAAACTGAGAATGTCTTACAAAGCCTGACCGATGGTTTTCGCTTTATTTGGAAAACCAAAATTGTTTTATGGGCAATCTCACTAGACTTGGTATCGGTACTCTTTGGTGGTGTGATTGCTCTGTTGCCCATTTTTGCTGAAGAAATTCTAAAAGTAGGCCCTGAGGGCTTAGGCTATTTAAGAGCAGCCCCCTCTATCGGCGCACTGATTACTATGATTGTCCTGACCAAGTTCCCACCTATGCATCATGCTTGGCGTAACATGCTACTAGCTGTTGCTGGCTTTGGTGTATTTACGATCCTATTTGCATTCTCAAACAATATGTGGCTATCCCTGTTTGCTCTCGCAATGACGGGTGCCTGTGATAGTATTTCGGTTGTTGTTCGTCAAACTGTGCTACAAATTTTCCCGCCTGAAAATATGCGCGGTCGAGTGGCTGCGGTAAATGGAATGTTCGTTTCATCGAGTAATGAACTCGGGGCTTTTGAATCAGGTCTGGCAGCCAAATACCTCGGAACAATCACTGCAACCATTTTTGGTGGCTGTATGACGCTTGCGGTTGTGACCTATTGCTGGTTTAAAACCAGCGATTTATTTAAAGTCGATATTACTAAAGGTACTGATCATTAAAGGTGTTTTAGGGAAAGTGAAACTTTCCCTTTTTTCAAAAAACTCCAAGATATAACACATACAATGTTAAATAACGCCCACCTTTGGCAATGGTGACAATCAATAAAAATCGCCAAAAATTTTCTTTCATTAAACCTGCAATGAGTGTGATGGGATCACCAATGATGGGGGTCCAACTCAATAATAAAGAATAAAAACCATATTGATGATACATCTGTTGCGCCTGCCCTAAACGTTTTTCCGAAACAGGAAACCATTTTTTATCCTTGAAATGCTCAATTTTCAGTCCTAACCACCAGTTCACACATGAACCCAAGACATTTCCAATAGTTGCAACCAAGATCAGATAAAGAGGATTGGAAAGCCCTTGTATCAATAAGGTTATTAATACGGCTTCCGACTGTAAAGGTAATAATGTCGCAGCCCCAAAAGCAGATATGAACAACAACCAATAACTCATGAGGCCTAAACTATATTGATATTCGAGGAAATTACACTTTGATCGACAATGCTTTCTGTATCGCAGGACGGGCGGTTAAACGTTCAATATAGTCTTGCACATAAGGATAATCTTCCAGTTGAATCCCTTGCCATTCATGGCGCAATACCCAAGGCAAGATTGCCATATCCGCAATTGAATACTCACCCGCCACGAACTTCTGACCAATCAATTGCTTATTTAAAACAGTGTAAAGACGCTTAGTCTCATTGATATAACGATCAATTGCATAAGGAATACGTTCAGGTGCAAATTTATTAAAATGATGATTTTGCCCCAGCATTGGACCAAATCCACCCATTTGCCACATTAACCATTGCTCTACTTCAACTCGCTCTTGTTCATCCGTAGGATAGAATAATCCAGTCTTCCGACCTAAATATTGTAGGATTGCACCTGATTCAAATACAGAAATCGGTTCACCTCGTGGTCCATTTTGATCAACAATCGCAGGAATTTTATTATTTGGCGAAATACGTAAAAAATCAGGTTGAAATTGGTCATTTTCCAAAATATTAATTGGAAAAATTTGATAATCCAAGCCCATTTCCTCAAGTGCAATGGTTATTTTATGTCCATTGGGTGTTCCCCAATAATAAAGATCAATCATTTTAAAATTATTCTCCATACAGCGTAGATGGTGGCTCTTTACACACCTTAATAGATTTAAAAAGAAACAACAAGTTCTGTAAATTAAAAATAATTTTTATAATTATCAAATATATATAAAATTTATTTAAAAAAATAGATCTTTAACTTGAATTTTTTAAACTCAAACACATATTAATTATTGTGTTAGAAATGACGATTTTTAACATTCTGTCGATGTTTATACATGGCAGGTTTAAGCTTTATCTTCTTATTTTTAAAACTTTGCTGACCTCAGGAGGTTCTAATCATGAGTAATCTAAATCTTCATCCTTTATTTCGTCGTAGCATTGGATTTGATCGTTTAAATGATTTTATTGACTACGCCATGCAAAGTGATGCACCCAATTATCCTCCATATAACATAGAGAAAGCTGGTGAAAACCGTTATCGCATTGTGGTGGCTACCGCAGGTTTTAGCCTAGAGGAATTAGGACTAAGTCTAGAAAATCAGCTTCTTACCATTTCAGGTAAACCTGAGGTTGTTCAGAAAGAAACAACTGAATATCTGCATAAAGGAATCGCGCGTCGTGCCTTTAAATTGTCTCTACGCTTAGATGAACATATTGAAGTTCAACAAGCTGATTATGAGAATGGTTTATTGATCATTGACTTAGAACGAATCATACCAGAAGAGAAACTTCCACGCGAAATCCCAATTGGTAAGAAAAAACTTTTACTTGATCAGCCTAATTCTACAGAAAAAACTGTAAGTACTGAGTAATTATGCTTTAAATCAAAAAAGCCCTGCTATTCGAGCAGGGCTTTTTTGATGATTGGATGATTACTTTTTCTTTTTCGGGCCAATTAACATGCCCATTTGACGACCTTCCATCTTCGGCGCTTGTTCAACTACGCCAAAGTCAGCAACGTCTGCTTCAATTTTTTGTAATTGAGCCAAACCAAGCTGTTGATGTGCCATCTCACGACCACGGAATCGTAAAGTGATTTTTACCTTATTTCCTTCTTCAAGGAAACGTAAAATTGCACGCAATTTAATTTGGTAATCACCTACATCCGTTGCAGGACGTAACTTAATTTCTTTCACTTGCACTTGATGCTGTTTTTTCTTCGCATCTTTTTGCTTTTGCTTTAAGTCAAATAAGTGCTTGTTGTAGTCCATGATTTTACAAACAGGCGGTTCTGCATTAGCAACAATCTCAACAAGGTCAAGATTAGCTTCTTCAGCAGCACGTAATGCTTCAGTTAATGAAACAACACCTTTTTGTTCTCCATCTGCAGCAACGAGGCGTACTTCTTTCGCACGGATCTCTTCATTAATTGCAGGACGGTTACTTTTAGCACCTTGTTGCTGGTTACGGTCAGGCTGTTTAATCTTTATTACTCCACAATGTACCGGCCGCGTTCGGCAACGGCAGATTTCACTAGGTCAATAAATGCATCTACTGACATAGTACCTAAATTTTTTCCTGAGCGAGTACGCACATTAACAGTACCTTCTTCAACTTCTCGATCACCAAGAACCAGAAGGTAAGGAATACGCTCTAGGGTACGCTCACGAATCTTAAATCCGATTTTTTCATTTCTCAAGTCAGAAATAGCACGAAGACCATTTTCTTTGAGTTTTGCAACCACTTTTTCACACGCTTCTGCTTGTGAATCAGTAATATTCATAACACACGCTTGAATTGGTGTTAACCAAGGTGGCATAAAGCCCGCATAGTGTTCAATTAGTATACCAATAAAACGCTCAAAACTACCAAGAATTGCACGATGAAGCATGACTGGTTGATCACGATCATTGTCTTCAGTGACATAAGACGCATCTAAACGGATTGGTAAGTTGAAGTCACATTGAATTGTACCGCACTGCCAGATACGGCCTAAGCAATCTTTCAATGAAAATTCAATCTTCGGACCATAGAATGCCCCTTCACCAGGTTGCAAGTCCCAAGCCAAGCCAGCATCATCCAAAGCATCTGCTAAAGATTTTTCTGCTAAATCCCAAAGTGCATCATCACCGACACGCTTTTCAGGACGTGTTGAAAGTTTCATTTGCACTTCTTCAAAGCCGAAGTCTTTATAAACATCTAAAGTCAGTTTAATAAAGTCTGCAACCTCTTTACCAATTTGCTCTTTGGTACAGAAAATATGTGCATCATCTTGGGTAAAGCCACGAACACGCATAATCCCGTGTAATGAACCAGATGGTTCGTTACGATGACATGAACCAAACTCGGCCAAACGAATTGGCAAATCACGATAAGATTTCAAGCCTTGGTTAAACACTTGTACGTGACAAGGACAGTTCATTGGCTTAACAGCATAGTTACGACTCTCTGAATGAGTCGTAAACATGTTGTCCGCATAGTTGGCCGCATGGCCTGATTTTTCCCACAAAGTGAAATCTACGATTTGTGGTGTTTTAATCTCAAGGTAGCCATTGTCCTGCTGAACTTTACGCATGTATTGTTCAAGCACTTGGTAAATCGTCCAACCATTTGGATGCCAGAACACCATACCTGGTGCTTCTTCTTGCATATGGAATAAATCTAAAGCTTTACCAATTTTACGATGGTCACGCTTTTCAGCTTCTTCAATACGTTTGATATAAGCTGCTAACTGTTTTTTATCGGCCCAAGCCGTACCATAAATACGTTGAAGCTGTTCATTCTTGGCATCACCACGCCAGTATGCACCAGAGATTTTAGTGAGTTTGAATGATTTTAAAAATTTAGTGTTCGGTACGTGCGGACCACGGCACATATCCAAATAATCTTGATGGTAGTACAAGCCCATTTGTGTTTCATTCGGCATGTCTGCAATCAAGCGTAATTTGTATTCTTCACCGCGTGCTGTAAATTCTGCAATCACTTCATCACGTGGTGTCATTTTTTTGATGACATCATAGTCTTGATCGATGAGCTTTTTCATACGCTCTTCGATCGCCGCCATATCATCTAAAGTAAATGGGCGTGGCATCCAGATATCGTAATAGAAACCCTCTTCAATGACTGGGCCGATAACCATTTTCGCCTCAGGGAACAATTGCTTAACCGCATGTCCTACCAAGTGCGCACATGAGTGACGAATGATCTCTAGACCTTCTTCATCTTTCGGGGTAATAATCTGAACTGTCGCATCTTCTGTGATTAAATCACAAGCATCCACCAAACGATCATTGATACGGCCAGCAACTGTATTTTTTGCAAGACCTGGACCAATGCTTTGAGCAAGTTCCATCACGGAAATCGGATGATCAAACTGTTTCTGATCACCATTTGGTAAAGTAATGATTGGCATAATAAAATCCTTAAGGAGTGATGCCCTATACGAAGGAGCATATCACCGCGAGATTATGTATTGAGGAGGAATCCTCAAAAGATAAAAAACGGCGGATAAAAAAGTATCCAAGATTTTACACAGGTTTAGATGCGGATGAAACCTTTGAATTAGAAAAATACAGGAACAATCAAGGAATCGTCTTATACTAAAGCCTAAATGAATTAGACTGGGCGAAACACTATGTTGGTGTGGATATAAATAAACATGACAAGAACAGCAATGGAGCAGTACACATGGTCAGTGCATATGATGAGTTACCACGAACACCAGCAAATTTTGTTGCCTTATCACCATTGCGTTACCTGGAGCGTGCCGCCTACATTTACCCAAATCAGGCAGCCATTATTCATGGTGAACGTCAAATTACATGGCAGCAAACCTATCAACGCTGTCGCCAGTTTGCACATCAACTCAGAAATCTAGGTATTCAAAAAAACGATACCGTTTCGGTACTGTTACCAAATGTCCCTGCAATGATCGAAGCTCATTTTGCAGTACCAATGGCAGGTGCTGTACTCAATACGCTGAATACTCGCTTGGATGCAAAAACTATTGCTTTCATGCTCACACATGCGGAATCAAGAGTACTGCTTGTCGACCCTGAATTTAAAACCCTTGCAGAAGAAGCGTTAAAGCTGATCACTCAAAATATTATTGTGATTGATGTTTTTGACCATGCGTTTGAGGGTGAACAGGTTGCAATTGGCCAGTATGAATATGAGTCGTGGCTGGGACAGGGTAATCCAGATTTTGAATGGTTACTCCCACAGGACGAATGGGATGCGATTAGCCTCAACTATACCTCTGGTACAACAGGCAATCCGAAAGGCGTGGTTTATCACCATCGTGGTGCTTACCTCAATGCGGCAAGTAATATTTTGGCCTGTGGGATGAAGCCGCGTGCGGTGTATCTATGGACATTGCCATTGTTCCACTGTAATGGCTGGTGTTTTGCCTGGTCAATTGCCGCAAGTGGTGGCACCAATATCTGTTTACGCAGGGTTGATCCTGTATTGATCTTTAAATATATCGCTGAGTATAAGGTCGATTATTTCTGTGGTGCGCCGATTGTATTGTCCATGCTGATCAATGCCCCAACAGATCAACGCACATCATTTGATCATCACATCGAAGTCATGGTGGCTGGAGCTGCCCCGCCCGTTGCGATTATTGAGGGCATGCGTCATATCGGCATCAACGTCAACCATGTTTATGGTTTGACCGAAACCTATGGTCCATCGGCATTATGTGCATCACAGGCTGGCTGGAGTGATTTATCTATTCAGGAGCAAGCGCAGCTTCATTCTCGCCAAGGCGTACCATACCCATTGCAAGACAGTATGCGAGTACTTGATCCTGAAACAATGCAACCGGTACCGAATGATGGGCAAACCATGGGCGAAATTATGTTCCGTGGCAATATCGTGATGAAAGGTTATCTCAAAAATCCACAGGCAACTGAGGAGGCATTTAAGGGTGGCTGGTTCCATACAGGAGATTTGGCGGTTTGTCATCCTGACGGTTATGCCAAGATTACTGACCGCTCCAAGGATATTATTATCTCAGGTGGTGAGAACATTTCCTCCCTGGAAGTGGAAGATGTGCTCTATCGCCATCCAGCCGTACTTACCGCAGCGGTTGTGGCAAAACCAGATCAACGCTGGCAGGAGGTGCCATGTGCCTTTATTGAATTAAAACAGGGTGCATCTGCATCCGCAGAAGAGATTATTGCACATTGCGAAAAGGAGCTGGCGCGCTTTAAAGTTCCTAAAGATGTGGTAATTACTGAGATTCCGAAAACATCGACAGGGAAATTACAGAAATTTATTTTAAGAGAATGGGCGAAACAACGTGCAACAGGAGAATTCGGGAATTATTAAGACAGTGTCCCGTCCTAAAATAGGTTGACACTTATTTCAACTATAAAATGCCTGATAAACCTCATTGGGCGTTTTATATTTTAATGCAAATGGCCTGATCCTTTTTAATGCGTAGAGATTCCTACTTGCATTGCTTGTAATAGACTTGACGGGTCATTCCAAGATAACGGCAGCATTGCATAATACTTATCCCCGTTTCTTGCTTTTCCCTGATGACTTGCCTCGTGGCTTTTCTATAATGCTGACTCCATAATCTCTTTCGAGTACATCTACAACACTTTCAAAGAATTCAGCTTTTTGTTGAGTGTTGACAAGTTGGTGCTCAAGTTCTTTAATTCTTTGTTCTAGCGTGAGCGGTGTATTGGGCATGGAGGTTTTACCTGGATGAAAAGAGAGTGCTCACTGACTCCAGTCTAGGTTACCATGCTTGCGAAGCCAAACTAATACTGTTGAACAGCCCTGTATGTCATATTTATCCTGGGCCTGCCTATAAATCATTTCACCTTTTTCGACTTGGTCAACAACTGATAATTTAAAGACGAGACTATAATCTCGTTGTGTTCTTCTAAGCACTCTAGTCATAACACTCTCCAATTTTAGGAATGGAAAGTGTCAACCTTAATTAGGACGAGACATAGATATAAAAAAAGCGGCTCAATTGAGCCGCCCTTTCATATCATCAAGACTCAATTACTGAGCTTGTTGACCTGGTTGTACAACAACAGTACGGCTACCAGTGATCGCAGCGAATACGCGACGGTTCATAGCACGACCTTCTTTAGTCTTGTTGTCTGCAATCGGTTGATCCCAAGCGAAGCCCTGAGTTGTCAAGCGAGTTGCGTTAACATTGTATTCATTCACAAGTGCAGACTTAACAGAGTTGGCACGAGCTAAAGATAAACGTTCGTTCAACTTACGTGGACCCGTGTTGTCTGTGTGACCTTCAATGCGAGCAGTCGCATTCGGGTACTCAGCTAATTTCTCTGCTACTTTCGCAATTTCAGACTTGTACTGCGGCTTGATGTCTGACTTGTTGGTATCAAAGAATACACGAAGTTCCATGTTAAGGTCTTCAGTCATCTCTTGTGGCTGCGGCTGAACTGGTACTGGTACTGGTACTGGTACTGGAACAACTTCAACTACTGGTGCAGCTGGCTTCAAGTGACCACCAAGAACAACGTTTAAACCAGCAAGTGCTGTGTAGTTCCAGAAGTCTTCGTCGATATTATAAGTACCACGAGCTTCAGTACGAAGAGATAAAGCATCGTTTAAGCGCCAGAAAGCACCGATACCAGCATTACCTAGAGTACCTTCTTCTTTCAAACCACGACCAACACGACCTAACTCTGCTTCATTAGCATCAGTAAAAGAGTATTTGTAATGACCAGCACCTAACAATACATATGGCTTGATTTTGCTGTCATAGTTTTTAGTGATCAAATCAGAAGTAACATAGAAGTTACCGTTGATTTGTTGTTGCTTATATTCAGAGTTAGCAGCAAGGCTGTCAACATCACCTTTAACTTGGTTATATTCAACTTCGAAACCTAACCAAGGTGTTAATTCAACACCAATAGCAGCACCAACGAATAAATCGTCTTGTAGTTCGCCACCGTTAGTTAAGTGCTTATCACCATTGTTGTGTTTAGTGTCTTGGAATGTGTAACCAAGCAATAATGGAGTGATTGTTACGCCCGCGTTAGCAGCAGCTAAAGGAGCAGCAACAAGCATAGCAATTGCAATACGACTCAATTTCATGGATATCCTCCAGAGATAACATTTGTTTGTTGTTAAGTTTAGCCTATAATTTTTGACCACTCATAAGCATCAAGCACTTAAAATGTTCTTTTTAAGCTATTCACTTAACTTTGTATCATACAAACACTCGAGTAATTTTCCAAGTGCTTGATAACTTTAACCTAGTAAATTATTGACAAAATTTCTTACAATTTCCGTTGTAGTTCAGTAAATTTTCAATTCCCATGTAAAGTAATAATCAATTATCGTTCGCAAGTTTTTATTTATTTGCTATGTAGCATTTCTATTTAAATAATGGCCTAAATATGGGTTAATGTATTATTTAATTTTAAAAACACATTTTAACACTTTGTTATTTATATATTTAAACAAAAATTACTTGGGTTTCACATGAAAACAACATTAGGTTTTACCTTAACCGAAATGGTGGTGACCACGACTATTTTGTCCATAATAGTCGCTTTCGCAATTCCAGCATTTCATCATTTACTGGCTTCCTGGGAGTCAAACCAGACCATTAGAATACTCACAATGAACATACAAAAAGCAAAGATTGATGCACAAATTTACCATAAAAACGTGATCATTTGCCCAAGTCAGGATTTAGAGAGTTGCCATAATGACTGGAACAAGGGTTTTATTAGCTTTATAGATAGCAATAAGAATAGACAACGTGACAATGACGAAACCTTGTTATTTGCCAGCACACTTAATCATAAATATGGTTCACTAAGCTATAGAGGCTTTGGCTCTTCCCCACGATACATTATCTTCCAGCAGGAAAATGGCTTGCCTTTCGCTTCAAATGGTAGCTTTATCTATTGTTCCAATTCACTGGATGATCACTCAAAACTGGTCATTGGTCGTATGGGGCATCCACGATTTGAGAAAACACCCACCTGCTAAAAACTCTTCAGTCTAGGCAAGGCGACATAAAACACTTTATTCACTGTTTTTTTTTACTATACTGCATAGGTTTTGAACATTCTCTGCAAATTATAAGTCTGGAGACACACAATGACTGACATCGTAATTGTCAATGGCGCCCGTACGGCAATGGGCGGCTTCCAAGGTGCATTATCGAGTGCAACTGCACCAGAACTGGGTGCAATCACAATTAAAGAAGCAATTGCCCGTGCTGGTCTACAGCCAACTGATGTAGAAGAAGTCATCATGGGTTGTGTGTTACCAGCAGGCTTAAAGCAAGGCCCTGCCCGTCAGGCAATGCGTAAGGCTGGTTTACCTGACTCAACAGGCGCAGTGACAATTAACAAGCTGTGTGGCTCTGGCATGAAAGCGGTTATGCAGGCAGCTGACATGATCAAGGCAGGCAGTGCTGAAATTGTGGTTGCAGGCGGTATGGAATCCATGACCAATGCACCTTATGTATTGCCCAAAGCACGTGCAGGCTACCGTATGGGTCATGGGGAAATTAAGGACCATATGTTCCTTGATGGTCTTGAAGATGCTGAAACTGGTCGCTTAATGGGTTCATTTGCCCAGGACATGGCAAATACACGTGGTTATACCCGTGAGCAAATGGATGACTTTGCCATTCGTTCTTTACAACGTGCCCAAAAAGCGATTACTGAAGGTTATTTCAAGGATGAAATCGTTGCTGTAACCGTCTCAAGCCGTAAAGGTGATGTGGTTGTTGATCAGGATGAGCAACCTTTAAATGCCAAGCTGGATAAAATCCCAAGCTTAAAACCAGCTTTTGCCAAAGACGGTACCATTACTGCGGCGAATGCCAGCTCAATTTCTGACGGCGCGTCTGCACTTGTACTTACCAACAGTGATGTGGCTGCTCAACGTGGCTTACAACCTTTGGCAAAAATCGTTGCAACCGCATCAAATTCCCAGCATCCATCTGAATTTACCATTGCGCCTGTAGGTGCAATTCAGAAAGTGTTGAACAAGGCGGGCTGGGATGCGCAAGACGTTGACCTTTGGGAAATCAACGAAGCATTTGCCATGGTGACCATGTGTCCAATTGATGACTTCAAATTAGATGCAGAAAAAGTCAATATCAATGGTGGTGCCTGTGCTCTTGGACACCCAGTTGGTTCTACTGGTTCGCGTATCATTTTGACCCTGATTCATGCACTTAAACGTACGGGTGGCAAGAAAGGTGTTGCAGCCCTGTGTATCGGCGGTGGTGAGGCAACTGCTGTTGCGATTGAATTGATCTAAATATCTATCATTCTTTTCTATAAAAAAATCCTGCTTGATGCAGGATTTTTTATTTTCATAATTACAAAAAAATAATGCACCTTATCTAAAAATCCCGATAAGTTATGTTGTGTATAAAAAAACAACAAGGAATTTCCCATGCAACTCAATCATTATCTCAATTTCCAAGGACAAGCCGAACAGGCATTCATTTTTTACCAGTCTGTGTTTGGCGGTGAATTTTCCATGATTAGTCGCTATGGAGATATGCCACCAACTGAGGGAATCACCCTGTCTGAAGTCGATAAAAGTTTAATCCTGCACGTTTCCTTACCGATCAATGAATCTACGGTTCTGATGGGATCGGATGTCAACGATCAGTTTTGCGCAGCAAATAGTGTGTTTACGCCAGGAAATAACCATTATATTTCGATTAATCTTGAATATGATGAAATGGAAGCACGACGTTTATTTAACCAGCTTTCAGTACATGGTCATATTGAAATGCAACTGGAGAAAACTTTCTGGGGTGCACTCTACGGTGCATTTACCGATCAGTTCGGAGTCAAGTGGATGGTCAATTGTCAGCTTGAGAGCATATAAATAACAGAATAAAGACTTCATCGAAATAATTTTTTGATGAAGTTCTAAGCATCAATATTTGCATATAATAAAAAAGCTGAACCGTAGTTCAGCTTTTGCTTTGAGGATACTTACGCACCCGTTTGATAACTGGCCTGTGGCACTGCGGTTGAAGCCTGATAAGGGTGAGTAAAATCCTGAAGTCCAGCAGCCGCTTCGTGAATGTCCTTGCCCTCTTTGACAACAAAGGTATCAAAGCCAGAACGTTTCAAATAATTTAAAACATCCTTAAACACATCACCTACTGCACGTAATTCACCCTGATAGCCCTGACGGCGTAATAACGCAGCAAAGGAGTAGCCCCGACCATCACCAAAACCAGCAAACTCGATAAAAATTGCATCTAGTTCATTTAATGGAAATTGATGGGTTTCAGGTGAATCATTGACCGTGATATATAAAGCCTTTTTACCTTGTACCTGTGTCAACTGATCAAGTTGTGCAGTGGTCAGCACTACATCACCTTGCGGAATCAGACCATCTTCAGCAATCACTTGATAGCTATTGTCTGCAATTGTGCCATCTTTAGAAAGCACTTGTAGCGATGTATTAAGCATAAGCACGCTCCTTAAATGGCTGGATGCCAACACGGCGGTAAGTGTCGATGAAACGCTCACCCTCTGTACGCAAGTCAAGATAGGTATTGAGGATTTCTTCAATCACATCAGGAACGGCATCCGCAGCAAACGATGGCCCCAGAATGTCCCCCAACGACGCATCGTGATCAGCGTGACCACCTAAAGTGATTTGATAGAACTCAGCACCTTTCTTATCGACTCCCAAAATACCGATGTTACCAACATGGTGATGACCACAGGCATTCATACAGCCTGAGATATTCAGATCAAGTTCACCCAAATTATAAATGGTATCTAAATCTTCAAAACGACGGCTTATCGCTTCTGAAATTGGAATGGATTTCGCATTGGCCAATGAACAGAAATCACCACCTGGGCAGCAAATAATATCGGTAATAAAGCCGATATGCGCGCGTGCCATGTTGTGATGTTCAAGCGTTTGCCACAATTCAAACAGGTCTTTTTGTGGTACATCCACGAGTGAAATATTTTGTTCATGTGTAGTACGGAACTCACCAAAAGTGTACTTATCCGCTAAGTCTGCGATTAAGTTCATTTCTTCAGAAGTCACATCACCAGGGGCAACGCCTGCACGTTTTAGTGAAATCGTGACGATACGATAGCCTTTGACTTTATGTGCATTGGTGTTGACGTTAAACCATTGCTTAAATTTTGGATGTTCAGCAAACAGTGCTGAAAAATCCTGATCTTCTAAATCTTGATAATCAAATGGAGTGAATTCTTCATCTAATTTTTCCAAGATCTCAGGCTGAATCTTCAATGCTTCACGGGTGTGCTCAAATTCAGCCTCAACTTTTTCTGCGAACACTGCTGGTGTGAGTGCTTTCACGAGAATCTTAATACGTGCCTTGTATTTGTTGTCTCGACGGCCATGCAGGTTATAGACACGCAAGGTCGCTTCAAGATAGGCAATCAAGTCTTCACGTGGTAAGAACTCACGGATTACGCTACCAATGATTGGGGTACGGCCCAAGCCACCACCAACCATGATTTTATAGCCCATTTCGCCCGCTTCATTGCGAACGATATAAACACCAATATCGTGGAAAGCAGTTGCGGCACGGTCTTTTTCTTCCAGAGCAGACACGGCGATCTTGAACTTACGTGGCAAGAACGCAAATTCAGGATGAAAAGTACTCCACTGACGAATTAATTCACACGTTGGACGTGGATCTGCAATTTCACCTGCAACAACACCCGCAAACTGATCAGTGGTGGTATTACGAATACAGTTACCTGATGTTTGTACTGCATGCAT
Organism: Acinetobacter sp. CIP 102637; assembly: GCF_000368425.1. NCBI lineage: Bacteria > Pseudomonadati > Pseudomonadota > Gammaproteobacteria > Moraxellales > Moraxellaceae > Acinetobacter > Acinetobacter sp. CIP 102637. The sequence goes on from NZ_KB849435.1 coordinate 1,711,773, forward strand.
TTGTACTGTTGCTAGCTCTGCAAGAATATCAGGTACATTTTCTAAAGCAGGCCAGTTCAACTGAATATTTTGACGAGTTGAAACGTGGGCATAACCACGATCATATTCAGTCGCGATTTCAGCAATTTTTCTGAGTTGTTTAGTATTCATCAAGCCATACGGCACAGCGATACGGAGCATAGGTGCATAACGTTGCACGTACAGACCATTTTGCAAACGTAATGGACGATATTCGTCTTCGGTCAATTTTCCTGCTAAATAGCGTTCTGTTTGATCGCGGAACTGAGCAACACGTTGGTTAATCAGTTGTTGATCGAAATCCGTATATAAATACATGGCGTATGGCTAGTCATTCATTATAAAGGCAACTAGCATAGCGAGCTTTTATTCATCAACAAAATGCTTTTTTTGCATATTTAATAACGATTTTATTGATAAGCCTATCTAATTGCCCCAAAAAGAAAAAACTCAGACGAATCTGAGCTTTTACAATCATTTTCTAAATGAAATTAGTTCTTATTTGGCAATGCATAAGCTACAAGAGACCAGCTACCACAACAAAATAAGGTAGCTTAACTAGAGCAGAATATCACTTATAAATAAGCTTTTAGTTGTTCAAACACGTAGGACCACCTCTCTTTTATGCTTTTGTATATAAAAGGTTACGCCCATTTTTAATTGATTAATTTATTCAAAATGTTAATCACTTGATTAACTGTGCGATAGCTCACCAAGTTGTGATTGTATGCACATTTTTTCTACCATTTTCCTTGACCTAATCCTTGCCCCATAAATTGATATCGCATTTGAGAACGTGAAAATTTGATTGGGCATGCTAATTGAGGCTCAGTTTGATCTGTATTTTCAGATAAAGGCACATCGACCACCCAACCACGTTGTTTTGCAATCGGTGAAGTCAAAGCTTCATCCAAGCTCAACACTGGCTCAACACAAATATCTAATTGCGAAAAAATTGATTGCCACTCAGCAAAATCTTTGGAGCTAAACTTTTCCTTTAAGGCTTGTTTAATCGCTTGACGGTCTTCAGGGTCAAAAGAACTACCTTTTGCCATCAATATAGGTAAATCTAATGCAGCAGCTAACCCAGTCATAAACTGTGGTTCTAAACTTCCTACAGAGAAATAACGACCATCTTTGGTTTCATAATAGTCATAGAAAATAGCACCATTCAGCATCCCTTGCTCAGGACCTTGCGGTGTCTGACCAGCCAAACTTGCTGAGGCGGCCATACTATTTAAACTAGCCACACAGTCCGTCATAGAAATATCTATGTATTGCCCCATGCCACTGCGCTGACGTTCGACCACAGCTGCGAGAATACCAATCACCGCATGCAGTGAACCACCCGCAACATCGGCAATCTGGATGCCCAATGGCGGTGGGCCACCATCCTGACGACCACTATGACCAGAAACACCTGCCAGTGCCAGATAGTTAATGTCATGCCCTGCACGGTCTTTATAAGTACCTGTTTGACCGTAGCCTGTAATTGAACAGTAGATTAAACGTGGATTGATCTCTGCCAGGGTTTCATAGTCCAAGCCCAAACGGCGCATCACATCTGGACGGAACTGTTCCAGCAGGATGTCAAACTCGGAAATCTTGTTCCTGATCATTTCAATATTGGCTGCATCTTTTAAATCGAGTGCAATCGACTGCTTGTTACGGTTTAAATAACTATGCGCTGTCGCCTGTCCATTGGCATAAGGTGGCATGATTCGAACCAAATCTGGACGACTCGGAGATTCTACATGGATCACTTCTGCACCCATGTCGGCAAGGTACATGCTGGCAAATGGTCCAGGCAATAACGTTGAAAAATCCAGAACTTTCAATCCCTTTAAAGCGGTTGGCATAATAATTTCTACTCAGTTTGTTTAAATTTTCTTTTATATTAGGTTTGGATAAACACAAAAACAATGTCATGTTCAGCCATTTACCTTGATCGTTTCGGCAATTTAACATGTACTGAATGAGCAATTATTTTTCTTGTCAATTGCTCAATTAGATATTTTAGACGGTTATTTAGGTCAATTATCGTGAATAGTAAAGAAACTGAAGGATTCAATATGAGCCGTGATACGATCAGCATCCACTTCGTGAATGCGGCTTTAACAGGTGTCAAACGCCTCGGCATGGACGTGGAAACATTACTTTCACATGTCGGTATTGAAGCAGAATTGCTGCGCCAACCCAAGGCCCGAATCTCCCCAGAGCAATACACCCGTTTCGTTAAAATGTTGTGGATGGTGACGCAGGACGAGCATGTGGGCTTTGATGTCCAGCCACGCCGTCTGGGTACGTTTGCTATCATGTGCCAATTGATCATACATTCGAAAACACTTGGACAGGCACTCGAACTCTCATCTCAATTCTATAAATTGTTTGGAGATGAATGGTCGGTGAGTCTGGAACGTGACAAGCATGAAGCACGTTTAGTGCCGCATATTCCCAAAGCTCTGGATCCCGATCACTTCATTACTGAAAGCATGCTGATGATCTGGCATGGTCTGGCTTCATGGCTAATTGAACGTCGCTTACCTTTGGAGCGCGTCCATTTTGGTTATGAACGCCCTAACCACGCCGATGAATATGATGCGCTATTTTTTGCGCCTGTGATGCAATTCGATGCACCACGTACGGAAATCACATTTGCTGCGGACTATCTTGATCTTCCGATCCGTCAAGATGAAAAGACCTTAGAGGAATTTTTAAAAGCTGCACCAGCGCAACTGCTGGTAAAATTCAAGAACACCAACTCGCTCACATCGCGCATTCGTGATGTGTTAAAAAGTCAGATCGGTGATGAAATGCCGACACTGAATAATGTGGCCTCCATGCTGTATCTTTCTCCGCAAACTTTGCGTCGCCGTTTGGCTGCGGAAGGTAAGAGCTATCAAGGTGTCAAAGATGCGCTGCGCCGTGATGCCGCCATTCATTTATTGTTAACGCCAAACCTTACCCTTGAAGACGTTGCTCAACAGGTCGGCTTTAGTGAAACCAGTACCTTCCACCGTGCCTTCAAGAAATGGACAGGTGTTACTCCTGGTTTATATCGTCAGTTGCATGGGCAGCATTTATAAATTTTGCCATCACTCGCAGTATGTTCCAAAATGGAACATACTGAACTTTGTTCAAGTTCAAAAACTTTAAAGATGTTTCCCAAATGTTTGGTAATTGCAGGGCGTTTTGTGCCAAACAACTCTGCCATCTATGCCTGACTTAACCAAACAGTTTCCCGTTCCAGATTAACCTCTAACTTTATTTCCCCATCCTGACTGCTAAAAAACTGGATTTGACTCATGCTGTTTTCCTTATTTTATTTATGCATGCCATTTTAACGATTAAAATTGGCGAAAAACATCAAGCTTGCCAACGTTTATCATCATTGCACTGCCACTTAAATTGAGTACACTCGAAGCACAATGATTTTAATTTAAGGCAATACAAGGAACAGCTATGAGCGAGGCCTATATTATTGATGCCATTCGCACACCACGCGGAAAAGGAAAAAAAGACGGCTCATTACATGAAGTAAAACCAATTACTTTACTCACAACATTATTGAATGAATTACAACAACGCCATCAACTCGACACATCTAAAGTCGATGATATCGTTCTCGGTTGTGTGACACCAATTGGTGATCAAGGTGGGGATATTGCCAAAACTGCTGCGATTGCTGCAGGTTGGAATGATGATGTCGCAGGCGTACAAATCAACCGTTTCTGTGCTTCTGGTTTAGAAGCCGTGAACTTGGCAGCACAAAAAGTTCGTTCAGGTTGGGAAGATGTTGTGGTTGCTGGCGGTGTGGAATCCATGTCACGCATTCCAATGGGTTCTGATGGTGGTCCATGGGCGCTTGATCCAGAAACCAACTTGAAGTCCTCCTTTGTCCCACAAGGTGTTGGTGCTGACCTGATTGCCACTTTAGATGGTTATAGCCGCGCAGATGTAGATGCATTTGCGGTCGGTTCGCAACAAAAGGCTGCTGCTGCTCAGGCAAATGGTTATTTCGATAAATCAGTTGTACCTGTGAAAGATCATGCAGGTGTAACAATCTTAGAAAAAGATGAATTTATCAAAGGAAATACCACAGTTGAAGGTCTAGCAAAACTGAATGCTAGCTTTGAAATGATGGGTCAAATGGGCTTCGATGCTGTTGCTTTACAGAAGTATCCTGAAGCGCAAAAAATTAATCACGTTCATCATGCAGGTAACTCATCAGGTATCGTCGATGGTGCTGCGGTGGTGTTATTGGCTTCTGAGAAAGCAGTTAAAGAGCAAGGCTTAAAACCTCGTGCCAAGGTGCTTGCAACTGCATTAGTCGGTACAGATCCAACCATTATGTTGACTGGTCCTGCCCCTGCTGCACGTAAAGCATTAGAAAAAGCAGGCTTGAGCATCAACGATATTGATTTATTTGAAGTGAATGAAGCTTTTGCAGCTGTGGTAATGCGTTTTATTACAGAACTGAAAGTTCCTGCTGAGAAAGTCAACGTCAATGGTGGTGCGATTGCGATGGGACATCCATTAGGGGCAACTGGTGCCATGATTCTAGGAACTTTGTTAGATGAATTAGAGCGTCAAGGTAAAAAACGTGGTCTAGCAACGTTGTGTGTCGGTGGTGGTATGGGGATTGCTACCATTATCGAGTTGGTGTAAGGAGAACAACATGAGCGCTATTAAATACGAAAAAAACGCTGACAATATTGTAATTCTTACACTAGATTCATCTGGTCAATCTGCAAACACCATGAATGCAGAGTTCCGTGATGCTTTAGATGAAGTCAGTCAAAAGCTTAAAGCTGAAACTGATCTGAAAGGTATTATTTTCCGTTCAGCTAAGAAAACCTTCTTTGCTGGTGGTGACCTAGATGAGCTGATTCAGGTACAACCTGAACACGCTACTGAATTTTTCAAGATGATTGAAAAACTCAAAGGTGACTTACGCACAATCGAAACTTTAGGTGTGCCTGTTGTTGCAGCTTTAAACGGCACTGCGCTTGGTGGTGGCTGGGAAATCGCTTTAGGTTGTCATTATCGTATTGCTATTAATGATCCAAAAACTAAATTTGGTTTACCTGAAGTGACTTTAGGACTACTTCCTGGTGGTGGTGGCATCGTCCGTATGGTGCGTCTGCTCGGCTTACAAAATGCATTCCCGTTCCTCATGGAAGGTAAGCAATTTGGTGTCGATAAAGCAAAATCTCTTGGTTTGGTACATGACACGGCTGAGAATGAACAAGAGCTTTTAGAAAAAGCAATTGCTTGGGTGAAAGCTAATCCAAAATCACAGCAACCATTTGATGTGAAAGGCTACAAAATCCCTGGTGGTGATCCTAAGACGCCTGCGGTTGCACAAGTGCTTGCAATTGCCCCTGCCATGCTACGTGACAAAACCAAAGGTTGCTACCCTGCTCCTGAAGCGATCATGGCGGCTGCAGTTGAAGGTGCACAAGTCGATGTAGATACTGCACTTCGTATTGAATCACGTTACTTTACACAACTGACTGTCGGTCAAGTGTCGAAGAACATGATTGGTACGTTCTGGCATGGTCTAAATGCAATTAAATCAGGTGCGAGTCGTCCTGCTGAAGTTGCTAAATGGCAAGCGAAAAAAGTCGGTGTTTTAGGTGCAGGTATGATGGGTGCAGGGATTGCCTATTCAACCGCAATCAAAGGCATTCCAGTTGTGCTCAAAGACGTTTCTGTAGAAAATGCGGAGAAAGGCAAAGCTTATTCGCAAAAGCTACTTGATAAACGTGTTTCACAAGGTCGTATGACCGCAGAAAAACGTGATCAAGTGTTGGGACTTATTACTGCAACTGCTGATGCAGCTGATCTACAAGGCTGTGACTTAATCATTGAAGCAGTATTTGAAAATCAAGAACTCAAAGCCAAGGTGACTCAAGAAGCTGAGCAGTATTTAGCGGAAGATGGAATCTTTGCATCGAACACGTCTACCTTACCGATCACAGGTCTAGCAACAGCAAGTAAAGATGCTAAAAACTTTATTGGCTTACATTTCTTTAGCCCAGTCGACAAAATGCAATTGGTTGAAATCATCAAAGGTAAAGAAACTTCAGCTGCAACATTAGCTAAAGCCTATGACTTTGTACAACAAATTGCTAAAACACCAATCGTGGTAAATGACAGTCGTGGTTTCTTTACCAGTCGTGTGTTTGGTACGTTCATTCAAGAAGGTATGCGTCTTCTTGCTGAGGGCGTACATCCAGCGAAAATCGAAATGGCAGCACTCAAAGCTGCTATGCCTGTTGGTCCTCTTGCGATTCAGGATGAAGTATCTTTAACTCTGACTGAGCATGTAGCAAGCGAAACGCGTAAAGCATTGCAAGCTGAAGGGAAAGACTTACCGAAAACCCCTGTAGATGAAGTGGTTCACACCATGATTCACGAGCTAAATCGTAAAGGTAAAGCAGCAGGTGCAGGCTTCTATGAATATCCAGAAAATGGAAAAAAACATTTGTGGGATGGGCTCAGCCGTTGGACAAAAGCGAATGATATTTCTGAACAAGATATGATTGATCGTTTCTTGTTTGTTCAAGCGCTGGATACTTTACGCTGCTATGAAGAATGTGTTCTAGAATCAGTAATTGATGCCAATGTCGGTTCAATTTTTGGAATCGGTTTTGCTCCATGGACTGGTGGTGCAATTCAATTCCTAAATCAAAATGGGATTGAAAAATCACTACAACGTTCAGAAGAATTGGCTGCTCAATATGGTGAACGTTTCAATCCACCACAATTGTTAAAAGACAAAGCGCAGAAGAAAGAAATTATTCAATAATTTTTTCACTCTCTTCACTTTACGCTCATATCAGTTTCTTTAACTGATATGAGCTTTTTTGTATTTATTGATAGAAAACCGAATTACGTCTAATCCATCACAAATTGTGCTATAAATATACCAATTCTGCTTTACTTTTTGTCCTTTGGAAATTTGTCTTATGTCTGAGAAATTATGTCCTGAAACCTCGCCGTGGGGTTGGAAAGCACTGATCATCACTTGCATTTTAAGCTTTATCTTTATGGTGATTTTTTATTTAGCCATAAATAATGAGCCTGACTATATGCCAATGAATCAAAAAAAAGCAGCGGCAGCAGCTGAAATGTCACAGTCTTCCATGACCACTGAGACAGGCAATACTGAAACACATCAGCACCACGAATGATTGAATTGGGCTAGCATACCTAAAATTTGATACCAGAAATTATAGAGTTTAAGTTCAATCCATTAATCTATGACACTTATGGTATAAGTGGCATCATCATTTCAATATGGGGAATGCCACATTCATCATACGGATCGCCTTGCGTGACAAAACCAAGTTTTTCATAAAATGAAATGGCATGAACCTGTGATGACAGTTTGAGGAATGGACGATGTTGCTGTTGTGCATAGCGAATAATATCCAACATAATCATTCGTCCAATGCCCTGCCCCCGATATTTTTGGATGACCGCCACGCGCCCAACACTATTGTTTTGCAATAGACGCGCTGTGGCTACAGGTTGATCACGATCATAAACCACAAAATGCTGTGAAATGGCATCCTGATCATCCCACTCATCCTGTTCAGGAATATTTTGTTCAACAATAAACACCAATTCCCGAATCAGTCTGGCATCTTGCTGCAATTGATCCCAATCGCCATTTTCAACGCTTAACATACCGATCTTAACACGCCTAACACTTGCAACCCAGATTTTCGACTGGCATTTGATCCTGCAACAACAATTCCAGAGATTGTTTTTCAATGCCATACATGGCTTTTAAGGCCTGAATCTGCTGCATGATGTTTGGGTCAGGCTGTTGAATATCCTTGCGTTTGGTTGCCAGAATCATCTTGTTTTTGCTGGTATGTGCCAATGCCACAAATTCAAATACCTTGGTTTCATAACCATAGGCCTTGAGCAATAAGGCCCGTAGGGTATCGGTCAGCATTTCTGCCTGCTGGCCTGCATGAATGCCAAACTGAAGCATCGGTTGCAACACTTCTGGACTCTTGAGTTGCGGCCTTAATTCTTTATGGCAACACGGCGCGCACATAATCATGGAAGCATTTAAGCGAATTCCTGTATGGATGGCAAAGTCAGTTGCAATGTCACAGGCATGCAGGGCAATCATCACGTCCAGCTTTGCAGGTTGATAACTGCGTACATCCCCCTCAAAAAAATCGAGATGATGAAATCCGACCTGATCAGCTACATTTTGGCAGAACTCCACCAGATTGGAACGAAGTTCAACACCAGTAATCAGTGGTGTTTTATGTTGTGCCAACAAATAGTCATACAAGGCAAAGGTTAAATAGCCCTTACCTGAACCAAAATCGACAATGTTCAACTCTTGCTGTGAGGCATCAATCTGTTCATAGGCATTGGAAAAGATTTCAATGAACTTATTAATCTGTTTCCACTTACGCGCCATGCTCGGAATGATCTGCCCTTTTTCATCGGTAATGCCCAGATGCATTAAAAATGAGCTGTGCTGATCAACATAACGCTGCTTTTCACGGTTATGCTGATGCTGTTCCACTTTTGCTGATGAAGCCTGTTTTTTCTGGATATTCAGCATGGCTTTCTTTTTATTTTTTTTCAGTTGAATATCCTGATTGAGTGTAAATAAATTTGCCTGTTTAGACAGGTTCAATAGCTCAGCAATTTTCTCCAGCCCCTCAGCAATTGCATAGTTTTTGGTGATGTCTTGAGTGGTGTGGTGATACAGGCAAGACAAGGTTGGCTGCCCCTGCAACTCAATCATGCGAAACGTCATCTTTTCCAGATCTGCCAGTTCACCTTTGTACTGACTAAGAACAAGTCGTTCAAAGCTTTTATTTTCAATAGATTGCTGGATATCCAAGAAAAACTGCTGTTCCTGTTCAAAAGAAAATTTCGGCGCAAACATAGTGAAAACCTGACAAATGGAAACTAAATTCTAAAGCGTCTTACTTTAAAAGGGAAATTGCATTACGATACAGTTGTATTTTTATTCAGATGAGCTATGAATGGCTTCAACCTCCCCACTCGATTATGATCCCAAAGAAGAACTCATCAATGCCTATAGTCATGGCCTGGGTGCCGTACTGGCATTGATTGCTACCATTTTTCTGATTGTGAAAGGCTATGGTTTACCTTTGGGACAATGGATCAGCTTATGGGTCTATGGGCTGAGTCTGGTGTTATTGCTCAGCAGTTCCATGCTGTATCACTTTGCTCAGGACGAACGTAAACGTTATTGGTATAAAAAACTTGATCATACTGCTATTTATTATTTAATCGCAGGGACTTACACCCCCTTTCTCAGCATTGCCATTCCAACGGCAAAGGCACACCACCTACTGATTGCTCTCTGGGTCATTGCATTGATTGGAACATTGTTTAAGCTGGTGTTTATTCACCGTTTCCAGAGAGTGTCCCTGGCAGCCTATCTGGTGATGGGCTGGTTGGCGGTTTTGGTGATGGATGACATGCAGCGCTATCTTTCCAAGGATGCAATACAGCTCCTGATTGCAGGTGGACTGGCCTATACGGTCGGCACATTGTTTTATGCTTTAAAAAATGTAAGATATACCCACACAATTTGGCATGTTTTTGTGCTATTAGGGGCAGGTTTACACTTTTTAGCGATCTATTGCTATGTATTATAAATCCATGCATCGCAGGCAGCTTGCTGGGTAAATTCCGCATTCAAAAGAAATTTCAGGACAGGTTTTACTGTTTCCTGAATAAATCACATTAAGGTTTTGTATGTCGTCAAACGCTACGACTGTCACCACTGAAGTGGCCAGTAATTCAAAGGTACGGGTATTATTTGCCAGTCTGGTCGGTACTACGATTGAGTTTTTCGACTTTTATATCTACGCCACAGCGGCAGTCCTAATTTTCCCCCATTTATTTTTTCCTGAAAGCAGTGATGGTGCTGCGGTACTCAAATCACTGGCAACCTTTGCCATCGCTTTTATTGCCCGCCCGATTGGTGCGGCGATTTTTGGACATCTGGGTGACCGAATTGGACGTAAAGCCACACTGGTTGCCGCCCTACTCACCATGGGAATTTCCACTGTCTGTATTGGTCTACTGCCGACCTATGCCCAGATTGGGATTGTTGCCCCATTGCTACTTGCCTTATGTCGTTTAGGACAAGGTTTAGGCTTGGGCGGTGAATGGAGTGGCGCGGTTCTACTTGCCACTGAAAATGCCCCAGAGGGTAAACGTGCATGGTATGGCATGTTCCCACAGCTTGGCGCACCGATTGGCTTTATTCTGGCAACAGGTTCATTCCTCCTGCTGAATGCCTTTATGTCGGAACAGGCCTTTATGACATGGGGCTGGCGGATTCCATTTATCTCCAGTGCAATTCTGGTGTTGGTCGGTTTGTATATTCGTTTAAAACTGCATGAAACCCCTGCTTTCCAGAAAGTGTTGAATAAGCAGAAAGAGATCAATGTCCCTTTCAAGGAAGTTATGACCAAGCATTTCCCCATGTTGGTACTGGGCACCATTGCCGCAATCTGTACATTTGTGGTGTTCTATCTCACCACCGTGTTTGCGTTGAACTGGGGAACCTCCAAGCTGGGTTATGCACGCGGTGATTTTCTTGGCTTGCAGTTGATCGCCACGCTATGCTTTGCAGCATTTATTCCGCTGTCTGCGATTTTTGCAGAGAAGTTTGGCCGCAAAAATACCTCGATTGCTGTCTGCGTACTTTCAGCACTGTTCGGATTATGCTTTGCGCCACTACTGGGTTCAGGCAACCCAATACTGGTGTTCCTGTTCCTCTGTATTGGCCTTTCCATCATGGGATTGACTTATGGCCCGATTGGCACGGTACTTTCTGAAATTTTCCCAACCTCAGTGCGCTATACAGGTTCAGCTTTGACATTCAATTTGGCAGGTATTTTTGGTGCGTCTTTTGCGCCTTATATCGCCACCAAACTAGCGGAAAATTATGGTCTTGGTGCTGTTGGTTTATATCTAAGTTTGGCATCCATTCTCTCTTTAATCGCGTTTTTACTGATTCGTGAAACCAAGCATGATGATGTAAATAACCAGATTTAAACCTCATTTTCCAGATGATCCAAAAATAAAAAAACCTGGATCATCTGGAATACCATTTATCGGGCAATACCCAAGCCCTCCCCGTTAAATAGATCACAACATTTTCCAAAATATTTTTTATGGTAAAATTACCGCTTCCATTTTTTTAGACGATTGTGTTATGTACGCAGTGATTATCGTTGCCGTATTTTTGCTCAGCTTCTTATATACCTATTATCGTGGTAAAGAACGCTTAAAAGCCTCTAGACAATTATTTGATCATTCCACGTTTTTGGCACCCGTCAATATGTTTATGACTGGCTTCTCAAAGCTCCCAAATCAACCATTCTTTGATGTGGCACAGTTCCCAGAGCTCAAGCCATTGCAGGATAACTGGCAGGTGATTCGTGAGGAAGCCATTCAACTCCAAAGCCAGATTAAGGCGGCGGAAAAAAATAATGATGCGGGTTTTAACACATTCTTTAAACGTGGCTGGAAACGTTTCTACTTAAAATGGTATCAGGACAGCCACCCATCGGCGCAGCAACTTTGTCCTAAAACAGTGGCATTACTGGAAAGTATTCCCTCTGTCAAAGCTGCCATGTTTACTGAGCTACCATCAGGAAGTTATTTAGGCAAACACCGCGACCCTTATGCAGGTTCAGTTCGTTATCATTTAGGTTTAGTCACACCAAATAGCGATGATTGCTTCATTGAGGTCGATCAGCAACGTTATAGCTGGAGAGATGGTGAAGCCACCGTTTTTGATGAAACCTATGTGCATTGGGCGCATAACCAGACTGATCAAACCCGTATTATCCTGTTCTGTGACATCGAACGTCCGATGAAATGGGGCTGGGCACAACGTTTCAACCACTGGTTTGGACGCAATGTCATGTCTGCGGCAAGCTCGCCCAATGATGATCAGGACAAGACTGGCTTTATCAACCGCATCTTTAAATACGGCTATGCGGTACACCATTATGGTCGTGGCTTAAAGCAACGTAACCGTCGTCTATACTATGTATCTAAATGGCTGCTGTTTGGCATGATTATCGGGCTCATCTTGCTGCCAAGCTTTTTATAATAAAGTTTCAACTAATAAAAAAGAGATGTCATCGCATCTCTTTTTTATTGCAAAATCAATCGTTATTGATTTGTTTGAGCTGTTTGGGCACTGGTGGTTTGCGCTGCCATATCTGCCGCCTGAACAGCTGCCTCACCAATTAGGGCAATCTTGGCTTTTTCCTGACTCTTGGCAGACAAAGCAGGATTTGATGCCACGATGCGGTTGATATTGGCAGAGTTTGCAGGCGCAATCGCCGCAGTTTGTAAAACGATTGGACGATTGCCTGTATCACCCAAGGTATAACGAATTCCTGTGCGTGGGCTGATAATGGTGGTGACATCACGCTTTACCTGTGCCTCTGCTGTGGTGTTGCCCTGTGCGGCAAGTACCTTGTCCACAGTGGTTGTTTGTGGTGCATCTGCCGCAACTGCAAAACCAGACACTGCCACACTTGCCAAAATCAAAAATTTTAATGTTTTTTTCATTGCTTTCCCGCTTTTCATACACATTCAATCAAGAATATTAATCCCAATAATCTAACTATAAAGCCAGTTGTGACTCAAGTTACTTCTCGTAAAAAAAGCAGGACTTAAGTCCTGCTCTTCATAACAGCTAAAAATCAGCCTAAAACTAGATTTTACCGTGACATTGCTTATATTTTAAACCAGAACCACATGGACATGGTGCGTTACGGCTTTCTGGAACTTCGAACTGGGCATTTGCCAATGAACGGTCTGGTTCTTCAGAAATGGTCACTTCACCTGTTAAGCCATCAACATCATCATGTTCAAAAGAAAGACGCATTGATTCGGCCTGACGTTGCTGTTGAGCCTCTAACTCAGCCAGTTCTTCAGCGGTCGGAACATGGACACGGGATAAATCCGTCACCACGTCAGACTTGATAATAGCCAGCATATTCACAAACAGGTTGAATGCCTCTTTCTTGTATTCCTGTTCAGGGTTTTTCTGTGCATAGCCACGTAAATGGATACCCTGACGCAAGTAGTCCATCGCCGCCAGGTGATCTTTCCAGTGACGATCCAGTGAGTTCAGCATAAAGTGACGCTCAAGCATCGCCGCCGACTCATCACCCATCTGTTCACGGCGCTGACGGTAACGGCTGATCACCTCATCAGAGATACGCTCAATCAACCCCTCTTCATCCAGACGACGGTCTTGGTCCAGCCACTGCTGAACAGGAAGCTCAATGCCTAAATCGGTACGCAGGGCATTTTCCAGACCAGCTATGTCCCACTGGTCATGAATTGACTCTGGTGGAATAAAGTTCGCAATCACGCCTTTCACCACTTCATGGTGCATTTCCTCAATGTAGGCCTGTAGTGTGCTTTCCGCCAGAATCTCATCACGCTGCGAATAGATAATCTTACGCTGTTCATTATTGACATCATCATACTTCAACAGGTTCTTACGAATATCGAAGTTACGTGCCTCAACCTTGCGCTGTGCATTTTCAATGGAACGGCTCACCATCTTGTGCTCAATGGCTTCATTTTCCTGTAAGCCCATTGCACGCATCATCGCCACCACACGATCACCCGCGAAGATACGCATCAGGTCATCTTCAAGCGACAGATAGAAACGCGACACACCAGGGTCACCCTGACGGCCCGCACGACCACGTAGCTGGTTATCAATACGGCGTGATTCATGACGTTCAGAACCAATGATGTGCAGACCACCCGATGCCAGAACATCTTCATGGTCTTTTTCCCACTGTGCCTGCAAACGTGCTTCATCTTCAGGGGTTGGGTTTTCAATTTTCGCCAGCTTGGCTTTCCAGTTACCGCCGAGCAAGATATCCGTACCACGACCCGCCATGTTGGTGGCAATGGTCACCGCATTTGGACTACCCGCCTGTGCAATAATATCTGCTTCACGTTCGTGCTGTTTGGCGTTCAATACTTCATGGTGAATCCCAGCCTGCAACAGTTTGGCAGACAGGATTTCACTGGCCTCAATGGTGGCTGTACCAATCAGGATTGGCGCAACACCCTGCTGACGGATATTGGTGATTTCCTCAATAATGGCACTGTATTTACCATTACGGTTTAAATAAATCAGGTCATTGTGGTCCTGGCGCACCATTGGACGGTGTGTTGGAATAATCACCACATCCAGACCATAGATTTCTTTCATTTCCGCTGCTTCAGTATCGGCAGTACCCGTCATCCCTGAAAGCTTTTTATACAGACGGAAATAGTTCTGGAATGTTGTGGTTGCCAGCGTCTGGTTCTCAGGCTGGATTTCCATGTTCTCTTTGGCTTCAACTGCTTGGTGCAAACCCTCAGACCAACGACGGCCAGGCATGGTACGGCCCGTGCTCTCATCCACAATGATGACTTCTTCTTTTTGTGACTGTGGATTAATGCCAATGATGTAATGCACATTCTTTTGATAAAGGTAATGTGCACGAATCGCCGCAGTCACATGGTGCACCAGATTCAGGTTGGCTGCTGAATACAGGCTTTCACCTTCAGCCAGCAGCCCCATACGAATCAATTCCTGTTCAACGGTTTCATAACCGATTTCAGTCATTTCAACTGAACGCTGTTTTTCATCAACCCAGAAATGTCCGCCATCAGCCACTTTTTCTTCTTTCTGTGGACGTAGTTGCGGAGGAATACTGTTGATCAACTGGTACAGATGGGAAGAGTCTTCACTCTGCCCTGAAATGATCAACGGCGTACGTGCCTCATCAATCAGGATTGAATCCACTTCGTCAATGATGGCATAGCTGAGACCACGTTGTTTTTTCTCCTGAAGAGAAAACACCATGTTGTCACGAAGATAGTCAAAACCAAATTCGTTGTTGGTCCCGTAGGTAATGTCTGAATTATAGGCCTGCGCCTTTTCGGCAGGCATTTGCATGGAGTAAATTACCCCAATGCTTAAACCTAAAAATTCGAATAAAGGACGGTTTAACTCAGCATCACGTTGTGCCAAGTAGTCGTTCACGGTAATGACGTGAACACCCTGACCACTCAAGGCATTGAGGTAACAGGCCAGTGTACCCATCAGGGTTTTACCTTCACCTGTACGCATTTCGGCAATCTTGCCTTCGTGCAGGGTGATACCACCAATCAACTGCACATCATAATGGCGCATGCCCATGACACGCTTTGCCGCCTCACGGCACACCGCAAAGGCTTCAGGCAATAATTTATCTAAACTTTCACCGTTCTGAAAACGTTGTTTGAATTCTGGAGTTTTTGCAGAGAGGTCTGCATCGCTAAGAGCAGATATCGTCGGTTCCAGCGCATTGATTTGTTCAACAATTTTGCGCATGCGTTTGAGCTCACGCTCATTTTTTGTACCGAAGATACCTCCGATCAGACTTGCCAACATGAATAAACTCTCTAATCCTGTTTGTTATAGGGTTTGTCGTAAAGATCAACAAACTCTAGGTCGGTTAATTTTTTCTTGGTTGTTATTATGGAGCCAGAAATAAGAACTACAAGTGCTTTGCATCCAAACAGGTAAAAAAATCTGCGAGGCGATTCTGACAGGCATAACCAAAGAGCGTTAATGTAGCAAATTTGCATTTAAGTTACATCGATTTGCCTATGAAATTCTGATCATTTTTTATCCTCAACACCTCACCTATATATAAAAAACTTATAAACAAATAAAAAAACAATGATTTGATTCATATATAAATTGGCGCATAGTAAGAAGACACAGCATCAGATAAGCAGAATGAGGAGACCAAGAATGAGCTTACGTTTAGGTGATATAGCCCCAAATTTCCAACAAGAATCAAGCGAGGGCATTATTGATTTTTATGAGTTTCTAGGGGATGGCTGGGGAATCCTGTTTTCACACCCAGCAGACTACACACCTGTCTGTACTACTGAATTAGGTTATACCGCCAAGCTGAAAGATGAGTTTGCAAAACGTGGCGTCAGGGCAATTGCACTGTCTGTGGATGATGTTGAATCACATAAGGGCTGGATTCAGGACATTAACGAGACCCAGAACACTACAGTGAATTTCCCGATTATTGCAGATAAAGACCGCAAGGTGTCTGAGCTTTATGGTTTTATCCATCCAAATGCCAGCGAAACCTTAACGGTACGTTCCCTGGTGATTATTGACCCGAACAAGAAAGTTCGCCTGATCATCACCTACCCTGCCTCAACAGGTCGCAACTTTAATGAAGTGTTGCGTGTGGTGGATTCACTGCAACTGACTGACAAGCATAAAGTGGCAACACCTGCCAATTGGCAACAGGGTGAGGATGTGGTGATTGTGCCATCCCTGAAAGATGAAGAGGAAATCAAGCAACGCTTTCCTAAAGGTTATACAGCAGTGAAACCTTATTTAAGACTGACACCACAGCCTGAGTAGGGTGGGATGGCAATCCCACCGTTTGATGAGGTACTATTTTTAAATCTCATGATTTCTTTATCGGGACGATTACCATCGTCCCCTACTTGGTATTTTCCAATCAATAGGCTATAAGAATAATTCAACTCCAAACACAACAAAAATCACCATGATCTACAATATCCATCATCTCACTTGTGGCAGCTTCTGCCCTGTTTGCGCCCCTATGTTTGGACAAAAAGGCTGGAAAGCCCATTTAGTCTGCCACTGTCTACTGGTTGAGACTGATCGGGGGCTGGTCCTGATTGATACAGGTTTGGGTACACAAGATTATTTACATACTCAACAACGTCTAGGCTCATTGCTGACCAAATTCGGCGCGATTGTGCCCGATATTCATTTGAGTGCTTTCCACCAGATTCAACGGCTTGGTTATAGTCTGGATGATGTAAAACACATTTTTGTTTCACATCTTGACTTTGACCATGCAGGCGGAATTTCGGATTTTCCAAATGCAACCGTGCATGTATTGGCCTCTGAATTTAATGCCACTCAATCTTTATCACTCAAAGGGAAAAATCGTTACAAAACAGAACAGTTTAAATATCACCGTTACTGGAACTTTGCTGAACAGGCTGATGGTGAAGCATGGTTTAATCTGCAAAAAGTCAAGGGATTACCTTTATTTCAGGATGAAATCCTGATGGTTCCCCTGATCGGTCATACGCTTGGACATAGTGCGATTGCAGTCAAAAAACAGGATGGCTGGATTTTATTCTGTGGAGATGCCTATTTTTCCCATTTGGAACTCAACCCTAAAAACAGGTTAAGAGCATTGGACTTTACAGAACGATTACTGGCTGAGGATAACCAACAACGTTTACACAATCTGAAGCACTTACAATATCTGGCTCAACATGAACCGAGTATTGAGTTAATTTGTGCACATGACCCAGTTGAATTCAATCGTTACCAATAATATGCATAAGATACTGATTACTATTACTTTCATATCATCCCTAAGCTTAGGTGGTTGTATGAAACATTCAAGTCTGGAGGAGCATCAAAGGCCCCAGCATTGGGGAGCACTGATTTCAGATACACATAATTTTTACCAGATCAGTCCTGATGTTTTTCGCAGTGAACAACCCAGCAACCAGTTAATCCCTTTCCTGAAAAAACATCAAATTGGCACTGTCCTCAACCTGCGCGCAAGAAATGAAGATGCCAAAGTTTTAAGAGATCAGCCTTTTAATCTGGTACACATTCCAATCAATACATGGTCAATTGATCGAAATGACTTGTTAGAAGCAATGCGTGTTATTCAAACTGCTAAACAACAAAACCAGAAAATCTTAGTGCATTGCTATCATGGTTCTGACCGCACAGGCGCGACCATTGCCATGTATCGAATTATTTTTGAGCATTGGGCAATTGAAGATGCGGTTAAAGAAATGAAACAAGGAGGATACGGCTATCATATCATTTGGAAAAATATTGACCATCTTTTCACCCCTGAAAATGTAAAATGGATTCAACAACAACATTCAAATCCAGCACCTATTTAGATTGCGAGATGCACTTTAGATTAAATCCAATTTTTAGAGAGATAGATGTTGGGGGTGTAAGATTTGTTTCTTTAATTTTGGATTTTATGCATTTTTTATTGGGCTTTAAAAAACCTAATTTTATAAGTTGAATGGTAAGCTAAGAAATACGAACTAACTTGAAGAATTGGCAAAAACAGAGTTACTAAGTAATAGTTTAAAAACTTCAGAATCACCACCATCGCTATCCGTGACCAATAAAAATACCTCACCATCAGATGTCGACTCTAGCCATGTAATTCCTTCTACTTTAATAGCAAGTGTTTGTTCTTTCGAATCCTGAATCAAATGTGTATATAAAATTTTACCCTCTGGTGAGAAAATTAAATTGACATCCTCCCCGACCTAAAGGACGGGGATTCCTCCTGCGAGACGCTCATGTCCGAGCGCAAGAATATTCAGTGCGGAATTTACATCCCGATCATGGAGCGTACCGCACTCCATACACTGCCATTCTCTTATTCCAAGACCTGTCCTACCTTTCGGACTACTACAGCGTGAGCCACAGCACGAACACGTTTGGGTGGTATACGCTTCATTGACTTCTTCATACCATACCCCTGCGTTCTCGCATTTATACTTGAGCATGGTTCTTAGTGTTGTCCAACTTGCATCTAGCACTGATTTAGCTAATTTAGTTTGTGCGAGTGCTTTGGCATTCACATTGCCAATGAAGATTGCTGCATGTTCATTCACCAGTTTATGGCTGAATTGATGCAGCATGTTTTGACGTATATTTTTAATCTTGGCGTGAATCGCTTTGACGCGTTTCTTATTTCTAGCTCGTTGGGCTATGCCAAGTTTTTGTTCGTATTGTCGATAGATTTTAGAAGCTTTGAGCTTTACTCCATCTGAACAAGTGGCTAAATCCTTTAAACCCAAGTCTATGCCAATTGAGGTTTTAGCGCTGGTTTTCTCTGTTTTAATTGAATCAACTACAAGACAGACATACCAACGCCCACGACTATCCTCTACAAACGAGCCTGTTTTAACATTGTATTTGCTTAGTCCGTAGCTGTCCCATAGTTTGAATTGATGCTTGCCGTATTGAACATATCCATCAGCATATTTGATTGCAACTTTTTTGAATGGTATCCAGCCCAATGAACGCCTAGCTGATTTTTTATTGCTGACTCGCCATTTCAGTTTTGCTTTTTTGAATTGCTTGCGTCTTGTCACTAATTCTTCTGTGACCGCCTGAATCGTTTGGCTATGCAAATTACATTCTTTCGATGTGCCTTTTGTGTATTTAGCAATATCGTATGCTGAAAAGAATTGTTGTTTGCGTTGTAGATGCTTGAAACACAAATCATTGACATAATTCCAAACAAAGTTTACCTCCAACGCTAGTTGGTCTAGCATCTTGCAATGTTTGTCTTTTATTCGTAATTTGAGTGTCTTCATACAATTATTTTAACCGTATTTTTCTTAATAGTGATTATAGCAAAAGTATTTAAAACGACATTTCATGTCGTATGGCTTACGCCAGTCGCTTATATCGTCGGGCTAAACCCCGAGGTTTTACGCTCCAATGGATAAAACTGCCTAGCACTGCGCCATCATCATAAGTATTTAATGTTTGCTCAACCGCAGCGGTGGCGATAATTAGATTTTTCTCCACCAGAAAATAAGCATCAGAAATACCACTTGCTGCCCCTTCAAGCTCTGGTAATGTCAGATTAAATGAATTTTTCAGCGAACTTTCTAATGATTTTCCATTTTGAAGTTTTATTAAATCAAAGACTAAAACACCATGAAAACGATTAATATTGCCACGTTGAAAGATGTATAAATTGTTTTGATCTGAACAAACTGCTTCTATATTGAGATCAGCGCCACCAGTCAACGCCAAACAATGTTCTAAAAAATCATAATCCGAGGTATCAAGTAAAACATGAACCTGATTATTAACTGGATTATACAATAATGCTTTTTTTCGATTTTCTGTAGAACCTGAACCCATCACTAGTAACTGAGGTTGTCCATCGAAGCGAATACAGCTAAGCGCTTCAAAGTCTGGTTTAGTTTTTTTACTAAACATCCTCAGAGTCGTATATTCAGAATGTTCAAATAATGGAATTTTTTCAAAATTAGTCGCACGATTGATGTTATTTTTTCGATCGGTTTTGAGTAAGTACCCCACATCATCTCCAACCAAGTAGAGATCATCTCCCACACAAGCCGCGCCAGAAAGCGCACTAACACTCGAATCCTCTGAAAATATAAAGTGTTCTAATATCTTAAAGCCGCTACTCATATTGTACTCACTGCCCGCAGAAATAGAACACTTGTAACAAGGTCAAAACCAGACGCTTTCCAGCTTTGATCTAGTCGTTTATCTTTTGTTATCGCTGATCAAGTGGAACCCAGTCAATCACCCAAGCGGACTTCATGCCCAGACTCTCATCTGAGGTAATTCTCTTACGTGCGGCATCAGCAGTCTCACGATCTTTGGATGGCCCCACCATAATCCGAATTCCCTTGGAAGTCGGGCTGGTGGTGACTTTATAACCTTTGGCGCGCAACTTGGACACCACTGTATCGGCGTTGGCCTGATTTGCCGCCAGCGCCACCTGTACCATCCAGTTTTTGTCACCATTTTCCAGAAGCTGACGGGCTTTTTCAGCCTCAGCCTTTTTCTTGGCATCTTCCTCAGTTTTACGTTTCTTTTCTTCAGCCGCTGCTTTCTTGTCGGCTTCAGCCTTGCGCTTGTCTTCCTCAGCTTTTTTATCCGCTTCAGCCTTGCGTTTTTCTCCAGCCGCTTTCTTCTCTGCTTCAGCTTTACGTTTCTTTTCTTCGACCGCTTTCTTGTCGGCCTCAGCCTTACGCTTGTCTTCCTCAGCTTTCTTATCTGCTTCCGCCTTACGCTTGTCTTCAGCTAGCTTCTTTTCAGCGTCAGTTTTCTGCTGCTCTACTTTCTGCTGTTCGGCTTTCTTCTTTTCTTCCAGCTTACGTTTTTCTTCAGCATGTCGTTGAGCCTTAGCCTGCTCGTCCTCAACCAGTTCTGGTGGAATATTATCTGAACTTTCCTGCGCCGCAGTTCTACGGGCATTGATTGCAGCGTACTCTTCAGCAGCTTTACGTGCAGCCGCAGCCTCAGCCTCCTGCTGCATTTTCAGGAACTCGGCAGCACGGGCCTCCTGTTCAGCAACCGCCTTTTCACGTGCACGTTTCTGTTCATCCAGCAAACGTTTTTCGGTTTCAACATCCACGGCCAGAGGCTGCAAGGAGACCATCTCCCCCTCCTGCGCTGGCTGGGCTATTTTAGGCTGGGTTTCGGTTTTGGGAATAGGGTGAGTAACTGTAGTCTGGGTCTTATCCTGCTCTATTTCTTCATTACCCTTGAAAAGTAATGCTGCCAACAAAACACCCCCTCCAAGTAGAACAACGCCACCCATCCAGCGTTGCTTGTTATTCATTGACATTGTTCTAAATACTCCCAGATCGCTTCCAAGGTATGAAACGAACCACAGACTAAAATTAGCTGATTGTTATGACATTGTTTCAGCACAGTTTCAAATGCTTGCTGGATACTGCCAAACTCATGGACCTGCTGGCCCTGCAATGCCTCATGCAACTGTCGCATTGCTGCGGCCCTCGGCACATCTAAAGTAGCAATAAACCAGTCTTTTACTGTTGTTTTTAGTAAATCGGTGACAGACGCGATGTCCTTATCTGCCAGCATCGAAAATACTGCGACCACTTCTGTGTACTGTTTATTGTATTTTAAAAATTTTCGCAACTGATTCAATAAAAATTCGACACCGTGTGGGTTATGTCCTGCATCAAAAATAACGGTTTTATCCTGTATTTGGCGAATTTCAAAACGCCCCTGCAAACGTGCCTGCTGAATACCTGTTGCAATGGCCTGCTGTGAAATTTCAATCCCACTCACCAGTACCGCGGCCACGGCAGTGGAGATGTTGTCCAAGGCCAACTGTCCCACGGGAAGCTTTAAGGTTGCGCCAGACGATGCAAATGACCAGCTCTGTCCATCATTATTCAGTTGATAGAAATAATCCCGATTCAGTGTATACAGGCTGGCGTTTGTCTCATCCACCTTATGTTGAATGGCCTGTGGAAGTTGCTGTTGCCCTGCAAAAACAACGGGAATGTCTGGACGGATAATACCCGCCTTTTCAAAGGCAATTTTTTCAATGGTATCACCCAGCCAGTCCACATGATCCAGGCCAATATTGGTGATCACCGCTATATCAGGGTCAATCACGTTGACCACATCAAGGCGACCACCCAGCCCAACCTCAAGCACCCAGACATCACATTGCTGCTGCTTAAAAATAACAAAGGCCGCCAATGTGGTGGCTTCAAAGAAAGAAAGACTTAGACCACACTCACGACGCGCCTGATCAACACACACAAAGGCATCAACCAAACTCTGGTCATCCACCTCATGACCCGCCAGCTTTACCCGTTCATTAAAACGATAAATATGGGGTGACTGATATAGCCCAACCTTGTAACCCTGTGCGTTTAGAATCGTCGCCAATGTGGTTGTGGTTGAGCCTTTACCATTGGTGCCCGCAACTGTAAACACCTTGGCTTTTGGCTGCATCACGCCCAGCCTTTCAGCAACGGGAATCACCCGCTCCAGCCCTAAATCAATGCCTGTAACATGAACATGGCCCCAATAATCGAGCCATGTTGTGAGTGTATCTGTTGAATGGGGAGCGTCTAGTTTCAAGGTAAGTTCATCAGTTTAGCCACTAGTCTATATACAGTATCACGTAACGCATGACGATGAACAATCTGATCGACCACACCATGATCAAGCAGATATTCCGCACGCTGGAATGGCTCTTCCAGTTTTTCACGTACCGTTTGCTCAATCACCCGTTTACCCGCGAAACCAATCATGGCTTTCGGTTCAGCCAGATGAACATCCCCCAGCATTGCCAAGGAAGCGGTTACACCCCCATAAACTGGATGGGTCAATACCACCAGATAAGGCACACGTGCTTCTTTCATTTTCTGGATTGCCGCAGAAGTACGTGCCATTTGCATCAGAGACAGCATGCCTTCCTGCATACGTGCGCCGCCTGAAGCCGCAAAACACACCAAAGGCTGGTGTAGCTGGATTGCCCGTTCAGCTGCCTGTACAAAGCGGTCACCGACCACAGTACCCATTGAACCGCCCATGAAATCAAACTCAAAGGCGCATGCCACCAAATCCAAGCCTTTGAGCGAGCCCTGCATCACCACCAGTGCTTCTGATTCACCTGTTTTATCCTGCGCCTCCCGCATACGTTCTGGATAAGGCTTGCTATCCACAAACTTTAGCGGGTCTTTGGCACTAAATTCCTGACCCAGTTCTGAGTTGACCTGATCAAAGAACCAGGTCAGGCGATCACGTGCTTTCATACGCAAATGTTCATCGCATTGCGGACACACATAGGCGTTGAATGACATGGCTGTACGCGTCACCAAGGCATGACATTCAGGACATTCAATGGTTGGCTCGGTAAAAGTTGACTTAAAGGTCTGCTGTTCATCCGCAACCTGAATCCCTGGCACTTGACGTTCTGTCCAGGGTGTTGTGGGACCAAGCACTTTCCCTGTTGCTGATTCTGGACTCAATCGTTCTTGACTCATACTAACTCATCGAGCGCGGCTCGAAGCTCCTTCACTTTATTCACCGTCTGTTGCACAGCCTCATCCGCTGGCAATGTCGCAAAAGATTTAACGAAAGCACTTCCCACAATCACGGCATCGGCAACCTGTCCCATCGCTTTTGCAGACGCTGCATCACTGATTCCGAAACCGACACCGACTGGCACACTGGTCTTAGACTTGATTTTTGCAATACGTGCTGCTGCTTCAGCAGTATCCAGTGTTGCCGCACCTGTCACGCCTTTAAGTGACACGTAGTAAACAAAGCCACTTGCCTGATTGACCACATGCTGAATACGCTGATCAGTTGAGGTTGGCGCAAGCAGGAAAATCTGATCCATTCCATTTTTTTTAAGAACTTCACCTAATTGCTGAGATGCTTCAGGTGGTAAGTCCACCAGAAGCACGCCATCCACACCACAGTCTTTGGCATAGGCAACGAACTTTTCATAGCCAATCACCTCAACGGGGTTTAAATATCCCATCAATACCACTGGTGTGGTTTGATCCTGCTCACGAAAGGCCTTGACCATATCCAGTGCATTAAGGGTATTGGTTCCACCTGCCAGAGCACGCTCAGCAGCTAAGGCAATTACAGGGCCATCCGCCATTGGGTCTGAGAACGGCAGCCCCAGCTCAATGACATCAACACCCGCCTCAACCATCTGGTGCAGCAATGGAACAGTGACTTGTGGATGCGGGTCACCTGCCATAACATAAGAAACAAGCGCTTTACGTTGCTGAGATTTAAGCTGTTCAAAACGAGTGGCAAGACGTGACATGGGATTATGCTTTCCTTGATTTATATAAATTGAGGAGTTGTTTGTAGTCATACAGAAACACTGCATTGTACCGCTATTTTTTGTTCATTGAACAGGGTTTGGCGCGATTCAACAGCGAATGTTGCTACTTACAACAGCCCGCATACATTTATCTCTATTTTTGTTTTTTTCTCAATGATCAAAGCTTCCTAATTTCTATACATTACAATTTTAAAAACTGTTTCGGTGTGACACCTGTCCAGCGTTTAAAAGCACGTCCAAAGGCACTCTGATCCGCATAGTTTAAACGCTCGGCAATTTCGGAAAATGACTTGCCCTGTTGCAGATAAAGCTTGCTTTGCTCCAGACGGTATTGATCCAGAATATCCTGAAAGTTCAATTGATAGCTCTTGAGCTGACGCTGCAAGGTACGTTCAGAGCAGTACAAACGTTTGGCGACATAACTCTGTAAAACTTCCTCTTGCTGCAACAAGCCCTGCTCAATATAGCTCTGGATTTTCTGCCGAAATTGTTGTTGCTGTGCCTCAAAGGAACTCATGCTATTTAACGATTGCTGAGCCTGATGAGAGAGCACATGATTCAACTGTTGATCCGCGGCAATACTTTTCGCCTGCAAAATCTGATTGGAAAAACGAATTGCATATTGTCCAGCCTGTACCTGAATGGCACAGCCATAAAATTTTTCAAAATGATATAACGCAGTATTCGGCGCATAACCAAATTGAATCATTTGCGGTGGCACCAGGGCATCCTGAACAATTGACTGGGCAATTTTAAAAATCAACGCCAAATTTAGCTCATACATTTCCCGATAATCACTATAAGACGCACTCCAAACAATTTGAATATAATCAGAAAACTGCTGAACATTCAGTTGTTCTAAATTGGTCTGTTTAAAGACTAAAGAATAATAACGTTGTAAAAGCTGTAACGCCTGTTGCAGATCTAAACTGGTTGAAGCCAAATATCCCATTAAACCCAAATCTTGCAAATTGGCATGTTCAGCCAATACTAATGTAATCGGTCGAGGGAAATAAGCTTGTGCAGATTGCAAAAGCAATGCATAACGTTCGACATCAAAATCATGCTCATCTGGATTTTCTAAACAGGCATGAAAAGCTTGCCAAAGTTCAGGTGCAACAACTTTAGACAAATCAATGTGTTCCTGCTGTAGGACACGATTCAACAACCGTAGGTATCCAATAATAATTTTAACTGACATATGCCGATCTCATCCTGATCTGTCGTTATTTGTATAAAACTTGGCTGTAACTGTCAAAACATTTCATCGGACTTTTTCCATACTGAGTTTATGCAAAAGACAAGGAATAGCAAAAATGAATGCACATGTTTCCTATCAGGCTGATCCAATTGTAAGAACAAACCTAGACTTTCACCTCAATGAGGCTCCACGTTTCTGGTTTGGTGGCGATCCATTCCGTACCCGCATATTTGATGCATTAAGCCTGACATTTCCTGATGGCGAACGCTACTTCATTGAATGTGTACGTTTATTCCGCGACAAGATCAATGATCCTGAGCTACAGGAACGTGTGGCAGACTTTATTCGTCAAGAAGCCCAGCACGGCATTGCCCATGACAAAATGAACCAGATCATGAAAGAACAAGGCATGCCTGTGGATCAGTTCACCAACCGTTTGAAAAAAATATTTAGATTTGAGTTGAAGAATCGCTCACCACAATACAATATTGCCATGACGGCCGCGGCTGAACATTTAACCGCCCTGATGGCAGATACATTCTATAGTAAGAAAGAAACATTGGCAGAGGCTGATCCTTTTGTTCGCGCGCTGTTCGCATGGCATGCAATTGAGGAAATGGAACATCGTGATGTGGCTTTTGATGTCATGCAACAGGTCGGTGAAGTACCAGAATTGACTCGCCGTTCCGCCCTTGTCATTACGACCTTGTTAATGTTTGGCTTCACACTTTACCGTACCGATGTCATGCTTAAGACTGATGGTTTTAGCTTTAGGCAGCGTCTTGACATGGCACGCAAGGGCTTGCCGTGGTTCTTTGGGCGCAGAGGTATTTTGACGGCAAAAAGAGAACAGTATAGCGACTGGTTTAAAAAAGATTTTCATCCAAACCAACATCCGATTATTCGCCAGTATGATGTCTGGATTGATACATTGGCTAAAACCAATGACCCAATCGCTGCGGGCGAGGCTTTTTGGCAAGCTGGTCTATAAAACTCCCGTCATCCCTCTTTAAAAAGAGGGATTTTTTTGATGAGGATTACCATTTGGCGTAATGCTGTTCTAATAATCCATATTCATTGTTCAAAATCACCAGTTCAACATTTTCATGTTCAATCGTACCGCCGATTTTCGCTTGCCACTGATTAAACTGGCTACCGATCAAACGTAAGTTAATATTTTCAAAACGACACCAACCTGTTTCAACTAGTAAATTCAATCGCTCATCTAAAGAACGAACTGACCAACAATTCTCATTTTGTTGCTCAAATAAGATATCGGTAAGTGGATATAAGCGCCCATCCACCCACAATGCATTTTCATTGCCAAAACTTTCATTGACACCTGATGCAAGGTTCAAACCAATTCGGCAGCCATTTTCATCGCGGAACTGGCAGGAGAGCCAGAACCATGCTGTTTCAGGGCGTAGAAAACCACAGGTATCATCCAGTGCAGCTAGGCTGTGAGAATTAAATTCGATCTGCTGTTGATCTGGACTAATGAAAAAGCCTTCTACAGCTAAAGAGGTTTGTTTTTGTGTATATGTCCAACCATTAATTCCTGTTGGGCTACATAAACTGAGTGCATCCGTACCCGCACAGAAGATACGGGCTTTCAACTGCACTTCCCCATGTCTGGTCACCTGAATGTAACGCACACCATTGGCATGCTGCATATCGAATTGATAGGCAGATTTCTTAAAATAACTTTGACTAAATAACGGTTGTTCATCCAGATGGGTTTTCAACGCCAGTGGCTGGATCGCATTCCATTCAATCACCTTTCCTGAAAGATGGTCATAAACATAGAAAAAGCCATGCCCTGCCCATGATAGATCGACAATCGCAATACCAATGCTGTAATGCTCATGTTGTAAACCACAGAATTTAAATTTCTTATATTTAAGCTGCTTGCGCCAGCCTTTTAGTACTTGGCCATAAGGCGTTTTATAAATATAGTCGTCCAAATTGATCTGTGAAGGTATCTGATCAAAACGCCCATAACGAGGCTGACCATTTTTCTGTATCAATTTCACAAGATTTTCCCCAACTCAATTATAACGTAAATGCCGTTCTGACCTGATTCTTACCATTGTGCTTGGCTTGGTACATCGCCTTATCCGCCTGCTCAAACAAGCCTGTATAATCAAAACCACTAAAAGCTGTACTACTTACCCCAAAACAGGCCTTGATAGAGAGTGGTTCATTTTCCTTAACTTCAATTGCCGTTTGCTCCAATGCCTTACGGCATGTCTCTGCCACCAGCACCGCATTTTCAATCGAGGTAAATGGCAGCAGAATCACAAATTCCTCACCTCCATAGCGCCCAATCACATCACTGGTTCGCAGGTTTTTCCGCAATATACTGGCAACGTGTTTCAACACCAGATCACCCTGATGATGTCCATATTGATCATTAATATTTTTAAAATTATCAATATCCACCATAATCAATGATGTTTCTCGATGGGTAATTTGTGCCTGCTGCATCTGTAAATCAATAATTTGATTCACTCCACGGCGATTCAACAGCCCTGTTAACTCATCAGTAGAACTGAGTTTTTCTATTTTTGAATTATAGCGCCGCCAACGTTCCACACTAATATCAAACAAGGTGATGGTGAATGCAGCATATAAGGTGGTATAAAACATGGAGTAAATAATCTGGGGATTTTGAACATCCTTATGCAACAAGGTATAAGGTTTATAGGCCAGCGCATAATCCAGATAGCCAGTCACCGTAAGACCAGCTAAAATATAGTATGCAAAGACATAAAAGGCCAGACCAAAATAGACCACAAATCGGGGATATAATAATAATGCGGTAAAGGCAATCCCCATAAAGATAATACCATTCAGAAGGTTCAGCAAACCTACCCCAATTGGCAGTCCCAACAATGAGAATGGATAATAAACAGATAAAAACATCACATAGTAAATATGCAGGTCTGGCTTTTTTTTAATAAAATAACCCAATAAAATAAAAAATATATTTAATATAATGATGCCAGGAAACAGCCATTGGAACCGAATAAGCAATTCAGTATTTGCCAATGGATGATACATGTATTTTATTTGGATAAAATAGATCACGACTGCGGTAAAACTGGCATACCACAGTATTGATTGGGATTTTTTGACTAAATCCCAGTCCAGAATAACTAGAAAAGCTTTACTAATATATCTAGGTAAGGAATATTTCATCCCCCGTAATCCTATGTGATTACATCCATGTAAAAACCTAATGACCATATAATGTCATTAGACATAAATTTACCTTAATCCTAGCATATAATTTTTTAGTTTTATAAGTCGACCATCGGAATACCATCAATTTTCGCGACAGTCATCAAGTCTTTATCACCACGACCTGAAACTGTGGCAATAATGATCTGGTCTTTCGACATGGTTGGGGCAAGCTTGCTGACATAGGCCATCGCATGTGAACTTTCAAGTGCAGGAATAATCCCTTCAATCTGTGTTAAATCACGGAAGCCTTGTAGTGCTTCATCATCTTTAATTGGCACATATTTAACACGATGCATATCTTTTAAGAAGCTATGCTCTGGACCAACACCTGGATAATCCAAACCTGCTGAAATACTATGGGTTTCAATAATTTGACCTTGCTCATCCGACATGAGGTAAGTACGGTTACCATGTAATACACCCACATGACCTGCATTCAATGGTGCAGAGTGCTTGCCTGTTTCAATACCATAGCCTGCGGCTTCAACACCGTACATTTTCACATCCTGATCATTCAGGAATGGATAGAACAGACCCATCGCATTTGAGCCACCGCCAACACAAGCCACCAAGGCATCAGGTAAACGTCCTGCCTGCTCCTGAATCTGGCGGCGCGCTTCACGGCCAATAATCGACTGGAAATCACGCACCAACTGCGGATATGGATGTGGACCAGCAACCGTACCAATCACATAGTAAGTGCTATCAACATTGGTGACCCAGTCACGCATTGCTTCGTTCATGGCATCTTTCAATGTTTTTGAACCACTTTGCACAGGCACAACAGTCGCGCCAAGCAAACGCATGCGATATACATTCATTGCCTGACGTTTTACGTCTTCAGCACCCATGTACACTACACATTCCATACCCAAACGCGCTGCAATGGTTGCGGTCGCAACGCCATGCTGCCCTGCGCCTGTTTCAGCAATAATACGTTTTTTACCAGACAACTTTGCCAAGAGTGCCTGACCAATGGTGTTGTTGACCTTGTGTGAACCCGTATGGTTCAGGTCTTCACGCTTGAGGTAAATCTGCGCACCGCCGAGATGCTGTGACCATCTTTCAGCATGATAAAGTGGGCTAGGACGACCAACATAGTACGCAAGATCACGGTCAAACTCAGCCAGAAACTGAGCATCATTTTTCATACGACCATAAAGACTTTCCAAGTCTTCAAGTGCAGCCATCAGCGTTTCTGATACAAAACGCCCACCATGAATCCCGAAATGCCCCTGAGCATCTGGAAACTGGGTGTAGTCAATCGCCTGATTTTGTTGACTAAGGTTTTGCTGATCCACGTTGGACTCCTTGCATAAATTTTTCAATGAGTTGTTGGTCTTTTATACCTTTTGCGGACTCTACGCCTCCGCTGACATCCACAGCAAAAGCTGCTGTAGTATCAATAGCGTCACTCACATTTTCAGGGGTTAATCCGCCTGCCAAAATCAGTGGAATATCGAGTTGGGGAAATTGGTTCCAGTCGAAACTGTGTCCCGTGCCACCTTTCAGCTCAGGATGCCACGCATCAAGTAGAACCGCACTGGCTCCAACAGCTTGATAGCGCTGAATTTCAGCCACCACATCCATATCTGGTTGAACCTGTATGGCCTTATACCAACGGCGTTTGCATTGTGCCGCAATCTGCTGGCATTGTTCAGGACTTTCATCACCATGTAGTTGTAATACATCTAAAGGAACTGAATCAAGTACGCTTTGTATTTCTTCTGCACTCGCATTTACAAACAGGCCAACCAGTTGCACATAAGGTGGAATAAGTTTTGCCAACGATTGCGCTTGCTCAATAGTCACATAGCGAGGACTAGGCGGGAAAAATACAAAACCGATTGCATCTGCGCCTGCCTGCACCACAGATTGAATATCTTGTGCTCGAGTTATTCCACAAATCTTGGCGCGAGTTCGCATTTGAGATTGGCGCATGATGTGTCCAATTTAAAATGAATATTTTGAAACCATCGCATTGTAATGCAATTTGACTCACTTGGGGCAAAGTTCATTTCGAAATACGATTGTTTAAAAAACTTTAACACTTTATACTTCGCCCAATATCGCAACAAGTCTAAAGCAAATTCTTTTGCTTATAGGGAAGTTGGTGAAAATCCAACACTGCCCTCGCAACGGTAACACCGAATTATTAATCAAGCTCAACGCCAAATCACTGCATCTGAATGATGTGGGAAGATGATTAATAGCATCGTCATTGTGATGATATAGTGAAGTCCGGAGACCTGCTTGTTGTTTATTTCCACTTTAACATTCACGACGGGTGAATGTATGGAGCGACATCATGTCTACTATTTTTCAACCGACAAGTTTAGTTGGTGCTATCGCTATTGCGATGGGGTTTTCTTCAACTACTTTTGCTCAAGATCAATCAAGCGCGAAAACTGCGACGCTAGATACGATTGTTGTGACGGCATCTCGTTCTGAAGAAAAGTTAAAGAATGTTCCTGCACGTCTGACTGTGATTGATCAAAAAACGATTGAAAAGAATCCTGCTCTCAACTTATCAGATTTAATTCAGCGTGATCCTTCTGTTTTTGTCAAACAAAGTGGCGGAATAGGTCAGATCACGGAAATCTCAATTCGTGGAACTCGACCAAATCACACTCTCATATTAAAAGATGGCGCTCGTCTAAATAGCCAAAACCACCTTGCTGCAATTTATCCATCATTTCTTGATTCATCTGATCTTGAACAGATAGAAATTCTTAAAGGTCCAGCATCTGTACAATATGGAACAGATGCAATTGGTGGAGTGGCTCAAATGATAACCTCAACTCCAACAAAAAATAGCGGTTTTATTACAGGTATCTATGGGGAAAATAATACCTATAAAGCCATTGCGGGAGCTGACCTTATTCAAGATGGTTTTTATGCACAAATTAGAGGACAACGTCTAGAAAGTGATGGAACACGAATACTAGATAATCAAAGCAAAGATCAAAAAGCTGCTTACGATCAGAAAGGTTACAGTGCAAAAGTAGGTTACGACAATAAAAAGAACATTAAAACTGACCTGTCAATCAGTCAGAATGAAGGGCTGAGTCAATTCTACAATTACATGACTATCAAAAATAATGCAGAGCGTATATTTGAGAACCGCCTGATTAATTCAAGCATTCAATATGGTTTTGCTGAAAATCTTACATTATCTGCACGTTATTCAAACTTTATTGATAACCAACAAATAAAAGATAGTGATCCAGACCATTTTGATACAGAAAACAATGAAGGTGATCTAAACTTAAACTGGAATATAGACTCTAAGAATAATTTACTCGCAGGTGTAACTTATCTAAAATCAGATTTTAAAAGTAATGATGTAAAAGATAAAAAGCAAAGTATCGATTCTATCGGTTATTATGTTCAACATCAGTATAAGACAGATAAGCTAAATACGCAGGTTGGTGTTCGTACTGAAGATAATGAACTATTCGGTACACATACAATCGGTCAAGGAGCTGTTCGTTATCAAGTATTACCAGAAACAAGTATTTATGCCAATGTCGGATCAGCTTTTAAAGCCCCATCCCTAACAGAACTCTATTATTTTTCAGAAAAGTCCTATGGAAATACCTATGGTAATCCTGATCTAAAACCAGAAGAAAGTATTTCCTATGAAATTGGTGTAGATCAAAGAATTGGGCAAAACCTAAATGCCTTTTTATCTGCTTACCATACTGAAATAAAAAATTTAATCAGCTATAAATACTCAAGCCCGAACTCAACGTATATCAACATAGATAAAGCTGAAATCAATGGTGGTGAGCTAGGTCTTAAATGGAAAAAAGATGACCTATTCCTAAACACAGAATACGCTTATGTTGATTCAAAAGATAAAAAGACTGATCTGATAGTTGCATATAAGCCTAAACAGACCCTCACTTTAACGACTGGACTTGAAAATTCAATTTATGGAATAAGCGCCTCAATTATCGCACGCTCAGATATTTATGCAGATAATGCCAATAAAGTTAAAGCTCCTGGTTATGCAACCGTTGATTTAAACATGTACTGGAATATCAACCCTAATATTAAAGTTTTCAGTAATATTGAGAATATGGGTGATGTTGAGTACAGAACTGCTGATAATTTTGGTGATGGTTGGTATGTAAACGGTGGTCGCCAAGCTTCTGTGGGTGTCACTCTTCGTTATTAATCGTGCAATCTAGATAATAAAAATATTTTCTTAACTCCAGTTTCGGGATAATGTTCTGACCGACATTATCCCCTTTTTATTTTAGGACAAGAGCAACAGAACTATGGGACATCGTTTAAGCAAGATTTATACACGCACTGGCGATTCAGGTACAACGGGTTTAGGAGATGGTTCACGGATTGCCAAGGACGATTTACGCATCACTGCACTGGGTGATGTGGATGAACTGAACGCGACCGTTGGTGTACTCCGCGCACAAATCACTGCCAGCCAAATTGCAGATAAAGACCACTGGGACAAAAGTCTGAGCCTGATTCAGCACTGGCTGTTCGATTTAGGCGGTGAGGTATGCATTCCCAACTACCATTTACTCCAACCCGTTTGTATTGAATTTCTTGAAAAAGAAATTGACCGTATGAATGAAAGTCTGCCAATGCTGAAAGATTTTATCCTCCCATCAGGCACTTTGGCCTGTAGTTATGCGCATCAGGCGCGTGCTGTCTGCCGTCGTGCTGAGCGTGCCCTGATGTCGGTGCATACACGCGATCAAAATATTCAGGCAACCGCTTTACAATTACTCAATCGTTTATCAGACTGGCTGTTTGTGGCTTCACGCAGTTTACAGCGTGCCGAGGGTGGTAGCGAAGTGCTGTGGCAGAAGAATATCAATGACAGTATTGATCCAGCATAAAGATGGTTTAGGTAGAAAATAAATGCGAATTATTGGTCATCGTGGGGCACGTGGAGAAGCGCCTGAAAATACGCTGGGTGGTTTTCGTTATTTGCATGATCTAGGGGTACGAGCTGTCGAGTTTGACGTGCGGCAACTACAGGATGGTCAGTTAATTGTCATCCATGATGATAATTTTCAGCGTACCACAGGCCGTTCACAGCATGTTGAAAGTTGTGATTTGGCCACAGCACAGCAGTTTGATCATCGTCATCAATGGCAGGCTTGGGAAAATGAAGAATACACCCCACATTTAACCGATGTAATGGCATGTTTAACCGAGTTTGAACACATTGAAGTTGAAATCAAGGCCGTTGCAGATGAAGCAGCGGCTGAACGCCTGATCTTAAGCCTGCATAATGAACTCAAGGGCTTTAAAAAGAACGCAACCATTACCAGCTTTGATGTGAAGATTTTAACCGCCTTACAGCAACATCACAGCCATTTTAAACGTGGCTTGCTGGTTGAAATTCCACTTGGTGAATATGCGATTGAACTGGCCCAGCAATATGGATGCTGCCAGATTGGCTGGAAAGACCAACTGGCAACCGATGAAATCATTAAACTTACTCACCAAGCAAAACTTGATATTAGCGTCTGGACTGTGAATGATGTGGAACGGGCAAAATATTTACAGCAGTTAGGAATACAAGGCTTAATCACCGATGTACCAAGCACCATGCTCAGATCTTTGTGCTTGTAAAAATCGCTGTATCAACAATTAAAATATGGGATTGGGGCGAATACACCCCCCTTTTTCTACGATTCATCTTTTAGGTTGTGCCTGAATCAGACGCTGCCCTTTAGCATCAAGCAGATATAAATTTGCACCATCAAACTGGAAACGCTCAACCCGCTGAATGAGATCCATCAAATCTGCTTCCTGCGCCAAAGCCTTAGGGCAACTATCGTGTCCAGCCATAACATCAAAATCAAGTTTCTGCTGAGCAAAGTCATATGTATAACGACCATAAATAGCGTTACAGCCTGTATGACCAGAGACAGTCTTTGTCACCGAGTTAAGCAGGAAACTCGGATACTGGTTAAAAAACAATGCACGCCTATTCTGAACGGTCATAATTTGCCATTTAATATCCTGCACACCATCGCTACTTTTACGAACCTGCATTGCAGGAGGCTGAACCACACGTTTCGGTTGCAAGGTGGTTTTCTGCACTGTTTTGGGTTGACTCTGGCAGGCAGCCACCATCACAACAGCCGACAGAATCAAAGTTTTATGAAAAAAAGATTTCATGGAAAAAATCGGATTTTTCATGGTAATTTGCTCACACATTGATTTGTTTCACCTTTTAATCAATATACCAGTTAGGCAAGCGGAATTCTATTACGGTTCTTTCAGTACAACTGTAGAATAATGCTAGTGTTCATTTATCTGGGCGTGCTAATATCAATAATAAAATAGCAATATATCGTTGTGATTGGTTTTGCTATCTCGTTTAGTTTTATTATCTTGTACAAACAAGGTTACTAGGAGCGCTGACGGATATGACTTCCGCCCCACTCAAAAAAGCACCCATTAACTGGACTGCTAGCATTACCTTAATTGGAACACCAATTCTTGCGATTATTCTAATCCCTTTATACGCTTATTATTATGATTTTAGTGTAAGTGCCTGGGTCAGTTTATTTTTTCTTTTGGCATTAAGCAGCCTGGGAATTACAGCAGGTTATCACCGTCTTTGGGCACACCGTGCCTATGAGGCCGCTTTACCACTTAAAATCCTGTTGATGATTGGCGGTACTTTCGCTGTCCAGAACAGTATCCTGTTTTGGGCTTCAGGCCACCGCACCCATCACCGTCATGTTGATGATGTCGATCAGGATCCGTATTCAATCAAACGTGGTTTCTGGTATGCACATCTGGGCTGGATGATTCGCGACCATTCACCCTCTGAACCTGATTACAAAAATGCACCTGACTTAATTAATGACAAGCTGGTGATGTTCCAGCATAAATACTATGTGCCAATGGTCATTGCAGTTCATGTGGGCTTATTGGGTGGTGTTGGCTGGGCAGTCGGCGATGTTTGGGGTGTCGTTCTGCTGGGTGGTTTACTACGTCTGATCATTAGCCATCATGTGACATTCTTCATCAACTCACTGTGCCATATGTGGGGTAAACGTCCTTATACTGATGAAAATACCGCACGTGATAATTTTATCCTAGCGATTCTCACTTGGGGTGAGGGATATCATAACTACCATCACATTTTCCAGTACGACTACCGTAATGGGGTAAAATGGTGGCAATACGACCCAACCAAATGGTTGATCTGGACCAGCTCTAAACTTGGTCTGGCTAAAAATTTACGTCGTATTCCAAGCTTTAATATCCAGAAAGCTGAACTTGCGATGAAGTTTAAATATGCTGAACAAGATCTCGCGATTTATGGTCATGATGTCAATACTGACATCTTGCAAATGAAACAACGTATTGCTCAAGAATATGAAGCTTTTACATTAACTCTAAACGATTGGGCGAAGTTAAAAGAGCAAGAGCTACAAGCAAAAAAAGCAGCAATGGCCGAAAAAATCCATCAAATGGATCATAAGCTTAAGGTTGATTTCCAGTTGCTTGAACATCGTCTTGCTCACCATCGTGAATGTTTGGAAACATTGATGCGTAACATCAAAAAAGCGCCTGTTTCAGAATAAAAAATACTCAATAAAATGGTCTCTTTAGAGGCCATTTTTTATGCTTATTTAAATATTCAGTTCATAACCACAATTCACTATTTTAGACCTATCTTTGTTATAGTCATCATTCAGCTTCTTGCCATGATATTGACCTATGCATTTCAATCCTCGCTATCCATCTCTTAATTCAAAACTCTATCATCAGCAACAACCAAGTCCTTTACGTGGTGCAAAAGCAGGTCATTTCAATGAGGCTTTGGCAAATGAGTTGCAATGGAATGTAGAGGATAAAGCCAATTGGGTTGAGATTTGTAGCGGACAAAAAACCTTTGCTGAATTTCCTCCTTTGGCAATGGTCTATGCAGGACATCAATTTGGACAATGGGCTGGACAGTTGGGTGATGGTCGTGGTTTGTTGATTGGACAAATTCTCAATCGGCAGGGACAAACTATTGATCTTCATCTTAAGGGTGCGGGTTCAACCCCCTATTCACGTATGGGTGATGGTCGTGCGGTATTGCGTTCGGTGATTCGTGAATATCTGGCTGGACATGCACTGAATGCACTTGGTGTCGCTTCAAGTCATGCAGTCGGTTTTACTACATCGACACAAGGTGTACAACGTGAAACTCTTGAACTTGGTGCAATGTTATTACGCACATCTGAATGTCATATTCGTTTAGGTCATTTTGAGTGGATCAACCAATATGCCCCTGAACTTTTAACTGAATTTACGCAAAAATGTATTGAATGGCATTATCCAGAATGTTTAGAAGCAGAGAATCCTATTTTGGCGTTCACTGAGGCGGTGGTTGAAAGAACTGCCATTATGATTGCCAAATGGCAATTGGTCGGTTTTGCGCATGGAGTCATGAATACCGATAATTTAAATATTACAGGCTCAACCTTAGATTTTGGTCCGTATGGCTTTATGGAGCGTTTCCGCCCGAACTGGATTAATAACCACTCGGATTATCAAGGTCGTTATACCTATCAAAACCAACCGAGTATTGGACATTGGAATTTGTGGACATGGTTGAACAATCTTATTCCTTTAGCTACGCCTGAGCATAAAGAACAATTCAAACAAGATTTAGCAACTTGCTTAGAACAATTTGAACCAATCTTTTTAGAACATTATGGTCAGGGTTTAAGCCAAAAAATGGGACTTCCTCATTTTCATAAAGACAGTTTAGATTGTAGTTTTGCATTCTTACGGATTTTACAAACGGAACAACTCGACTATACGCAAAGTTTTATTCGCCTACAGAACAAGGAATATAAAGCCCTCCGTGATGATTGTTTAGATCTACGTCAGTTTGATGCTTTTCTCCATCAATATCAGGAGATTCGCAAAACTCAAGAGAGAGACGAGTTAGATCGAGTTATGCAAAGTGCTAACCCTCATTATATCTTACGCAACCACATGGCACAAAAAGCGATTGAACTAGCCGAACGTGGTGATTTTAGTGAGGTTGAACGTTTATTTAAGCTACTCAATCAGCCTTATCAAAAACAGCCTGAGTTGGAAACTGAACAAGATACTGCACCTTTACCAAGTAATGTGCCTGAAATTTCAGTAAGTTGTTCATCGTAGAAAATCAATGATGAAACTCAGGTTTGTAGTTGGATTTATAATACCAACTCTTTTCAGTGGACTGGCTTTTTATCATTATGGAAAGTTTCTGCCTACATTCACACCAACACACAAACCTCTTTCAGCACAAGTGATACAACAGCTCAATCAAACTAAACCCGTGACTTCAATTGAAGTATTTAAAAGCCAACGATTTCTACAATTGAAACATCAAGATGAAGTGATTCGAAGTTATCCGATTCGTTTAGGCTTTAACCCAATCGGGCATAAACAATTTGAAGGTGATGGCAAAACACCCGAAGGGACGTATTCAATCGACTGGCGTAATCCCAAAAGTGCTTACTATAAATCCTTGCATATTTCCTATCCAAATCAAAATGATCTTGCTTTCGCCAAACAGCAGCATCAATCTACAGGTGGAGACGTTATGATTCATGGAACAGTGCCTACACGGGCAGCTTCATTACCTTTAAGTGCAACATATATGCCTCGTAAAGATTGGACTTTGGGCTGCATTGCTGTCACTAATTCAGATATGGATGAAATATGGGCACTCGTCTCCAATCATACAAAGATCAATATTCATCCATAATTTTTTAAAACTATCCACATTTTCTGTGGATGATGTTGTGGTTATCCACAGGATAAAAACAAAGTTACTCACTCATCAGGATATTCAAAGCGGTAACCCACTCCATACACCGCCTGAATCCATTCATGACGATTTCCCGTTTCAGCCGCCTCAGTGATCTTGCGACGCAGGTTTTTAATATGGCTGTCTATCACCCGATCCGCCACATCAAAGCTGTCAGGGTTAATATGATCCAATAGTTGCGCCCGTGAATACACCTGCCCTAAATGCTCCAAAAACAATTCCAATAAACGGAATTCTGTCGGTGTTAAAGTGAGTGTTTTTTGCTGATACCAGATGCGTTGCTGCGCCTTATCAATACGGAATAAATCATCTTGTTCAGGTTCAGCGTTACGCTCCAAACGGCGCAACACCGCCTGTACGCGCGCAACCAGCTCTTTCGGGCTAAATGGTTTACAAATATAGTCATCTGCACCCATATTTAAGCCTAAAACACGATCAATTTCTTCAGTCCGTGCTGTTACCATGATAATCGGCAAATCAGACTGTTCACGTACTTTACGGCAAATGGTTAAACCATCCATACGAGGAACCATCAAGTCTAAAATCATGAGACTGGGTTTACGTTGTTGAAACTGGGTATAAGCATCCTGACCATCATGAAACATACTGACCTCAAAACCAGCCGCCTCCAAATAATCCCGAACCAGCTCTGCCAGTTCAACCTCATCCTCAACCACCATAATGTGTTTCATGGTCTTCATCCTATCCATTATCCTCAAGCAAAGAGGAGCTAAAAAGTTATTTGATCTGTTTTGGGAAAGTCAGCACACAACGCAATCCACCTAAAGGTGAATGATTAAAAGCAAGTGAACCACCTAAAGCCTGCGCAAGTTTACAAGACAAAGCCAAACCTAAACCTGTTCCGCCAGTGCTACGGGTACGGGAGTCATCCACACGATAAAAACGCTCGCCTAAACGCGCCAACTGCTCATCACTTACCCCAAATGGGCTATCATCCACATACAGTACCCATTCATGCTCATTTTGTTGAGTGTGAATCTGTATTTTTCCACCCTGTTCCGTGTAACGCACACAGTTCCCTAACAAATTGACGATAATCTGTTTAAAGCGGTCACGGTCTAAAGATAACAACGCACCCTCACCTGACAGTGAAACTTCCAACTGATTCTGCTCAAAAGTCGATTTAAAGTTGTCAACCTCCTGCAACACCACATCCCAAGGGTTGACTTCAGCAAAATAGCATTTCAACTGCTGCGCATCTGCCTGTGCCAAATCCGCCAAATCTTGTGTTAGCTTCTTTAAACTACTCACTTGACGCATCATTGCATCAAGGTGCTCGGGGGTTGCTTTACGAATTCCATCCTGCATCGCTTCAATCTGTGCTTGTAACACAGCCAAAGGTGTTTTTAATTCATGAGAAGTATCTGCGACCCATTGACGGCGCGATTCCTCATGTTGATGCAAAATATCAGCCAAATGATTCAGTTGATTAGATAAATCTCCCAACTCATCATTTCGCTTAATCACAACCTGATGTTGGTAATTTCCACGCGTTAATTCCAACGTCGCATTGAGCAAACGTTGAATTGGCTTTTTAAAATAAGTTGCCATCAATAATGCAGCCACCAAACTGGAAAGCACCGTTAAGGCATAAACTAAAAGCAAATAACGCTTTTGATTACTAAAGAAATTGATACTTGATGCATCATCCTGGTCCAATACGGGTTTTAAGCCGAGATAACCCACAACTTTTTGATCGACCAAAATTGGACGGTAGGCTATTTGATCAGTTGCAGGTTCGCCCACAATAAATTGGTGTTTTTCATCATATAAAGACAGTCTTGAACTTAAACCTAAACGATCTGGAATTGATACAAAACGCTTTTTAACGTGTTCAGATGATGAACTAGATTTGCTCTCTTGCTCGTCATCTTTCGCATCTTTCTTTACTCGAAATTGGCTCGGACTCAAAGGAAAACGTAAGCCTTCAAAGGGTTGATATTCTGATGGTAAATTTTGTTTAAGAATCTTTAATTCTTCATCATTAAAAATCTGACGATTTTTTAATTCGGTGTTGTTTTGAGCTAAAGTGGGTGAAAGCGATAATAAGGTATGGTCATTAAAATAACGTTGCTGTAAAGCAATATCATACTGACGGCGCAACCACCACTGAGACAAGCGATCATAATCATCAGGTGCTGCGTTCCCTTCAATTTGTAAAATCTGCGCCTGAATGGCATTCCCCCAGTCATGATAAACCGTATAAACATTACCTAGATTCGCAATCAAACGATCTAATTTTTGCATTTCCACATCAGCAACATAACGTGCAAAGTTCTTTTGCATGGTCCAATGCAATACCCCTAAACTGATTGTTGCAATCACTAAGGTAGTGAGTAATACCGTTAAAAATAAACGTATGGCTAAAGGCATGCGACGAACATTCAAAAGCGAAATCTCAATAGTGTTCTATTTATGGATTGTAACCAACATGGTTCAAAAAAACTCTCCATTCTTTCTTCATCTTTATTATCTAATCTTTAACAATCGAATCTTAACTGACTACGCAGGATAAAATAATGAACAAGACAAAAATTGTATTAATGACAACTCTTCTCGGTTCTGTTTTAGGTTTGGCTGCCTGCCAAGTAACACCTTCAGAACAGGGAATGAATCATGATCGCCACCGCCACGAAATGCAACGTCAAGCGCCAACCCCTGAACAGCGTGCGGAACTGCAAGCTAAACGCGAACAACGTCAAGAACAGCGAGAACAAATGCGTGAAGAACATCGACTACAGAGAGCACAGATCGAGAAAGCCT
This sequence comes from Acinetobacter sp. CIP 102637, assembly GCF_000368425.1. Classification (NCBI taxonomy): domain Bacteria; kingdom Pseudomonadati; phylum Pseudomonadota; class Gammaproteobacteria; order Moraxellales; family Moraxellaceae; genus Acinetobacter; species Acinetobacter sp. CIP 102637. The sequence goes on from NZ_KB849435.1 coordinate 1,753,363, forward strand.
GTCAGGGCAAACGTATTGGTGACCGTGTCAACATCCAATGGAACAACCGTACCATTGAGGGGACATGCGAAGTGCGCTTTACCCCAGATCAGGCCAACTTTAAACGTCAGGCTTAATTACCTCTCCCTCCTCTTCCTCAAGGGCGCATTAAGCGCCCTTTTTTTGTCTACACAGCTGCTTACGATTTTCGACATGCAGTTCGAGTTAAAACCTAAAAAATCACCTACAATCTATATGTTTAAACAGGTTGAACCACAAACTTTGACTTAGCAGTCACTCAGAAATGACCTGTAAAAGCTTGTACCGAACGATGACTTGCTGCACGATTAGCGGTACAAAATGCTGCCATTGGGCACATTTATCATTGACTAAGATTATAACTCTGGTTTAACCAGTATTGAGGAAAATGCTATGCCACAATACAAAGCACCCTTACGTGATATGCAGTTCGTATTGCACGAATTATTAAATGCTGAAGCACATTACGCAAAACTTCCTGCATTTCAAGGCACCGTAAGCCGTGAATTGGTTGATCAATATTTAGAAGCAGCAGCTGATTTCTGTGAGAATGAACTTTCTCCTATCAACCAATCAGGCGACCGTGAAGGTTGTACCTGGAATGATGGTGTTGTAACGACTCCTACTGGTTTCAAAGAAGCGTATCAAAAATACATCGAACTTGGCTTCCCATCTCTTTCTGCTGATGAAGAGTTTGGCGGTCAGGGATTACCAAACTCTCTAGGAATCACAATTTCTGAGATGGTGGGTACAGCAAACTGGTCTTGGGGTATGTACCCAGGTCTTTCTCATGGTGCTGTTCGTACAATTGAACACCATGGTTCTGATGAACAAAAAGCGACGTATATGCCAAACCTTGTATCAGGTGTTTGGACAGGTACAATGTGCTTAACAGAATCTCATGCTGGTTCAGACTTAGGTATTATTCGTACTAAAGCAGAACCAAATGATGATGGTAGCTATGCAATTTCTGGCGAGAAAATCTTTATCTCTGCTGGTGAACATGACATGGCTGACAATATTGTTCACATTGTTCTTGCACGTTTACCAGGTGCACCTAAAGGCACTAAAGGTATTTCGCTCTTCATCGTACCTAAGTTCCTTGTAAATGCAGACGGTTCAGTTGGCGAGCGCAATGCTGTACGTTGTGGTTCGATCGAACACAAAATGGGTATCCATGGTAACGCAACTTGTGTGATCAACTTTGATAAAGCAAAAGGTTACTTGATCGGACCAGAAAACCGCGGCCTAAACTGCATGTTCACATTCATGAACACTGCACGTATTGGTACAGCCGTTCAAGGTCTTGCTGCATCTGAAGGTTCTTTCCAAGGTGCTTTAGCATATGCGAAAGATCGTTTAGCAATGCGTTCACTTTCTGGTCCTAAAGCGCCTGAAAAAGAAGCAGATCCAATTATTGTTCACCCTGCTGTTCGTAACATGCTTTTAACTCAAAAAGCATTTGCTGAAGGTGGTCGTGCGCTGGTTTACTTATTGGCTCAATATGCAGATGTCGTTGAAAAAGGCGAAACTGAAGAAGAGCGTAAGTTTGCTGACAACATCTTGTCTGTGTTAACACCTATTGCTAAAGCGTTCTTGACTGAAACTGGTTATGAATCTGCAAACCACGGTGTGCAAGTATTTGGTGGTCATGGCTTTATTTCTGAGCACGGTATGGAGCAAATCGTACGTGATACACGTATTGCTTGCTTATACGAAGGTACTACTGAAATTCAAGCACTTGACTTGTTAGGTCGTAAAGTATTGCAAACTCAAGGTGCAATGTTAAAAGATTTCACCAAGATCATCCATAAATTTGTTGAAGCAAACAAAGACAATGCTGCAATGCAGGAATTCATTGCGCCATTGGCTGCTGCAAACAAAGAATGGGGCGATATCACCATGCAAATCGGTATGCGCGCAATGCAAAACCCTGATGAAGTTGGCGCAGCTGCGGTTGACTACATGTACTTCTCTGGTTATGTCACACTTGCTTACCTATGGGCACGTATGGCACTTGTTGCTCAGGAGAAACTGGCTGAAGGCACCACTGACGTTGACTTCTACAATGCAAAAGTAACGACTGCTCGCTTCTACTTCAAGAAGATTTTGCCACGTGTTCGCTCACATGTAGATGTACTTTCAACTGGTGTTGCGCCATTGTTTGAACTTGATGCGGAACACTTCGCGTTCTAATCATAGATTAGAGTGAGATGCAACGTTCATCACAGAAAAAGGACTGGTCAGTTTTGACCGTCCTTTTTTTGTTTAATCAATGCTAAATTTACATTATTCAATTTATTTGTTCGTTTTATTTGATCACTTTGCACATGACCTGTGCGTAAAAAGGAATGATTATGCCAATTTACAATGCACCTTTAGCAGACATGAAATTCATCTTAAATGATGTATTTAAAGCAGAACAATTCTGGCAGTCTAATGAGAATCTTGCTCATGTAGATGCTGCAACCGCCGAAGCAATTTTAGAAGAAATGGCAAAGTTTGCCCAAAACGTGACGCATCCGTTAAACCGTACTGGTGATGAAGAAGGTGCACGTTGGGTTAATGGTGAAGTATTCACACCAGCAGGATTTAAAGAAGCATTCCGTCAATACGCTGAAGGTGGTTGGATTGGCCTAGGTGCTGATGAGGAATGGGGCGGTCAAGGCATGCCAAAAATGCTGACAGTATTGTCAGATGAAATGCTCTTTGCCACCAACCCATCATTCTTGTTGTATCCACTACTGTCTGTCGGTGCAGGCATGGCGTTAAGCAGTTATGCATCACAAGAACAGAAAGAAACGTATTTACCTAAAATCTACTCTGGCGAATGGTCAGGTACGATGTGCTTAACTGAACCGCATGCTGGTACAGATTTAGGGATTATTAAAACTAAAGCTGAACGCAACGAAGATGGTACTTATAACATTACAGGTACTAAGATTTTCATCACAGGTGGTGATCACGACCTCGCTGAAAATATCATTCACTTAGTTCTTGCAAAAACACCTGATGCACCTGCGGGTTCTCGTGGTATTTCTTTATTCATCGTGCCGAAATACATTGTAAATGCAGATGGTTCTTTAGGTGAGCGTAACCCTGTTGGTTCTGGTTCAATCGAACATAAAATGGGAATCAAGGCATCTGCAACCTGCGTGATGAATTTTGATGCGGCAAAAGGTTATCTGGTTGGTAAAGAAAACGAAGGTCTTGCAGCCATGTTCGTGATGATGAACTATGAACGTTTATCAATGGGTATCCAAGGTCTTGGCGCTTCTGAATTTGCTTACCAAAATGCAGCTCAATATGCGACTGATCGTTTACAAGGTCGCAGTGCTTCTGGTGTTAAATCTCCAAGCAAACCTGCGGATAGCATCTTAGTTCATGGTGATGTTCGTCGTATGTTATTGAATGTACGTGCAAATAATGAAGCATCTCGTGCATTTGCAGTATATGTAGGTCAACAGCTTGATATCACTAAATTCTCTACTGATGCAGAAGCAGTGAAAAAAGCCAATGACCGTGTCGCGCTGTTAACACCAATTGCAAAAGCTTACCTCACAGATACTGCATTCCAAGCAACTTTAGATGCGCAAATGGTATTTGGTGGTCACGGTTATATTCGTGAATGGGGTATGGAACAGTGCATCCGTGATCTTCGTATTTCTCAAATTTATGAAGGGACAAACGGCGTTCAATCTCAGGACTTAATTGGTCGTAAAACGATTAAGTGTGGCGGTGCTTTCATCGCTGAATATATCGCTGAAATCCGTGACTTTGCCAATGCACTGGACACAGACTTGAACTTCATTAAAGATGCAACCTTAGATGCTGCAACTGAAATCGAAGCAATTACTCAGTTCATTATTGAGCAAGCAGCTGAAAATGTAGATTTCCCGAATGCTGCTGCGGTGGATTATCTACATGCAGTTGGTCTACTTAGCTTTGCTTATATGTTTGCTAAGATTGCTGCTGCTGCAAAAGACAAGTCTGGTGATTTCTACCAAAACAAACTTGCTTTGGCACAGTACTTTGTTGACCGTATTTTGCCAGAACTTGATTCTCGCCTTGCGAAGATTAAAGCAGGTTCTGACTTGATCATGAACTTCAGCGAAGATTACTTCACTAATCAGGCTTAATTTTAGTCTGGTTATGCAAACTGCCTAGACCAATTGGTTTAGGCAGTTTTTTTATGACCGTTGTAAAATCAGCATAAAAATTGCATCCATTTTTATGATCATGTTGAGTACATTAAATTTCCATGTCTAGTTCAAAAGAGAAACTTGAAGACCTACAACGTCTATTCGACCGTTTAGGTCACTATGCGGTCGAAGCCTTTCATTATTTGGCGCTGTTTATTATCGGCTGTATGATCGCATGGTCAGCCGTGCATACGGTGATTGAAATCCTGACCGTTAAGCAATATGCAAGCATTGACGATATTCTGCTGTTATTTATCTATCTTGAACTGGGGGCGATGGTTGGGATTTATTTCAAGACCAATCACATGCCCGTGCGCTTTTTGATTTACGTGGCAATTACCGCACTGACCCGTTTACTGATTGCTGATATTCAGCATAATCATAAGGCCTCAATGGATCAGGTGATTATTACGGGTTCTATTTTAATTCTGGCTTTGGCTATTTTAGTGGTGCGTTTTGCTTCATGGAACTACCCCTCTGTGATCCGAGGCAAAGAGCAGGAACAACAACTTCCTGCAAATAAGACACCACGACCACAAGATGACGAACTTGCATAAATAAAAAAAGCAGGCTTGATGCCTGGTTTGATCACTCATGTTATGCAACCCGATAGACACGGTATTTTGAATCCACGAGTACATATTTGCCCTGTACCTGCATCCAGTTATAACCACGTGGTGGTTCATATAAACGGTGCATACGATAGTTGGAAATCATATATCGGTTGCTACGGAACTCTGAAGGTAAACGTTCACCACGTTTAAGATTTATGCGTTGACCATAGTGGTTGCCACGATCACCATTTGACCAGCGGGCTTCACGATGATCATGGCGGTCATAGCGATGATCGTAACGATCTTTATAATCGTGATGATTGTTCCAACGATTTGAATCTGCCATCGCAGATGCAGAAACACCAAGCATTAAGGTTGATACAAGTAATATTGCTGTCTTTTTCATTGTTTGATCCTCTGTTTGACCTGAATCCAGATTAAGAGAAACTCAAGGAGAAACCATGAACAAATCCAGCGACATTGCAAAGCTTTGTAATGAAATCCAAGAAATTATGGAGGCCATCATCAAGGAACAATTTCAAAAATACCCAAAAATCAGCGAATAATTTCAATGGTGAAATTATCATCGGTTACCAAGAGATAACGTCCATCCACCATAACCCAGTGTCGACCGCGTGGCGGCTCACGCAAGGAATAATAATCCCAGTCACGAACCACATAACGCTCACTACGAAACTCACCAGGCAGCTCATTCCCTACTACAAAAGACTCACGGCGATAACTGCCCTGATATTGGGTATCTGGATAATATTCAATCCGAACGCTTGGGCGATGGTTGGGGTAAGAGTGGTTATTATTTTGATAGGGCTGATAATAATAGCCTTTTGGTGGCGCAGTGGGGGTATAGCGCTGATTTGAAAAGGCAAATGGGTCCTGTGCAGGCTGCTGGTAAGATGGCGAAGCTTGATGCGAGGAACGGCGCTCCACCCCACTATAGCCGCTCCAGGCATTATCGGCGTAGACCATTACGGGGAGACAGCTCAACACACTGATAAAAGCATAAACATCGTATTTAGATCGCAACATTACCCTCTCCCATCATCAAATCCTAATTTCTATTTTAGAGTAAAAAACCAGCAATGACTGTTACCATTCGATACCATTCAGGGCAAATCAAGGATGAAATAAGGAGGGATTTTCTTGCTCAGATTAAGAATATGCTAGAATCCATTTTTCAATTTTGAGGCAATGTCAGTGTCTGAAATGAATTTTGATCGTCTCTATCAATTTTTCTGTAAGGTTCCAAGTGTGCAGGAAGCTCGCATCGTTGCACATGGCACAGATGGTCAACATGCATGGTGGTTTAAATTTAATATTAATGTTGAGCATCCTCTGGCATGGCAGACCGTTCAGGAACTTGGGCATGTACTGAATTATTTATCCACCAATGAACGCCTGCCGACCCAGTTCTTTCCTGTCTCTCCTCCTCCTTATATGAATGGTGAAGCCAAAGACTTTTTAGCTTGGGTGATTCAATGTAATCATGCTGAGTTTAGTCCTGATGTAGTGTGTGACTGGCTGGAAGCACGACTTCCAACGCCTGTGGAAGATGAAAGCCAGTGGAAAATCAAAACGGATCTTAGTGAACTCGATCAGCTGGCAGATAAAGATTTAGATCAGTTGATTCCACCGAATTCTTAAAAGCATGTTAAGATCAAATCTTCCCAGAAGCTCGTTATGAGGTATTGTCATGACAACCGCATATACTTACGAACAAGACTTTGTTGGCTGGCTGAATACTCAGGCTGAATTACTCAAAACAGGTAAAGTAAACGAATTAGATATTAAAAATCTGGTTGAGGAAATTGAGGCCATGGGCAGAAGTGAAAAACGGGAACTTGAAAGTCGCATGATTATTCTTGTGATGCACTTGCTCAAATGGACATTCCAACCCAATTATCAAAGCCGAAGCTGGGCAAATACCATCAATGAGCAACGAAGAAGAATTGGTCGTGTGATTAAAGATTCTCCAAGCTTAAAAAATTCACTCAATGATACTGAGTGGTTTAATGACATCTGGCAATCTGCGCTATATCAAGCTGTGAGTGAAACTGGACTAGATATTAAAATCTTCCCAGAACAACCCATCTGGACAACGCAACAAATCCTTGTAGATGACTTTTTTCCTCATCATGATAGTGAGTCTAAATAACAATATAAAACGCTCTAATTGTCAATTAGAGCGTGTTTAGATCTAAAAAGTCGACAATCCCGACCATTCCATAAAACGATATAGCCAATACTTGGTTTTCGATTCATCTGCATATTTCGCATAATCAACCGTGATCTGGCGACCATTTGCATTATTCCAAGCAGCATCAAAATACTGTCCTGCATCTTTAAACACTTGTGCTTGTGCTGAACCTAAAACGCGCATGTCTGTCTCAAGGTTATAATTTTTCAGGTTACGTGCGGTGAAGTTCGCTGAACCTAGCATCAACTCAGCTTGCTGGGCATTGTATTTGACCAGCATTTTGCTGTGGCATTGTTCACCATGGGTATCACACCAACGAATTGGAATGCCTACCGCATTCAGTTCTGAAGCCACTTGGCGATTTGGAATACCATTCTTTTGACGACCAAATGCATCTTTATTTGGATCAAGCATGATACGGATATTTACACCACGCTGTTTAGCCTCTTTTAACGCCTCAATAATATTTCGTTCAGACAGATAGAACATGGCCATATCCAGATGTTCTTTCGGCTTGGCCTCATGAATCATTTTAAGTACTGCATCATAAATCGCTTTTTCAGTCAGTAGCTGCACCTGTGGCAAGCGCTTATCTTCCACCAGCCCACCCATAATCACAAAAGGGCTTGAACCTTGTGACATATTCGCAACGGTTTGCTCAGTTTGTAATACATCAATCGCGGTTGGGCCATCCACGACCAGTGCGACATTACTATGATGTGAACTTCCATCATGAGGATTCGCTGAGGTCACTAAACTCTTCCAGCCTTGAGCCGTATCGACCACTAAGGTTTTACGATGATTGGCTTTAAAATTGAGCAACTCCAAATAACTACGTAAGGTCACTTTATCCTTCCCAAAGGGATTACTTAACCAACCACCTTCAGGATTATTGCCTAAATTTTGACAACAGATATACCAAAAACCCGACCACAATGGATTTGAAGCACGCAAAGGTTTTAAATCTGTTTCTATCACATCTACGCCTGCTTGACGAAGCTGACGATAGTGTTGAGGCGTTATTCCACCATAAACCGAGTTAATTGGATCAGTAATGACAACCACCTGAATATTTGGGTCTTGACGACGCTTTGCGATCAATGCATTAGTCAGTTGCTGCGTTAAAGGAATCTGTTTAACTTTAGATTTTCCAACTTCCTGATTAAACAGGAACATATCCAGCACAATTGTGGTGTGTGCCTGATCAATCAGTTGAAAAATTTCTTTAAAAATATGCTGGTCTACCTGTTGCTGACCCTTCGTATCCATATAGGTTTGATCTGCCAGAAATTTCACATTGGCATGGCGCAGTTGTCCCGTAAAATCCAGCCCTTTTGGGAGTGGTTTTACTGTGTGGTAAATTGCCGAAGCAATATACCCAATCGCAAAAATACTCAATATGACTGCCATGTAACGTCGACCTGACCAGTTTAATTTTTGATGAATTCGTTGGAAGATACGCATATAAACAGAAAAAGCCCTAGCCTAATGGGTTAAGGCTAGAGCTTATGCTTTGATTTTTCAATAAGATTTAAGTGACAAATTAGAAACTAAAATTCACACCAACGCTAAAATTACGTCCCACCTGTGGAATGGTTGATAAGAATGATGCATGTTGATAAACCTGATCATCCAGCAGGTTATTGGCATTCAGGAACACCCGATAATCGCTGACATTGCCATAATTACCTGAATACGCCACACCCAGATTGAGCATGTTATAACTTCGTGTATCGGTTTCATAAGCTGCGATCTTATCTTGTTGGAATACATGGTAATACTCAACTGAACCGCTAAAACCATCATCAAAGTCTGCATTCACTTTTGTACCTAAACGACCTGCGGGTACACATGGTGCATTTTTATTGTCGATCTTGCCACGCACATAATCACCAAATACACCGAGTTTATAGATCGGTGAAATTTGATAGCCTGCTTCCGCTTCCGCACCATAGAACCTGGCTTTGTCCTGTGCATATTGCACCAGACGGAAGTCCTTATAACGGTCTAAGGTTTGGGCATAGATATAGTCATCGAACCAGTTATGATACACATGGACATGGTAATCAAAGGCCTGATCATCATAATGGAAACCCAGTTCCACATTATTCGACTTCTCTTTGCCAAGTTGATCATTGCCCAGTTCATAGGTATTGGTGGCGAAATGCCCACCATTAGCATATAACTCTTGTGCTAAAGGTAAACGCTCTTGATGTGAGGTAACCAAAGAAAGTTTATAGTTTGGTGCAAACTCCCAATTAGCGGCACCAGAAACAGAAAAGGCTGAACCGTCGAAATCTTTTTTCGTTGCATCATCAATATTAATTTTTTGCTGGTCTGCACGTGCCGCCAGCTCAACATGCACATCATTCAACTGGGCATGTTCCAAAGCGAATACACTCCATTTTTTGGTGGTGTTTGGTGCCAAAAAGGCTTCTTCACCTGTCAGTTCCAGCTTTTGTTGTCCGTACTGTGTACCAATCACACCCTCCCATGCACCCAGTGGGTTGTGTACCAACTCTAAACGTCCATCATAGCCTTTGTTTTTAAAATGGGTCGCAATGGCATCTTCCTCGATTTCATCATGTTGATAATCTGTATAGCTCGCTTGTGCGCGTAATTTTTTAAAGCCCACAAACGGATCATTCAGTTCGGTACGCACATCATAACGTTCAGATTTCAGGTCAATCCACGGACCTGCATCGTGTGCGTGTTCTTCATGGTCATGATCATCCTCATCACCATGATTATGGTCTCCACAGTGTAAGTGCGGCTTGCCTGAAAGATGTGCATGACAAGTTTCATACTCATGGCTATGTCCTGGCAAGCCGTATTGATCCTGACGATTGCTATATGAAATACCCGTAAAGCCACGATCATAAATCCACGATAGACCCACATTTATAGTTTGCCCTTTGGCAAAAGTATTATCGACTCGGCGTTCTTTTTCGCCTTCATGGAAATAATCAGGTGCAATATAATCATTGGCTTCACGTTTGAGGCCTTCAAGACGCAAGGCAACTTGATCACCTAAACCAACGGTAACACCCGCGCTTGCTAATTTTTCATCACTACCCGTGTTATAACGGAGTCCAACATTCCCCTCATAACCATTTTCTGGCATCTGTGTCGGAATTTTGCTGTCTGTGACATTGACCAAACCACCTACAGTACCAGCACCGTACAGTAAAGTAGATGGTCCTTGAATAACTTCTATTTTCTTTGCTAATAATGGATCAACCGTGACCGCATGGTCAGGCGATAACATTGAAACATCAATATTTTCAGAGGCATTTTGCAACACTTTGACTCGAGCACCATCTTGTCCTCGAATCACTGGACGACTTGAACCTGCGCCAAACTGATTGGTATGTATACCCATCTCACCAGCCAAGGCATCACCTAATGTTACACTTTTTTCAGTTAACTCTTTTTGCTCAACCACATGATCTGCGACAGCAAAATCGGTCGCATTTCGCTCTAAAGGGTGCGCTTTAATTTCAATCGTAGCAAGTTGTTGAACCTTTGTTTCCTCTTCTGCAAAGGTGGTACTACTGGCTATTGCTAAAATAGATAAAGTCAAAATATTTTTAGAAAATGACATGCCGTGTCTCAAATCAGTCAATCTTTATTTTTGTTATATTATAACATTTCATTATTTTTGCAATAAAAAACATAACCACAAAAAACATTTGCTACACTACTGATCCATTATTCAATGTTTATAACGCTCCAAGAATATGCCATTTACTCTTTCTCACGCTGTTCTTGCATCACCTCTAACAAAATTGAGTAAGGGTCATTTGCCTGTCGCAGCGCTTGCAATCGGCTGTATGACCCCAGACCTGCATCGTTTATTTACTCAAGAAACAATTGCATTAACACATCAGTGGTCTGGCATATTATTCCCCAATCTTCCGATTGGATTATTCTTTTGTCTCTTGTGGTATCTCATTTATCGACCTGTCAGTTATCGCTTTCTGGGTATAAAAGATCCCATAAAGATCAGCAATTTTGATGATGCAGTGGGCTTTATTCTTATGAATTGGTTTGCGATTATTTTGGGTACAGCGACACATTTAATCTGGGATGGATTAACCCATCTGGACTTTCGAACCTTCGCTTTTAAAGATTTACTCGCACAAGATATTTCTCTCTTTGGTTTGCATTATCCATTACATTTTATTTTGCAGATTGCTTCATCTATTCTCGCCTTACCTTTTATCTTATGGATGTGCAAACGCTATTACATCAAACATAAACTAGCTCAACCTGTACCGATTAAAATCAAAGCATTTATCACGACAAGCTTAATGATTTCAACAGTTGCTGGATTGTTGTCGATTTGGGACTATAGTCGTCATATTTCATCAGAACTCTGGTACACCGAACGATATTTTTTTATTGGTAAATCAATTAACGAATTTACTCAAACAGCACTTTGTATTTTTACAGCAGCATGTCTGTTGCTACTATTATTTGATCGAAAAGGTCAAACAAGATCATTTTTTTAAAAAAGCGTCGCTTTAAAATTCTGTTGAAATGATTAAGACTTGAGACAATATGTTCAACAAGGCATAATCTCCCCTTCATTGGTGATGCGCTGTTTACGCATTCACCTTCTAGCCAATATAGTTTGGATAAATAATTCAATATGATGCGCACTCATTACTGTGGCTCTTTAACTGAAGCCCAAATCGATCAAACAGTGACTTTATGCGGATGGGTTCATCGTCGCCGTGACCATGGTGGTGTAATTTTCCTGGATATGCGTGACCGTGATGGTCTGGTTCAGGTGGTTATTGATCCTGATACCCCAGAAGCTTTCTCAACTGCGGATAAAGCACGCTCTGAATTTGTGTTAAAAATTACAGGTCGTGTACGTCGTCGCTATGAAGGTACTGAAAATGCCAATATGGTGAGTGGTCAAATTGAAGTCTTAGCAAAAGAAATCGAAGTTCTAGCTGCTTCTGAAACACCTCCATTCCCATTGAATGACGAAAACACCAATATTTCTGAAGAAATTCGTTTGAAATACCGTTTCTTGGACATTCGTCGTCCAGAAATGTTAGATCGCTTACGCTTCCGTTCTAAAGTGACTAACTTGATTCGTAACTACTTTGAAGATCACGGTTTCCTCGATGTTGAAACACCGATCTTGACTCGTGCAACACCTGAGGGCGCACGTGACTATTTAGTCCCAAGTCGTGTTTCAAATGGTAGCTTCTATGCACTTCCACAATCACCACAATTGTTCAAACAGTTGTTGATGGTCGGTGGTATCGATCGTTATTACCAAATCGCTAAATGTTTCCGTGACGAAGATTTACGTGCGGATCGTCAGCCTGAATTTACCCAAATCGACGTTGAAACATCGTTCATGAGTGACGATGACATCATGGATTTAATGGAAGGCTTAACGGTTAAAATGTTCAACGAATTATTGAATGTAAAATTCGATAAATTCGAACGTATGACTTACGCTGACGCAATGCGCGACTATGCATCTGACAAACCAGATATGCGTATTCCATTGAAATTGGTTGACGTTGCAGACTTAATGCAAGACGTTGAGTTCAAAGTATTCGCTGGCCCTGCGAAAGATCCTAAAGGTCGTATTGTTGCGTTACGCGTTCCAGGTGCTGGTTCGCTACCACGTAGTGCGATTGACGAATACACCAAATTCGTCGGTATCTACGGTGCAAAAGGCTTGGCTTATATTAAAGTTAACGAGCTTGAAAAAGGTATCGAAGGTCTTCAATCTCCAATCGTGAAATTCATCGAACCAATCGTACTCGATTTATTAAAACGTGTTGGCGCTGAAAATGGCGACATCGTATTCTTTGGTGCAGACAAAGCGAAGATCGTAAATGACGCGATGGGCGCACTTCGTGTGAAAATCGGTCATGACTTGAATCTTGCAACGTGCGAGTGGGCACCACTTTGGGTTGTTGATTTCCCAATGTTCGAAGAAACTGATGATGGCAAATGGACTTCTGTGCATCACCCATTCACACTACCAAAATCAAGTGTTGAAGAAGTGAAGAGAAATCCAGGTGCGGCATTGTCTGTTGCATACGATATGGTACTTAATGGTACTGAGATCGGTGGTGGATCACTTCGTATCTATACTTTAGAAATGCAAAAAGCAATTTTTGAAGCGTTAGGTATTGGTGAAGAAGAAGCAGAAGAGAAATTCAGCTTCTTATTGAATGCATTACGTTACGGTGCGCCTCCACACGGTGGTTTAGCATTCGGTCTTGATCGTTTGATTATGTTGATGACAGGTGCATCTTCGATTCGTGACGTGATTGCATTCCCGAAAACCAAGACGGCTGAATGTCCATTGACTCAAGCACCAGCACCAGTTGAAGCAAATCAATTGCGTGACCTTGGTATTCGTTTACGCGAAAAAGCAAAAGCTGAAGAAAAGTAATTTTTTCAATTGATTGCTGAATAAAACCCTGCTTAATGCAGGGTTTTTTATGATTTTTTTCAGTTAATTATAATGATAGCGACACATCGCAATGATAATTGATTCAGATGTCACCTTATAAACGATACGGTTTTCTTTATCAATCCGCCTTGACCAATACCCTGCTAGATCGTGTTTAAGTGGCTCAGGTTTACCAATTCCATCAAATGGTGATCGCTTAATGTCTTTAATCAAGGTATTGATTCTTTTTAGTGTTTGTTTATCTGTCGCTTGCCAATAGAGGCAATCATCCCAAGCTTCATCACTCCAGCTTAAAATCATTCTTCAATCAGCTCACGGTTGATGGTTTTACCTGCTTCAATCTGGGCAATAGAATCACGTAATCGCTTTGCATTTGCTGGGTTTTTAAGTAGATGTGCTGTTTCTTCATAGGCATTGAAGTCATCCAAGCTAATCAATACAGCTGTTTGGTTATTCTGTCGAGTCACAAGTACAGGAGAGTGATCATCTATGACACCATCAAGTACAGTTGCCAAGTTCTTGCGGAGATCGGAATAAGTTACAACTTTCATTTTGCACCTTTTTAATTGAGTACAATTAATTGTACTTATTTTAGTACAATACTATCAATCATTCAATCTAGTCAACAGTGACTTTATCTGTTTTGAGCCAAAATAATGGGGATATTTATACAGAAATATGCAGTTTTTTATATTCGAGTTTTACTTTGCGATCATGCCTGCTAGTGGCATAATAGGCTGCTTTTTATTGAGAGGTCAGTCTTATGGCAATGCGTCCTGATGTACGTCGACACACGATTGTAATTATTGTGTTTTCACTGGCTCAGTGGTTCTTTATGCGTTACATCCTCGCCAATGAACTTTTCAATATGACCACCAACCAGCGCATTTTATACTTCTGTGTCAGTAGCCTTGTGGGTGCACTCCTGATTTTTGTGGCACTGATCTATATGGTGCTCAAGGGCAATACCGATAAGCAAGACTGATGGTCATGTCGTTTTACATTACCCTACTACGTATTCTACCTTTAACATTTTTGCGTAGTATCGCAAAAGTGGCAGCCTACTTTATCAATCAAAATCCTAATAAAAGTATGCTGTGGAAAACCCGCGTCAATATTGGTCTCGCCTATCCAGAACTTAACCCAGAACAAAAAGAACAATTGGCTCGGGAAAGCGTCACCAAGCAATGTCTCAGTTATATCGAATCTGGGAAATGCTGGGCAATGCCTCCTGAGTGGAGCATCCAGCAAATTCATACTGTGCATAATTTAGAAGTCTTAACTGATGCACTCAATGATCCTAAAGGCGCTTTAATTATTACCCCTCATCTTGGAACTTGGGAAATGATGAATGCTTGGGTACACCAATACGGTATCCCCACCATCATGTACAAACCGATGAAAGATAGTGGCTTTAATAGCTTTGCTCTCCATGCTCGTCAGCGACTCAATGCAACATTGGTTCCAACTGATGCCAATGGTGTAAAGGCTTTATTTAAAAACCTTAAACAAGGTGGATTTAGTGTAATTTTGCCCGACCATGTGCCCCAACCTTCAGGTGGTGTTGTGGTTCCTTTCTTCGGGATTCCCTGCCTTACGAGCACATTAGCAAGTAAAATGGCACAAAAAACCCAGTGTCGTTTAGTGGGCCTAAGCTGTTTTCGTCGCGAAGATGATGAAGGTTTTGATGTCTACTGTGACGATCTAAACGATCTTCAACTCTATGATCGAAATATTGAAGTCGCAACGACAGCATTGAATAAAGCAGTTGAACAGATGATCAACCGCTTTCCTACAGAGTACATGTGGGGATATAAAAGGTTTAGGGGCGAGAATGCTTCAGATGAATTATATAAAAAATAATCTTATCTTTTCAAAGTGATTATTTAAACTTAACTTTTGTGAGCCTTTTTCCTTTCAACACTAAAACAAACTCTTTCAACAATTTAATTATTTGCGCCGAGAGTCTCAGTCTCTCTCGTTGTATTTTTTGAACAAAGTTAAGCTTAGGCTTAATTTGATATTCGTACTCTCCTTTGCGAATGTTCCTATCTTTTTCTAAAAAACTTGGGAAGTTAACATGCTGCCCCAAAAGATGATCTTGAATACAAAGTGCTGGTAGCATTTGGAAAATCTGATTAGGGAACTTTGTCATATAGTCTTTAAAAACAATATGATCAACTGGAATCAACTGTTCATAAGTTGCTAATAAATTGAGTAAATCACGAGCTGCTTGCTGCGATAGAATATAGCCACCACACCCCATATGTACGGTCTTTAATAAAGATAATTTACGCTTTGAAGGCAAACTTCTAAAAGAAGACTCCACCCCCACTTTAGGATAAAAAGCTTCCAACTTAATAATTGAGCAGCCCTCAGGAATCCAATCACTTTTAGTTAAGAAAATAGTAGCTTCTTCTCCTAAATGAATATCGTCTTCAAAAATTGCGATATGACTCAAATTTTCATCGATTGCCTTTTGCCATAATGCAGCATGACTTAATAGACAAGCAGAGATGGATCCGTAAATTTGAACAACTCCTATAAGTGATATTCTGCTCCTCAAATGATGTTATAAACATCAATATATGGAGTATTTTATGGCA
>NZ_KB849435.1:1770504-1774703 GCF_000368425.1 Acinetobacter sp. CIP 102637
TGATCAGCTACCCCAACAAAACAAGGTGGCTTAACTAGAGCGGAATATCACTTATAAATACGCTTTTAGTTGTTCAAACAAGTGGGACCACCTCTAGCCACTTCACTTTTAGCAAGATCTGTTTTTGTTATATCAAGTCCTAAAGCATTTGCAATCTGCTCCATCGTGGCAGGCGTGACAGCATCAAAGAAACAAAAATCTATCGCCTGTTTCTGAAAAATCGATAAAATATGATCGCGACGCTGATCCGCATAAGTAAGGCTGATCACATAATTCTTCATAGTATAATCTTCACTAGCAACAACGTGCCACAATGCATTAAGATATTAAAATCTAAGTATTATTCATATTCTATCTTGTAAATACAACAACAAAGTAAAACACATTTGTACCAATATCGAAATCCTGCGTTGATTTGTTCATCAATACACATCAATGCTAGTCATGTTGAAAAGATAGACTTACAATGTTAGTTTTTAATTTATCATGCAGTTCTTTTAGATGTTATCTTCTACTTACTGCATTGATTTTATAAATAATGAAGTGATTGCAGATATGAACAATGAAGTAATTAAAGTATTTGTGGGTTGTGATCCCAACAACTGTGATTTAGAACAAATGATGGTTTTAGATTACAGCATTCGAAAACACACCCAACACCCTGTTGAAATTGTTTGGATGCAATTAAGCCATGACCCTAAAAGTCCATGGTACAGTAATCAAGAAACTCGAGAAGGTTGGCATACAGAAAAATGGGCAACTCCATTCTCAGGTTTCCGTTGGGCAATCCCTGAGTCATGCAACTTTCAAGGTCGTGCCATCTATATGGATGCGGATGTCGTTGTTTTATGTGACATTGCTGAGCTATGGTCACATCCACTGAGTAATGATGCGATCGTGATCGCAAAGGGTGGAAAGAGTACTGCTCGTTTATGCACCTGTGTATGGGACTGTGAAAAAGCTAAACAACATTTGCCTACATTAAAAGAACTACAAGCAGATCCTGAGGGACATAAAAAACTGATGCAGCTCATCAAAGAAAAGCCTGAACTTGTTCAACCTTATCAAGATTCATACAACAATATTGATGGTGAAGGTCTTCCAATTGAGCAAATTAAAATTTTGCATTACTCTGATATGGGTACACAGTTTAGTCATAAATATGCCTTACCGCGCCTTGAAGCATCTGGGCAAAAGCATTGGTTTGATGGGAAAATCATGCCGCACCCACGTGAAGACCTTGTCGCATTATTTGATCAATACTACCAAGAGGCTCTTGAAAATGGGTATCGCCCTGAAAACTATACGATCACTCCTTTCGGTAATTTTTCAAAAGCAACACAGATCAACTATCATGGCAACAAAGTAACCCGTCCAGATACAGAGGCGAACTGGTTTAATCGCTCAGTTCAATCGCTTAAGTCTGTATTTAAAGGAAAAAAGAAATTTTCTTTAGATGATTAATGCTTTCGCAGCTACAATAACACTACTTCTTTTAAACAATATACGATGGGGGAGGTAGTGTTAAAATATTCAATACAGATTCACTCTCCCACAATCGCGCTAATAATAAAAAATATCATATAATTAAGAGATTAATTTTAGTCTATCCTCCATCCTATGGTGGTAAACTTATACCTGAGTAAACTCGATGCAACAGATTTTCAATCGTATTACACAAAATATTTTCAAGTTCCTTTATAAGTCTTTCCATTCCAAAGCATATAAACATAATCGCCGCTATTGGCCATACTACAAGACTGTTCGCAATAGCGAAGGCGACTTAGAGCAATTATTTTTTAATAAAAAATTAATTGCCGATCATACAAAACCATTTAAAAGTCAAAAAAATACCTGTGTATTGGTTGCAACTGGGCCTTCTGTCAAAGATATAGATCAACGTTTTCTGACCAATCCTGACTATGACTATATTGGTGTGAATGGTGCTATTTCACTAGATCACATTCACTTTAAATATTACGTAATTATTGATTTTAATTTTACGACTAAGCGTTTCGATCTAATATTAAAAGTTCTTAACAGTGATTGTATATTTTTCACAACGCCTCGTTGTTTAGACATCATTTTAAAAAGAATTGACCCAAGTCAAATTAAGTGCGAAATCAAAATCATCGAGACTATTTTCCAAGATAAAACTGTTGAACCATTCATGGGTAAAAAGCACAAACTAGATTTAGAAAAACCTTATTTTCACTTATATGGCGAATTTGGCTTTTCAACGAATATATTCAATGCAGTATTTGATTATTTAACTGTACCATATGTGGCATTACAAGTCGCATATGCAATTGGTTTTAAAGAAATTTATATCGCTGGATTAGATATGAATAATTTTTCTCAGCCACGTTTTTATGAGAGTATAGAAAACAAACAGCCAACAATGTTAGATCAATACCTACATTTAATTTTTCCCGCTTTTGATGCTGCGGCTGAATTCTTTATAGAGCACCAAGTTCAGGTTTATAATCTTTCCCCCACAAGTGCCATAGAATCTTTTAAAAAAATCAATACAATCTAATTATCCAGTCATTATGAAATAAATCATACAATTACTCTTTTTTTAGAAAACTTATTGCATGAGCATCAATACTTTTAGGAATGATATTAATGGATTAAGAGCTTATGCTGTAATTTTAGTTGTACTTTTCCATTTCCAAATATTTGGGTTTTCGGCTGGTTATCTTGGCGTTGATATTTTTTTCGTCATTTCAGGTTATCTGATGACAAAAATTATCATTGAAAAACTGTTTAAGCAGCAGCTTTCTTTTACAGATTTTTATCTCGCTCGAATTGTACGAATATTTCCAGCACTTTTATTCCTTATTGTATTTCTTACCATACTGGGTTGGTTTATTTTTATTCCAGAAGACTTTAAGAATTTTGCTAAAGATGCACGATACAGTCTGACTTTTCTATCAAACGATCTTTATTATCGCCAAGCTGGTGATTATTTTGCTGCCGATACACATGATAAAGCCCTACTTCACACTTGGTCTCTTTCGGTTGAATGGCAGTTTTATCTTTTATTTCCTCTCTTGCTCTTTATTTATGCAAAATTTGATAAAAAATTAAAATATATTGGTATTTTTTTAAGTCTTATACTTATTGCTTCCCTATCATTTTCAACATTAATGACAGCTAAAGATACCATGTATGGGTTCTTTAAGCTGACAACGCGTACGTGGGAACTAGTTGCTGGAGGTTTGGTATATTACTACTTTAATAATAAACAACTCACTGCCCCACTACAAAAACTCAGTGAAGGTTTGGGTTTTACCTTTATTCTTCTTAGTCTAGTTTTATACGATCAGAATACACCTTGGCCAAGCTTTTTAGCCTTATTACCAGTGATGGGTACAATGCTCATCTTAATTGCTAATCGTCAAAATTCAATTTTCACTCAAGCAAAATTCATCCAAAACATTGGTAGTGCATCGTATTCTATTTATTTATGGCACTGGCCTGTATTTTTCTTATTGAATTATTTTTTTATTAAATTAAATTTTATTAGCTTAAGTCTCTCCCTCGGACTCTCTTTACTCTTGGGGTGGTTAAGTTATAAATACATCGAAGGTAGTCGAAAATCCCTACAAAAGCTCAAAAAAGGGCATATATATTTATTGTTTATTTCCACCCTACTCTTACTTTATCCAATCTATAAACATATAGAAGAAAATGGTCTTGCAAGTCGAGAAAAATCTAACACTCCCTCTAATCTAGACAAAATGCAAATGCCAAGTGTTGAAAATGGGTGGTGTTTTTATAATATTAAAGATAACCATAATCTCAAAGTAGGCTCACAAGGATTTGAATGCTCAATTGCTTCAGAACAGAAAAATGCAAAATCGGCACTGTTATTTGGAGATTCATTTGCAGGTCACAATAGCCCGTTTTGGGATCAGATTGGAAAGAAGCTGAACTTAAATATACAAGCCATTACGACAAACTGGTGTTATCCAAGTCTTAATAAAGAGTTTACAGGGAACAAACAATCTACAGCGTATCAACAGTGCTTATTAAATCGTGAGTATTTATCTAAACATATAGATCAATACGATGTGTTGATATTCGCAGGCCGTTGGTCAGAGATGGATCCGTAAATTTGAACAACTCCTATAAGTGATATTCTGCTCCTCAAATGATGTTATAAACATCAATATATGGAGTATTTTATGGCA
>NZ_KB849435.1:1775898-2131043 GCF_000368425.1 Acinetobacter sp. CIP 102637
TGATCAGCTACCCCAACAAAACAAGGTGGCTTAACTAGAGCGGAATATCACTTATAAATACGCTTTTAGTTGTTCAAACAAGTGGGACCACCTCTGTCTGACATCGTACAGCAAAACCAGCAAAATGGTTTTTCTGAATTACTTAAGGTCGCTGAAAAACATCATAAAAAGGTCATCGTAATGTCTGAACCTTATGCTTTTAATAAAAACATCAGCCTACTTTTTAAAAGAGCCATGTGGTTGCATCGAGATCTGAACTTACAAAGTTATATGAATAACCCGAAAGCCACTGAACAAAAACGAGCAACAAAAATCATTAACGAGATCGTAAGCAAGCACCCAAATACAATATTACTCACCCAACAAGAACTATTTAGATCAGATCAAATGGCTACAGATACAATCCCATATTCTCTGGATGGTAGACATATCTCGATCATAGGCTCACTTGCTTCTGCCGAATACTTCGAGCAATAAGCAAAATACGAGACCTTAAAACAATTTATTTGGGAGTAGCCCTTATAAAACTAAATTAAATATCAATTAAAGACCCTTCAAAATACATCCCTTTATTATAGAACTGGCATAAATAGTTACGCTCTTTCCCTGCCAGTTTTATCAATTTAGGATGTTCATCGGCTGGATAATTAATCGCCATGTTAATTAATATTTTTTCTTTAACCCATCTGTTTTTGACTTGGTAATAGAATGCATTTTCATCACAATCAATCAAGCTAATACTCGGAAAATTTTTTCTCATAATCTTTTGGCAAGCAACATATGCCACCAAATATTCTAAATTACTGATCTGTTGAAAAATGTCCTTTGTATTTGATTCAGTTGCCTTAATATTCTGAATATACTTTTTAGGTGTTTGTTGAATTGCTAAATATAATTCTTCATACCATTGTTTAAAGAAAATATTATGACCCACGCTTGCTAATAACCAATTTTCTAACACAGGGAAATTCAAATTAGTAGTATTTTTACGACGGTAATAAGCAAAATTCGCGGTCTTTTTTTCAACCATAAGCTCCGAAATCCAGTCGAGACGGTCATATAGGATGATACTTGCATCCAGCCAAATCCCTCCATGATTGTACATTAGATCAAATCTAAGTAAATCAGCTTTTTGCTGGGCCGTTGCATCTTTAAGTTGGCTAAAATCAATATGACTATATTGATTAACATTCTCTGGATTAAGTACAAAAACCTCATATTCAGGATTCTTCTCACGCATCCGATCAATGCATTTCTCAACAAACTCAGGAATATCGTTTTCCCAATACATCCATAACTTTTTTGGTAAAACTATAGTTTCCTCTGTTTGATTAAATGTGAGTAACCCAGCATAGTTATCAATTTTTTTGTTTTTATGCCTAATTTTATACGAATACATCAAATGAAATTTCACTAGATAAAACAATTTCTTAAAGATTTTCATTTAAATACTCAGCTATAAAATGAATACATTAAAGGACTTTTTACTCGCATAATTACAGCGTTTAAGAGAGTAAATTCCTAATCGCATAAAAACGGTCACGCCACATTCTTTTCTGCTTCTTAAAACCATGTGAAGCACTTCTATTTTCCAGTGCTTTGCGCTTAATACCCTGTGTTGCCACAGTGCCTAAAATATCACTATCAATCCCAGCAGGCTGAACAAAAGGCTGCCACACCCCCAATCCTTTGCCATTTTTACTTAACCAGCTTTGAAAAAAGATATCGACTGGCACTTGCAT
Source organism: Acinetobacter sp. CIP 102637 (assembly GCF_000368425.1). NCBI lineage: Bacteria > Pseudomonadati > Pseudomonadota > Gammaproteobacteria > Moraxellales > Moraxellaceae > Acinetobacter > Acinetobacter sp. CIP 102637. The sequence continues at coordinate 1,777,641 of NZ_KB849435.1, forward strand.
GGTTTTACCAAGCTCAACAAATGCCTCAGCACCTGCTCTTGACCATACTAATCCTACACCACGGATGGGAAAGTAATAAGCATGCCAGATTGTATAACCATCAATCTGAACGATGTCTTTTGCCAATTTCTTCTTTTTTGCAGCAAGATTCACCACATACCATTCGAGTTCTTTATGCTGATCAAGATAGCTGATTAATGAATTAAGCTTTTGTTTAAAGTTTGGTAATACTTGAATATCATCTTCAAGGACAACAAGATAATCCGCATCCGTTTCTAAAAATTTTTTAGCACAACCATAATGGCTGAGATAGCACCCCAACTCAGAACTAATTAAACTACGACCTAATATTTTTTGGGCTGCTGCATCATCATAATTTTCAAATTCGGATAATGCTTTACCACGCCCATCATAAGCAGGGAAACGAGAAAATGCCCAACCCGCTTGTTGCAACTGAGCTGTCGCATTTGCTAAACGCTGATCACTACCCTCTAGATTTATGAGATAAGTAACAACTTTCATCCGATCTTCCTTTGCTTATCCTGCTATCGTCGCTTGGATCTGACTAGGCAAAACATCTTTAAATTTATGAATAAGTGCATGGCGTATATGCTGTTCATCATTCTGTTGCAGTTGGTCCAAACTTTGGATACAACCAAATTTAATATCAGGATTTGATAGAGCCTGAGTAAACGACTCTAAATCACGATGATCTTTTAAATAAGCGATTTCAACATCATCGTTGAGAATTGCTTGGTCATTTTTAATCGCTAGGTGATTAGATAAACCTACAGGTAATATCTGATCGATATTCCTAAATTTAAAGCTAATTTGCTTCTGTAATTGTTGCATATTTTTTTCAAAATAATTGCATAGAAGTATCCGACTCAAGATATGCGGACGATGGTGAATCTCAAAATATTGAGACATGCCAACACAATCTGCACTTAACATTTGCGCCATTGTATATGAGGGTTGTGCCAGTTTTCCAAATTTATTTTGCACAAACTTTCTAACAATATATTTGATTTTTTTTACTAGATTACTTTCCCAATGCCCATACATCACCATTTGACTATCAATTAAAAAGTCTTGTAGATCAGAGGGTTGATTAAAGAAGAAATCATCATTTAAATAAATAAAATAATCTGAAATACTCGGTATATTCCAAAGCATCGTTTCAATACTTAAAGAATTAAACGTCGGCAATGCAAATTCGTATCCTCTAAACAACTCCGTGTGGTCGACCACTCTAATCTTGCCTTTCTCACAGAGATTCTGCTGCTCAAACTGATCCAGCCATTGTGGTGTTTGTTGATCAGTGACTACATAAATTTTCCCGCAATACGGTACAAATTTGAGTATGGAGGCAATACAGAAATAAATTTCATCATTACTCGCAAAACGCGTTGCATCTAAAGCATTTGACGGTGCAGTTTGATTTATAAATTGTTGACGCTTGTTTTTTAACTTAGGATCATTTCCATCCACCCAAGCAATTACGATATCAATAGGTTGTATTGTATCTTTCATAAATCAAACTCTTGTAATGATGTCGTCTTACTTACTGCCAAGACTCTTTGATCCAATCAGAAGGCAATACATAGCGATACCACTTACCACCACCACCAGAAACTGCATCAGGTGGATTAATTTCGCCATGGAAAATAATAATTTTGGCATCTTTAGGTTTTACAGGCGGCTTAAAATACGCCAATGGAATTTTTTGCAGACAATGATATTTATAGCTCTTACACCAGGCATCATTCCAATAACTAAGTGTACTATGCTCATGTACAAACCAAGAAAGATATTCTTGTTCATTGCGGAATTTCTGCCGAATTTCATCAAAATGTTTGCGAAAATACGGCAATATTTCAGGAAAAGCACCGAGTTTAAAACGATACACCGAGCTATTACCGGTAATACGCCACGGACGTTTCCAATCATGAATGATGAAAAATTCACCTTGTTCTTGGAAAAAGCAGTCAATATTATCGACAATCACCACATCTAAATCTAAAAATAAAGCATCGCCTTTTAGTCCATATAAATCTGGTTCAAAAGTAGACAGTTTATTCCAACCACGTTCAGGTGCGCCTGCGGGTAAATCCAGCGATGGAATCGGAAAACATTGTACATTCAGGTCAATACCTTCGCTAATATCGGTCAGACAAACCATTTTGAACGGTAAGGTCAGATGGCGCTGTACCATGTTATACAGGCGATTGACGTATTCAGCACCGTATTTGGTTCCCCACTTCATACATATGATAATATTATCCTGTTGAGGTTCTGGTGAGTTTTGCTGAATATTTGACATCTTATATTACCCAAATAATTTTTTAATTTTAGCACTCAACCCATGAACAAAACGATGTTTTGCATTCGCCTTATCACTAGTCAAAAAATTAATTTGAATCGATTGGCGTTGTCCCTCATACGGAACATAACCATGCCAACCATTATCAGTCACCTTAAATGCAACCAGCGTACCTGGACCTGCATTAATTTCTTCTACATAATTTTCTATATTTTTTTCGTCATTCAGGATTCGTAAACGTCCTGTTGGTGCATCCCAAGATTCATTTAGATAAATTAAAATGGTCACTAGTTTAGTTTTAGAATCGGAGTGAATACGACCATCTTTTTGACGAGAATAACCACGTAAAGTAATCATCATTGGATGTTCCATGACATCCACATCAAACTTTTCAGTCAAAATTTGACGAAACTCTTTACAATCTAGTGACTTCAAAAACCGATCAAAATGCGGTTTGAGTTCAACATCATTAATGTTATAGCTCCCACCCTGCTCAATCTTTGGAAAGTCCTGTATCACAGATTGAACTTCACTATCTTGTAACGCATTTTCCACAACAAAATATGGATAAGGTGAAGTAGAAACCCCCGCTTCTTTTAAAGCATCTAATTTTAAAATATGAGCCATAGTTATAATTCAACTGAATGGTATAGTTGCGAGGAATTATAACGTAAAAAAGTCATTTATGTTACGTGGACAAGAGCAATCAATAAAATTCCTATGCACGACATATACACGTCAATTCACCCCAAACAAGTCTCTGGTATAGATCTTTTCCATCACATCACTGAACATAGGCACCATCCGATTGACAATGATGAGATCAGACAGTGATTTAAACTTTTGTAGACTGGACTCAACAGGATGACCTAGATACTCACTTACATCCAGAGTTGGTTCATAAATAACAATTTTCACTCCCTGATCAGCCAGTCCCTGCAAAACATCATGTACCGCAGATTCCCTGAAATTATCGGAATCAGCTTTCATGGTGAGTCTGTAGATGCCAACACAGGATACATCTCGTCTTAAAATATCATCCACAATCGCCTGCTTACGGGTTTGGTTGGATCGGATAATGGCTGAAATCAACTCTTGTGGTGTTTCATGATAATTGGCAAGCAACTGCTTGGTATCTTTTGGCAGACAATAACCACCATAGCCGAAAGATGGATTGTTATAGTGATCACCAATACGTTGATCTAAACCCACGCCCGTAACAATGTCCAAAGTACTTAATCTGTTTTTTAAGCAATAGGTATCCAGTTCATTGAAGAAAGCCACACGCATGGCTAAGTAAGTATTGGAAAATAGTTTAATCGCCTCGGCTTCTGTCGAATCCACACATAGAATCACTGCATCTTTTTTAATGCTTGCCTTAAGATAGAGCTTGGCTATCTTTTCAGCCCGCTTTGACTTTTCCCCCACAACAATTCTTGATGGATATAAATTATCCTGTAGCGCCTGCCCCTCCCTCAGAAACTCAGGAGAAAAGATCAGGTTTTTAAGACCTAAACGTTTGGATAGCTCAGCCGTATAGCCAACTGGAATGGTCGATTTTAAAACAATCAAGGCTTTGGGGTTAATTGCCTGAATATCAGCAATCACGTTTTCTATACTTGAGGTGTCAAAATAATTGGTTTCAGAATTATAGTTGGTTGGTGTTGCGATAATGATCAGCTTGGCATGTTGATAAGCCAGCGCTTTATCACAAGTTGCATCAAGGTTAGATTCGGATAGATAGTTTTGAATACAGGAATCACTGATCGGTGAAATTCGCTGGTTAATATTTTTCACTCTAGCCTGGTCAATATCAAGCACAGTGACATCGTGTTGTCTTGAAAATAATAATGCATTTGATAGGCCCACATAGCCTGCTCCAACCACCGTAATTTTCATTATTGCTCTATTTTGCTTCGCTTTAGAGACAACTTAGTTCAGTTAAATGAAAGATTGATGATGCTTTGATTGCAGTCTATTGACAATTTGGTAATAAAAAAGCGAAGCCTAAGCCTCGCTCTTTCAAACATTTGGACTTACTTCACATAAGTCAGCCAATCTGCATATTTGTCATTACGACCTTGAACCGCATCAAAGAAAGTCTTCTGAATCACAGTGGTGATCGGACCACGTGAACCACAACCGATTTCACGGTCATCATATTCACGAATTGGTGTCACTTCCGCTGCTGTACCTGTAAAGAATGCTTCATCAGCGATATAGAACTCATCACGGGTGATGCGGCGTTCAACCACTTCATAGCCCAAGTCTTTGGCAATGGTAATCACGGTTTGGCGGGTAATGCCCTCAAGTGCCCCACCAGCCAAATCAGGCGTATGTAACACGCCATCCTTGATCAGGAATACGTTCTCACCTGCACCCTGACATACAAAGCCCTGTGGATCAAGCAACATGGCTTCGTCATAACCTGAACGCGCCACTTCCTGATGTGCTAGGATTGATACCGTATAGTTACCACAGGCTTTTGCCTTACACATGGTCACGTTTGGATGGTGGTGGGTAAATGATGAGGTTTTAACACGAATACCACGTGCCATTGCCTCTTCACCAAGGTATGCACCCCAGCCCCACGCGGCAACCGCAGCATGGATGGTATTGTCAGTCGCGGCAATTCCCAGCTTCTCAGAACCAATCCAGATCAATGGACGCAAGTAGCAGGATGCCAATTTGTTTTCACGTACAACGTCAATTTGTGCCTGTTCCAATGTCGCTTGATCAAATGGAACATTCATTTGATAAATTTTTGCTGAATTTAACAAGCGCTTGGTATGGTCTTGTAAACGGAAGATTGCAGTACCATTTGGGGTTTCATAAGCACGGACACCTTCAAAAACACCCATACTGTAGTGCAGTGTGTGTGTTAAGACGTGGATTTTTGCATCACGCCAATCAACCAATTTTCCATCTTGCCAAATAAAACCATCACGATCAGCCAAATTCATGGCACATACTCCAAATTTTTACACAATCATTTTTTGTAACCCCCTTTAATTCCCCCTTGATAAGGGGAAAACAAAAGGGTTTGAATAAAGTTACAAAAAATTTATTCAAAATCTAATGCAATAATTGCACTCGGATCAATTAATCTTTGCCATAACTTGTAAACGATCTCACGGGTATCGTGCCAGTCCGCAGCATTGACTTGCATAGATTGATTTGCAAGGGCTAGACGGTGGCTCTCGGCTCGTTCACGGAGATAAGCTTGTATGAGTGCTGTGGCATCTTCACTGGATAAGCAGCCTGCTTGAGCAGCATCTTCAAGAATTCTTACATTGTCGGAAAAATGGGCGAGATCTGGATTCGTCCCACTCCATGCAAGCACTGCATACTGTGCCATAAATTCGATGTCAACGATACCACCTGAGTCCTGTTTTAAATGAAAAATCCCATGTTTTTTTTGCTCTGTCGATGAACCAAGGTGATCTTTCATTTTTTGACGCATTTTCAGCACTTCCTGACGAACTTCATTTTCATCACGGACTTGGGTCAGAATCTGGCAACGAATCTGTTCAAACTGCTGGCATAAATCGGTATCACCCGCGATTGAACGTGCCCGAACCAGCGCCTGATGCTCCCATAACCATGCACTTTTTTGCTGATAGTGTTCATAGGCTTTTAGGCTGGTGACCAGCATCCCTGCCTCACCTGACGGTCGAAGCCGTGTATCAATTTCATACACGCGTCCATCCAGCGTTTGCGTGGTCATCAGGGACATAAACTTTTGTGCCACCCGAATGGCGAACTCGGCCCCACTAATGCTTTTCTTGCCATCAGTTTCACTCTGTTCCTCAAGGGCATGGATAAATACCAGATCAAGGTCAGAACCATAGCCCAACTCAATCCCACCCAGCTTGCCATAACCAATCACCGCAAAACCTTTGGCATCGAGTCGACAGCGCTGACCATTGATTCCAACAGGATAGCCATGCCGTTCCACCACCGCCTGATAGGCTAAATTTAAAGTTGCCTGAACGCTGACTTCGGCAATATCAGTTAAGGCATCGGAAACTTTCATCAGTGGACTTTCAGCCAGCACATCACTGGCGGCAACGGTCAATACATTGCTCTTTTTAAATAAGCGCAATACCCGCATCTGGTCTTCGACCTGATCAATCTCAATACGTAGTAATTGCTGGCGTAATGAATCCTCTAAATCCTTGCGTTGCGGCAAGCCAAAATCCATCGACAAGAATTCATCCAGCAACACTGGATATTGCGCCAGTTCCTCACAAATCCACGGACTCACCGTTGCCATTTTGACCAGTCGCTGCAAGGCACCACGGCTCTCCATCAACATCACCAAATACACGGTACGGCGCAGCACTGACTCCACCAAGGGCATTAATCGTAACAAAGCGACTTGTGGTTGCGGTGACTGTAAGATTGCCTCGATCAAATGCGGCCAAAATTTCTTTAATCGCTCCAAAGCGCTGGCTGGGATTTTGCGTAGTGCTTGCCCATGCCAGAAATTTTGAATCAAATTCTTGGCATCTTCATCCAGCACCGTGTTGAGACGCTGTTCCAACTGTGAAAAATCATCAATCGGTGCAGAAAACTCCTGTTCCTGAATCAGTTGCTTGAACTGAACTTTCACCTTGTCACGCTTCTGGTTCAACACATCGAGAAAGGCTTGCCAATCTGCAAAGCCCAAAGTCTCAATCATGCGCTGCCTTAATTCAGGTTCATTTGGCAGGGACTGGGTTTGCTGATCATTCAATGCCTGAATAGCATGCTCAACCCGTCTTAAAAACAGGTAGGCATCTTCAAGGTCAATCACCGCCTGCTGATCCAGTAATTCAGCCTCACCGAGATGATGTAAATTGACCAGACATTGACGGTCCTGTAACTCACGTTTTGAGCCACCATAAATCAGCTGAAATACTTGGACGATAAATTCAATTTCACGGATACCACCAGCACCGAGCTTGATATCATCCTCAATATTACGGCGCATCACCTCACGTTCGATCATGGCTTTCATTTCACGCATTGCGGCAAAGGCGGAATAATCCACATAACGGCGGAAAACAAATGGACGCGCCATTTCCATCAGTTCAGCGCCCGACTTGCCACCTGTAATCACGCGTGCCTTGATCCAGGCATAACGCTCCCATTCACGTCCATGCTGGCTTAAATATTTTTCCAGTCCCGTATGGCTAATCGCCAAGGCAGAACCATCCCCCCAAGGACGTAAACGCATATCAACACGGAATACAAAACCATCCGCACTAATGTGATCCAGCAAGTAAATCAGCTTTTGTCCCCAGAGAATGCAGAACTGCTGTACATCTATACACTTACGACCATTGGTTTCACCCTGTTCATCAAAGGCAAATATCAGGTCAATGTCACTGGAAAGATTCAGCTCCTGCGCACCCAACTTCCCCATACCAATCACAATCAAGTCCTGAACCTGACCTGAATAGCCTATCGGTTCGCCATGTTTTGCAATCAGGGGAACAAGTGCAAATGCCTTGGCTGCACAGATACAGGCATCGGCAAAATCAGAAAGTTCACGGGTCAGGGTAACGACATTGGTGAGTTGATTGGCATCCTGCCAAATCCAGCGAAACATCAGTCTGGCACGTAGAATACGCAAGGCTTTCATCCAGGCCTGCTCATCAGTTAAATCTATGACAGCATGCTGGACTTTCTGGTGGATACTTTCAGTTGAAAGCGAATCAAGAAATTGATCTTCCAAGTAGTCTTGTTCTAGGGTCTGTTGAGAATTACCGAGAGTTAATTACACTCGCGCACAATTGAATCATGGCTTCAAAACTCGTATCTGTTTTACAACTACGCATCGCTATACGTTTAAATTCTTTTAACTTACAGAAATAGTTTTCAATGAGATGACGCCATTTATACATAATCGTATCAAATGCTCTCATTACTTTTCGATTAGATTTGGGTGGGATCACCACTTTCACTTTACGTTCATTGAGTTCTTGGATGAGCCAATCTGCATCAAATGCTTTATCAGCCAGTAATGCTTGAAAATCAATATCTTCAATTAAAGGTTTGGTTTCTACTAAATCGTGATATTGACCAGGCATTAATCGAAACTTAATGAGGTTGCCTAGACTATCCACTAAGGCAAGAATTTTACAGGTCATTCCACCTCGAGATTTACCTATAGACTGTTTGAAAGTCCCCCTTTTGCACCTTGCCCATGTCGATGAACTTTAACAATCGTTCCATCAATCATGGCGTATTCCAAATCAACATCTTCATTTACAGATGCAAAAATAGTTTCAAATACACCAGCTTTCACCCAGTCACGGTATCTTTTAAACACGGTATTCCATTTGCCAAAATGAGCAGGTAGATCACGCCATGGACTGCCTGTACGGGCAATCCATAGGACTGCTTCTAAAAATAATCGATTATCTTTTCCACTACGACCTCGATCGGTCACTTTACCTAGGCAAAAAGGTTCCATTTTTGCCCATTGGGCATCAGTAAGTATGTATCTATCCATAGTACTATTATAAATTAATCAGTAGCCTTTGTTAATTCTCAACAAGCCCTAATTGTGTCTGGTATAAATTTAAAACTTGCTCAGCATATTGGCTTGCAACCAAGGTTTTTTGTCGCTGTTCCACATTCATATAAAAAAGCTCGACTAATGTCATGTCATCTCAGATCATTTATATCAGTTACGAGCTTATCTTTAAAATCTGTTTAGGCTAATTTTTCCTTGGCTTTAGGTTGTTCAACACATACATCCATGTGCTCACCTGCGGCTGGCAACAGCACCTTAAAGGTGGTTCCCTCACCCTCTTTCGAGCTGACGCTAATTTCGCCATGATTTAAATCGACAAAACGCTTGCACAAGGTCAAGCCTAAGCCTGCACCCTTTTCACCTGCTGTACCTTTTAAGCTGACAGTTAGGCGAGGATGGAACAACTCTGCCATTTGCTCATCGGTCATACCCAAACCTGTATCCTGAATATAAATGGCAACATGGCGACCCTGCTTTTCCGCGCGAATCGACACTACGCCTAAACCATCTATATCGGTAAATTTCAAGGCATTCGACACCAGATTCTGAATCAGGGAAGTAACCATATTCATATCAGCATAGGCCTTGATATGTTCTGGCACATCATTGATCAGGTTTATATTTTTCTTGACCGCAAGCGTCCTTAAAACATCCGTGACAATGGTGGTCACTTGTCTTAACTTAAACTCAATAGGATAAGCGCTAAAGCGTCCACCCTCGGCCATTGACCAATTTAATAAACTTTCCAGCAGGTTATAGGTCGACTGGGCAGTATCATAAAGATAGTCTGCAATATTCTGGACACTTGCCTCATCCAGTGTGTCACGCTCTTTTGCCAGAATCTCGGAAAAACCCAGCAAGCCATGAAATGGCGCACGGAGGTCATGGGAAATAATGGAGAAGAACTTGGTTTTACTAAAATTAAGCGCCACTTCCTGTTGGTATAATTCTTTTAATTCGTCATGGTTAAACTTCAATTCCAGTTGCTGCATGAAACTGACACAATGGGCCTGCAACAATTGTTTTTGTAAGTCGGTAAATTCCTGAGCCGCTTCATCGAATAAAATCACATAACCCAAGGCAGTCTGATTGGGATGTCTGAGTTGCAGGGCGATTGCGGTTTGCGCTTTTCGCTTAAGTGAAGCCAGAAAAGCCAGCAATGTTGGATATTGTGGATGTTTACAGTCAATCAGGTCATCATTCACAAATAAGGTATTTAAGCTCTTGGTAATTTTTGAAGAATCAATCACTCTTAATTTTTCAGGGCAACAATGCCAAAGATAAGGTTCCTGATGAAAAACAAGCAATGCGGTATTGGCCTGCATCAGGTTTCGGTTAAACTGCAAAAATTGCTCAAGCAAGTTTTGTTCTGAAGTTATACCTAAAGAAAGAGAAATTTTACAAGCACTTAACTTATCAGCCTGATGTAATTCTAATAGTTGAATCGCCATGCTCGCCTCTCGAATATTATCGTTATGACATGTATGTAGGTTTTATTTAAAAAAGAATGAGAAAATCATCCCCACTATTAACAAACTTTAACATAAAAGACAATTATTGATTAGATCAATTCGCAACAAAACATGACTTTTCAACAAAAATTTATTTCTGCTTATAAAACAAGCAACTTCGCCATCTCTAAACATTTTTATGAAAACACATAAAAAATCTATAAATTGCTCTAAAATTCAACAACTGATCATTATGCATGATTGACAACTGCTTTAAACAGGGTATTATACGCAGCACAAAGCATCGCACTCTTCCCGAGGTGGTGAAATTGGTAGACGCGGCGGACTCAAAATCCGCTGTCAGAGATGACGTGTCGGTTCGAGTCCGACCCTCGGGACCAAGATTTCAAAAACCCCAAACTGGCATTAAAAGTTTGGGGTTTTTTATTTTAGGGATAAACCTTGGAAAGATGCTGTTCTGATTCGATATGGAAAAGAAATTATGCAACTCTCTGACTTCTCTTTTGATCTTCCTGATGAACTGATTGCACGTTATCCATTAGAAAGCCGCAGCGCCTCACGCCTACTGCATATCGACCCACAGGGTCATTACCATGACCATGTCTTTACCGATATCCTGAATTTACTGGAAGATGGTGATTTATTGGTGCTAAATGACACCAAGGTCATGAAAGCACGCTTAAAAGGAAAGCGTGCCACAGGCGGTGCCATTGAAGTTCTGGTTGAACGGATGCTAGATACCCGCACCGCTCATTGCCACATTAAGTCAAGCAACTCACCCAAGGCTGGTGCAGAGCTATATATTGGTGAAGATGCCATTCCTGTGACAGTACAGGGTCGCCATGAAAACCTGTTTATCGTTGAGTTTTCACAACCAATTTTATCTGTGCTTGATCAATATGGCCAGTTGCCAATCCCCCCGTATTTTAACCGTGAAGCTGAAGAGATTGATACTGAGCGTTATCAAACGGTATTTCACGACCCTGAAAAAATTGCCAGTGTAGCAGCCCCAACAGCAAGCCTGCATTTCGACCAAAATCTATTGGAAAAATTGGCAGCCAAAGGTGTGCAAAAAACCTTTGTGACCCTGCATGTCGGTGCTGGGACATTTATGCCTGTACGCACCACCGACATCACCAATCATATTATGCACAGTGAATGGTGTGATGTGCCACAGGCAACCATTGACCTGATTTTGGAAACCAAGGCGCGTGGCAATAAAGTCATTGCTGTGGGTACAACTGCAACCCGTGCCCTTGAAAGTGCAGCGCAAGCCAATCAAGGTCAGATTGCAGCCTGGACAGGTGATACACAAATCTTTATCTATCCAGGTTATCAATTCTGTATCGTGGATCGACTGATCACCAATTTCCATTTACCAGAATCCACCTTGTTGATGCTGGTTTCAGCCTTATCAAATCGAGAAAATATTTTAGCGGCCTATCAACATGCTGTTGAACAGCGCTATCGTTTCTTTAGTTATGGCGATGCGATGCTGGTTGATAAACTAGAAATTTAAAGAATATAAAGATAGGCTAAATCAAGGTTTAGCCTATTGCTTCATAAAAATAAATTGAATGATAGGAAATTTACTTTGGGATAAACAACAATCAGATTCACATGCCACTTCTTGGTTTATGAAAGTTAAAGCATAATTAAACGATCTTAGCCTTATTACAATGAATTGATCCTCTCCATGCCGATCGACACCGTCCAAGAAGCCCTACATATAAGACGCAAAAAAAATGCCCAGGTTTTTCGCAATATTGCCCGACTTTGGGAGATCGGGCAAAAATCACATAACGATCAGGAATTGCTGGATGCGTTGCATCCTTGGCGTGAGGATCATGGTTTACGCTTTTTTAATGTACTGCCTTATCTATTGGCAATTACCAGTATTAGTACACTCATTTTTGGCTATTTTCTTCATCCCCATATTCAGTTTATCTGGAGTTTTCTGGGGGCTTTTTTAACAGGCTTTTTAGCCTATTTACTCTATGAACCCAAAGAACCATTGACACAGGTCATCAATTATCTGGAACAGCGCATGACTGTATTGCGTTATGGTTTACTGTTTCAACAGTTGCCTGCCTACCTGCCCATACAGGCACAACCCCTCCTGGTGATGAGCAGGTTAAAGCAGTACTTTCCACTGTTTAACCGTGGCACTGAATCTAACGAAATTACGCAATATGCTTCAACTACATGGCATGATGGCATAACAGAACATCAGGTTCTGCTTTTTCAATACCACTACATCAGTGAAATGCCAATTTTTCAGGAAAACAATGAGAAAAAAATCGTAAAAGAAATTCATAAGGATTTGTGGGGGGCTTTTATCTTTCAGATACCTGCGTTGGGTGTCGCGGTGAGCAATCAGCGTTCACGTTTTTTTGCGCCCTATACCAACTCATGGCAAAGCAGCGATATTTTAATCAACCAGAAACTTAAAATTTTCGGTCTTGACCAGCATCAGCTCGCCAAGGAAGTTGGCCCCAGTATGACCTTAAAATTGCATGATTTTTTTGAACATTTTTCAGGTGATTTAATTTATCATCATGAAGAGCAAATTTTGTGTTACCTCGGCGAACAAAACCTTTTCCAAACCGCCAGTAAACGCAGTGAAATTCATAATATTTCAGCATTGCGTGGACATTTACGTACCATGACCATGCCGCAATATCAAAAGTTTCAACAACTGATGCTGAATTTAATTAGCTAGTAATCTGGCGATAACAATAAGAGGAATAGCGATGACAGGTTTACTGATCTTCCTGGGAATTTTTGTTGTGATCATAGTGTGGGGTGTTTATACACGAAACAACATCGTGCGTTACTTTAATGCCACCAAACGTGCTTGGTCTGAAGTTGCAAATTTTGAACGTCAAAAAGTCAAAACGCTAGAAGCCTTAGAGGTAACGCTGGCCCAATACACCCAGTTTGAAAAATCGACACTGGAAAAAGTCACTGAGCTACGTCAACAGATTCTCAATTTAAATATGAATGACACGGATATTTCCCAGTTACAGCACATTGAAAAAATGAGTAAGGAACTGATCCGTAGCCTCAATGTCGTGGTTGAGAACTATCCCGAACTCAAAGCCGATGCGCTGTATAGCAAGATGATGGATGATATTCAGGAACAAAATGAAAATGTCGGTGCTGCCATTACCATCTTTAACCGTAACGTAGAATTATTTAATAACCAGATCGAGGTGTTCCCCAACAACCTGATCAATACCCTAACCTTATCCAAGAAAACCATTCGCCCGTTTAAGGATAATCTTGCGACAGATAATTTCGACTATAAGCCGAATTTTTAAAATTCCCCTCAGTCCCCCTTTTTCAAAGCAGGATCATCAAGTTCTAATTTTACCCCCTCTAGATCTCCCCCTTATCAGGGGGAGACTTCTCAAGAATCCTATAAAGAATTGATTTAAATGGTGTTTCTCCACCTTTTCAAGGGGGAGGCTAGGAGGGGGTTACAGATTGTAGATACCTATGCTTTTTCAAAGGGGGGACTTTTCCACACATCACCAACCAATATTCAGCCACTTCATACAGAAAACTTTTTTATTTTATCCCTCGCTACATTTAGTAGTAGAACTACACGCCATAATCAAGGAAAATAGCCGCTTTTGATCAGCGAACTGTTTTTTCGCCTTGCGCTGCGCTCAAAGCAGTGCTTCGATCTTGCTCAGGATGTGTCATGAAATTTGAAAAATTAGGTCAGTCGGGACGTGCCCGTCGTGGTCGATTAACGTTAGAACATGGTGTGGTTGAAACACCTGTGTTTATGCCCGTGGGTACCTACGGTACAGTGAAAGGTATGTTACCTCGTGACATTGAAGAGATTCAGGCAAAGATTATTTTGGGAAATACTTTCCATTTATATTTACGTCCTGGCTTGGAAGTAATTAAGGAGCATGGCGGCCTACATGAGTTTATCCAATGGGATAAACCAATTTTGACCGACTCAGGTGGTTTTCAGGTGTTTAGCCTGGGTGCAATGCGTAAAATCAAGGAAGAGGGCGTGACTTTCCGCTCGCCTATCGACGGTTCGAAAGTGTTCCTGTCTCCTGAAATTTCAATGGAGATTCAAAGTGTACTCAATTCAGACATCGTGATGATCTTTGATGAGTGTACACCCTACCCTGCAACCCATGAAGAAGCGCAAAAATCATTGCAGCTTTCCTTACGCTGGGCAAAACGTTGTAAAACCCACCACCATGATGAACTTAAGAATAAAAATGCCTTATTCGGCATTATTCAGGGTGGCATGTACGAAGACCTGCGTGATGAGTCACTCAACGGCCTGTTAGAGGTTGGCTTTGATGGCTATGCGATTGGTGGTTTATCGGTGGGTGAACCGAAAGAAGAAATGATCAAGGTGCTTGATTATTTACCAAACAAAATGCCACAGGATAAACCACGTTATTTGATGGGTGTTGGTAAACCAGAAGACATCGTTGAAGCCGTTCGCCGTGGTGTCGATATGTTCGACTGCGTGATGCCAACTCGTAATGCCCGTAATGGCCATTATTTTGTCACTGATGGTCTGGTCAGAATCCGTAACAGTAAATATCGTCATGATAAAGGACCTTTAGATCCACATTGTGACTGCTACACTTGTAAAAATTTCACCCGTGCCTATTTATATCATTTAGAGAAATGTGGTGAGATGCTGGCCTCCATGCTTGGCACCATCCATAACCTGCGTTACTACCAGCGCCTGACACAGGGCATGCGTGATGCACTGGATAATGGCACATTTGATGACTATGTTCAGGACTTTTATGGGCGTCGTGGACTGGAAGTTCCACCCTGCCCTGAAGACTAATGTGAAGTAAGTGCATCAAGATTTGCGCCTGACCGCAAGACAGGGTACATTGCAAAACGAATTGGAATTTATTGTTAATTTTTTGGCTTTTTAACTTTAGGAAATCGAAATGAGCTTTTTAATTTCTACTGCTCACGCTGCACCAGCGGCTCAGCAAGGTCCTAGCCTGATGGCAAACTTATTGATGATTGCGGTATTTATCGCGATCTTCTATTTCCTGATCTGGAGACCACAGGCGAAACGTGCCAAAGAACATCGTTCTTTGATTGAAAGCCTAGGTGTTGGCAGTGAAATCGTGTTTGCTGGTGGTTTGATGGGGAGAATCACCAAACTTGATGGTGACTTTGCCGTTGTTGAGCTTTCTCGTGGCGTAGAGGTCAAAATCCAGCGTGCCAGTGTCATTTCAGTATTGCCTGAAGGCACTTTAAACAACCTTTAATCATAAGATCGTCGTGCCTCAGCACGACTTTTTCATTTAAGAAGAAAGCGAATGCGTTACCCTGCATGGAAATATTTACTGATCCTTGTGGTACTTGTGATCAGTACGTTATATGCACTTCCTAGTCTGTATCCAGATGAACCTGCTGTCCAGATTTCTGGGGCAAAGGCAGGTACCCAGATTGATCAGAGCATAGTGCAAAAAGCTGAGCAGATTTTAAAAGCTGCCAACATTAGCAGTCACGACAACAGCTTCACCAACAACGCGGCATTATTACGTTTAGACTCCTCAGAGGCCCAGTTAAAGGCCAAGGAAGTGCTGCGCCGTGATTTGGGTGATGACTACGTGGTTGCCCTCAACCTTGCACCAACCACACCAGAATGGCTGCAAAAGATTGGGGCCAAACCGATGAAACTTGGTTTGGACTTGCGTGGTGGTGTACATTTCCTGCTTGAAGTCGACATGGATAAAGCAATTAGTCAGCGTATGGAAACATCTGCAACTGATCTGCGTCGTCAATTTCGTGACAACAAAATCAAGTTTAACAACCTTAATTTAAGTAATAACACCATTACCATCCAATTTGCTGACAATGCTGACCGTGATGCCGCGGCAGATTTCCTGCGCCGTAATAGTAATGAGTTTACCCAGCAGGCGGTTGCAACGGCTACAGGCGCCACCTTAAAACTGAATTACACTGATGCACGCCGTCAGGAAATCCAGTCTTATGCAGTGAACCAGAACCTGACCACCCTACGCAACCGTATTAACGAGTTGGGTGTGGCTGAAGCACTGGTACAGACACAGGGTAACAACCGTATTGTGGTTGAATTGCCAGGCGTACAGGATACTGCCGAGGCAAAACGTGTTCTTGGACGTACCGCAAACCTTGAGTTCCGCTTGGTTGCTGATAGTAATGATCAATATATTGACCCATATACAGGAAAATATAATGGTCAGCCGCTTCCTCCAGGCACGGAAGTATTTGCCTATGAATCACTGGATAGTGGCCGACAACTTCTGTTAAACCGTAACCGTATTTTGACCGGTGAACGCGTCCAGAACGCAAGCTCTGGCTTTAGTCAGGATTCAGGTGGTGCAGAAGTCAACATTACTCTGGACTCCGCTGGTGGCAAGCTCATGGCAGATGCCACCCGTGATGCTGTGGGTAAACGAATGGCAGTGCTGTTTATTGAAAATAAGCAAAAAATCAGCTATGTCACTGATCCTCAAACAGGGACCCAAACTGAAGTTCGTACTCCATATACCGAGTCTGTGGTGATCAATGCCGCAACCATTCAGGCCGTGTTGGGTTCACAGTTCCGTATCACAGGGCTTGACTCTCCACAGGAAGCGGCTGAACTGGCGTTGATGCTTCGTGCAGGTGCCTTGGCTGCACCAATGTACTTCGTGGAAGAGCGTGTAGTCGGTCCTAGCCTGGGTCAGGAAAATATTGATAAGGGCGTGTTATCTACCCAAATCGGCTTCCTGTTGGTTGCGATCTGGATGATCGTGTTCTTCCGTTTATTCGGTTTGATTGCCAACTTTGCATTGGTGTTCAACCTTGCCATGATTCTTACTGTAATGTCATGGATTGGCGCTTCCCTCACCCTGCCAGGTATTGCAGGTATCGTGATCACCATTGGTATGGCGGTCGATGCCAACGTCCTGATCTGTGAACGGATACGGGAAGAGATGCTGTGGGGTGCATCGCCCAAGCAAGCCATTGTCGCGGGTTATGATCGAGCCTACAACACCATTTTTGACTCGAACCTAACCACTTTTATCGTGGCATTTATTCTGTTTGCAATTGGTACAGGTCCAATCAAGGGCTTCGCTGTGACCTTGATGATCGGTATCATCTGCTCAATGTTTACTGCGATTACCGTGACTCGTGCCATCGTACAGCTCATTTATGGCAAACGCCGTAATTTGAAAAAGTTGAGTATTTAAGGAGATTCACATGACTGATCTGACTCAACAAGACTCAAAACAATACGGTCGTCCAGATAATCTAAAAATCATTCCATTCATGAAGATTGCCAAACCTGCCGCAATCTTCTCGATTTTGATTACCATTGCGAGTATTTTCTTTATAGCCACTAAGGGTTTAAACCTAGGTTTAGACTTTACGGGTGGTATATCGGCTGAATTGAACTATAAACAGGCGGTTCAGCCTGCTCAGGTAGTTCAGGCACTGGATCGTGCTGGATTCAAGGATGCCGTGGTACAAACTCTGGGCAGTAACACTGACCTGATCGTGCGTATGCCTGTTCAGGAAGACCTTAATGTTGAAGACCTGAACAACACCATCACCAAAGCGGTTCAATTGCCAAACAATGCCGCAGAAGTGCATAAGGTGGATTCTGTCGGGGGTGCAGTGGGTAATGAACTTTATGTACGTTCTGCGGGTGCGGTTGCACTTGCGCTCCTGCTGATGCTGATCTATGTAACCATTCGCTTCGAGATCAAACTGGCAATTGGCGCTGTGCTGTCGCTATTCCATGATATTGTGATCATTTTTGGTGCATTTGCCCTGTTCCAGTGGCCATTTGACCTTACGGTTCTGGCTGCGGTACTTGCTGTCATTGGTTTCTCGCTTAACGATAACATCGTTGTATCGGATCGTATCCGTGAGAATTTCCGTAAGATTCGTGGTGCAACCCCGCGTGAAATCGTGGATATTGCCCTTACTGAAACCTTACGCCGTACGATCCATACCTCGATGACCCTGTTACTCGTGGTGCTTGCCATGATGTTCCTGGGTGGTGATGGTCTGCACTGGTTCTCTGTGGCGATGTTTATCGGTGTATTTGTGGGTACTTACTCATCCATTTATATCGGTACAGCTTTCGCTTTATGGCGTGGCCTGAATCGTCAGGACTTTATTGTTCAGGTTAAACCTGAGTTTGAAGAAGAAGAGATTCCTTAAACTTTCTACTTCTCTTGATTCAAATAAAATGCCAGCATAATTGCTGGCATTTTTTATGGCCGAATCACCTCAATCTGTGGAAACTGAAAACCACGACAGGACTGCTCTGCCCGCCATGCCACTGTCAACACAATCTTCTGATTTAAGATAAAATTCTGATAGGCAAAAGTCCCCAGTAGTGGATGGGAACACATTCCTCCATGACTGGTTGGATGAATCTGGGTATTTAAACTATTCAGGTCCAAACGAATCCCCAAACCCGATGCCTTTAAAATTGCTTCCTTGGTCGTCCATACCCTAAACCAATATTCTTTATCCTGACTTTCTTGCCATGTTTGATATTCTTCGGGATGAAATGCATGCTGAGCCAAAGCATCAAAGCGAACATGACGATCCAATTCCTCAACATCGACCCCAATATCTTTAACACGTTCACTCATGGCCAAAGCATAATATTGCTGACTATGTGAATGGTTAAAATGTAGCGAATGAGATGTTAAAAAAGGTTTGCCATGTTCATGCTGGGCAAAAGCTAGATCGTCTATGGCGCAATTCAGTTGATTGGCCAGAAGCTGGTTACGCTGAGCTTGTATCTGCTGTTTTTTATAATGATTAAAGCGGCTTAAATCAGCAAAATCTGTTTTCTTCTTTTCAAGCAGTTGAGCCAATGCCTGAACATAAATCTGGATGATGCGTGCCATAACTGCCCTCATTGCAATAAAAAAACCCAAAGCAGACTTTGGGCTTTTGACATCAAGAAAAAACTTAACGCTTGAATTTCTTTTCCGCCTTTTTAAATTTCTGGATATAACGACGTTTACGTGCGGCAACACGCTCATCCACTTGAGACTTACGCCCTTCAAATGGGTTTTCTGAGGTCTTAAAGTCGATTTTTACAGGCGTACCCTCAAGCTTATACACTTTACGGAACACGTTCTCTAAATAACGACGGTAATCCGCCGGGGTTTTATCGACCTTGTTGCCATGAATCACGATGGTTGGTGGATTTTGTCCGCCCATATGCGCATAACGCATTTTAATACGGCGGCCACCAATGGATGGCGGCTGATGCGCTTCAGTCGCATCATTTAATATCTGGGTCAGTTTCGCTGGTGAAACTTTTAAGTTTGAAGATTCATAAGCACGATGAATGGATGGATAGAGTTCTCCCACTCCAGTTCCATGCAATGCAGAAATCAAGTGAATTTTTGCCCAGGGAATAAAGTCAAAACGGCGTTCAACATCAAGCTTGCATTGCTTACGGTCATACTCGCTCATATTGTCCCACTTGTTGATGGCAATGACCATGGCACGACCCGCTTCAAGCGCATAACCAATTAAATGCAGGTCTTGCTCTACAATCCCCTCACGGGCATCAACCACCACAACCACCACATTGGCATCTTTCATGGCCTGAAGGGTCTTAACGATTGAGAACTTCTCAATCATTTCATCGACCTTACCTTTACGACGCACACCTGCGGTATCAATCAGGGTATATTGGCGGCCATCACGCTCAAATGGAATATAAATCGAGTCACGTGTTGTTCCAGGCTGGTCAAAAGCCACCACACGCTCTTCACCGAGTAAACGGTTAACCAGCGTTGATTTCCCCACATTGGGACGGCCAATGATTGCTAAACGCAAGCCCGTGTTTTTATTGTGTTCTTCTGGATTTTCATCTTCTGGGACTTCCGCCAGGACTTCTTCCAGCATTTGCTGCACACCACGACCATGACTGGCCGCGACCTGGATGGGTTCACCCATACCAAGCTTATAAAACTCCACCAAGGCTGCTTCCGCATGCACACCATCGACCTTGTTGGCAACGAGGTAGACTTTCTTGCCAAGGGTACGCAACTCACGCGCAATTTGCTCATCTGAAGCCAATAAGCCAGCGCGGGCATCCACAACAAAAATAATGATATCGGCTTCATGGATGGCAGTTTTTGACTGCTCCGCCATATAGGTGTCGATACCCCCCTCATTCTCACCGATACCACCTGTATCGACCACAATGAACGATTTGTTCTGATAAACCGCATCACCGTATTTGCGGTCACGGGTTAAACCAGCGAAGTCAGCAACCAAAGCATCACGACTTTTGGTGATCTGGTTAAATAGCGTTGATTTTCCGACGTTTGGACGACCAATGAGCGCAATAACGGGTTTCATAAACTAACCTTAATTCAGACGAGCCATCTTGATGACATCGTATCAGAAACAGTATGGAAGATTTTGGTGATCAAGTAATCACAATAAAAATTCGGGGCTTTGATAATCAAATACCCCGATCAATGTTCTGTTTAGCAATCGCTAATTGATTATTTTAGCACAAGCAGAGCTAAAATTAACGATTCTGCCAAATGCTTAATGCACCTTTCCGCGTAGCAACATAAAGCTGGTTATCAATCACGCGTAGTGACTGCACTTCACCACTGGTTTTGGCACGCCCAACCAGTTTACCCGAAGCAGGATCAAGCAGATGGATCACACCATCCATATCACCCACCACAAGGCTCTGCCCCAACATGACAGGGTTACTGAGCTGACGGTTCAGCAACTCCTCATTTTGCCAAGCCAACTGACCTGTGCTCAGGCTATAGGCATTCAGCTTACCATCCACCGTAGAAACAAATACCTTGTCACCCGATACTTCTGGACGGTTGGTACTGCTGGCATCTTCACTCCACACTACACGTTGTGTAGCCAGATCAGTGACTGTGACCTGTCCCTGGAAACTGGTGGTGACCAGATACTGCCCCGCAACCACTGGATCGCCCACAATGTCAATCAGGCGCTGAATGTCTGAACGTCCTTCACTGATCGCAACACGGCGCTGGAAACGCGGCACACCACTAATCACATCCAGACCATATACATAGGCATTCGCTGATGCGACCAAAATAGTACGGTCATCCAAACGTACAGGTGCAGGCTGACCACGTAGGCTAAACTGGACGTTTGGCAATTTATATGCCCAAACCTGTTGCCCAGATACAGCGTCATGCGCAAATACAGTCCCGTCATTTGCAATCGTAATAACTCGTCCCGATTGAATGAGAGAAGGAGACAAAATCGCACCAGATAATTTGGCAGACCATTTTTGGCTACCAGTAGCCTGATCTAAAGCAAACAACTGTCCCTTACGGTTGCCCACCACAACAATTCCCTCAGCCGCCTCTACACCAGCAGTGAGTTCCTGTTTGGTAATCTTGCTTTTCCAAAGACGCTGCTTGCCCTTATAGGCAGAAACCTGACCATCAGGATCAATCGCAAAAATCACGCCATTGTCGGTATCCAACTGTAGGCGTGAAGCCTCAGCCGCACTTGTAGATGAAACACTTTGCGAAAACACAAGGTTCAAGCCTTGTTGTTGCTGAATTTTCGGCAATGGATTTGGTTTGGCCTCTTTAACCTTATTACTTGAACATCCAAGCAATAAAGCTGAAGCAACTGCAATGGCCAAAGGTAGTTTTAGTTTATTCTGCATTAAGACTCATCCACTTTGGTATCTAAGATCGGGCGCTCAATTTCAGGATCATCTACTAAAACGCCAACACTTTCGAGTTTAATTTGTAAAAGCTGACGCTCCTGTTTACGCTCAAGCAGGTTATCCCAGGCACTTTGATACGCCTTACGCGCGGATGCATTGTCTTTTTTCGCAACATAGATATCGCCACGTAACTCATCTGCGGTTGCTTTAAATGCTGGTTCAGTCACCTTGGATAAGGTTTTCAGCGCCTCATCATATTTCTTTTGTGCTAATTGTGAATCCGCTAAACGTATTTTTACAATTTGCACCAAACCCGCATCTTTAACTTTTGAGTTTTCAACTTTCTTTAATGCTTTTTCAGCTGCAGCGTAGTCTTGTTTATCATAAGCAAGTTTCGCCAGGATAAATTGAGTTTGAATCGCCTGCACAGAATCCGCATCATCCTTGACAATTTTGTCTGCCGCTTCAGAGACTGTTGCCAAGGCATTTGGCTGACCTGATACCGCTTTCGCCTCATCCATCAGCTTTTGCACCTTGGCGGTTTGATTCTGGGCTTCAGTCAAGTTCTTCTTTTGCCAGTATTCCCATCCGAAAAAGGCAATCAGGGCAATGAGAATTCCGCTAATCATGGCAGAACCATATTTTTTGGCAAACGACTTTATCTGGTCGAGTTGTTCTTCATCACTTAAACTCATGTGATTGTCCTTTTCCTAAAATATTGTGCAATTTATTGTTTAAATTTTTCGATAAAAAATGGAGTCAGCTCAGTCAGGCTGACCTGTGACTGTTCAGCCGTGGCAAGCTCTTTCACCAAAAGCTGTTGTGATTCCCATTCACGCTCACCCAGAATTACGGCATAGATTGCACCCGATTGATCAGCCTTTTTCATTTGGCTTTTCATACTGCCTTGTGAACCTGTTTTCAGACGAATTGAGCTGTTTGCTGCTTCTAACTGGTCACGGATTTGCTCTGCCAACACCAAAGCTTTTGCCTGACAAGCTGGTTCGGCTACCAGAAACACTTCACAGTCACGCACTTCTTTCGCCTGCTCGACCTGCTCAAGCAACAACAACAGGCGTTCCATCCCCATAGCAAAACCGACTGCTGGCACAGACTGATCCACCTTGCCTTTTAGCTGCCCAACTAGACCATCGTAACGGCCACCCGCACAAACCGTCCCCTGTGAACCCAACATGGTGGTGGTCCATTCAAAAACAGTCTTGTTGTAGTAGTCCAGACCACGAACCAGTTTCTGGTTAATCACGAACTCAACCCCAGCATCAGTTAAATATTGCTGCAATTGCTGAAAATGCTGGATTGAATCTTCTTTTAGGAAGTCATGCAACTTGGGTGCATTTTCCAGAATCTTTTGGGTGGATTCACTTTTAGAATCAAGGATACGCAATGGATTAGTGGTTAAACGACGTTGCGAATCTTCGTCCAATGCCTCTTTATGCTGGTTTAAAAATTCAACTAAAGCTGCACGATATTCTGCACGCTCATCGGTTTCACCCAAAGTATTCAGCTCAAGACGTACACTCGCTGCCACACCCATACGTTTCCATAAACGTGCAGTCATTAAAATGATTTCAGCATCAATATCAGGTGTTGCCACGCCAAAGGTTTCCACACCAAACTGGTGGAACTGGCGATAACGGCCCTTTTGTGGTTTTTCATAACGGAACATTGGACCCACATACCAAACTCGCGGCGCAGCGCCTCGTAGCAGGTTATGTTCCAGCATGGCACGTACACAACCCGCCGTGCCTTCTGGACGCAAAGTCAGTGATTCTGGCGGATTACCTTTGTCGAAAAAGGTATACATTTCCTTTTCAACAATATCTGTTGCATCACCGATGGCACGTTTAAATAAACCTGTCTGCTCTACAATCGGCAACCTGATTTGTTGATAGCCATAGGCATCCATTAAAGATGCTAATTGTTGTTCCAGACTTCTCCAAGCCGCAGTTTGCGTTGGAAGGATGTCATTAAAACCCTTGATCGCGACAATTGAACTCATGATGAACTACGAATAATTTCTTTAGATTTTGCTTCTTCAAGCTCTTGAACACGTTGACGAACCATTGTTTCAATTTCATCAACCAACTGATTGGTGTCAATCAAATGACTCTTTTCGCCATTACGGTAGACCAGCGAACGAGGTGATGCACCGACAATCCCGATATCAGCCTCTTTGGCTTCCCCAGGTCCATTGACCTTGCAGCCAATCACTGAAACATCCATTGGGGTACGAATGTCTTCCAGACGCTCTTCCAGCGCCTGCATCACCTGAATCACATTGAATTCCTGACGCGAACAGCTTGGACAGGCGATAAAGTTGATTCCATTGGAACGTAGACCTAACGATTTTAAAATATCAAAACCGATTTTAATTTCATCTTCAGGTTCAGCCGCCAATGAGATACGCATGGTGTCGCCAATGCCTTCCATCAACAGGCCACCCAACGCAATAGCTGATTTCACCGTGCCTGTACGATAAATCCCTGCTTCGGTTACACCTAAATGCAGTGGATTATCAATCTGTTGAGACAATAAACGATAAGCATCCATGGTTAAAAATACATTCGATGCCTTAACACTGACTTTAAACTCATGAAAGTCTAAACGATCAAGAATGTCGATATGACGCATGGCAGACTCAAGCAGGGCCTGTCCTGTTGGTTCACCATATTTGACCTGTAGGTCTTTTTCCAGTGATCCAGCATTCACCCCAATACGGATTGAGATGCCATGATGTTTGGCCGCAGCCACGACTTCACGGACTTTTTGGTCTGAACCAATGTTTCCTGGGTTGATCCGTAGACAGTCTGCACCATAATCGGCAACCGCCAAGGCAATACGATGATCAAAGTGAATGTCCGCCACCAATGGTACAGAAACACGCTTACGGATGGCACCAAACGCCTCCGCCGCTTCCATTGAAGGCACAGAAATACGCATGATGTCGGCACCTGCATCGGCACAGCGCTGAATTTGCGCAACCGTTGCATCGACATCACAGGTTTCGGTATTGGTCATGCTTTGAATACTAATCGGGGCATCACCACCGACATACACCGAACCTACCCGAATTTTTCGAGTCAAACGGCGTTTAATGGGGTTCACAATCATCGTATAGCTCTACTCTTTGGCGTTAACGAGACAAACGGAAATCTGCTTTTCCATTGACAGTATATGGAGACAAGGAAATCTGTTCCTGATTTAAGGTCAAGGATACAGCGGTTGCATCATCTAAACGAATTTGGAATGGTGATTCACCACTCAAAGTTAATGTAGATGCTTGACGACCTGTTGCCAGCACTTTACCTGTTGCATCAACAATATGCACAGAGGTTGGTCGGCTAAAATTCAATACAAGCTGGTCACCCGTTGTTGCAACACTATTCCCCATTGGAAGAATCTCAACATCCGAGTTGGTGATTTTAGGCACATCCGCCTCATCTTTCTGGCTAGATGTCCAATTTTGTACAGCCATCACTGCCAACCAACCTAAGACTAAAACAGTAGCTAAAATAGCAATACGATTCAACCATTTACGGTTGCGCACACTTTTCGAACCAGCAAGCTTACCCATGGTCTTGATCGGTGAGTTACTCAGGGCATGATTTGCCTTGAGACCCGTGTCATTGACATAGATTTCATCAAAACGCTGGATGATGGCGCTGGCGTCCGCATTCAGGAATTTTGCGTAGGCACGGTAATATCCTTTGATAAACGTCGCCTCAGGCAATGACTTGTAGTCATCCTGCTCCAATGCAGTCAGAGTTTTGACAGGCATGTTCAATACGTTTGCAATCTCTTCAAGTTCTTTCTTTTGTGCAATACGAATTTGACGCAAATACTCACCAGGTCGTTGAATATTTCCCAACGATGACGAAAGTGAGTTTGAGCCAGTTGGCTGATGTGAATTTGGATTTATTTCCATACGGCCTCAGTACTGTACTGTAATTGCAAATAACGTTGATATTCTGGACTATCAGGAAACAAGGCGCGCATCTGGTTGACCAGCACCTGCATTCCCAACTGATCCGCATTGGCTCGAGCAATGCGTATACCAATCCAGAGTGCACGGGCACCCTGATTCTTCTGCCCCACATTACGAACATATTGTTCATAAAGCTGTGATGCATCTCTATTATTCTGCTGCAAATAGAAAATTTCCGCCAACTCTAACATGGAGATGGTGGCATTTCGATTCGCCTGTAGCGCCTGTTTGAATGATTTTTCAGCATTCGCAACATCGCCCAGTTTTAAATAGATCCGCCCCAGATTTTCCAGCGACTGATAACGCTGCTCATAGCCCAGGGTTGCACCCGCACGGGTAAATTGCTCAATGGCATCATTATAACGTTGCAGCTGGTACAAATATGTACCGTAATTATTACGGGCCTGTGCATTATTCGGCTCAGAGGAAATCGCACGCTTGAAATAGGCGTCCGCTTTCTCCATATTGGGTTTACTGCCCTCTTGTTGCAGCAGGATGCCCATCATCATGTTGGCGTTTGCATCACGGGAATCGACTTTCAACGCCTGATCAAGGGAGCGTTTGGCTGAATCCAGGTCACCTGTACGAATATATTCTGCGGCGAGCTGGGTACGCACCTGCACCCCTTTTTCAGGGTCTTTTTTCAGTGTGTTTGATTGGCAGGCACCCAGGCCCAAGACAGTAAATACAATAGCACTTGCTAGAATCGTTTTTGGTCGAGTTGTATTCAACGCTTTACCCTCAAGTATTATCCTTGTGTGCGCAAAATTTCTTGTTGCTGCGCCACTTTCTTTTTCCACTGTTCGGCACGACGGGTACGGTCAGCCACCTGTCCCACCAATTGACCACAGGCAGCATCAATATCATCGCCACGTGTCTGACGAATCGTACACACAAAACCCGCATCAGACAAAGTTTTTTGGAATGCAATAATACGGTTTCGGCTTGAACGCCCATAAGGCGCATGTGGAAACGGGTTAAATGGAATCAGGTTGATTTTACTTGGCAGGTTTTTCAATAGTTTTAATAACTGCTGTGCATGTTCAGGCTGGTCATTGACCCCATCTAGCATCACATACTCAATGGTGACATGACGGCGAGCACTTTCGTTGCCATCTTTGGCCAGATAACGCTGACATGCAGCAATCAATTGTTGTAATGGGTATTTTTTATTGATTGGAACAAGCTCATTTCGTAGCTCATCATTTGGCGCATGCAGTGAAATCGCCAATGCCACATCAATATCCTGCGCCAACTGGTCAATTTTCGGAACCACACCTGAGGTTGACAGCGTCACTCGGCGCTTGGACATGCCATAGGCAAAGTCATCCAGCATCAACTGCATGGAGCTCAGGACAGCATCATAGTTGAGCAATGGCTCACCCATGCCCATCATCACAACATTGGTTACAGTACGTTCACGCTCAGCAACAGGCACATCTTCCATATAGGAATAGTTTGCCATCCAGAGCTGACCGATAATTTCCGCAGGGGTTAAATCACGCTGGAAACCTTGCTTGCCTGTAGAGCAGAATGAGCAATCCAGCGCACAACCAACTTGCGAAGAAATACACAGGGTCTTGCGTGCACCTGCTTTATCTTCAGCAGGAATCAGCACGGTTTCAACCAGGGAACCCTCGCCATCGCCAACACGGAACACCCACTTACGTGTACCGTCTTTGGAATAGTTGCGGTGCACCACTTCAGGTGCCTTGATCTCACAAATCTTTTCCAGTTTTTCACGCAGCTTGCCTGAGATATTGCTCATCTCAGCAAAATCAGTCACGAAATACTGGTGAATCCATTTCATTACCTGACCAGCACGAAACTTCTTTTCGCCCAGGTCTTCAAAGAATTTTTCCAGTTCAGGACGAGACATGCCCAATAGGTTCACTTTTGCAGCAGTAGCTTGAACCACAGGCGTAGCGCAGGACTGTTGTTTTTCATCCAGATTTTCTGATGAAACTACGGCTACAGAACTCATGTGAATTTACCTAAAAGATGTCAACGCTAGAAAAGGCTGTGCATTATTTACACAAACCGATCTATAAGAAAATAAAAAACCAGATAAGCAGTATACCACTTATCTGGCCTGAATGCTTTGGATTAACGAGTGCGTGGGCAGATCTCGTTGTCAGCAAAGAAGTAAGCGATTTCACGCTCAGCAGAAGCAACTGAATCAGAACCGTGAGCCGCGTTTTCGTCGATGCTTACAGCAAAGTCAGCACGGATTGTGCCAGCAGCCGCTTCTTTAGGATTTGTAGCACCCAAGATTTCACGGTGAGCAAGAACTGCGTTTTCGCCTTCAAGAACTGAAACAACCACTGGACCAGAAGTCATGAATGCAACGAGGTCAGCAAAGAAACCACGTTCTTTGTGCTCAGCGTAGAAACCTTCAGCATCCGCTTGAGAAAGGTGTTTCATTTTAGTTGCAACAATTTTTAAGCCATTTTTTTCAAAACGGGCAAAAATGTCACCGATGTGGTTTTTTGCAACTGCATCTGGTTTTACGATTGATAAAGTACGTTCAATTGCCATGATTGGCTCCCTAATCTAGGTCTAAACATTAAAAAAATTTGCCGCATTATACCGATGTCAGCACCAATAATCAGCTTGAATCTGTAAAAGTTCGCTAATTTCTGATGAATTTTTATCGAACCTCATCCAGCCATGCCATTTGGATGGCTTCCAGCAAGCCCTCTGTTGACTTGTTGGGGTCATCACTAAAGTCAGGCAAGGCACAGACCCATGCGTGTAAATCGGTAAAACGAATCCATTGTGGATCAACATCTGGATGCGCTTCGGTGAGTTCAATCGCAATATCAATCGTATCTGTCCAACGTAAGCCCATGTGACAACCTGAGTGTAATGAATGTGATTTAGCCTACTTTAACAAATCAGCAGATTTAAGGGATAGTGCTGTTTCGGTAAATTCACCCCAAATTTACTGTTATATTTATAAAAGAATATTAAAGCTCGGTGCCAGCACGATGATTGTACTTGCAACCGATGCCCCAATGATCGCCCCCACAATCACATCACTTGGATAATGTAGCCCAAGAATCATTCGTGACAATGCAACCAGAATCGTAAATGGCAACATCAACAATAATAAGATGGGTTGAATATAGCCCAAGGTCATCGTAACCATCACCGCATGCAGGGTATGGCCTGATGGAAAGCTAAAATGGTCCAGTGGCCGTTCACCTAAAACAATGACTTGATGGACCTGGTAAGGTCTTGGACGTGTGGTTTTGTGTTTGAGGAATTTATAAATTAAGGTGCCTGCTGAACCTGCCACAATCAGGTACAGAATTTGTAGACCGTATGCCAACCCCTGCATGATCCATACGGACAGCAGCATCACATACCAAAAAGGTCCATCTCCCAAACGACTGATGGTTTTAAAAAACAGGGCAACTGCTTGCGTCTGGGAGAGATGATTGAGATATACGCAGCCTTTTAAATCGAGATCGAGCATTTTTATTTTTGCATTTTGAAATTTCATACTTTTTCTCCTCTTGTTGAGAATAGTTTAGGTAGAGGTCATGGGAGACTCCTTCACCACCTGATAAAGTGCTTGTTCAAGTTGCTGTACAGGAAACTGCCAACTGCTGTGCTGTACGCTTTCACTAGCCAGCAAACCCATTTGCCGCAATTGAGGAAGCGCGGGTAAACGGCAAATGGACTGGATCAAGTCGGTTGTATGACCCAAAGGACTCAACCATCCTGTGATATTGTGTTTGACGTGCTGGTGTGCACAGACGTAGTCATAGGCAATCACAGGCAAACCACTGGCGATTGCCTCCAGCACCACGTTACCAAAGGTATCCGCCTGACTGGCAAAGGTAAAAACATCTGCGCTTGCGTAGGCTGTTGCCAACTCATGCCCACCAAGACTCCCCATAAAGATTACGTCTTTGGATGTGGTCATCTTGCTGAGTCGGATACGGTCAGGTCCATCACCCACAATCACAAACTTGATATTGACACCCTGCTGGACCTGCAAGGCATGGAAGCTTTTAATCAGCACATCAACTTCTTTTTCGGGTGATAAGCGCCCGACATACAGCATCACACGGGTATCAGCATCGACACCCCATTGTTGGCGCAGTCGCTGGGAACGATGTTTGGGGGAGAACCGTACCGTATCGACACCACGGCCAACCACAACCAATGGACAAGTCACGCCAAAACCACGCAGTGCCTGTTCGGTATACTGGCTCGGTACACAGGTCACATCGGTACTATTATGAAACCAGGTTAAGTAACGCTGGATAGGCTTAACCAGAAAGGCTAGGTCAAAGAAGCGGCTAAAATCCTGAAAAGGCGAATGAAAGCCACTGGACACCGCAATCTTCTTTGCTTTGGCTGCCTGTAGTGCAGTGAGTCCTAAAGGCCCTTCAGTCACAATATGCACCACATCAGGTGAAAACTTTTCAAAAGCTTTGGTGACCTTTAGATATTGCGGCCAGCCAAATTGCAGGCTTGGATATTTTGGAATCGGTTGGGACAGCACCAGACATTCCTGTTCAGGATGGAATTCCGCACAGGTTTCTTTCTGAACTGGACGAACCAGCAGTATTTTATGCCCAAGACGTTGCAAGCCCTGACATAACTGCATCATGGATAAAGCCACACCATTGATTTCTGGTGGCCATGTTTCAGTTACAATTGCGATTCTAAGACGTGGACGAACCAAATCCCGCAGCTCGGATCGTTCATAAGACTGATCTTTTTGCTGCTTCCTTTTAAAATAGAATTTAAAATTTTCAGGAAACTGATCTTGCTTTAATAGAGATGTCGCGTATGTACTTTGCATATCGCCATCCATTTGTGTCGTTATTTTCATACGTTTAGCTTATAAATATTTTTTGACACTTTAATGATCAGTGTATGACAGTTTATTGACAGCTTTAAAAAACGAAAATGCTGCACTTAAACATCAAGCGGAGCAATAAAAAATAATTCGGAGTTTTACTAAGCCAACGGATTATCCACCTTAAACAACTGTTGATCCTCTAAACGCAAGGCAACCAGTTGCTGCCCCCAGACACAGCCACCATCAACATTTTGAATTTGAGAGCTAATGGTTTTACCCTGCAACGCCGCCCAATGTCCAAAAATTAATTGGTGGGTTTTGGCCGCCTGACTCTCAAACTCAAACCACGGCTGAAAGCCTGTTGGCATCGGTGCATCCAGTGCATCCTTAAACTCAAACTCCAGCCTACCCTCTGCATTGGTTAAGCGCATACGGGTTAAATAATTGGTAATACAACGCAAGCGAGCCTGCCCAGTCAAATCATCTGACCAAAGATCAGGTTGCTCACCATACATTTCTGCAAGGAAAGCATCCAATACCGTAAGATCGTCATGCCCAACCACCTGTTGCACTTCACTTGCCAACTGCACAGTTTGCTCTGCCGACCAAATACAAGGCACACCCGCATGGGTAATCAAGGTGTGATCATTCGGACATAGACTTAAAGGCTGTTTACGCAGCCAATCAATCAGTTCATCACCATCAATTGCGTCAATAATCTCTTGTGTACGGTCTTTGTCTTTGATTTTCTTCAAGCCACGCGCGCAGGCGATCAGGGTTAAATCATGGTTGCCTAAAACGGTTGCAGCAGCGCCTCGGTCAGCCAGCTTTTTAACAAAGCGCAAGGCACCTACTGAGTTTTCGCCACGTGCAACCAAATCACCTGCAAACCATAAAAAGTCCTGATCTGGATCAAAGCGAATTTCTTTTAATAACGCTTTCAGGGCTTCAAAGCAGCCCTGCACATCACCAATGACATAATTATAGCGCTTGGACATTTTAAAACACCATTTGATCAGACAATGCAACAAAATCAGCCAGACTCAAGGTTTCTGGACGCGCCATCGGGTCCACACCTGCTTTCTCAAAACCCTCTTCAACCAACATGCCTTTTAAGCTGTTACGCAAGGTTTTACGGCGCTGGGTAAACACATGGCCAACCAAACGCGCCAAAGCTTTTTCATTTTTGGCGATAATTGGCTTAGTTTCATAAGGTTCCAAACGAAATACCGCAGAAGTCACTTTCGGTGGTGGATTGAATGAACCTGGTGGTACTTCAAACAAAAAGGTTGGTTTACAGAAATACTGAATCATCACCGATAAACGCCCGTATTCTTTGGTATTTGGCACAGCGGTAATACGATCAACCACTTCTTTCTGCAACATGAAATGCATGTCTTTGACTTTGTCACCAAACTCTAACAGATGGAACAAGAGTGGGGTTGAAATGTTATAGGGCAGATTTCCTACGACACGTAGTGGACGGCCTGCCTGAAACAACTGGGTGAAATCATATTTTAAGGCATCTGCTTCAACAATGATCAAACGTTCAGGATGTGGCACGCGAGCAGGCAAGCCTGCTGCCAGATCACGGTCCAGTTCAACCACTGTGAGCGCATCGCATTCCCCAATAAGAGGCGATGTCAGCGCAGCCAAACCTGGGCCGATTTCGACAATATTATCGCCCGCACGTGGATTCACTGAGCGTACAATTTTGGCAATCACACGCTGGTCATGCAAAAAGTTCTGACCAAAACGTTTTCGAGCCTGATGCCCTTCATCTTTAGGGTTTAGGGCATTAATTTGATACATAATAATTCCAACGTGAATAATTTATCCATCACTCACTGATGGGCTAAATCAAGTGCTAAATCAACCGCAACATGCAAACTCGATGATTTTGCCTGTCCAGTGCCTGCAAGAGAAAGTGCCGTACCATGATCGACAGAGGTTCGAATAAATGGCAGGCCTAATGTAATGTTTACCGCCTCACCAAAGCCCTGTGATTTTAACACAGGTAAGCCCTGATCGTGATACATGGCTAACACCGCATCTGTTTCTTTGAGGTGATCAGGGGTAAATAATGTATCGGCGGGCAAACTTAAACTGATGTGAATCCCCTGCTGGCGATAGGTTTCCAGCACAGGATTAATGATCTCTATTTCTTCTCGCCCCAGATAACCATCCTCACCTGCATGTGGATTTAGGCCACAGACCAAAATACGGGGCGTAGCTATTTTAAATTTTGTTTTTAAATCATGAATAAGAATATCAATCACTTGATGCAAACGCTCTTTAGTAATCGCATCAGGTACATCTCGCAACGGTAAATGTGTTGTGACCAAAGCAACCCTTAATGTTTTGGTGGCCAACATCATCACCACACGATCAACACCCGCAAACTCCTGATAATATTCTGTGTGCCCACTAAAGGTAATCCCTGCATCATTGATCACGGATTTCTGCACAGGTGCCGTTGCAACACCCACGCTACATCCAGACATCGCATAATCGGCTGAACGTCGTAACTGCTCAATCACATAAGCCGCATTGGCGGGATTTAATTGTCCCAGTTCAACAGGTTCAATTAAAGGGATATGCTCCACAAAAAGCTGCCCTGACAGGCTTGACTGCTCCTGTCCCTGATATGCAACCAATTCAACAGGATTGCCCAGTTGTTTTGCACGCTGTTGCAGCATCTGCATATCTGCCAGCACAACAACTGGACGCTTATCCACTCGCCCAGCCAAACTTAAGCAAATATCAGGACCAATCCCCGCAGGTTCACCTGATGTGACATATAAAGGAAGCATAATCATCCGAGTTTCCAAGCTTTATCACACTCAGTATGGCGATTACTTCTCAGGATTACCACTTAATGTTCTAGGTAGGTTTTCAGGCACCAAATTTGATGGAACAGCATCCACCGTACGTGTCCACGGATTGACCTTGATTTGTACTTTTTTCTCTGGTTGTACAGCCGCCATAACTGGCTCTTCCTTTTTCGCTTTTTCTACAGTTCCCACAACTGTACTCGCTGCTCTTTCTGCAATTGCAGTCCTTCCCTGTTTTTCAGGGTTAATTAACTGATGTTGTGTGGTGACAGGTTCTTTTTTCTCAATGATTGGCTGGGTTGGCACCACAGCACTTGCTGGACGGGTATATGGCTCAACAATGGCTCCCTGC
Source organism: Acinetobacter sp. CIP 102637 (assembly GCF_000368425.1). Classification (NCBI taxonomy): domain Bacteria; kingdom Pseudomonadati; phylum Pseudomonadota; class Gammaproteobacteria; order Moraxellales; family Moraxellaceae; genus Acinetobacter; species Acinetobacter sp. CIP 102637. The sequence goes on from NZ_KB849435.1 coordinate 1,811,683, forward strand.
TTATAAATCGTTTGCGAATTGGGATTGGTTGCCACAGGTGAACTGGCTGGATTGACCATATCCACAGGAATCTCAATCGGTTTCATTTCTGCGGTTACCGCCATGGCTGGATCAACATGATCATTACCACGGCTTTCCAAAACTTCCAGCTTGCGTTCTGTCCCCTCTTTAGGTTTAAATTCAGAATAATTGGTCACACTGCTCTGGTCCACCCACTTATATAGTCGCCGTGCGTTTGCTTGTGTAGAGCAAACGCCAATTAGCAGGCTGACTACAGCAATTTTTGTGGCAAACGACAGTTTCATGAAAGGTTCCCAAGAGAGCTAGATACTTCTATTTATTTCAATTAATTGATATAAAAATGATAGGGTAAATCCCATACTGTCACAAGGGAAATAATGTAGTCTGAAATTCATGACGCCATAGTTACAAAATCAGTCACTTTACAGCAAAATATGGCATCCCGATCGAATTGTTCTTGTACACTTTTTCAAATTCATATAGAATTCGGTCTCCTTTTGTTTGGGTGATTCCTTGCCCAAACCAACTATAATAGGTAGTGGTTAATGAAAACTCTCAGCGCTAAGCCAGCTGAAGTTCAACACGACTGGTACGTTGTTGATGCTTCTGGCAAAACTTTAGGTCGTCTTGCGACTGAAATCGCCCGTCGTTTACGCGGTAAACACAAAACTTCTTATACCCCTCACGTTGACACTGGCGATTACATCGTCGTAATCAATGCTGAGCAAGTTCAGGTGACTGGTAACAAATCACTTGATAAGAAATACTATCGCCACACTGGTTTCCCTGGGGGTATTCGTGAAACTAATTTTGAAAAATTAGTTGCACACAAACCAGAAGAAATCTTCCAACGTGCTGTAAAAGGTATGTTGCCAAAAGGTCCTCTTGGTTACGCGATGATCAAGAAGATGAAAGTGTACGCTGGTAGCGAGCATCCTCATACTGCTCAACAGCCACAAGTTTTGGACATCTAAGGGATACAGCACATGGCTACTAATTATGGTACAGGTCGCCGTAAGACCGCAACTGCACGTGTTTTCTTATCTGCTGGTACAGGCAAACTCGTAATCAACAATCGTACTTTAGAGCAATATTTCGGTCGTGAAACTGCTCGTATGGTTGTGCGTCAGCCTTTAGAGCTTTTGGAAGCAACTGAAAAATATGACCTTTACATCACTGTTAAGGGTGGTGGTATCGGTGGTCAAGCTGGCGCAATCCGTCACGGTATTACCCGTGCGTTGATCGCTGCTGACGAAACTTTAAAACCTGCTCTTCGTCAAGCTGGTTTCGTTACTCGTGATGCTCGTGAAGTTGAACGTAAGAAACTTGGTTTACGTAAAGCACGTAAACGTCCTCAATTCTCTAAACGTTAATCGTTTATTGAGTTGGACAAAAAACCTCGGATTTTTCCGAGGTTTTTTATTTCTGGGCACTTTAGTGTCACAAAGATGCTTTTCCAGCATTTTTTTAGTATGCTAATCGGTTTATATCTCTAGCTTTGTGATATGTCATCGGTTGAAAATACACCTGTTCAAGGTATTACGCTTTATAGTCATGCAGATGATTTCCGTTCACACTGGATTCGTTTTTTACTTGCTGAAAAACAGATCAAGTATCAGCTCATCATTACCGACCATGAAGATGAAGACTTAGCCGACCTGAATCCATACAACCAGTTGCCAATGCTCATTGAGCAAAATCTAAAACTCTTCTCGGCAAACGTGATTGCAGAATATCTTGATGACCGTTATCGCCAGAACAAGCTCTATGCCGATGCACCAATGGCGCGGGCTGAGCAGCGCCAATATATCTGGCGTTTTGAACAGGACTGGTTTCAACTGGCTGACCACATGCTCCGTCACGCAGACACACTCAATCCCACACAAAAACAAAAGGCACAGAAAGAATTGAGAGATACCCTGATCTCACTGACCCCATTATTTCAACATTTTCCATTTTTCATGTCTGAAAATTTCTCTATTCTGGATTGTATGCTTGCACCCATTTTCCTGCGTTTAAAAAGCATGGGGATAGAACTTCCTCCACAACACTGCCGTCCAATTTTCCTGTATTGCCAGCGCATCTTTAGCCGATCATCTTTTATTAAATCAATGACAGCCCAAGAAAAAAACAGCTACAATGACTTCATTTCTACGATTTAATAAGTTTTTTAATTATGTCTGAGCAAATAACCATTACCCCAACCCGTCCCTATCTTGCCCGCGCCATTTATGAATGGATTTGTGACAACCAGTTGACCCCCTACTTATTGGTTGATGCCACACAACCTCATACCGATGTTCCAGTACAGTTCGTAAAAGATGGACAAATTGTTCTGAACCTTGCCCCACATGCAATCCATGCTCTGCACATGAGTAACGAAGCCATTACGTTCTCGGCACGTTTTGGTGGAGTAGCAAAAGAAATTTATGTGCCTGTTCGGGCGATGCTGGGAATTTACGCCAAAGAAAATGGACAGGGTTTATTTTTCGACCCAGCTGAATATGCGGACATTGAAGATACACATGTTGCCCAGGCGAGTGAAACAAAAAAAGAAGCAGAACCAAGTAAAAAGAAACCTTCTCTTAGAATTTTAGATTAAACGAGGAAATAGACGATGGCATTCGACTTAGTTCAATACTTTTCCGAACAAATTAAGCTTCAAAAACCACAGCTTTTTAGCCAGTATTCTCCCAAAGAAAAGCAATTTTATATTCATGAAGTCAATGTGCTGACACTAGGACAACTGATTAGCATTTGGAGACAAGACCCAAAAAAACTTTATCATGAAATCAAGGCTGCCGACCCGCTTTATATTCAGGAAATTGCCCGACACCTCACTACCTGCAAACATAATAAATCTGCACTTAGCCCAGCCGAGCTAGAGCCCAGTATCTCAGAGGTATTGAGTCTACAGTTTACTGAACTCAATCAACTTAACCAGACAGGAAACTTTGGACAAACAGGACTCACAGAGCTTTTGCTTGGACAAATCGAGCACTTGTCTGGACAGGCAGAAGACTGGGTTTGGTCAACTAATCAGCTCACCGAACTGAAAGGCTCCAAACCTGTTGAGCAGCAAGACATTTCACTGGAAACCACCATGCAGGAGTTCAATCAAATGGTTCATCAGGCACAACCTAGCATCCATCACGCTGAAGAAATTGAGGTTGAACAAGCAGATGTTCCAGCCTGGTCCTATCTACTGTCCCCAATCATTGCATTGGTCATTTTACTATTCATGTATTATTCTTACAGTCAATTACTTGCACATTAATTAAACAATAATTGATAAAGAAAGTTTAAAAACTTTCTTTATCATGCACTTATAATAAATTTAAATTTCATAAAATATGTTTTAATACAGTTTAACAAGAAAAATATTTACATTTATTTACAATCAAAAGCAGCATTATATTTTCAATATTTATGTGAATAAAATCACATTAAAGCTCAATTTCAACCCTTATTCGGTGTTTTGACCTGTTTATTTGAGAAAAATTGTCAATTATTAGCATTCCTGTGATTGCAATAATTTCAAAGTATTATTGATTTCATAAAAGAGTTTCCTATAAATAAGGTTATCTACTTTTGAAAACTCATCAAAAACAAAAGTAGAGAATATAAATTCATAAACAAGATGTATTAGTAGAGATAAAATCATGGCTAAAATTTCATTAGAAAGCTTGACAGATATTGATGGTTTCGTTGCCGCGGCTTTGGTAGATACAGAAAGCGGTTTGGCGCTGGCAACTCAAGGTGGGGGCACACTTGATTTAGAATTGGCAGCTGCGGGTAACACTGAGGTTGTTCGAGCAAAACGCCGTGTTGCTAACTCACTGAAATTGAATGATGATATTGAAGATATTCTCATCACCCTTGGTAAGGCATATCACTTGATCCGCCCTCTGGAAAGCAATGGCAACCTGTTCCTTTATCTGGTATTGGACCGCACTAAATCTAATCTGGCAATGGCTCGACATGAGTTAAAAACATTTGAAAAAGAGTTAGACTTTGCTTAATTGGCAATTACACAATGATTTAATATAATTAGACTTCTTGTATATATTTTCATCTTCTTTATTTATAATAAGAAGATAAATATATATACAAGCGGTCTATTATTAGTCTCTATTATAAAGACTAGTTTTGTGCAGTCCAATATTTTATAAATTATTAAAGTGATACTATGAATGGACATTGCATTAATATCGCGATTTCGGGTATAAGTTTAAAAGTTTCAGATGAATTAAAAATAGAACTTAGAAAAACAATACCTCATGAATTTGGCATTAACTGGATTAACATTGCCCATCCAAATATCGACTTACTACTCATAAATGAAAATTTTTTTGATACTGAAGGCATTCAACGTATTTTAGAACAAAAACAACTTCCCTGCTTAAAGGTTTCCAAAGGGCAAGGAACTTGTAATATAGAAGAACACAATACAATTTACTTACCCTTTCAACAGACCGATGCCTTGAAAAAATGGATTCATCTTCGTCTTTTAAGTTATCTATCCAAGCAACAATCTCAATACACCAAGATAGAGCCTGTTTCAGCACATGATGCGGTCAATGAAAAGTTTTTAACAGACATGCTGAATCCAGAAAATGCCCGACTTCATCTTTTTGATGATCGCGGCACTCTGGCAATTATTGACACACGTAGCCAGATTGCCTGGCTAGAGCCGACACGAACCCAGACCCAGACCAACCACAGTTTTAATTATGGATTTGCGACCACCTCAGACTTCACCAAGGTGTCCCGCAAGGTCGAATATAATTTACAGGACTGGTTATGGAACCTGTTTTGGCATTCACCTGAATTTCAGCGTTTAGCGCCAAACGAAAGTGAATACTATAAAATCGAATACTGGCCTCAACCAGCGCAGAGTAGCGATCGAAAAATTACACTGCATCTCTCAGCCTGCTTTATACAGGGAGCACAACTTTCCCAAGTCGCCACACAATTAAAACTCCCCATTCAAACGGTTCAACAGTTTATTGCTGCCTGCATTGTTTCCAACAACGGCGGCATTATCCCTGCTTCAGAAAGCCATTATTTACAAACTGAAACTGCTGTACAACCCGCTGAACAGCAAGGTCTTCTGAATAAATTTTTCGGCAAAATCAGACGCCGCTTTGGACTTTAAGGAATAATATGATTCTTCAACAATATAAAATTGTGTTTGCAGGAAGCATGGGTGCAGGTAAAACAGAAGCGATTAAGTCCCTTTCTGAAATTCCAGTCCTTGCCACCGAAGCACTCAATACAGATAGTCAGGCCCATAATAAGATGCAAACGACAGTTGGTATTGATTATGGTGAAATTACATTAGATGATGGGGTAAAGATTGGTTTATATGGAACACCTGGACAATCACGCTTTGACTTTATCTGGCCTGTTATTTGTCAGGGTGCTTTAGGTGTTATTCTATTAGTCGACCATAACAGCAAGGTTCCCCTTGAAGAACTTGAGGGCTATCTTGACACGTTTAAGGACTATACCAAGAATATTTCGATTGGTATTACGCATGTGGATGAAAACAAGGAACATACTACCTCTATTTATCGGGAGTGGCTGATACAGAACGAGTATCAATATCCCCTGTTTTTTATTGATGCCCGTAAACAGGAGCATGTGTTGCTCATGATTGAATCACTGATTGCAGCATTAGAAGTCAATTTAAAAGCAACAAATTAATCGCTTTATAAAGAGAAGAATTATGTTCAGTATCCCGAGTCAACAACGTACGGCGCCCAAAGAACTCATTCAAATGGCGAAAGGCCAGGCCAATGATATTTTAATGAACATTCGGGGTATTGATTACATCATGCTCTGTTCAACAGATGGATTTGAACTGGCTTCCGTTTATAAGAAGAATCCTTATAACAGTACCAAGCTGGCTGCTGTCAGCAGTTCCATTCTGGCAATGGTCAGTGCGTTCCTGAATGAAATCCAGTTGACTGGGTGTCAAAGCATCACCCTCGATGCGGAAAATGGCAAGGCAATCCTGACCTCCATTCCTGCACCACATCATCCGATGGTCATGGTGACGCTGAGTAATAAGGATGTTCTACTCGGACAGTTGCTTTATAGTTTAAAACAGGCCAGTGCCGCGATTGTTGCCGCTGATCAAGCTTAATCCTTAACTTATTGATTAATCCGAAAGACAATTCCACACACTCACTGATCGCAGTTGAAAGACTATTAAAAAGCTAGGGGTGGAACCTAGCTTTTTAATTTATACGCTTTATGTAATCGTGACATTTAACAGTAATTGTCGTTTTTTCACCTGCTGTCCCACCTGACCGATCAGTTCATCAACCACACCATCCACATCAGACTTAATCTGTTGTTGAATCTTCATGGCCTCCAAGACCAGCAAGGTTTGGCCTTTGCTTACGGTGTCACCCACATTAACCAACAGATTCACAATCGCTCCATCCATTGGTGCACGGATTTTACCATCGCCCACCACCTCAGCAGCCTCTGGAGCCGCATAAGTGATATTTTCAATGACAAGATTGCCATTGCCCGCATCTAAATAAAGCTGATTCTGATCAAGCACATAATCTAGTTTACGGCGCACACCATTCACATTGTAAATAATCTGATCATCACTAATTTCAACCACATCCACCGTGCTTTGCTGGTCGCATAGTTCCACTTTCACTTGCTGGTGATTGGTTTGGACATGCAGCAGTAATTGCTGGTCTGCATATTTCAGCTTGAGTGGGAACGGGATTGAAACACCTGTTTGCCAAGAAACTTTTGACTGATTGTGCTGGGTAAACAACGCCGCAGCTACCGCCAATGTTTCAATATTCAGGCTTTGCTGATGCAGGCTAACATCATCCTGAAAATGCTGCTGGATAAATGCGGTATTGGTATCACCCGCCACAATAATCGGATGACGCAGTAAATTCACCAAAAACTGTTTATTGCTGTTTACACCCAGCAACACACAATCATCAACTGCTCTTGCCAGTAAGCGAATGGCATCCTGACGGGTTTTACCATAGGCAATCACCTTGGCAACCATTGGGTCATAGAATGGGCTAATTTCACCCTGTTCCAGCATGCCATGATCAATACGCACATTCGGCAACGCAGCAGGCTGCCAACGCAACACTTTTCCTGTCTGTGGCAAGAAGTCCTGACGTGGGTCTTCCGCATATAAACGCACTTCAATCGCATGGCCATTTAGGGTCAATTCATGTTGCTGTAATGGCAAAGTTTCGCCATTGGCCACACGCAGTTGCCATTCCACCAAATCCAGCCCTGTAATCATTTCTGTGACAGGATGCTCCACCTGCAAACGGGTATTCATTTCAAGGAAATAAAACTCACCCGATTGGTCTAGTAAAAACTCAACCGTTCCCGCACCGACATAATCACAGGCTTTAGCGGCAGCAACAGCAGCCTCGCCCATTTTCTGGCGTAGTTCTGGGGTCATGACTGGGCACGGAGCTTCTTCCACCACTTTTTGGTGACGGCGTTGAATCGAGCAATCGCGTTCAAATAGATACACATAATTGCCATGGGTATCACCAAATACCTGTATCTCCACATGGCGCGGTGCAATCACTGCTTTTTCAATGATCAACTCACCTGAACCAAAGGCATTTTCTGCTTCTGAACGCGCAGTCTTTAAGGCTTCCAACAAATCAGCCGACTGGTGTACCAAACGCATACCACGTCCACCACCACCTGCCGAAGCTTTCACCATTAAAGGGAAACCAATTTTCTCTGCCTGTTCAGCCAAGTATTCAATATCTTGCTGATCACCCTCATAGCCAGGAACACACGGCACACCTGCCTGAATCATGGCAATCTTGGATAAACGTTTGCTGCCCATCAATTCAATTGCAGGTGCAGTCGGCCCAATAAAGCTAATGTTGTGGTCAATACATGCCTGTGCAAAATCAGTGTTTTCAGACAGGAAACCATAGCCAGGATGTACCGCATCGGCACCTGTCTTTTGACAGGCTGCAATAATGTTGGCAATCGACAGATAGGATTCTGAAACTTTAGACGCTCCGATATACACTGCTTCATCTGCAACCTGAACATGGCGTGCATTGGCATCGGCATCTGAATATACTGCAACGGTCTGATAGCCCATTGCTTTCGCTGTTTGCATCACCCGAACGGCAATCTCACCACGGTTTGCCACTAAAACTTTTGTAAAAGCCATTTTTATTCTCTCTCAAAGCATCATTTCGCCTTGCTGATCACTCTTGCGCAGTGGCAAAGCAGTGCTTTGCTGATCACTCTTGCGCAGTGGCAAAGCATTGCTTTGCTGATCACTGCTCATCCATTGCCCAAGTTGGCAAACGTTTTTGAATAAAGGCCATCGTGCCTTCCTGACCTTCTGCCCCACCAACCGCTTGGGCAAACTGCTGTGCAGCATCATCAAGCAAAGTGTCTAAAGACTCATTTAAGGTCCGATGTAATAAGGCTTTGGTGGTACGGGATGCCAACGGCGCAGCACGTTTAATCTGTTGGACGGTCTCAGCAAGTTTCTGTTCAAGCGCTGCCTCATCCGAAGCCACTTCATGCACTACACTGAACTTTAACGCGGTTTCACCATTAAAACGTAAGCCCAACAGTGCCAAACGACGCGCTTGGGTCAGTCCAATTCGTTTCACCACAAAAGGAGCAATTTGTGCGGGTAACACACCCAAACCTGTTTCAGGTAATCCAAACTGGGCGTTATCACGACTAATCGCGACATCAGAAACACAAGCCAAGCCAAAACCACCACCTAATACCGCACCCTCTAAAATCGCCACAACAGTTTGCGGTGCTTGATCCACCTGTTCAATCATGGCACCAAAACGGCGGTTAAAATCAATATAGGGTTGTAGGCTACCAGCATTGGCAGCTTCAACACGTAAGCCTGCCATATCCTTAATGTCTCCACCTGCACAGAAATGCCCGCCTTTTCCACGCAGGATCACGGCACGAATCGAGGTATCTTGGGCAATATGAGCAAAGATCTGCTGAATGGCATTGACCATGTTTAGACTCATGGCATTACGGCTTTCAGGTCGGTTCAGCCATAGCGTTAAAATACCGCCTTGTCGTTCAAGCTGGATGCTGTCATCCACTTGTAAAGTATCCAGATTACTCATTTTATTCCTAATTTTTCATTCTTAATCACAGGTTAGCTATACAGGATCAACATCATACGCAACCAGATGATCACAGGGGCAACATGACCTGAATCAAAGCTCCTTGCCCAATATATGACATTGTTATAGCCCAGATGACCATGACCTCAGCCCCTCACATCAACCCAGCCATACTTCACAATATATCTCCACTTTACAAACCAAGCAAGTGCTTGGTTTGTAAAATAAGCATTATCACGCGTGATTAGCTTTGGCGGTACGCACCACAGCGTCTATATCAATCTCATCAACTTGATGATGTTTTTATAAAGATTTTAAAACTATTGTTATAGGTAAAATATTTCTTTTTACTATCGGGATAATGCAAAGCCAAACTTTAGCCACTTGAGCTATACCAATCTTTCACTATTTTTAATTTTACCTTCCTAAATCCTCCCTACCACGATGCCTAAGCCACATCTCAGGGAAGATTTAGATATAGGTAAAATATAAATTAACCCTAGATCACCCTTTCTGCTTCTTCGGCAGAATATCCATCAACTTACAGATAATTCCTAACATGATCTCATCCGCACCACCGCCAATCGAACCAAGGCGACCATCACGGTAGAGCTGAGACGCTGGGTTTTCCCACATAAAGCCATTGCCACCCCAATATTGTAGGCAGCTATCCGCCACCTCACGGGTTAAACGTCCTGCCTTGAGTTTTGCCATCGAAGCCATCATGGTGACATTCTCCCCTGCGATATGCTGCTCACAGGCTTGATAAGTCAATGCTTTGAGGGCTTCAACTTCGGTCATCAACTCAGCAAAACGGAAATGCACATATTGGTTATTAATCAGTGGCTGACCAAATGTCGTCCGTTCTTTCGTATAATCAATGGTTTGTTGAATCACATTTTCCAGACCACCGACTGCATTTGCACATGCCCACATCCGTTCTTCCTGAAACTGCATCATCTGCATCATGAAGCCCATACCCTCAGCACCCACCAGATTGCGTTGCGGCACACGGACATTATCAAAATAGACTTGGGCGGTTGTGGTGGAGCGCATTCCCAACTTATTCAATGGTTCTGAAAAACTAATCCCTGCGGTTTTGGCTGGAACAATAATCATCGATTTATTGACATGCGGCTTGTCATCAGAGGTATTGGCAAGCAGGCAGAAGAAATCTGCTTGCAGTGAATTGGTAATCCACATCTTGCTGCCATTAATGACGTAATCATCGCCATCTTTTTTTGCGGTGGTTTTAACCGCTGCAACATCTGAACCTGCATGTACTTCTGAAACTGCAATTGATGCTACATATTCACCACGAATGGCAGGATTCAGAAACTCCTCTCTCAGCTCCTTGCTACCAAAACGGGCAAGGGCTGGTGTTGCCATATCGGTTTGCACACCAATTGCTAGAGGCACACCACCACATGCCGCACGCCCTAATTCTTCTGCCACCACAAGGTTATAAGAATAATCTAGACCTAAGCCGCCATTTTCTTCAGGTTTACAAATACCCAGCAAACCCAAGTCTGCCATTTTTTTAAATACATCATGGATTGGGAAACGTCCTGCCTCTTCCCATTCTGGAATAAATGGATTGAGTTCATTTTCTACAAACTGACGTGCGGTACGGCGTAAAGCGTCATGCTCTGCGGTAAATTTCATGGTTTTGTCCTAAATATTTTTATTGCCTAAATTTTGTATTGAATTAGAAACGTGAAACGCCAAATCGTGTTGGATTCAACTCACGTTGCTGTGCTTCATAAATGGTCTGTAACAAGAAGATAAGTACTTTACGTGTGTCTCTAGGATCAATAATGCCATCATCATGCAACATTGCAGTGTTGAACAATGCAGTTGATTGCTGTTCCAGTTTCATTGAGGTACTTTGTTCCAGAAAATCCAGCATCTGTGGATTCGGCTCCATGCCTGAAGCCTTCTGTTTCCCCTCAGCCACGATACGCAACACTTTTCCTGCCTGTGCTGAACCCATCACTGCAACATGTGAGTTTGGCCAAGCAAAGATAAAGTTAGGGGATAAACTACGTCCACACATGGCGTAGTTACCTGCTCCATAAGAACCAGCAACAATGATCGAGATTTTGGGTACAGTCGCGTTGGCAACCGCTTGGATCAGCTTGGAACCATGCTTGATAATGCCGTTTTGTTCAGCATCCGTTCCGACCATAAAACCCGTGGTGTTATGCAAGAATAAAAGTGGTCGTTGGGTTTGTTCACACAGATGAATAAACTGCGCAGCCTTGACCGCCCCCTGCGGTGTGATTGGTCCATTATTGGTGATAATGCCGATATGTACCCCACCCATTTTTGCCCAACCACAAACGGTTAAAGCATCGTACTCCTGTTTAAATTCCAGAAAATCAGAATCATCAATAATCCGTGCCACCACTTCTTTCATATCAAAAGGTTGCTTTGGATCCTGTGGAATAATGCCTAACAGTTCTTCTGCTGAATAACGAGGTTCCTTGTAGTCTTGATCGAGACTTTTGGTTTGTTCTTTCCAGTTCAGATGCTCAAAAATTTCACGGGTAATACGAATGCCATCAGCATCATTTTCAGCCAGATATTCCGCCACGCCTGACACTTGGGTATGCATTTCTGCACCACCGAGTTCCTCAGCCGTTGCAACTTCACCTGTTGCTGCTAACAATAATGGTGGGCCAGCCAACAGCATTTCGGTTTGCTTACGGATGGCAATCACATAGTCAGATAGACCTGGTTGATATGCACCACCTGCGGTGGCATTACCATGCACCACCGAAATCTGTGGAATCCCTGCCGCAGACATTCGTGCTTGATTAGCAAAAGTCATACCACCATAAGTAAATACTTCGGCTGCATAGTTTAAATTTGCCCCACCACTTTCCGTTAAGGTCACAATCGGTAGTTTTTGTTCAAGTGCGATTTTCTGTAAACGTAAGGTTTTCTGTACACCCATCGGTGACATCGTACCGCCTTTGATTGCGCTATTACTGGCAGTGACCAAAGCACGAACGCCACTGACAAAACCAATTCCCGCGATAATACCACCACCCGCTTCAGAGCCATCTTTATCATCATGCATGTTATAGCCAACGAGACCGCATAGCTCGACAAAAGGTGAATCAGCATCGAGAAGTAAACGTACACGTTCGTGTGGAAGAATTTTACCTTTCTTATCAAACTTCGGTTTTGCTGCATAAGACTTATCAATACCTTTTTGCTGTACGGCACGCACTTCTGTAATTTGGCTTAATAAAGCATCTCGATTTTGTTGGTATTGTTCACTACCGACTGCAATTTCAGATTGAAGAATAGTCATGATTTAATCCTTGTTTGCATCTTGCGCTTGGGCAGAGTGTTGCTCTGCTTTTTCAATCTGATCTTTGAGCACATCAGGAATAAATGCACGATGAAAGCCATTAAAAGACTGGCTATTGGTTGCATCTGCTAGCGGATACATCCGTGTTCCTTGTGAAGCAGCACCATCAACTCTTAATGTTACCCCTGAAACAAATGCAGCAGCATCAGACAGTAAGTAACAAATCGCTGAAGAAATCTCAGACTCTGTACCCATCCGTTTTAAAGGCACATTGCCAGCCAAACTTGGAATAATAAATTTGGCAAAGTCACCACTGTAGTTATCCATACCAGAAGAAATGATCCAGCCTGGTGCGACACAATTAACTCGAACACCTGAACGCCCCCATTCAACTGAAGCGGTTTTGGTCAGATTGTCCACGCCTGAACGCGCCGCACCTGAATGTCCCATTCCTGGCATACCGCCCCACATATCAGCAGCCATATTGACAATGCTACCACCATGTTTTGCCATCCATTGGTTATAGGCTTCACGCATCAGGTAAAAAGTTGCATGCAAGTTATTACGCACCACCGCATCAAAGCCATTGGCAGAAATACTTTCAAGTGCAGATGGAAATTGCCCACCTGCGTTATTGACTAAGCCATCTAGCTTGCCAAATTTTTCAATCACTTCAGCAATCATGTTTTTGACTTGTTCTTCATCACGGTTATCACAGACGATGAAACCAATTTTGCCACCATCCTCTAAAATTTCTTGGCTGACTTTTTCTAGCTTTTCAATTTTGCGGCCAGTGATCACCACCTGAGCGCCTAAAGAAGCCAATTCGTGTGCGGTACAACGGCCAATACCCGAGCCACCACCTGTCACGATAATCACTTTGTCAGTAAATGCATCTGCCCTGAAAATTGATTGGTAACTCATTTGATTTACATCCTTTATTTATTTTTCTAACAGTTGTACTGGTACTTTGACTGGCATATCTAACAATTGCTGTGCAAAAGCCTTACCCTGTGGATCAATACGCAAACTAGCCATCCCGCCGCCACCCAATGCATTTTCCAACATAAAATTCAGTGCATTCATGGCTGGCAATTCATAACGAATCACTTTTGATTTTTCAGGATCAAGTACATGCTGCATATATTCTGCAACGGCTTGCTCCGTCAGGGCTGCCCGAATCCACGGTAGATATTCTGCTTTACGGGCAATCACCCCAATATTGCTATGGTTACCTTTATCACCACTGCGCGCATGTGCCACTTCAATTAACGGCACTTCAATTTCATCACCTTGATAAATTGCAACTTCACCCACTGAATGCAGATTAATATCTTGTGGAGTTAAGCCAGTTGGAATCTCAACAGCATGACGTTGCCTTGCAAAATCGACCTCAACCTTGATTTGATCTTTATCAATTAGGAAAGAGAAAAGTTTAACCACTGCCGAAGCTTTAGGGCGACCACCGACAATGCCTGCCAAAGCAGGTGCCATGCCTGTAGATGCCTGTGCAATTTCAGAGGCAAAAAACATACAGGCTTCTTTAAACATATGTTTGACGGCAATTTTGACCACCACCTCACGGCTATCCTTGATTCTTGAATGTGAACCATAGGTACTTTCAATGCCTAGGATTTCGACGGATTTTTCACTAAATGGTGGGACTGAACGCAGAGCCAAGACACGTTCACATTTATTTAAAATCGCATCAGCAATAGTTTGTGCTTTTTCAGGTGCTTCACGTCCTACTATCAGGAAACTGACGAGAACGCGATAACCATCGGCATAGGTTGCACTAACTTTATATTGCCCTGTTGGTGCATGACCTGTAGCTCCCATCACCTTAACCCGATCTTCACCCACCTGTTCTAAATGGACTTGGCTAAAGTCAGCAGTCACGTCAGGCAAGAGATAGGCTTGTGGATTACCAATTTCATAAACAATCTGCTCTGCCACAGTCGCAGTCGAAACCAATCCACCTGTAGCTTGTGGCTTGGTCACAATAAAGGAAGCATCGGCACTGACTTCTACAATTGGAAAGCCCATATTGTCAAAGCCCTGTACTAAGCGCCAATCAGTAAAATTACCACCTGTACATTGAGCACCACATTCAATCACATGCCCTGCCAATGAGCCTTGAGCCAACTTATCATAATCATCGAGTGACCATTTGTATTCATGCAATAAGGGTGCAAGTACCACAGCCGAATCAACCACTCGACCTGTAATCACAATATCTGCACCTAAATCCAAGGCATCGCGGATCGCAATCGCCCCTAAATAGGCATTACTGCTGGCTACATGATGTGGTAAAGCTTCGCCATTAAACATTTCCTGAATATTTTGTTTCAGTAAATCAGCATGTTTAGGTAATACAACATCCCCAAGTACCACAGCAACTTTTAAATCTAATCCTTTTTCATCAATTATTTTTTGTAAGGCATCACGACAAGCTAAAGGATTAACACCACCTGCATTACTAATGACTTTGATTTTTTTCTCAGCAATTTTATTAATCAGTGGCGACATGACTCGGCTAACAAAATCTAAAGCATAACCATGATTTGGATCGGTCATCATTGCCTTTGCCATGATAGACATAGTAATTTCTGACAGATAATCAAAAACCAGATAATCAATATCACTCAGATGGACCAACTGAAATGCGGCTGTGTTGGTATCACCCCAAAACCCTGATGCACACCCAATTTTGACTACCCTCTGGTCATCCTGCTTGACGCTTGTCATGAGCTTTCTCATTGTTATTTCTAAATTGCTCCAACATTACCAAGCAAGTGCTTGGTTTGTAAAGTACATAATGATATGCTGTATTGGCAAAAATAGACAAACTCAGGCAAATGCTTGTTATAAAAAGATAGGACAATTCATGAAATGAATTTTGTTACAATGCTTACTAGATTTAATAGGATAGACAGACTGGCATGATCGCAACTTCAATTGAGCAAATACCTAAAATTGTATGTTTTGACGATAGTCCACGTGGACGCTTGCTGCTTGGTGCCGCCTATCTGTTTTATAAACAGGGTTATGATAAAACCACGGTTCGCCAACTCGGTGAGTTTATTGGTATTCAGTCAGGCAGTCTATTTCATCATTTTAAAAGTAAAGATGATATTCTCGCCACGGTAATGGAGCAAACCATTATCTATAACTTTGCCCGTTTAAAAGAGGCGGCTGAACGCTCCAATGACCCTCAACAACAATTACGCGACTTAATCAAGGCTGAACTGATTTCCATTACTGGTGATACTGGTGCGGCTATGGCTGTACTGGTACATGAATGGTTTGCCCTCTCTAAAGAGAAACAGGAATATCTGCTTAAAATGCGTAATGAATATGAGCAAGTTTGGCTCAGTGTGATTGAAAAATTACGTGCCCAAGGCAAGGTTAAGCATGATGCCTTTATCTGGCGACGTTTGGTTGGTGGTTCTATTTCCTGGTCGGTCACGTGGTATAACCCAGATGGTAAAGTCAAAGTGGATGAACTGACTGAAATGGTTTGGGAAATGGCACTAAAATAATGAATAATTTCCTCTTATATTTTTGAGCAAAATATATGCAACGAACATTTATAATCTTACTTTCCAGCCTAATACTCGGTTGTACAGATGATATCGTTACAACCAAATTTACAGATTTGCGGCATGCGAAAGTTGAACATGCTTTTGAACGCGGTTGGTTACCTCCAATTTTACCGCCCAGTACAAAAAATATTGTTGAAACAAATGATCTAGACTTGAATAAAGGTAACGGCTCTTTTACTTTTTCACCAACAGACCTAAAGTATTTTAGCGATCAAGGTGCAATTCCAATTAAAATAAGTACTGTAAATCATGGTACAAAAAAGGAAATGCAGGATCAGGGGTTTCAAATTTTCGTATATGCTAAAGATTCATCACTTTGGTATATAGCAGTTCATCCAGAAGGGAAAGGAAACTATTGGATTGAGTTAATAAGATAGTCTCCCAAATATAAATATCTGTAACCAGACTGTTTACTAATCAAGTCTTTGATAATTTCTTCAGCGCTGCCGCCACTTATATATTCAAACTATCAGCAATACATGGTTAAAATAATTCAGTTAAATGATGACTTTTACTTTAATAAAACAAACGACACAACTTAACGCCTAACCAATTTGCTCTATTCTCGTTCAAATTAAAAACTGCTATTCTGCTTAAACATCAAAAGATTACAAGAAATAGTAAAAATGAATCCAGTTCAACATGCCAATATTTCAGTGAAACGTCGTGGGGGCGAGCTTGAAGATTATATTGATATTCATGCGCTAATCGACAGCACAAAAATGCTATGCACTGACAATCGCCATCGTATCTTGCATACTTTTTGGGGAGTTCAAGAAGTGATTATCCCGATTTTTGGACATCACTTTGAAAATAGTGCGGGAAATAGCATTGAAGTTAAAGACCTTTGTGAAAAAGATCATCTGTTAGTTGATTTCCATCACCGCTTTATTCCAACGATAGGAGACTTCGTTGCTGCAATGCAGGATATTCCTACGTATGGACTGGCTAAACGCCTCGAAAAATTCCACTCAGATGTGATTGATGATCCAAAGCTATCAGCAACATTACTCTCTCCATTATCAGTGACAGGACAACTAAAATCTTTACTGATCACTCACAATAGTTGGTTTATCAATACCATTCTGCCAATGATGGGAAAAAGCGAAGCTAAATTTATTGATTTTGATATTAGTCCAGACTTCTTTTTCAATCCAATGCGTTTTGAATTCTGGATGGACAATGGGATGACCTTCCCGCCAAGTGCAGCCAAATTGCAAGACTTAAAAATGAAAATCGCTTAATTTAAGGGGAAATAAAAATGAGTACTATCCAATACGTTATTCGTCAAAACGACTTTGCTTACAATGATGAATGGCATCTGACTAATTGTGTTTCAACTGGGGCGATCAAGCAGATTTATACAGATAAAGCTGAAGCAGAAAAGGCATACAAATCATTAGTCGTTGAAGGCTTATACTATGATGAACTATGTAACTATGATATTGGCAATGGTGAAGCAGATGATGAAATCTACGAAAAACTTGAAGCTTTAATTTTAGAAAAAACAGGAAAAACTTTTAATATAGATGATGGTGAAATTCCTAAATTGAATGAAGATGATGCTTTTGAATTTGCTAAAATCTCAGGTATTGTCTGGTACCAATTATTGGAAGTTGATGCATCACAACCTTGCTATGTACTCTGGATTAACTCTGAAGAAGACTATTTTAGTGGCTATGAAACTGGCAGCATCATTTCAAGTCAAGATGAAAACTTTGGTGATGTTTCTTGGGAATCCAATATTTATGCGATGGATTATGAGTTTGAAGCACTCTTCGACAAGCCACTTTCCGAATTAAGCGACAGCCCAGACCTGTTTAAAGCCTTTATTGAGCAAACACCAGATATTCGTTACCATGCCGAAAAAGACAGCATCATTGGGATTTTCCCTAGACAGTATAGAATTTATTCACTTAAAAGCCTTAAACTCCTTTCTTAAGCAACCGATATTTGAAATCCGCCAAGTCACTTTAGAACAATTGGCTGAATTAGAATAATCAACCAAAGTGAAATTAAAAAAGTGCGGTGTTTTGACCGCACTTTTCACTTGTTATAATCAAACCAAGAATTAATAGCCCAATTGGCGACTGATCAAGTCTTTCATAATTTCTTCAGCACCACCACCAATCATATTCACTTTGACTTCACGATAAATTCGTTCGGACTTCGTTCCACGCATAAAACCCATTCCACCCAAAGTTTGCACAGCAGCATCCGCACAAAATTGCATAGTACGAGTCGCTACATTTTTTGACATCGAAATTTGTGCAATGAGGTCTGCTCCCTGTAACTCTTTCTGTCCCATACGGTAGGCTGTATCTTCCAGCAATGCCCGCGTTGTGGTCAGTTGCGTTGCCATATCCACCAGTTTATGCCGAAGCACCTGATGGTCAATCAAACGCTTGCCAAAAGTCTGACGCTGTTTTGCCCAATCCAATGCCTCTTCATAACATACCAACGCATACCCATACGCCATTGCCGCCAACCAAAAACGCTCCATATTAAAGTTGTTCATAATCACTTTAAAACCTGCATTTTCTTCGCCTAATAAATGGCTAACAGGCACTTTGACATTGTCAAAATGTAAATGTGCGGTATCCGATGCCCACCAGCCCATTTTCTTTAACGGTGATTTGCTTATCCCATCACTATGGGCATCGACCAATAACATGGAAATGCCTTTTGCCCCTTTAGCATGAGGATCGGTTTTGACTACAACGGTATAATAATCAGCCCGAATTCCTGAAGTGATAAAGGTTTTTTCACCATTCAGAATATAGTAATCACCCTCTCGAACGGCTTTGGTTTTAATGGCTGCCACATCAGAACCGCCACTTGGTTCAGTAATAGCCAAAGCCGAGATTTTTTCGCCAGCAATAATCTGAGGCATCACCTGATCCCGAATTCCAGGTTGAGCAAAATGATGAATCGGTGGTGTACCAATACTATGAATCATCAGGGAAATATGCACACCACCTGATGCCGCTTTTGCCATTTCAATCGCTGCCAACATCACATAGAAAGCATCAGCATCAGGAATGCCGCCATGTTCAGCATCAAAACCCAAGCCCAACAAACCGACACTTGCAGCCTTTTGATAAAGCGCTCGTGGGAATGTTCCTGCTTCGTCCCATTCATTAACATAAGGTGAAATTTCTTTTTCTACAAAGCGTTTTACACTATCTGCAAAAGCTCGATGTTCTGCTGTGTAATAAATCGGGTTGAATAAACCATCCATGCTCTTTTTCCTAAATTATTATTAACTTATTGTTGTATGAATCAGGCTTTAAACCAATCTCCTCATGATCTAAAGCTCTAAAAGATTTCGATTAATAACCAAGTTGGCGACTGGCAAGATCTTTCATGATTTCCTCTGCCCCACCACCAATCATGTTCACTTTCACTTCACGATAAATTCGCTCAGATTTTGTACCCCTCATAAAGCCCATACCACCCAGTGTTTGTACTGCAGCATCGGCACAGAATTGCATGGTTTGCGTTGCCACATTTTTGAGCATACAAATTTGTGCAATCAGTTCATTGCCCTGTAATTCAGACTTGGCCAAACGATAAGCTGTATCTTCCAACAGGGCATGGGTTGAGGTTAAACGTGTTGCCATATCCACCAGCTTATGTCGAACCACTTGATGATCAATCAAACGTTTACCAAAAGTCTGACGCTGTTTCGCCCAATCCAAGGCTTCCTCATAACAGACCAGTGCATAGCCATAACTACTTGCAGCAAGAAAAAAACGCTCCATGTTAAAATTGTTCATAATCACAAAGAAGCCCATATTTTCTGCACCAAGCAGGTTTCTGGCTGGCACACGCACGTTATCAAAATGCAAATGTGCTGTATCCGATGCCCACCATCCCATTTTATCCAGCTTGGATTTGGTGATGCCCTCACTATGCGCATCAATCAACAGCATAGAAATACCATTTGCCCCTTTGGCATTAGGATCAGTACGTACTGCTACTGAATAATAATCTGCTCGAATACCCGATGTAATAAAGGTCTTTTCACCACTGACAATATAATCGTTACCATCTCGAACCGCTTTGGTTTTTAAAGCCGCAACATCCGAACCACCGCTAGGTTCAGTAATTGCCAATGCAGAGATTTTTTCTCCTGACAAAATTTGTGGTAAAACTTCAGCCTTGACCTCTTCTTGAGCAAAATGCTGAATTGGTGGTGTTCCAATCGCATGTGAAAGCAATGATGCAGCCAAACCACCTGATGCGCACTTCGCCAACTCCACTGAGGCAAGCAGAGTATAAAATGCATCCGTTCCCGCAATACCACCATAATTTTCATCAAAGCCAACACCCAGCAAGCCTATATCAGCGGCCTTTTTATACAGCTCACGCGGAAAAGTTTCCGCTTCATCCCATTTAGTGATAAAAGGACTAATTTCCTTTTCAGTAAAGCGCCTAACACTCTCAGCAAAGGCTAAATGTTGCTCGGTGTAATATAAAGGGTTGAGTAGCATGCTTGCTTCCTAATAATTATTGATCATTGTTTTCGAGTATTTAGTGAGCTCTAAGGTATCAAAACCATAAAAACCAAGCAAGCGCTTGGCAAAATTAAAAGTTAAAAAATACTTAGAAAAGCCAGTAAAAATGAGGAAACTATTAAATTTTCTATTAACTGTTTAAACAAATAAGAAATAAAAAACACCCCCTCTGCATTAGCGGAGGGGGTATTTGAATTTAAAAGCTGGCGATGACTTACTCTCACATGGCAAACGCCACACTACCATCAGCGCGAAGAGGTTTCACTTCTGAGTTCGGGAAGGGATCAGGTGGTTCACTCTTGCTATTGTCGCCAGCAAACTGTTGTGGTGTTTTGGGGTCTTATTGATCATGTTGTGTTTTCACTTCATGTCTGCCTTACTTACGAACCAAAGAGTTATTAACGGATTAGATATTGAGTCTAACTTTGTGTTCAGCATTTTAACTAGTTTTCACACTAAATCAAGTTGTGTATTGAATTTATCTTGAATACAACAACTGTTTGGGTGTTGTATAGTCAAGCCTCACGAGCAATTAGTATTGGTCAGCTTCACACGTCACCGTGCTTCCACACCCAACCTATCAACGTCCTGGTCTCGAACGGCTCTTTAGGAGGCATAAAGCCTCGGGGAAATCTTATCTTGAGGTAGGCTTCCCGCTTAGATGCTTTCAGCGGTTATCCCTTCCGAACATAGCTACCCGGCGATGCGACTGGCGTCACAACCGGTACACCAGAGGTTCGTCCACTCTGGTCCTCTCGTACTAGGAGCAGATCCTCTCAAATTTCCAGCGCCCACGGTAGATAGGGACCGAACTGTCTCACGACGTTCTAAACCCAGCTCGCGTACCTCTTTAAATGGCGAACAGCCATACCCTTGGGACCTGCTTCAGCCCCAGGATGAGATGAGCCGACATCGAGGTGCCAAACACCGCCGTCGATATGAACTCTTGGGCGGTATCAGCCTGTTATCCCCAGAGTACCTTTTATCCGTTGAGCGATGGCCCTTCCATACAGAACCACCGGATCACTAAGACCTACTTTCGTACCTGCTCGACTTGTGGGTCTCGCAGTTAAGCGCGCTTTTGCCTTTATACTCTACGCGTGATTTCCGACCACGCTGAGCGCACCTTCGTACTCCTCCGTTACTCTTTAGGAGGAGACCGCCCCAGTCAAACTACCCACCAGACATGGTCCTCGTCCCGGATAACGGGACAGAGTTAGAACCTCAATATTACCAGGGTGGTATTTCAAGATTGGCTCCACCGAAACTAGCGTCTCGGTTTCAAAGCCTCCCACCTATCCTACACAAGTAAGATCAAAGTTCAATGTCAAGCTGCAGTAAAGGTTCACGGGGTCTTTCCGTCTAGCCGCGGGTACACCGCATCTTCACGGCGAATTCGATTTCACTGAGTCTCTGCTGGAGACAGCGCCCCCATCATTATGCCATTCGTGCAGGTCGGAACTTACCCGACAAGGAATTTCGCTACCTTAGGACCGTTATAGTTACGGCCGCCGTTTACTGGGGCTTCGATCAAGAGCTTCGCTTACGCTAACCCCATCAATTAACCTTCCAGCACCGGGCAGGCATCACACCCTATACGTCCACTTTCGTGTTTGCAGAGTGCTATGTTTTTAATAAACAGTTGCAGGGGCCTGGTTTCTGTGGCTGCCAATAGCTCAAGGAGTAAATCCTATCACCGTCGGCAGCGTACCTTCTCCCGAAGTTACGGTACCATTTTGCCTAGTTCCTTCAGCAGAGTTCTCTCAAGCGCTTTGGTCTACTCGACCTGACCACCTGTGTCGGTTTCGGGTACGATTCCTATGTAACTGAAGCTTAGAGACTTTTCCTGGAAGCATGGTATCAGCCACTTCACTGTACAAGTACAGCTTGCTATCAGTTCTCAGCATACAGTACCCCGGATTTGCCTAAGATACATGCCTACAACCTTCCACCTGGACAACCAACGCCAGGCTGACTTAACCTTCTCCGTCCTCTCATCGCATTACATAGAAGTATTGGAATATTAACCAATTTCCCATCGACTACGCCTCTCGGCCTCGCCTTAGGGGTCGACTCACCCAGCCCCGATTAACGTTGGACTGGAACCCTTGGTCTTTCAGCGTGCGAGTTTTTCACTCGCATTGTCGTTACTCACGTCAGCATTCGCACTTCTGATACCTCCAGCATACTTCTCAATACACCTTCATCGGCTTACAGAACGCTCCCCTACCACTTGCAATAAATTGCAAATCCGCAGCTTCGGCATATAGTTTTAGCCCCGTTACATCTTCCGCGCAGGCCGACTCGACTAGTGAGCTATTACGCTTTCTTTAAAGGGTGGCTGCTTCTAAGCCAACCTCCTAGCTGTCTATGCCTTCCCACATCGTTTCCCACTTAACTATAATTTTGGGGCCTTAGCTGGCGGTCTGGATTGTTTTCCTCTTGACTACGGACGTTAGCACCCGCAGTCTGTCTCCCGGATAGTACTCATTGGTATTCGGAGTTTGCATCGGTTTGGTAAGTCGGGATGACCCCCTAGCCGAAACAGTGCTCTACCCCCAATGGTATTCGTCCGAGGCGCTACCTAAATAGCTTTCGGGGAGAACCAGCTATCACCGAGTTTGATTAGCCTTTCACCCCTATCCACAAGTCATCCCCTGGCTTTTCAACGACAGTGGGTTCGGTCCTCCAGTTAGTGTTACCCAACCTTCAACCTGCTCATGGATAGATCACCCGGTTTCGGGTCTACACCCAGCAACTAAACGCCCTATTAAGACTCGATTTCTCTACGGCTCCCCTATGCGGTTAACCTTGCTACTGAATGTAAGTCGCTGACCCATTATACAAAAGGTACGCAGTCACCGAACATGTCGGCTCCCACTGCTTGTATGCATGCGGTTTCAGGATCTATTTCACTCCCCTCACAGGGGTTCTTTTCGCCTTTCCCTCACGGTACTGGTTCACTATCGGTCAGTCAGGAGTATTTAGCCTTGGAGGATGGTCCCCCCATATTCAGACAAGGTTTCACGTGCCCCGCCCTACTCGACATCATCGTATATGCCCTTTCGTGTACAGGACTATCACCCACTATGTTTGCACTTCCCAGAGCGTTCCACTAAAACATACATAACTTAATGGGCTAATCCCCGTTCGCTCGCCGCTACTGAGGGAATCTCAATTGATTTCTTTTCCTAAGGGTACTGAGATGTTTCACTTCCCCTCGTTCGCCTTGCAACACTATGTATTCATGTTGCAATACCTACCTTATGGTAAGTGGGTTCCCCCATTCAGATATCTCCGGATCACAGGATATTTGCCGCCTCCCCGGAGCTTTTCGCAGGCTATCACGTCTTTCTTCGCCTCTGACTGCCAAGGCATCCACCACATGCACTTAATTACTTGACTATACAACCCCAAACAGTCGTTAACACATACAAGTGAGTGTTATCGTTGCAAACTTAATTGCTACTGGTTTGTTGTCTGTGAATTTAATCACCATACAGCTTCAATCTAAATTCATATACCAAAACGCTTGATTCAGTGTTTTTGCTAGTTCTCATTTCTAACAACTCAGCTTAAAGAATTAATTCTTCTTGCTTTGTTATTGAATGAGTGAACAATTTATTTCAGACTCAATTTTCTAATCTGTTAATGATTAACTACAGCCTCGTCAGCTTGCAGTAAACTGTGATAAATCACAGAAGTTAATAAATCTAAATCAATCTCTTGATTCACCTTATTTATTAAGTTCTATAATTTAAAAATATCTTTCACTACCATATTAGATCAGATACTACGCGCAGCATAGCTGCTTGTCTTGCGCTTCGGCAAAGCGTTGCTTTGCTGATCGAAGCTCTGGTGGAGACTAGGAGAGTCGAACTCCTGACCTCCTGCGTGCAAAGCAGGCGCTCTACCAACTAAGCTAAGTCCCCAGCTTACAATCATAATGAACGATATATCTTCTCATCTAGTAGCTTGTGATTATTCATCACTTCGTCAGTAGTGGTGGGTCTGACAAGACTTGAACTTGTGACCCCACGCTTATCAAGCGTGTGCTCTAACCAACTGAGCTACAGACCCTGAGAAAGTTTTAAAGCTTCGCTTTAAAAGTTTCGCAAGACAAACAGCTTCGCTGTGCGTAGTGTTTGACTCTCGCTCTTTTTTAAAAGCTTGACTCTAAATCTTCAAAGACATATCTCGAAGAACAACTTGTTGTGGATTCTTACCGATCGTCAATCTTTCGTTAAGGAGGTGATCCAGCCGCAGGTTCCCCTACGGCTACCTTGTTACGACTTCACCCCAGTCATCGGCCACACCGTGGTAAGCGTCCTCCCTAAGGTTAGACTACCTACTTCTGGTGCAACAAACTCCCATGGTGTGACGGGCGGTGTGTACAAGGCCCGGGAACGTATTCACCGCGGCATTCTGATCCGCGATTACTAGCGATTCCGACTTCATGGAGTCGAGTTGCAGACTCCAATCCGGACTACGATCGGCTTTTTGAGATTAGCATCCTATCGCTAGGTAGCAACCCTTTGTACCGACCATTGTAGCACGTGTGTAGCCCTGGCCGTAAGGGCCATGATGACTTGACGTCGTCCCCGCCTTCCTCCAGTTTGTCACTGGCAGTATCCTTAAAGTTCCCATCCGAAATGCTGGCAAGTAAGGAAAAGGGTTGCGCTCGTTGCGGGACTTAACCCAACATCTCACGACACGAGCTGACGACAGCCATGCAGCACCTGTATGTAGATTCCCGAAGGCACCAATCCATCTCTGGAAAGTTTCTACTATGTCAAGGCCAGGTAAGGTTCTTCGCGTTGCATCGAATTAAACCACATGCTCCACCGCTTGTGCGGGCCCCCGTCAATTCATTTGAGTTTTAGTCTTGCGACCGTACTCCCCAGGCGGTCTACTTATCGCGTTAGCTGCGCCACTAAAGCCTCAAAGGCCCCAACGGCTAGTAGACATCGTTTACGGCATGGACTACCAGGGTATCTAATCCTGTTTGCTCCCCATGCTTTCGTACCTCAGCGTCAGTATTAGGCCAGATGGCTGCCTTCGCCATCGGTATTCCTCCAGATCTCTACGCATTTCACCGCTACACCTGGAATTCTACCATCCTCTCCCATACTCTAGCTGACCAGTATCGAATGCAATTCCTAAGTTAAGCTCAGGGATTTCACATCCGACTTAATCAGCCGCCTACGCACGCTTTACGCCCAGTAAATCCGATTAACGCTCGCACCCTCTGTATTACCGCGGCTGCTGGCACAGAGTTAGCCGGTGCTTATTCTGCGAGTAACGTCCACTATCCTAGAGTATTAATCCAGGTAGCCTCCTCCTCGCTTAAAGTGCTTTACAACCAAAAGGCCTTCTTCACACACGCGGCATGGCTGGATCAGGCTTCCGCCCATTGTCCAATATTCCCCACTGCTGCCTCCCGTAGGAGTCTGGGCCGTGTCTCAGTCCCAGTGTGGCGGATCATCCTCTCAGACCCGCTACAGATCGTCGCCTTGGTAGGCCTTTACCCCACCAACTAGCTAATCCGACTTAGGCTCATCATTTAGCGCAAGGTCCGAAGATCCCCTGCTTTCCCCCGTAGGGCGTATGCGGTATTAGCATCCCTTTCGGAATGTTGTCCCCCACTAAATGGCAGATTCCTAAGCATTACTCACCCGTCCGCCGCTAAGATTAGGTGCAAGCACCCAATCCCCGCTCGACTTGCATGTGTTAAGCCTGCCGCCAGCGTTCAATCTGAGCCATGATCAAACTCTTCAGTTTAAAATCATTAGTAGCTTATGGCTACAAATCTTGGCTCATCAATTTTCTGACTAAAAATTCGCTCAAATAAACTTCGAGTAATTTCTACCATCAATCAATGATAATATATCGATCAATCAATCAGTAAAAATCCACACAAGTTGTTCTTCTATTCTCTTAATGATCTTCTCAATGATTCGTCATCATCAAGCTAGGTCGGCTATGTTACCCTAAATCTCTTTAAAGTCAACCATCAATTTCAACTTTATTTTAAACCACTTTAAATAATTGATTTAAAACAACTTTCAATCAACAGCACCGCCGATGGAGTCGCATTATAGATCATTCTAAATACCTTACAACCCCTTTCTTTAAATTATTGCAACAACTGCCTACTTCTTGCACAAATAGGGTTGAAAATGTGGAATTTGGTCCATTATTTGTTCAGTCTTACTTTTTTCCTGCCAATGCAAGGGACGACAGTCGATGTATTCACAATAGCCTGAACCCTCATAATTTTCATTTTTCCAGAACAATTGGTAGTTGAAGCTTCCCACATAACCCGCTGCCAAGCCAAATTTATAGTCCCCTCGGCTTTGTGCCTGTAGATGAAAAACAACCTCATCATTTTCTTGATATTGCCAAATAAACTCTCTGGGCAAATACATTTCCCGACCATTCGGTGTCTGGATTTTAGGATAGACCCGTGTCACATCAAAAATGACCTGTTTCTCATAAAGTCGTGTTTCCTGTCCCGCAGACTGAATCTCAATTCTTGAAAAAACGATGTTGTTCCATTGGTTTCTTAGTTCTGAGAATACGATTTGTAAGTCTGGAGTCACCTGAATAATTTGATAAGTAAAAAAATTAAAGGCTATGAAAGGTAAATAAATTGCCCTGGCATGTTTTAAGATGCCCTGTGCCTCAATTTGGTATTTCTGTTTTTTGTAGGTGATTTCACCCTCACACTGGCATCTTGCATACCAATAGTCCGCTACACCCCATTGTAAAGCTGAATGATTTTCTATTTCCGCATGGGTATTTACCTTAAGCTGACAACTTAATTCTTCATCAATACGCTTAAAGTAATAATTGGGAAATTCTGCCTGAATATGGTCAACATCTAAAAATTGATAACGGTCCATTTCAAACTGACACTGTTCTTTGGCACTATAACTTTTGAGATGCCCTACAGTGGCAACACTACTACTGACCAAAACAGTTGCGGTATCAATAGCTGTGGTCGCAATTGCGCTGGCGTTATAACAGACAGGAATTCGTGGTTGCCCAATCAGGCTGATAAAGTTGAGATAATGAAACGGTTCAGGCAAGTTTGGCAAAATCAAGGCCTGATAGACAATCTTGAACAAGCCTTTTGGGGGATAAAAAGTTAAAGCATCTGTCTTATTCAGGTTCAGCAGCTTTAATTGATTGTTATTCATCAATATTGGCATACTGAACCTCCATTTTTTAGGTTGTTATTTTTGAATCATTCTTTTTGGCAAATAAAGTGGTTACCAAGCCTGAAAGAATATAGAGAATAGATACCATCAGGATTCCTACTGGAATGTTGTACGTGATTGCGGCAAAAATCAAGACCACAGGCAGCATCACAACAAAAGGTACACGTTTGCGGTCCATTTGTTTAAATGAGTAGTACTTGATATTTGAAATCATCAATAGGCCAATACCTATCATAACCACACAGTTAACAACCTGAACCACGATATCCTTTAAGTCAAAAACGAATGGAAAATCCTGTTCAACCCAGACCATTGAGATCACCGTCACCGCTGCAAGCGGGCTGGCAATTCCAATAAAGTAACGCTTGTCTACCACGCCAATCTGCACATTGAAACGTGCTAAACGGAATGCGGCACAGGCCGTATAGATAAAGCAACATGCCAAACCAATACGGCCAAGGTCATGTAAACTCCAGCTATACATCAGAATTGCTGGCGCAACACCAAATGCCAATAGGTCAGACAGTGAATCATATTGTTCGCCAAATGCACTTTGTGCCCCGATTGCGCGTGCAACACGACCATCCAGACCATCCAGCAATGCCGCCAGAAAAATGGCATAAATCGCCTGGTTAAAGTTTCCATTCATGCTTGCGATGATGGAATAGAAACCCGAAAGAAGTGCAGCAGTGGTAATCAGGTTAGGCCATAGATAGATGCCACGGCGTTTTACTTTCTGTCCCTCATGCGTCTGCTCTTCTTCTTCCACTTCAAATGTGATGCCATCGAAAGAATGGTCTCTATTATCTAAATCAGAATCTGGTTTAAGAGAATTTGTCATTATTTTCAATTCCTCGAGAATATCGTGACGGTGGTGGGCTTATTCACCCACCAACCAACGCACCGCAGCGTGACCACCATTTTCACTCATGCGCAAATGTGGGAATAGCCATTGTAGAGCCTGGTCCGCATCTTCTGAGAACTTCCAGGGTGGGTTGATCACCAACAAACCACAGCCATTTAACCCGACTGGTGTGTCATCTGGCCATACACAGATTTCGCACACCAACTGACGGCGAATCCCCGTCTTGAACATTTTCTTTTCAAAACGTTCGATCATGGCACGGTCTTTAATTGGATACCAAACCGCAAATACACCTGTAGGCCATTTTTTATAGGCAGTCTGCAACAGCTCAACCAGTTGTGGGAAATCTTTACGCTCGATCTCATAAGGTGGGTCGATCATGACCAAACCACGTTTTTCTTTAGGTGGAATAACACCCAACAAACCCTCATAAGCATCACGCTCATGCAAGCCCATACGTTTATCACGGATGTTGTGGCGTAATTGCTGGAATACATCACGCTGCATTTCAAACACAGTCGCTTTATCAATTTCACGCATCGCCTGCAAGGCAAACCACGGAGAACCAGGATAGCTGCCTTTGCCCTCTTCAGCACGCAGGCTTTCCACCAGTTTCAGGTATTCCTGAATGGCTTCAGGTGCCTGGCGTTTTTCCATTTCACCCAACTGTACCAGACGATGAATCCCTGTTAAGAACTCGCCAGATTTTTGCGCTGGCGCAAGTGATAGATCATACTTGCCCGCCCCGCCATGAGTATCAATATATCGATAAGGTTTATCTTTGGCATTTAAACGCGTGAGCAGTTGAAGCAAGAGTACATGCTTCATAACATCGGCAAAGTTACCCGCATGGAAATGGTGACGGTAATTCATGTTGACAATTATTCCTCAATTCAGAGGATAGTTTAACATGAAAATAGAGGCTATTCTTTAGCATTGATGTGATCACCTCAAATTGCCCTATAAACGATTAAGCGTGAACTGGAACTGTATGCAATCTTCTTCCCTCCCAAGCCACTGGAATCTGGACAAGATTCTGGATGATTTAAATGATGCTGGATTTGCCCTGATTGATGAGGTGTATCCAAATGAATATGTACAGGCTCTGGTAGATGAATGTAGTTTACATCTGGAACAGTTCAGGGCGGCAGGTGTACAGAATGGTGTGATGAGTCACATTCGTAGCGATCATATTTTATGGATTGATGATCAACTTCCCATTGCGCAACAACATATCCAGACTCTGGAACATTTATCCAAAGTTTTGAATCAGGCTTTTTATCTGGGAATTAAAGAGGTGGAGGCGCATTTTGCCTGTTATCACGCAGGTGAGTTTTATACGCTGCATCGGGATAATCCACAACAGAAAAATGACCGAATGATTTCAACCGTGTTCTATCTGCATAAAGACTGGCAGGAAGATTGGGGTGGTCAATTACGTTTGCAGGATAAGAATGATCAGTGGCATATCATCCAGCCCCTACCCAATCGCCTTGCGATCTTTCAAAGTGATTTATTACATGAAGTTCTGTTATCGAAACAACAGCGTTTATCCATCACCGCATGGCTACGAAGTGGAAACTCAATATGGAATGGTTAAATCCTTTAAATTACGAAAAACAGCCCGATATAACTCGGTATAACTGACGATTTTGGATCGATAAATGTCAAATGAAACCAAACAGGTGATTGCACGGATTGGTGAAACCGACCAACTTTATTTAAATGGTAATACCCCTGAACTGGCTTTGGAACGGGCTGAATTGCGTTTGCAACTGGTCTTGCTGAGCCATGTCCGTCAGGAACAGTTGCATTTTTTGCAGGAAGCGATTGTTCTACTTGAACAGGCTCGCATTGAATATGAAGAAATGCCTTTAAGTCTATATTTAAATCTGTCTTTATGCCTTGCAAAGGCTTATATGATTTATTTTGAATTGACTAAGGAGCAACGGTTCGCCTTAATTACTCAGCAAATTCTTAAACCTTTGGCTTATACCGAAAGCTTAGAGATTTATTTCTTTCTGGCTTATGCCTCAGCAGCGAAAAAGGAACAGGCATTAACCCAACATTGGCTGAAAAAGTATGTCTCCTGTTTAGACCATGATCTGGAACTGTTACAGGTTCACCCTGCATTTAGCCTTGCCCGTGAGAAAGAATGGTTTAAAACCCTGATTCGAAATAAAGCTCACTAATGTGAGCTTTATTTTTATGTGTGCCTATTGAGTGCTATCTAAATGCAGTTGCTGGTTAAGCTCATCAATCACAATGGCCCAGTCGTCATCTTTTTCCCAATGGCTTTTTAGGAAATCACGCTGGCCAGCACTCCAGAATTCAGCCTCATGTAGTTTTTGATCAGCCCCAAGCTGATGGGTTTTTACAAAACTTTCAATTGAGGCATCATCCGCCTCAAGTCCCAGTTGTTCAAATAAAAGCTTAAGCGTTGGTTGTTGTTCAAACATTGTTATTCTCCACATCATTATCTAGATCAAAATAATCTACCAGCAAATACTGATTACATGGAGAGTTATGTCTATATTTTCTTGTTGTTTTTTGTTTTTTATCGCAACAAAAAAGCACTCTCTTGGAGAGTGCTTTCAATTTATCACAAAGATAAATTATTTTAGCATGTCAGCAATTGCCGCACGTTCTTCTTCAAGTTCCTGAAGTGTCTTGTCCATACGTTCACGGCTGAACTCATCAATTTCAAGACCTTCAACACGGGTGTACTCGCCATTTTCACAAGTCACTGGTACACCGTACATTACGCCTTCAGGGATACCGTAAGAACCGTCAGATGGAATACCCATAGTTACCCATTTGCCATTTGTACCCAACGCCCAGTCACGCATATGGTCTATTGCAGCGTTGGCAGCTGAAGCAGCTGAAGACAAACCACGCGCTTCGATAATCGCAGCACCACGTTTACCAACAGTTGGAAGGAATACATCTTTATTCCATTCCGCATCGTTGATCTTGTCTTTCAAGCTTTCGCCATTTGCAGTTGCAAAACGGTAGTCAGCATACATTGTTGGAGAGTGGTTACCCCAAACTGTCAATTTCTCGATGTCAGCAACCGCAACACCCGCTTTCTGAGCGATCTGGGTCAACGCACGGTTGTGGTCAAGACGCAACATTGCGGTGAAGTTTTTCGCTGGAAGGTCTGGAGCAGATTTCATCGCGATATAAGCGTTGGTGTTTGCAGGGTTACCTACAACCAATACCTTAACGTTACGGCTGGCAACTTCGTTTAAAGCCTGACCTTGACCGATGAAGATTTCGCCATTTACTTTCAACAGGTCAGCACGTTCCATACCAGGGCCACGTGGACGAGAACCTACCAACAACGCATAGTCTGCATCTTTAAATGCAACCTTTGGATCATCAGTCCCGATCATGCCCGCCAATAATGGGAAAGCACAGTCATCAAGTTCCATCATTACACCTTTAAGCGCTTGTTGAGCTTTTTCAACAGGAACTTCAAGCAATTGCAGAATGACTGGTTGATCTTTACCTAACATTTCACCGCTTGCTATACGGAATAGTAAGCTATAACCAATTTGACCAGCAGCGCCTGTAACGGCAACACGAACGGGTTGCTTCATGTGATATTCTCCAGTGAGATGCGTTAGCACGATTGAATTTTCTTGTTCTTCAACCGAATTATCATAAACGGCAAAGATTGTACTCTAAAGCGAACATAGATGCATGTAAAAGAGAATGCATTTCAACAAAAGTCTGATAGAAAATACAAATTAAGCTAGAAAAAATGCCTAATAGCTGCCCTTGATGGTAAATTCGTTTGGACAGCCCGTGACAATATGGCTTGCACATTGTTTGTATTGCCCATTTTTCTGGTAACACACACGGATTTCCGTCAGGATGGAATCGAATCTGGAAGCCTGACAGCTAAAACGGATTCCGTTTGGTGGCAGGGATGGATTGAGCTTGGCAAATTGCTGACGCAGGTTTTCCTTTTGCACCTTAATGGTATTTGGACTGGTCAGGTCGGCAGGAATTTTCAGGCGCTCGGCAAAGTTGATCACCGTCCTGAAATACTGACTGGCATTCATAGGGACACAGCCGCCAACATTTTGCCAAAGTTGAACCCGTGCGTTTTCATCAGGCATAACCCGTGCGACAACTCTTGCCTGCAATGGGCTTAGTTTTGCTGAAGTCTTGGTTTCACAGTTTTTATTGACAGGCACTTCTGGCAGCAGACTTGAGATGGTTAATGAATAACCTTCAAGACATTTGCGCTGTTTCTGCTTCGATGTATCCAATGCACAAGCCGCAGGCGTCATTTGTATATGCATGACATAACCCACCAGATCGTTATTATCTGCTGCATATAATGGCGCACTGAATGATAGAACCAAGTAGCAGAACAGGCTCTGCAAGGTTAACAACATTGATCGCTTGAATATTTTTTTCAATTTCATCAAATACAAAAACTTCATTGTTTCAAATTAAACATCTCGTGTTCTAGGGTTCATTGCGCACAGGAATGATACTCATGCGTTTCTGCAAGGATTGCGCACCCTGCCCTAGTACCACGCCATAATGTGTTGCATTGGTCATGACATGCTTGACGTAATCACGTGTTTCCAATAATGGAATGCTTTCTGTGTACTGGTCTGCCGCCATGCTCTGGAAATCTGGCTGCCAGCGTCTTGCCCGATTTGGACCAGCGTTATAACCTGCTGTTGCCAGTACCGCATTGCCACTGAGCTGGCTTTGAATCATGGACAAGTAATAGGTGCCATAGCGAATATTGGTATTCATTTCGCTCAGTGCGGCTGGGTTATAGGTTTCCCCCATTTGGCGGGCAACCAACTTGGCCGTGTTTGGCATGATCTGCATCAGGCCACCCGCTCCAACATTGGAACGTGCTGTTGTTACAAATCGGCTTTCCTGACGCATTAAACCATACGCCCAGGCAGGATCAATACCAGCATTGTAACTATGGCTGGTGACATTGCTACGGTGCGGTGTTGCAAAACGGTAGGTGTCGTTATGCTTGTTGATGGTACGGTCAGCCGCATAGATTGCCCGATCATACCAACCCATGTCATGTGCACGTTTTGCCGCGGCCAGCAACATTCCATCATCCTGCTGCAAGTAGGCCTGACGAACCGCCCAGTTCCATTCCCTGTTGGTGTAGTTTGCTGGCGCATTCACATCCCGAAGTGCAAATGCACGTCTAAAATGGATGTTTTGATTTAAACGCTGTATATCCTGTGAACTCGGCTGCTCATCATAGGGTTGATGGTTATAACGCTCGCCCAAACGATCCTTGGCAAGCAAATTGTGATAGTCATCACCACTTTGCGCCAGTTTGCGATAAATCTGCTGCGCCGCCTGTTTTGATGCTGCATCTGAACGTTGCTCAGAGGCACGCGCCAACCAATATTGCCAACGATCTTCCTGTTTCTGGGTGACTGACATCGCATCAATGGCACGAATCAAGCTTTCCCATGCACCGAAACGAGTCGCCTGACGCGCGTAAATTTCGGCTTCTTCTGGGCTCAGCGGATAGCCATAACTTTGGTCGTAGGCATTGAGCACTTCACGATTAAAACCATTTTTCATCACTGTGGTGCCACCTACGTATCCAATGGTACGGTACAAATATTTTTGTACAGGCGATGGCGTATCCTGAGCCGCGCGCTGGATATTTGCCAGGGCATTGCTTAAATCACTGTCAGCCACACGCCCCAGAGCAAAAATCAGATAGGCATAATCCGCATCATTGGTTTTTGGCGCACTCCATAAATACCCCAATGGGTTTTCCTGAATCTGGTTCAACTGGGCAAGCGAAAGATTCAGCCCCATGGTTTGTGCGGTTGCAATAGCCTGTCCCGACTGCCCTGCGCGCAACTGTCCCCACAACCTTTGCTGACGGTCCTGAGCAGTCATAAGCGGGCTGGAAAGCATCATTCGCCCCAATCCTGTGCATGAGTCAGGCTGGGCATTGGTGGCTAACCAGACATCTTTATATTCCGCATAAACCAGACTGTCGCCTGTCTGTGCCCTGACCTGCGCAACCGCGCAACTTTCGGCCTGGTCTGGATTGGTCACATAGCTTAAAACGGGTTTTGCTTCGCTAAAATTCGCTTGTTTGACTTTTTCTTCTACATAATCCGCCGCTAGCTTCTCAGCCATTGCAGATTTTGGGTAGCGTTGGGCAAAGCTGAGAATTGAGGACGCAGGCTGAAAACCGAGATTGGTGTTGAGTTTCCAATATTCTGGATAATAGCCCAATACATCATTCTGCATCGCAGCTTGATATTGATCCAGCAAGGCGGTGTTGCTGCTATTGGCCGCACGCAGGGCATCGTTAAACTGTTCATCCAGCGCATAGACAGAAGAGCACACAATCATTCCACCAACCGCCACAATACGGCGGAAGTTTTTCTTGTTATTCAGTTTATTGGTCACGGTTGTTATAAAATCATGTTGCTTATTCATTTTCATCAATACATTTGCCCAGTTTTGCCCTGCCCTCATAGTGTAATAAGTCTGGCTTCCCACTATTGTTGTGTTATGTAACTTGCTGATTCATATTCATTAAGATTCACGTAATTTCACCCACAATGTGTCCATTTTTTTCAGTTTTTTATTCTCTGCGCACATCGAAAAATACTGCTATAATCCGCGGTTTGTTTAAATCCACCTTGTTTAGGAGCCTGCATGACGGTTCAAACATTCATTCCAAGTGCTGTAAAAGCTGCCTCAGAAAACACTGTTACCCAGCCAATGCACACCGCTGATGTTTCAATAAAGAAGCTGTATATTGAAACTCAAGGGTGTCAGATGAATGAGTATGACAGTCATCGTATGGCAGACTTGCTGGGTGATTCACATGGCTATGTGCTCACCGACAATCCAAATGAGGCAGATATTCTGCTCATGAACACCTGCTCAATCCGCGAAAAAGCGCAGGAGAAAGTATTTAGTGGCCTAGGCCGCTGGCGTAAGCTAAAAGAACAAAATCCTGAT
Source organism: Acinetobacter sp. CIP 102637 (assembly GCF_000368425.1). Classification (NCBI taxonomy): domain Bacteria; kingdom Pseudomonadati; phylum Pseudomonadota; class Gammaproteobacteria; order Moraxellales; family Moraxellaceae; genus Acinetobacter; species Acinetobacter sp. CIP 102637. The sequence continues at coordinate 1,847,384 of NZ_KB849435.1, forward strand.
CTGGTGATTGGTGTGGGTGGCTGTGTTGCCTCTCAGGAAGGCGACAATATCCAGAAACGTGCACCCTATGTGGATATGGTATTTGGCCCGCAAACCCTGCACCGTTTGCCACAAATGCTTGATCAGCATCAGGCACAGGTGGAAAAGCCGAAGAAAGAAAAAATCAAACTGGTTGATATTTCTTTCCCTGACATTGAAAAGTTCGACTTCCTGCCTGAACCACGTGTTGAGGGATTTAAAGCCTTTGTCTCGATTATGGAAGGCTGTTCAAAATACTGTTCATTCTGTGTAGTGCCGTATACTCGTGGTGAAGAGGTTTCTCGCCCACTGGATGATGTGTTGGCAGAAATTGCAGGGCTGGCTGAAAAAGGCGTACGCGAGATCAGCCTACTCGGTCAAAACGTGAATGGTTATCGTGGTGAAACCTTTGATGGTGAAATCTGCACTTTCCCTGAATTACTGCGTTTAGTGGCCGAAATTCCAGGGATTGGTCGTTTGCGTTATACCACCTCCCACCCGCTTGAATTTTCAGATGACCTGATTCAATGCTACCGTGACCTGCCACAGATGGTGTCGCATCTGCACTTGCCTGTGCAAAGTGGTTCCAACGATGTGTTACAGGCAATGAAACGTAACCACACCATTGATGTCTACATCGATAAGATCGCGAAATTGCGTAAGGTCCGCCCAGATATGCATTTATCCAGCGACTTTATTATTGGTTTCCCAGGTGAAACCGATGCACACTTTGCTGAAACCCTACAGTTCATTAAGGACTTGGATTTCGACCATTCCTATAGTTTTATCTATTCAAAACGACCTGGTACGCCTGCGTCAGACCTGCCAGATGATACGCCTGAACAGGTGAAAAAAGACCGTTTGGCTCAGGTTCAGCAAGTGATTAAGCAATCAAGTATTGATAAGACCGATGCCATGCTGGGTAAAATTGAACGTGTCCTGATTGAAAAGGTGTCTGACAAGGACCCGAATGTTTTAATTGGTACAGCGGACAATACCCGTCTTGTGAGCTTTATCGGTGATGTCGCGTGGATTGGGCGTTTCGCGGAGATTGAGATCACTGAAATTAAAACTTTAAATTTAGTTTATGGTGAACTCTTGAATCTTGAACCTGACGTGGCGTAATGTAAGGGTATTCCTACACGTGAGCTAAAAGGGTTTCTCTTGACTTCAGCGATTAAACGTACTGTAACGTTCCCTGAAATTTCCATGGAACATTTAAAACGAATGCTCGGTGCATACAACGGGCATTTAAAGCAAATCGAACAACGTTTAGATGTCAAAATTACTCACCGAGGCGATGCCTTTTATCTAGACGGTGATATCGAAACAATCGAAAGGGCCGAGGCACTGTTGCAACGGCTCTATCAAGAATCAGAAATTTCTTCACAAATCAGTGCCGATGTCCTGCATTTGATGATTCAGGGTTCACAGACCGACCGTGAACTGATGGATGATTCAGATCAGGAACATACAGGACTGGATAGCGTTTGGTTGCAGACCCGCAAAGGACGAATCAATCCGCGTGGTGCCAACCAGAAACGCTATGTGCAGCGTATTTTACAAAGTGACATTTCATTCGGAATTGGCCCTGCGGGTACTGGTAAAACCTATCTCGCCGTTGCTGCCGCAGTGGACATGCTGGAACGCAATGAAATCCAGAGAATCTTATTGGTCCGTCCTGCGGTTGAAGCGGGTGAAAAGCTAGGTTTCCTGCCAGGTGACCTCACCCAGAAAATTGACCCTTATTTACGCCCACTTTACGATGCCCTCTATGAAATGCTGGGCTTTGAAAAAGTGGCCAAACTGATTGAACGTCAGGTAATTGAGGTTGCTCCGCTTGCCTATATGCGTGGACGAACCCTGAATCATTCTTTCGTCATTTTAGATGAGGCACAAAATACCACACCTGAACAGATGAAGATGTTCCTGACCCGTTTAGGTTTTGGTTCGCGTGCCGTGATTACAGGTGACGTGACTCAGGTGGACTTACCTCGTGGACAGCAATCTGGTTTGGCTCATGCCTTACGGGTGCTTGAAAATGTCCATGAAATTCATATTACCCGTTTCCATTCCCGTGATGTGGTGCGTCATCAACTGGTACAAAAAATTGTTGAGGCCTACGAGGGCTGGGACAGCGAACAGCAACGCCTGTCTGCTGAAGCCCGTGCCGAACGCAAAGCTCGACAAGAAGCATTGATTGCAGAAAATGATTCTGCGGCAGATGCGCAACACTCATAGAAAAATCTCCAATCCCCCTTTTGTTGCGGTGCTTTAGTCGCATCTCAGGGGGGCCGCTTTTAAGGATCTATTTTGAAAATCAATTTAAGTCTGCAACAAGACTTTCAAGCTGCCGAACTACCACTTAAACGTGGTCAAATCAAAAAAAATATCGAAACCACGCTGCATCATGTTGGTTTCAATACGGACTGTGAAATAGGTATTGCCTGTGTTGATCTGGCAGAAAGCCACGAGTTGAATCTACAATACCGCGAGAAAGACAAACCCACCAATGTACTGTCTTTTCCAAGTGACATTCCAGAAGAAGTGCTTAGCTTACTGGATGCAGAACCTTTGGGTGACTTGGTGATTTGTATTCCCGTGGTTTTACAAGAAGCCACAGAACAGCAAAAAACACCAACTGATCATTTCACGCATTTATTGGTTCACGGCATCCTGCATTTGCTTGGCTATGACCATGAAACCACTGAAGCTGATGCTGAAGAAATGGAAGCGTTGGAAATTGAGATTCTTAAAAAGCTTGGTGTTGCAAATCCATATCAGGCAGATGAAATCTAGAACAGCATCCCATGTATATCGTTATTGTATATCGTTATTGTATATCGTTATTTTTAAAGCCACTATCAAAGAACTAGATTCAATCTACTCAGAAATGGCACAAAAGCTGAGGAATAAGGCATTGAGTCAATTTAAAGGAATAAGGCATTACGTTTTATTCAATATGCTGTTCGCCCATATAATCAATGCACTTCAAATTCAGCATCGACAGGATCAAAACGCCAGGTACGCACAATTCGTAACTCAGAAATATCTTTCATATTGGCATCAAAAGCTCCAAATGGTGCACCACGGCGTACAGAGGCTTTTGCTGCCTCATCCAGAATTGCATGTCCAGAGCTTTCAATAAGGCGAATGGCGCGGATACCCCCCTGCGCATTCAGGATGACCATTAGACGCACTTCACCCGACAGGCGCTGTTGTTTTGCTTCATCTGGATAGTAACGGTTGCCATACAACTCAACTTTCTGACGGAACTTATCCAGATAAGCCGCCGAAGCATCCTGCTTTGCCTGAATACCATCAACCGTTTTAATACGCTGTTTACGGCTAAAGTTTTGCTGGCGTTTCAGATACTGGGCCTCAAGGCTTGCCACCATTGCAGCTTTCGCCTGAAACTGGCTTTGCAATTCATCCAGTGCCTTTTTCCGCTCACTCTGTTCAGCCTGTTTCTGCCAGCTAAGTACGGTCATCAAGACTTTTTCTTCGAATTTTAATTCCCGTTTTTGTTGAACCTTTTCCAGGCTTTCCAGTTCTGACTCACCTGTGGTTGCATCGGCCTGCATTGGTGAGGGTATGTCACTCGACATCAAGTGTGCCTCGCGGAATTCACCTGAACCCTTTTGGTCAGCCTGTGCCAAAAAGTCGGCATCTTTCACCTGCTCCTTGCTGGGATGAACCGTGACCGCAATTTCCTTGGTTGAGGTATCGGCGGGTGATGGCATCGCAAACTGAATGGTCAAAACAATACCATGCAACAGCATCGCCAAAGCCACTGCTGCAATAAAGACTGGATCTTGCCACCAATAAGGAGACAGTTCAGAACGAAAATTTATTTTCTTCAACATGCGATTCAAGCGACAAAAATGCCTCATCCCTAACGGTGGTTACCGTATAAAAACCTAACCGATATTCAAAATTTTACAAAAATGTGATCCACTTATAGCTACAGTGTTTCCATACCATCATTTTATGAAAATGTAGCAATTAATTTTGCTACACTGCAAGTTAGAAATTTATTTTTATTTTTAGTTATTACAAAGATTGTGGCATTGCATTAAAAACAATTCACTTTCTGGAACAACTTTTATGCAAACGCTAATTTCATCCGTTGTTAAACGTCTACGTAAAGTTTACCAAAAAGCCGAAGAATTCATCGAAGAAGAAAGAGAGTTTTCATTGTCACAAGTGTTTGTCAATGCGACAATGGAACGTTATGTCACAGAAAATGTCAGTATTATGCAAGACCTGCATGCTGACCTCTATGATGGCTGGCTACGCCTCTATACCACTCTGGACGTTAAGGGCTTACACACAACTTTATCTGTCGACTTAAAATTGATTCAGATGGAAATGAATCAAGATGTACAGTTAATGGTGTTTGAACAGATTAGCAATACTCAGGTCATTGAAGCACGTTTCAAGCACATCTTGCAGAAATGGGGATTTTATATTGCGATTTGGTATTATCAAAAATTTCGTGATGAAGATCCTCTAGGCAAAATTTTAGAGCATTTTAAAGTCGTTAGTGTCGAAGGTGATTTACTTTATCTTGATTTAAACCAATGGTTTAAAAATAAGCCAAGTATTATCGAAACACTGAGCAAGGTGCATGTGAACCGTGCCAGAGTACGCCCCGCCGAATTGATTGTCTGGGGCAATGTCAATCTGGCCGCAATCCTGTATCCATCCAACGAAGATCACCTTGATGATGATGGGCTGGACGAGACTGAAGTTACCCCTATCCAACAGAAAGATAGCAGAAGGTAAGGAAATCGCATACATAGGGCATGTTATAAAATCTTTCACGCCTCAAAAATACACATCTTCATGTTTTATACGAAAAATTAACAAGCGCTTAGTAAAAAACCTGATCTTTTCTTCATAATCTACAGGCATAATAACTAGGGTCTGTTGACATTTCAGCCATGCATTGCGTTATCGGCTAAAACGACATAAACAAGGCATGAAACGCAGGCAATGGCGACCCCCTTGTCAAGTTTCATAACGCAGTTTAGAGAAGTTTTAGCCATAACCCTGCGGGACAGGGACATTTTTTGCCGCTACTGCGTTATGCCTTACTCATTTAGGATAGCTAAATTTCGTAAGTCATGCCTTGTACCGTCTAAAAAATGTCCTCTGTCGCAAGCATCTGTGAAATATCAACAGACCCTATAAATCTTAATGATAAATGAGTGTTCTACTTTGCGATTCACTCAAAGGAAACCATGTTATGACAAAGAAATTATCGAAAGTTCTTGGTTTTACGACAGTAACCTCAGCTGCAATCCTATGTGCAGGCTTATCGAGTCATGCATTGGCAATGGCCCCTTTTCAGGCGAGCTATCAGTTCAGCTACAACAACAAGAATCTCGGTTCTGCGACACGTACCCTTTCGCAACAAGGCAAAAACTGGACCTATGTATTCAATGCAAAGGCAGGTGGTATTGCATCCGCAACTGAAACCAGCCAGTTTAGTTTTGTGGACAATAAAATCATCTCACAAAAATTTAGCCGCAGCAGTAAAGTCCTGATCCACAACAACACCATGAGCATCAACTTCAATCCAGCCAGCAAGGTGATCAACACCAAAAAGGATGACAAAACCCGTTCATTTGCCTGGCAGGCAGGGGCACTGGATGAGTTGAACGCCGAACTCCAGTTGCGTGAAGACCTAAAGAATGGCAACACACTCCAGCCGCGCTACTTGATTGCTGATGACAAGGCTGTGGATGAACGTCGTTTTGTGAAACAGGGCAACGAAACCGTCAAGACCAATTATGGTACTTTTAACACAATTAAGGTGGTACTCCAGCATGACAAGCCTGAACGCAATACCGTTTTCTGGCTGGCACCAAAGCTCGACTATCTGCCAGTAAAAGTGACCCATAATGATGGCAAATCATCCTATGGCCTTTTATTGACAGGCTATTCAGGGAAAACCAACTAATTTTTAAAACAATATGCGGCTTCGTGTTCAGTGTGTAAATAGGGTTGAAAACTGCATCAACCCGATAATTTTGGCTTGCAATTTTTGGGATGCTTTTTAAAATATGCCTTTGCTTGAAAAAGCATCCGTTTAGAGGATTCTCCCGTGTACGCTTTAGAACAGAAAATCTTAAATGAAGGTATCGTTCTATCTGACCAAGTTTTGAAAGTTGACGCTTTCTTGAACCACCAAATCGACCCTGTACTGATGCAGTTGATTGGTAAGGAATTTGCCGCTCGTTTTAAAGATGCAGGCATTACTAAGATTATTACCATTGAAGCATCGGGGATTGCGCCAGCCATCATGGCGGGTCTGGAACTTGGTGTTCCTGTAATTTTTGCCCGTAAATATCAGTCCTTAACACTTAAGGATGATCTTTACCGCTCTAAAGTGTTCTCCTTCACTAAGCAAACTGAAAGCACTATTGCCATTTCAAACAAGCATCTCAGTTCAACCGACAAGGCACTGGTGATTGATGACTTTCTGGCAAATGGTCAGGCTGCACTGGGCCTCATCGACCTCATTCATCAAGCCAATGCGGAAGTTGTGGGTGTCGGGATTGTGATTGAAAAGTCATTCCAGCCAGGCCGTGATGTCTTGCTTGAGAAAGGCTACCGTGTCGAGTCGCTGGCACGCGTAAAATCTTTGGCGGATGGTAAAGTTAGCTTTATCACAGAATAAGCCTGACTGCTGACGAAAGGGCGCCTTGAGCGCTCTTTTTTTATATTGGAAAATGAAAAAATACTACACATCGCAAGTGTCATGCTGGGCGCAATCAGGGTATCATGACAACAATTTTGCTGTTCCATATTCATTGGTTTCAATCCCTATCCTGATTAACCACAGAATGTTTTAGAGAAAGTTATGCGTACATATTTAGACCTTTTACAACATATCCTAGACAATGGCGGTGACAAGGGTGACCGCACTGGAACGGGTACACGTTCGGTATTTGGTCATCAGATGCGCTTTGACCTTTCCAAAGGTTTCCCACTTTTAACCACAAAGAAAGTTCACTTTCGTTCCATTGTGATTGAGCTACTTTGGTTCCTGAAAGGTGATACCAATGTTCAATATCTCAAGGACAATAAAGTCACCATTTGGGATGAATGGGCAACTGCGGAACAAACCGCCCGCTTTGGTCGTCCAGAGGGTGAGCTTGGGCCAGTTTATGGCCACCAGTGGCGCAATTTCGGCGCAACACAAAATGAAGATGGCAGCTACCAGCAAAATGGTTTTGACCAAATCAAATGGCTGGTTAATGAAATCAAGACCAATCCCAATTCACGCCGTTTGATTGTGTCAGGCTGGAATCCAAACGAGGCTGGGAAAGTGGCTTTGCCGCCCTGTCATACCCTGTTCCAGTTTTTTGTTCAGGATAACAAACTGTCATGCCAGCTTTACCAGCGTAGCGCGGATGTATTTCTAGGTGTGCCATTTAATATTGCCAGCTATGCCCTGCTTACACATATGATTGCGCAGGTATGCGGTTTAGAGGTAGGTGACTTTGTCTGGACAGGCGGTGATACGCATTTATATGCCAACCATTTTGAGCAGGCCCAGTTACAGCTTACGCGTGAACCCTTACCGTTGTGCCAGTTAAAGCTTAACCCAGACATCAAGGATATTTTCGATTTTAAATTTGAAGATATTGAAATTGTGGGTTATGAATCACATCCTGCGATCAAGGCACCTGTGGCAGTTTAAAATCAGATGAGGGAGACGATCAAATGGCATGGCAAGGTATAGAAGTTGTTCACGTGGTGGCGATGGATAAAAACAACTGCATCGGCAAGGGCAATGCTCTACCCTGGCATATTTCTGCTGACCTCAAGCATTTCAAGGCCATCACCCAGGGCGGTGTGGTGATCATGGGCCGTAAAACCCTAGAATCAATGGGACGTGCCCTGCCAAACCGTGTGAACTGGGTGATTACCCGTGATCCGTCATGGCAGTATGAGGGTGTCAAGGTGGCGCACAGCATCAAAGAGGCACTTGATGGTGCACTTACAGACGTACAACACGCTGAAAAGTCATCCTTATTTATTATAGGTGGAGGAGAGATCTTCAACCAAACACTTGCGATTGCCGATCGCCTTGAACTGACCCATGTGGATCTGGATGTTCGGGGAGACGCACATTATCCAGAACTCTCTGAGGATTTTTATAAAGTAAACTCAGAACATCATACTGATGAAAAAACCAATATAGCGTTCGAGTTTGCAAGCTACCAAAAATAAAAAATGGATTGCGGATGCTCATGCATAACATTGCATCACGAGAGTTCTTTATTGCTCTAGGGATTGGTTTCCTACACAGCCTTTTTGCCCTGTTCGTGATCATCTCCAGTATCTGGTTATGCCTTGCTTTATGGATTCAACAACCTCTTGGAACGGTGCTTAGCCGTGTGGTCATTGTCATCTGGGGCTTATTCGCCCTGAGCCTGATTGGCTTTTATGTCAGTGGGCATTTATTTAGCCGCCGTACCGACATCATTATCTACTCTCTGGTGTTTGCCTGTTCACTTGGCTGGTATTTTTCCCAGGATGCAAAACAGGACCGAGACTGGGATCCTGAAGTTGCCGAACAGTTGAGTTATGAAAAACACGGTGACCTTGTAACCTTGCATAAGGTCCGCAATTTTGACTGGCATAAAGATGGCAGCTACGATATTCGCTGGGAAGACCGTCACATAGACCTGAATAAAATCACTGGCGTGAATGTGATTACCTCCTACTGGATGGGGCCACAAATTGCCCATACATTGGTCAGCTTTGATTTCTCTGATCAAAAGCCCCTGGTTTTTTCTATTGAAATTCGCAAAGAAAAGGGTGAAGAGTTTTCAGCCATTGGCGGTTTTTTTCGTAAATATGAACTTAGCCTAGTGGCCTCTGACGAAAAAGACATTGTGTATACCCGAAGCAATATCCGCCATGAACAAGTCTATTTATTTCCCATTAAAATGCCTGCCACTGAACGCAAGGCCCTCTTCATCGAGTATCTCGACAAGGCTGATGAGTTGCAAGCTGAGGCGAAATGGTACAACACGCTGACCAGTAACTGTACTACGCTGGTATTTGATATGATACAGGCGATTAATCCACAACGACTGCCTAAAGATTACCGTTTATTGGCATCAGGCTATCTACCCAATTACCTCTATGATCTTAAGGCAGTGGATCAAAATTACAGCATGAAAGAATGGTATCAGATGGCCCATATCAATACGCGTACCGCAGATTTTGGGCAGCAGTCAGACCAAAGCAGTGAGGCATTTTCCAGATTGATTCGAACAGGTTTACCAAAGAATGAATAATTAAGTATAAATTCACGTGAATATTTACCAAAAACTACGTTCATCCTACGAAAAGACATATAGAAGCGTGAATCATTTCATATTATATTTTGATGTAATATATTCAGCAAAACAAACAATTACCCTATTTGAACGTCCGTGGATTACCACAGAAATCAACGGCAAATTCATAGAGGTCGACAGTCCCAACCGCCCTGCTATTTATTTTGATGCAAAAAACAAGCGTTTTGCAGGTGCAGATGGTTGTAACAAAATACAGGATAGCTTTGACAGCAATAATCAACACTTAAAGCTGGGTCAAATAGCGTCAACATTAATGGCCTGTCATGGTGCCCAGGATACTATTTCTCGTGACTACAATGATGCACTGGCACAAACCAATCGCTATGAGGTGAAAGGACATGAGCTGAAGTTTCTAGATAAATCAGGTTAAACTTTAGTGAAGTTTGTGACGGTTATTCAGCCGCTTCCTTTCAAGAACCGATAATGTCTTGAGTTAGAAGTAAAAGCCCGTTTCAAATACGGGCTTTTACTTTTTAGGCACTTCGTTTACTTTAATAGCATTCTGAAAGATTAGAAAAGGGAAATATATGCAGCAGGCACTGTTTGGTGGTGGATGTTTTTGGTGTGTAGAGGCTGTGTTTTTACAGCTTAAAGGTATAGAAAAAGTGGTGAGTGGCTATGCGGGCGGTATTGTCCACAACCCAAATTATGAGCAGGTCTGTCAGGGCAATACACAGCATGCCGAGGTGGTCCTGATTGATTTTGATGAACAGCAGATCAGCTATTCACAACTCCTGAACGTGTTTTTCACCACACATGATCCAACCACATTAAACCGTCAGGGCAATGATATTGGCACACAATACCGTTCCGTCATTTACTATTTCAATGATGAACAGAAACAGCAGGCTGAACAGGTCATTCAGAGTCTGGAAGATAAAAACCTCAACATTGTCACCGAGTTAAGTCCAGCACCTACATTTTATCCTGCGGAAGAGTATCACCAGAATTTCTATGCCCGTAACCCATCACAGGGTTATTGCAACTTTAGCATTCCACCCAAGCTTTCCAAGCTACGCTCGAGGTTTGCGGACTTGCTCAAAACCGAATAGCCCAAAAAAAAGCAACTCATCATAGAGTTGCTTTTTTTATCCAGCCCACTACAAGATCAGTTTTCACTGGCAAATGCGATATCTGTCAAACCTGCCTCACTGGCACGGGACATCACCTGAGCAACTGTATCATATTTTGATTCTTTATCCGCCCTCAACACAATGGTAGGCTGAACAGACTGCTTCGCCTGATCCTGAAAGCGTTGCTCAAGCTCATCCAGACTTACCACTTCCGCATTCCAAGCCACTTCACCTTGCTGGTTCACGTTAATCGTGATCGGTTTCTGTGGCGGTGGCTGTATCTCAGCCGTTGTTTTTGGCAAGGTTAATGGAATGGAGGGGTTGGCAACCGTTGCTGTGACCAAGAAAATAATCATCAATACCAGCATAATGTCGATCAGAGGAATGAGGTTCATCTCATTCATGCCACTATCGTGGTCTTCACCCAATTGAAAACCCATTAAGCCTGACCTCCAACTAAGCTTTGTTGAGTCGCTTTAGTTTCTGTTTTTATAGGTGTCTCTTGCTGCAACATCGTATCGATTAACAGGCTATGCGCTTGATCTTGTAAATCATGTGCCAAGCCACGATTGAAACGTACACAAATGTTGTAAGCCAATACCGCAGGAATCGCTACAGATAATCCCAAACCAGTCATGATCAACGCTTCACCAACAGGTGTTGCGACTTGCGCTAAGCCTGCCTGACCGCTCGTACCTACAGCGACCAGTGCATGGAAAATACCCCAAACAGTCCCAAACAAACCCACAAATGGCGCAAGCGAAGCAATTGTTCCAAGAACAGAGACACCTTTTTCTGCTTGAGATTTTTCAGCCGAGATTTGACGAAGTAAAGCTTGCTCAGCAACCGCTTTGCGTTGTTCAAAGGTCAAAGGCTGTAGTTTAGATTTCAACGTCGCCAGAGCCTGAGCAAGCTGGGCATAGGCCTGTTGCTTCAACTGGCGTGTTCCCAATAGGCGTAGAATGAAAATAGTCCATGTCGCAATCGACATTGCTAATAGGATGAAATACAGTGTTTTACTTACTGCATCTGCATGTTGCCAATAAACTGAAAAGTTCATATACGAACTCCTGATTTTATCTGTCGCGAGGACTCAAATTGGTTAAGGACTAAGATCAAACGGTTGTTCTGCGCGAATTGGGTACGCAACACCATTTTCCATATAGGGTTTAAATTTCGCACTTTTAACGGCACGTAAAATCTTTTCATCCAGACCTGGCAAACCACTACTACGCGTAATACGGGCATTGGTAATTTTACCTTTCCCATCTGCTTCGATGAGTACCATTGCCGAACGCGGCTGGTTTTCCAGATCTTTTGCGGACACTGACAGTTTTGGTGAACGGCTCCACTGCACGCCTGAACCACCAATTGAAACACGTTTTGGCGATGGATCGGCTGGCGGCGCTGCGGCTTTAGGCACTTCAACAACAGGCTGAGGTTTCTCAATCACTTTTTCTGTGACAGTCGTGCTCACCACAACCGACTCAACCTTTGGCTCAACTTTTTCAACCACAGGTTTCGGTGCCTCGGCTTTTTTAACCTGCTGAATTTTTTCTATTTTCTTAGGTGGTGGTAATGCCTTTTCAACCACCTTGACCTGTTTCACTTCTTTTTTAGGTTCTGGTGGTTTGGGCTTTTCTTTAGGCTTCGGTGGCTCAGGCTTAGGTGGTTCCTGAATCTTGACAAATTTTACCCTGATTGGATCTTTTTCAACTGGTTTAAGTTCCATCGTTTTCATGTGGTTCACCGCCCACAGAACTCCCACATGACCCATCACGACCACCACGAGGGCGGCAAGGATTTTTTTCTTCATCGGATGAGATGTATTCAATAGTGCAGGAGATTGACTCATGAGAATCTAGTTACCTAATAGATGGTGACGCTTTAAAAATAAAAAACGATTTCACTCATCGGATAGAACAATGAAAGTGCCGTAATAATAAATGAGAAGTGTTTTCATTTTCAACTATTTTTTCTTGTCAAATCATTATCCATTGAAAAATAGGCATAAAAAAACATGCCCTGAAGCATGTTCTTTTTACATAATGCATACACAATAATAGATTAGAACACTACGGTTTTATTGCCATCGACAATGATGCGGTCTTCCAGATGCCATTTGACTGCACGTGCCAATACATTACGCTCTACATCCTCGCCCAACTCACGCAATTGCTCAACATTGTAGTCATGGCTGACACGTTCAACATCCTGCTCAATGATTGGCCCCTGATCAAGATCGGCAGTGACATAATGCGCTGTGGCACCAATCAGCTTCACACCTTTCTCATAGGCCTGTTTGTACGGGTTTGCACCAACGAAAGCAGGCAGGAATGAATGGTGAATGTTGATGATCTTCATTTCCCACTTGGCAACAAAGTCTTCACTCAAAATCTGCATATAACGCGCCAAGATCAATAGATCATTGCCCTGCATCATTTCATCAATTTGCGCATACGCTTCAACTTTATTGTCTTTATTGACTGGTATTACATGGAATGGAATACCAAAATTTTCAACTGATTCACGCAAATCTGGATGGTTTGAGATGACTTGGGTAATTTCACATGGCAATGAGCCACGTGCATGGCGCCATAACAGCTCCAGCAAGGCATGGTCCACCTTGGAAACCAGAATCCCGACTTTCTTCAATTCACCCACGAAAGTCAGTTTCCATTGCATTTCATAGCGATCTGCAACATTGGCCGCAAAGGTTTGCATCAGGGCTTCTTTACGGGACTGTAAATGATCCAGCTCAAACTCAACACGCATAAAGTAACGTCCGCCTTGAGCTTCTGTTGCGTACTGATCAAGTGCGGTAATGTTTGCTCCCTGATGATACAAAAAGCTCGATACAGCTTGCACGATCCCTGGCTTGTCTTCGCAAGTAATCAGTAGTCGTGCCGTATGGGCAGTGGTCGTGTTCATGTGGTTAATATCACTTATTGGAATCAAAATTAAAAATCAAGCCGAGCATTCTAGCTCTTTTTTGCTTATGACTAAATACCTACTTATTCATCATCATCATTTTTAAGATTAGATAAGCTAGCAAATAAGTCCGACAGTCCCAAAGATTTCAATAATTGTTCATACGTTTGACGACTTTCGCCCATTAAATAAGGACCTTCCAAAAATACCATTTGTCGTAAAGCTTGCCATACCCATTTTTCTTCTAAACGATTGTTATCACTAATATGACCCGACATGTACAGGAAATTAGTCCAGTTGGTCAGCACAATCCAAAGGTTGATGATCAATGCCTCAATTTCCGAGTCCGTCATTTTCATCAGGCCAGCATCCACGAATGCACGGTAAATTTTCTGGCCCTGTTGCATCACCTGTCCAGCAAAGCGAGGATAAACCTTTCGGAAGTCCTCATTGTTTTCAACAAGATGATAGACATCGCGATGAATAAAACGATAAGCCCACAACTGGTTGCTCAACACCTGAAAATACCTGATTTTGTCATTGGCATTTAAAGGTCGATCTGTTGGTAATGCCAACATTTCCAAAGTTTCAGCCTGATATTGCTGTGCTAATTCCTTAATAATTTCCTGCTTGTTTCTAAAATGATAATACAGGTTGCCTGGGCTGATCCCCAGTTCAGCCGCAATGTGGTTGGTTGTGACCAAACGCTCGCCACGCTCATTAAACAGCTGCAAACTGATTTGCAAAATTCGATCTTTGGTTTTGTTCGGTTTAGCATGCGACATTGATTTTAACCATCTATAACATTATCAATAGGTTATAAAGCAAACCTATAAAGCGACTTGACACTTTAGAGTATTTACTCTAAAAATTAAAAAATAATAAGCTTTTTTTGGTCTACTCCTATGAACAGTCAAACAAAAACAACCGCGATGACACCTCGTGTCGATGTGCAACGGTTACATGATTTGCTTGAGCAGCAGCAAGCAGCCTACCAACGCCATCCTGTACCAAGCGCCAAAGAACGTATTGAACGCTTAGCCCGACTTAAAAACATCTTGGTAAAATATCAAGATCAATTTGCGAACGCAATCAGTCAGGATTATGGCAACCGTGCCATTATGGAAACCAAGATTGGTGAAGTTCTTACCTGTTTAGAACATATCAAGTACTATAGCAAGAACCTGACTGAATGGATGCAGCCCTCTAAGCGCCACATCAGCATGTTACACCAACCTGCAAAAGGCTGGGTACAGTATCAGCCATTAGGCGTGATCGGCATTATTGCACCGTGGAACTATCCACTGCTGCTTTCAGTTGGCCCACTGATCTGTGCATTGGCTGCGGGTAACCATGCCATGATCAAGATTTCAAGTGCATCATCAAAATTCGGTTACGTGCTTGAAAATGCCCTTTCTGAAGCATTCCCACAAGAATTGGTGACCGTGATCAATGGTGGTGGCGCGATTTCAGATGCCTTTAGTCATTTAGCATTTGATAAATTAATTTTCACAGGTTCAACGTCTGTCGGCAAAACCGTGATGGCTGCCGCTTCACAGAACCTTGTTCCTGTAATTCTGGAACTAGGTGGAAAATCGCCTGCTCTTGTACATTCGGCAATGAATATTCGTGATGTGGCACAACGTATTGCGGTAGGTAAACTTTGGAATGCAGGTCAAACTTGCGTTGCACCTGATTACATATTCCTACCTAAAGGCAAAACGGCAGAATTCACCAAACACTATCAGGATTTTGTGAACACCATGTACCCAACACTGCGTGACAACAAGGACTATACCTCTATTGTCAATGACAAACAATACAATCGTCTTCAAGGCTATTTAGAAGATGCACGTGATCAAGGTGCGACGATCATCGAGTTAAACAGCAAGAAAGAATCTTTAACTGAAGTTCGTAAAATTGCACCAACGTTACTCACAGGTGTAACCACAGAAATGGAAATTATGAAAAATGAGATCTTTGGTCCAATTCTTCCTATTCTAGAATATGAACATATTGAAGATGCACTTCAATTTATCAATAGTCGACCACGTCCATTGGCGTTCTATTATTTTGATATTGATATGGCTCGTGCTGATTATGTTGCAGGACGCACCCATTCTGGACATTTTGGTATTAACCAAACCCTCACTCATGTAGCGCAAGATGATCTACCATTTGGTGGTATAGGTGCATCGGGTATGGGTAAATACCACGGCAAGGAAGGCTTTTTCAGCTTCTCACATGAACGCTCAGTGATGTCTAATCCAGTCAGTCCAAAACTGTACAGCCTCAAATTTATTTTGCCGCCGTACAATAAAGCAGCGCACAAACTGCTTTTGAAAACCCTATTTCGTTAAGCTGATCAAGGCATGATCTATTACACGAGATCATGCCGTGTTTTTACTAAATTCGCTTGTCTTTTAATCGTATTTTTGGTATAAAACGCCCCTTGAATGATTTCATCCGTTTACTTGAATGGCTAGTTGCACGAAACCGTGCTGTATGAACTAGCAATGGAGTTCACCATGTCTAAGGTTTGCCAAGTTACCGGCAAGCGTCCAATCGTTGGTAACAACGTATCGCACGCAAACAACAAAACCAAACGCCGGTTCGAGCCGAACCTGCACCACCACCGCTTTTGGTTAGAAAGCGAAAAACGTTTTGTACGTCTTCGCTTAACCACTAAAGGTATGCGTATTATTGATAAATTGGGTATCGAGAAAGTTGTTGCTGATCTCCGTGCTCAAGGTCAAAAGATCTAAGGAGTCTGAGCAATGCGTGATAAGATTCGTCTCGTTTCTACAGCTGGTACTGGTTATTTCTATACCACAACTAAAAATAAACGTACTATGCCGGAAAAGATGGAAATCAAAAAATTTGATCCAAAAATCCGTCAACACGTAATCTTCAAAGAAGCTAAAATTAAATAATTTTAGTTTTCTTAAAAAACGGCTTCTTTTGAAGCCGTTTTTTATTGCCTAAAAAATGCTATTAATAGTAAGAAATGAGTTACATGATTTTTTTTGATCATTAAAAAAATTATCATCAACAAATTCGATTTTACTTGTTACAATTTATTCGCTGTTTTCTTGGCATGTTTTATGCTCATTTATTTCTACCTTAACCGCAACGATTAAGGAGCTTCGATGCCACATGATGTTGATTTAATTATATTACTTGCTGTTGGCTTTGGTATGGCTCTTATTTTTGGCTATATCGCAGCACGTTTACGCCTACCTCCTCTGATCGGTTATTTAATTGCGGGCATTATCATTAGCCCAAATACACCAGGTATCGTCGGTGACATTCATCTCGCCAACCAGCTTGCAGAGCTAGGTGTTATGTTTTTGATGTTTGGTGTGGGAATGCATTTTCCCCTCAATGATTTACTTCAGGTGCGCCGTATTGCCCTACCTGGTGCGATTCTACAAATTGCGGTTGCCACCCTGCTTGGTATCGGTGTTTCCATGTACTGGGGTTGGAGCTTCGGTTCAGCGCTCATCTTTGGTTTAAGTTTATCGTGTGCCAGTACCGTGGTCTTGCTCAAGGCACTGGGGGATCGTGGGCTACTCGACTCGGTCAATGGGAAAATCGCAGTGGGCTGGCTGTTGGTTGAAGACCTTGTCATGGTTCTCGCCCTGGTTCTTTTACCTGCAACCGCCGTGTTACTGGGCGGACATGCCTTGCCTGGTACAGACACCTCACAAAGTATCTGGCTGACGATTGGCATTACCCTACTCAAAGTCACAGGCTTTATTGCATTTATGCTGATTATTGGTAAACGTCTTGTCCCAATGATCATGCAGTTTGTTGCCCGTTTAGGTTCCCGTGAGCTCTTTACACTCACCGTGGTTGCCGCCGCAGTTTCAATTGCCTACGGTTCCTATGCAGTTTTTGGCGTTTCCATGGCGCTTGGTGCTTTCTTCGCGGGTATGGTGGTGAAAGAGTCCGACTTTAGCCATCGTGCAGAAGAGGAAACTCTACCATTACGTGAAATCTTCTCAATTTTATTCTTTGTCTCAGTCGGGATGTTGTTCGATCCAAGTATCCTGATTGAAGAGCCTTTACGCATTTTGGCTGTGATTACCATTATTATGGTGGGTAAAACTTTGGCTGCGATAGCACTGGTTTTATTCTTCCGTTATCCGATCAATACCGCTTTAACGGTCGGTGCCAGTTTGGCGCAAATCGGTGAGTTTTCATTTATCCTTGCGACACTCGGCTTATCACTAGGTTTACTCACCCCTGATGCACAGAACCTGATTCTGGCGGGTGCGCTGTTCTCCATTACCCTCAACTCATTTGTGTTCTCAGCCATTGAGCCTGTACAACGCTGGATTCGTGAGCGCTCGCATTTGGCACGGTTATTAGAGCGTAGTGCTGACCCACTGGCCATGCTGCCAGATGAGGTGGATCAAGCCTATTTACGCGATCAGGTGGTGATTATTGGCTATGGTGGCGTAGGTCGCCGTATCAGTGAAAACCTGATACAGCAAAACATCAAGGTGGTGATTGCTGAAGAGAACCGTGAGATTGTGGAAAAACTGCGTTCTCAAGGCATTGCTGCGGTCAGTGGTGAGGCAACTGAACCCAATGTGCTGATTCAGGCCCATATCCAGCATGCACGCCTACTAGTCATTTCCCCAATGGATATTCTGGATATTCACCGTATTGTTGATATTTCCAAACAGCTTAACCCTGAGATTCAGGTGCTGATCTGTGCTGAAAGCAAGGAAGAGGCTGCCGTGATTCGGCAGGAAAACCTGGGTGAAGTATTCTATGCCAAGGAAGAAATGGCAAAGAATATGAGTCATCATATTTTGAACCAGATTGAAATCGCACACCAATCCCCTGCACATTAAGCATTTTCAGGACAATAAAAAAGCGTACCCAAAGTACGCTTTTTTAACATTCAGCATTAGCTGAAATGGGTAGGTTGTTCATCCACAATCTCGGCCTGCAACTCATTCATCTGCTTTTCCAGCAAACCAAACAGGGCTGCCTGAATCATATGCTGTGCAACCATTGGTGTCTGTTCACCTAAAATTGCCTTAACTTCATCACTAAACTGTATCTTCACCAAAGGTTCCTGTTCAGAACCCGCATTACGCAAAGCAAGTTCGCCACCTTCAAGTTGAACCAATTCCAGTATCGCTTCCTGATTACCGAATAACTCTTTTAACTGTTGCATTGACATATATTTTCTCCATGCTTCAACATGGTGGCAAAGTACCCTTGCACTTTGCGCTCTCACGTCTTATCTATATGAGTCCTGTTTGCGCAGATTTCAAGTTTAAGATCAATTCAGGCTAAAACTCAACCATCTCGTTACGAAAACCATCAATTAAATGGCTTAACTCACGATGCCACTCACGCAGAATCTTCGCATCTGGCAGCCATGCCTGTGGGCTTTGGGTGACCTTGATAATCAGGTTTGAGGAGGTCTCATTTTCAGGTTCTGGTGCTGTTGGCTCAGGTGCGTATTGACACATGCGGTAAGCACGTTTTAATTCGGCAATAAAGCCATCTTTCGCCAGTTGCTGCAACACAAGCACTTCTGGCGACACCTGCCCCTTGTCCGCCATGTGTTCCTCAATGGATTTAAAGGTCGGTTGCAAATCATTTAAACGATAATAGCGCACCAATTCTTGTAAAAACGCTAAGATTGCCCCGTGTAAATGAAATACTGCTGCCTCACGATAGGCTTGTGCCTGTTGGATATGTTCAGTTTGCTCAGCTTGTTGACATGCAAGTCGGGCAAAATACAATTTTTGATTGGTACGATCAGCATGGTAACGGGCAACACGGGACATAACGATAACCTATAAATCAGGTAGGAGTGAATCAGATTGTAAAATGAATTATCCCAAAAACAAAAGCGATCTTTCAGATCATTCATGCAATTCAAGAATATAAAGCTTTATTTTAGCCCTTACTTCAAGTGGCTGTAATAATGGACGAACATTATTGATCGCCCAGGCATAATATCCATCTGCCCAATAAGATGCACATGCAGCATTCATTTCGTCTGGCTGCCACGGATGCGCTGATTGAATGTCAATCAGCGCCACTGCCAATCCCGCTTCCTCATCACCATCATTCAAAAGGAAGTTTTGATTCTCAACAATGACCAGGTTTTTTAATGAAAAGCTTTTCAAGTTGCCATGAGCGAACCT
The DNA here is from genome assembly GCF_000368425.1 of Acinetobacter sp. CIP 102637. Taxonomy (NCBI): domain Bacteria; kingdom Pseudomonadati; phylum Pseudomonadota; class Gammaproteobacteria; order Moraxellales; family Moraxellaceae; genus Acinetobacter; species Acinetobacter sp. CIP 102637. Next base: position 1,866,971 of record NZ_KB849435.1, read on the forward strand.
CCAGGGTCTTTAGCCCTTGTGCAATCCGCCCAACATTCGGTGTGACAATAGATAACGTGGTATATTGCTTTAATATCTGGATTTAGGCTTTGTCTTCCGCTATTTTCACACGGATACCAGCGCCTTTCACTTTCAAGGTATTTAGGCCTTTAACAGCCTTAACCGCCTCACGTGGATTTGGCATTTCCACAAAACCAAAGCCTTTCGATTTACCTGTCGCAGAATCCTTGACCACCACACAGGATTCAACTGCGCCATAGGCTTTAAATAAGTCGAGTACTTCTGCATCGGTCACGCCACGGTCTAAATTACGAACTAAAATTTTCATGCTAAAACCTAAAAGATGATTCACGCTTAAATAGGCGAATCAAAAAATCAATCTGGGTAGTTTAATCGAAATCAATGCCAAAACCTAAATTGTTTGCTGTTGAACGGGAGCGACTGGCTTGAGCATAGGCACGTGGAATATCACGATGAATCTGCACATCGACCAAATCTTGAGGTAAATCATTGAGGAAATAGCTTTCTATTTTTCTACCCAGCTCATCATACTGGTCATGTGACCATAAATTTAAATTCTGCTTGGTCAAAATCAACTCATTCTCTGCACGGGTTAAGGCCACATAAAGAACGCGACGTTCCTCCTCCACATCATCAAAGTCACCCTGCGCCCTTGCATGAGGGTATTGTGTGGGTGAGACATGCGGCACATAACAGACCTTTTGTTCAGCCCCTTTGGCTGAATGGATGGTAATCAATGTCACCAAGTCCTGATCTGGAGTTTTATCAATTTCTGAAACTGAAATCGGATCAAGTACATATTCCTCAAGGAATTCTCCAAGCGAACTGTGCTTGCGTGCCAGTTGTTTGACTAGGTCAAAGTCTTTGACACGGCGTGTCCAGTCTTTAGTTTTATAATTATTTTCCAGCTGTTCATTCAAGGCATCCAGTGCCAGTCCAATGCAGGCTTCGACATGGTGTTGCAATACATCCAGTTGCATCAAGATTAAAATCGCTTGTTGTGGTACTTTGCCATGTCGTTCCAAACGCTGGCAGCGTGCCTCAATATCAGGTAATTGAATCAATTCCTGCGCCAATTTGCTGGCACCGACATCACCCACCCCATCCCAGAGCGTCAGGAAACGCATCCAGGCCAGATCATCCTGTGGATTGACACTAACGCGAAGCAAGCTCAATACATCTTTGACATGCGCTGATTCAAGCAGCTTCACTCCACCAATAAAACGATATGGAATATTTGCCGCAATTAACGCTCCCTCAAGATAACGACCGCTAAATCCTGAACGCAACAGAACCATGTGTTCAGCCCAAGTAGCACCTTGCAGATGTCGCTGATTTAAATCCTGAACAATCCAGTTGGCTTCTTCAAACTCATTACTCAAGATATGCAGTTGTGGTTTTAAACCTTGACCACGATAGGCCTGTAAATGTTTGCCATACTCAATCGGACTTTGTCCCAGCAACCAGTTGGATAGATCCAGAATGCCTTGTGTGGAACGATAATTCACTTCCAGCGTCAGCACTTCAGCATCAGGTACACGCTCTTTAAAGTGATGAATATTTTCAAAGTCAGCGCCACGGAAACCATAAATGGATTGTGCATCATCCCCGACACAAAACAGTTTCACCTTGCCAACTAAAGGCTGAAGCAAAGCCCATTGCAGTGGATTAGTATCCTGCATTTCATCGACCAATAAGGCGGAACAAAAACCAGTGACCCATTGCACTAGCTCTGGTGAACTTTGCAGATGTACGGCAACAATAGATAGGATGTCATCATAATCCAGAAAATTACGTTCTTGCTTGCGTTGCTCATAGGCTTTCATCAATTCAGCAATTTGGGCTTTATACTCAAGCGCTTGCGGTAGCTGCTCAACTAAAGCATCCGATAGTTTGGTTTTGGTATTACGAGCATAGGAATAGAGATCACACAATTCGGCCGCTTTCGGCAATACATTGCCCTTGTCTTTACCCCGTAACAGACGGAACATCAGCAATTGATCATCCCGATCAATAATACTGAACTGGGTGAGACCAAACGCACGTGGATTACGACGTAGTAAATACATACAAAAAGTATGAAAGGTTGATGCGCGTAAACCTTTGGCCTGTGCGCCCATATGCTGCTCAACCCGCGTCACAATTTCACTTGCCGCACGACGGGTAAAAGTTAGAATCTGAATTTGTTGTGCAGCTAAACCTTGATCAATTAAGTATGCTGCTCTTGCCACAATGGTTTTGGTTTTACCACAACCTGCTCCAGCCAAGACCAGACAATTTTGTGCTGTCGTTGTGGCTGCTTGTTTTTGTTGTGGATTCAGTTCATCAATTAGCTTGGCAAGCGTCATAAAAGCAATCAATTAAAAGCGAAGTGCTATTTTAACAGACTAAAAGTACGAGAGATATTTTCTGCTACAAAACAAAAAGAGCATGTGTGACACATGCTCTCACTTGTCAAATGAATCATGAATTAAACTGTGGTTGAACTATGGGGTAACTGCTTAATCGCTCCTGCAAAACTCAGATAGTTGATTCCCTGAAATAAAATATCAATTGCAAGGAACATTCCCAATACCCAGAACGGTGAATCAGGTGATGATAAAATCAGGATACCTGTTAAAAGTGTTAATACACCTGAAAACAACACCCATCCCCAGCCTGAAATCGGCCTCAGGATAAATGCGTTTACGCTACGGATAATCCCCGCAATAATTAAGGCAACTGCCAAAAAGCTGGTCAACACAACAGCGGTTATCACAGGTGTGGTAAAGGCAAAGTAACCTGCCACCAAATACAACACACCAAACAACGCCCACAACCAGCGTGTACCGCCCTTAAACACCGTAAATGCCGCAACAAAATGCAGGATACCACCCAGCATCATCAATACACCGAACAGCAGTACGGCAGACAATGTTGCGAATGGCAAAGCAGCTAAAAGAATCAAACCGAAAACAACCAACAAGACACCCAATAACAGATACCATTTACGATCAGCGTGTAGCTGATTGCGAATCAGATCGTTACCCACCGTTTTCATCATGATTTACTCTTTTATCATCAATGTGCTATGTATATATTGAGCGTGTTGTAGACCTAATTCTGTATAAGTCATGTTGAGAATTCATAACAAAATGTTGAAAAACCTGTGTTTTATTCCATAATTTTTTATTGAGCTTGTTGTTTTGCAAGATATGGATAAGTCAAAACTTATCCACAATTTACTTGATCCAGCCAATTTCCTGAGCAGTCAGTACACTGATCACGGTTTGTTCCAAATCATTCGGCATTTTACTTTTATGTTCGGACAATGGAATCCGTCCGCCCATAATTTCAGCTTCGGTTTGTGGATACAAAGGTTGCTTATCCACCTGTGCATAACCGATTGGGAAAATAGGTTCACCCGTATTTAAATGATACTTATCAGTCGCGCCAAAGCCATGCAATAACTCATGTACCAATACCACATTGTTTTGCTGTGTCTGTTTAGCTGAGGCAAACAGATTGACTGAACCAATGCGTCCACGTTCCAGCGCAGTTGAATGCTTGAGTTCCCGATTTTGCTTCGGATCATAGAAATTCAGATATAAAGTTAAACTCGGTGAACCATCAATCGATTGATGCTGCTTCCATGCGTAAAATCGAAACTTTAAACTCCATAGAATATTATTCAGAATACTTGGCTGCTCAGACATCTTCGGCGGTGCTTGCTGCAGTTCCCGCCCAATCTCGATCATAAAGTAACTGCTTTGCCCTCGATATTGCTGGCTATTTTTTTCCAGATAATGTTTGACTTCATAGAAATCATCCAACTGCAATTGCTGGATATATTTTTGGGTAGAGGGTAAACCATCAGCGTTGATCGGATGCAAAAGAATATTTATCGGCTGATTCCAATCCTGATTTTGATCACGACAAGCATTGACTGCAACAATCAATAACACCAGTAGTAAGCAAGCGACTCGAATATTTTTCCACATGCATTTCACCCCAATCAAAATTAATTTTTCTTTTTATTTGTTCAATAAAAAATGCCAGCAATCGCCAGCATTTTTTAAACTTTAATGTTTAAGCTTCTACCCATTTCCCATCTTGGAACACCAGACTCCACTTGGTTTGCTTGCCTTCAGCGGTTTCAGAACCTACATATTGTGCTTGATTCTTACGGCTGAATTTCACGACCGTTGGATTACCTTCTGGATCAACATCTGGTGCTTCTAACAAGAACTGATACTTCGGATCAAGCTGCTCAGCCACACTGCGTAATTCAGCCACTTTTGGTGCACGGGTCTCACGAATTTTCGGAAATTTGCTGGCTGCTAAGAACAGACCTGCCGCACCATCACGCAATACAAAATAATCATCGTGTTTGGTTGAGCGTAGGTGTTCCATTTTGATTGGATCAACACGCGGTGGTGCAGGCTGACCATTCTTCAACACTTTACGGGTATTGTCACAGCTTGAGCAGGCGAAGTATGGACCAAATCGACCTGTTTTAAGCTGCATTTCGCCATCACATTTATCGCATGGAATGGTTGGGCCATCATAACCCTTGATCTTGAATTCGCCTTCTTCAACTTCGTAGCCATCACAGTCTGGATTATTACCACAGACATGCAGTTTACGGCCACCATCCACCACATAGCTGTCCATTGCAGTACCGCATTTAGGACAACGGTGTTTCGACATCAAATCAGCAGTTTCAGCACCATCATCATCCGACAATGCCGCCAAAGACTCGACTGGTGTTAAGTTGAGTGTGCCTTTACAACGCTCTTTCGGTGGCAGGTTATAACCTGAACATCCTAAGAATACACCTGTTGTTCCTGTACGAATCTGCATTGGACGTGAACATTCAGGACAAGCCACATCTGCAACTTCAACAGGCTGATTACGGCGCATGCCGCTTTCACCCTGTGCATTGGTCAAACGCTTTTTGAAATCACCGTAGAATGTATCCAGTAATTCTTTCCAGTTACGCTCACCCATTGCGACACGGTCTAATTGACCTTCTAAATCTGCGGTAAAGGCGTAATTCATCAAGTTATTAAAACTTTCATCCAGACGATCAGTCACGATTTCACCCATCTTTTCTGCAAAAAGACGGCGATTTTCCAGTTTTACATAACCACGTTCCTGAATGGTGGAAATAATCGCAGCGTAGGTTGATGGACGACCAATCCCTTTTTTCTCTAATTCTTTCACCAAAGATGCTTCAGTAAAGCGTGCAGGTGGCTTGGTAAAATGCTGACTCGGATCAAGTTTTTCCAACTTAAGCACTTCACCCACTTTCACCGCAGGCAATAAAATATCATCATCAGATTTATTGGCCCCACGAACGCGGGTAAAACCATCAAATTCCAAAGTACGGCCTTTAGCCTTTAACTCAACATTTGATGCTTCAACTGTTAAGGTTGATGACAGATATTCTGCTGGTGTCATTTGACAAGCAACAAATTGACGCCAAATCAAATCATATAAACGCTGGGCATCACGTTCCACACCTGCAAGTTTGTCACCAGTCAAAGCCACATCCGATGGACGGATTGCTTCATGTGCCTCTTGTGCGCCTGCTTTATTACCATAGCGGTTTGGCTTCGCTGGAATATATTTTTCACCAAAATTTTGCTGGATATGGTTACGCACCATATTCACAGCGTCATCACTCAAGAAAGTTGAGTCAGTACGCATATAGGTAATAAAACCACCTTCATACAAACGCTGCGCCAGCATCATGGTTTTCTTCACCGAAAAACCTAAACGCGTACTCGCTGCTTGTTGCAGGGTTGAAGTGATATATGGGGCACTTGGATTAACCTTAGTCGGCTTATCCTCACGTAATGCAACTTTATATTCTGCGTCTTTTAATACGTTTAACAACGCGTCAGTTTCGGCTTTATTTTTAAGCTTGAGTGTTTTACCTGCTTGCTTAACCGCTTCTAAGCGAATGTCTTCTTTCTTGGAAATGGTATCTGCAAAAACTTGCCAGTATTCTTCTGGGATAAATGCACGGATTTCACGTTCACGTTCAACCACCAGTTTCACAGCAACAGATTGCACCCGACCTGCCGATAGACCACGGGCAATCTTTTCCCAGAGTAATGGCGAAACCATAAAGCCCACCACACGATCAAGGAAACGGCGTGCCTGTTGCGCGTTGACACGGTTTAAATCAAGTCGTGTTGGCTGTTTAAATGCTTCTTGAATGGCATTCTTGGTGATCTCATTAAACACGACACGATGGTAACGGCTATCATCACCACCGATCACTTCTCTCAAATGCCAAGCAATCGCTTCTCCTTCTCTATCCAAGTCCGTTGCGAGATAGATAGCATCTGCATCTTTGGCGAGTTTCCTGAGTTCGGCAACCACATGTTCCTTGCCAGGCAGTACTTCATAATGGGCAATCCAGTCATGCTCGGGATCGACACCCATACGGTTGATCAGGGCAGATTGTGCTTTTTGTTCTTTTTCCGCTTCGGTCAGTTTGGTACGGGTGGCAGGCTTCTTTTCAGTGGATTTCGCCCCGCCTCCTGTCGGTAAATCACGCACATGACCGACCGATGACCTGACAATAAATTGTGAACCTAAATACTTATTAATGGTTTTCGCTTTTGCAGGCGACTCCACAATCACTAAGGCACGTTTAGTTGCAGCAGAGTTAGAAGCTGCTGTGCTTTTGGAAGCAGAGCGTGGAGTATTCGCCATAATAAATCGTTTTTCCTATAATCAATCAAAGAATTAGCGTTGGGCCAATTCATGTAAATAAGCTTTCATATCATCGAGTTGTGTAGCTCTTAGGTCAGTTTCTTCATCCCAGTACAGCCCGACACAGTTCGCTTGCATATCAATAGCATAAACTCCTTTTAATGCAATGGGTAAATCATTAAATTTCTGATCACCCTGCACCACCTGAAGTTTTCCATCGATTACTCTCGCTCGCATGAGCGCCAAACGCGCATCTGGAATCAGCACACTATAATAAGCAACCATACTGGCGCGTTTTTCAGATGCCATTGGAATTTTCGTCCACTCAGGCGCCACGATGAGTCGTGGGTGTAATCCCATTTTGCGAGCTTGATCGCGCATTAAACCGAGTGCTTTTTCCCGTGGACTGACACGTAAGCCAAAAATAGAGCCAAGTACAAACAGTACAATCGCAACCGTGATCCAAATTCCAATATTACTCATAAAGCCGCCCAAAACTTCCTTTTATTAGCGTTACATAAGTTGAATGAAAAAGGCAAGTTCCAAATTTAAGGCATCAACAATCTTGGACTATATTCAATCTCTCTCTGATTCACTTTTAACCATTGGTTATGTTCTAAACGATTCAATAAGTCTTCAGCATTTTGTTCAGGAAAATTTTGTTTTAAGAGCAAAGTAAAGCCTGCCACATATTTAGGACGTAAGTGTGCAGCAACATTTAATCTTCTCGCTAAAGTTAAACGAATATTTTCCAAATCAAATGAAGTATGGTCTTTCTGAATGATTGGCAATAACATTTGGTTTTGCCCAACTTGCTCTTTTTTCTTTTCATTCTCAATCATTTCTGGCAGAACCAAGTTCGCCCATACCATTAGATTTTTTTCAAAATAAATCACTTTTAAATCGTCTTTTTTGATAATTTTATAATTCATCAATAAACTAAAGATTAAATTTTCATCAATCTGTTCTCCTTGTACTTTTGTTCGAATTGTATTTTTTAAACTCTCAATTTTTGTTGGTTTATTTGTTGGAATTTTTGCTAAATATTCACAGAATTTTTTAAAAACAACCAAATGTGGGTGTTGGGCAAATTGTTCGACATCAGGAATGACTGTTGTAGGTTCTTCAAGTGAAACTGGTTTTAATATTTCTCTTGACTGTTCAATCACTTTTTTTAATTGTGTTGCCTGAAAACCCATAACTTTCAGTAAATCAACAATATATTCTAAAGCCCCATCATTAGACATAACATCAAAACAAGTATTTTTCTTATCCATTTGAATTGAAAGTTGCCCTGCTAAAAATGCTAAACCAAAATCAGCCGCATCCTTACCAATTTTAGGCATTTTAATTACAACTAATTTTTTCTCCATGACAAAAGGAGAAAATTTAATCAATGCATCTAAACTTAAAGTCACAGGTGATTTTGCGTAAACTAAATATACACAAGCATAAGTTTTCAATAAGTGTAATAGCTCTTTTTCAGTTTTATGAATATTCTCAATATCCAAAAGCAAAATTTTTTTCATTTGTATCCTTAAAATATAAATTCCCCCAATTTCATCACTCTAGCCTGTCATGTCTATCTTTTCAATAATGTGGCGGTTTGTTACTCATTGGATCAAACGGTGCAATTCCTTCTGACAAATCTGATGCTTCAACACGCTGGTACAACAACTGCATCTGTTTTTTTAAATCAGCGATTTCCCTCGTCTGAATGGTGAGCTGTTGATTGAGTTGCTCAACTAAATCGTCTAAAAATGCAATTCGCACTTGCAAATCTTCAATGGGTGCGGACAATGACGCGTGATCATCAAAATTTTGTGGTTTAGTCATTTCAGACCTCATCTGAGCTTTTAGGAAACATTATGGCCTATATTACTTTAAGGGATGTCCATCTCGCATTTGGCGGACCTGCCCTACTCGATGGCGCGAACTTTAATCTGGAGCGTGGCGAACGAGTCTGTTTAATCGGTCGTAATGGCGAGGGTAAGTCTACTTTATTAAAACTGATTGAGGGAAGCCTATTACCCGATACAGGTGAAGTTTCGATTCAAAATGGTTTAACTGTTTCAATGTTGGCCCAAGATGTGCCAATGGATTCAGGCAAAGTCGCCGATATTGTTGCTGATGGCGCGGGCGAAGCAGCAAGCGTACTCAAAGCCTATCATGAAGCCAGTGATGCGTGCGTACTCGGCGATATGGAAGCCTGCGACCGTATGGGCATGTTACAACACAAGCTCGATCAGTTGGATGGCTGGGCACTGGAAAATAAGGTCAATACCATTTTGGGTAAAATGGGGCTTGATCCAAATGCTGATCTGGCTGACTTGTCTGGTGGACGTAAGCGCCGTGTGTTACTTGCCCGTGCCCTATTAACCCAGCCTGATGTGTTATTGCTGGACGAACCAACCAACCATTTAGATGTAGAAAGTATTGAATGGCTAGAAAAGTTCCTGCTCGACCAGAATAATCTAACTCTTTTATTTATTTCACATGACCGTTCCTTTGTTGACAGCATTGCAACACGTATTGTTGAACTTGATCGTGGTGTTTTGCGTGGTTATGAGGGCAATTATTCACGTTACCTCGACCTCAAAGCACAACAAATGGAGGCAGAAGAAAAACAAAATGCTTTATTTGATAAAAAATTAGCTGAAGAAGAAGCGTGGATTCGTCAAGGCATCAAGGCACGCCGTACCCGTAACGAGGGACGTGTCCGTGCCCTAAAAGCCTTACGTGAACAATCTAAAGCGCGTCGTTCACAACAGGGCAAAGTAAGCATGGCGACTCAGGAAGCCAATCGCTCAGGCAAGCTGGTGTTTGAGATTGAGAACCTAAGCGTTAGTTATGGTGAACAACCATTAATCAAAGACTTCTCAGCGATCGTATTACGTGGTGATCGCATTGGTTTAGTCGGTGACAATGGTGTGGGTAAAACCACCTTGATCAAAGCGATTTTAGGTGAAATTGAACATAGCGGTGCGGTGAAAACAGGTACTCAACTGGAAGTGGCTTATTTTGACCAACTGCGTAATGCACTTGATCTTGAAAAAACCGTGATGGCCAACGTGTCAGAAGGCTCTGATTTTGTCGATGTGAATGGTAACCGCCGTCATATCTATAGCTATTTACAAGACTTCTTATTTTCACCAGAACGGGCACGTACCCCTGTAAAAGCGTTGTCTGGTGGTGAGAGAAACCGCATTCTACTGGCAAAATTATTGCTTAAACCATCAAACCTGATTGTGATGGATGAGCCAACCAATGATCTGGATATGGTGACGCTGGAACTGCTGGAAGAAATGCTGTCTGAGTATAAAGGCACCCTGTTGCTGATCTCGCATGACCGTGCCTTTATGGACAATGTCGTGACTTCAACCTGGGTCTTTGATGGCAAGGGCAATATTGATGAGTATATCGGTGGCTATCAAGACTATCTGGAGCAACGTCCTGACCAAAAAGTGGTTGATCAAAAGAGCGATGTGAAAAAAGCTCAGGCCAAAGCAGAGGCAGCAGCATTGGCTACGACTGCACCGAAAAAAGTCAAACTTAGTTATAAAGATCAGCGTGAGCTTGAACAGCTTCCTGCTGAAATTGAGAAACTGGAAAAGGAACAGGCTGAGCTTTCTGCAAAACTTGCGGATGGTTCGTGGTTTGTAAAAGATGCAGAAGCAGCCACCAAAGCCAGCCAGCGTTTAGCAGAAATTGAGGAAGTCATGCTGGAAAAACTGGAACGTTGGGATACGTTGGAGAACCTGTCAAAGGGCAACTAAACATGGGGCGGAAACAATACATCGCAGGAGAATTTCAATGGGAATTCTTACTGCCTAAATATTGGAAAATCTGGATTGCCATTACTTTTCTGATGTTATTGGCGATTTTACCGTGGTCAATTCAATGGCGACTGGCACATAGTCTGGCGGCATTATGTTGGCATTTACTCAAGTCACGCCGTAAAACCACGCTTAGAAACCTGGAACTGTGTTTTCCCGAATGGTCACCTGCCGAGGTTGAAGCACAGGCCAAGCAAGTCTTTGTCGATATGATGTTAGGCGTATTTGAAACCTTGAATGCCTGGTACTGTCCGAAATGGTTTAAAGGACGCCATAGCATTGACGGTCTGGAACATATTACCCATGCCAAAGCACAGGGTAAAGGCATCTTATTGCTAGGCACACACAGTACCCTGCTGGATGCAGGTGGTTATATCTGTGCTCAATACTTTGAGCCCGATGTGGTTTATCGTCCACAAAACAATCCCATGCTGGATATGCTAATTTATCGTTGCCGTGCCACCATTTACCAGCACCAGATTGACCACGATGATATGCGTGGCCTGATTCGCAGGCTCAAAGATGGCGGTGCAATCTGGTACAGTCCCGATCAGGATTTTGGTTTAAAGCAAGGGGTGATGGCTCCTTTCTTTGGTGTTCCTGCCGCAACGGTGACTGCACATCGTCGTTTGCTAAAAATTTCCAAATCTGTCGCCATACCACTTTATTTCTATCGTTATGGTGATATCCGCAATCCTCAGTATAAGGTGCTGATTGAACCAATGCTTGAAAATATGCCAAGTGAGGATGAGGTGGCTGATGCGGTTCGCGTGAACAAGATTATTGAAGCACAGCTTAGAATCGCCCCAACACAATGGATGTGGTTTCACCGCCGTTTTAAAACCCGACCTGAAGGTTATGACAAAATATATTAACCATAAAAAAATCTGTGCCCGAAAGCACAGATTTTTTTTCACCGCATGCTGAATGGTTTATTTAGGAAAAACCACGCCTGTGCTTAGGTCATAATTTTGAGGTGAGTTGGTATACACCATACCCAATCGTGTTGCAAAGAACCAACCCAATTTACCCTGATCCTGAATACGGTTTTCAACCCCATAAACGCTTTCTGAACTATCTACCGCATCCTCGGCATAAAGTTTGTATTCAAGTGTACCTGTATTTTCGCTATCTTTCTCAAACAAATAGCCTGATGCTGTTAAGCCAAAACTGGCTTTATTATCTTTATCAATCAGGCGATAACCCTCTGCTGCCTGCTCTTTCAAGATCGTTGCTCGTGTTGCAACATCCGTGCTAGTGAGCGGAACATAACGATAGCTGTATGTCCCATGATGGGTACTGCTATTGACACAGGTAGTCACATAGAATGTGCCATTACTTGTACCATTATTGGTATAGGTTGACCCCGCATCAATTAATTTGCAGCCTTTAGCCCCCATGTCATTAAACGCAGCCAAAATATTGTCACGTGTTGCACTGGTTAAGAAACGATTTTCATAACTATAAGTCGCTGGTTTTTGATCATTTTTCACAAATAAATACTTACGGGTATTATTTGAGGTTTCTCCAAAAGATAACTTGTAGAGATAACCCAAAGCACCCTGCTTTTTCAGCTCATCAAACCAAAGTGTATAACGGTTGGCAACAATATTGGTGCTGACATCGGCTGTGGTATAGGTGTAGGTATCCTGTGAGGCGTTATTTTTCACATATAAGTTTTTGTAGATGCTGTTGCTTCCCTCTGGATTTTTCAATGCAACTGACGGTGTAATGAGTGCATAGCCCTGGCGACCTTGGTCATTCAACTGGTTCAGAACATCTGCCCATGCCGTTTGATTGTCACCGAAACGATAACTTGCGGTTGCAACAATCTGCTGTGGCTTTTGCTGGCTTAAAGAGGGAGCACTACGGGTATAACAGGTATTCACCCGACTAAAATCAACTTGTTGCAAGTAAGCATGAATATCATTCGGCTGATCTGTGGGCACAAGACAGAACTGATCTGCATTTTTGAAGCCAAACACCATAGGCTGTTTGCTCCCCAGCTTACCCCCTACTTCAAGTTGCCATTGTGCCTGATTAAAGCTGGAACTTTGTATGGTCTGTGCTGCCCCAATCTCAGTCGCCAAACTAAACTCACTTGGCTGTTTGTAGCTTGGGGAAAGTTCACCTGTACAGTCTTTTGCATTCGCATATTTTACCGTTTCATTGACAAAACGGACGCTATTGTCAGCCATCTTAACAATGTTCATTTTTAAGCCAGAACCATTGATACAAGCCCCCTGCCCAGCCATCCATGTCCCCACAAAACGGTCTGCAACGGCAGTCGGAGTTGGTGTAGGGGTTGGTGTCGGCGTAGGGGTTGGTGTGGGCGTGGGTGTCGGCGTAGGTGTTGGTGTCGGTGTTGGTGTTGGTGTTGGTGTCGGCGTGGGTGTCGGTGTTGGTGTGGGTGTGGGTGTGGGTGTTGGCGTAGGTGTTGGTGTCGGCGTGTTGTCTGAAGATGAATTTCCACCGCATCCCACCAAAGCTGCGCATGTCATGCTAAGCACAAGTTGAGTCCATATATTTTTCATCATGTTGCCCTCTGTGTGAAATTTTCACATATATTGTCTGTGAAAATTTAACACTTTTTTGCTTGAGTGCAAATATGTTTATGCTTAAATTAATAACCAAAGGTCAAATCATTGTATTGATAGGTCAAAAGCCATGGATGCTCAGCAAAACTTAATAAGACAATTCAATGCATTACCAGAGGAATGGCGTGCATGGCTGGAAGAAAACTTTGAACGTGGATGCAACCCTGTGGAGCTTGCCAATATTTTGCTGCGTGAGGGCCTGATTACACTTGAGGCAGATGAAACTTTTACTGGAGCGCAGGAACTGTTGAATGGGACAACAAGCCCTGCTGAGTTCAGTGACCATTTCAGTACTGAGCAAAAAAAATGGCTGGCTCAGGCAGTTCTTGATAAAAAGCATCAAAAAGATATTTATCAAACACTTCAGGTACAAGGGCTGAGTGAAAAGGGTATTTCTGAGGAATTGCTGCAACTGAAACAGGACCCCTACTTTCAGATTGCCCAGCAACAGCACTTTTTAGTCAAAAAGAGAAATTGGCTATTAGATACCTTAGACCGCTTTGCTCGGCTCAACCCTGAATACCAACAGATTGCACGTATTAAGGTTCCGTCTTTTGATTTTTTTATTCAGCATTATTACAGCAGAAATTTACCCGTTATCCTGACGCATGCGATTGATCACTGGCCTGCACTGAAAAACTGGTCACCCGCCTATTTTCAGCAGGTGGTGGGCAATCAGGAAATTGAGGTCCAGTTTAACCGTGAACAGGACCCACTCTTTGAAAGAAACTCCATCCGACACAAAACCAAAATGACCATGCGGGACTATGTTGACCTTGTCACCCAAACCGATCATTCCAATAATTTTTACATGACGGCGAATAATGCCAAAGTCAGCCAATCCAGTCTGACCAAGCTATTTAGGGATATTGGGCATTTTCATGGCTATACCGACCACGCCCAGTTGACAGACCGCAGCTTTATCTGGTTTGGCCCCAAGGGTGCATTTACTCCCCTGCACCATGACTTAACCAATAATGTTCTGGTTCAGGTCTATGGCAGGAAAAAGATTACCCTCATTCCAGCCCTGCAAGTCGCCCATTTATACAATGATGTTGCGGTGTTCAGTAAAATTGCTGATCCTTATGCCGCAAATCTCGTAGAATCCTTTCCTGAATTTGCACAGAGCAGCAGAATTGAATGTGTGCTGAATGAGGGAGAGGCGCTGTTCATTCCATTGGGTTGGTGGCACTGTGTGGAAAGTTTAGATGTGTCCATCAGTGTCTCCTTTACTCATTTTAATATTGACAATGCTGGTGCCGAGACATTCCCATCCTCTCTTTAGTGATCGGAACCAGTCACTTACATGGTTCAGTGCATCAACCGCTTAGGGTATTTTGATATGGAAAAACCAGCCGACCAAATGACCGCCACTATAGAGCAATCCTCTGCAAATGCACAGGGCGTGATTCCTCAGGATGCAGAAACCACCTTGGAAAGTATTGTTCCAATGATGCAGCACATTGCGCATTGGCTCATTCATTCAGGCATTGGTTATACCGATTTTGTGGCTGCCCTGAAACCTGTTTTCTACGAACAGGCCCTAGCTGAGCTGGGACGGATCAAGCAAAATAAAACTGACTCTGCTGTCAGCCTGCTCTCTGGCCTGCACCGCAAGGATGTCAGTGCCTTTCGGCAACAAGCCACCCAGCTCACTGAAACAGCTAAGGTAACCTATGCCATTAGTGTCCCTGCACGTGTGATTGCACGCTGGATTGCCCTTGAATTACCGCATCAAATTCCAGTTTCAGGGGAAGAAAACAGTTTCGAGGCGCTGGTTCGGCATATCTCAACCGAAAAACACCCCCGTTCAATCCTGTTTGAATTGCAGCGTCTGGGCGTGGTGCAACAGGTCGGACAGAATGTGGTGCTGCAACAGAATAGCTTTACACCAGACAACCAGATGCAGGAAAGCAAGGCTTTGTTCTCCGCAAACTTAAGTGATCACCTTGCAGCGGGTATTGACAACTTTATTAGTAACAAAAGCTTTACCCATCTGGAACAGGCTGTACTGGCGGAAAAACTCACCATGTCGTCGATTGAGGCGCTACGCCAGCTTAGCCTTGAACTATGGCAGGACATGGCCAAACAGTTACTCAATGCCGCCATTCACTACTGCGAACAAGATCAGGAAAAACAGGATGCGGATTATCAATTTCGTTTTGGGGTCTATCAGTACGATAGAAAATTGACATCCTCCCCGACCTAAAGGACGGGGATTCCTCCTGCGAGACGCTCATGTCCGAGCGCAAGAATATTCAGTGCGGAATTTACATCCCGATCATGGAGCGTACCGCACTCCATGCACTGCCATTCTCTTATTCCAAGACCTGTCCTACCTTTCGGACTACTACAGCGTGAGCCACAGCACGAACACGTTTGGGTGGTATACGCTTCATTGACTTCTTCATACCATACCCCTGCGTTCTCGCATTTATACTTAAGCATGGTTCTTAGTGTTGTCCAACTTGCATCTAATACAGACTTAGCTAATTTAGTCCGTGCTAGTGCTTTGGCATTCACATTGCCAATGAAGATTGCTGCATGTTCATTCACCAGTTTATGACTGAATTGATGCAACATGTTTTGACGTATATTTTTAATCTTGGCGTGAATCGCTTTGACGCGCTTTTTATTTCTCGCACGTTGAGCTATGCCAAGTTTTTGTTCATATTGCCGATAGATTTGAGGGGCTTTGAGCTTTACTCCATCTGAACAAGTGGCTAAGTCCTTTAAACCCAAGTCTATACCAATTGAGGTTTTAGCGCTGGTTTTCTCTGTTTTAATTGAATCAACTACAAGACAGACATACCAACGCCCACGACTATCCTCTACAAACGAGCCTGTTTTAACATTGTATTTGCTTAGTCCGTAGCTGTCCCATAGTTTGAATTGATGCTTGCCGTATTGAACATATCCATCAGCATATTTGATTGCTACTTTCTTGAACGGTATCCAGCCCAATGAACGCCTAGCTGATTTTTTATTGCTGACTCGCCATTTCAGTTTTGCTTTTTTGAATTGCTTGCGTCTTGTCACTAATTCTTCTGTGACCGCCTGAATCGTTTGGCTATGCAAATTACATTCTTTCGATGTGCCTTTTGTGTATTTGGCAATGTCGTATGCTGAAAAGAATTGTTGTTTTCGTTGTAGATGTTTAAAACACAAATCATTCACGTAATTCCAGACAAAATTCACCTCAGATGCCATCTGATTTAGCACCTTGCAATGTTTGTCTTTTATGCGTAATTTGAGTGTCTTCATACAATTATTTTAACCGTATTTTTCTTAATAGTGATTATAGCAAAAGTATTTAAAACGACATTTCATGTCGTATGGCTTACGCCAGTCGCTTATATCCTCAGGCTAAACCCCGAGGTTTTACGCTCCAATGGATAAATCTACAAGTACCTTATATTTATAAGGGTGGATAAAATGAATTCAGGTAAAAATTTAGGCCTAGTGCTTTTATTCTGTAGTTTGGCCAGTGCCTTGACCGCCTGTGGCGATGTTTACCATTATCTGGCGGCCAATGTCAGTCTGGGGGGCAGTGGTTCAGGCACGCAGAAACCAAGACCTGGAGGCAGTGATGCGACAGGCAATGGTAAAGGTGATGAAGATAGCTATGAATATTATATGACCATCCCTGAGACTGTTGCAGATGAGTGTCTTGGCATACAACGCTCCATGCAATTTATCTATGCTGATAGCAAGCAACCCATCCCGTCAGGCACTGTACAGGAGCTTGCGGCAACACCATTACAGATTGAGCTGAGAAATACCACGCCAAACTATATATTTGAACAGCTACCACAATGCCGACAGGTTGAAGTATGGTCGGAACTCACCAATGTTCATATACAGCCTGATCAATATCTAAGATGTACCGCAGAACAAGACAGCATTCAGGTATTACGCCCTTATGAAACCCGTATCTACGAATTTGATGCCAAACTACCGACAGATGCTGACCGATGGAAAATAAAATATACCGCAGCCAATTATAGCATCCAGTCATCCAGCAACGATTTACGCTGGACACACTGTCAGCCTTTGGAAATTACACTTCAAGTAGACAAGGTTTTCAAACCGAAGAAAGTCATGGATCCAGAGGATGTCGCCAAACCCGATGAAGCTGAGGACTCAATGGGTGAAGAGGAAATACCTGTAACCGAACAGGAAAATGAAACAGCACCGCCAGAACAACCAGCAACGGGTAAACCAATGCAAAAAATGAAAGTGGCTCAATAAAAAATTAAAACCCGAGTTTCGCATCCTGCAAAACTCGGGCAAATGAGGCTGTGCTTTCACAATATTTTTTATTATTTTGCTTCCATAGCATGCATCATATCCATAATGCTTTTTCCATCTCAGCGTTGCTATCCTTAATCGGAAATCCTTTCCTGCATCCCTGTGCTGATGTATTTAGAATAAATCTTTTAAGCGACCATGACTATTCGCTGTGGACTGAAATCACTGTACGATAATGCTTACATGAGCGTTTAGTGCTTATTCTTAATGATTACACTTTTATGAGTCTGGGCAAGTTCATCCACCACCACTTTTCCCTCCTGCTCCGCTTTCGCTATACCCTCCTGAATCGCCTGCTGTGCCTCATCCTCATCACTTTCTGTCTGCTCCAGCTCTTGCTGTTTTTGTTCAAATATCCGTCCCGTTTGCAGCACCACATAGATTGGAAAATGGTCTGAACCAATATGGGGCAAACGCTTCATTTCAACCAGACCAAAGTCCGTACTGTGGAAAATATGGTCCAGCGACCAACGTAATAGTGGATAATCCGCATGAAAGGTATTCATAAAATAACGCCCCACACGCGGGTCAAGCAGACCACTGATCCGCTGGAACAGGCGGGTGGTTCTTGACCATGCCACATCATTCAGGTCACCCATCACAATACAGCTCTCATCAATATCCTTGATCTGGTCGCCCACAATCAGGAGTTCAGCATCCCTTAAGGTGGAATCCTTTGCCTCTGTGGGACTTGGCGGCTTTGGATGCAGACAGTACAACTGCACACTTAGCCCCGAACGCAGGCGTATTGTTGCATGGATGGATGGAGTTTCATCACTCAGGATGAATTTCACTTCGGTGTCCGCTAACGGCAAGCGGCTATATAGATGCATTCCATACAAATTATCCTGAGGCACTGCAACGCGGTAAGGATAATCCGCTTCAATCGGTTTTAATGCTTCCTGCCAAACCTGGTCAGTTTCCAGTGTCAGCACCACATCAGGCTGCAAACGATTAATCTGTTCCAGCAACAGGTGATATTTATGGTTCGGGGTCAGCACATTGGCGACCAGCAATGAGATTTGCTGCTTTTCATTGATTTGCTCAGGCTTAACTTTTTGAACTTGCTTTTTCCAAATCGGGGTGTATGGAAGAACCATTTTCAACTGATAAGCGATTGCTGCGGCCAATCCAACAAACAGCAACTCGGTAGTCAAGGTCCATTCGGGAATGGCAAATAACATTGCAAAAAAGGCGAAGAGACCGAGTGCCAGAATCTGTAAGCGCGGAAAGTCAGCGCCTCTAAACCACCACTCATCCCGTCGAATCAATGACCATCCACTCAACCAGATCGCCAGCACCGCACAAACCTCAATTGCTATCATTTTGCCCTACTCTTATTACACTTCATTGCTGATATTATGGATTTCTTAATCATATTATGGTCTTATCAATTTTCTATCTAATACAAACAAGTTATTCCACTCAAGAAAATTATGGTTTTATTTAGGTAAAGCTTGCAGTTGCAGGCACTTTTGATACACTCAAACCCCTTATAAAGTTTTTTACATACCGAGGCACAATGACATGAAAGTAGGTCTGGTCGGTTGGCGTGGGATGGTTGGTTCTGTCCTGATGCAACGTATGGTTGAAGAGAATGATTTTGCTCACATTGAGCCATTCTATTTTTCTACCAGTAATGCAGGTGGTGAAGCACCTGCATTTGGTGGTAAGACTGCCCCAGCACTTATGGATGCATCAGACATTAACAGCCTGAAGCAAATGGATGTCATTTTAACCTGCCAGGGCGGTGACTATACCTCTGAAGTTTTCCCAAAGCTTAAGGCTGAGGGCTGGGATGGTTACTGGATTGATGCCGCATCCACCCTGCGTATGGCGGATGATGCCATCATTGTGCTTGATCCAGTCAACCTGAACGTGATCAAGGATGGTTTGGTGAATGGTACTAAAACATTCGTTGGCGGCAACTGTACCGTTTCCCTAATGCTGATGGGCTTGGGTTCACTGTTCCAGAACAATTTGGTGGAATGGGCAACCTCAATGACTTATCAGGCCGCTTCTGGTGCGGGCGCGCAAAACATGCGTGAACTCATCACAGGCATGGGTTATTTGTATAACAACACCAAAGCGTTACTGGACGATCCAAAATCTGCCATCCTTGATATTGATCGTCAAATTGCCGAGTTGCAACGTGGTGAAGGTTTTCCAAAGTCTAACTTTGGTGTGCCATTAGCAGGTTCATTGATCCCATATATCGATAAACAGCTTGAAAGTGGTCAATCAAAAGAGGAATGGAAAGGTCAAGTTGAAACTAACAAGATTCTGGGTAACCAGCAAATTGTTCCGATTGATGGCCACTGTGTGCGTATTGGTGCAATGCGTTGCCACTCACAGGCTTTAACGCTGAAATTGAAGAAAGATGTGCCACTTGACGAGATTGAGGACATGATCCGCAATTCAAGCCAATGGGCGAAAGTGGTCCCAAATACCCGCGAAGCCTCCATGACTGACCTGACTCCTGTGGCGGTTACAGGTACTTTAACTGTTCCAGTGGGCCGTCTGCGCAAGCTGAATATGGGTAAAGAATACCTGGGCGCATTTACAGTGGGTGACCAGCTTCTCTGGGGCGCGGCAGAACCGTTACGCCGTATGCTTCGCATCTTGGTAGAATACAAGCACGCCTAAGCAAAAAAACAGATGAAAATCAAAAGCCGATCACAGTTGATCGGCTTTTTTCTTATGATTGCAGATGAAGATTTTACAATTCATTTACATCACGGTAATGTATACTTTTGAATTGACTAAAACATCACTGTTTCATGGATCAAGATGACTATTTATAACAAATTAAAAATTGCCATTTTAACCATATTATCTTCGCAACATCTTTATGCAATCACACTTGATCCCTTGCAAATCCAGTCCGCACCTGGCGAGTTACTCTATGCGGAAATGAGCTTTCATCAGGCAGATGCCAATTCAAAACTGGATGTTAGCCTTGCAACGCCAGAAGACCTGATGATGCTCGGTGCAACACACCAGCCACCCTCCACCCTTAATTTTTTTACCCGCCGCAACAATAACGGAGAAGGGGTGATTGTGATTACCTCGTCAAGACCCATGACCGATGCAGAGCTAAACATTATTGTTAAAATTCAGGAAAATGGCGCAGCACACTTAAAACATATCAGACAGCCAATACGCCAAAAAACCCAGATTGCGACAGCTAAAAGCAGCAATGAGAAAACGCTAGCACCTAAATATATTGTCAGTGAAAAAGATATTGCACTGAACCTACCAGAAAGTACCCGTTACAATGCAAATACAGCAACAAATTCAAAAGAACTGAATCTAAGACAGGAAAAACTCCTGAACGCACCCTTTGCTCTTCCGCCAGCATTAAATGTTCCAGAAAGCAAAGCGCCAGTTGCAACTGCCATTTCGGTTGTACCTCCAGCTAAAGCAGAACAGACGGCCACCATTCAGGCAGGCAGCAATACACAAGCAGCAACACCGAAAATCGCGGTGACTGAGCAAAAACCAACCACTCCAACAATTAGGCAGGAAGTTCAACAGGCGGCCGTTGTTCAGGCAGCAAATGTCCAGCCAGTCAATGAGAATGTTCCTGCTGAGAAACCCATCCAAAATACCGAAAATAAACCTGTGGAAGAAAAGCGGGATACCGTGGCTAAATATCAGGCAAAAAATAAAGAACAGCCAATCAGGCAGAAGCCAGCCCAAAGCAGCCCACCTGCAACATCAGGTGAAAATAGTCAACAGCAACATGTGGTTAGACGTAATGAGTCACTATGGAGCATTGCACAGAGAATTGCAGGACAAACCCAGCAACCTGTGTACAAAGTCATGAACCAGATCAAGGCGCAGAATGAACATGCTTTTGTTGGTGGTAATGCCAATCGGTTGAGACAGGGTGCTCATTTAAATTTCAATCTGGGTACAGTTTCAGGCCGCCAAAACCCAGATGCAAATCAAATGACAACCCAAACAGCGCATGGTGTGCCAGCAGGAAAAGTAAAATATCGCCTACAACAGGCGGAAATGACCCTGATTGCTGAAAGTAATCAAGATTCCAGTACTGGAAGTGCGAAAAAAGACACACAACAACAAAAAACCAGTGCAGATTTATCATTAAAAGTTATGACAGCACGCGAAAAAACCGTTACATTACAAAGAAACGTAACACAGTTAGAATTGGCATTACGTGGTAAGGAACAACGAATTCAGTTACTGAATGCTCGGCTTGCAGAGCTACAGGAACAGTTGAAAGCGCAACAGGAAACTAAAAAGCCAACACGCTAGGTTACGGGAAGATTCTCATAAATTTGCACAAAAGCGGCTCTATCTTCAAGGGGTATGGATCATGTCAACTATAATAATTGTACTGCTAGTCGTTGTACTGGTTGTTGCAGTCGTTTTAAAAAAACGTGGTGACAATCAAGGCAATACGGCATCCAGAAAAGGTGCTAGCAAGACAGCTAAAACAGCAGCTACAAAAAAAGTTTCACGTACAACACTGGCACGTGAAGAACAGGAAGCCGCCCCGCAATCCACCAGCCCGATTCCAGACAGTCTGCGCCAGAAACTTGAACAGCAAATTCAAAGTGGCAACTACCAGACTGCTGAGGCACAGATCAATCAGGCCTTAAAACAGGATAATACCCAGCATGAGCTGTATCTGTTCCTGCTTGATATCCATTTGGCACAGAGGGATGATTTTGCCGCCGATCAGTTGATCAAGCATGTTCATGCCTTAAAACTGGAAGAGATTGCACGAGCCGCTGAAGCAAAACACCGTGAATACGAAAGAAACAGACAGCCTGACTCAATTGAGTTTAGCCCAAGTCATTTTCAACAACCGCATACACCTGCTGCAAGCCCTGTTCAGAACAATACCGCTGATTTTGATGCACTGGTTCAAACCCCAGCCAAACAGTCTTTTGATGATTTACAGTCTGAATACAGCACACCCGCTGAACAGGAAAAACCTGCTGAACCAGTTCCTGAAGTTCAACCTCTGGATTTCAACTTCTCTTTCGAACAGAAAGAAAGTGCCGAACCTAGTCCTGTAACTGAAACTGTAGAGACCAAAGAACAGCAACCCCTTGAGTTCTCATTCAATTTAGAGACAGGCACGACCTCTCCAGCAATTGAAGAAAGCAAAATTATAGAGAGCAAGCCTGAATTAAACTTTGACCTATCCAGTCTGGAAGTAAGTTCAAATCAGGCTGAAACCAAGTCAGAGGATATTCCAGCTCCAAGTCTGGATTTTAATTTTGAACCCTTTGAGAACAAGCTAGAGACACCACCTGCGGCTGAAAAAACTGAGTTTACCTTTGATGTTACAGAGACAGTGATCCAGACTGAACCTGCAACAGCATTTATTGAACCAGCACCACAAGCACCTAAAACTGGCAATGATCCATTGGCTCAATCTTTCCCTGACCTGCAACAGCTTGATGAAGCACAGCTTAACCTTGAGCTGGCTGAACAATATATTGAGCTTGGTGCCTATGAGTCAGCACGGGAACTGTTAAAAAACAGCCAAACGCTTTTAAATGCGGAACAACAACAACATTCAGAAAAGTTACTCAATAAAATAGCTTCCTGAATTTGATCCGTCTAATATAAGCAGTCTTACCGACTGCTTTTTTTATACCAAAAATTCTGATTATGCAAAAAATCGCTTTGATTTATATGGGTGGTACATTTGGCTGTATTGGCGAACCACTTATGCCAATGCCCGAACAAGCCTTTTTACCTTTGCTGGAAAAGGTTATCCCCCCCCATTTACAGGTTGAATGTTTCGCAGCTCCTAGCATTAAGGACAGCAGTGCATGCACAGCAGTGGACTGGCTGCAACTGATACAACAGATTCAGCAATTACAGCACAACAATTACCAATATTTCGTGATTATTCATGGTACAGACACACTAAGTTATGCTGCGGCAACACTTGCCCGTTTTCTGGGAGATTCATGCCATGCAATCATTACAGGAAGCCAGTATCCGCTACTGAATATTGAGGGAAATGACACACGGGAATTTACCGATGCGCTTGGAAATCTGTATTTGGCACTGGAACAGGTACTAAAACTCCCTGCGGGTGTATATCTTGCTTTCCACCAACAGGTTTTTCATGCTCAAACCACATTGAAAGTACACACAACCGAACTGGATGCTTTTACAGGAATCCCTGCTACTAAAGAATGCCTGACATCTACCCATCAGTTTATTGTAAAAGATGATCACATTACACAGGCTGCACAACTGTGTGTGCTTAACCTCATGCTACAGCCAATACCGCAACAGCAACTAATCTTACAACTCAAAAACATTCTGGCTGCACCCGCACAGTTTTTGGTGCTGCAAGGTTTTGGAACAGGCAATATCGCTGTCAATGATGAGATTTTGGCCTTGTTTGAAGATCTATATCATCAAAAGTGCCTGAGCATTGTCAGCAGTCAGGTTACTTTTGGCCAACTTGACCAGCGTTATGCGGTCAGCTCATGGATGCAATCTGCCAGGGTTTTAATCAATGATTGTCACAGTCATGCCGATTTATATACAAAAACATTGCAAATGTATTTAAAATACCCAACCCATGATCAACGCTTTGAACATTGGCATCATCATTAGCACTGAGGTTTAAATATGCAACGTTATGCAATTGGTATTGAATTTTGTGGTACTCAATACCGTGGCTGGCAAACCCAACAGGCAGGCGTTGCAAGTGTTCAGGAAACCATTGAGAAAGTTCTCAGCAAAATTGCCAATGCACCTATCCTACTACATGGTGCTGGACGTACCGATGCAGGCGTGCACGCCACCAATATGGTTGCCCATTTTGACACTGAGGCAGTCCGCCCTGAACGCGGTTGGCTGATGGGTGCGAACAGCCAGCTTCCAAAGGATATTTCAATTCAGTGGATCAAGTGCATGGATGAAAGTTTTCATGCACGTTTCAAGGCAATTGCCAGACGTTATCGCTATGTTGTATATAACGCCCCTCACCGCCCCGCGTTACTACATAAACAGGTTACACATGTCTATCAGGCGCTAAATGCAGAGAAAATGATTGCGGCAGCGGCCAAGTTTGAAGGTACGCATAATTTTGAGTCATTCCGTGCAGCGGCCTGCCAGTCAAACCAGCCTGTACGCCATGTAAAGCATTGTCGTCTATTTGAACATGGCCGTTATTTAGTTCTTGATATTCATGCAGACGGTTTCCTACACCATATGGTACGAAATATCATGGGTTGTTTACTGGAGATTGGACAGGGCCTATATGAGATTGAGCATATTGACACCATGTTCGCTGCACAGGACCGTAAAGCTGCTGGTATTACTGCACCGCCTGACGGACTTTACTTTATTCAGGCCTATTACCCTGAAGAATTTGACTTGCCACAGCCACCATTAGGTCCACAGTGGTTAAACCTGCCTGAATAAAAAGCCCTATCAATAAAAGATAAGACCTGGCCATTTTAAAAAATCTAGCGTTGTTTGCGTTTACGGTATTCCACTGGCGTTTCATTGGTCCAGCGCTTAAAGGCACGGTAGAACGTACTTGGCTCGGAGAACCCTGTTAAATAAACGATTCGCTCCACACTTTCATTGGTGCTCGCCAGCAGCCTCTTCGCCAAACGACAGCGATAGTCAGAAAGAATCTGCTGAAAGCTGGTATTGGCTTCACTCAACTGGGTACGCAAACGGCGTGGGGTAATATTCAGTTGTGCCGCAACAGTTTCCAGTGTGGTTTCACCACTTTCCAGTGTCGAACCAATAGCACGGCGTACCTCACCCACTAAATCGTATCGAGCCAGTTCTTGCAACTTCTCAATCGCAAGCTGTTCATGCAGCTGCAGTAATTCAGGTTCAGCTTGCCATAATGGATAATCAAGCACGGCATCATCAAAATAAAGGCGGGTTTCTTTTTGACCCAGACTGACAGGGCAACCATACACCCGAAAATATTCATCATCATCCGCACCTTCATTGAAGTTGAAGTCAATGTAGATTGGCTGAAACTGCCCTTCGGTAATGAATTTAAAGAAACGAAGAATACCTGACATCGCACATTCAGAAAAATGGCGATTGACCAGATTGTCAGACCAGTACTGTTCGCCATTGCTTAAATAACAGCGTCCATCCTGAATCACCAGTTTGGCATCAAAGGCATCACTAATCAGACGCTGATAAGCCAGAGCACGTTTTAGACCCTCCCCAAAGGTTTCACTACTGATAAATAGATGCTCAATCACCTGCCCGCGATAAAGTGGCAGATGCTCACCCAAGTGTAAACCAATGTCTGGGTCATTGCTCACCTCCTGTGCCGCAATCCAGAACGCATTCTGTGCACTTAATGGTGTTCTGGCGTTTGTATCAACCTGATTGAGTGCCACACCTGCCTTTGTTAAAATCTCTTCAGTTGGTAATCCAGCTTTACGAATCGCCTGATACCCAAAGCGTAATACAACTGATGCATCTGTTAACTGACCCACGCAGTGCCCTTCCCTGTAGATACTTTATTATGACAATAACACTAAATTTAGATTAACGTTGATTGACCAAACTGACAACACTATTCTGCTTCTTTTGTTAAAAAAATTCGTCGATTGTCTGACAGTTTTTTCCAAATGATTACTCAAAGCTTTGCTGCAACTTCACCTTGTAAAATTCAAATAAATTGACTATAATTTGCCCCTTTCCAATTTGATCATCAGGTAGGCCATGGCCAATAAAGAGGAACTCATTGAGTTCGAAGGCGTTGTCACCGAAACGCTTCCTAATACGATGTTCCGTGTACGTCTAGAAAACGGTCACGAAGTTATTGCTCACATTTCTGGTAAAATGCGTAAACACTATATCCGTATTTTGACAGGCGACAGCGTAAAAGTTGAAATGACACCTTATGACTTAACCAAGGGTCGTATCACTTACCGTGCACGCTAAGAATTAGTGAATGCAAAAAAGCCACATCAATATGTGGCTTTTTTTAGGTGCATAAACAAGGGTTTATTCACTTAAACGTGTGGTTTTACATCCTACGGTTTGGCACTCACGTAGACGTTCCAGCAACCAGTGATTGCGTTCCTGTGTTGTGGTCAGGCGGCATTGCACATCAACACTGTTCTGCTGTGAATCTGTACAGCTTGCGTCGCGATGACGTATCCATGCGAGCTGTGCCTTTTTTAGAATCTTTTGTTGTGTCTCATTGAGCTGCTGGCGTAACTTCTGATAATTCTTATTTAAGTCAGCATCGGCACTGGCATAAATTTTATTAGTACAGTAAATATCATCATAAGTGTTACGTGCCTTGTCGCAATTATCTGCATAACTCAATGTGGCGAAAGCACCACACATTAACCCTAAAATTATCTTGCGCATCAAGTGTTTCCCAATCGCTTAATTATGCGTCATATCTAAGCATATTTTGCGTCAATTGAACATTATTTTACAAACAGATAGGTATGTATATTGTGATTGGTTCACACAAATGGACTCGACAAGATGTGCCCTTTGGCTTTGAATAAAAAAAGATCAATACGATAAAGGAACGTCATAATGATAAATTCAAGGTCCCTATTCCTTTGTTCAGCTCTTGGGCTGTCCGCATGTATGAGTTCTCCCCAGCAAACAACCAGCCTCCCCGACTATCTACAGCCTTACATTGGCCAGTCTGCAAGCAGTATCTAGCAGCAGATTGCCCGTTCCATCCGTTATGAAGGTAAAGCCTGTTAATTCATTCCAGTATAAAAAACGCAGCGATTGCTGCGTTTTTGGAAGTCTTATATTGCTTAGCCTAAAACAGCAACCACAGCTTCACCCATAGCATCTGTACCAACTTTTGTCATGCCTTCAGACATAATATCTGCTGTACGCAAACCTTGATCTAATACTTGACCCACAGCATCTTCAATTGCTTTTGCTGCAGCTTCTTCACGGAAGGTATAACGTAACATCATCGCAACTGAAAGAATAGTTGCCAATGGATTAGCAACATTTTGACCAGCAATATCTGGTGCAGAACCATGACATGGCTCATACATGCCTTTACCATTTTCATCTAAAGATGCAGAAGGCAACATGCCGATCGAACCTGTCAACATTGCTGCTTCGTCAGATAAGATATCACCAAATAAATTACCTGTGACGATCACATCAAACTGCTTTGGTGCACGTACTAACTGCATCGCTGCATTGTCCACATACATATGTGACAACTGGATATCTGGATATTGTGCCTGCTGCAAGTCAGTTACGGCTTGCTTCCACAATTCAGTCACTTCAAGGACATTTGCCTTGTCAACTGAACACACCTTGCCACCACGCAGACCTGCAAGCTCAAACGCCACCTTGGCAATACGCTTGATCTCACTTTCTGAATAAACATCAGTGTTATAGCCTTGCTTTTCACCATTTTCCAGTTCACGAATACCACGTGGCTGACCGAAGTAGATACCACCTGTAAGCTCACGTACAATCAGGATATCCAGACCAGCAACAATTTCTGGCTTCAGACTTGAAGCGCCCGCCAATTGTGGATAAAGGATTGCAGGACGCAGGTTGGCAAACAGGTTCAATTCGCTGCGGATTTTTAACAAGCCACGCTCTGGACGGATTGAACGTTCAATGGTATCCCATTTAGGCCCACCAACCGCGCCCAACAAGATTGCATCGGCTTTTTTCGCCTGCTCACTGGTGACAGCTGGGTAAGGTTCCCCATGTGCATCAATCGCAGAACCACCCAACAAACCCTGTTCCCATGTCAAACCTAAATTAAATTTCTGATTGACCTTAGTTAGTACTTGCTCAGCTGCACCAACAATCTCAGGACCGATACCATCGCCTGCTAAAATTAAAATATGTTTAGACATTTATTCTTCCAGTTTCATTACTGCAGTTTTAAACTGCAAGTCATTAAATCTTTTTCTCAACAAATTCACCCAAACCTGTGCTCACATCATATGGGCGACAGAAGCGGCGAATGGTATGCTGTTCTTGCTGTAAATCCACACATAAGGGTTCAGGTGCAGATACATTCAACAAACTACCTGAGCGTTTTTCCCTGTCCCGATACATTTTAAAGGTGTAGCGCTGATGCGGCTTGAACTCGTGAATCACATGGAACATCTCGGCGCGGTCTGGTGAAATTGGATAGAAACGAATCACAACCTCATATTGCTTGGCAGGTATACTTAAATAGATCTGCTGTTTTCGGCTGAAAACCGAACCATCCAGGCGGATGATGCCATGTTCCATTGCCTGCCGACTGATACGATGGGATTTCGCATCCATCACAACAATGTCATTGATTCGTTCAAACTCACAATTCTCAACACCTGAACAATATAAAGTTGCATTATTCACTTTATTTTCCAATGTGGTCTGTGTAATTCGAACCTGATCAACAACAGTCGGCGCGTTTTGACATGCCGTTAACGTTGTCGCAAGACCTAAACACAGCAAAATACTGTAAGCGAGTCTTCTTTTCATTATTCAAACCCAGTCCTCATAACATGCACACATGCAAGCAAATATTATTCGCTAGCATGTTAGCAAGAGTTCAATGTCTGCGCTATGACTATCTTTAAAATGTCCCCAGACATTCAGGTATCTCCAGTCAACAAAAAACTAGGCCTTTATTTCCTGAAATACCCAGGGACGCGCCTGTTTGGCTTTTTCTTCATAGGCACGGATATCATCTGCCACTTGCAAAGTTAAGCCAATATCATCCAAACCATTTAATAAGCAGTGCTTACGGAATGGATCAATTTCAAATTTAAATGCTTCACCTGTTGGCGTGCGCACTTCCTGAGCTTCTAAATCGATGGTCAATTGATAACCCTCAGTTTCAGCACATTCCTTGAATAACTGATCAACAATCTCTTCAGATAAAATCACAGGCAACATGCCATTCTTAAAGCAGTTGTTAAAGAAAATATCGGCAAAGCTTGGCGCGATCACGGTACGGAAACCATACTCATTCAATGCCCAAGGCGCATGCTCACGGCTTGAACCACAACCAAAATTGGTACGTGCCAAAAGAATGCTTGAACCCTGATAGCGAGGCTTATTTAATACAAAATCGGGATTAATTGGACGTTTGCTAATGTCCTGCCCTAAATAACCTTCATCCAGATAACGCAATTCATCAAATAAGTTATCGCCAAAACCTGTACGCTTAATTGACTTTAAAAACTGCTTTGGAATGATTAAGTCGGTATCAACATTTGCACGATCTAAAGGTGCAACAATACCTTGTTCAACTGTATATTTCTTCATCTTTACATCCTATCAGATTCATTATAACGATTTAACCAATCTGTAACCCATGGGTCATAGTAAAAATCAATTTCATTGGTTGTCTGTAATTGAATCTGCGTTTTTATTAACTTAGATTTTAGCGAATATCTATCATTGTCAATATCATATTTAAACACGGCAATCAGTTCATTATTGAGTTTAAAAGCCCAATTACCAATCGGCGGAATATAATATTTCCTTAATAGCTCTATGAATAAAGTTTGACTATCATTCGTATTTGCTAAATAAATCAGGGCTTCATGACGAGCATTCACATCATCTCCCATACACACTGAATCCCGCGCTACATGAAATTCAATGTAACCCATCGATATTCTCATCAATTAAAATGTCCGAACATCAACAAAATGACCAGCAATTGCAGCCGCTGCAGCCATTGCTGGGCTCACCAAATGTGTACGACCACCGTTACCCTGACGACCTTCAAAATTACGATTCGAAGTAGATGCACAATGTTCACCTGGTTGTAATTTATCAGCGTTCATTGCTAAGCACATTGAACAACCTGGCTCACGCCATTCAAAACCAGCGTCTAAGAAAATTTGATCCAAGCCTTCTTGTTCAGCCTGCTGTTTCACCAAACCTGAACCTGGAACGATCATCGCCTGTTTAATACTAGATGCAACTTTACGCCCTTTCACGACATCTGCCGCAGCACGAATATCTTCAATACGAGAATTGGTACATGAACCAATAAAGACACGATCCAATTGAATATCAGACAATGCTTGACCAGCAGTTAAACCCATATATTGATAAGCACGAGTCCAGTCATTACGCTGAACATCATCTTTTGCTTGTTCTAAAGTCGGTACTGCTTGCGAAACAGGGATTACCATTTCTGGAGATGTTCCCCAAGAAACTTGTGGCTCAATCTCAGCACCATTCAATACGACGACTGCATCAAATACAGCATCTTCGTCTGAGTGTAAGGTATTCCAATATTCTACCGCTTGATCCCACTGCTCACCTTTAGGCGCATAGTTACGATCTTTCACATAAGCGATGGTTTTGTCATCAACAGCGACCATACCTACGCGCGCACCCGCTTCGATTGCCATGTTACATACGGTCATACGTCCTTCGATCGACATATCACGGAACACTTGACCACCAAATTCAATGGCATAGCCTGTACCACCAGCCGTTCCAATTTTGCCGATAATCGCTAAAACAACATCTTTAGACGTCACGCCTTTGCCTAATACACCATCAACACGAACAAGCATGTTTTTCGATTTTTTCTGTACTAAACATTGAGTTGCTAACACATGCTCAACTTCAGAAGTTCCAATACCGTGTGCCAAACAGCCAAATGCGCCATGTGTTGCAGTATGTGAATCACCACACACCACCGTCATGCCAGGCAATGTCAAACCCTGCTCTGGCCCAACTACGTGCGCAATACCCTGACGGATATCATTGATACCAAATTCAACGATATTAAATGTTTTACAGTTATCATCTAAAGTTTGAACCTGAATACGAGACGTATCATCCTCAATCCCAGCAATACCTTGCTCACGCTCTTTTTTAGAGGTCGGAACGTTATGATCAGGTGTTGCGACATTGGCACTTAAACGCCATGGCTGACGATCAGCAAGTTGTAAACCTTCAAATGCTTGAGGGCTAGTCACTTCATGTAATAAATGACGATCAATATAAATCAAGCTTGAACCATCATCACGCTGCTTAACTAAATGGTCATCCCATAATTTGTCATATAATGTCTTGCCTGCCATGTCGTCGCTCTCCAACGTGCTTGTCATAGGACTGGGTAACTAAATCTTAAATTTATTATAGCAATGCTTTCACATAAATCTAATTTATCATTTTTATTAGTTATTAAACTTTCTGGAATATATAATTCATTTGTGCATCAATTTTTTCAATAAAAGAGATAAATCCTTAGCTATCTAAAAGTTCGATCATCAAGAGTAGAAATTTCTTTTTTACTTTTTAAATGATAATAATTATTATTTAATCAAGTAGAGTTTGAAAGGGTGAGTGATATGGCAAACATTCAGCAATTCGTGATTAACAATCAACGGACTTTAAAAAAAACCTTGAGTTACTACATCATGCATATTAGTGTTGCGATGATAGTTGCCTATATGATTACTGGCAATTTACTTATGGCTGCAACATTGAGTTTAATTGAACCAACTGTACAAGCTTTTGCCTTTTTCTTCCATGAAAAAGTTTGGAATTATTTCTAATTTTCCGCTTCAATATCTGAGCACCTATTTTAAAGTTATTTGAGTAAGTCTGTATGAATCTTGCTGCATTTGAAGCATTTTTAAAAGTAATGGAAACGGGTTCGATTTCGATTGCAGCAGAACAATTATTTATTACTCAACCTGCGGTGACCAAACGAATTCATACGCTTGAAGAATATTTTGGTGTCAAACTATTTGAATCTGCGGGACGAGGGATTCAGCCGACCCATGCAGCACATTCCCTTTTACCCAAAGTGAGAACCTGGCTGAATGAGCTTGGAGAAATTCACCATACGCTGAGCCATGAACAATCACAGGTACAAGGCCGTTTAAAGATTGGCACCAGTCACCACATTGGCCTACACCACCTTGCTGAACCCCTAAAGCGTTTTGTACAGCAATTTCCGCAAGTGACTTTAGATGTGCATTTTGTTGATTCTGAACAGGCGCATGAGCAAGTTCTGGCAGGTGAACTGGAGCTGGCATTTTTAACCCTACCTCCTGTTGGCGATGATCGTCTCAACTATGTCACCATCTGGAATGATCCTCTGGTTTTTGTAACCTCCCCTTTTCATCCTTTAGCCCAGCAAACAGAACTGAGTCTGGAAAACCTGATTGCCTATCCAAGCCTGCTTCCCGCCTCACATACCTATACCAGCCAGATCACGCTGGCGGAATTTGAAAAGAAAGGGCTAAAACCGAAAATTACCATGAGCAACAATCCGTTAGAATCCATACGGATGTTGGTCTCAATTGGTTTGGGTTGGTCAGTTCTACCCAAGACCTTACTCAATCAGGATTTAAAACAACTTGATCTCAATCTCGATATGCAACGTCAACTGGGTATGGTGTGGCATCCTGCACGAATCCAATCAAAAGCAGCGGAAGAATTAATCAATATGATGCAACTTGGCTAGGTTAGCTAAAGATAAGTTAGTCACCGCCTCCGCCACAACTGCTACAGCTACTGCCACAACTGGATGAAGATGATGATTGATCTTGCACATATTTTGCAAAATCTTTAGTCATTTGCGCCAGTTCAAACGATTGTCCATTTTCCCAACCCAACACCTGATCAACCGCAAATAGTCGTGGCAATTGCATCGTATTCCTTGGATTATATCCATGTAACATACAGCTATATTTCCAAGCTTCAAATAATTGCTTTGCTTGTTCTTCTGGTCTCGTTGTTCCGTCATAAGGGCTATGATTCAACATTCGACCTATGGTTTGCTCACATAATTGCTGATACTGGATCGGATATTGCAACATCACATGCCATAAAGCATCGACTGCATGTGAAGGCATGGCATAGGCTTGTTTTTGCATCACGTGTAATGCCAAATAATCCTTAAATCCAAGTTCAATCAGCCGACGTTGTTTTAAGCTCAGTTCGGGATATTGTTGTTTTAATTTATTCCAAAATATTGGATCAATGTTGAGTTGCTCAATCTTCTCTAATTTATTCCTTCGAGTCTTGGCGATCAAAACATGGTTTAAAACAATAATTGTCCATATTAATGGGAGTAAAACCCAAGCGGTAAAGATCTGCTGTTGCCAGCTATACATGAGCAGTAAGACTAAAATCGGCAGGATAATCCAGCGTATTTTTATATGCGGTTGATGGCGTTTTAATTGAATTAATGCATCAAGCTTGTTGGAAGTCTGTGCTTCCTGATTTATTTTTATTTTCATGCTTAAATCTTAAGAAGAAAAGATGACAATAAGATGACAAAAAACCTCCCTTTAGGGAGGAATGGTGTAATCCTTTATCCAATCTGCAATAAACGGCGAAGCTGCTGCGTGATCTGATTCACGTCCAGATTATGGTTGGATATGGTCATCGTCAGCAACTGATCTGAGCGAAAGGTACGATCAATTTCCAGCATGATATGCGTTTGCTGCGCTTCAGCAACAAAGGACACCTCAACCTCATTAAAACCACTAAACATCTGTGAAGATACAAACTCTAGCTCCTGATAGCAGCCAATCGTTGATCTAAAATTTCTTGCGGTCAGTTGCCCTTTTTCAACATCCACAGTCGACAGAACAAATCCACATTGTTGCATCGCCTGTAAAAAAGCCTGCATCGCTGGTGTTGGGGTCACTTTTAAATAGTCACGATCGGTTGAATCTAGTCCCCAGTCAACATCCATGTGTGTTTCAATCCATACACGAGCGCCATTACGTCGGCAGGAAACTTCAGTGATGGGGGTTTCATGAGGGATTTCCATGGTAAATGGAATATGATGTGACTCATTTGCAGCCAGCAAGAATTTCGAGCTAATCAACCACTGATCCAGCACCAAAGCCTGATTAAATTCATGATCGCCAGACTCAACCTCTGCAATGGTCATCAATTTTAGATATAAGCCATTAATTTCCTTATTCGTTGACCCACCAGTAAAATTAATTTCACCGCGTAGTGTCTCACCAGCCTGTAACGTAGGATTATATAAACGTGTTTCGACGTTTACCCCTTGCATATTTAAACCAGACATCATTTTTTTAAACATTTTTTTCACAAACCTTTTAAATTATTTCAATTCATCTGTAGCAATATACCGATGATTAAAGTGCCTCATCTCCAGCAATCTGAATCCTACCATCGGCAATCTCATTCATAAAATGCTGATAGTCATTTAAATTCCGTTCCATAGACTTTGTGGCATATTCCTGTAAAACCTCCACCATGGTATTCCCCTCGCCCAGATAACCCATCAAAACATCGGCATTCCCCGCCTTGGCATGGGCATGGGCTAAAGCCAGACCACAACTTTCCGCATATTCATGAAAATACTCATCGTCCATATCGGTTAAGTCGACTGAAATCTTCATATCACGTAGTTGGCGGACATGGAAATGCTGCCCCAAGGTGGAATAGCCAAGAAAAATATCGCTTGCAGCTTGCATCAACTGCTGGCCATACACCACACGCTCGCCTTCATGCTTCACTTTTTCAGGGAATAATGGACTTAAAATAGAGGGGTTGGCTTCTTTCATCTGCAAAATCAACGGCTCACGATCGGCATCCTGAAACAGTGCAATGGCTGAACGTGTACCCACACTCCCCACCCCAACCACTTTGAATGCCACATCGGTACGTTGATAACGGTCAAATAGGACCTGCCGATCATGTTTCAATGAATCACGATACTGTCTAAAAAACTCATCAACATTTTTGTTGAATGGTTCATTTGACTTCGGATGCCAAAGCAAAGGTTCATCATCAATAAAGTATCGAAAGCCCGTCTCGTTGTCTTGCTGGGTCAGTTTAGGTAAAACCGAGTGGGCATTTCTTTTCTGCGCGGAGTCCAGATGTCTGGCCCGTTTCTTTCGGAGCTTCCGACATTCCGTATTTTCCAGCAATGTACTGGCATCAACTTTCTCATACCATACCTGTAATGGTGATAACTCCATATTTTCAAGTAGGTGCTGGCGGTAACTATTCAACATGGTTTTAATGGCTTTTAAGCCTACGCGGTTGCCCAACCCAACATCTTGTGCGGCAATCACAAAGCTGGTTGCCAAACGTTTCAAGTCCCATTCAAATGGCGCAACCAAGGTCTCATCAAAATCATTGATTCCGAACAGGAGATTACGCTCAGGACTGGCAAAACCGCCAAAATTACTTAAATGACAATCACCACAAATCTGTTGAAACAAACCTGAATGATGCTTCTCCCATGCCTGATCAAACAGCATCAGGGAAGGCATACCACGTTGACATCCTCCCCGACCTAAAGGACGGGGATTCCTACTGCTAGATGGCAATGTCCTGCCACGAAACAGATACTATAGTTCTCTGCTTCTTATTCCAATGTAGTCCTACCTTTCGGATTGCAAAGAGTGCACGGATTACAATGGGGAAAACTGTTTTTTTTCGTGTTGTATCAGTCTGCTGACTAAAAATATACAACGTAATTATCATAGCACATGGATTACTAGATTCAAATGTTTTTAGCAATCCTAGCCAATCCCCACAAGGGGGACTAGCGGATTGCAGCCTTATATCCTCGGGCTAAACCCCGAGGTTTTACGGCTATTCGGATAAAAGGTAAATGGAGACACACTCATCCTTTTGGCACGAATGGGCTTAAGCTTTTCTAAACGCCCCTGATTGCTCCAATCATAAATCATTAAAGCCGTTGTATCTTTTGGTCGTTCTGACAATTGTGATAATTGCTCACGCGGAATTTTTTTGCGTTGCGTTTTGCCTAATTTAAAACCTTCACTTTTGGTGAGTAACTTACCTCGATAGCTGTGTCGGGTTAAATCAATGCTTTGCTCTTTCCACAACTTTTCTGGCAATTCAATTTGTTGTTTTTTCATTATTTACCCCTATCAAAAACATTTTTATATCAAAAAAATCCTTTCCTAAAAACAAAATATTTTCACTTCTCATTCTGCTGAGCTTTTTGATAGTTTAGCCTTTGCTTTTTCACATATTTTTTCGCTATAAAATAAACTAACATCGCAAAAGGTAAAATCAGAAATAGTGCACCTACGCCAAAAGCAACATAGGCAAAATAAACATTCCCAATTAAAAAACAGATTCCCAATAATGTAAGTTGTACGATCAATTCCCCACAACCTTCGGCGACATAATCTAGCCAGGTTGGTTTTTTAGTTTGTTCAGTTTCATCACGATACTCTTGCATTTTTTATATCCAATTATTGATCTTCTTATTATTCAACATGTTAAACATATTAAAACTGTAATATGTTTAACATTTTTCTATATTTTTTGATTAAATCGACCAGTCCTGAATTTCCCAGCCCTGTTCGCGTGCCAGCTTCTCCAAACGATCATCAGGATTGACTGCAATGGCATGGGTGGCATATTCAAGTAGGAAACGGTCATTAATCGAGTCTGAATAGGCCCACGATTCTTCAACCATCCGACCATCTAGCCATTGGTCCAGACGTGCCAGCTTACCTTTCTGGTAGCATGGCAAGCCTGTGACCTTACCCGTATATTTACCCTCAAGCACCTCGGCATTGGTGGCAATAATTTCAGTAATGCCAAACTCACGGAAAATTGGTGCGGTAATAAAATCACTGGTTGCGGTAATCCCAACGATGGCATGTCCCATATCCTGATGCTTCCTGATGGCCTCAAAACCTTTGGGACGCATTTGTGGACGAATCACCTTTTGCATAAACAACTGATGCAGTTCAGTTAAATAAGCATTGTCATGTTTGGTGAGAAATTCAAATACAAATTCATTATAGGCAATTGGGTCGAGTTGTCCCGCCTTGTAGTCTTCATAAAACTTGTCATTCATTTGGCGATGATGGACAGGATCAACCAGGGCTTCATTGACCAAAAACTCACCCCATGAGTGGTCAGAATCGGTATTTAACAGGGTGTGATCTAAATCAAACAAAGCCAATTTCATATAAATGCTCATTTAAATGCAAATTAAAGAAAAAAAACGTAAATCTATTTCCGTAAGTCACTAAAAATTCGTTAAGATCATAGCAATTTAAACATTTTACTTTGACCTTTTTCGAGTTGGACGTGAAGAGTGACTGTCCCCGAGATCAAAGTCAACGATATAGAGAAAATTTAGGTAGCCAAATGATCGACTCAGAAGGTTTCCGACCCAACGTCGGGATCATTTTGGCAAACGATGATGGACAAGTTTTATGGGCAAAACGCATTGGTCACAATGCTTGGCAATTTCCACAAGGAGGGATCCAGTTTGGAGAAACCCCTGAACAGGCACTTTACCGTGAACTGAGAGAAGAAGTCGGTTTATTGCCCGAACACGTCCAGATTATAGCGCAAACTAAAGGTTGGCTGCGTTATCGTTTGCCACATCGGTACATTCGGTCAGATTCAGATCCCGTATGTATTGGACAAAAGCAAAAATGGTTTTTACTGAGGTTGACGGCATCGCCGCACCATATCCAGCTAAACCTGTCAGACCCACCCGAATTTGATCAATGGCAATGGGTGAGTTACTGGTATCCATTGGGTCAGGTGGTCAACTTCAAGCGTGATGTTTACCGCAAGGCCATGATGGAGTTGTGTTTACAGTTACCTCAGCGTTAATTGTCGCGAAATCATCATTTTAAGCAATGATTTTTAGCGATATAGCTGTTATAAATAGGCATATAACGATTCAATAAACAGGAGCAGACACCTCATGTCAAACATGCAACTCGACACGCTCAGACGCATTGTGCAGGAAATCAATGCGTCCGTCAGTTTGCATGATTCCCTCGACATTATGGTCAACCATGTGGCTGAGGCCATGCATGTCGATGTCTGCTCGATTTATTTGCTGGATGAACGCAACAAGCGTTATGTGCTGATGGCCTCCAAGGGCCTAAAGCCTGAGGCGGTTGGACACGTTTCCTTAAGCGTGGGTGAAGGTCTGGTGGGCCTGGTTGGAAAACGTGAGGAAATTGTCAACCTCGACAATGCCCCAAAACACGAACGTTTTGCCTATTTACCCGAAACAGGTGAAGAGCTGTTTAACTCATTCCTTGGCGTACCTGTCATGTACCGTCGCAAGGTGATGGGCGTTCTAGTGGTTCAGAACAAGGAATCCCAGGACTTTAGCGAGGCGGCTGAATCGTTCCTTGTCACACTGTGCGCACAGCTTTCTGGCGTCATCGCCCATGCCCATGCAGTCGGAAATATTGATGTTTTCCGAAAACCGAATAGTGGTTCCACCTACAAGACCTTTCAGGGCGTTTCTGGCGCGGGTGGTATCGCATTGGGTCGGGCGATTGTGCTCTATCCACCTGCCGACCTGACCGCAATTCCAGATCGTGAAGCTGAGGACATCAGTGACGAGCTGGCATTGCTTGATCAGGCCATTGCCTCTGTTCGTAAGGAAATCCAGTCTCTGGATGAAAAAATGCAGGATTCCCTCATGTCAGAGGAACGCGCGTTATTCAGCGTGTTCCTGCGCATGCTGGATGAAAATGCATTACCCAGTGAAATCAAGGACCATATCCGCACAGGTAGCTGGGCTCAGGGTGCAGTGCGCAAAGTCATTGACAAGCATGTGGCACTGTTTGCACAAATGGAGGACGATTACCTGCGCGAACGGGTTTCTGACCTCAAGGACTTGGGACGGCGCATTTTAGCCTGCCTACAGGAGGCGGATTCAAGCCATCGTGAACTCAGCCCTGACAGTATCCTGATTGGCGAGGAGATCAGCACTGCGGCACTGGTTGAACTGCCTGTCGATAATATTGCGGCGATTGTGACCTCTGAAGGTGCAGCCAATTCACATATGGTGATTGTGGCACGTGCCCTGGGGATTCCAACCGTTGTTGGTGTCACCGAACTGCCAATCAACACACTGGATGACATTGAGATGATTGTCGATGCCTATCAGGGGCGTGTCTTTGTCAATCCACCGCGCCGTCTCCGTCAACGCTATAAGGAAGTCCAGAAAGAAGAAGAACAGATTGCCAAAGATTTGAAGCAATACGAAACCCGTGATGCCATTACTCCTGACGGGGTGGAAATTCCATTGTTCGTCAACACAGGTTTGATGATTGATGTGGTGCGTGGCGTTCAACGCGGTGCCAAGGGTGTGGGGCTATACCGTAGTGAAATTCCATTCATGCTGCGTGAGCGCTTCCCAGGTGAGGAAGAGCAGCGTGCCATCTATCGTCAACAGCTCATCCATTTTGCCAACAAGCCTGTGATTATGCGGACGCTGGATATTGGTGCGGATAAGGACCTACCCTACTTTAGCATTGAAGAGGAAAACTCTGCACTAGGCTGGCGTGGCGTACGCTTTACCCTTGACCATCCAGAAATCTTTTCCGCACAGATTCGCGCCATGCTCAAGGCCAGCATCGGCTTGAATAACCTACATATCCTGCTGCCGATGGTCACCAGTGTCAGCGAGGTGGAGGAAGTCCTGTATTTGCTGGAACGTGACTGGATTGCGGTTCAGGAAGAAGAACAGGTGAAGATCACCAAACCTAAAATCGGCATCATGGTTGAGGTTCCAAGTGTCCTGTTCCAGATTGATGAATTTGCAGAGTTGGTAGACTTTTTCTCTGTAGGTTCCAACGACCTGACCCAATACCTGCTTGCGGTTGACCGTAACAACCCGCATGTTGCCAATGTCTATTCACATTTTCATCCGTCTGTGCTGCGGGCTTTGCAAAACCTTGTTCAAGCCTGCCATCAGCAACAGAAGCCGATTAGTGTATGCGGAGAAATGGCGGGCGACCCCCTGACCGCCATCCTGCTCATGGCGATGGGGTTCAATACGCTTTCCATGAGTTCAAGCAACATCCTGCGGGTGAGAAAGGCTATTTGCCATGTCCCAATGGCAGATGCCAAACAGCTGCTGGACAATGTCCTGCAAATGAATAACTCACTGGTCATTAAAAGCTGGCTTGAGCATTACTTTAAAACCCACGGCTTGGCCGATATGGTAAAATCCAATCGTTTGGTCAGTGCCTAAAAATAGCTACTGCCCTTAACGAACTACTCAATTCCGTTTAATTGGTTATTTTAATGGGAATTTTTTAAAATTTTAACAATTTATTGCTCAACAATTCTCAGTACCACATTTAATATTTATACAGCTTTTATCGAATAAAACATTTACGGCATCAGCTTTAA
The DNA here is from genome assembly GCF_000368425.1 of Acinetobacter sp. CIP 102637. Lineage (NCBI taxonomy): Bacteria > Pseudomonadati > Pseudomonadota > Gammaproteobacteria > Moraxellales > Moraxellaceae > Acinetobacter > Acinetobacter sp. CIP 102637. Next base: position 1,907,583 of record NZ_KB849435.1, read on the forward strand.
TCCATTGGAAAAAAAGCTTTCATCAACCTAAAGTAAAAACACAAAGGATGTTCAATCATCATTGCAAATCCCGTACAGGCATCTAAATTTTGATACCCAGTTTGCATATGAGCTGATTCAAGCATCTATCTTTTAGAACGGTCAAATGGTCAAGATGAGTTTACACAGGTCATCTTGATGGAGAACAAACATGAGCCAAGACGATAAAAAATGTCCTTTTAGCCACTTAACCACAGACTTTGGCGCACCTGTAGTGGATAACCAGAATAGTATGACAGCAGGTGCGAGAGGACCATTATTAGCCCAAGACTTATGGCTGAATGAGAAACTGGCCAACTTTGTCCGTGAGGTGATTCCTGAACGCCGTATGCATGCCAAGGGTTCAGGTGCATTTGGTACGTTTACCGTCACCCATGACATTACCCAATACACCCGCGCCAAGATTTTTAGTGAAATCGGCAAGAAAACCGAGATGTTCGCCCGCTTTACCACCGTTGCAGGTGAACGCGGTGCGGCCGATGCAGAACGGGACATTCGCGGTTTTGCGTTAAAATTCTATACAGAGGAAGGCAACTGGGATATGGTGGGCAACAACACCCCTGTATTCTTCCTGCGTGATCCACGTAAATTCCCAGATCTGAACAAAGCGGTCAAACGTGACCCGAAAACCAATTTGCGCAGTGCAACCAACAACTGGGATTTTTGGACACTGCTTCCAGAGGCACTGCATCAAGTCACCATCGTGATGTCAGACCGTGGTATTCCTGCCAGCTACCGTCATATGCATGGTTTCAGTAGTCACACCTATAGTTTCATCAATGCAGCCAATGAACGTTTCTGGGTGAAATTCCACTTCAGGACTCAGCAGGGCATTAAAAACCTGACTGATGCTGAAGCCGAAAGCATTGTAGGGAAAGATCGTGAAAGCCATCAACGTGACTTATTTGATGCGATTGAAAATGGTGATTATCCAAAATGGACGCTTTTTGTTCAGGTTATGCCAGAACAGGATGCGGAGAAAGTGCCTTACCATCCATTCGACCTGACCAAAGTTTGGCCGCATGGTGATTATCCATTGATTGAGGTCGGTGAATTTGAATTGAACCGCAACCCTGAAAACTTCTTTCTGGATGTGGAACAGTCAGCCTTTGCACCAAGCAATCTGGTTCCTGGCATCAGTGCCTCACCAGACCGTATGCTACAGGCACGCCTGTTTAACTATGCCGATGCACAGCGTTACCGTTTAGGTGTGAACTACCAGCAAATTCCAGTCAATGCGGCACGCTGCCCTGTACACAGCAATCACCGTGATGGTCAGGGCCGTATTGATGCCAACTATGGTGGTTTACCACACTATGAGCCAAACAGCTTTAACCAGTGGCAAGAACAACCCCAATACAGGGAACCCCCATTAAAAATCAATGGTGATGCAGATTTCTGGGATTATCGTGAAGATGACCATGACTATTTCAGCCAGCCTCGTGCCCTGTTTGAACTGATGACACCTGAACAACAGCAGGTCTTGTTTGGCAATACTGCCCGTGCAATGGGCGATGCGCTGGACTTCATCAAATATCGCCATATTCGTAACTGCCACGCCTGTCACCCTGCCTATGGTGAAGGGGTTGCAAAAGCACTTGGCATGACCGTTGCCGATGCACAGGCTGCCCGCGAAACGGACCCAGCCCGTCACTTACCAAGCTTTCTTTAATTCCTGAGAACCTTTTAAAAAGCCATCTTAGGATGGCTTTTTACATTGAATTTGGCGACAATTTAGTCAAGCCATGACATGAATAAGCGTTCAATCCTGTGATGATGAATATTGGGCTTGCGAACCTTTCCATGATTGCCTTATGCTTTATCAGGACACTACAGCAAGCTAGGCCCGAATAAAGCGCCCTTCACGGATACAGTAAAAAGGGTTCACCAGTTTTGAAGAGGATTTCATGGCCTGCATCAGTTCATGTTCTGGTGCATCACGGTCTTCATCGGTAAGCTGGAAGGTGCGATAGTGAATCGCCACTGAACGGTGCGCATGCAGGTCCAGATGCGCATGAAAGGCATCCTGTGGATTCATATGCACATAACGCATCAACTGACGTGGCTCATAGGCGCCAATCGGCAGCAACGCAATTCTTGCAGCCCCATAGCGTTCATAAATTTTCTTGAAATGACCTGCATACCCCGTATCACCCGCAAAAAAACAGTGCCCCGTTCTTGCCAATAGTGAAAATCCGCCCCACAGCGCCCTGTTCTGGTCCCTGACACCACGTCCCGAGGCATGTTGTGCTGGGGTATAGGCGATCTTTAACTCATCATGAAAGGGGATTTCCTGCCACCAGTCCATTTCAATGACATGCAGGTGCTTCGATAGATAGTGGCCATTGCCCAAACCTGTATAAATCGGCATTTCAAATTTCTGGTGCAGCCAGTCCAGGGTGGCCAAATCCATGTGGTCATAGTGGTTATGGCTTAACAACACCGCATGGATGGTGGGAAGATGTTCCAGTGCAATGCCCGCTGGGCAAACCCGTCTGGGTCCCCGTCCCTGCTTTGGGCTGACATAGTCACACCAGACAGGATCGGTTAAGAAGTTGTAAGGGCCTATTTGGATGAGAACTGTTGCATGTCCCACAAACCAAATCTGCCAGTCATTCAGGTCAGCATGTGGGCGGTTTTGCGGCAACTCAAGCATCTGGTTACGCAGATTCGACTCATGGTTACGGTCAACATTCCAGGTAAAGGATTTACGTGTTGTCAGCCATTTTAGCAGCCCCTTACGGTCAAACGGTGTCAACGGTTTGTCCAGGTTGTAGAAACGGTCAATCCCACAGTGGTCAGAGGCCTCATGTGGAAAAGGAGGTTTCCCCCAGGTATGGCTCAAGCAAGATTGTGTCGGCAATTGGTAGGTTAATGTCGGCTTATCTTTCATGTACTTCTTCTGTGGTGGAACCTGATCGCTCGTGGGGCTGAGTTATATTGGCTTAGGATTATGGCTTATTTTTTAACGCTGTATCTTTTTCAGATCAAGATATGGCTTGGGACGATAAGCTGGCCTTGATCTGCCTGATCCTTTAAAAACATGGCTTTCCATAATCGGTCCTTGATCCTAACATAAGGTCATTGAGTTATGCTGATTTTCTCTGGCTGAATCAACACAATTTTACTGAACTCATAACGCCAAATGACAATTCAGCTAAACTTACAGGCATAGCGTTTTAATATATTTTTTATATTTTAGAAAAAAGCATATTGTCTAGAAAAGCAGCTACTATATAATGCGGCCATGAGAATTATTTTTTAATACTTTAATTAAGAATAACAGTAAGACACACACGGATAAGTCTTATGGAATTACGCCATCTACGTTACTTCATCACCGTCGCTGAAGAACTCAGCTTTAGTAAAGCCGCACTAAAGCTGCACACGGCGCAGCCCTCATTAAGCCAGCAGATCAAGGACCTTGAGGATGATATTGGCGTACAGCTCTTTCACCGCACCAAACGCAAGGTTGAACTGACCGAGGAAGGGCTGGTTTTTCTGGAGCAGGCTCGCCTCACCCTGACACAGGCGGACAAGGCCATCACCATGGCACGGCAGGTGGCAGCGGCAAAAGTCCAGTATCTCAAAATTGGCTTTGTCCCTTCTGCTGAAATCCGTATTTTTCCCTATATTCTACCGCGCCTGAGGGTCAAACTTCCCAAGCTGCAAATCCGCACCCTGAACCTGAAAGAGAGTGACCAAATCGCTGAACTCAAGAAAGGCGACTTAGACATGATTTTTATTAATCAGGAGTTTCAAAATGAGGTTTTTGCCAGTCAGTTAATACTGAAAGAACCCTTGGTGTTTATGCTCCCCAAACAGCATCCACTGGCTCAATTAACTGAAATTCCAGTAGAGCAATTGAATGGGCTGGCCATAACCGTTCTATCGCAAAAGCTCTCCCAGCCCCTGTTTGATACCATCGCTCAGTATATTGAACAGCAACATGTTCAGTTTCAGACAATTTCTGAAGCCAACAGCATTGCGGAGAGTATTCAGGCAGTGCATTCAGGCCAAAGCTGTGCCATTCTGCCCTCTTATATGCAGGCGCTGGCAACCGATCAAATCGTGGTGCGCCGACTGAGTCATTCCCTGCCCTGTCTGGATGTATTTTTCAGCCATAACAGGCTTGAGCCCAGCCTGGCCACAGAGCAGTTTCTGGAAGAAATTCGGCAGGTATTTGAGCTCGATATTCCTGCATAGTCCCAATGATGAAAAAGATAGCCGATTCAGTCGGCTATCTTTTTACCCTTTAGGCATTACTAAAAAAATCCGCAAACTTTTTATAACCTGGACGCTGACTCACATTCTCCAAATAACGTTCAATCGCGGGGTGTGTTTGAAATTCGCCCATTTTTAACTGCCAAAACAACATGGCTGCCACCAACACATCTGCCGCGGTAAATTGCTGACCACATAAATATGGCTCGGCTTCGCCCAATCCGACCACAAAGGCATTATAGGCATCCTTACCCCAGTCAGATCAATATTGTGTTGGTTAACTTTCAATCAAGGCAGAGGATGGCAATACAGCCTGAAAATAGCCATGCAGGTCCTGAATTGAACTGACAATGGTCAGGGGTTGGTATTGCTTTAAAGTTTCCACACTATGCACCCCATAGCTCACCCCAATGCGCTGCATATTCAGGTTTTGCGCCATTTCAAGATCATAACTGGTATCTCCCACCATAATGGCCCGCTCTACCGCCACACCAGTCTCAAGCAGGATTTCCTGCAACATTAACGGGTCAGGCTTTGATCGGGTTTCACTGGCGGCACGGGTAATGTCAAAAATATCGTGGCTATTGGTTTGGTTCAGCACCCGATCCAGACCTTTACGACTCTTACCTGTTGCCACCGCCAGCTTGATGCCCTGCCGCTTTAGATCGGCCAATAGCTCAGCAACACCACCAAACCATGCATCACCTTTAGAGTTCGCAACGTAGTGGTCTGCATAGCATTGCAAAATATCCTGCTGTAAATGCGGTACTTTCGGAAACAGGATTTGCATCACCTCTGGCAAACCCAGCCCAATAATGCTTTTCGCAGCCTCATTGATTAAGGGCTGCTGGAATTGTTGTGCCGCATATTGCAGGCTTGCCACGATTTGTTCCACTGAATCAAATAAGGTTCCATCCCAATCAAAAATCACCAGTTCGATATTTTGACTCATTTGTGCTTTCTCAACTCATTTAAAACCTGTTGCATGTCTTCAGGCATTGGCGCCTCAATGGTTGGGTAGCCTGGAATTTGCAGACGCATGGCATGTAGGCACAAGCGTCTGACCTCTGGACCAGCATAGGCGGTGCTGTGACCATATTTATCATCGCCAATAAGCGGATGACCAATACTTAAACCATGCACACGAATTTGATGGGTACGTCCCGACAAAGGCGAGGCATGCACCAGTGTTACCGCCTTGAAACGTTCAACCACGTTCCACTCGGTTTTACTCGGCTTACCCTCTTTAGAGACACGCACACGGCGCTCGCCATTGGCAAGCTCATAGCGGAATAGAGGTGCATCAATCAGTTGCTGATCCAGACTGACCTGCCCCTTGACGATTGCCGCATAGGTTTTCTGGATTTTATGCTCACGCAGTAAATCCTGTAATAATTTTAAGGTACTGCGTTTCTTGCTGATCATCACCAAACCAGAAGTATCACGGTCAATACGATGGATCAGTTCCAGATATTTTTTACCTGTGGCGGCACGCAGGGCCTCAATCAGGCCATAAGCCACACCGCTGCCCCCGTGCACCGCAATGCCCGATGGCTTATTCACCACCAGCAGGCCCTCATCCTCATAGACCACACGGCTCAGCAGGCTTTGTGCCACACTGTCACTTACAGGGACCGCACTGTCATCTTTCTGTTCGTAGCGAATCGGGGCAACTCGAACTTGGTCGCCAATTTCCAGACGGGTCTCGGCCTTTACCCTTTTTTTGTTTACACGGACCTGTCCCTCACGGATCAAACGGTAAATACGGCTTTTTGGAACACCTTTTAATCGAGTAAATAAAAAATTATCAATTCGCTGTCCAGCCTGATGCTCATCCACGTCAAACCAAGTGACACTTTGCCATTGCTGTGTAGAATTCATACGCTAGATTCATCCAAGATTTGCTAAATACGATTAAAGAACGATCATTTAGCTAAGTTATTTCACAAGAAACCTAAACTTAGCCCATAGGCAGATGCTGCAAGGTTTGATATATTCAGCGCACGGATACCACCGTAAGTGAACATCAACTCAGAAATTTTATTAACTTGAAATTTCAGATTGACGAAATGTTCACCAATAGCTCGGATAGGTCCTAAAGAATTATGCCGACGCCGAAGGCTTATTATATCGGCAAAAATGGCAAACTGTTGCGTTTAATTGTGCATCTGCACATAGGGTTTATTGATATTTCAATGTACCCTGCGGTTTGTCCAGAAAAAATATGTTGCCAACAGGTTTGTTGGCTATTAAATGTAAACTGATCCACATCAGACAATTTGCTCCCTGATGCCGCATTCAGGCTAAAGCGTTGATGCATTGGAACTGCCAGGCGAAGATACGATGATCATTCCGTATCAGGACGTCCAAATGGGGCGGCCTTAATGCTTAATGACAGTGAAAGTCATCACATCCAATGCACCGCTCACCCGCCAGTGAAGCGCACAGGAAACTTGGATCATTTAGGGTCCAGTGATATATCACGGTACCCAAGATTGAAGCAGGATTGCCGACATCGAAATAACCGTATCAGAACCCAGAACTGGATTTACAGTCAGTGGTTTCAGAGCTTCGCATATCAAAGCTGCTCCTGAGTCTTGATCACGCCAATTTGATGTTTGCTCAAAAATAGCGAGCGAGTTGTTTGTGTGTATCACTATTAGGTGTCACACCCATGAAACGTATGCTGATTAATGCAACCCACGCTGAAGAGGTTCGCGTTGCACTTATCACTGGTAGTCGTCTTTACGATTTTGATCTGGAAAATCGTACTCGCGAACAGAAAAAATCAAACATCTATAAAGGTCATGTCACTCGTGTTGAACCGTCTCTAGAAGCGGTTTTTGTCGAGTACGGCGCTCAGCGCCAGGGCTTTTTATCAATGCGGGAAATTGCAAACTCGTATTTCAAGGCGGACCCACGCCAAACCTCCAACATCCGTGAACTGATCACCGAAGGCACAGAATTATTGGTCCAGGTTGAAAAAGAGGAACGTGGCAACAAGGGTGCCGCGCTTTCAACTTTCATTTCACTGGCTGGCCGTTATCTGGTTCTGATGCCAAACAATCCGAAAGGTGGTGGCATCAGCCGTCAGATTTCAGGTTCTGTGCGCGAAGAACTCAAAGAAATTCTATCTTCTTTAAATTTACCTCGTGGCATGAGCGTCATTGTTCGTACTGCGGGTATCGGTCGCTCACAGGAAGAACTGCAACTTGACCTACAGCATTTGCTGGACCTTTGGGCACAAATTCAGGGTACGGCAAGTTCTGGTCTATCACCAATGCTGGTGCATCAGGAAGCGGGTGTGGTGACACGCGCCATCCGTGACTATCTACGTGATGACGTTGCTGAAATCCTGATTGATAGCGAACAGGCCTATAATGAAGCTTACAACTTCGTTAAAGCTGTGATGCCACGTCAGCTGGACAAGTTAAAAACCTATACCCAGAATGAGCCATTATTTGCTCATTTCGGTATCGAAAGCCAAATCCAGACTGCTTATGAACGTGAAGTAAAACTTCCTTCTGGCGGTTCAATCGTGATTGACCAAACCGAGGCGCTGGTTTCTATCGATATTAACTCGGCGAAATCAACCCGTGGTCATGATGTTGAAGAAACAGCATTAAATACCAACCTTGAAGCGGCTGAGGAAATTGCGCGTCAACTTCGTTTACGCGATATTGGCGGTTTGGTTGTGATCGACTTTATCGACATGGCCAAGGACCGCAACCAGCGCATGGTTGAGGCGAAACTTCGTGAAGCAACTCAAAGTGACCGCGCACGTATCCAGTTCGGCCAGCTTTCACGTTTTGGCCTGATGGAAATGAGTCGTCAGCGTTTGCGTCCATCGCTTGAGGAAGCAACGGGCTATGTGTGCCCACGCTGTCATGGCACAGGCATGGTACGCGACCTACGCTCCCTTTCACTTTCAATTATGCGTAAAGTGGAAGAAATTGCATTACGTGAACGTCAAGGCGAGGTACAGGTGGAAGTCCCTGTAGAAATCGCTGCATTCCTGTTGAATGAAAAGCGTCACAGCCTTGTATATCTGGAACAAACCTCCAATGTGCGTGTCACCATTCTGCCGCATCCACATTTGGAAACGCCACATTATGAAATCCAGTACAATCCAGCAGGCTTTGCGCCATCCAGCTATGAACGCACTGAAGCGACCCGTGACAGTGAAAAACAACTGGGTTATGAGTCTTCTGAATGGCATCTGGAAGAAGCTGAGCACAGTCATGCTGCTCCAGCACAGCAGCAGGCGACAGCGCCACAGAAAAAGGCTATAACACAGCAAGGCACTGCCCAGCCAAAACAGGCACAGGCAGCAGCGTCAAAAGCAGCAAGCCCTTGCGCATGGTTAGAGAACCTGTTTGTTCAAAAACAGGCTCAGACCATTGATCAGTCCCGCTCTGCACAAAATGCGGCGTCAGCTATTGAACAGATGATCAATAATGGCGCTGTGAGCCGTGGTCAATTCGGCCAGGTTGAGACAGCTGCAATTGCGGAAACAACAGCAAATAATGTCTATATTTCCCAGACACCTGTAAAGCAGGAAACTCGCGAAGCGTTTGAGAAAGACGAAAAACTGAACCGTCCAAATCAGTCTCAAAACCCAAAGAAACGTAAGCATAAAGAGCAGCGTGAACAGCATGTACTTGCCCATGAACAACAAAATCAGGTGCATGAGGAAGTTGTTCAACTGTCACGTCAGGAACAGCGTCAAGAGCAACGTGACCTGAAACGCCAGCAAAAACGTCCGCAGGAATCACAAAACCAGCAACAGCAAAATGATGCTGTTCATGGAAATGATGCCTCTGTACCGTTGCCACGTCGTGACCGTCATAACCAGCAGCGTCCAAACCGCCCGAACCGTCACCGTGACCAAAGTGTTCTCAACGAAACGCCTGTTGCAGTTGAGGCTGCATCCAATCCACAGCAGCTTAAAGTTGATGTGATTGATACACCTCGCACTGAACCAATGAATACGGCATTGATCGTCAACATTGATCAGGGACAAAATGAAATTGTTGCGCTCAATCCACAGCAGACCACTGCGCCAGCGCCACAGGCCGAGCCAGTAAAAGCGGTTGTGGAGGCTGCTGAAACAACTGCGCCTGTTCAGGCAGAGCAGGTTGCTGCTGAAACAACACCAGTTGAAGAGGCAACCCAGGCACCAGCGAAACGTGCAAGCAATGATCCACGTTCACGCCCTGGTCAGCGTGGGGCGCAAAGCAGCCAAAAAGTGGCAGCAAAAATTGCACCATCGCAAATTCCAGCGTTGGGACAATACACCATGGGTGGCCTGATTCGCCATATTTATGGTGAAGACTGCAAATTCCTGATTGAGCAGTTTGGTTTAGTGACTACATTCAACCGTGCCTTGCAGAAGTTCGCTGAACAATATGCCAGCACCCTGGTGGTTGAAACAGCTGCTGAGGAAAAGCGCCCTGTTACACGTGATGTAGAACTTCCAAGCCAGAAGCCAACCGAAGAAGCTGAACCAGCACCTGTATTGCCATTAACACCACCAGAAGCATCCGCTTCGCGTGTTGCCAACGATCCACGTGAACGTCGTCGTTTAGCAAAACTTGCGGCTGAGCAGGCAAAAGAGGAGCATCTGGCTTCCAATATAGCGCCTGGTGCCCCTGTAGAAAGCACTGAAACCACGCAAGAAGTGCAGGAAACAGCAATTGAGGCTGTTGTTGCGCAAAACACTGTTGGTGATGCGGCACCTGAACAACAGGCACTGGCACTTGCAAATGAAGAAATGCCTGTGGTGGTGGAAGAAACAGCACCTGTTGAAGCAGTTGAGTCAGCGCAAGCTGCTGTTGAGACTGAAACTGCGGTGGTTACAGAGGCAGTTGAAGCAGTGCAGACTGTTGAAAACACTGAACCAGTCGCAAGCACTGAAGAAACAGATGTGGAAGATGAAGCTGCCAAAGCGGAGAAGGAGAAATCTACCCGCCCTCGCCGCCCTCGTGGACGACCACCGAAAAAGAGTATCGTTGGCAATGAATAATTTGCTAAATTACACTCAATAAGCAAAAGCCTAATCATTTCGATGATTAGGCTTTTTTGTTACTGTAAAATGTAGCGTCATTGAGATATTGTAAGAGAGGTAGGCCCTTGCGCTGCTTTAGACGCAGCTCAGGTTGGTTGCTCTAGGGAATTGCCACTAAAAGCAGCATCAACAGCAAAGATGTTAAATGGTAGTGTTCCAAAAAATAGCCACTTCTTGGATTGATCAAAAAATAAACAGGATTGATATGAGCCAAACTACGCAGACCGATATTATTACCATTGGTGATGTCGCAACCCGACTTCCGAACTTCATTACCAAAGTACCTCATATCCTCAGTGGTCTTAAACAGGCATATTTGCGGACACCAGCCTCTCCAACTGGTTTAGGGATCGCATTTGAAAAAGCAGTAAAGCGTAACCCACAAGGTATTGCACTGTTATTTGAAGATCAAAGCTATAGCTATCGAGCACTAAATGAATGGGCAAACCAGATTGCACATTACTATTTGTCTCTTGGCGCAAAAAAGGGTGATGTTATTGCGGTGATGGTTGAAAACCGTCCTGAACTGATTGCTACGATTGTTGCTTTAGCTAAAATTGGTGTCACGATCGCACTCGTAAACACATCACAGGTCGGCAAGGTACTTGCCCATAGCATCAATCTGGTCAATCCAATTGCCGTGATTGCAGGTGAGGAAGTCCGTGCTGCCATTGATGAGATCCGTCAGGACCTGAATGTTGCACAGGACCGTTTCCACTGGTTTGCTGACCAGGAAACGCGCAAGCATGCTGGTACTGCACCTAAAGAATATGTCAATCTTGCCCAGCAAATTGATCAATTCCCGAAATTCAATCCATCCACCACACGTACAGTGACAGGTAAGGATGGCCTGTTCTATATCTATACTTCTGGTACAACAGGTCTGCCTAAGGCGGTTATTTTCACCCACAGCCGCTGGACGCTAGCTTATGGTACATACGGCCATATCCTTAATCTTGGCAAGGATGACGTGATGTATGTGACCCTGCCACTTTACCATGCAACAGGTGTGGTGGTGTGCTGGTGTGGCGTGATTGCGGGTAGTGCAACACTTGCGGTACGTCGTAAATATTCAACCAGTGCATTCTGGAAAGATGTTCAAAAATTCAATGCATCTGCGATTGGTTATGTTGGTGAGCTTTGCCGTTACCTCATTGATGCGCCGACAACGGAACTTGATCGCGCCCACCGTGTCACCAAAATGATTGGTAACGGTATGCGTCCAAACATCTGGGGCAAATTCAAGGAACGTTTTGGTGTGCAGGAGGTTCTTGAACTTTATGCATCAAGTGAAGGCAATGTTGGCTTTAGCAACATCTTCAACTTTGACAATACCGTGGGCTTCTCTCCTACCCCTTATGCCATTGTTGAGTTTGACAAGGAAAAGAATGAGCTTGTCCGTGACAAGAAAGGCCACTGCAAGAAAGTGAAGACAGGTGAAGTGGGCCTGCTGATTGGCAAAATTACCAGTCGTTCCCCGTTTGATGGCTATACCGATCCTGAAAAGAACAAGTCGGTTATTCTTAAGGATGTATTTACCAAGGGTGATTCATACTTCAATACAGGTGACCTGGTTCGTGACATCGGTTTCCGCCATGCACAGTTCGTGGACCGTTTAGGCGACACTTTCCGATGGAAAGGTGAAAACGTATCCACCACCGAAGTTGAAAACATGGTTTGCGAATACCACAAGATCGCAGAAGCGGTGGTTTATGGCGTGGAAATTCCAAATACCAATGGCCGTGCAGGTATGGCTGCAATCACGCTTGTGGATGGTGAAGAACTGAATGAAGCTGATTTAAGCGCTATGGTGAACGTATTCAAGAAATACCTGCCATCATACGCAATCCCAGTATTCCTTCGCGTTCAGGCCAAGGTTGAAACCACAGGCACATTTAAGTATCAGAAAAACAAGCTGAAAGAAGATGCCTTTAATCCAGCCAAAACGTCTGAACGTTTGTTGGTGTTATTACCAGGCGCAACAGCCTATTGCGATGTAAATGCTGAAATCTTTAACAATATTCAAAATTATCAGTACCGCTTTTAGTTTATTTTTTAGCTAAACGAGAGGAAATCGTGTTTTTTATAAACAATCATTCGCATGATTTACAATTTCCTCTTGTGTTAGCTGAATAAATTGCTAGAATACGCAACATCAAAACGATGCAGTGTTTGAAAGATTTATCTTTCCTCTGATTGCTTAGGATCCAAGACCAAAGAAAGTCATAGATTTTCTCTTGCGCTCGGGTAAAGCGTTGCTTTACTTATCCTCGCTCAGGGTCGTTAGCTCAGTTGGTAGAGCAGCGGACTTTTAATCCGTTGGTCCCGCGTTCGAGTCGCGGACGACCCACCACTTTATAGTTTTGATCATTATCTGGGTCGCTAGCTCAGTCGGTAGAGCAGCGGACTTTTAATCCGTTGGTCCCGCGTTCGAATCGCGGGCGACCCACCAGATTCTAAAAAACCTCATCTTAAATGATGAGGTTTTTTATTTTGTGCGAACTATCTTTCTAAAAGATGACAACAAATAATAGATTACTTTAAGCATTCTTGCTCAAAGCAATCTTGCAGCTAAATTATAAAAAACTTTCCAACACCGAATTTAAAAACACATGCCCCTGTTTAGTACATGAGATGCGGTTTAAATCGTTAATCAATAAATTCTTTTCACGCAATTGGTTCAATGTTTTATTCAAGTCATTTAGATCAAGTCCTGTACACTGCCCATAAAGTTCGGCATTAACTCCATCATTTAAACGCAAGGCATTCATCATAAATTCAAAAGGCAATTCATCGGCTTCAATCTTTTTCATCTGGAGATGATCCGCAGGAACCTTGGCTAAATAATCCCTAGGCAAACGGGTTTTCTGAAAACGATAAATTCCATCTGGACGGGTGATCTTAGCATGTGCCCCCGCTCCAATTGCCAAATAATCGCCAAACTGCCAATAGTTCAGGTTGTGCGCTGATGGCTGTTCTTTACGCCATGCAGAAACCTCATAATTGATAAAGCCCTGTGCCTTTAAATAAGCTTCGCCCTGCTCCTGTATCTGCTCCAACAGTTCATCTTGCGGTAAAGCAGGTTGGGTACGAAAGAAAACGGTATTCGGCTCAATCGTTAACTGATACCAACTGATATGGGTTGCGCCCTGCTCTACCGCAAGTTTAAGGTCAGTTAAAGCCTGTTCAAGGGTTTGTTGCGGTAAACCATGCATTAAATCCACATTAACACGCTCAAAGCCTGCCTGCCGCGCCTGCTGAATGGCACTGAGCGCATTATCGGCAGAATGAATCCTTCCCAAACGCTGTAAATGTTCCGTATTAAAACTTTGCACACCAATCGACAATCGGTTAATGCCCGCGGCAAGATAATCTGCAAAAGGATCATGCTCAACCGTTCCAGGGTTGGCTTCCAAAGTGATTTCGCAATCAGGCTCAAAGTCCAGACGAGCCCTGAGCTGTTCAAATAACCATGTGTAGCCCTGTGCAGAAATCAGCGATGGCGTCCCCCCCCCAATAAAAACGCTATGGATAGAGCGCCCTTGTGCCATTTCCAGCTGAGTTTCAAAGTCAGCCACCAATGCCGCCAGATACTGCTGTTCCAAATCTGTAGACAATTGACCATCAGGTACAGCATGTGAGTTAAAGTCACAGTATGGGCACTTGCGCACACACCAAGGCATATGGATATAAAGTGAAAGTGGAATAAGGGCTGGATTTAATGCACTCAAAATATAAGCTCAATAACAGAACTTAATTATTTTAACATGACTCGACTAATCAACGGCTCATCATCTATGTTATGTATGAGAATTACCAAGAATAATGAATGATATAAATATGATCAAACTCTCAAGCCAGTTACTTTTTATCATTCCCCTCGCTTTGGGAATTGGTATTGCAATGGCCTTTCAAACTGCAATAAATACCCAGCTTAAAACATATTTACATTCGCCCATACAGGCCGCTTTTATTTCATTTTTGTTTGGTACAATTATTCTTGCGGTTATGGTCTATTTCCAGAGCGCAGCAAAGCCAAGTTTAAGTGAACTCTTACACATTCCGTGGTTCTTGTGGCTGGGTGGGATACTTGGGGTTTATGCAATTAGTACGAGCATCTATACTGCACCTAAACTTGGCTTCTTAACATTTACGGGTTTGGTCATTTTTGGGCAGCTTGTCATTTCCATGTTACTGGATCATTTTGGCTGGTTAGGGACAGAGAAAACCCCTATCAACTGGCAGCGCCTACTGGGCGGTATTGTCATTTTCCTTGGTGTTTTACTGACTTTACAACGCTGATTTTTCACAATTTTAAAGAGTATTTTTTGTGCCCCACACCCACACTGCACGGTTTGAACTTAAGCAACTGTTTCACCTGATGTTACCCATCCTGATTACACAGTTCGCCCAAGCGGGTTTAGGCTTGATTGACACGATTATGGCAGGCCACTTATCCGCAGCCGACCTTGCCGCAATCGCGATTGGTGTGGGGCTGTGGATTCCAATTATGCTGCTGTTTGCAGGCATCATGATTGCCACCACCCCACTGGTTGCGGAAGCACGGGGCGCAAAAACCCCTGAGAAAATCCCAACCATTGCACGCCAGTCCTTATGGGTTGCCGCAATTCTTGGAGTGGTTGCCATGTTGATCTTACAGGGTATGCCGTTCTTTTTACCCCTGTTTGGTGTGCCCGAAAGCTTACTCCCCAAAGCCAGTCTGTTCCTGCATGCGATTGGTTTTGGCATGCCAGCAGTGATGATGTATGCCGCCCTGCGTAGTTATTCCGAAGCATTGGGACATCCCCGTCCTGTTACAGCAATTAGCCTGCTTGCATTATTGGCGCTGATTCCCCTGAACCTTGTTTTCATGTATGGATTTGGTCCTATTCCAGCATTGGGAAGCGCAGGCTGTGGCTTTGCCACGGCCATCTTGCAATGGCTGATGTTCATCACTTTAGCCATCTATATTTCCAGAGCTCAGGCTTACAAACAGGCACCGATTTTTACCCAATGGGAAAAGCTGGACCTAGGCTGGACAAAACGGATTTTAAAGCTGGGCTTTCCGATTGGTCTGGCGGTTTTCTTTGAGGTGAGTATCTTTAGTACGGGTGCGATTGTCCTCAGTCCATTAGGTGAAAATGCAATTGCAGCGCACCAGATCGCCATTTCAGTCACGTCACAACTGTTTATGATTCCCCTATCCTTGGCGATAGCCTTAACCATTCGGGTTGGCATGTATTATGGCGAAAAAAACTGGCTCGCCATGCGTCAGGTACAAAAAGTCGGGTTGATCAGTGCGACCATCTTTGCCGCCTGTACCATGGCCCTGATTGCCTTGGCCCGTCCCTATATCGTGGCGATTTATACCAATGATGTACACATCATGCCGATTGCCATGTACCTGCTCTGGTTCGCAATCGCATATCAATTGGTGGATGGCTGGCAGGTCAGTGCGGCAGGCTGTCTGCGTGGCATGCAGGATACACAGGCTCCGATGTGGATTACCCTGATGGCGTATTGGGTTGTGGCTTTTCCAATAGGCTTGTACTTGGCCCGCTATACCATTTGGGGCGTGGCGGGTGTTTGGGTGGGCCTGATCATTGGCTTAACCATTTCCTGTGTCCTGTTGATTGGTCGTTTATATTTGAATAATAAACGTTTGATGCAACTGACAAGCTCAAATCCATAAGCAACAGCTCCGATTCATTTGCTATCATGAGGGTATCGTGGATACTGCCCTCATGATAATAAAAGCCAACAAGATTGAGTGATTGATTCATAAGACTTACACGACTTAACATTTTCATCTAGGCAATTTAAGTTTTGTCGCCTATGATCAGGGTATCACTTAAAAACAGAACATAGAGGCGCAATCATCATGGCAAAGCATGCAAGTTCTCCCAGTAAACGTTTTCTAAAACTGGCGGGCATGACTGCAAGCATCGCCAGCAAAAGCGTTGCCAATTCCATTCGCAACCTGACCGCAGATGAAGAACAAAAAAATGCGGCGCGTAGCCAGCTTTTTCAAGAAATCGGTTTACAGATTGCCGATACACTTGGAGAAATGAAAGGCGCAGTGATGAAAGTCGGACAGATCGCCTCACAATACAAAGACATTTTCCCTCCTGAAGTCGCCAAGGCGATCTCAAAACTACAACGCCAAGCCCCAGCCATGCCTTTTGCTGAAATCAAGCAGCAGGTTGAAAAAGAGTTGGGCAAACCACTGAATGAGATTTTTACCTCATTTGAACCAGAGCCTTTCGCGGCAGCCTCAATTGGTCAGGTGCATCGTGCAGTACTCCCTGACGGGCAGGCAGTGGTGGTGAAAGTGCAATATCCTGGCGTTGACCAAGCCTGTGAAAGTGACTTAAAACAGGTGCGTCTTGCCCTGCGTTTAATGGGTGTTTTAAAGATTGATAAAAAATTACAGGATCAGTTGTTTCAAGAGATTCAGGATAGCCTTTCCGCAGAATTAAACTACGAAATTGAGGCGCAGAATCTGGAAGTATTTAAGACTTTCCATGAACAGCTTGATGATCAAGTAATTATTCCAACCGTGTATAAACAATATTCTTCGCGAAGGGTACTCACGCTAAGTCTGGAACAGGGCGAATCCATTGAAACCGCAAGCACATGGTCGGTTGAAACCCGCAACCAGATTGGCCGCCGCCTGATCCGTGCCCTCGGACAGGAAATGTTCTTCCTGAAACGCTTCCATTGTGACCCACATCCAGGCAATTTTGCTTTTCGGGAAGATGGCAGTGTTATCATCTACGACTATGGCAGTGTCAAAACCCTTTCACCAGAACTGATTCAGCACTTCAAGGCACTGGTCAATGCCGCACGTCAGGAGGATATTGCCCAGGTTGAAGATTTACTGGTTGAACTGCATTCAATTGCTGAAAAACAGAAATTCCCAAGTGAGCTGTACGTGCAGTGGATAGAGGTGCTGTTGCGTCCATTGAACACACATTATGACTTTGCCGAAAACTCATCCCATCACGATGGCATGCGTCTGGTGAAAAAATCATTGAAATACTGGGATGTGTTTAAGCCATCTCCAGATACATTAATGGTCAACCGTACAATTTCAGGACATTACTGGAACCTGATCCATCTTAAGGTACATGACAACCTGAATGATCTGTTTGAGGAATTGGTTCCCAATTAACACTTGATACAGGATTTTCATAACCGCCCTGTCTGCATAAGGATTCATCAGACCAAAATGATCGGAAACAAAACTTGAAATAGATTAGATTGACTCCATTTAATGTTATGTTATAACATTTCATAAAACAATGGAGTATTTCACAATGCGTAAAGATATTCATCCTGCTTATCAACAGGTTCTTTTTCACGATACCAATGCCGATGCCTATTTCCTGATTGGAAGCACCATTCAAACCAAACAGACTAAGGAATATCAGGGCAAGGTTTATCCTTACGTCACACTGGATATTTCCAGCGCATCACATCCGTTTTATACAGGTGAAGTACGCCAAGCAAGTAATGAAGGTCGTGTTGCCAGCTTTAATAAACGCTTTGCACGTTTTAATCGCAAAGGTTAATCTTGTTTTAAGTTTCATTCATTAAGCTATTAATATTGGAAGTCTAAGGTTATATCTCCTCCGCTTAGACTTCTTTTTTTATGCCTAAATTAGCTGTTTGTTTATCTTTTAAGCTAAGCAGCCGTCAGCCATTGATGCAGGCTCATGCCCAGAATGGTAAACAGCAACGACCCGATCACATGAATTAAAATCGCTGCACAGGCGTAGCCCAGCTTGCCACTTTGTAATAGGGCAATAATTTCGGCGGAAAAAGTCGAAAATGTGGTCAGTGCGCCACAAAATCCCGTAATCACAAACAGTTTGTAATTGGGACTCAGCGCACTTTGGGAAAAATAAGAAATTGCAAAGCCAATAATAAAGCCACCCACAAAATTAACGGTGACCGTACCCAAAGGAATATCTGGAAAAATGGGATTCAGCTTTAAACCCAGAAACCAGCGCAACCATGCACCCAGTACAGAACCCAGAGCAATTGAAATTAAAGGATAATACATGGCTCACCCCAAAAAGATTTGGAGAAAATGGAGGATTGGATATAAATTTTTGCTTGTGCTAGAAATTTTTTCATCTGCGAACTCCAGATAGAGAATAGAGCACGCACGAACCTACGTCCCCTATTCAGGGTCACGTAGGCATCATTAGCCACTATGGCGGTTTGTAACAGGAAGAATGCCATCTCCTTTATCCTAAAATAACATAATTTTTCGACAACTCAACTGCTGTTTTTGGGCCGTGATAAAGCTGTGCATAAGGCTTAAGTTATCCACAGCTTAGGGGAATCTGGCTAAAAAGCGAAAAAATAGTTTCTATATTGATGACTTTAAAATAGCTTAATTCTTTACTCCGGGCTTAAACCACCTGTGTTGCTGCATCCAGTTTAATTCCTGTCTTCATCAATTCCACTGATTCAATGCTATGATGCTGCCATTCATTTGATCAACAGAGAACTAAATATGGCTCAAGCATTATTGGCACAATTAAAAGATGGTTCTGTGAAGTTTGCAGACGTGTTGGCATTTATCGAGGCGCGTTATCAACATACGCCAACGGCTTTTCAAAATGGCGCGCAGTTTAATGCGGCAACTGAAAATCAGGGCAGTGCCAAAGTGTTCTCCTTTGCCAAACTTGAGGGTTTAAGCCAACAGGACACCCTCAAGTTGTTTGCGGAACATTATGCCTCTGTACTTGCCACACCTGAAGCAAGCGACCACCAGAATATTCGCCAGTTTATGCAGAATGGCTGGGATGGTGTGAAGTTTGAGGGTGAGGCCTTGACAGCAAAGTAATAAAAACAGGAGGTGCTAAAGCCTCCTGTCTTTTTTAATCTATTCTATTTTAAGGTCTTTCCAGTTTGCGTAGCTCAGTGGTTAAACTATAAAAATCTCCACCCATTTTGCCTACACTATCCAGTTGCTGCTGGTTGATTATGGTCCCATTCCAAAGACGGTCATCGACATAAATAGACTTTACATCCAATAAGGCAACCGTTCCACCTGATGGCAGGCTACTCAATTGAATCACTTCCCTTAACTGACATTCATAACGGATGGGAGAGTCTTTCACTGCCAATGGTTCAACACTATTGCTCACACATGACTCAATCTCAGCAAAATCAAACTCACTCTGCTCAGACGGAAGCAAGGCACAGGATAAATTCATCTTTTGCATTAACTGGGAATTCACAATGTGTACCACACATTCTCTGGTCGCAATTAAATTTCTCAAGGTGTCCTTATCCTGACCACTTTGTGGATTGACCTGTGAATACCACAGGATAGGAGGATTACAACTGGCCACATTGAAAAATGAGTAAGGGGCAATATTGTCAATGCCATCAGTAGATCGGGTACTGATCCATGCAATTGGACGCGGCGTAACACCACCGACCAGTAAGCGATAGGCTTCGGCTGGACTTAAGCAGGCTGTATCAAAAATCATGGCAAAACAATGCAGGCTTAAGGACGTTCAGCATCTTGTGGTAAATAGGGGTAACTTGAGACATGCCCATTATCCTAATCAAAGTTTTCTAAAAACTAGCATTTTTGAAAGCTCAACAACAAGGTAAATATTATATGGCTGCATTCAATAATTGATGTACGCCTTGCCCTGCCGCTCGCCCTGTGGCAAAACAGGCTGTTAGTAAATATCCACCCGTCGGTGCATCCCAGTCCAACATTTCTCCACAACAAAAAAGATAGGGATTAGATTTTAATTGCAGTTGTGAAGATAAGGCTGCTTGCTTTACCCCACCTGCACAGCTAATCGCTTCCTCAATTGGACGGAAACCATCCAGAGCAATGCTTAACTGTTTGATTTGCCTTGCCATCATTTCAGGCTGTGACCACAGATTTTTATCCACCACTTCTCGTAGTAAATTGATCTTCACATGGTCCAAACCTGCCTTACGCCAAATATTAGTGATGGATTGCTTTTTATTGCCCTGCAATTTTTTTTGCAATTGCTCAATACTGAGATCAGGGAGTAAATCCAGATGCAATTGCAAAGGCTGGTTCTGGACTAGAAGCTGTCTTAACTCACGTCCCAGTTTATAAATAACTCCACTTTCCAAACCATAATGCGCCACCACAATATCACCATACGTTTGCTGATCAGGCTGTACCCATGCATTGACACGCTTGAGTGGCTGGCCAAAACAGTCCTGCATAAACGGCGACCAAGCCTTTAATACACCAACATTACTGGCCTGAAATGGCTCAATTTCATCGGTGGAAAGCCATTGCTGCCACGCGCCATCACTACCTAATTGTGACCATGACACTGCACCACAGGCCAAAATAATCGCATCATAGCTTGTTGTGAATGTTTGCTTTTGATTTTCAAGGGTTAATTGATTGCCTGACAGCGCCACACAACGATGACGATAATGAAATTTCACGCCATTCGCTATTAGACGTTTTAACCAAGCCCGCAACAATGGCGCGGCTTTCATCTCCACGGGAAATACCCGTCCAGAACTGCCAATGTAGGATTCAATGCCCAGCCCGTGCATCCAGTCCTGAATCCACTTTGCATCCCATTGCTCAATCCATGAGCCTAGCCATTCAGCATGGTCATAACGCTGTATAAACGTTGCAACAGGCTCGGCATGGGAAATATTCAGTCCCGTTTTGCCTGCCATTAAAAACTTGCGTGCCGCCGATGGTTTTTGCTCATAAACCTCAATATCGTAGTTGTATTGGCTCAGCACTTCAGCCGCCATCAATCCTGCTGGACCTGCACCAATAATTGCAATACGCTTATTTGCCATCAGGCTGCCCTTGTATGTTCCGCCCTTGTAACGGCGCAAAATCATCAAAACGGGTCTGATAGTCCTGTGGTTTAGTGATTAGTAACTGCTGGCACAGCTCACCACGTTCTAAATATTTAATTTCAAAATGGGTACGGGCTGAGTCTGTTGCAATCTTTTGCTTTTGGTAAGGTAATTTCCACACATCAATAAGCTGTTGCTCTGCCTCATCAATATATGCTGGAATGTTGCTCGCCAGCGTAATCATGCCATTCGGTTTTAGGCGAGACAACAGGAACTCGAAAAATGGCATGTTCAACCAGCGCTGTGCTGGATTATGTGGCTCTGGATTGGGATAGAGAATAAAAAACTGTTCAACCTGTGTAGGAAACAGGGCATGCACCACCCAGGGCAAGGCGTCGGCATGCACAGGGTTTAAATGTTCACGCGGTTCCAGTTGATGCTGTTTCTGCATCGCCACAAACTTTTCCCTGGTTCGTTCAATTGCATACAAGGTTGCCTGCGGATGTTCAGCAGTGAACAACAAGGCATGCCTGCCTTTCCCAGCCCCAATCTCCACGCAGATCGGAGTATCTGGAATCGGCTGAAAATCACGTGGTGGCTGCATGCGTTGTGCTTGAAATTGACGAATCAACATAATCCCATCAAACTATCTATAAATCGGCATAAGTCTAACAACTCACCTGACGTTTGCCTAATCTATTTACCTTCTGCCTTAGGAGTTTTCTATGCCCCGTACCTTTCCCTGCCCTCGTTGTGGCCAGCCAAGCACATGGGAAAATAATGATTTTCGTCCATTCTGCTCAGAACGCTGTAAATTGATTGATCTGGGTGCCTGGGCAAGTGACGAATATAAACTCCCAACTCAGGATGCGCCTCAGGCGGATCTCAAACGCCATGAAGATGATTATGAGGATTAATCATCTTCATGTTTAGTCGTACCGAACTCAACCCGCTTTACTTGCCACAAAAGGATTAAATTGCTTTTCATAACCAATGGTGCTCATTGGCCCATGCCCTGAGATAAACTGAGTTTCATCAGGCAAGCTAAAGCATTCACGCTGAATTGAATCAAGTAATTGCTGATGATTACCTTTTGGAAAATCAGTACGCCCAATCGAACCTTTGAACAATACATCACCGGTCCATAGCAAACCATGTTTGGCATTATAGAACATCACATGACCAGGCGTATGACCAGGCGCAAAACGGACTTCAAATTCATCCTCACCCAGTTTCAACGTTTCGCCCCCCTCTAGCCACTGATCGACCTTAACAGGTTGTGGAATCGGGAAGCCATAACGTGCCGAAACTTCCTGA
This sequence comes from Acinetobacter sp. CIP 102637, assembly GCF_000368425.1. Classification (NCBI taxonomy): domain Bacteria; kingdom Pseudomonadati; phylum Pseudomonadota; class Gammaproteobacteria; order Moraxellales; family Moraxellaceae; genus Acinetobacter; species Acinetobacter sp. CIP 102637. The sequence goes on from NZ_KB849435.1 coordinate 1,930,075, forward strand.
ATCATGTCCAGCCAGAATTGGTCCTCTTTATGCGGCCCAATCACTGGAATACTCCATGTCTCAGCAAGTTCACCGACCGCGCCCGCATGATCCAGATGTCCGTGGGTCAGCCATAACGCTTTCACATTCAGACCTAAAGCTTCAACTTCTTTTTTCAGCACTGCTGCATCACCGCCTGCATCAATCAAAATCGCGTCTTTGGTTTCACTGTCCCATAAAATCGAGCAGTTTTGTTGAAAGGCAGTCACAGGGACAATTTTGACTTGTAGCATAAAAACCTCTGGCTAAAACGCAGTTAACGATGGGCTAGGGTATGGGTTAGGGCATCAAGATTAGCCTGAACCAGACTAGCAAGCAAATCAATATGGGCCTGATCGGTATTCAGCGCAGCAATATAGGCATATTCACCGCCGCCAGCATGTTGAAACAGTTCTTTATTCTGAATCGCCAACTCCTCCAATGTTTCTAAACAATCCGCCGAAAATGCAGGACTAATCACCTGCACGGACTGAACCTTTTGCTCGCCCCATTGTTGTAATAACTGGTCGGTATAGGGCTTGACCCATTCCTGTTTTCCGAAACGTGACTGGAAGCTAATCGCCCATTCCTCATCTTTCAAGTGCAAGACATTTGCAACTAAACGGGCAGTGATTCGACAACGGTCAGCATAAGGATCACCCTTGTCCGCATAAGGCTGGGGAATACCATGAAAGGACATCAACAGCTTTTCAGGCTTGCCATGTTCAGCCTGATAGTTGAGAACACTATCCGCCAATGCCTGAATAAACAGCGGATGCTGGTAGTAATCCTTGATGAGGGTCAGACCTGGCAAATGACGCTGCTGTAGAATCCATCTGGCAAAGGCGTCATACAATGGTGCAGTTGAGGTGGCTGAATACTGGGGAAATAGCGGCAACAGAATCACATGCTCTTGCGGTGTTTTTTCCAGTTGTGCCAAGACATCATAAATGCTCGGTTGCCCATAGGTCATCGCAGGGACGACCGTGAGGTCAAACTGATGATTTTCATCTTGCAAGCGTTGTTTAACCAAGCGTGTTTGCTCAAGTACAATTTCCCGCATTGGAGAATCTTTTGACCAGACTGAGGCATACGCCTCGGCAACCCGCTTGGGCCGAAAAGTCAGTACAAACAGGTGCAGGATAATCCACCAGATTACTTTGGGGATTTCAATGACACGGGTATCGGATAAGAACTGTTTTAAGAAACGACGTACTGCTGGTACAGTGGCTTGGTCTGGCGTACCTAAATTTGCTAAAACCACAGTTACTTTGGGTTTTGGTGTCGCTGACATACATCGCTTCCGCTATAGCTGAATTTCTCCCTATACTTTAGCAGTTTTGCCGTACTTTTTTAAATTGGATTAATGCATGGTCTTAAACTGAAAAACCCGATTGCTGTCCAATATGTTGCTTTCCAGAAGCTTCTGCCCTTTTGCGGTCAGTTGCCACAGCATACGTTGGCGGTCATCTCGTCCTGTTGGTACAATCCACTCATTCTGGCGCATCTGCAACTTGATTTCATGCAGGGCACGGATATTCACCTGTGCACGTGAAACAGCATGCGCGCGTGGCATTTCCTTGCGCGCATCATCCAGACCCGTTTCGTTTAAATATTCATTCATGCGCCTGGAAAAATATTCTTCAGGTGTTGGAATCACAAATGATGAACCAAGCACATTCAGTAACTGTGCCCAGGTCATTTTACGGAATGGTTTAACTTCTTTGAAATTACCATCTTGATAAGCATGCATACGGTATTCAAATGAATACACCTCATGCATGGACACCTTGAGCACACTGGTGAGTGGATCGGCTTCCCGACTGCCTATTTCAGTTTCAAGCTGTTTAACCTTGGCACGCAAACTGTCAATTTCATCTTGTAAAACTTGCGTATTTTGTGGACGAACCCACCCCACCACAGGATAGCGTTCCAGCATTTGTGGCATACTGGAGCGAACAGCAAGCTCCAGATCCCTTAAGCTAAGATAGGTAAAAACTTGATCAACTTCATGTTGAAGCTGTTTTCTAAACTCTTTGAATTTTTCTTTTAACTCGGCTTTATGGTCATGCAGTTTGGCTTCGCGTGCTTCTGGCTCTTCATGCATAAACACAATCACGGGTTTCTGTTTGGTCATGGCATAGATATATTCCAGATGCATATAGCCCACACCTGAAACGGACTGCTCACCATACTGGCTCCCCAGCAAAATCACCACGTAATCACAGTCATCAATCTGTCGGCGAGCAATCGAGGTGCTTAAGGGTGTACGCTGTTCCAAGCCCCACGAAAAGAATCCCATTCCAATCAGTGTCTGGGCCAAAACCGCCCGTTCTGGTTGCATTTCATTGCCAGACGTAGAAATAAAAACCTGATAGCGAGTATCTTGCATAGGCTAGGTCCCAGTTCACTTATCAATAATCCTTAAGCTGTTTCGCTTAAGCCTTATCAACAATAACCCCAATAAAATCTTGAATATGAATCAACTGATGCTTTTAGGCGCCCAGATCATCTAAATTCTGAATCGTCCATGTTAATTGTTCTGGCATGAGATGCTGCAGTACCGATTTTAATTCAACAGCATTATGACCACTGACATAACATTCAATACGTGTAATATTATGACTTATTTTGTCACATAATAACCTATTTTTTATCAAAATATAGGCTGTTTGCCGCGCAACTGCCTGCCCAGAATCAATTAATTTTAACTTTTTATCAAAAACCTGATGAATTGCATCCCTTAAAAAAGGATAGTGAGTACATCCCAGCACTAAAAAATCCGCGCCCTGCTCCACCACAGGCTGCAATATATCCTGCAACACATCCAGACAGGCCTGGCTCATTTGCTGTCCCGCCTCAACAAAAGGCACCAGTTCCAGACTGGTGACTTTTAAAACCCGAACGCCAGCAGGTTCGGCAAACCTGCTCATCACATCCTTGATGAGCTGTCCGCGAAAGGTTGCAGGTGTCGCCAACACAGCCACCACTTTCGACCGTGTTTGCAGTACAGCGGGCTTTAATGCAGGCACCAATCCCACAATCGGAAAATGCTCGCCATAATAGTCACGTAGGTAGTCCAGACTAAATGCCGATGCAGTATTGCATGCCACCACCGCAATCTTACAGCCCTGCCGATACAGCCACTCAATCGCACGCGCTGTTAATTGTCGAATTTCCTGATCTGAACGGGCCCCATAAGGCACATGCGCGGTATCGGCATAGTAGACAATCCGTTCGTTGGGTAAATGTCGGGCAATCTCCTGCGCAATCGACAAGCCTCCAATGCCTGAATCAAAAACCCCAATCGGCGCATCAGAGGATGCATGTGGCATGGGGTCAGCCAATACGGGCAGGGATTGGACAGCAGTCATACAAATACATTAACACTGTGGTTTCTTCACTCTTTTAAGCTTAAACCTCAGGTGCTTAAATGCAAGACCAAATCACCACTTTTTAATGTCAAAACTGTCTCACCCCGTGCATTTTCAGACAAACTGCCATAGTTCACAAGGTGATAAAAACTTTGACGCTGAATCAACGCATTCATTCCAAAACGAACATGCACATAAGGACGCACTTCATCCCCTCCTGCTTCATTTGGATAGGCACGCATAAAAACTGGGTGTCGCTCATCCACAATCACCACATCCTGATTGCTGGTGGTGAGCTGCAAATAGCGCTTGCCCTCTATCTCAACCTGATCCACCTGGTTGATTAGCAGTGGCTCATCCTCAACCTCAATTTCAATCTGCTCAACAGGTGTTTTCAGGTAAAACTTTCCATCCTCTTTCCACAGCACCTTGCTAAACAGGTCGAGTAAAGCCTGCCGCTTGATCAATTGACCTTCGTGCCACCATTCTCCATTGGCTTTTATCTTTAGATCCATTTTGCCGCAATGCTTTGGATGCCACTGGTCTAAAGGTGGAATTGACCTTTTGTGACTTTGCTGTACATCTTTTACGTATTGTGCAATGCTCATTAAGTTTTTATCATCAGAAAACATGATTTTTCCCTTATTTTGTAGCGAGTCTGGTGGAGAATCATTTTCATTTATCGTCGTTTATGCCTAGCTGACGAAAAAATATGACCGCTCAGCCAATTGGCGAGTCCAAGGTTTAAAACTATACTATCCCAAACGTTTGCAAGTACAATGGTGTCTTTGTGCTTGGCAATACAGAACACTCATGGCAGCACCGAATCGCAATATTACGGTTGCCACCCTTAAAAATATGAGGAGTCCTACATGGAACACATCGAACGTGAAGCGATGGAGTTTGACGTAGTGATCGTAGGCGCAGGGCCTGCGGGTTTATCTGCTGCGATTAAAATTCGTCAACTAGCGATTGAAAACAACCTACCAGACCTTACTGTGTGTGTTGTTGAAAAAGGCTCTGAAGTAGGTGCGCATATCCTTTCTGGTGCTGTACTTGAACCACGCGCCATGAATGAACTGTTTCCGAACTGGAAAGAAGAAGGCGCGCCACTCAATGTTCCTGTAACAGGCGACGAAACCTATTTCCTGCTTTCTGATACCAAGGCACAAAAAATGCCGTATTGGATGGTACCAAAATCAATGCACAACGAAGGGAACTATGTGATTTCCCTCGGTAACGTTGTTCGCTGGTTAGGTCAAAAAGCGGAAGAACTTGAAGTTTCAATTTTCCCTGGCTTCGCCGCTTCTGAAATTCTTTACCATGAAGATGGTACTGTAAAAGGTATCCAGACGGGTGATATGGGCATTGGCAAAAATGGTGAGCCAACGCATAACTTCACCCCAGGTTATGAGCTTCATGCCAAATATACCCTATTTGCTGAAGGCTGCCGTGGTCATCTTGGTAAGCGCCTAATTGCTAAATATAACCTAGACAAAGATGCCGATCCGCAACACTACGGTATCGGGATTAAAGAACTTTGGGAAATTGACCCAGCGAAGCACAAACCGGGCTTAGTGATGCACGGTGCAGGTTGGCCATTGAACGAAACTGGTTCGTCTGGTGGTTGGTGGTTATACCACGCTGAAAACAACCAAGTGACGTTGGGTATGATTGTTGATTTATCTTATGAAAATCCACACATGTATCCATTCATGGAAATGCAACGTTGGAAAACTCACCCAACAATTAAGCAATTCCTAGAAGGCGGTAAACGTATTTCTTATGGTGCCCGTGCGGTTGTGAAAGGTGGCTTTAATGCCTTACCTAAACTCACTTTCCCAGGTGGTTGTTTGATTGGTGATGATGCAGGTTTCTTGAACTTCTCTAAAATCAAAGGTTCTCACACTGCCATGAAATCTGGCATGTTGTGTGGTGAAGCTGTGTTTGAAGCGATTGTAGCGGGTGCAGCCAAAGGTGGTGATTTAGCCGTTGCACGTGTCACTGAAGGCGAAGATCATTTCGACAAAGAGTTAACCGCATACACTGAAAAATATAACAATTCTTGGTTAAAAGAAGAGTTATATAGCTCGCGTAACTTTGGCCCAGCGATGCACAAGTTTGGTCAATGGATTGGTGGCGCATTTAACTTTATCGATCAAAACATCCTTAAAGTACCATTTACTCTACACGATCTTAAACAAGACTTTGCTGTACTTAAAACAGTTGATACTGTAACGTTCAAACCGAACTATCCAAAACCAGATGGTAAATTGACCTTTGACCGTTTATCTTCAGTATTTGTATCAAATACCGTACATGAAGAAAATCAGCCTGCGCATTTGAAATTGACTGATCCATCGATTCCAGTGAATGTAAACCTACCGAAATGGGATGAGCCTGCTCAACGCTACTGTCCTGCTGGTGTTTATGAAATCATGGAAAATGATGATGGTTCCAAACGCTTCCAGATTAACGCAGCAAACTGTGTACACTGTAAGACTTGTGACATTAAAGACCCTTCACAAAACATTACTTGGGTAACCCCTGAGGGTGGTGGTGGTCCTAATTACCCTAACATGTAATCTATTATCATAGTCATTACTCAAAGCCCTGATTGAAAGATTGGGGCTTTGTTTCTTTTAACATTCGAGCTAAAATCAACTCAATTTTTTCTTTTTATGCAGATAAAGGAAAGGTTTTTAAGCAACTCAAACATCAGAATATTCAATGGCGTGAAATTACTGAGATAGCCAAGTTTGAAAATTTGCTTAAAAATAGCCTGATCAAGGAAGCATAATAAATATATCGCCCTGTGCCAAAATGTCAGGGCTTATTCATAGCATGACTATATATTGGCCAATAAAAACTCATGAGTGGGGCTTCCATATTCCCAAAGATGACCAAACTCTCTCCAGTAAACAAATGCCTGATCTTTCCCACCCATAGTGATATATCCCTCCTCAAATTCAGCAGGTTTAGGATGACGTTTTTTCTTGAGTTCTCGAGCAACCAGTGGAAAAGCAGCTTTTGCTTCAAAAAATGTGGCTTTAGCTCTATCCATATCTTGCTGCATTAATGCAAACAATACTTTTCCATATAAAAATTCAGGGCTATGGTCTTCTGGATACTTGGTATCCAGCCATTGCAATTTTAATTTATTCCCTGTTTCAAGAAAGCGTTTTAATAACAGATAGCGTGCTCCCTGATTATCATTTGGGGATATCTTCACTAATCTTGTAAAAATCTGCTCCGCTTCAACAGCCATCGGTGTATTAGCCAAATGTAAGGCTAAATTAAAGCAAGCCCTTAAAAATGGACGGTTCTCAATAAAGCCCCATTCTAATAAATCTTTATCCCAGTTAAATGTAGTGGAAAATGCTGCCAATCCAATACGATGAGCCTCACGCAAAGCAAGATAAGATTCCATTTTTCGACCAGAATATTCATAAACCAACCCAAGATGAACCCAGGCATCAATATGTTGGGGATACTCAGAAAGTAGCTTGGTTAGAGTCAGCTCTGATGCAAGTAAACTGCCTTGAGACAAGTACTCCAATGCTTCATCAAATTGCTGCTCTATATCCTCATCAATCAAAGTTTCAAAAACCCACATGTGTTTTTCAAGCTGTTTTAATTTCACTGGGCCATTTCCTCAAATTTAATTCAATATCCAGACTACCCTTTCTGTACCAAGTAGCGATATTCAGTGTGACTGTTTTCATCGAGACTTTCTTCTTTTAATAATAGTTCATGCCCTAAATGCATACAGAATTTTGGAATATCCCATGAGGTTGACGGGTCGGTTGCCAGCACCTCCACAACATCACCCGACTTTGCCTTGCGGATAGCCTGATGCAACATCATGACAGGCTCAGGACAACGTAAACCTCTAGTATTAAGTTGAACAGTGGGAAGTTGAGGTTGTTCAGACATCATCATACTCATATATTTTAACATTCACACTTTAACATAAAGTAAGTCGATAAAAATCATCAACAGCTTTTTGAAAAACTGTACATTTTTCGCATCGTTTTATTAATGCATATCCGCTTTTTCTTCGGTATGATGAAAATCATCTAATTGATATAGAGAGTCTTTAGGAAAGATCATGGTCGAGGAATCCAGTCCGTCGTGGGGTATGCGTGGCTTAAGAAAGTGGTTAGGTACTGCACCTGAAACCCGCGATGAATTACTCAGGTTAGTTCAAGACTCACGTCGTTTTTTAGAACCAGATACTGTTGCTATGCTTGAGGGTGTTCTCGATCTACCAGCAACAAAAATTCGGGAAGTCATGACGCCTCGAACTGCAATCATCAGCTTACAAGAAGATGATCAACTGTTAGATATTTTGGATGTGCTGATTGATTCAGCGCATTCACGCTTCCCAGTGTTCTCAGCAGATCAAAGCGATAATGTTGTTGGTATTTTATTAGCAAAAGACCTTTTACCTTTTTTGACCGAGCGCAATATCAAAGTCGATATTCGTTCATTGATGCGCCAGCCTGTATTTGTGCCTGAAAGTGCACGCTCAGATCAGGTGCTACGCATGTTAAAGAATACCCAGACCCATATTGCCATCGTGATTGATGAGTATGGCTCAACCTCTGGTCTGGTGACACTTGAAGATATTCTCGAAGAGATCGTTGGTGAAATTGAAGATGAACACGATATTGCCGATGAAGAAGCGCTATATATCGTACCTGACAATGACCCAACCACAGCCAATACCTGGATTGTGCAAGCACTTACACCCATTGAACATTTCAACACTATTTTAGATGCAGATTTTTCTGATGATGAAGTTGAAACTATGGGCGGTTTGCTACTGCAAGAGATTGGTTTAGTGAGCGATTTACAAGGTCAAACCATTGAGCTTGGAGATTGGCAATTTACCATTATTGAAGCAGATGCACGCACTATTCATCTGATTCGAGCTGTCCGTCAATGAGAAGCTATTTTGAAAAGCTGTTAAATCCATCTCAACCACAAAAACAGCTCCCCTTTATTGTTCCACTGCTGATTGCCCTGATCTCAGGCGCAATCTTTAGCTTGGCACTTGCACCGTATTATTTCTGGTGGTTGGCGATTCTATCACCAGCACTATTGTATGCTGTATTACGTCAACGTAACCCACGCCAGGCCTTTGCACTGGGCTGGGCCTATGGTTTTGGTTTATGGTTTGTCGGCGCGTTCTGGCTCTACACCTCCATCCATACCTATGGCGATACCAATGCCTTTTTAAGCATCCTGATGATTGTCTTTATGGCAGCCGCAATGGGCTTATTTACTGCTTTTCAAACATGGCTGTACCGTCGCTTTTTCCCAGAAACACCACTCACCTTTGCCCCGCTCTGGGTGATGTTTGAATGGGCAAAAACCTGGGTATTTACAGGTTTCCCATGGTTGTTTGCTGGATACGCATTTACTGAACGGCTGCTGGATGGCTATGCACCTTTATTTGGTATTTATGCAGTTTCATTTGTGGTCATCGTGCTGGCATGTGCTTTGGTCGAAATTTTAAATCGACGCTGGTTTTGGGCCATTCCCTCCGCCTTGCTGGTGCTAGGGGCCTGGGGTGCTGGATTTATCCAGTTTGTTCAGCCCAAAGCCTCCAAGCCCCTGAGCGTGTCCCTGATTCAGGGCAATATTCCGCAAGATCTGAAATGGCTGACTGAATACCAGATCAAGACTTTAGAGATTTATGCAACCCTGACCCGTGCGGAATGGGGGCGTGACCTGATCGTTTGGCCTGAATCTTCAATTCCAATGTTCCAGACCGATATTCCTGAATTTTTGGAGGCCATGGCAGCTCAGGCAAAAAAGACAGATACAGCATGGGTCACAGGTATTCCCTATTGGGACGTGGCAAAATCACAGCAGGTGGGTGAACCACTGTACTACAACAGCCTCATGTCTTCGGGCAGCGACTCTCACGGTCTGTATAAAAAGCAACGCTTAGTGCCGTTTGGTGAGTACATTCCATTGTCAGGCATGTTGAAATGGGTACTGCCCGCCATGCAGAACGATGTCAGCATGAGTGGTTTCTCGCGTGGTGAAGCCAATCAGAAGCCACTGATCGTAAAAGGTCATGCACTCGCAGCCGCAATTTGCTATGAGGTCGCCTACCCGAACCTCACCCGCCGCAATGCATCGAATAGCGACTTTTTAATCACGGTTTCAAATGATGCCTGGTTTACAGGAACGGCTGGACCTTGGCAACATCTACAAATGGTGCAAATGCGCGCCAAGGAAAATGGTCGCTGGTTTATTCGCGCCACCAATACAGGCGTGACTGCGTTTATTGACCACAATGGCCATATCGTGAAACAGGCACCTTTGGATGAGGCGTTTGTATTACGTGGTGATTTACCTGCAATGCAGGGAAAAACCTTATATAGTCGTTTCAGCGATTATCCTATTCTGATCTTCTCCATTCTTCTATTGGTTGTAGGCTGGATTTATCGTCCACGTAAAGTTGATGTTTCCTTTAAATCACGGCGGTAATAAAAAAGAGCGTTGTAAATCAACGCTCTTTTTCAATCCTAGATTAGCACTTGAATTACAAGGCCAATGTTAAGTGTACTGATAAATATGCAACCAGACTCGATAAAAATAACATCGGAATATAGCGGTAGGCCTTAAACAACAATTGCTCATATTTGGAAATCATCTCCTGATTATCCCATACTGTTGTTTTTAAGGCACTTAGGAAACACAGTACAAACCATGCGCTCAACATGCTCAATGCAAAAAAGCCAATCATAATCTGGCTACTGCCCTCTGTGGTCTGCCAAAGGCTTAAGGCACCCTCACTGATGGGCAACAGGCTTAAAATGAACAACACAGACTTAAGCATTGTCCAATGAAACTGATTCAGTTCATCCAACATAAAAAATGCTTTCATCTGATGACTCCATACTTGATTTAAATGGTCTGAATTTATTATGCAAAGCTTCGATATAAAGAGAAAGTCTATTTCCCTACATAGTTTCTATTTCTTGTAACTATTAAATATGGAAATAATTCTTATTATAACTCTCAAATATCATCTATTTTAATAGTTCTATATTTTTCAAAGTATTATATTTTATTTACGAACTAAGAAACATTATCACTTCACTCCTGATTTATTTTATTTAAAAAGTGAAGTGATATTTTTGATTAGTTATTATGGCTGATAATAAATATCGGCATCATTACCCTCGCCGCCTTCTTTACCATCCGCACCAAAGGAATATAAATCAAATGCACGGCCTTCACGGCCTGGAATTACATACTGTAAATCATTTTCCCAACTGTCTTTTGGATAGCCGCCTTTGACATAACCACCTGGCAACCAGTTCTTTGCAGAAGCAGGTTGATTCACCAATGCATCCAAGCCACCATCCTGCATGCTTGGATAACGGCCATTATCTAATTTATATTGATCCAAAGCACCTGCAACACCTTTTAAGGTAATACTGGTGGTATCTACTTTGGCTTTTTCACCACGCCCCATCACATTGGGTACAATCAGCGCAGCCAATACACCTAAAATTACAATCACCACCATCACTTCAATGAGTGTAAAGCCTGAGGCAGGATTAAGTCGAGCAACGCTCGACCCTGCCGCAAGGCGAGAAGCTGTGCTTCGAGTAGCAGAATTAGGATTATGCTTAGAATGCTGTTCACTCACTGAATTATTCATTTTCATCTCAAACATCAAATTTCCTAGATCATATTATTCATATTAATAATTGGCAACATGACCGCAATCACAATCACCAACACAATGGCTGCCATAAAGACCAGCATCAGCGGCTCCAGCAATGCCAGCAAGGTGGAGATAAAGGTGCTAACTTCCCGATCCTGCATGGTCGATGCCCGATCCAGCATGCGGTCCAGTTCACCCGAAGCTTCACCACTCCGAATCATTTGTACCATCATTGGTGGGAAATAACCGCAACGCTCCAATTGTGTTGCCAAATTACCACCTTCTGTTACACGTTCCATCGCCACTTCAATCGCATCGCGAATCACCCAGTTATTACTCACTTCCGCGCCAATGCGTAAAGCCTCAACCAAAGGTACGCCCGAACGGGTCAGGATTGACAGCGTACTGGCAAAACGCGCTGCATTTATACCACGTGAAAGTTTACCAAACAGTGGCAACTTGAGCGTTAAACGGTCAAAGGCATAATGCCCTGCTGTGGTTCTGAGAAAGCGGGTAAATAGGATAATTGCGATTACGGCAAGGATCAGCATTCCTATCCAGGTATGGCGAATAAAGGTACTGGCTTTCATCAGCAGAACCGTAATCCACGGCAAGGCTTCCTTGCTTTGCTCAAAAGTTTTGACGATTTCTGGCACGACGTAGGTCATCAAGCCCATCACAATCCCAAATGACATCAGCATCAGGATAATCGGGTAGATCATCGCGCCCTGAATTTTCTTCTGCATGGCAAAGCGGTTTTCAGTGTAGTCTGAAAGCTGGTCTAAAATCAGGTCCAGATGCCCCGAACGCTCCCCTGCCGCAACCGTAGCAATATACAACTCAGGAAAACGACCTGATTGCTGCATGGCCTGAGCCAGTGAATGGCCTTCCAGCACTTTAGAACGCACGGCAATTAACAGGTTTTGCACATGGGCCTTTTCGCTTTGTTTACTGACCGCACGCAAGGCTTCTTCCAGCGGAATACCTGCCGCAACCAGCACTGAAAGCTGACGGGTCATCAACGCCAAATCATAGGCACCAAAACCCTTTCTAAACCATGAGCGCTGTTGCTGTTTGTCTTTTTGTTCAACCGCATCGACCGCAATCGGTGTCCATGCTTTATCTCGTAACTGTTGACGGATTTGGCGCGCGGAATCTCCCTCAAGCACACCTTTATGTTGCTTTCCTGAAGCATCAAGCGCAGTAAATTGATAAGCAGGCATGGTTCTGTTCTAATTATCCCAAAATAGTTGTCGTTACCGTTATATCCGTGTATGAGATGGGGAACCAGTGTTCCGCAAGAAATTCATCGACATAATGCACAGCACTTTAGCATAATTCAACAACATGCAGTCATGCCATTTTACACCTGATTGAAGCCTAATATGCCGAACCAAAATTCCAGCGCCGTTGTTTACCGTATTCGGGTCGCCATTCCTGTCTATATTTATGACACGTTTGACTATACGCTCAGTGCAGAGCAGTATCCACAGGCACAGGTTGGCGCACGGGTTGCGGTTTCTTTCGGGCGGCAGAATCTCATTGGTATCATCACTGAAAAGCTTGACCCAAACGAGGCATTTACAGGTCAATTCAAGCTTAAGGCGATCACGGAATTACTCGATAATGAAGCGATTCTAGACCAAAAAGTTTTAACTTTATTGACATGGTCAGCACAATATTACCAATTTCCAATTGGCGAAGTCATACAAAGCGCCTTACCCACCTTACTCAGGCAAGGCCGCGCCCTGGACATCCTGTTTCATCAATGGAAAGTCATTCCACATGATGACCCTAATGGCTTATTGAAACGCTCGCAAAAACAATATGATGCTTACCAGATTCTGAAGCTGCATCCACACGGAACCACAGAGAATATTTTAAACTTGAGCGGCGTGGAAACCGCCACACTGAAGGCACTGGAAAAAAAGGGGCTGGTGCAATGTCAGCTTGAACCGCATGATTTCACGCCTATGCCTGTACAGTTGGCACAAATGCCACTCACAGCCAATCCAGACCAAAAGCAAGCCATTGAACAAATTTTAAAATCGCTGCATCACTATCAGGCTTTTTTACTGGATGGCTTAACAGGCAGTGGTAAAACTGAAGTTTATTTGCAGGTCATGTATGAGGTGTTAAAACAGGGCAAACAGGTGCTGGTGCTGGTGCCTGAAATTGGCCTGACCCCGCAAACCGTTGCACGTTTTAAGTCTCGCTTTCACTGTGATGTAGCCTTGCTGCATTCAGGCCTGAATGACTCAAAACGCCTACAGGCCTGGCAACATGCCCAGACGGGTAAAACTTCAATTGTGATTGGCACACGCTCAGCAATTTACACGCCATTGCCCCGTCTTGGCCTGATTATTCTGGATGAAGAACATGATCTTTCCTATAAGCAACAAGAGGGTTTTCGTTACCATGCCCGTGATGTGGCACTCTATCGGGGGCATCTGCAACAATGTCCCGTAATTTTGGGGTCAGCCACACCAAGTATTGATAGCTACCACTTAGTCGAGTCAGGTAAATTGCATTTACTTGAATTAAACCAACGTGCTGGTGTTGCAAGCCTGCCCAAGATGCATGTGATTGACCTGAAAGTGGCAAAAAAACAGCATGGCATCAGTCAGCCCCTGATTGAGCAAATCAGGCAGACATTGGAACGCAAGGAACAGGTACTGATCTTTCTCAACCGTCGTGGCTATGCGCCCGTGCTGATCTGTGAAAGCTGTGGCTGGCAGGCCAATTGCCCACATTGCGATGCCCACTTTACTGTGCATTCACAACCCTATCATTATTTGCATTGTCATCATTGCGGTACCATTCACCGTTTGCCTGAGCACTGCCCTGAATGTCAGCAACACACGCTGAAAAGTCTGGGTGCGGGCACAGCAAAAGTTGAGGAACACTTGAATGAGCTTTTTCCGCATCACGATGTGATTCGGGTTGACCGCGACAGCACCAGTCGGGTGGGAAGCTGGCAGAAGATTTATGACCGCATTCAGCAAAACAAACCCACGATTTTGCTGGGTACGCAAATGCTGGCAAAAGGACATCATTTCCCCCACGTCACCCTAGTTGCCATTCTAGATATTGATGCAGGTTTATTAAGTGTGGATATCCGTGCGCCAGAGCGTACTGCCCAGTTGATTGTTCAGGTTGCGGGCCGTGCTGGTCGTGGTGAGCATAAAGGCAGTGTTTATTTGCAAAGTTTGCGTCCAGATCATCCGATGCTGACCACACTGATTGAACATGATTACCGAACCGTTGCAAAACAAATGCTGGCTGATCGCAAAATAGCGTTATTGCCGCCCTATCGTTATGCTGCACTGGTTCGGGTTGAATCCAAAGATAGAGAATATAGTCAGCAATTCCTGTCTGAGATTGCCCAGCAATTCAGAGTGATGGCAACAGACAGTGTTGATATTTGGGGGCCTATTCCTGCACCGATGGAACGTAAAGCAGGCCGTTATCGGGCACACATGGTGATTTTGTCTGCTGATCGGGCAAAACTGCATTTTTATTTACGTCAATGGTGGCAACAAGTGGTACATTTACCTCGTCAGCATCAACTGAGACTGTCGATTGATGTAGACCCACAGGAGTTTAGTTAGAGCTGAATATGAGAAACATAAAAATTTGAGGCATTAGATGTCCTTACTGCTACAAATCATTTTGTTATCGCTTGCGACCTTAATCTTTGCACCATTGGCAAAACGCTATGCCTCAACCTCTATTTTGGGTTATCTCATCGCAGGGCTATTGCTGGGTTCTGGTGTTTTCAATCTGATTAATGATGCAAGGCTAATCAGTCAATTGACTGACTTGGGCATGATCATGTTGATGTTGTTTCTGGGCTTTGCCTTTAAACCGCAACAACTCTGGGGACAGCGCCATAATCTGATGATCAATAGTGGATTGCCAACGCTACTTAGCATTATTTTCTTGGTCAGTGCCAGTTTTTTCATCCTACAGGATTTTCTAAAAAGTATGATTCTGGGCTTTGCACTTGCCCTGTCATGCATCACCCTTGTACAGCAACTGCTTCAAAATAAAATACAAATCAACAGTAAATTGGGGCAGACTGCACTATCCAGCCTACAGTTACACAGCTTGTTTGCAGTGGTTCTGATTGGCTTGTTTCCCCTACTGGAAGACACCGCATCAACCCAGCATGGAATCGCCTATTTCGCTGCGATTATTGCTACCATTTCAGGCTTGTTTCTCGCAAGCCGTTATCTGGTTCGTCCTGCCTTTCGCTTTTTGGCACATCGCCATAGTATTGAGCTGATTCCAGTTCTGGGATTATTGATTGTTCTCTCAGTGCTTTTAATCATAGATATTCTCAACATCCATACACTGATTGGCGCTTTTCTGGCAGGCATCTTACTGGCAGAGACTGAGTTTAAGGTAGAGGTTGAACGGATTATTTCCCCTTTTAAAGATGCGGCAATCGGGTTGTTGTTCCTTGCCATAGGACTGGGACTTTCCTTGACTCCCCTGCTACAGTCACCTTTATTCATTCTGAGTTCCATTCTTGGATTGTTGCTGATTAAAACCGTTGTGATTGCGGTATGCAGTTATTATCAGCACCGTTCTGCCAAGTTCAGCCTTGGACTGCCCATCCTGCTGGCACAAAGCGGGGAACTGTCTTTTATTCTGCTAAAAATCGCAGAAACCGAACAGTTACTCAACAAAGAGATTTTGCAACCGACCTTGCTGATCATATTTGGCTCGATGCTGCTCACCCCACTGCTGTATTGGCTAATGAATGCCAAAATCTTACCCCTGATACAGAAAAAAACGCCTGCACCTATTCAGGATGTGCCACAGCATCCCATTCTGATTGTGGGTTTTGGACGTTTTGGACAAGTCGTTGCACGCGCCCTACATGCACAGGGCAGACAGTTCAGCGTGATAGACAGCAACCAGCCCGATGCCGACTTTATTGAACAATATGGACACCATTTTCTGGATGCCGATGTCACCAAAGTCGAAAATCTGCGTGCGGCAGGTATTGAATATTGCAAGTTGCTGATTGTTGCCATTGATGATGTTGAGGACAGCATGAACCTTGCACGGCATCTTCGCCTAAATTATCCAGACCTGAGCTTGCTGGTACGTGCGCGTGACCGTCATCATGCCCATTTACTGCATGATTTGGGCATTCAGCATGTTTGGCGTGAAACCTATTTATCTTCTGTGGATATGGCCCAACAGGCACTGATTGAAACTGGATGTTCAACTGCGGATGCACAGGTACAAATCAGCCAGTTCCAGCAGCAGGATCAACAGTTGCTGAATCAGTCGCTCTGGTCTCATGATCAGTATGCAACAATGGACCATTATCCCAATGCACTTGCTGAACTTGAGTATTTATTTGAAAACATAAAAATTATTTCTCCAGAATGCTTGCCTGATGATCAGGTGACACAGACTGATGCAAAATCGCCGCATGAAACATCTTGAGTTTTGGTAAAGCGCCACCATTATTGACTGCATACCGCCATTCACCCACTTGTGAAGTCTTTCAAACTTGGCAAGTCAAAGCGTTGTTTGTGCGCTGTACGGAATACTGGAGAAAAAGATGTCTGATTTACGCCAACGCTTTTATATTGAAGACTGCCCTGTTCGTGGTGAGGTGGTTCATTTGGAAGAAACACTGCAAACCATTCTGGCACAACGTGAATATATGCCTGCGGTGCAAAGCCTGCTGGGTGAAATGCTCAGCGCCACCGCCTTACTGGCAAGCACGCTTAAAATACGTGGTCGTATCAGCCTGCAAATTCAGGCCAATGGCACATTCAAGTGGGCAATGGCGGAATGCAACCACTTGGGTGAAGTGCGCGCACTAGCGGATTATGAAGATGACCCAAGATTTGTAGAGGGGTCGGATAGCCGTACTGTACTTGCGTCACTCAGCAGTCCTGTTCTATTTATCAATATCGAGCCTGAGCATGGCGAACGCTATCAGGGGATTGTACCACTGGATCAACCGACACTGGCAGGTTGCCTGATGCAGTATTATGACCTGTCTGCACAGATTCCAACACATATTGTTCTGGCAACCAACAGTAAACATTCGGGTGGCTTACTGATTCAGTTGCTTCCGCGCAATAATGAGGAAGAACAGAAACTGGTGGATGAGGACTTATGGCCACGTCTGACCATGCTGACTGAAACACTAAAACCAGAAGAGCTAACCGACCTACCAGCCAATGAAATTCTCTATCGTTTGTATAACGAGGAAGAGGTACGTTTACCTGATGTTGAGCAATTAAAGTTTGGCTGTACTTGTTCCAAAGCACGCTGTGCCAATGCCCTGATCCAGATTGGGGTGGATGCGGTACACGAAACGCTGGAAGCACAGAATCCAATTCAGATGGATTGCCAGTTCTGTAATGCACGCTATGAATTTACCGCCGAAGAGGCTTTGGCCTTATTTGGTGAACATTTGAGTTAATTGATTTTTCTCATAAAAAAAGACGGGCTGCCGTCTTTTTTTATTTTACGTTAAGGTCTACTGGATAAGGCATTTATCCAAAACTCTATCTCAGTTAAAGTTATAGCCCAATGGATATCATGATCGGTGTCAGCCAAGCCAAAGTGCTGGCATTTTTTCCAAAACAACAAAACAAGTCTTATACAATCCAGCCTATTGAAATCTTGGCAATTCGCTTCATAATAAAAGAAACATCTCATTATTATATTTAAGATCATGGCAAAAAATTATTATGAAGAGCTCGGTGTTTCAAGAGATGCCTCAGCAGACGAAATCAAAAAAGCATATCGTAAACTGGCAAAGAAATATCATCCAGATATTAGTAAAGAGGCAGATGCTGAAGCCAAAATGCAGGCGATTAATGTCGCCTACGATACCTTGGGTGATGCCACTAAAAAGGCTGAATATGACCAGATGCTGGATCATCCACAGGGTTTTGCTGGCTTTGGTCAGGGTGCAGGCGGATTTGGTCAAGGCACGGGTGGTTTTGACGGTTCCCAGTTCTATCGCCAAAGTTCAGGCGATGGGGGTGCAGACTTTAGTGGTTTTGAAGACTTGTTTGGCCGTTTTGGCGCAGGGTTTGGTGGCGGGCAGCAGCGTTCGCAACGCCAGCAACGCAGTTACAAGGGCGAAGACCAGCATGCCAGCATTCAAGTTGACTTAGATATTGCCTATCACGGTTCAACCCAGCAAATTACCCTACAGATTCCGACCTACAATGCCTATGGTGAGCCTGAAATACAGCGAAAAACCTTGCAGGTTAAGATTCCAAAAGGAATGAAAGAAGGTCAGCAAATTCGCTTAAATGGTCAAGGACAAAGTGGCATCAATGGCGGTGAAAATGGTGATCTTTATATTGAAATCCAATATAAAGATACCGACCGCATTCGTATTGAAGGGGCTGATGTCTATCAAACTATTGATGTAACTCCGTGGGAAGCAGCTCTAGGACAAAGCATTGAAGTCAATACTCCCGCAGGCCAACTCAAAGTCAATTTACCTAAAAATGCCAAAAATGGACAACAATTACGTCTCAAAGATAAAGGGATACCAAATAAAACTGCAGGGCATTTATATCTAATTATTAATATTGTTTTACCACCAGCACACAGCGAACAAGAGCAACAAGCTTATCAACAGTTTGCAGATGCTTTTGCTTCATTCAGACCTCGTGCCTCATAAGGAGTAAGATCATGACAACTATTCAATACAAAGAAATTCAATATGATGGTCACTGCCAAGTTGAAATCATTGATGAACAATTGGCACTTGATCTCGAACACTTTGCCGAAGTCTGTGGTCAAAGCACCGACTGGGTACTCAAGCTGATCGACTACGATATTTTGCAGATTCAAGTTGATCCACAAAGCCACCAGTTCATTGGTGAAGATGTTGCCCGCGCCCGTCGTGCCTACCGTTTACAGCGTGACTTTGATGCCAGTCTATCTGCGGTTGCGGTGATGCTGGACCTGATTGATGAAGTGCAGCAACTCCGCAAGCAGTTAAAACATTTTCATTAAGGCAACATCTTTATATATGACTAAACGCTTTATTTTAGTTTAGTCATTTTCTCAACCTCTTTGAGGGTTTGTTTAATCGGTTCATAGTCCAGAAACCAGAGCAGGTTCAAGTTGCGTTGTTTATGCTGCTGCGCCAGCAGGTCAATCACACTACGCTCACCCCGCCCCACCAGATGCTGCTGATAGAAATAATACAGCAACAGCACTGTGCTTAATAACATCACCGCCAGCATGATCCAGAACCCGACAGGGGACTTTAATCCTGGAATAAACTCAAAGTTCATTCCATAAATTCCCGTCAGCAAGGTCAGGGGTGCGAATACGGCGGTGATGATCGCCAAAATCCGCATATTTTCATTGGTCTGATTCGCAATAGCCGAAAAGTGTAAATCAATGGCTGATTGAATGGCGTTTCTCAAGCGTAAGGTATGCTTTTGCACACGCTCCACATGGCTCATCAAGTCATTCAGCCGAACCAGAAGAATGTCCTGGGTTTTGTGTTTATGTTCACTGACCACATGATGATAATTATCTACAAGCTCATCCCGAAACTCTTGCAAGGTTTCAATCTGTTCCTCACACAGGTTTTCAATCTGCTGAAATGCCATATCTTCATGAAACAACTGATGCCATTGTTTAAATCGACGATTTCCTTGCAATAACTGTTGCTGCCAGTATTCAACACGTCGTGTTAATGGGGTGCGCAGATTGAGGTAGCCATCAATCATACTGTTTAATAAACGAAGTGATAAATCAGCAGGTGTACTTGGTAATTTACGGGGTTTATTTTGTTCCTCAATCGCCCGCCCCATAATGGTCTGGATACGTTGAATATAGCTTTCCATCGCCTTATTGCCCTGCTCCCTTAAACTGACCAGGACATTCGGCGTGAGGATAAAACTCACTGGTGTGGTGGCCAGGCCAAAAACACTTTCATGGGATTCCAGTGGACTGTCACTTTCATAAATCTGGTCGTCTGGGCTAATCAGTTTGCGGAACACCAGCAGGTCATATTCCTCAACACTGTCGAAAGCACACGGATGTTCAATATTGAGTAGGTCGCGCAGATGAAACTCATTCAGAACCAGTCCTGTGTGTTCATAGACATTCTTCTGCCAGGATTCTGTATGGTTGACCAAATCCTGTCTCAAACTATCAACCCATAAAAACTCAAGCGTATGTTCTGTTTGTTGGTCCACGCTAATAAAAATCGTATTTTCACTGTTATGACGATAAAAATAATAAAGCTGCATAACCATGATATTCATCTAAATCCCAAGAATATCATGCCATAAAAAAGCCCACACAAGGCGAGCTTTTTGTCAGTCGATTGCAGCGATTACGCTTGTTCGATGTCTTTCATGGTCAACTTGATACGACCACGGTTATCAACATCGGCAACCTGAACCTTAAGTTCCTGACCTTCTTTTAACACGTCAGTCACGTTGGCAATACGTTCATTTGAAATTTGCGAAATGTGAAGCAAACCGTCCGTACCTGGCAAGATATTCACGAATGCACCAAATTCAACGATACGAATCACTTTACCTGTATAGATTGTACCTGGCTCAACTTCAGCAGTCAGTGCCTGAATTTTTGCAATCGCAGCACGAGCAGCAGCTTTCGTTTCACCAAATACACGAACTGTACCATTGTCTTCGATATCAATCGCAGCTTTAGTCTCTTCTGTAATGGCACGAATGGTAGCACCACCTTTACCAATGACATCACGAATCTTGTCTGGATTGATGTTAATCACCTCGAAAGTCGGTGCATTCGCACTGATTTCTGCGCGAGCACGTGAAATGACTTTATTCATTTCATTCAGGATATGCATACGACCAGCAAAAGCTTGGTTTAATGCAACTTCCATGATCTCTTCAGTAATACCTTCGATCTTGATGTCCATTTGAAGCGCAGTAATACCGTTTGCAGAACCTGCTACTTTAAAGTCCATATCACCCAGATGGTCTTCGTCACCTAAGATGTCTGAAAGTACTGCAAAACGCTCACCTTCTTTCACTAAGCCCATTGCGATACCCGCAACTGGTGCTTTAAGCGGAACACCCGCATCCATCAGTGCAAGCGAAGCACCACATACAGACGCCATAGAAGATGAACCATTTGATTCAGTAATGTCTGAAACCACACGTAACACATACGGGAAACGGTCAACTGGAGGAAGTACCGCCTGTACACCACGACGCGCCAAACGGCCATGACCGATTTCACGGCGTTTAGGACCAGATTCACGACCTGTTTCACCTACAGAGTATGCAGGAAAGTTATAATGCAACATGAAGTTGTCAGTTTTGGTACCAGCCAAGGTATCAACCATCAACGCATCACGTGTGTTACCCAGAGTTGCAGTCACAAGTGCCTGAGTTTCGCCACGGGTAAACAATGCTGAACCATGGGCACGGCCCAGCACGCCAACCTGAACGTCGATAGCACGAACAGTTTTTGTATCACGACCATCAATACGTGGCTTGCCAGACAAGATGTTGTCACGTACTGTACGGTATTTAAGGTCTTCAAATAATTCGTTGACTTCATCAGCAATACCAGTTTCGTCATTTTCTGGAACGAACTGAGCTACAGCTTCTGCATATAGTGCATCAAGTGCTGCATAACGATCTTGTTTAACCGCAATGGTATATGCTTCAGAGATTTTCGCTTCGAAAGCTGCTTTTAATTGCTCAAGAAGCGCTTCATTTTTAGTTGGAGCAACCCACTCTGATTCTTTCGCACCAACAGCTGCAGCAAATTCTTTGATTGCTTGTACAGCAATTTGCATTTCGTCATGACCGAAAAGTACTGCGCCTAACATTTGGTCTTCTGAAAGTTCTTTCGCTTCAGATTCAACCATTAACACTGCTGACTCTGTACCTGCAACCACAAGATCAAGATCAGATTGTGCAAGTTGTTCTAACGTTGGGTTAAGAACATATTCACCATTGATCAAACCAACACGTGCGCCACCAATTGGACCACGGAAAGGTGTGCCTGCAATCGACAATGCAGCAGATGTACCCAACATTGCAGCAATATCAGCATCCATGGTTTTGTCAGAAGACACAACTGTTGCTGTGACTTGGATTTCGTTGAAATAACCTTCTGGGAACAATGGACGAATTGGACGGTCAATCAAACGAGAAATTAGAGTCTCTGCTTCAGAAGCACGGCCTTCACGCTTGCCATAACCACCAGGGATACGACCCGCCGCATATTGTTTTTCTTGATAATTCACAGTTAACGGGAAAAAGTCTTGACCCGCTTTTGCTTTTGGCTGTGCAACCACCGCAACAAGCACAGTGACACCACCCATTGTGATTAAAACTGAATTTGCTTGACGTGCAACACGACCCGTTTCTAAAACAACTTGGTGTTGACCAAATTGGAATTCTTTACGAACGATATTAAACATTGACATGTATTATATTTTCCTGATGTCTTTTAAAAAGTTATTCTAGTGAGACCCCTAAGGTTTGGCATTCAGACCACAACTGGCGTGTGGATAAATGACAAAGCTTAGAAGCCATCGCACCAGATCAAAATTTTTAAATAAATTTAAACACAAAGAAGGAGCGAACATGCGCCCCTTCTAAAAATCGCCTAACTTAAATCAGGCGAAACTTTGTTTTCAGCGTTAAGGCATTGCAACATGCGAAATACCGAAAATAAAGCCAAATCGAATTAACGACGTAAACCTAATGCGCCGATCAAAGCAACATAACGACCGTGATCTTTACCATTTAAATAGTCAAGTAGTTTACGACGCTGGTTTACCATACGAATCAAACCACGACGGCTGTGGTGGTCATGTTTGTGCTCTTTAAAGTGACCTTGCAAATCATTGATTTGAGCAGTCAACAAAGCAACCTGTACTTCTGGTGAACCTGTGTCGTTTTCAGCACGAGCAAATTTAGCGATGATCTCTGCGCGATCTGCGTTAGTTAAAGCCATTCGATTTCTCCGAGATGCTTAAAAAATAAAATGATAATGATCAGTTGCAAGCAACTGATTGCCGTGCATCACTACAGCAATTCGCCTATTTTAAGTGATCTATGGCTATATTGCAAAAATGTTTTTATTTCATCATTGGGACAATGACAATTGTCAGAAAAACAGGCAAACTATTTATCAATTCTGTTTTCAGTTTATAACAGAAATGAAAGAAAACGAAAAATTAGCGAGGGAATCGTGAAAATCTTATCCACCAATACCTGTTATGTGCCAGATGACCTCAATCAAGTCATTCGATCCAAAGATGAAGTTGCGGCTGAATTGGGTGGCATGACAGAAAAGCAGATTCAAAAAATTTGGGATAGCATTGAATGTCTTTATAAAACGGGGAACTATCCTTTAATTACCCTATGTCTACGCCGTCAGGGACAAATCCTGCTGAACCGTAGCATTGGCTACGCTCAGGGCAACACTCCCGATGGTCTGGGTGCTGATGCCAAGATCGGCACACCAGACACTCCCGTTTGCCTGTTCTCAGCCTCTAAAATGGTCACGGCCATGCTGGTACACATGCTGGATGAGCGTGGTGACTTGAACCTGCTGGATCCAATCAGCTATTACATTCCTGAATATGGGGTCAATGGCAAACGGCGTGCGACCCTGTTCCATATGTTATCACATCGCGGTGGAATTCCACGGATCGACGGTGAGATCACCCCTGAATTGCTGTTTGATGAGAAAGAGATTCTAAAACGCCTGTGCGCGGCCAAGCCAGTTTCACCATCAGGTACGCATCTTGCCTATCATGCCGTGACCGCAGGCTATATTCTGGGTGAGGTGATCAAGCGTGTCACAGGACAAAGCGTGCGTGAATATCTGGCTGAACATATTGAAAAGCCAATGGGTCTGGATTATTTCAACTATGGCCTAAAACCAGAGTACCGCGCAGATGTGGCAATGAACTACGCCACTGGCATGCATCCAGGTTTAGGTACGGATCGTTATTTAAAGCATGTGCTGGGTGCTGGGCTACAAACCGCTGTGGACATTACCAATGACACACGTTTCATGGATACCATCTGCCCTGCTGGCAACATCTACACCAGTGCAGAGCAGTCAGGACGTTTTTTTGAAATGTTGCTCAGTGGTGGTGAATATCAGGGCAAACAGATCATGAGTGCCAAAACCGTTTTCCGTTCGACCTTGCCGACCTCGGGCGTCAGTATCGACCGTAGTTTACTTGCGCCAATGCGTTATGCACTTGGCCCAATGCTGGGCAGCAACCCTGTCGGTCTGTTTGGGCCAATGACAGGACAGGCTTTTGGACATATTGGCTTCTCGAATATTTTATGCTGGGCCGATCCAGAGCGTGATATCAGTGTGTCATTACTCACCACAGGAAAATCTGTAGTCGGTACCCACTTGCCTGCGCTGACAAAAATGTTGTACCAAATCTCAACTAACTGTCCAAAAATCCCGAAAAACCAGCGCCGCTCATTATTTGCCACTGACCGTAGTGAAAATGATCTGGTTTAATCAGTTGAAGAACAGCTACGCACAAAAAAGCCCAGATTTTCACCTGAGCCTTTGCGCGTAGTTTTTATTATTCTGGTTTTGATTTATTTTTATTGCTTGTTATTTTTCATTCAGACCCTCTGAACGTTCTCCACAATATTATGCTTTTTTTGTTTCCACTTGGTTACATCAACTTCCCTCTATACTTACTATTCTGCCAAAAGAAATGATGGAGAAAAATAGGATTTTTCTCATCTCTTTGTAAGTAAAAACGTACGGTTCTGTATAACATTTAACTGAATATTCCAGAAAAATTGTCAAACAACAATATCTTAGCTCTTAGATGTTGCCGTTATTTTTCACTAATAAATGACGATATACAAGACGTGCAACCGATCTGACGCAATGATTGAACAAGTAGGGTTTAAACAACATTGGTTAAAATAAAACCAAGATTTATCATGATTTTATTCATTCAATATAGATAAAAATAAAAAAGCCCTGTAGTCTCTCCCAAAACTACAAGGCTTAGCGGCTGTAAGTTTCCTCTTTTATCACTTACCTCACTGTAAGTTCGCTGTCTTTCAGACTTTCTTATTATCGTTTTGCGATTTATCTAGCTTTCCGTGCCAGATTCGTTGTGTTTCCATAATCTCAAAAACATTCGGCTTGCTCTAGCGACAATATCTCGAATCTTTGTAAGCTTTTACTTACAGAACAGTGAATTTTAAAGAATAATTTCACAATCCTTCTAAATTGATCTTTTGCACTAAACCACTACGGCGAACTGTTCGAATTGTAAGCGCCTGTTGCAAGGTGCCTGAATCGGCCAGAATACTGACCACTTTTTTGGCGCGCGTCACTGCGGTATAAATCAGTTCCTGACTCAGTAACTTCTCTGCGGGAGCATCCAGAACAATCGCAGTATGGGTAAATTCAGAGCCCTGTGACTTGTGAATGGTGAGCGCAAATGCGGTTTGCATGTTCCGAGGCAGGCGATGTGCAGCAATCCATTTATCCAGACTTGGAAAATACACCTCAAATTGCTGAGATTGGCTTCTATGTTTAAAACAAATGCCAATGTCTCCATTGGAAATTCCAAGCTGATAGTCGTTGTAGGTCATCATCACGGGGCGGCCCACATACCAGTCGCCCACTGCAATCTGTTTAAGCTGCTGGTTGAGCCATTGTTCAGCATAACGGTTCAGTTGCTGCAATCCCAGTTGACCATGTCGAACGGCGGTTAAGATTCGGTAATCATCAAATGCCTGTATCACCTGCTGGATATGCGGTTCTGGTTCATCCGCCTGCACATAGTGTTGCAGTGCCTCAACATAGCCCTGAAACCCATACATCAGCTTTTGTTGATAGGGTTCAATTTCGAACTCACCATACTTGGGCAAATATTCCAGTTGAATAAAATCTGACATCTCTTTGGATAATACAATGGGTTGCAAGCTGGTAGGTGCAGCAATCTCCTGTTCCAGTCTGGTCAGTACCTGAGGATATTGTGTTGGCTGCTGCTGGGCCTGAATAAATCTTGCCAACTGTCCAATTTTTGCCTCACCTGCAAAACGGCGGCTTTTTTGCAACTGGACACGGTTTTCAACCAAGCCCTGGACCTGCTGCAAGTCGGCCAGTACAGAACCCACATCCACCGAAGCCAGCTGATTGGCATCACCCAGTAAAATAATGCGGCAGTTTTCAGGGACCGCCTCGAATAACAGGGTTGCCAGATTCAAGTCCAGCATGGAGGCTTCATCCACCACAATCACATCATAGGGCAAAGGCTGCTTTTGGTGAAAACGTGGGATCTGCCGATTGCCCATACCCAGTAAACGGTGCAAGGTTTGCGTGGTTTGATTACGCAACTCATCTGTAATTAAACCTGATTCCAATAATTTTGGATCATTAAAAGAGTTCTGCAATGCTTCCTGCATGCGTTGAGCGGCTTTGCCCGTAGGTGCTGCCATAGCAATACGAATATCTGGAATGGTCTGGTTGAGGGCTGCAATAATACGCGCCAGCGTATAGGTTTTGCCTGTTCCTGGCCCCCCTGTAATGATACTCAGCCATTGCTGCATCACCATTTTAAGGGCGGCCTGCTGATGTTCATCGCTGAGCAAGTGCTGATAAGGTACAGTATCGACCAACTGAATCGTTTGTCGCTTTAATCGACAAATCTGATCAGCCAGGCGTTGTTCCAGTTGCCAATATCGGTATAATGCCAAGCCCTGCTGATCGTGAACGCATGGGGCAACCTGAGTGGCTGCAACCTCGCTGCAAACCACCAGATCGCCCAGTGCTTCAAGTTGTGCAGGATTTGCCTCAATACAACTGTCGCCACGCAAACTGGCCTCAATCAGTCGCTGTAAGATTTGCGCTGCACCATCTGCCTGAGCCGATTGGGAAAATGGTGCCTGTGTGAGGTAGTTACTCCACATCTCAAGCCAGCCTGCCGTTGCTGACGGATCATTTACTTGTTTGTCCACAGAGTTATCCTCAAACTTACCCACACGCTTATCCACAAGGTTATAAACATATTTATCCACATGATAAACTGTTGTTTAATCTAAATTCATCACTTTTATCTACATTGGTTTGCCCATTTTATCCTCAGAGAAATACCCGAGGATGGCATCCAGACGCAAGATAAATTCATCATCAGGTTTCCAGTACAGATAGCCCTGCTGCGCCTGTCCATTTAGGCCACGCAAATACAGATAGGATGCCCCACCCAGATGCTGCTCAATCTGGTAATGTTGCAGTTTCACGCTTAGGTAGCGGTGCAGTGCCACCAGATACAAGGCCGCCTGTAACCAATAGCTCGACAGCGACATGCTGTCCGCAATCTGGCTGGGCTGGTAATCTGCCTGTTCAACACCCAGATAGTTACTTTTATAATCGGCGATATGGTAACGCTGACCATCGAAATAGACCAAGTCAATTGAACCATTCAGGTAGCGGGCAGATTTCGCCTCCAGCAATTCAGGCATGCTAATACCATACTCTGTAAACAATTGCTGTACGCGTTGCATGGCCAGCACACGATCCGACAAGGCCAGATAAAATGGACATTCCGATAGATATTGTCCTGCCAGCAATTGTTTTAACTGGAAGCCGTCGTTCAGTGGCGTGGCCAACACCTCACCCAGCCATGTCGCAATCCATTGGTATAGTTGCTGCTCTGAGTTTTCCTGTGCTGGAAAATGATTCTGGTATTGATCCAGCAAGTCAAACCATAAGCCTTGATAGCTATTTTTAAAACGGCGGCGGATTTCCTCCACCCATGTTTCAGGTCGCTGAAAATCAATCTGTTCAAAAATCTCATGCAGGAAATTTCCAGCCAGCGTTCCTCTCGGAAAGTGTTGTTTAATCCACGCAATGGGTTCGGAGGCAGGCACAGATGCTGTCAGCATAATATTTAGCTCATCTTCAGCCTGATCGAAGTTCTGCTCAATATTGGCCAGACGATCCGCATGACTGGCCTTGTGTCTTAAATGCTGTGCCAGATAACTGAAGCTGGTTTTACCCCGTGCATAAAAACGCTGCATAGGTAAAGGCTGTGCGGAAAGTGGAATTGTTTGTTGGGTCTGCTGCTGGCGGTGCAATGCTTGCGGCCGCTCCAGAACCAGTGCTTCATCCAGACAATGTGGATGCTGGAATGCTTCACCCTGATTCTTCCAGAATGCCAATCCTGACAGTTTGTTCTTATCACCCTTTTCAGGTTCAAACACCGCATAGACCCGATGACTGGCACGAGTCAACGCCACATACCACAAACGGTTCTGCTCAGCCTGCGCCCGTTGCTGGTGCTGATCCAGCTCATTCTGTTGTAGAAAGTTTTTATCCGCAATCGCCACCACACGCTGTGTTCTAGTTTGTCCTGTTTCTGGCAGCTGGATTTCTGTGGTTGAGAAATTTAAAGCCTCTTTTTTTGAGTCTGGTGCTGCTTTATTTGCTCCAAGCAAAAAGACGATTTTAAATTCCAGACCTTTTGACTGGTGGATGGTCATCAACTGCACCCCAGCTTCACTGGAAAGCTTATGTTCCAGTTCCCATTCACGGTCACTTGGAGAATTGAGTTGCTTTAAATACCAGTGATAGAGGTTTTGTGCCCCCTGCACATGCTCACTATGCTGACTCAGAATATCAGTGAGATGGCGCAGATTGACCACTGCCCGTTCATTGTCTTTACTTTGCGTTGCAACCAGTTGCTGCCAGATACCAAACTGATTCAGACAACGTTGCCATGCCACCAGAAATCCCTGATTCAGCCACATTTCACGGATGTCATCGAATTGCTGAATATAATGGCTCAAGCCCTCTGGACTTTGTTCCAGTGCCAATAAGCGACTTAAATCAAATCCAAACAGTCGACTCAGCAAGGCACGCTTTAACTTGGCCTCATCATAGGGATGCAGCAAGGCCGTGAGTAAAGCACCTATATCCTGAGCAATCTTTGAATCAAACACACTGCGCTTTGAGGGCCGATTGACACGGATTCCCAAGTGTTCCAGTGCATACTGCACCTCGTCCAGTTGTCGGTGGCTACGCGAAAGCACGGCAATATCATCTTCACAAATGGCTTGGCGTACCTCACCATCCAGGCATAGCTGCTGTAAATGTGCCTGATTCAATAAGCTTTGAATTTTCCATGCGACTTGAGTAGCTTGCTCATTGCCCTCTTGCAGTTGCAACCAGCGCAACGGCGCGGGATTGGCCTGTTCATTGTCAATCAGGGCAGGATGTGGACGCGAACCAGCCTGAATCGGGTCATAGATCACCTGCTCGCCAAAATCCATTTGCCGTTGAAACAATACATCCACCACTTCAACCAGTTCTTTCACCGAACGGTGGTTGTGGATCAGTTTATATTCACGCCCCTGCTTCGCTATAATATCCTGATAGGCATTCAGGAATGTCAGCATGTCGCCGCCACGAAAGCCATAAATCGCCTGTTTACGGTCACCGACCATAATCATGCAGCCCTTTTGGTAGCGCTGTGGATGCCGCCAGATACTGGCCAGCATATCATCCTGATCTTGGTTGGTGTCCTGAAACTCATCCACCAGAATCAATGGATAGCGTGACTGTACAAATACCGCAAAATGTTGTCCCTGCTCGCCCTTTAGGGCATCTGACAGGGTTTTGATCTGCTGGGCAAAGGTGGTTTCACCTTTTTGCTGCAACACTTGAGGCAAACGCTTTTTGACTTGGTGACAAAGATGAAACTGTAAATAGGTATTGAATTGATCTAAATCATTTTGAATTTTAAGTTTCATCTCCCAAATATCTTTTAATAACTGAATCAAAGGATGCTGGTAAAAACAGTCCTGAATACTTTGATCACATTTATTAAAAATACTGCTTCGAGCTCGTCCTTTAGAATCTAAAAATAAAACATCGACGTCTTTGAACGCGTTTTGATCAAAATAGATATCTATGCCCTGCTCTTGAATTTGCTGAGCCAGCCGAACTAAGCCTGTTTGAAAAATGAAATGAAAACGATCTTTTGCAAAAGCATTTTTATTAATAAACTTATAATATGCACCCTCGAGTAGATAATAATCCTGTAACTCTTGTAAGTATTGTGATGAAGTTGCTGCGAACTGATGCAAGCATGATTCAAACTCAACGGTGCTAAACACAGGCAAATCTACTTGTTTCAAATGTGCTGAACTAAAATTCAAACTTTCTTCAACCACTTTAATATACTGATCTACACTCTTTAGTTGCTGACTCATATATAAAAAATCAATCACCTGTTGTGGCTGCGACTGAATCCATTCCCGTAACACATCATGAATCAGTTGGCGGGTATAGCTCTTGGCATCCTCAGTGATTTGGGCACGTTCAATCTTGCCACTTTCAAAGGCAAACTCGCGCAACAGCTTCTGGCTAAAGCTGTCCAGTGTCCCGACAAACAGCTCGTCCAGTTGGTCAATTACAAGTTTTAGCCGTTCACAGGCATAGGCGATACGTGGAGCAAAGGTTTTTAACACATGCTGTTTCAGTGGATCAGTTTCCTGCTCCGCCTGCATGTGAATATCAGTTTCCAGTACGCTGCGTAACGGTTCCAGATACTGCTGAATCTCCACCAGACGCAAACGGATACGGCTTTTTAGCTCGGCGGCGGCAGCACGGGTAAACGTGGTGGCAATGACCTGATTCGGTAGGTATTTTTCCAGAAAAATCCGCACCATCAAACTGGATAAGGTATAGGTTTTGCCTGTTCCAGCCGAGGCTTCAATTAAATGTAAACCTTCAAACTGAATATCCCGAATGGGTTGATAAGACACTGGATATTTTGAGTTCATGTCTTACTCCACACGTAAAAATTCAAAAATAGGCTGGTATAAGGCATGGGAATAATGATCACAGGCATATTGTAACAATGCGGTTGCATCCTGTTCCTGCAAAAGGAACTGCCAGTCACGATGCAATTTACACGCTTCATTTTGAGTCATATCAAAACCAGAAAAATCACCTGTATCATTCCAATCTTTTAAAACCTGTTTTTGACTGTCTTCACCCAGAACCCATCGAGACTCCTGCTCAACCCATTGGTGGGACTTGCCTTTCTCGATTGGCTTTAAGATCAAGGCTGCGGGTAACACCACAGGCTGTTGCTGCGCCTCTTGCCATAGTTGCAACCAATGCTTTAAATAATGTTTTGCCTGCTCGGAACCCAATCCTTCACAAATCACGGTCTGGTCACTAAACACTACGATACGGCGTTTTTCTGTAGCGGAGTCATCGTTCAGCACAGCCAACCACAACAAATATTCCAGCCAGACCTTAACAAAACGTTTGGCGCGCGCACTTGACGCTTCCAGACTAACCCAGTCCTGAACGTTCAGTTTTGGCGTGAAACAGACCATTTGTAGTTGTTTTGAGATACGCCAGACCCGTTGTGTGGTGAGTGTCGGGGCTGCCGCATACTGCTGTAAACGTTCAAGCAAGCGCTGTTGCTCTAAGCGGCTTTGCTGCCATGCACTGTGCTGTACCTTTCCAACAGGGAGTTGATCCTGCAAGATGCCAGCCGAGGTCTGCTCATCCTGCTGCTGTAGAAAATGGCGAATAGCATATTTCCCCAAACCATCCAGCAATAACGGTTCAGTTTGATCCACCAGTTCGGTTGCCGTTAAATTTTCCACGCCTAGGGTTTTTAAATACAAACGTGCTGGGAACGCCACATCCTGAATCCATTGCTGGCTATTTAGAATCAGCATCTCATCATGTTCAACAGGATAAAGGGTATTCACCCATGCCTGCCGCTCCCCTTTGACCTGCTGAATCTGTGAAGCGACCTTAAACCATTGATCTTGGAAGCGCACAGGTCGATCCGAAACAAAGCCGAGTGGATCAAATGGCTGTAGTCGATGTAAATGATACAGCGGATAAAGCTGTGGTGGGATTTGTAATGCCTCCAATCCAGCTAAATCCGCTTCTGATAAAGGAGGCCTATCTTCACTGCTAGTCGGTTTTACAATCAACGCCAAATGATCGCGAAAGGCCTGCAAAATACTGGAGGGTTCACGCACTTCCCCATCATTGACATCAAAACCATTATAAAACAGCCACAATTGCTCCTCAGCCAAAAGCACCGCATCCAGAAAGGCCCCCTGATCATCTTCCAGACGAGAACGATCTCCCAATTGCTGACGTAATGCATCCATTAAGTCAAAGGGAATATGGGCATCCCGATTGGGAAACTTGCCTGTATCCAGATTAAGCAGCACAATCAGACGATAAGGAATCGGGCGAATCTGTCCAATCTGGCTAAAGGTGATTTGCCCTGTTGGCTCAACCTGTGCCGACTGGCTTTCCAGCGTCCGTTGAATTTCCTCAATGATATACGGCAATGGCAGTGTAATCTGGCGCAAATGGGTTTCAGCATCATCATAATAACTCGCCAAAGTCAGCATACGCTCCTGCTTTTGCACAATCTCACGCACGGCCTTTAGGGCAACAATATCGGCTTGCTCAAACTCCTGAATATCATCCTTGAGCTTTTTCAGCCAGTCCTCAACAGGTGACTGCTGCCCCAGTTCATGGGCAGTTAGCCAGTTACGGCGGATAGATAAATCCTGATAAATCTGGATCAATATCCCGACCAGTTCAAAATCATCTGGCTGCACCTGTGCATAGCTCAGTATATCCTGTACCAGCACATGCGCTGGCACGGCAATTCCCAGTGCCAGACGATCCAGCGCAAATTTAAAGCTATAGCGATAATCCTGATCATCGGCACTCAGGCTCTGTTTTAAATGTTCAGCATCCAGACCACGCTTAAAGCCTGCGTCACTTAACAAGGCCAGCATCCGTTGCGCCTGAGTATAGTCCAGACCATAACGCTGCTGTGTTGCAGACAGATTGAGCCAGTCGGCAAAATCATCATGGGCAAAGCGTCCCTGTGTAAGCTGCAAACGCCCCAGCACCGCACGCCATGCATTCAGGGCATCCAGTGAAGCCACGCCTGCAATCTTGACGGGCAGAAACACTTCATGCTCATTGGGAACAGCAGGGAATACACTACGAATCAAAGGCTCAAGCTCAGCCAGATTGGGTGCAAGCACCAGCACATCACTAGGACGGCGAGCAACGGAATCTGGCTGCGATAACCAATGGGTCAACTGCTCCTTGAGTACCTCAAGCTGACGCAAACTGGAATGGCAGACATGCAACTGAATCGACTCATCATTCGATGCAAGCTCATATTGCCCTGCCTGAGGTTCTGCCAGATAAAAAATATCGGACTGGACTTTACCCAGTAAGGTTTCTGGAAAATAATTAACAAAGAGATCTTCCCAAATTCCTTCTTCCCCTCCTGCAAGTTGTGACAATAAAGAGAAATGATCACGTGCCTGTTTGCCTAAACGAGTTAATAAAGGATGTCGTGATTCACGACTTAAGGCATTAAATTCTAAATTAAATTGCTCAAAAAAGTTCTGGATTTCCGCATCAGTCGCATTAGGATTTTTGGCAATAAAACGCTCCTTAACACCCAAATCATAACGCTGTTTCCACAGTGGATCGACACTGTCCGCCCAATATTCCTGCGAGGGGTTGTAGTGCAGGATCAACACATCCAAATACTGCCCCAGACGGCGTAAAAATTGCAGTTGGCTGGGTGGCAAGTCCAGCAGGGTAAACACAATCACCTGATTTGGAAGCTGTGACAATGCACGCTGGCGGGTCTGTGGATTGTCCAGAACCTGCCAGAAATCGGCATCAATACTTTGCATCTCCACAAAGTCGGCATGAAAATAGTTTTGCCATAGCCAGCGCTGCCAAGCTTCTAGTTGCTGGGTTTGGTTGAGGCTAAATGCAGACACCTGCTGGTCAGTTTGCGAGATTAGCCGTTCAATATCCAGCGGATGATCTTGCCCCCATGCCGCCAGCCAGTTGCTTGCACAGCGGCAAACGCCCGTACATCCCCGTTGACAATGACCGCGATAAATCATGTAGTTATTAAACAGCTGCGAAACTTGCTCCGCCACCCAATACAGCATACTTTGTTTTTTTAGTTGTTTTTCAGTGCCTTGTTGCAGTTGATCGGCGCTGTCGTAAATCCGTTGCACAATTGAATATAAAGGGTGCTCATTCACAACAGTATTCTGTTCGGGTTGAATAAAAGGCTGTAAAGCTTGATGAATACGCCACTTTAAAATCAAACGCGGAATATTGGCCTTACGGACTTGTTCTTTATTCTCCAACACTTGTTGATAGGCATACCACTGGAAACCACGAATTCTTTGATGGAATTGATAGTTGGCCGTCATACCCTGCTGTTCAGCAATTTTCTGGGTCAGCCACTGCTCCTGGGCAGGACTCGGCACAATAAAATGCTGGGTTTTAAACACCTGAAACGGGGAGGCACTGGGTTGGGTAATGGATGCCATCACACCTTGCAATAACACATCAAGGCGTTGACTCTGAATAACATGAATACCCATCCGTTAATACAACCTCATCAATAAACGACTATTTTGATACATAAAAATAAGTAGATAATCATCACTATACAAGCTTGTGGAACTATGTCACGTTAAACACAGCATGAAATAAAAAATTTTTGAAATTCACCATTTAATGCGCTTGAATATACGACCAAGAGATAGACTTTAGGTATAACTTTATGAAAATTGAAAAAATTCCTGATTCAATTGACCCAGGCTTAAATCTGGAACAAATCCGTGATGAATGTCTGGCGCGTACCAAGAAGACCGCCTACTGCTCTGCTGGCGCGGCCATTGTCCCCATTCCATTTTTCGATGTGGTGGTTGATTTAGGCATGCTCACGCAGATCATTCCTGATATTAATGCACGTTTTGGCCTAGCACCTGAACATATTAGCGTTTATGACCCAGAGACCAAGAAAGTTCACTGGGATGAACTGCGTAAACGTGGCTTCGAGTTGTCAGGTTTTGTGGTGGCACGTACCGCAATGAAAAAAACATTTAATGGTTTTTTCACCAAGATTGCCACCAAACAGGTGACTAAATTCATTCCTCTGGGTGGGCAACTGGTGGCCGCCAGCCTTGGCTATTTTATGATGCGTAAAATCACCGAGGCACATATTCAGGACTGCTACACACTTGCAAAACGGATTCAGCAAAAAAGCCGTAGTACGATTGTAGCTTAAAACATGAACATGACTGATCAGCCGACTATCAGTGATTCAGTCATTTCATCGAGTGTGTTAAATCGGCACAATCTTCAGCCTGAGCTTGTGTCATCACTCTTTTGCCTTGAATAATGGTTATTCTTTCTGCTGTTAATTCTCCATTTTCCCATATACATGAAATACTTGTCTTGCCCTCATCAGAGGGATGAACACCATAAATCATATACAGATAAAAGCCGATAAAGAATATAAAGCTCAATAACAAAGCAAGTATTAAAATGAAAAATATCTTAAACAGGCTCTTCCACATCATTGCCTACCCATCAGCAGCATCTTATTCATCCGCTTTTAATTGTTTCAATATGGCTTTTAACACCTCAATCCGTGCCGTATTTTTATCATCCGTCGCAATCACATGCCATGGCGCATAGTCGGTGGAGGTACGCTCAAACATATCCGCAGCGGCTTCAAGGTAGTCATCCCATTTATCACGGTTACGCCAATCCTCCTCGGTAATCTTAAAGCGCTTATGTGGGGTTTGTTCACGCTCCTTGAAACGGACGGCCTGTTCGTCCTTGCTAATCGCCAGCCAGATTTTGACAATCACCGTCTGGCTATCCACAAGGTTCTGTTCAAAACGGTTAATCTCATCATAGGCACGTTGCCATTCAACCACTGAGGCAAAACCCTCAACACGTTCCACCAGCACACGCCCATACCAGGTCCGATCAAAAATCGTGATCTTGCCGCCATCATTCAATCGTGTCCAAAACCTCCATAAATAAGGGCGACGTAATTCATAACGTTCAGGTGCAGCAATACTATGGATTTCATATTCACGTGGATCTAATTTTTTAACAATTCTTTTTATCGCTCCCCCTTTACCTGCAGCATCCATACCTTCAAAAGCAACAATCACTTTTCGTTCGTTGTAACGTAATGCATCAGCTACTTTTTTGGTTAATTTGTTCAATTTTTCTTTGTAGTCATCTTTATCTAAGCTTTGTTTTGAAGGTTCTAATAGTGCTGTGGGAATCTGTGCTTGTTGCCATTTTTCCGTGACTTTAGTTTGATGGTCAGGAAGTTCCTGAAGCGTTTGCAAAACATATTGTGCAAAGCACTGGTCGCGGTACTTTTCATCCTCGCCATTAATGATAAACCAGTCATCGGTGAACCTGTGGCTGAGGTTCTGCAAGGTATCGTATTGTTTTTTATTGCGCCAATCTAAACCATGTAATTTATGCCAATGTTGTTCGGACGCATCAATTTGGTCTAAGCGTTTTTGTAAAGACTTCCATGACAGGTCGAACCAGACCTTAACCACATGCACATGGTTATGTTGCAAATCATGTTCAAACGCACGCATTTGCTCAACATAGCCATCAAACAACGCCTCATTTAATGGCTTGGACACATGCATTGCCGTTGCCAGCAAGTCACTGTACCAGTTGCCAAACATCACCACGATCTGACCTTCGGCAGGAATGAAGCGTGTATAGGATTGCCAAAATGTCTGGTTATTTGTCAATAGCTTTGGGGCATCCGCCTTGACTTTCAGGTAACGTGGATCAAGCCACTCACGTAACTGCTTGACCGCCTCACCTTTCCCTGCTAATTCAATCCCACTTACTAAAATCAGAACACTTTTTGCATTTTTTTTATCTTGGCTATCTTTTAAGGCATATTGTGCTTCAATCAAATCTAAAGACAACGCATCTTCATCACGTAATTCAAATTTTGGTTGTTGTATACTCATATTCGGCTCTAAATGGCTCATTATTAAGAATAAGTATAATGAAATCTATTTCACTGCATGCAAAACCCTTGTACAGTTTCTGTAGAACTCAATCCGTGTATCAACATAGTGACCGATTGTTGGACATTTAGGGTTTATGCTGTCATGGTTCTCAGTTATGATGCGCCCTATGATTTTCTGGTTTTATTTTATTTGAGTTCGAATATGTCAAAACTCGCTGCATTTGATCATCTTTTATTACAATACCAAACTCTGAATTACCACCAAAATACAGCACTTAAGCAACGTCTGCATGAAGTACAAGCGTGGATGAAAGCACGCATCGCAGAAACCCATAAAGAATTTTTTGCTCTGCCTGAAAATCAACTGATGGCACAGTATTTTCTCAATCGTTTGTATGGCGGTCCTGATTTTGAGGCAATTGCACAGCAAATCGAACGCCTGTTGAAATATGCACATAAAGCAGAGAGCTTACTCCCTGAAAATGCAATTAAAACAGGAACAAAATCGGTCAGTCTTGCTGTACTTGCCACTCAACTCGATGAACAAGTCGCAGAACAACTACTCAAAGATTATCCTTTGGAAACACCACTAACTGATGAAATCATGCGCCAGACCTTAGTCAAACTCGATCAAGGCGATGTACGTTATGAACAATTACAATTACTTGACGAGCTTGGTCTCACATTAGATAAGTATATGCGCTCTACGATGATGTATGCGGCTTTTAAAATGTGTAAAGGCATTGCAACCAAATATCAATTTGAACCTATGTACGATTTTATCCAAGAAGGTTTTGCTGCAATGAAGCCTATGAAGTCTGCTGCAACGTTTATCAAAACATTTACCGCAAAAGAACGCGAGATCATTGAGAAAGTCCATTCAGGGCATCCAGATCCTTTCCGCAGTTAAATGCTGGACTATTCCAATCCCTCTACCAAGAGGGATTTTTTTCATCTTCACATAAAAAATTAAAACACTTTTTGGAAAGTGACTTTCTGTATATTATTCATAACAATGATATGCTAGACCCTGTAAAAAAATACAAAATCTGTCATGATGCATGCTGATTCGTGCCGCTAGAGCGAAAGTTTAGGAGAAAACAATGTCTAACGAAAACCAACAGCCCACCCCAGAAGTTGAGCAAAACCCAGGTTCAGACAAAGTCAGTCCTTTCCTCAGCACACCGCTTCCGCAGGGAGCGCCACAAGGTCAACAGCAATCTTTACAACAGGATTTGACCTCAGCACCAACAGGTTCCGTACCGAAATACAACCTGCCGCGTGGTGCCAATACAGGTAATGTTGGCGCAACCACCCATTTTGGCTATCAAACTGTCAGCAGCGATGAAAAAGCACAGAAAGTGGCGGAAGTGTTCCATTCCGTCGCCAGCAAATACGACATCATGAATGACCTGATGTCATTCGGTATCCATCGTATTTGGAAACGTTTTGCCATTAACATGTCAGGCGTGCGTCGTGGACAGCATGTACTGGATATTGCTGGTGGTACAGGTGACTTAGCAAAAGTATTTAGCCGTGAAGTCGGTCCACAAGGTCATGTCGTACTGTCAGATATTAACGAATCTATGTTAAATGTAGGTCGTGATCGTCTGCTTGATGCAGGCTGTACTAACGTTGATTTTGTGCTTGCCAATGCAGAAACGCTAGAGCCATTTGCAGACAATAGTTTTGACCTCGTCACCATCAGTTTTGGTTTACGTAACGTGACCGATAAGGATGCAGCACTTGCAGCCATGTACCGTGTACTTAAGCCAGGTGGCCGCTTACTGATCCTCGAATTTTCCAAACCTGTGTTTGAGCCATTTTCAAAGCTCTACGATCTTTACTCATTCACGGCCCTGCCAATCATGGGTAAACTGGTTGCAAATGATTCTGAAAGTTATAAATATCTTGCAGAATCTATTCGTATGCATCCAGACCAACGTACCCTCAAAGGTATGATGGAAAATGCAGGCTTCCAAAGCTGTGACTACCATAACCTCACTGGTGGTATTGTTGCAGTTCACCGCGGATTCAAACTTTAAGGCTTAAGATATGTGGTCGATTTTAGCACTCGGTGCAGTCGAACGTATCATTCATCATGTGATTGATTTGGATGCGATAACACGTATTCAACTCAATCAACTGCAAGGGCAATTATTACGTATTGTGATTGATAGCCCACAACTCTCAGTTGATGTTTTTTTTGATGAAAATAAAGTTCGTCTGGAACCTACCGTGACTGGACACAGTCCAACCCCATCAATATTTGAACAGCGTCCCTACGATGTCCAAAATAAAATTACAGATGCCACAGCCACCCTGCATGTCGCCAATGTGGTCGAATTAGTCAAACTCCTGCTCAGTGATATGGACCAGATTGGCAATATTCCACTGCAAGGTGACTATCATTTATTGCAGGATATCCAGCGTATCATACAGCAGGCAGAACCTGACCTTGCCGCACATCTCTCTCCGTGGATTGGTCCTCAGCTGGCGCATGAACTGGGTAAGATTCAGCTTGCACCGAAGCAGCTCAAACGCTCATTGCAAAGCCATCTGTTCTTTGTTGAAGATGCCCTAAAAGAAGATAGCGGCTTATTTGCCCCACGCTGGCAAATGGATGACCTGAATCGGGAGACCCGCCAGCTCAATCAGGAAGTAGACCGTCTGGAAGCCAGATTTCAGCAATTACAGGCCCAATTGAAACCCCTCCTAACCTCCCCTCAAAAAGGGGAGGAATTATTGAACCCCACACAAAACTAGGTAAGATTTTATATGATTCCGCATGTTAGACGGTTACTCGAACTCTGGCGTATTGCAGCACATTATCGCCTTGACACTTTATTTCCTGCGGAAGAATTACCTGTAAAAGCCCAACATGCCTTGGGTGTGATTAAAATGCATCCTGCGGCTTGGTCACGCCGTGAAAAAAAGAATCCGCTTAAACTCAAGGAAGCACTGGAAGAGATGGGGCCTTTGGCAATTAAGCTGGGTCAACTCCTCTCTACCCGTCGCGACCTGATTCCACCAGAACTCTTATCGCAACTGGTGCTGTTACAAGACCGTGTAAAGCCCTATGACACCCAGTTGGCCAAACAGCGGATTCAGGAATCTCTCAAGGCCGATGTTGGCACATTGTTTGCCCGTTTTGATGAACAGCCACTTGCCGCCGCCTCGATTGCGCAAGTGCATACCGCCGCATTGCATGATGGCCGTGAGGTGGTGGTGAAAGTCACCCGTCCTGATATTCACAACCAGATTCTTCGGGACTTTGAAATTCTGGCATGGCTGGGGAATTGGCTGGAAAACCGTCTGGAAGCTGCCCGTGCCCTGCACCTGTCCGAGATTATTCAGGACTACCGTCAGATCATTTTAAATGAGCTTGACCTGAGTCTAGAAGCGGACAATACTCGCCGAATGCGTCATTACTTTACAGGCTCCAGCATGATGTATGTACCTGAAGTCTATATGGACAGTAAAGACGTGATGGTGGCTGAACGCATCACGGGTGTGCCTATTTCAGATATCGCGACCTTTGATCGTTTGGGTATGGATCGTGCAGACCTGGCTGAAAAAGGTTTAACCATCTTCTTTACCCAGGTATTTCGAGACAACTTTTTCCATGCGGACATGCACCCTGGCAATGTCTTTGTTGAAACCATTAACCCAAGCAATCCACGCTTTATTGCACTGGACTGTGCCATTATGGGTGAGCTGTCCAAGTCTGACCAGATGACGGTTGCTCGGATGCTGCTGGCGGTGATGAATAGCAACTTTATGCAGTTGATTCAGATTGTGCATCAGGCTGGCTGGATTCCACCAGGAACCGATCAGGATGCACTGGCACGTGAAATGCGTCGTACCGTTGGCCCTATGGTGTCCAAGCCGATGGATCAACTGGATTTTGCAGGCATCCTGATTCAGGTGATGGATATTGCACGGCGTTTCCATCTGGAAATTCCACCACAACTCATGTTGCTTTTAAAAACGCTGGTCCATGTTGAAGGTCTGGGCACTGACCTTTACCCACAACTGGACATCTGGAAACTGGCAAAACCGATTCTCACTGAATGGGTCAAGGCCAATATGAATCCAGTGAAAAATTTCAAGGAAATTGGTCAGCAAATTCCTGATTTATTATTGGGCGCACAGGACTTGCCTAGCCTGTTGATTGACAGCCTCAATGGCTTGAAAAACCAGTCAGCCTGGCATGATAAACAGCTGAAAGAAATTCAGCAGATGCGTTTGCAAATGCAGCAGCAGCAACGTCGTAGCTGGATGTTTGGCAGCACCATGCTGATTTTGCTGACCATTGCCATTATTACGCCGTGGTTTGTCTCAATTGTCTTAATTGTATTGAGTAGCTTGTTGGCGCTGTGGCGTATTATGAAATAAGCCACACCCGCCTATAAACAAGGGACTTTTTAGCTTCAAGTATGATGGGGTGCGACTGGCTCCTCATCACGGCCAGTTAATAAATATAAAGATTCAAGTGAAAGGACTTATATACTTCCGTTTTAAATCTTCGTATAAATGATTAATATTCCAAACCCTTTCAATTGAGTAAAACCATTTCCTGCTGAACGCCTCATTTTAACTCTTCCATCCAGCTCGTAAAAACCAAATTAAGAATTTGATTTAATTAAAATATTATGCCATCAACTGTGGTTTTAAACTATTTCCAAGAAAACCCTCCCCCCTGTTGTGTTGGATATCAGAACCACTTCTCCTGTTTCCAATGCTACCCCATTTATTTATTGGTAGGTTTTTGGTAGGTGGGAAAAAAATTTAACCCTCCCATACTAGACCTACAGTGATGAGATCACTGAATAACAAACAATGGATTATGGAAGAAGGAATCACTCCATGGCTTTTAAGAATATTGCAGATCAAACAAACGGTTTTTACATCCCTTGCGTGTCACTTTTTGGCCCTGGCTGTGCCAAAGAAATTGGAACGAAAGCTCAAAATCTCGGCGCTAAAAAAGCCTTGATTGTAACGGACGAAGGCTTATTTAAATTTGGTGTAGCCAATACCATTGCAGAATATTTAAAAGATGCTGGCGTAGACAGTCATATCTTTGCTGGGGCAGAACCCAATCCAACAGATATCAATGTACATCATGGCGTACAGGCCTATAATGACAATGGCTGCGATTTCATCGTTTCTTTAGGCGGTGGTTCCTCCCATGACTGCGCCAAAGGAATCGGCCTGGTAACAGCTGGCGGTGGACATATCCGTGATTATGAAGGCATTGATAAAAGCACTGTTCCCATGACACCGTTGATTGCAATCAATACAACGGCGGGAACAGCATCTGAAATGACCCGTTTCTGTATCATTACCAACACCGACACCCATGTAAAAATGGCAATCGTCGATTGGCGCTGTACCCCACTGATTGCAATTGACGATCCTAAACTCATGGTGGCCAAACCTGCTGGCTTGACCGCCGCAACTGGCATGGACGCTTTAACGCATGCGGTAGAAGCCTATGTTTCCACAGCAGCAAATCCAATTACCGATGCATGTGCAGAAAAGGCCATTACCATGATTAGCCAGTGGTTACGCCCCGCTGTCGCCAATGGCGAAAATATTGAGGCACGTGACGCGATGAGTTATGCACAGTATTTGGCGGGTATGGCGTTTAACAACGCATCTCTTGGTTATGTCCATGCGATGGCGCATCAATTAGGTGGGTTCTATAACCTGCCGCATGGTGTATGCAATGCGGTACTGCTACCTCATGTCTGTGAATTCAACTTAATTGCCTGTCAGGATCGTTATGCAAAAATTGCAGAATTGATGGGTGTAAATACTGACGGCTTTACTGAAACTGAAGCTGCATTCGCGGCCATTGATGCCATTCGGGAATTATCATCCTCAATTGGAATCCCATCTGGCCTGAATGAACTTGGCGTAAAAACTGAGGATCTTGCAATCATGGCTGAAAATGCCCAAAAGGATGCATGCATGCTGACCAATCCGCGTAAGGCGACTCACGCCCAGGTTGTGGAGATCTTCAAGGCAGCACTCTGACCTTTCTGTTAAAAGTAAGTCAAAGCCTCCGAGAACCAGCTTACTTTTTTGTGGGAATAGCCAACTGGTGATATTCCCACTTTTTTTATTATAAATTCTTGATCTCAGTTCATAAGCACTGAACTAATATCCTGATATACATTTGATTTCTTTAATCATTAAACCAAAAATAAAATATGGCCTCACTTTGCACGTCAACAGCAGCTTTTTATGAAATGCCACACGCAAGCTCTAGTACACATCTCTAAACTTATGCAGTGATAAATGCGCCGAATGCTCTGAGGGCAATAACTCCATCAGGCGTTCAACCGCATCTATTGCCTCTGGGAAATGAGCAACATGCTTCAGTAAAAGATCCGTTTCTGTGGTCTTAAAAATCGCGTCACTTAAACGCGATTCCAGGCAATCCCGCCATGCACATAAAAAAGGGCTTTCTGTCTTGGCCAAAAACACCCCCTTGTATAACTGTAGCGCAGAAGCTACATAACCAGAATCAAGCGCCTGTTCCGCCAAAAGAAAATCAGCCTCCACATCCGCCAATAAACGATAGGGCCTTGAACCCAGCATCCCTCCCAGAATATCCCTGAGTTGTGACATTTCAGCTTTCAATGTGCCAATGCTGACCTTACGCTCACCATATAGGGCCTGGTGTAATTTTTCTAGATTTAAACCATTTGGACACAGCACCAAAATTGCTAAAATTTCAATTTGACGTGGTGTAA
The DNA here is from genome assembly GCF_000368425.1 of Acinetobacter sp. CIP 102637. Taxonomy (NCBI): domain Bacteria; kingdom Pseudomonadati; phylum Pseudomonadota; class Gammaproteobacteria; order Moraxellales; family Moraxellaceae; genus Acinetobacter; species Acinetobacter sp. CIP 102637. The sequence continues at coordinate 1,973,818 of NZ_KB849435.1, forward strand.
GAACCAACGATTTACCATTAAAGAAGATTTGCGGGGTTGAAAAAGCCCGAATATACAAATGTTGCCTTTGCTGATCAATAAGTGCGGTTTGAATGATGGAGGCACAACGCTCTGCTGCCAGAACCCCTAGACTATTGTGTTTTTTCCAGGTGGTTGATAAATCGACCACACCCAGTACCTGTTTGGAATAAGGGTCGATAATTGGGGCTGCATAACAAACCCAGTCATGGATGGACTCCATATAGTGTTCATTGGAAAATACACAGCTGGATTGTTGGGTTTTTAATGACAGGGCCAAAGCATTGGTTCCAACCACCTCCTCTGCCCACTGCCCACCTGCAATGAAATGTACCTTTTCAGCGGCACTTTGCATTTGTGCACTTGAAGCAGTCCATATAATGGTACTTCCCACATCACCGACAGCGATCACCATCGAGGATTGTGCGGCAATATGGCCCAGTTCACTGGAACAGGCATTTAAGGCCTTATCCAGACTGGTTTTATGTTTTTTATTGTGGTTGAGCAAAGGTGCTGCCAAACGCTCCTTTGGAATTGAAGACAGCACTGATCGCTGCCAAGAACTCGCAATACTCTGCTCTAACTTCTCAGCGCTTTGGGGAGACAGGCTATTTTGATGCTTTAACTGATCAATAGACTGTCTTTGCCGTATCAGCTCTTGTTTTGTAAACATTTGTGTATCCCTCACACTTGAGCATGCTTTCCAACCTTTCTCCAACCTTCACCCTTATATGCTAGTCAAATAGCGTACAAAAGTACCTTATACCAAAGCTGTAGACGCTTAAGATCAATTATAAGCAAAGGAATATATATATGCGTTACATCGATCCGAATCAACCAGATTCCAAAGTCCAGTTTAAAGCACAGTATGAAAACTTTATTGGTGGCCAATGGGTAGCTCCTGTAAGAGGAGAATACTTCGACAACGTTTCACCTGTCGATGGCAAAGTATTTACAAAAATACCGCGTTCCTCGGTTGAAGACATTGAACTTGCACTTGATGCAGCCCATAAAGCAAAGGCTGAATGGAATAAAAGTTCTCCAACAGTGCGTTCAAATATCTTGCTCAAAATTGCTGATCGCATGGAAGCAAACCTTGAAATGCTTGCGGTTGCGGAAACTTGGGATAATGGCAAGCCAGTTCGTGAAACATTGGCAGCTGACATTCCACTGGCAATTGATCATTTCCGTTATTTTGCAGGTTGTATCCGTGCACAGGAAGGCGGCATTTCAGAAATTGATGACGACACCATTGCCTATCACTTCCATGAACCATTGGGTGTCGTGGGTCAGATCATTCCGTGGAATTTCCCAATTTTGATGGCGGCATGGAAACTTGCTCCTGCGCTTGCGGCAGGAAACTGTGTCGTATTAAAACCAGCAGAACAAACACCTGCAAGCATTCTACTCGTTTTAGAGTTAATCCAAGATATTCTACCTGCTGGTGTGTTAAACGTTGTGAATGGCTATGGTGCTGAAGTGGGTCGGCCACTGGCAACCAATCCACGTATCGCTAAAATTGCATTTACAGGTTCAACCCAGGTTGGACAGTTGATTATGCAATATGCGACAGAAAACATTATTCCAGTGACACTCGAACTGGGTGGTAAATCTCCGAATATTTTCTTTGAAGATATTATGGATAAAGAAGATGATTTTCTTGATAAAGCACTTGAAGGCTTTGCAATGTTCGCACTCAATCAAGGCGAGATTTGTACTTGTCCCTCTCGTGCCTTGGTTCAGGAAAGCATCGCAGACGCATTTCTAGAAAAAGCCATTGAGCGTGTCAAGCGAATCAAGGTTGGCCATCCTTTAGATACTGAAACCATGATTGGTGCTCAAGCTTCTCTAGAACAGCAAGAGAAAATTTTACGCTGCATCAGTACAGGTCGTGAAGAAGGTGCTGAACTTCTTACAGGTGGTAGCGCCAGACAAGAGGTTGGTGAAGGTTTCTATATCGAACCAACGGTGTTTAAAGGTCATAACAGCATGCAAATTTTCCAGGAGGAAATTTTTGGTCCTGTGCTTTCAGTAACGACATTTAAAGACTTTGATGAAGCCATTAAAATCGCAAACGACACCATCTATGGCCTGGGTGCGGGCGTATGGGCTCGTTCCGCACATACCTCATATCGTGCGGGCCGTGCGGTGGAAGCAGGCCGTGTATGGACCAACTGCTATCATATTTATCCTGCACATGCGGCATTCGGTGGCTATAAGAAGTCAGGCATTGGTCGTGAAAACCATCGCATGATGTTAGACCATTATCAACAAACCAAGAATCTTTTAGTGAGCTACTCAACCAAACCAGCTGGATTCTTCTAATCACGACATCCATGTCATTCTTTTTGAAAAGGGCGAATGTATATGACATTTGCCCTTTTTATTTATTCACTCAACCACGATCCACCTACGTTGCAACGATGTTTTCAAACTCATTGTAATTAGGCGGCACATAGAATTTTAGCAAGGCATCCTTTCTGATTTAACAAATTAAAATCTTATAAATTTTCGCTCTGTACACGACAAATTTCATAGGATCCTTGTCCTATCAGGCTTTTTCTTTCTTAAAATTGCTAGCACTTTCTTAAATTCTTCTTTTTTTCCAAAACCAATCAAACGTAGAATAGCCATTTGAACATAGTCCAAACCGTAGCGAAATAAACTTACTGAAAGTCGTCCATGCTTCTTTATTTTTATCGCTTTTTTTCGATCATGTTGCCATTCACCTGTTAAATAGCACCAACAGAAACCGATAGCTAGCACTGCTATCAATTTCTTGACTCGTCTAGGGTCTGTTAAACGAGTATTTTCAAGATTGAATCCACGTCCTTTGAGACAACTAAATAACGTTTCGATTTCCCAGCGTAATGCATAATCACGAATAGCAGAAGCATTAAACATAGGAGAAACAACAAGTAAAAGTTCTCCATCTTCTAATCGTAGCGCACTAATATACAGTTTCACTCGACCAACCCAAATACGTCGTTTACGACATTCAGTTTGACCAACTTGAAGATGACGAAATAAATCACTAATTTTATGATTCTTGGCTAAGTGATTGGTCACAATGAAGTTTTTTTAACACGTATACAAAAGTTAATGTCATTTTCAATTAACCATGTAAACCATTTCTCACCGATAAATTCTCTGTCTGCGAACACATTCACAATACGGTCTTTACCAAAAATGGAGATAAAGCGTTGAATCAAAGCAATACGCTCTTTTGTATCTGAATTTCCCCGTTTATTGAGCAATGTCCAAACTATAGGTATGGCTATTCCACGATAGACGATGGCTAACATCAAGATATTGATATCTCGTTTCCCCCATTTCCAGTTGGTTCTATCCAAAGTTAATTGGACTTTATCGAATAAAAATATATTGAAAATTAACTGAGAAATTTGACGATAATCGAAATACTGACCTGCAAAGAAGCGTTGTATACGTCGATAAAATGATTGTGGTAAGCACTTGATGGGTAAGGCTTTAGATGCAGAAGAAAGATTACATGTCTGTTTTACAATTAATGCAATCATAATCAGTGTAAAACATTTTACATGTGACTTGTTCCACTTTAGATATTTGTTTAAGATGAGATGTAACTCATTGAAATGTGTCATCATATTCGTCGTCAGAAAACAAGTATTATGCCATTATTTCAATGAGTTATCTTTTTTTGTCGTGTACAAAGAAATTTTCGGATTACTTTACTTGAATCCAACTGTTATCTTTTAGATTTAAATAGGTAAAATTCTTAACGCATCCCGACTTTAATCTTTATTGGTCAAACTAGTTATTGTTCTTCCACCTCGAAATTGATTTGCCAGCTATTATCAAACGTTGGGAAGTGGTATAGGATTAAGTCGCATTCTCTTTAAAAACAACCCAATAACGACTGCATAAGAACAAACAATGAAAACACCCCATTTTGCGATTATTGGGGCGGGTACAGCAGGACTCGCCACTGCCATTTTACTGGCCCGTCAGGGTCATCTGGTCACCATTTTTGAACAGGTGGATGAGCTCGCGCCTGTGGGTGCAGGCTTATTATTACAACCTGCTGGCCTGGCAGTCTTTGAACATCTTGGTGTACTTGATGCAGCCTTAAAACTTGGAGCAAAAGTTACAGGGCTGGAGGGAAAACTTGCCGATCAGCGTCTGTTGGTCAATAGCCATTACCATCAGGCTGGAAATCATCTTTACGGTTTAGGCATACATCGCGCCACCTTATGTCATGTGCTGATGCAAAAGTTGGCTGAATATTCCAGCCAGATCAACTGGAAAATGGGACATGGCGTTGATCAGATTCAGGAAAGTACCCATGAGGTTCGACTCATCGGGTCTTATCAACAACAGAAATTTGATGCCTGTTTTGATGCTGTCCTGATTGCCAATGGCGCACGAAGCCAACTTCGCCCCAAAGACTGGGTTAAGGTTGATCAGGCTTATCCATGGGGTGCTGCATGGAGTATTGTGCCTGAATGTCCTGTATTGGACTCTGAAATCCTGCATCAATTTTATGATCGTTCCAAGATCATGATGGGGATTTTACCGACAGGTACAATCCCCTCTGCACCACAACAGCGACTTTCCAGCATCTTCTGGAGTTTGCCCACCGCACAACTGCAATCATTTTTAAAGGATGAATCGGCAAAGCGGCAATGGTTAAAGCAGGTTTCAGATCGCTGGCCTGATGTGGCTGAATGGTTGAAACAGCTTTTGGCTGATCAACAAAATCAATCTCAGTGGTTGTCAGCCCAATACCGTGATGTGGTGATGTCCCAGTTTGGACAAGCGCGAATTGGGGTGATCGGTGATGCTGCCCATGCCATGAGCCCTCAACTCGGGCAAGGGGCCAATATGGCTTTGTTGGATGCATGGGCCTTTTCACAGTCCTTGCAGCGTGCCAGGAAAAATCAGCAGATTGACTGGGCAGTGTTGTGGCAAAACTATCACCAACAGCGTCGTTCTTCGACCCAGTTCTATCAATTCCTCAGTCGTTTACTGACACCTCTATATCAATCCGATCATTGGTGGGCGGGTAGCATACGTGATCTTACTTTTCCGTGGATGTATCAAATTCCCTATTTCCGTAAAGAAATGGCGATGACCATTTCAGGCTTAAAAACGGGTATGTTCGAACAAATGAGCTATCAACAAGTCGCACAATATACTGAACGCGATAATACGTTCAGTAGAAAAAGTGAGTCTTTGCCTGAATATGAATAACCTCAAAAAGAGCTGAATTATGAAAATTAGCCATTTAGATCACTTAGTTCTGACAGTTGCTGATATTAAAACCACCTGCCAATTTTATCACTCCGCATTGAATTTTGAGGTCATCAGCTTTGGTGAAAAACCGAAAGGCACTGCAATACCCTTTCTCGAAATAGAAAACAAAAAAACTCATGAGTACTTATATCCAATCCAGCCCCTAAAGCATTTTTTACCCAACAAGCATAGCCAACCCTAGCCACAAACGCTAAACTAGCTGCTTTGCCCACAACGGATTTCACGCATGTCAAACTGGTTAGATGAAGTTAAATTTGATTCCAATGGTCTTGTTCCTGCCATTGCACAACATCATCAAACTGGTCGAGTGTTAATGGTTGCATGGATGAATCGTGAAGCATTACAACTGACGGCTGAAAAAAATCAAGTCGTGTATTACTCACGTTCACGTCAAAAATTGTGGCACAAAGGCGAAGAATCAGGGCATTTCCAAACAGTGCATGAAATTCGTTTGGATTGCGATGCTGATGTAATTATTCTGCAAATTGAACAGCATGGTGGTATTGCTTGCCATACAGGTCGTGAGTCTTGCTTCTATCGCAAACTCACCCCTCAAGGTTGGGAAATTGTTGATGCTCAACTGAAAGATCCGACTGCAATTTACGGCGCATCTGCGAAAGTCGAAGCACACGATCATGGTCAGGCTGAACAAGTCGACGTACTCAGTCACTTAGGTCGTTTGATGCAAGAACGCAAAAAAGCTGAAGCAGATAGTTCTTATGTTGCCAGCCTATACAAAAAAGGCATCAATAAAATTTTAGAAAAAGTCGGCGAAGAAAGCATCGAAAGCATTATTGCAGCCAAAGATTATGCAGCACATGCCTCTTTAGAAAATAAGCATGATCTGATTTATGAAGTTGCAGATTTATGGTTCCACAGTATCGTCATGCTTGGTTACTTTGACCTTGATCCACAAGAAGTCCTTGATGAACTCGCGCGTCGCCAAGGTCTTTCTGGTTTGGTTGAAAAAGCCAACCGCAGCAAAGAGGCGTAACCCATTCCTGTGTCGAGTATCGAAAAACCCAAAGCCACCTATGAGCAGGCAGTTGCCATAGACAATGCCCGTTTAGGGCAGTCCTTTAAAGTGATTGCCTATGCTGGCACAGGTAAAACCACGACGTTGCAAATGATCAGTGACGCCATGCCCGAACGGCGTGGTATGTATTTGGCATTTAACAAGGCCATCGCATCTGAAGCGCAAAACAAGTTTCATGGCAATGTGAACTGCCGTACCTTTCACTCGCTTGCTTTCCGCAGCGTACCGCGTGGCGTGACTGATAAATTACGCCTGCCCCGTCTCAGCCCAAGCTTTATCGCGAAAGAATATCGGCTGGAACCGATTACCCTAAGGCGTTTAATGGGTGGACGTTATGAAAAATATGTGTTGATGCCAAGCCGCTTGGCGAGTTTGGTTGCCAATGCGGTCAGCTATTTCTGCTCGACTAGCTCACAATACCCTGCCCCTCGCCATATTCAAGCACCAAGCTGGTTGCATCAAGATGATATTGAATCGTTACAACAGCACTTATATCCAGCAGTTGAACGCCGTTGGTTAGAGTCAATTGATCAAAACCATCAGGCAGGGATTGGTCACGATATTTACCTCAAACTTTGGGCATTATCAGAACCTAATATTCCAACAGATTATGTTTTGTTTGATGAAGCACAAGATGCTGATCCACTCATGTTGGGTATTTTACTACGTCAAAAAAGCACACAAGTGATTTATGTCGGTGATGCACATCAGCAAATCTATGCTTGGCGTGGCGCGGTCAATGCTATGCAGCAAATGCCATTGCATGAAAGTCGCTTAACGACTTCATTCCGTTTTGGTGATGCGATTGCTGATGTTGCCAATAGTCTGCTTGGTGCATTAAACGAAACTGTTCCGTTATTGGGCAATCCAAATGTTAAATCGAGTGTGGTGAATAAACCCCATACCAAAATGCGTGATGCAATTTTGTGTCGTACCAATGCGCGTGCAATGGAATTACTGCTTTCAGGCTTGCTGCATGGTGATAAGGTCAGCCTGCAAGCCGACCATCAAAAACTCAGTCGCTTTGTCGATGCCGCCAGTTTACTGAAACAGGGCAAACGAATTACCGATGTGCCTGAACTGGCGTGGTTTAATTCATGGCATGATGTGCATGAGTATTGTGAAACCAATGATGGCAGTGACATCAAGCCTTTGGTCAAGCTGGTGGATGAACATGGTACTGAACCATTGAAAAAGGCATTGGCGAAAATTACCCCGATTGAACAGGCAGACTATGTGATCTCAACCGCGCATAAGGCCAAGGGGCTGGAATGGAATCGGGTGCATATTGAAGATGATTACCAGTTCAAGATTAACGGACTGGAACATAAAATTACAGATGAGGAATTAAGACTACTTTACGTCGCCTGTACGCGTGCTAAAGTAAGTTTAAATATCCATCATCTTTATGACCTGATACAACAATTAAAGCTAAAACAAAGCGCTCCCTCAAGTCTTCGCCAGTCCGTAGGTTAAAGCGCTCGTGACTGAGGTGAACTTATGCAACTTGAATCGGTTCTATTTAAGCATGTTGGCAGGTTTCGGGACTTAAACATTGAGTTTCAACCTGAACAATATCCGATTACCCTGATTCTGGGTGACCAGTCCACAGGTAAAACCACCATTCTAAAAAATATCTATCAGGCTCTGACCTGGTTTTCGGCACGCTATAAGGATATTCGTACTGCGGGTGTTGTGATTGCGGATCAGGACATTATGCTGACTCGGCTACAGGCCAAAATCCAGATTCAGGTACACATGAGTGAGGAACTCAATCATGGCTTGACTGAAAGTAGCGCTGCACAGGCAGCCGACACACAACGCTGTAGCTGGAAACTCTACAAAACCTTTAATAGTCAGGGGGTGGGAATTAGCCAGGTTGAAAGCCAGCAGCTTGACCAGATGGTGACCCTATACCAAAAGATGAATCAACAGGACCCCTTGCTGGGTTTGCCAATGATTGCCTACTATCCTGCGGAACGTTTTGTACACGAAGTGAATCTACAGAGTAAAAATGTGCCAGGCACCTTGCAGGACATTTCAGCCTATGATTTAACACCCATTCCCTACACCACCTTTGCACGTTTTTTTGAATGGTTGCGGGAAATCAGCGATGTCGAGAATGCGCACTCGGCCCATATTGTCAGACGCCTGATGGGTAACGATTTTAACCAGCAGAATCAGTCCGAAATATTACAAGAATTGCAACTGGAACTGGTCAAGCACCCCAAACAGCTCTCGGCACCCAACCTGCATGCCCTGAAAACCAGCCTGAATACCGTTTTTCCCAAGCTGCAAGACCTTTACATTCAGTATGTTCCCAAGCTGCAACTGATGGTGCGTTATGAAGATCGGGTGATGCCATTTCAGCAACTGTCTGCATCAGAAAAAACCTGGATTGCGCTGGTGGGTGATATTAGCCGCCGATTATGCCTGCTCAATCAACATAGCTTTAATCCATGTCTGGAGGGCGAGGGCATCCTGCTGATTGACCACGTGGATATGCAGTTGGACCAAAATGCATGTGCCGAAATTCTTGAGCGCTTGCATGAGGCATTTCCCCGCCTGCAAATCATTGTGACAGGCAACCGTGATGAGTTGCTTGAACATGCGCTGCATTATCAGTGCCTAAAACTGGATCAGCACGGTATTTACCCAATTCAGCTGGAGGCATCACAACAGCAGCTTTCCGCCTTATATCAGGATTTGGTGCAGCCTGAACCAGAGAGTGAGACCCAAACCCTACCACTCCTGCCCTCTGAACCGACATTAACCAAAATGGATGCATTATTCCACCAGATACAGGCACTGAATCCACAGGAAAAGTCTGATTTATTGAATTTGCTCAAGATTGATGACACACCACAACAAAGCCCACTTTGAAATACGGTTCAATGCAGTATTGAAAATAATCCATCAACATGATATGTAACTTCATGTAATAACATCAGATTTTTATTGATATTTTATAGTAAAATAAATCTCATTTTTTATTTTCAAGTTGTGCAATACAACTTGTGACTGCCCCTGTTCACTTGATTGGGTTTCTGGATTTGAAGTTTTGGTATTCTCCTTGAGTGCCTGTGAATCCTGAAAGAAAGTTCATCCTTAGGTCTCCCGACCTAAATCATCAATATGGATACCAGTGTGCTACCGATTATTATCTTATTACCGCTCATACTCGGCACCACCCTTGTCTCACAACTGCAACGTATTTCACGGGGCGTGACGGCACTTGGGGCAATTGGCATCAGCCTGAGTTGTTTTATTTTACTTCTGATCCAGGCAGAAACGGTTCTTCAGGGCAATACTCTGCTGCAAAGCTGGGATTGGCTGCCACAACTGGGCATCAACCTGAGTTTTCGTCTGGATGCGCTCGGTTTATTGTTCGGCCTGCTGATTAGCGGTATCGGTACGCTCATTTATATTTATGCCTATTTCTACCTCAGTCCCAAAAACTCACTGAGTAAACTGTATTTGTTGCTGATGCTGTTTATGGCAGCCATGCTGGGCATCTCGCTTTCGAACAACCTGATCATTCTATTGGTGTTTTGGGAGCTGACCAGTATCTCCTCTTTCCTGTTGGTCGGTTATTGGAGCCAGTACGATGCCGCACAGCGTGGTGCGCGCATGGCCCTGACCCTTACAGGTATGGGCGGCCTTGCCATGCTGGGGGGCTTTGTGCTGCTTGGCCAGATTACGGGAACGTATGAAATTGATCAACTGGTGCTGATGAAAGATACCATCCAACAGCATCAACTGTTTGTACCCACTCTATTACTGATTTTGCTGGGTGCATTTACCAAAAGTGCGCAATTCCCATTCCACTTTTGGCTACCCAATGCAATGGCTGCACCCACCCCAGTTTCAGCCTATCTGCACTCTGCAACGATGGTAAAAGCGGGAATTTTCCTGCTGGCACGTTTAGCCCCAATTTTTATTGGTGCCGCGATGTACCACAACATTGTCACCTTTGTTGGTCTGTTTACGCTGTGTATGGCAGCAGGTTTTGCCATTTTTAAAGAAGATTTAAAAGGCTTATTGGCTTACTCCACCATCAGCCATTTGGGCCTGATTGTGTGTCTGCTTGGGATTGGCTCCCCGCTTGCGGTTGCGGCGGCCATTTTCCACATCATCAACCATGCCACCTTTAAGGCGGCACTCTTTATGATTGCAGGGATTATCGACCACGAAACAGGTACACGGGATTTACGCAAGCTTAGTGGGATTTGGGCACTGCTTCCATTTACGGGAACCTTGACCATGATCACCGCCGCCTCCATGGCGGGCGTGCCACTGACCAATGGCTTTATTTCCAAGGAGATGTTCTTTACCGAATTGCTGGCAAACCTGTCAGGCCCAGTGATGGTGATCTCGGCCATTGTGGCAACCTTGGCGGGAATCTTTGCGGTCAGCTATTCGATTCGTTTGGTACATGGCGTGTTTTTTGATGGTGTGGTAGGTAAAAACGTTCCAAACAAGAATGCCCATGAACCAGCACTTGGTATGCGACTGCCTGCAATTATCCTTGCGACTTTATGTATTCTGGTGGGTATTTTCCCTGCCCTGCTTGCGGGCACGCTGGTCAACAGTGTCACCAGAGCCAGCCTGATGCAGCCAAATTTTGAAGGTGTCCATCTTGCCATCTGGCATGGTTTTAATGCTCCTTTAGTCATGAGCCTGATTGCACTGGTTGGTGGAACGCTGTTCTATTTTGCCCTAGCCAAACAGGGGCGACTGCGTAAAATCGACCTTGATCCCTCGTTTGGACGCTTTCAGGGCCGAATTTTATTTGATTTATTCCTCAAACATTTGTTGCTCAACAGCCGCAAGATTAAGCAGGCGACTGAAAATGGCTCCTTGCAAAGCTACCTGCTCTGGATTGTGCTGTTTAGCATTTTCATGGTTGGCTTGCCACTGTTCAACCAAGGCTTAACCACAGGTACACGCGAACTGACCCATGCACCGTGGGTGGCAATTGTACTGTGGCTCACTCTGTTCTCTGGCTGCTGGATGATGCTCTGGTTTCACCATGAACGCATCAAGGCCGTGTTGATTAGTGGGGCAGTGGGTCTGGTGGTCACCATGGTATTCATTACCCTGTCAGCGCCAGACCTTGCCCTGACCCAAATCACGGTTGATGTGGTCACCACGGTTTTATTGCTGATGAGTTTGTCACTGTTGCCACAGCTCACCCCTTATGAATCCAGTCGTTCACGGCGCTGGCGCGATGCCAGTCTGGCCATTGCAGGTGGTTTGGGAATTGGCTGGATTACATGGATGATCCTGACCCGTGACCATAATTCAATTTCATGGTTCTTTATGCAACAGTCGATTCCTCTGGGTGGCGGCTCGAATGTGGTCAACGTCATCCTTGTGGATTTCCGTGGTTTCGATACTTTCGGTGAAATTATCGTTTTAGGCATTGCTGCCATTGGTGCACTCTGTTTGATGGATGGTATGCGTGCGCATGGCACCACCATGACCCAGGGCCTGACCTACCGCTTCAATCCATCCCCATTGATGTTACGTATCACCGCATCATGGGTACTGCCACTTGCGCTGGTGGTCAGCACCTATATTTTCATGCGTGGACACAACTATCCAGGTGGTGGTTTTATCGCGGGACTGATTACCGCGATGGCACTGATCATTCAATATATTGTGTTGGGTCAGGAACAGGCTGAACGTATGATTGGAGCTCGGTCTGGTCGTCTCTATGAAATCTGGATTGGTTCAGGATTGACCATTGCAGGATTGACAGGTATTGCGGCATGGTTCTGGTCACGTCCATTCCTGACCAGCGCGCACATTTATGTGGAACCCCCCTTACTGGGCAAAATGCATCTTGCCTCCGCCGCATCCTTTGATCTGGGGGTATATATCACAGTCGTCGGGGCGACCATGTTATTGATCTCGGTACTGGGAGACTCACGTCACTCCAGCATGTCTGGCCCTATTCCCAATGGAGACGAATAAATGATCAGCCTTGAATTTTTATTGGCTTCGGCAATTGGTCTACTCACCGCCACAGGGATTTACCTCATCCTGCGTGCCAGAACCTTTCCCGTGGTGCTTGGCCTTGCCATGATCGGCTATGCCGTGAACCTGTTCCTATTTGCGATGGGACGTTTACAGGTCAATGCTCCCGCCATTTTGACGGAAACCACCAAGGTCACCGACCCATTGCCACAGGCACTGGTTTTGACTGCAATCGTGATTGGATTTGCCACCACCGCCTTTGTTGTGCAACTGGCACTGCGCAGCCGTTATGAATCGGGAAATGATCATGTCGACTCCAAGGAAGAGCCGACCCTGACCTATGACCCACGTGAGGATGAGCCATAATGTTTGATTTGAATACTTTCTGGCAGACTCACACTCCAATCATCAGTATCCTGATTCCAGCATTGACCAGCTTTATGCTGTTGCTACTGGGTAACCCTGGGGCAGGTTCATTAAAACAGGACTGGCGACAACCCTGGCGGCGTAGCATCAGCCTGATTTCAGCAATTCTCGGTCTGCTGACCGCCATCAGTTACCTGATGATTGCCAGTACAGGACAGATTAGTGTTTACCAGCTCAGCGAATGGTCTGCCCCGTTTGGTATTGTACTGGTACTGGATCGCTTATCGGCCTTTATGCTGGTGCTGACCTATGCACTGGCCATTCCCGTAATCTGGTATGCCAGCGACAACTGGGACACCCGCGGACGCTATTTCCATACCATGTTCCACTTCCTGCTCATGGGAGTCTGTGGCGCATTCCTGACAGGTGACCTGTTTAACCTGTTTGTATTCTTTGAAATCCTGTTAATGGCCTCCTATGTACTGTTACTACATGGTCAGGGTCGTCAAAGATTCCAGTTGGGTATCCATTACGTCACCATCAACCTACTGGCATCCGCCCTGTTCCTGATTGGTCTGGGCATGATTTATGGCAGTGTTGGCAGCCTAAATATGGCAGATGTGGGTCGTATCCTGCCTACACTGGACGATGACCAGCACAAGCTGGCAATTGCAGGTGGCTTACTGCTGTTTGTAGTGTTTGGCATCAAGGCCGCAATGCTGCCTGTCGGATTCTGGCTGCCAAAGACCTATGCGGTTGCCAGCACACCTGTTGCCGCCCTATTTACCATTATGACCAAGGTTGGGATTTATGCGATTTTACGTGTTAATGGTACCGTGTTTGACGATGCTATGGCACAAAGCATTTTTAAGAATACCCTATTGCTGATTGGCTTAATCACTTCCATTTATGGGGTGATTGGTGCAATTGCTGCAGAACGGCTACGTCGTTTTGTGGGCTTTATGGTACTGTCATCTGTGGGTACATTGCTGATCGCGATTGCCATGTTCAACACGCAGGCATGGTCAGCAGCCTTGTATTACCTGGTGCATAGCACGTTGATTGCAGCGGCATTTTATTTGTTCTGTGGCTGGATCACCGCTCAACGGGGCACGTTCAAGGATCACCTGAAAGTTGCACCCAAAATCAAGAATGAGAAGGCGGCGGCACTGACCTATTTCCTGATTGCGATGATGATGGCAGGTTTACCGCCATTTAGCGGCTTTCTGGGGAAGGTCTTTATTTTACAGGCCACCGCTGAAACTGCCTATCAGGGTTGGATTATTGCTATTATCCTGATCGTTAGCCTACTCAGTATTTTGGCATTCACTCGGGTGGGGTTTATTCTGTTCTGGCGTGCTAGCCCTCCCGAGATGAACCCGAATGAGGCTGCCTACACGGCATATCAGGCTTTGCCCGAATCTGCTCCAAATCGTAATGATAAAGCCATCTATATCATTCTGGCGGGACTGATGGGCTACGTTGTGTTTGCGGCTCCGATCTACAACTATACAGTATCCACCGCACAGCAAATCCAGAACCATGCGCTCTACAATCAGGCCATTTTAAAAACAGATGCACAGGGTCGTGTGATCAGCGTACAGCCTTATGATCCAGCCTATCTGCCTGAAACTAAATATGGCGGCGAAGTTGAAGACCACAATGCCGTGCTGATTCCCGATGTTATTTCCAAAGCAACCCTACAGGGTGAGCATATCTCGGAATACAAGCAGCGCCAGATTGCTGAACAAACACTGGATATGCCGACAATTCCAAATTCAACCCAGTTAAAGCCAATGGAGGAACACTGACATGCAAAAAATAAGCTTGCTCGACCGTTGGTTCCCCCATCCCTTTGTGTCATTTCTGGTGTTTCTGAGCTGGCTGATGCTATCGCACAGTGTGAACGCGACTGACATTTTAATGGCGCTGTTACTGGCGATTGTGATTCCCCGTCTGGTACGTCCCTTTATTGCCAGAACCCCTCACATTCACTGGCTACCTGCGATCAGGCTGGTGTTTGTGGTACTGTGGGATATCATTGTTTCAAATTTTCGTGTTGCCAAACTGGTGCTGGGTCCACTGGATCAGTTGCATCCCAAATGGTATCGCGTGCCACTGGAAACGGAACATGAACAGATCAACACCTTGCTGGCGATGATCATTACCACTACTCCTGGAACTGTTTCAGCAGGGATTGATCAGGAACGGGGGGATATCCTCGTTCACGCACTCAGCACAGATGATACCGAGCTGGATATTCAGGATATTAAAAAGCGCTATGAAATGCCTTTGATTGAAATCTTTGATGTAAAGCTGAACAAGGGAGCAAGTAAATGACGATTTTACCGTATGCGCTGGGTATTGGTCTAATTGCCATTACCCTCTCCATGTTCCTTTGCCTCATCCGCCTGATTATTGGCCCGTCTGTGATTGACCGTCTGCTCGCATTGGATACACTGTTCCTCAATGCCACCTGTTTGGTTGTGGTGCTGGGTATTTACTGGGTCAGCAACAATATGTTTGAGGGTGCCCTATTGGTTGCAATGCTTGGCTTTGTATCCACAGCCGCACTTGCCCGTTACTTCACCACTGGACATGTGATTGATTAAGGAGAGTGGTTATGCAAATAATTTTTGAGATTATCATTTCGTTCTTTTTGATCTTTGGTGCATTTTTCATGCTCGTAGGTTCCATCGGAATGATTCGCTTACCCGACTTATTTATGCGTCTGCATGCACCGACTAAATCAAGTACGCTAGGCTTAGGAAGTTTTTTAATTGCAGCTATGATATTTGGAGCGACTCAAGGTCGTTTCGGTTTTGCTGAATTATTGATTACTTTATTTGCCTTTATTACTGCTCCAGTATCTGCAAATTTAATGGCACAAGCCGCAATTCATTTACGTTTGCGTTCAACCAGTGGTGATGTTCCAGAAGCTTTAAATCGTCCGCTACCATGGCAACGTTACCATCGTAATACAGAAAAGAAAGACCAACTATAGTTGGTCTTTTTTAATAACATTATTCATCCATAAAGAAAGCCACCCGAAGGTGGCTTTCTTTTAGAACTTATTCTTTATCGTCTTGCCCTTGTTGAGGCAGATCTTTCACAGCTTCAGCAATCAGACCAAACATATAGTTACCATAGGCATTGGTTTTATCGTAATGGAAACGCAATCTTGGCGTAATACGTGTCTTGATACGACGGCTCAACTCATGACGCAAAAAACCAGAAGCCTTATTCAATACATCTAAAGTTTCTTTATTTGCGACTTCACTTTGCTCATCACCAAGTTCACGTCCCATCACAGTGACATAAACTTCAGCATAACCCATGTCTGCACTGACTTTCACCGCAGAGATGGTCACTAGACCACCTAAGCGAGGATCTTTAAGCTCTTGACGGATCAGCTCAGACAACTCACGTTGTACTGAATCCGCCATGCGCTTTAAGCGTTGGCTACCCGCCATTAAAGACTCCGTTTAATCAATTGAACATCATAGACTTCGATCTTGTCTTTAACTTTGATGTCTTTATAGCCTTTGACTGCAAGTCCACATTCCATACCAGCACGAACTTCTTCAACCACTTCTTTATAACGACGAAGAGATTCAAGTTCACCTTGGAATACCACCACGTCATCACGTAATACGCGAATCGGTTTATTACGGTGCAATACACCTTCAAGCACCATACAGCCAGCTGCTGCACCAAACTTACTTGAATGGAACACTTCACGTACTTCTGCAACACCCAGAATTGTTTCACGGTGTTCAGGTGCAAGCTTACCACTCATTGCAGCTTTTACATCATCAATTAAATGATAGATCACGCTGTAATAACGAATATCGATGCCATCCTGATCAGATTTTTGACGGGCCGTATTGTCTGCACGCACGTTGAAACCTAACAACACTGCTTCTGAAGATTCAGCTAGCGTTACATCTGACTCAGTGATTGCACCAACACCTGAACCAATGATACGGACTTTCACTTCATCAGTAGAAAGTTCATCAAGTGCAACATGTAATGCTTCTAAAGTACCGCGCACATCAGTTTTGAGTACAACATTCACATAAGGAACATCTTTTTTACCCATAGACGCCATGATGTTTTCAAGACGCATTGCACTTGCACGCTCTAAACGCTTATGACGTTCACGGTCTGAACGAGCATCAGCAACTTCACGCGCTTTCTTCTCGTCATTCACGACAAGTACTTCATCGCCCGCCATTGGTGCATCAGGTAAACCTAAGATTTCAACTGGAATCGAAGGGCCTGCTGACGTAATACGCTTACCGTTTTCATCAACCATCGCACGTACACGACCATAAGAGGAACCAGCAAGAACCAGATCACCAATATTCAAGGTACCATTTTGTACAAGAATTGACGTTACTGCACCGCGACCTTTGTCAACACGCGCTTCAATCACCACACCTTGTGCTGCACCTTCTGCTGAAGCTTTAAGCTCCATCAGTTCAGACTGAATCAAGATCAAGTCAAGTAGTTCATCAATTCCCGCACCAGAGTGTGCCGAAACTTTTGCAATCGGAACATCACCGCCCCACTCCTCAGGCACAATACCTTTAGTGGTCAATTCATTTAATACACGATCTGGATCCGCTGATTCTTTATCCATCTTGTTGATGGCAACAATAATCGGTGTACCTGCTGCACGCGCATGGTCAATTGCTTCAGCAGTTTGTGGCATCACACCATCATCAGCCGCAACCACGAGAACCACGATATCAGTCGCTTTTGCACCACGTGCACGCATTGATGTAAACGCCGCGTGTCCTGGTGTGTCGAGGAAAGTAATAATGCCTTTCTCAGTTTCAACGTGATATGCACCGATATGCTGGGTAATACCACCCGCTTCACCCGCTGCCACCTTAGAGCGACGGATACGGTCCAGTAACGATGTTTTACCATGGTCAACGTGACCCATGATCGTTACCACTGGTGGACGAGTAGTTTGCTCACCACGCGCCTCTTCAGCCGCAACCAGCAAGTTATCTTCTGCCTGCGTATCAGAAACAAGAACAGGGTTATGCCCTAGTTCCTCAACCACAAGAACTGCTGTATCCTGTTCAATGGCCTGGTTCTGAGTCACAAGCTCACCCATCTTCATCAGGGTCTTGATGACTTCACGAACCTTAACCGCCATTTTTTGTGCAAGATCGGCAACGATGATCTTCTCACCAATCTCTACATCATAAATCTGTTTCTTAACAGGCTTTTCAAAACCATGTTTGTTTGACTGGCTGGTTTTCAAGCCACGCTTATGATGGCTCTTGCTAAAGCTCTGCTCTGCCTGGGCATCACCACCACGGCCACCTTTCTTGCTTGCACGTGGATTTGCAGTTGCACCGCCACGCTTGATTTCACGGTCTTCCTTATTGAAAGAATCTTCATACGCCTGACCAACAAGTCCAGCGGCTAAAGGTGAATCATCAATCACACGAATGGTTGTGGTTGCATCATCATTTGAATATTTCGAAGCCATCTGGCGCATTTGCTCCAGCGTACGCTTCTGCGCCTCTTCCGCAGCTTTACGACGTACAGCTTCCTCAGTCGCCTTTAACTTGGCTGCTTCTGCTTCACGGGCTTTTTTCTGTTCAGGTGTTTCTGTTGGCTTAACAACAGGTGCTTTAATCACCTTGTCACTACCCCGTTTTTTCACCACAACTGCGGTTTTTGCAGGAGCTTGTGAAGCACTTTCAGAAGTATGTGCTGCACGCATGGCTTCCAAAGTCGCATTGGTTTTTTGTTCACCATGAATACGAGCTTTGCTATCTGCTTCTTCACGCCCTTTTTGCTCAGCACGGGCTTTCGCCTCAGCTTCAGCACGTGCTTTGGCTTCCGCAGCGATCTGCTCTGGATTTGGCTTGGCAAAAACCTGCTTTTTACGCACCTCAACATTGATACTTTTTGCTTTACCCGAAGTACTGGTGACTTTGGCTGTATGGGTTGTTGTACGTTTCAACGCAATTTTTCCTGTGTTACCACCGCCCTGACCATGTACTTTTTTCAGGTGATTAACCAAAGTATCCTGCTGTTCAGTGGTAATAATGTCATCTGCTTTACGCTGTGGTAGACCTGCATCGCGAACCTGTTCCAGGAGTTTCTCTACAGGACGTTCTACGCTGAGCGCTAACTCTTGAATCGACTTGTCCGTCATCTATTATCTCCTAGTTAAACCATGATTCACGTGCTTTCATGATTAATTGACCTGCTTTGTCATGGCCCAAGCCTTCGATATCTGAAATATCATCAGTCGCTTGGTCCGCCAAGTCATCAATCGTAACCACACCACGCGCCGCCAATGCATAGGCAATCTCGGTGGTCATACCATCCATACCGAGAAGTTCCGCACTTGGCTCTTGAATATTTTCCTGCTGTTTTAACGCATCGGTTAAAGCAGCCTCTTTTGCACGGCTTTGCAGCAATTCGACCAAATCAGCCTCAAGCTCGATTTCATCAAATGTCTCAGCTGGCACATAGGCAATTTCTTCCAGAGCAGTGAAGCCCATTTCGACCAAAGCCATAGCCAAATCTTCTTCAATATCGAGACGGGACATAAACATATCCAGATATTGCTGTGCCTCATTTTGCTGACGAGCACGATACTCTTCTTCCAGCATCATGTCGAGTTTATAACCCGTTAATTCCGATGCCAAACGAACATTTTGCCCCTGCGAACCAATGGCACGCGCCAACTGGTCATTGGTGGCGAAAATGATATCCGCACTGTGTGCATCTTCATCAAGGACGATTCCAGATACATCAGCTGGTTCCAATGCGCTTGCGATATATTGCGCTGGGTCATCAGACCACACCACAACATCAATACGCTCACCATTCAACTCCTGCTGTACCGCCTGGATACGTGTACCACGCATCCCAATACAAGCACCCACAGGGTCAATACGATGGTCATTGGTTTTCACTGCAATTTTAGCACGAACACCTGGCTGACGCGCTGCCGCCTTAATTTCAATGATTTCTTCAGAAATTTCTGGAATTTCTTTCTTCATCAGGGCAATCAGCATTTCAGGACGTGCACGTGACAATAATAATTGCGCACCACGACCTTCACGGTTGACGCTATACAAAATGGCATTAATACGTTGTTTAGGACGTAAAATCTCTTTATGAATGGTTTCTTCACGTGCCAAATACGCTTCAGCATTGTCACCAAGGTCAATGATAAAGCCATCTTTGGTTTGCTTTTTCACTTCACCATAAATCAGCTCGCCCACTTTCGACTCATAAGCATCTGCAACCAATGCACGCTCTGCCTCACGAATCTTTTGCACAATCACCTGCTTGGCAATTTGCGCTGCAATACGACCGAATTCAATCGATTCAACTTCCAGCTCACGCACATCGCCAATTGACCACTTCGATGGGTCTACATCAGAGATGGCATCCTGACATGCAGGCATTTCATGATCTTCATCCGCAACGACAGTCCATTGACGGAACGTGCGGTAATCGCCTGTTTTACGATCAATCTCAACTCGAAGCTGAGCTTCTTCCGAATGTGTGCCGTCGTAAAACTTTTTCTTCGTTGCCGCAACCAGCGCTTGCTCTAGGGCTTGGAAGATTGCTTCACGACTAACACCTTTTTCATTACTAACCGTTTCTACAACGGTAAGAATTTCACGGCCCATAAGTCACCTACCGATTTCTTATACAATTAAGTTAATATTAGTCTTGATAGATTAAGTTTGCTTTATCAATATTATTACTATCGATTTCAAGCATATGCCTAGCATCCACTTCAACCTGGATCATTTCATTTTCCAGATCAACGGAAAGCAGTTTTGCCTGAAATTTACGACGGTTCTCAACGGCAGCAATGAGTCGTAAAGCGACCTGGTGCCCAATATACCCAGACATTTGTGACAACTGAAAGAATGGACGGTCCCAACCTGGTGAGGATACTTCCAGGGCATACTCACCTGAAATTGGATCATGAACATCAAGCATTGCACCAACCTGTTGCGTCACGCGAACACAGTCTTCAACACCAATGCCACGCCCTTGTTCAACCTCACCCTCTTCATTCAGGACAGGTTCAGCACTCTCATCAATCGGTTTATCAATAAAAATGCGTAATAAAGAACGTTTACCTTGTGGCAGGAACTCAATCCCCCATAAATCTACACCACAGGCAGCCACAGCTGGTGCGATAAGATCATATAATGCTTGAGATTTATTTGATAATTTCATTTACTCTCGTTGCTCTCATGCGAGCCAATCAATCCCGTATAGTGAAGCATGATGTTCTTGATCACGCCATACGACTCATATCGACACTACACGACAGCCAAACAACCAATAAAAAAGGGCGTAAATCGCCCCTATTTTACACAGAAAAGCATTGCCCACTGTGCAAAAAGGCCCACCTTACTGTGAGCCTCCTTTAAGAAACTTGGTAGCGGGAGCTGGATTTGAACCAACGACCTTCGGGTTATGAGCCCGACGAGCTACCAGACTGCTCCATCCCGCATCAACGTGCAAAAAGTATATACAAATATAAAAAAAAGTCAATTGAAGTTTTCTTTACATTTGCCTGATTAAGTTGCACCTTAATCAAATGGTAGCGGGAGCTGGATTTGAACCAACGACCTTCGGGTTATGAGCCCGACGAGCTACCAGACTGCTCCATCCCGCATCAACAATCACTGCAACACCAAACTTACTGGTTATTAAGCTTGGTGCGGAAGGGGGGACTTGAACCCCCACGCCCGAAAGCACTACCACCTCAAGGTAGCGTGTCTACCAATTCCACCACCACCGCAGCTTTCTGGGACGCATTCTATTCCTTTAAATCCCAAAAGGAAAGGATTAATTCGACTTATTCTGTCGTTTTCGGTGCATTTGATGAAGTTTCAGGCGATGTTGTAGGAACAGACGTTGAACTTTGCACAGTTTTTAAACTATAAGCATCTATGGTCTGTTTTTTCGCAAAAACCGCCAGGGTTAAACTAGTGACGAAAAACAATGCAGTAAAGATCGCAGTTAAACGGGTCAGGAAATTTCCCGCCCCAGATGCACCAAATACTGTTGCCGCACCACCGCCACCGAATGACGCGCCTGCTTCCGCACCCTTACCTTGTTGTACCAAAACCAATGCAATAATCAAGATTGCTAAAATGATATGTACAACGAGTATAAAACTATACATTTCTATTCCCCGTTACTTATTTTGTGCAAATGCTTTTGCAATTTGGTAAAAAGATTGTGCGTTGAGTGATGCACCACCCACCAAGGCACCATTAATATCTGGACATGCCGCCAATTCAGCCGCATTTTCAGGCTTAACACTGCCACCATACAAGATCGCCATTTGCGCACCTACAGGTGTAATTTGCTTTAGCCCCTCACGGATTTTTGCATGCATGGTTTGGGCATCTGCTGGTGACGCAGTTTTTCCCGTACCAATCGCCCAGATCGGCTCATAAGCAACCACAATATTTTGCCACTGTTCAGGCTTCACCACTGAGGCGATATCACAGATTTGTTGCAATACCACTTGCTCAGCCAGTCCCTGCTCACGCTGCTCAAGGCTTTCACCCACACAGTAAATCACATTGAGACCAGCATTCAACGCATTATACAATTTTGACTGAAGTGTTTCGACACCATCACCAAATAATTCACGACGCTCGGAATGGCCAACCAAAACAAAATCAATTTGGCTATCCTTGAGCAATTCTGCACTCACTTCACCTGTATACGCACCCGTTCCCGCTACACGCGATACATCCTGAGCCACCGTGTAAATTGTCCGAACCGCATCCTTGAGCTGTGCCTGAATACTTGTAAGCGCAATTGCAATCGGTGCCATACCAATATGGCATTGCTCAGGCAAAATATTGTCCTGTTGTAATAGCCGTTTAAATTCTTCTATTAATTGAAGAGCGTCAGCATGCATTGGATTCATTTTCCAATTGCCAACAACCCAAGGGGTAATGGTCGGACTCGACATACTTTGGTCTACTGCTAATTTGTAAAAAATGCTGCATATTTTACACGGATTTTTATAAAATTCAGTTTTTTTATCTGGTTTAACCTGATAACCACTGTACAGTTGTTTGTAAAAATTAATGTTATAAGGGAATAGCATTCTATTTATTTGAAAGTAGGTCATTTCCTGACGGATTTTATTATTTCCATTTTTAGGTAATTATCTTGGTTTTAGAAAATTAATTTGTAAAAAATTCGATCAGTTCAACGTTTTAGATATGAATCAAGTCAAAAACGACACTTTCTCCAGTAGTATTTTTACGCAACAAAAGTATAATTTTGTAAGATAGCTATTATAAACATTTATTGTCACAAGGCGGACAGATGTCAGGATTACATACGTCTCCAAAATTTTCAGGGTTCATTCGGCGTTTAGTCGAAGAGGGGCATTTGTCTGCATCAAACATGCAGAATGCCATTGATGCGGCAAAAAAGGCCCAACAGGATATTGTGGCTCATTTGATCGAACAACATCGTCTTTCTCCACTTACCATTGCAGAAAGTATTTCTCATGAATTCGATGAGCCTCTTTTTGACCTTGCTGTATATGATACAGCCTTATTACCCAAAGATTTAACAGACAACAAGCTGATACAAAAACATCGTGTTGTTCCGTTAATACAACGTGGACAAATTTTGTATGTTGCTACGAGCAATCCAACCAATATTGATTCATTAGATGCCATTCGCTTTAACACCAAACTTAATATTGAACCGATTATTGTTGAACATAACAAGCTTGAGAAACTGATTGAACAACAGTTTGGTGACAGTGGTAGCTTTGATTTCGGTGATAGTGAAGATTTTGACCTAGATGTGGATGTCGTGACAGACACACCTAAAGATGATGATGAACCTGCCCAAGGAGAGGAGTCTCCGATTGTAAAATATATCAATAAATTATTGATTGATGCGATTCGGATGGGTGCATCAGACTTACATTTTGAACCGTATGAAAAAATGTATCGAGTACGATACCGCGTGGATGGTGTATTACGCCAGATTGCTACCCCACCTTTACAAATGGCAACGCGCTTGGCTTCTCGTTTAAAAGTGATGTCCCAAATGGATATCTCTGAAAAAAGAATGCCTCAAGATGGTCGTATTAAACTTAAATTGTCAAAAACCAAAGCGATTGATTTCCGTGTCAACTCTTTACCCACGCTATTTGGGGAAAAATTAGTACTTCGTATTTTGGATCCATCAAGTGCTATGCTCGGCATTGAAGCATTAGGCTATGAAGATAACCAGAAAGCATTATTCATGGAAGCACTTGAAAAGCCTCAAGGAATGCTACTGATTACAGGTCCAACAGGTTCTGGTAAAACTGTATCGCTATATACTGGTCTAAATATTCTAAACACTGAAGATACCAATATTTCAACAGCAGAAGACCCTGTGGAAATTAACTTGGAAGGCATTAATCAGGTCAACGTGAATCCAAAGACAGGATTGACTTTCTCTGCTGCATTAAAGGCTTTCTTACGTCAAGACCCTGATGTAATTATGGTCGGTGAGATTCGTGATTTAGAAACAGCCGAAATCGCAATTAAAGCAGCGCAAACAGGCCACATGGTGATGTCAACACTGCATACCAACAGTGCGCCAGAAACTTTAACCCGTTTACGCAACATGGGTGTACCTTCGTTTAATATCGCAACATCAGTTAATCTTGTTATCGCGCAACGCTTGGCACGTCGCTTATGTTCACAATGTAAAGCACCCGTAGATGTACCTAAACAAAGTCTTTTAGAGCTAGGTTTTACTGAACAAGACTTGGCCAATCCAGATTTACAGATATTTCAACCTGTAGGCTGTAGTGAATGCAGGGAAGGCTACAAGGGCCGTGTCGGTATTTATGAAGTCATGAAAGTAACGCCAGAAATATCCAGAATCATTATGGAAGATGGTAATGCCCTAGAAATTGCGGCGGCCTCGGAAAAAGCGGGATTCAACAATTTACGACGTTCGGGTTTGAAAAAAGTGATACAGGGGATTACATCCCTACAGGAAGTCAACCGAGTCACCAGTGAATAAAATCAATAAAAAGGATTACAATCATGGCAGCTAAAAAAGCGCAAATGATGCCTACTTTTGCTTATGACGGAGTAGACCGTAAAGGGGCAAAAATTAAAGGGGAATTACCAGCTCGTAACATGGCTTTAGCTAAAGTCACTTTACGAAAACAAGGCGTGACCATCAAGAATATTCGGGAAAAACGTAAAAACATTCTCGAAGGATTAATGAAAAAGAAAGTCACCACACTAGATATCACCATCTTTACCCGCCAATTAGCGACTATGATGAAAGCTGGTGTGCCATTAGTGCAAGGTTTTGAAATCGTTGCCGAAGGCCTGGAAAATCCTGCCATGCGCGAAGTAGTGTTGGGGATTAAGGGTGAAGTAGAAGGGGGGAATACTTTTGCAGGCGCCCTGAAAAAATATCCTCAGTATTTTGACAACCTCTTTTGTTCCTTAGTTGAATCTGGTGAACAATCAGGTGCCCTTGAAACCATGCTGGATCGTGTAGCGATATATAAAGAAAAAAGTGAACTGCTTAAACAAAAAATTAAAAAAGCCATGAAATATCCAGCCACAGTCATTGTGGTTGCAGTGGTCGTAACCATTATTCTAATGGTCAAAGTGGTTCCTGTTTTCCAGGATCTGTTTAGTTCCTTTGGTGCAGACCTGCCTGCTTTTACCCAAATGGTCGTGAATATGTCCAAGTGGATGCAGGAATACTGGTTTATTCTTATCATCGTGATTGGCGCAATTATTACCGCTTTTCTTGAGGCAAAGAAACGTAGCAAGAAGTTTCGTGACCTTTTAGATAAAATGGCACTCAAGGCACCTATTTTTGGTGATTTAGTATATAAAGCCATTATTGCCCGCTATAGTCGAACTTTGGCAACCACATTTGCGGCTGGTGTCCCTCTTATAGATGCACTTGAATCAACTGCTGGTGCAACCAATAATGTGATCTATGAAGAAGCAGTGATGAAAATCCGTGAAGATGTCGCCACAGGCCAGCAATTACAATTTGCGATGCGGGTGTCCAATCGCTTCCCATCTATGGCGATTCAAATGGTCGCGATTGGTGAAGAGTCAGGGGCCTTGGATAGTATGCTAGACAAAGTGGCGACCCACTATGAAAATGAAGTGGATAATGCGGTCGATGGCTTAACCTCAATGATGGAACCATTGATTATGGCTATTTTAGGCGTACTTGTTGGTGGTCTTGTCATTGCCATGTATCTGCCAATCTTCCAAATGGGTTCTGTGGTCTAATGCAACAATCACTCTCTTATTTTATCGAGAACCCAACTGCACTGTACCTAGCAGTTGGGCTTTTGAGTCTATGTATTGGTAGTTTTCTCAACGTTGTCATTTTTCGTACGCCAAAAATGATGGAGCAAGAATGGCATCAGGAATGCCAAATGCTGCTTCATCCAGAGCAACCACTTATTGATCAAAGTAAGTTAACATTAAGCCAACCTGCCTCAACCTGTCCTCAATGTAAATCCCCTATTCGCTGGTATCAGAATATACCGATCATCAGTTGGATCATTCTTCGTGGCAAATGTGGTTCTTGCCAGAATCCAATTAGTATTCGCTATCCATTAATTGAACTTCTCACCATGGTTTGTTCATTAATCGTTGTAGCAGTATTTGGTGCAACCATTCAGATGCTCTTTGGTTTAGTCCTCACATGGGCATTGATCACACTCACTTTTATTGATTTCGATACGCAATTGTTACCAGACCGTTTTACGCTTCCTTTGGCAGCACTAGGTTTGGGAATTAACAGTTTTGCAATTTATACAACTGCCACGTCAGCGATTTGGGGTTATTTGATTGGTTTCCTCTGTCTATGGGTCGTTTACTATCTTTTTAAATTGGTGACTGGTAAAGAAGGTATGGGATATGGTGACTTTAAGTTGCTTGCTGCCCTGGGTGCCTGGATGGGGCCTATGATGCTTCCGCTTGTTGTGCTGCTTTCCTCAGTCGTGGGTGCCATTATTGGTATTATTCTCATGAAAATACGTGGTGAAAATCAGCCCTTTGCCTTTGGTCCCTATATCGCCATTGCAGGCTGGATCGCATTTTTATGGGGTGATCAAATTATGAAAGTCTATTTAGGTGGTTAATATGCGCTTTATCTTGGGCATTACAGGCGGGATTGGCAGTGGTAAGTCAGCCGCCACGCAATGGTTTGAATCCCAAGGTATTCGCGTCATTGATGCTGATGTTGTTGCGAGGGAAATTGTTGAACCAGGCCAGCCAACGTTACAGAAAATTCAACAGCTATTTGGCGACTGGGTGTTACTGGAAGATGGTCATCTAGACCGCCGCGCATTACGTGAACATATTTTTCAGTTCCCAGAGGCTCGTCACAGTTTAGAACAAATCACCCACCCTGCTATTCGCCAATCCATTATCCAGCAGTTACAGCAGACAGAAAGCCCTTACGTGATTCTGGTTTCACCCCTGCTCTTTGAAACCAACCAGCATGAACTGGTTCAACACACTCTGTTGATTGATGCAGATGAACAAACCCAGTTACAACGTGCCAGCCAGCGTGATGGGCAAACTGAAGAACAAATACGAAAGATTATTGCAGCTCAAATGCCCCGTACTCAAAAACAACAGCTCGCCAATGATGTTGTACTCAACGATGGACTACTTGAACATCTGCACAAACAACTCAAACCATTGCACCTAAATTATTTACAGCGGGCTGAGCAGATCGGCTAATCCTGTTTCTGTTGAGACAACTGGGCCGTTAATGCATCTTTACGGAACCAGCGCCATGGTTGTAAAGCGCCAATACCCATACCCACTAATCCACACATAATCGCTGGACTCAAAGGTTCATTTAACAGAGGTACAGCAATGATAGCAGCAATAAATGGCGCCAAGGTCACAATGCTTCCCGTTTTAAATGCACCCAAACGTTCAATTGCGGCAACATAGGTCAGGGTTGCAATAATCACCACCAAAACACCATGAAATACACCCTGTACCAGCAAATGGACAGGCTCTGCTTCCTGAAAATGTTTAGGAATAAACAGGATATAGATCGGTAAATAAATCAGTGCTGACCAAATGGCCACACTTGCCATCGAATGCCAGGCTGATAATTTCCATTGTTTTAACAATACAGTGAAGATGCCCCACCAAACCGCACTCAGAAAAAAGAGAATATCGCCAAGGCCAAAAGCAGAAGCCTGCTCATGCAACATCAGGTAGCTCATCAATGCCAGAGCACTCAACATAATGCTGAGACTGAGCCAGGTATGTTTATCAAAAGGCTGTTTAAACAATAAATAAGCAGCTACGGCAGTACACAGTGGAATACAACCATTGAGAAAAATTGCGGCATGCGCTGCTGGTGCATGTAAAAAAGCAGTATAAACCGTTAGACAGTAGGCCAGCCCGCCAGTTAAGGCTAAAATGACTGGACGTGGATGCCATAAGAAAGCTAAATCTTTTTTATACACCAGCACAGGCATGAGAATGATAAAAGCAATCGCAAAACGCATTGCCACCAAGTCCCAGGCACTGACATGCCAGTGCAGATTTAAACGGGAGAGAATGGTAAAACCGCCCCAGATGCACATGGTGATACAAACGAACAGATAGCCTTGCGTGCGAGCAGTCATTTTTAATTACATTGACGATAATTGTGTGAATTATACAGCATTACGCTGTCGGCATGCCTCATAAAGTGCCATCCCTGTCGCCACACTGACGTTTAAACTTTGTAAATCACCAGACATCGGGATATAAACGGTTTGGTCACATTGCGACTGGGTTATAGGCCTTAATCCTGTATCTTCCGCCCCCATCACAATCACCACTGGACCGTTAAAATCACATTGCTGAATTGGCAATGCTTTTTCATCTAGCATTGTGCCAATAACACGCATATGTGTTGTTTCTTTGAGATGCGCCAATGTTCGAGCTAAGTTAGTCACTTGAATAAACTTAACTTTTTCCGCCCCACCTGCGGCAACCTTACGTGCTGTCGGGGTTAAGCTTGCTGAACGGTCACGCGGTACAATCACGGCTTGCACCCCCATTGCAGCAGCAGTACGAATACAAGCCCCTAGATTATGCGGATCAGTGACTTGATCCAATGCCAACAATAAAGCATCAGGTGATTGCTGCATTAACTGATCCAAATCTTTTTCATTTAAAGTTGGATGTGGTCGAACTGCAGCAACTACACCTTGGTGAAATGGCAGACCTGCCAGTTTTTCGAGACTGTCTCGGCTGGCTTTCTGTACACTAATCCCAAAAGGTTCAGCCAACTGCAAAATCTTTTGTAGACGCTGATCATCACGCCCTTTCAGGGTGAATAAGGTCAAAACTCGTTCAGGCTCCAGCTCCAGCAATGACTCCACTGAATGAACGCCATAATAATATTCAGGTTTTGCCATGAACGACCTCTTTAAGAAAGCGGAATATAAAAGGAGATTTCATAAAAATAAAAATCCTGCAAAATGACTTTTACAGGATTTCCATTAAATCTAGTGTACCCGATTTAGACGCGAATAGGTTAGCCTTCTAAATGGCAAACGTAATCAAGGACTTCATCCGTCTCAATGTCAAACTTGCTATTGCCTGGCACATAGAAAGACTGCCCCGCACGGAACAACTCACTTTCAGTGCTGTCGGCGATTTTAACCCGACATTCACCCGAAATGATCTCCATACGCTCTGGCACATGGGTCGCAAAGGTTAAAGGCTGCTCAGTGGGTAGAATCACACCTAAAGTCTTTTTTGTACCGTCTTCAAACTGTACTGTATGACTGATACATGCCCCACCAAAATACACATTCGATTTTTTGATGACCGTTACATGATCAAACTGCACTGAACTCATGCGTACTCTCCAAATAATGCCGCATTTATATTAGATTATGCTGGACGTAGTTTAATTGTGCCATCGCAACTAATCAATCCATTTCCTTATGCAAAACTAGCAATTTTTATTCCCATATTTAGTCCCTGTTGATTTTATTTTTTTAATATTGCCAAGCGTAATTCACTCTTGTCGCTAGGATAAAACTTCTTTATCTTTAAGCAAAATATTCTGTGCATTGGATGCATTTATGCTCACCCATTTAACTTTAATTAATTTTGCACTTGCCGACCATCTGGCGCTGGACATTGAACAGGGTTTCAATGTGCTGACTGGTGAAACTGGCGCCGGCAAATCATTATTGTTAGATGCACTCTCCGCATGTCTGGGGGAACGTACCGACACCAATTATGTACGCTATGGGGCGGATAAGGCCGATGTGACCGCTGTCTTTAGCTATAAACCCGATAGTGTAGAGGCTAAATGGCTGGCTGAGCATGAACTGGATGATGATTCAGGTGAAATTCATTTAAGACGTGTGATTTTTGCCACTGGACGCAGCAAGGCGTGGATTAATGGTCGTCCAGGTAGCTTGGCTGAACTGAAAGAAATTGGGCGTTTGTTGGTCCAGCTCTATAGCCAGCATAGCCAGCAGCAGTTACTTGAACCGCCCTATCCAAAACACTGGCTCGACCGTTATAGCAACTTTGCCACTCCTGCTGATGCAGTACGTGAAGCCTATGCGACATGGCAAACAAATATCCGACAACATCAAGCCGCCTTAGATGCACAGACCACCCGAATTCAAAGAATACAAACTCTGGAATCACAAATAGAAGAACTGGAAGATGTGATTCAAACCGATTATCGAGAGATTGAACAGGAATTTGACCGTCTTAGTCACCATGAACACATTATGCAGGACTGTGCTTATAGCCTGAATGTGCTGGATGAAGCTGAGCAAAACATCACGCAGGAAATCGCTTCCATTATTCGTCGTTTAGAGTCGCATGCGGGTCGCAGTGAACAGCTTTCCAGTATCTACAATTCACTGTTAAATGCACAAAGTGAGATTGATGACGCCACCTCCAGCCTACGTCAGTTTATTGACCGTCAAAGCTTTGATCCTGAGCGCATGGAACAGCTCAATGCAACACTGGAAGTTTTTCACCGCCTTGCACGTAAATACCGTACCCAGCCTGAACTGCTGAAACAGGAATATGAAATCTGGCAACAAGAGCTAGAGCAACTGCATCAACTGGAAGATCCTGAAACTCTGGCGGAACAGGTTGAAGTTTCCTATCAGGAGTTTATGCAACAGGCACAGCATCTGGATGAAATCCGTCGTAAAGCTGCCATTCCATTGGCAAAACAGTTGACTGAGCAAGTCAAACCACTGGCATTACCAGAAGCATATTTTGAGTTTAAGTTTGAACCCCTGGAAGCAGCCAATGCCGAGGGTCTAAGCTTTATTCAACTCTTATTCACGGCCAACAAGGGTATTCCACCACAACCGCTGGCCCGTGTTGCATCAGGCGGTGAACTGTCACGTATCGCGCTGGTGATGCAGGTCATGAATGCTGAAAAAACCGAATCTGAGGTGTTGGTATTTGACGAAATCGATGTGGGGATCAGTGGCGGCACAGCTGAAGTGGTGGGGCGTTTGTTGGCTGACTTGGCGCAGCATGTACAATTACTTTGTATCACCCATCAGGCTCAGGTTGCGGCACAGTCCGACCAGCATTTACTGGTGAAGAAACAACAAACTGATCCAGCCAGCAGCACCATCATTGAACTGGATGAAGAACAGCGTATTCTGGAGCTTGCCCGCATGTCTGGTGGTGTTGAAATTAGCGAAACCACCTTGCAGCACGCCAGACAGTTACGCCAGCTCAAATTCCAGTCAGCCTAGGTTCTACTACAAAATATCAGAAAATGATTGGCGAAATCCGATCAACTCTTGTATGTTGATAAAAACAACCTATTATTTAATCCCCCTAAATCCCCCTTTTTAAAGTGGGACTTGTTTTGATGGAGAACCGCCTAGGTGACGAAACAATATTTAACTCACCGTTGTCTTATCGCTCCACCAGACATGGCAGATGACTTCTTTGCAAACACAGTCATTTATGTTGCTCGTCATGATGAGGATGGTGCTCAGGGCATCGTGATTAATCGCCCATCAAACCTACAGATCAGGGAACTCCTCAACGATTTGGAGATCGATGCAGACAACGTACAGCCACATGCGGTTTTGCAGGGCGGCCCTTTACGTCCTGAAGCTGGTTTTGTGCTGCATACGGGCCAACCAACCTGGCACTCGTCAATTGCGGTCGGCGAGAATGTCTGTATCACCACCAGCAAAGATATTCTGGACGCGATTGCGCATAACGAGGGTGTGGGGCGTTACCAGATTGCATTAGGCTATGCGAGCTGGGGCAAACACCAGCTTGAGGAAGAAATTGCACGGGGTGACTGGCTGATCTGTGAATCTGACATGGACCTGATTTTCAACCTGCCTTATAACGATCGCTGGGATGCTGCCTATAAAAAAATTGGGGTAGACCGTACCTGGTTTGCGTCTGAAATTGGTCATGCCTGATATGCAAGCGTCCCAATCCATCATGGCTTTTGATTTTGGCACCCAGAAAATGGGGATGGCAATTGGTCAATCCACCATTGAAAGTGCCACTCCCCTGCCATTATTTGCCATGAAAGATGGTATTCCTGACTGGAATCAGTTGTTAAAACTGGTCAGGGAATGGCAACCCAACCTGTTTCTGGTTGGCTTACCATTGAATATGGATGATAGTGAATCTGAACTGTCAGCACGTGCGCGTAAGTTTGCACGGCGTTTACGCCATCAGACCAATATTGAAACATGGATGGTAGATGAACGCCTGACCACCCGCGAGGCAAGGGAAGAACTTGAGTTTTACCAGAACAAGGGGCAGGCTAAACGTTTGTCAGCAGATAGTTTTGCCGCTGCGCTGCTAATTCAAAGCTGGTATCGTGATCCTGCTGGGATTACGCCTTGATCATTTCTCAATAATTCTAACCGTTGCTGTTCGCCCTGAAACAAAGGCCAACGGATTCTGTGGTTGCTCATCCAGCATAATTTTAACAGGCACACGCTGGGCCAAACGTACCCAGCTAAAGGTTGGATTCACATTCGCCAATAAATTAGAGCTATAGTCAAATCATTATAAAAACAATACAACTCAGTCTATGAATTATTTCGAGTTTTTTTCGAATCCTGTATGAATAATAAAGTAGTTTGACTATAATTTATATGGCAATACAGAAAAATAGTTACGGTTGTTTCAGATAGGGCCATGCTGCTTTCATATAAATAAACATCGACCACAACGTCAAAATCACCGCCGCATAAAGCAAGGCATAGGCCCACATTTCCAGTGGTTTCCAGTTGAGCAGAAACACACTGATCGCAATCATTTGAAATGCTGTTTTGTACTTTCCTACCGTAGAAACTGCAACGCTAGTACGTGCACCCAATTCAGCCATCCATTCACGCAATGCTGAAACAGTAATTTCACGGGAAATAATCACAATCGCCGCAAAAGCCATTGAAATGGTCGGTTGCCATTGCACCAGTACAATCAATGCCGCCGCAACCATCAGCTTATCAGCAACAGGATCTAGGAAACGCCCGAAAGCAGAAGTCTGATTCAAAGTTCGAGCTAAATACCCATCGAACCAATCTGTCACTGCCGCAAGAACAAAGATTGCGGTCAATATCAGATGTCGCATCATTCCCCCATGATGCTCAGCAATTCCAATGGCAGGCGGCCAATAGGCAATTGCCAAAAATACAGGAATGAGGGCGATACGCGCCAAAGTTAAAATATTAGGAATGTTCAGGATTCGCCCTGTGCTCATAAACACCGCCATGTTGTTCGCATCAAATATGCATGTCGCACAAAGGATGTGCCGAGATTGTATCCATGTGTAAGCAACTTTATACGAAATGCACGGCAGTGTCGACTAGGCAAAAACGGCAACTGTTTGTCGAAGTATCGCAATCAGTCGATTTTCATCATCCCAAAGATAAGCATACTCGGTTGAATAACCATGTTCAGCATATTCAGTCACTACTTTGTATTTGAACCAATCCTGTACTTGATGAGCAATCGGCTGCAAATAGGTAATTTGCCAAGTTAATGAGCTTGCAGGTGCAGGGGTTTTAAACATGGGCAACACACCCGGTGGCCACACATCCATCAATCCAAATAGATCGGCTAGTTTCATTTCGCGATTTGGATGCAACTGAGGAATAAAACGACACCATCCACCAAAGTCAGGCACTTTGCTGCCAGCCATTGGATAATACCCTTCAGCCCAACATAGTTCAAACTGTTGAAAACATTGTGGCATTAAGCCTTCAATATAAGCTGTTTTTTCCAACTGTGCTGGCAGTGGATAATCAGGAACTTGCGGTAGATTTTGCACATGAATCCGAGATTCACGCTGCGAACCAAAACTTGCTATTAATATACTTTGTACATTATCTGCTTGCCATAACCGCACTTCTAAGGTTGTAACCGATTTACCCTCTCGCAACACTTCCGCCGTGAGTTTAGCCTGCCCTTCTTGCACAGGACCAACAAAGGTCACATTACAACTCAATAACTGCTTTGTTGTATCATGAACCACACTCTGTGCCTTTTGGATTAATAATCCTGCAACTAAACCGCCAAATACGGTGCGACCTTGTAACCATCCTGAGGGAATGTCAATCCACTCTTGATGTTCAACCTGTTGATACAGCGGAAGCAATGACATTATCTTTCCTTAATCGTCAAACCATCCTATCTTTAAATGTTTTTACCTGTTTGTGAATGATCATTGACCCATCAGTCATTGAAAGTTTGAGCCAATCGGTCAAGTTATTCATGCAAGATTTTATAAATCGTTCTCGCCATGACTTCACCCAGGCCTGGCACCAGCATCAACTCTTTTTCCGAGGCTTTTAAAACACCTTGTATACCACCAAAATGAGTGAGTAGATCACGACGGCGTTTTGGCCCTAGCCCAGGAATAGCTTCCAAAACTGAACTACTACGGCGTTTATCACGCTTAGCTCGATGTTTGGTAATGGCGAAACGATGCGCTTCATCTCGAACCTGCTGGATCAGGTGAAGTGCCTTATGGTCTTCTGCTAGCTGAATCTTGGTGCCATCGGTAAAATGCAGCGTTTCTAATCCCGGTTTACGCCCCTCACCCTTGGACACGCCGATCATAAAGGCATCGAGCTGGAGTTCCAGCATCACCTCCATGGCCATATGCAGTTGCCCCTTACCGCCATCAATCAGGAGCAGATCAGGCAACATATTCTTTTTATAGCGACGGATCAGTGCCTGACGCATCGCCGCATAATCATCCCCGCCCGTAATATCCTGAATCGCAAACTGGCGATAATCGCGCTTTCTCGCACCGCCCTGATCAAACACCACACAAGAAGCAATCGGTGCTTCACCCATAGTATGACTGATATCAAAGCATTCAATTCGGTCAATGGGACGACCAACCACTTGTTCAAGTTGATGAAAACGCTCGTTCAATTCCAAATGATTACTCAGCTTGCCTTTAATCGCATGCTGCACATTCATTTGTGCCAGCTCTTGCCATTCTGCCCGCGTTTTACGCACTTTATACTTAATCTGCACCTTTTTATTAAAGGTTTGCTGCAAGGCCTCTTCAAGCTGTATTCGGTCAGGTACATCGACATTCACAATCAACTCAGTTGGCACCTCATCCGCCACCTGAAAATAGAAGTTGGCCATAAAATCAGTAAGCATCTGGCCCAGGTCATCTCCCAACATATCAGGAAAATAACTTTTTCCGCCCAGCATACGCCCATTCCGCACATACATGATCTGGACGCAGGTTACGCCTGCCTGATGGGCAATCGCCAAAATATCGGCCTCACCCTTGATCTTAAATACCGCCTGCTGTGCCTGAACCTCACGTAGCAAGGCCAAACGGTCCCGATAGAACACCGCTTTTTCAAATTCCAATGCTTCGGCGGCCTGTTCCATTTTCCCAATCAGTTCCTGATTCAGCTCCCTGGTATCACCCTGTAGAAAACGGATCGAATTATCCACATCTTCCTTATAGTCCTGAGGGCTAATCAGACCGACACAAGGCGCTGTACAACGTTTAATCTGATACTGTAAACAAGGACGTTTACGTTGTGAAAAATAACTATTTTCACATTGGCGCACATTAAATAATTTTTGTAATACAAGTAGCGTATCTCTAGCGCTATAAGCACTGGGATAAGGCCCAAAAAACTTGCCGACCTGATGCTTGCCCTTGCCACGCCCACTGGCAATGCGGGGATAGGGCTTGTCTGCCGAGACGAAGATATAGACATAGGATTTATCATCGCGCAGCATAATATTGTATGGCGGACGATGTAATTTAATCAGATTTTGTTCAAGCAGTAGCGCTTCAGTTTCAGAACGGACAACCAATGTCTCAATATCATAGATACGGGCAACCAATGCCTGTGTTTTGGGATGTTCAATGGTTTTAACAAAATAGCTGGATACACGATTCTTTAAGTTTTTTGCTTTCCCGACATACAGTAACTCTCCATCTTTGCCGAGCATTTTATAAACACCAGGTAATTGAGTCATATGAGTCAGGATTTTTTCAATGTGTTCACGCGCGTTTGGATTCACAGCAGACTTCATCATTAGTAATGTTTTGATGATGTAGCCTGAGTAGATGAATTTCAAGTCTGGTCAACTGAAATCCATCTTTCCAACACCGCTGGCAAGTATCCAATTAGAAAGCCTTATTCAGCAGCTTATCCACACTCTTAAATGCAGACCCATTAAAGAAATCGCAGGCTAGTTCATTTGTTGTACGATAAATTTTAGGTGTAGGCTTATTCATTTGAAAATTATATTGTGGAATAAGCCTTAGAGATGGGTTGGTGCAACAAAGCTTTCTTTGGGTCAATCTTTCCATAAATATCATTGTTATAAAAAATGCCCTTTCGGGCGTTTATCTTATTCTGGATTAAAACACATAAGGTCGAATAAAGATCAGGAAAAACAGTGCCAACATGATGAACCATTTCAGGAAATAATAAAGCTGTCGGTTTTTAGCCTTTAACGCTTTGGCCTTGATACGGATTTGATAAATATAGCCAAAGGCCTTGTTTAAGCTACCTGTTTGATCACCTGCTTCATTTGGTGAGCTGGCTGCGGTCATGACACTTTTTCCAAACCAGTGGTTAAACTTTTGCATAAAACGGGTTTTTAATGGACGTTCCACATCAGCGAAAAAGATAATACGATTCTGGTCAGTGGTATTTTCCGCATAGTGAATATAGGTTTCATCGAACACCACACTTTCACCATCACGCCATGAATAACGCTCCCCATCAACATCAATAAAACAGCGATCATCATTTGGTGTAATCAAACCTAAATGGTAACGCAATGAACCCGCATAAGGATCACGATGGCGAACTAAACGGCTATCTGGTGCCAACTCAGTAAACATTGCCGCCTTAATGCTAGGTAATGTCTTTAATAAAGCGGTTGTTTTCGGGCAGAGTTCAGCAGCAGATGGATGTGCCGAGTCATACCATTTCAGGTAAAAACGTTTCCAGCCTGTTTTAAAGAAAGAATTAAAACCCAAGTCATCATAACTACTTGAAGCTTTAATCCCACCTTTGTCATATAAAGCCTTGGCCTCATCACGAATCATTTCCCAGTGTTCATCAAGAATCTTTAAATCCTTAAAATACTGGGTATCGATATACGGCTGGTTTGGCACTCTGCACAAGAGGTACATTAAAAAATTAATGGGTGCGAGAATGGTTGAATGGTCAAAAAACTGACGATAAAACGAATGTTTCACTTTACCACGGCGCTGAATATAAAGCGCAGAAATGATAAATATCGCTAATATGATCCACTTAATCATAACTTACTCTACCTGCCCAAATGAAAACCCAATGCCAATTTGATCGCAAACTTTCCAAATCGCACATAAAAAATAAGCCGACTATTTTACCAAATTTAAGTACTTAAACACCAATTTTCCTTACTTAAATCGAACAAAAACGATATTTATCCTCTATCCAAACCCATCTTTGAAGAAAGTGGAATACACTGTTATCCCATTTTTATGGCCTAGCTGATTCACACAATCGATGAGTTACAACAAATTGATGACCCTCGCGTCACGGCTTGATACAACTTGTTATGTTCTTTTTGGATATAGTTATCGCAAGATTAGCGAAGCATTTTTGCGCCCTTTCAGGCGCATAAGCTTTATGACATCAACTTAGAATCCTCCACAACAAGGAGATCAGGCATGATCCACGCTGGCAATGCCATTACCGTCCAAATGCTTGCGGACGGAATTGCAGAATTCCGCTTTGACCTACAAGGTGAGTCGGTTAATAAATTTAACCGTGCAACCATCGAAGACTTCCAGGCAGCGATTGCTGCAGTTAAAGCCAATAACGACATTAAAGGCTTAGTTGTTACCTCTGGTAAATCAACATTTATCGTGGGTGCAGACATCACTGAATTTGGCGACAACTTCGCTGCTGGTGAACAAGCAATTGTTGATTGGCTTATGCCTGTCCATGAAATCTTCAACAGCTTTGAAGATTTAGACATCCCTAAAGTTGCTGCAATCAACGGCACAGCATTGGGTGGCGGTTTTGAAATGTGTCTGGTATGTGACTATCGTGTCATGTCAGAGCAGGCACAGGTTGGCTTACCAGAAATCAAACTCGGTATCTATCCTGGTTTTGGTGGTAGTGTACGTTTAAGCCGTTTAATTGGTATCGACAATGCTGTTGAGTGGATGGCAATGGCGAACCCGAAAAAACCAGCTGCTGCACTGAAAGATGGTGCGGTCGATGCAGTTGTTGCTGCTGACAAACTACAAGAAGCAGCAATTGACTTGGTAAAACAAGCCATTTCAGGTCGTTTAAACTGGAAAGCGAAACGCCAAGAAAAATTAGACCCAGTAAAGTTGAATGCCTTAGAACAAATGATGGCATTCAATAGCGCGAAGGGTGCGGTTCTTGCAAAAGCAAATCCTGCACAATATCCTGCGCCAAAACTATTACTTGATTCATTACAAGCAGGCGCAAGCCTAGGCCGTGATGGTGCTTTAAAAGCTGAAGCTGAAGGCTTTGCCAAAGCTGCGGTAACACCTCAAGCAGGCGCACTGATTGGTCTATTCATCAATGACCAAGTGGTAAAGAAAACTGCGAAAAAATATGAAAAAGGTGCTCATCCTGTCAACCAAGCAGCTGTATTAGGTGCGGGTATCATGGGTGGTGGTATTGCTTACCAAGCGGCAAGCAAAGGCACTCCAATCATCATGAAAGATATTGGGAACCCACAACTTGCATTAGGTATGAAAGAAGCGAATGGCTTGCTAACAAAGCAAGTTGAACGCAACAAAATGAAACCTGCACAAATGGGCGAAACCCTTGCTCGCATCCGTCCTACTTTAAGTTACGATGAGTTTAAAGAAGTGGACATCGTGATTGAAGCGGTAACTGAAAACCCTAAAGTTAAAGAAATCGTACTTGCAGATACAGAAAAACATGTTCGTGAAAACACGATCATTGCATCTAACACATCTACAATCTCGATTACACGCCTTGCGAAAGCATTACAACGTCCTGAAAACTTCGTTGGTATGCACTTCTTCAACCCAGTACACATGATGCCATTGGTTGAAGTTATTCGTGGTGAAAAAACTTCTGATGAAGCCATCGCAACAACTGTTGTTCTTGCTCAGAAAATGGGTAAAACACCAATCGTAGTGAACGACTGCCCAGGTTTCTTGGTTAACCGTGTATTGTTCCCTTACTTTGGTGCATTCGACCTTCTTGTAAAAGACGGTGCTGACTTCCAGCAAGTGGATAATGTAATGGCGAAGTTTGGCTGGCCTATGGGTCCTGCATACTTGATCGACGTTGTCGGTATCGATACAGGTGTTCATGGTGCAGAAGTCATGGCGGAAGGTTTCCCAGACCGTATGAAGCCTGACTACAAAGGTTCGATCCAAGCGATGTATGAAGCAAAACGTCTTGGTCAGAAGAATGACATTGGTTTCTACAAATACGTGTTAGATAAGAAAGGTAAGAAAGCGAAAACTGTTGATCCAACAGCTTACGAAATCATTGCGCCTTTCGTGACTGGCGAAAAGCGTGAATTTGATCCACAAGAAATCATTGACCGTATGATGCTTGCTTTCTGTAACGAAACGGTTCGTTGCTTAGAAGACAACATTGTTGCAACTGCTTCTGAAGCAGATATGGCGATGATCATGGGTGTAGGTTTCCCTCCATTCCGTGGTGGTCCATGCCGTTATATCGACCAAACAGGTGTTGCTGAATACGTTGCCCTTTGCGACAAATATGCACACTTAGGTAAGGCTTATGAAGCGCCACAAATGTTGCGTGACATGGCTGCTAACAACAAAAAATTCTACGGTTAAGGAGCGACGTGAATGGCTACTTTAAATCCACGTGACGTTGTGATTGTCGATGGCGTTCGTTCTGCCATGGGCAAATCACGTAACGGCATGTTCCGCAATGTACGTGCCGACAGTTTATCTGCTGAACTCGTACGTGCACTTGTTGCTCGTAACCAATTTGATACCAACGAAGTTGAAGACATCATTTGGGGTTGTGTAAACCAAACTTTAGAGCAAGGTATGAACATTGCTCGTAATATTGGTTTATTGGCTGATATTCCAAAGACTGCTGGCGGTCAAACGGTTAACCGTTTGTGTGGTTCTTCTATGCAAGCAATCCACACGGCTGCTGCACAGATTGCAACCAATCAAGGTGACATCTTCATCATCGGTGGTGTAGAGCATATGGGTCACGTCGGTATGATGCACGGCATCGACCTGAACCCTGAAGCATCTAAACACTATGCGAAAGCATCTAACATGATGGGCTTAACTGCTGAAATGTTGGGTCGTATGAACGGTATCTCTCGTGAAGAACAAGATGCGTTCGGTGTTGAATCTCACCGTCGTGCATGGGCTGCAACACAAGAAGGTCGTTTCAAAAACGAAATCGTGGGTGTTGAAGGTCACGATCAAAATGGCTTCAAAATCTTATGTGATGTCGACGAAGTCATTCGTCCAGATGCCAACCTTGAAGCATTTGCGGCATTGCGTCCAGTGTTCGACCCAAGTAAAGCAGGTACAGTAACCGCTGCGACTTCTTCTGCGCTTTCTGACGGCGCATCTGCAATGTTGTTGATGTCTGCTGAACGTGCGCAGTCACTTGGTTTAAAACCACGTGCTGTGATTCGTTCTATGGCTATTGCAGGATGTGATGCTGCGATCATGGGTTACGGTCCAGTACCAGCAACTCAAAAAGCGCTTAAACGTGCTGGTTTAACGATGGCGGATATCCAAACTATCGAATTAAACGAAGCATTTGCTGCTCAAGGCTTATCAGTCATGAAAGGCTTAGGCGTCTATGACAAACAAGACATCATCAACTTGAATGGTGGTGCGATTGCATTGGGTCACCCATTGGGCTGTTCAGGTGCACGTATCACAACAACATTGTTAAACGTGATGGAACAACAAGATACTCAAATCGGTCTTGCGACGATGTGTATCGGTCTTGGTCAAGGTATCGCGACTATTATCGAACGTGTGTAATCAACACTGAGATAAAAAGAAAATCCCCGTGCTAAGCGGGGATTTTTTATACTAGAAACTCATTTCAAGGCTGTATTGAATTCTTAAAACACAAATGTTCACTCTAGACAGAACAATACTTCGCCAATTATGATCCTAATTCTAATAAACGATAAGGTTCTAACAATGTTTAAAAATATGGCAGCCGATCTCATGGGAACAAGCGATATCGGTAAAATTATTGAACCTAAAGATTATGATAAGACCGATATTGATGACTATATTTTCCATGAAGACAATGAAAAGATTTTCTTCTTGATCAAAGCAAAAACGGATGAGTATTGCTTTACCAATACTGCCTTTATACATTTAGATGGAACCAGTGCTGTCAGTAAAAAACGTACCCTTTATCGTTATCCCTATAAACACAATCAAATCAGTCGAGTACTGCTGGAAACTGCGGGAACTGTGGATCGGGATGTGGAACTCAAGTTTAATTTAGGCGGCACAAGTTATTCAATTGATATTGAAAAATCACAAATTGATAAAGTACGCGATCTATATAAAGCCTTGTTCAGTATCAGCGAAGCATGCAAAGAAATTGA
Organism: Acinetobacter sp. CIP 102637; assembly: GCF_000368425.1. Lineage (NCBI taxonomy): Bacteria > Pseudomonadati > Pseudomonadota > Gammaproteobacteria > Moraxellales > Moraxellaceae > Acinetobacter > Acinetobacter sp. CIP 102637. The sequence continues at coordinate 2,015,710 of NZ_KB849435.1, forward strand.
ACGCCAAATGAATTCGCTAGTCATCACTCAGCAAGCTGTAAATAATATGTTTTCCTTACGTGAATTATCAGAACAGGTTTTGCTAAACTTGCCAGATATTATTTCACAAACCACAATCCAGGTTGAAAACAAGTTTACAGAGCGCAGAAAACAAATAGAAAATTATGATTTCTCTAGGATTTTTGAACGTTATCTAAAACAATAAAAGGCTACCCCCGCATTATATATGTGGGGGTTTTCCCAACAACAATTCAAAATCTTTAGCGCATAAAAAATTGATTTTGACTTTTTAACTCATCCCGAATCTGCTGCTGTAATCTCAGAACCTCATCAAAATTAATTTTTATTGTTCCATCACGAATGCCATCGACATTATCACGAGTAATATTAAAAGGTTGCAACATTTTAAAAAGCCCATTGGTTGGGTCTGATGACTGAAAACCCGCCGCCACAGCAAAAATATTATAGGGTTGCAATGTCAATGGAATCTGCGATGGATCAGGATCGTCTACTTTCGGCTGATAATCGACTGTAACTGTGCTTTCTTTTATTGGTTCATTCTGCATATCACTATGGGTCTTATATATGCGGTGTTGCAAAGCCTGACGCACTTTCATATCTTCCTGAAATGGAACAGGTCCCACTTCTTCACGCAACTCAGATTCAGCCATCACGCGAATCGTTGGCAATGTAGTCACCTCTTCTGCCTGCACGGTTGGTAATGCCATAAAAGCAAATAGGGAAAGAAAGACAGATCGTTTTAGAAAGTTCATCGCTTGCTCCAAATATCTCTCATCCATAAGAAAACAGTGAGTTAAATAAAAGCATCTATGAATAGGCTACAACAAAGTGCTGTTCGATTCAGTATGGCTCAGATAAACGGTCACCATGATTCAAAATTTGAACCAAAGATAAAATCCATGTTTGAGACTGATTATGTTTAATCTTTGTAAATATGGTCATATTTGGTTGATAAAACCCTCGCTTATACAAAGATTTTTTATTATCGTTCTTTCAGGATTATATCAATATCAATCATTATTTTAATTTAGAATTCAAAATATTAGGAGTAAATGGATGTTTTCACCCCTGGTCAAGGCAACACTTGGTACAGCAATCATTGCCACATTTTTAACTGGCTGTGCTACCAAAACCCTCATCACCAAAGATGGTAAAACCTATAATCGAACCACCAGAGTCACTTTGGTTGAAGACAATGTGGTTGCTTTCGGACAGCCTGCACAGGCAGCCGCAAATTTACCCAGAGACAGCATCGTCATTGCAGGACAAAAGAATAGCTATATCCTCACACAGGGTGGCTCCCAGTTTGTGAGCTTGATTGGCAAGCTTGACCCTAAAAATATTCAGATCACACGCGACCTAACTTTCTATTCTGAAAAGAACGATGGAAATTTTTCGGGCACCTTGCCACTTTCCTATGTAAAGCTTAAAGAGGATTTAAGCAAAAAAGATCTGGAGTTTTTTATTGAAAATGGCGCCAAGGAATGTTCTTCCTCCAGTGACGAACGAATGAGAGCACAACGCTTTTGCTTCGATATTAAGCTGGCAGGTGTGGTCTATCCTGCTGCCAATAACCTGACCTCATTAAAAGCCTTGAGCAAGCCTTATCAGGTCACTATTTATACCCAGAAAGAGCAAAGCTACACATCCAAACCTGGCATGAATCCTTTCGAAAAACTGGTTCTGCTGCCATTTGCAGTGGCGATTGATGTGGTGAGTCTACCTTTCCAAGCCGCAGAAAAGATCTTTGATTAAGCTTAAGCTCGCACTCAGTCATGCAATGATGTATACAAGGCACCATTGCATCACGAAATTATAATTCTTGATCTAATACTTCAACATTGTTTTGCTTAATTTTATCCATCTTCTGATTTAAGCTGAGCACATCTTGATAAAGTGCATTAAATTTTTTGACTTGTGCTGTTTCCTTAAAAAGAATCTTGTTATCTTCTCTTTGCCAAGGGTAAGTTTTTAACATATCAAACATCGCTTGTGCTTTCTCAATAACTTGTTGTTCAATCGGAAAAATGTCATGCTCCTTGTCTGTTTTCAGGTTATTTTGCAATTTTTCTTGTAAGGATTTTCTCATTTCATTATGAATGGCAAGATTTTTTGCTTGTTCAAGTGAATCTGCCTGTATTTTCTGTCTGTTTATTCCGTATTCAGTCGAGATTTTTCGAACATCATGAAGCATTTTTTCAGTCTCACGATAACCTTTTTGACGGTCTTGATCTAAACGTTCGACATCTAAAAAAGTATCCCAATTTGCTGCTTTAAGTTGCCTTAAATAAGCGTTTCTTGCCTCAACATTTTGCATCCAATAACTAAGTAGAAATTCGGACATCAACTTATAATCACCAGATAAACGATCATCATGCACGTTGAGTTGTATAGGCTTGCTCCAATCCTGCGCTTGATCATAGAGTTCGCGCATTTTTTCAGCCATAACAATTTCAAACATTTGTTCGGTATTGGCTGCATTTTGCTTTACGCGATACTGATAGAAAAAGAATGTACCCAAACAAATCACGACTACAGTTAAAAATAATAAAAAACGGCGCATACAGCCTCCAAGTATATTTATATTTTTTATGTTATGAATTTAAGTTTAATCAATCAAACATAGACTGTTAATTGATTTTTATTTCATTTCTCGTAACGGAGCATTACATTTTCATCGCTTTAAATTTCGTACTTACGCCCCTATTATCAAATCAACTGAAATTGTAGAGATATGCTATGCGCGTAGATATTTGGTCAGATGTGGTCTGCCCTTTTTGTTATATCGGTAAAAAACGTCTTGAGCATATGGCGGCAGAGGCAGGTATTGAACTGGAGGTGCATTGGCACAGTTATGAACTTGACCTAAACGCGCCTGCAAAACATGAGGGCTCCAATACTGAGCGCCTAGCCAGGAAATATGGTCGAAGCCATGCCGAAATGGAGGAGATGCAACGTCATGTAGCTGCAATGGCGGCTACTGAAGGCATTGATTTTCAATGGCAGAAAGCCAACTCAGGCAACAGCTTCAATGCCCACCGCATCATCCATCTGGCACAGAGCAAGGGTCTGGGCAATGAGGCGGAAGAGGCCTTTTTCCATGCCTACATGACTGAGGGCCTGGCGATTGGTGAGCGTGAGGTGGTTGAGGAAATTGCCTCACGGATTGGTTTGGACAATGCCGAAGTCGAGTATGTGCTTGATTCAGATGAACTGACCGATTTCGTTCGTCACGATGAAAAAATTGCCCGCGAACAGCTCAATATCACAGGGGTACCGTTTTTCGTGTTTGACCAGAAACTCACACTTTCTGGTGCACAGCCACGTGAGATTTTCTTGCAGGCGCTGCAACAGGCCCAGTCAGCAATAACAGAAATTGAGCAGGATGCTGCTGCGCAATGTAATGATGAAAGTTGCGAAATCAAGCCTCAATAATGCTGGTCATTGGGTAAGCTTCAACATCAGTCCGAAGCTTACCCACTCATATACAGACCTGTATAATTCCTTTTTATATCAAACTTTTATCATCGAAAACCACCTTTTATCCAGGGTCATCATTCAGTCATTTTTTCAGCGGTCCTGTTTGCTCGGCTTTTCACCAGCAGATATGTGCGGCTAGTCACAACTCAGCCATAAATTTACAGATAAAATTTAGTTTTATGATCTAATTAACCGATGCATATTTTTAAAATGTTTTTATTTTCAAAGCTAAACCATGAACAATTTCTCTATTTGGAATAGCTAAATGAGATTTTTTACTAACTCATAGGCTATGGATTTTGCATTGTTTTCTTCTATAATCGTCATAAAGTGACATTCTTTTGTTATGGAAATGCAAGCGTTACAAGCCCTCATTAAAGGTCGGACCCCACCAGAACAAATATGCATTGAACAGCTTGTAACGTGGGCGAAACAGCATACTTCAACGACTACAACTGAATACAGACTGTTAGGGATTGCTGTCAATATTGTACTGCTTCACTATTTAAAACAGGCTCAAGCCTATCTCTAAGGAAACTATTGATGGACGTATTAGAGAAAGCTCTTTTGGTTGATGAGCTCAAAACTCTCATTGATAGGCTCAATGACAATAAAACTTCGCTTTTTGAAATTGCAAAATCAAAACAACGTATTAAAGACATTTGTGCATCTTGTGATGACCCTGCCTTTCAGAACCAGTTGATCCCGTTTAAACAATTTATCCAGAATGAAGATTTTTCCGCAGAAGAACTCGCAGATTATGGCTACACCATGACCTATCGTGGCACCTTTAACTTTATGGGGCGCGTTGAAAATGCCCTGTTTGCTTCTGGGGACATGGGCTGGGCCGCCTTACGTCAGGCACAGTACTGGCAAGTGTGGGTGATTCGCCCTGCCCTGTCTTTCCTTAAAAGCCCGTGGATGAACTCATCTCAGGATGCGTTAAAATGGCTACAGCGCCATGCCAGCGACTATGTAAAAACAGATGATGAGCTTGACCACCTCATCCCTGTTCTGGAACCCATGCAACAGAATTCGGCAGATGGCCTTTCAGGTCAGGCAGCTCATAAGGATGCGCTATCTATAATGAGAGAGGAAACAGCGAACTTTCAGATTCAACTGGAAGCACTTATTCAGGAAAAAATACAACCTGTTGCATCCACGGCGACCGCCACACGCGCCAAATCTGGTTTTAAACAGAATGTACGCCCCGCAGCAAACCTGAACAAGGCCAAGCCAATTGCACTGAAAGACTTTAATCTGGATGGTTTGCTCTGTCGTCTGGAACGTGTAGACGCACGTACATTCCCTTCGCTTTACCGTGTTGATCTGCACAATGACATTGACCAGAACATTAAAATCGACTGGCTCTATCTCAAGGCAGAAAATGATGTACAGCCGATCTGGGAATCTGCACAGGTTTTTATTGCAGAGCAGTTGTATGCACAAGGCCAGTTCTCGCATTATGTGGTGCTCGTGGGTACACACAACATTGAATATGCGACCACCATCCTACAGGCCTATACCGACCAGCGTCACACCACAACCAGCTCCATCCACCAGACCAGCTGGACAAATTTCAAGCAGCATTACCACCAGCATGAAACCCTGTTTAATGAATGTGTCATGAATGGTACTCTGGTCTGGCAGCGCGACCAGCGGGTATATCCTTATATCCCTGTATCATTTATCAATACTCAGAAATTCATTCCATTCGAGGAAACTGCGGCAACGTTCCTAACCCCTGTTATCCTGTTAAGGGAACGCCAGAAAATCCGCATCATTCACGGTTCGGAACGCGTTAGGCTATCCAGTGAAGACCAGGCCTATCCATACCTATTGCTGGACCGTGCCGAGGGATATACCTGGCAACTGATCCGTCAGGTGATTAGCCGCCTGCCACAACCCATTTCTGTACATGACCTTTATCAGGCACTGGAAAGCAGTGCGGCCTCAGAATCATCTTAAAACCATCCTAAATTTTACCCCTTAGTCCATCATTTTTTCCTACAACATTCCAGTTGTGGCTGGAGATGATGGACTTTTATTGCAAGCCCTTATTTTCCACTGATTGACCTGTTCACTATCTACCTCTGAAATATCCTCCAACCAAGTGTCAACAAGCTTTGTTGATATGACTACTTTTTGTGTCTATCACTTGATTTTATTCAGTAAATCATCAAGAATGGGGGTAAGAACAATATATAACCCTGCATTATGATGATTTTCCCAAAAACAGTGTCACGACCTCTATTTTATAGCTTTATGGCGTGCTCTTTAGGTTCAGCCAGCATGGTCTATGCGGCTTCAAACACTGAGCCACAGAATCCACCGCAGCCTCAAACTCAGTCTTCCCAGACAGAAGTAGCGACATCTGAAAATTTTCTGGACTATATTCCAAAATGGGTGGATGCGACCCCAACTGTTTTTCCTGAACAGTCCAATCAGCCGATTGTGCCGCCAACGGTGGAAACGGAAGACAGAACATGGATTGATCGCAAACAGCGCACTATCCGCGAATGGACTGACCGCACCTCAGTTAAGATTGATGACTGGTTTGGGGAGATAGATCCAGAAAAGCCTGCTTCCGCCACCATCCGCTTTATGCTCGATAATTACTGGAATGAATATGACAATTACGAGGTGAAACCCCGTATTCGAGGGAAGATCAAGCTCCCAACTCTGGAGAAACGCCTGAGTCTGGTCTTCGGTGATGATACGCTGGACGATGAGTTTGACAACAATATTGCCAATATCAACAATCAACCGAATCAGGACACCAGCAAAAGGCTAGATTCCAAACAGGCACGAGATAACAACGGCTCTATTGCGCTACGTTTTTCAAATTTCTCCAAGCGACTGCCTTTTGAGACCGATGCCGATATTGGTATCCGTTCAGGCGATGATGTCTATCTACGTTTAAGAGCTGAGAAAAACTGGACTCTACGCAATGACTTCCATTTCAACGCCGAACAGATTTATCGTTATGGCAGTGACAGTGAAAACTACCTGCGCACCAATCTGGAGCTGGTCCATGCACGTCCTAACCAGCCTTTTTTATCCAACCAGTTTAGCCTGATCTATGCCGATGAACAGGATGATGACCTGACCTGGGAAAACAGGACATTCCGCCAGCATCAATTTTTTGCCCACAATAATTTCAACTATGGCATTTATACTGGGGGTTATTACAATGACAACAACCTGCGCCTCAATAGCTGGGGGCCTTTTGTTTCATGGCGTCAACCGCTATGGCGTGAATGGTTCTATGTACAGGGCGGCCTGAACTACTTCAATGACCACCGCGAAGACCGTAGCCATTATGTCAGTACTTTTATTCGCTTTGAAACATTGTTCTGATGAAAACACCAGCATAATTGTGGATAACTTCAATGTTATCCATAGAGACAAAAAACCTCTGACGGATCAGAGGTTTTTATTATTTAAGGGGCTACTTCAACAACAGGCTATTGATGCGTTTGACATAAGCCGCAGGGTCTTCTGGCAAGCCGCCCTCGGCAATCACCGCCTGATCAAAAATCACGTTGGCAAGGTCATCAAACTGTGCTGAGTTTTCTAGTTTTCTTACCAATGGATGTTCAGGGTTAATTTCCAGTGTTGGCTTGCTTTCAGGAACAGCCTGACCTGCCTGTTTCAACATGCGAATCAATTGCGGAGAAAGCTCGCCCTCACTGGTGACCAAACATGCTGGTGAATCCACCAAACGTGTCGTTACTCGCACTTCTTTGGTTTTGTCTTTCAATGAGCTGCTTAAACGCTCCACCACAGGTTTAAATTGTTCAGCCGCTTGCTCAAGCGCCTTTTTCTCTTCGGCATCCTGTAAGTCACCAAGATCAACAGCACCTTTAGACACGTTCTGCAATGGCGTACCATCGAACTCAAAGACAAAATTCATTGCCCACTCATCAACACGATCTGCCATGAGCAATACTTCAATGCCTTTCTTCTTGAATACTTCAAGTTGTGGTGAGTTTTTCGCGGCTGTAAGGTTATCAGCAGTCACATAGTAAATCGCTTTCTGCCCTTCTTTCATGCGGGCTTTATAGTCAGCCAAAGAGGTTGAGATTTCATCATTGCTAGATGTCGCATAACGTAACAGCTTTAAGATACGCTCACGGTTAGCCATATCTTCACCCAAACCTTCTTTTAACACTGAACCAAATTCAGTGTAGAAGGTCTTGAATTTTTCCTGATCTTTCTCATCTTCCGATTTTGCCAAGCTATCCAATAAGGTTAGAACACGGCGAGCATTGCCCTCACGAATGGTTTTGACATCACGGCTTTCTTGTAACAATTCACGGCTGACATTCAGCGGTAAATCGGCACTGTCCACCACGCCCTGAACGAAACGTAAATAGTTTGGAATCAGGTTGTCCGCCTCATCCATGATAAACACACGTTTAACATAAAGCTTGATGCCCGCTTTCGCCTCACGCGTGAACAAGTCCTGCTTCGCCTGACTTGGGATATACAGCAACTGAGTATATTCAGTGCTACCTTCGACACGGTTATGCGCCCATGCTAAAGGCTCTGCGAAATCGTGGCTCAGGTTTTTATAAAACTCAATGTATTGCTCATCAGTGATTTCACTCTTATTACGTGTCCATAATGCGCTAGCAGAGTTAATCGCTTCCCATTCATCCGTCTTCACCATCTGACCGCCTTTAGGCTCTTCACCTTCAGCGACTTCCTCTTCTTGCCAGATTTCTTTTTGCATTTCGATTGGCAAGCTGATGTGATCTGAATACTTATTGATGATCTGTTTGACTTTCCACGACTCAAGATATTCCAGCGCATCATCACGTAAATGCAGAATGATGTCTGTACCACGGCTCGCCTTATCAATTTGTTGAACTTCGAACTCACCTGTACCGCCACTGATCCAGCGCACACCCTCGGCCGCATCCAGCCCCGCACGACGGGACTCCACCGTGATTTTATCGGCAACAATAAAGCCTGAATAGAAACCCACACCAAACTGGCCAATCAGTTGTGCATCGGCTTTCTGGTCACCTGTCAGTTTGGACATAAAGTCCTTGGTGCCTGATTTTGCAATGGTACCAAGGTTGTCAATCGCTTCCTGCTGGCTTAAACCAATACCATTATCTGAAATGGTCAAGGTCTTGTTGTCTTTATCCAGAATGACACGAACATGCAGGTCTGGATCATTTTCATAATATTCAGGATGGTTGATCCCCTCAAAACGCAGCTTATCGCAGGCATCCGATGCATTGGAAATCAATTCACGCAGGAAAATTTCAGGATTGGAATAGAGGGAATGCGTCACCAAATGTAATAACTGAGCAACTTCAGCTTGGAAACTATAATTTTTTGAGGCTTGTTCACTCATAAATCACTCCTTATTTGTGAGGCTTAAATTTAGAATGATTTATGAATGGAGTATTTCTATGATTTTTCAATGCTTATGACTAAATTTTTTATACGCGCACGCCATTAAAATGGCCCATGACTCAACTACGCGATCCTGCAACAACTGGTCAAGCTGCAACTGTTGCTGTGCATAGGCACGTTTCAGGCATGGTGTATTGGCCCCATAGGAGTTACGCTGCTTTAACCACTGGAACTGCTTGTCCTTTTCTGCATCCCGCCCGCCCATTGGCAATGCAGCAGGATAATCTGATAGATGGTTGCCAGTTTTACATCAACATCATTCAGTCCAATATTCTGGCAGATTTGCTGTTCAGCTTTTAATTTGGCCTCCATCAATAAAAAAGGCTCTATAAATAGAGCCTAAACATTGTTTTTAATTTTTTATAAAACCATTGCAGCAATCCAGCCAAAGATAAGCAGTGGGATATTGAAATGTAGGAAAGTCGGTACAACACTATCCCACATATGATCATGCTGACCATCGATATTCAGGCCTGATGTTGGTCCAAGTGTTGAATCCGAGGCTGGAGAACCCGCATCACCCAGTGCGGCGGCAGTCCCAATAATTGCGATCGTTGCCATCGGACTAAAACCAAACTGCAAACATAATGGCACATACATGATGGCCAGGATCGGTACGGTAGAAAATGAAGAACCGATACCAAGTGTGATCAAAAGACCAACCAAGAGCATGACAAAGGCAGCCAGGGCCTTACTATCCCCAATCCAGCCTGCTGTTGCTTTCACAAGCTCAGGAACCTGATTGGTTGCTTCAATGACCGCAGCAAAACCTTGTGCAGCAATCATGGTAAAACCAACCAGTGCCATCATACGCATACCTGTCACAATCACATCATCGGCTTCTTTCCATTTAAAGATTCCAGCACAACTCAGGATTGCCACACCGACCAAGCCCGCGACAATCATTGAATCTGAATAGAGCTGTACGACAATCGTTGCAAGAATGGCAAATGCAGCCATGAATAACGTGAACTTTGCAATCTGGGGTGCTTGCTGCTCCTGGGTCATTTCACCCACGATACTACGTGCAACATTATGCAAGGCCTTGTCCTCATAATCTCGCGGCTTACGGTAGCTGATAAAAACCGCTGTTAACATCCCCAGGAACATTCCTGATACAGGGATCAGCATTGCTCGCGGAATTTGATCATTGCTGATATGAAAGCCGTAGCTTTGACCAAAATGGTTAATGTTGTGCGCCAAAATATCATTCAGGAAGATCGCACCAAACCCCATTGGCAAAAACATGTACGTTGCGACCAAACCGAACGTCAGCACACACGCAATCGCTCTACGATCCAGGCGTAGATGGTTGAAAACAATCAATAATGGTGGTATCAGGACAGGAATGAACGCAATGTGTACTGGAATGACATTTTGCGATGCCACCGCAGCCGCACCAACTGTAAGAAAAATGAGAAATTTCACTTTCTTCTGGGTACCAATATCTGCATCATTTTTTAGACTTTTAACCAATTTATAGGCAAGTAAATCAGGTAAGCCAGAACGGGCAAGCGCCAAAGCGAAAGCACCGAGCACCCCATAAGCAAGTGCAATCTGGGCACCGCCGCCTAGACCATTATTAAATGCATCTAACGTACCCTGCACCCCCAAACCTGCCAACAAACCTCCCGTTAAAGCTCCAATTACAAGTGCAAAAACAACTGGAACCCGCCCCAGGGAAAGGCCGAACATAACAGCAACCGCTGCAATAATCGCGAACATAACTTTGAACTAAATGAAACGAGGGCGCCATTCTACCAGAGTTTAAATTCCGCGATTGCCGTCAGTTGATTTTTATTTATGCATTTTTCACGATAAATTGGCGAATATAATCGGCAATTTTTTCTGGCTGGCTCAGTACCGCCCAGTGATTCGCATCCAGCTCAACATATTCAAATTCCTCAACCCATTTTGGCATGGATTCCGTAATGTATTCAGGGCTTACGAAAGCATCCCGCTTCAATACAATTGCCTGCACAGGACACTGTGCATAACGCTGGCGTGGCTGGGTCAAGGATGGAATAAAGTTGGCACGGTACAGATTGATTCCATATTTACCATCCGCCACAATATTGGCATTCAATGGTAGATCCTGTTTTTTCTCCAGACCACTTAAAATCTTGCCCCATTTCTCTGGACTAAAGAATGTCCAAACTGTTGGCGCAAGCAATGGTAAATGGAATGCGCCGATGTACCATGATTTAGTCAGCATCTTCAAGACATTGCTTGGAGCGGACTTAAATTTCTCACGTAGATACAGAGAGGCGTGATCCAGGCAAGGTCCCGAAATGGTAGTATAGGACAATAAGCGACCCTTTAGTTTTGGCTCAGTTGCCGATTCCCACGACTGTATAGAACCCCAGTCATGCGCTGCCATATGAAAATTACGGTTTGGCAGAACCTGACCAACCACTTCCTGCAAATCCAGTGACAAACGTGGTAAACGATAATGCTTGATACGTTTAGGAATGGAAGACAACCCCGCACCACGAACATCGTAGGTCACGACAAAATAGTCATTTACCAACTTCTCAATAATCGGTTCCCATACTTCCTGATTGTCTGGATAGCCATGTACCAGCACCAATGGTGTCTTTTTCTCATCACCCCATGTCTTGACACAAAGTGTTTGCTGATCAGAAGTGGTGACGGTTTTTACTTGTACTTGCATAATTCTTTCCCATTTTTTTTCAGTCGGCATGGTCATAGAAAAGCCATTGCCACCGATACGATAAAAATGATACTTATGGAGTATGAATAGAGTTGCAAGAAAAAAAATTGACCATGAAAGACATTTTCAAAAAAATTCGAACCATTCCTGTGGTTTCTAAATTTATGATCAACCACTACTCCCCTTACCGTGGTGCAGGAATCACAATTGAAACCATTGATATGGACAATTACCACATCCGTGTCAAAATGCCGCTCACCCGAAAAAACCGTAACATTGTTGGGACACATTTTGGTGGAAGTTTATACTCAATGGTTGACCCATTTTATATGCTGATCCTGATGCACCATTTAGGCCATAAATACATTGTGTGGGATAAAAGTGCCTCGATTAATTTCCTGTCACCAGGTCGCAGCACCGTCTATGCCGATATACAGCTCAGTGCCACTGAAATTGCGGAAATTAAGCAACTGGCTGAAAATCATAAACCTGTGTTTCGAAACTATACATTGAATATTGTGGATGATGCAGGAACACGAATTGCAGAGGTTGAAAAGGTTCTGTATATCCGTCTGAAAAAGCCCAAAGCCAGTGCTTAATTTTACGCATATAAAAATGCCTGCAAGGTTTTGCAGGCATTTTTGAATCTGAGAAATTATCTTTTCTTCTCCTGAATGGCTGCACCAGCACCACCACCGATTGCGCCACCAATCGCAGCCCCAGAATCACCACCAAAGATTGATTTACCAATCACAGAACCAATACCTGCGCCAATTGCACTACTTGTGGTTGAGTTGCTGCTGCCACCCTTGGCGTTTGCACCGACACCTGCGCCCGCTGCCGCACCGACACCTGCACCAAGACTACCACCGACATGGTTACCTACACCACCACCAACAGCACCACCCAGTGCCGCCGCACCAATACGCTGGTCAGACGCACTCATATTCTGGCAGCCTGTAAACATCACCGCCGATAACATCAAAGTAGAAACTAAACCCATTGTTTTTTTCATGACGATACTCACTCCTGTTGGTTCTAATAAAAAGCATAATCTTCTTTTATGGGGAATTTGATCTGATTGTGTTACGCAGATTCAAATCCCAAGTGCAACACATTTGTAATTAGTTGAAAAAGTTAGGTGTATTCATAGAATCATTAGACTTTTTCAACTCGCAATTGGAAAGCACACAATGAAGAAATACACCCAACTTTCTCAAGATGAAAGATACGAAATTTATGCTACTTTGAAAAGTAAAAGTTCAATCGCTACCCTTGCTCGGGAGTTAGGACGTTCACGATCAACCATCTACCGTGAATTAAAAAGAAATACTGGGCAACGTGGATATAGAGCTCAACAGGCAGCTAAATTTGCAAGTCAAAGACGGTACCGTCCTTCATCATCAATGACAGCATTTGCCTTCGCTTATATTGATTATTTGATTGGTTTGGACTGGTCACCCGAACAAATTTCAGGTGCTTTAACACAACGCGGTTGGCTGGATGTACCTTCACATGAGTGGATTTACCAGTACATTTATCAAGATAAATCAAAAGGTGGTAAACTTCATCTACACTTAAGGCATCAGAAGAAATATCGAAAACGCGGTTACAAAAACACGGATCGTAGGGGTCAAATCATTGATAAAACAAGTATTCACTGCCGAGACCAGGTCATTGATCAACGACAACGTTTAGGAGATTTCGAAGGTGACACGGTGATTGGTAAACATCATAAAGGTGCTTTATTGACTCTCGTTGATCGAAAGAGCCTGTATGTACATATTGTTCATTTAGGGCCAACGAGAGCATCCTCTCAAACGATTACTTGTGCACTAGATCGTTTACAAATGAGCCATGCTTATAGTGTGACATTTGATAATGGCAAAGAATTTTCCGAACACAAAAGAATTACTGATGCTGGCATAGAGACGTATTTTGCTGATCCTTACAAGTCTATTCAGCGAGCTAGAAATGAAAATACGAATGGTTTAATCCGTCAATATCTGCCAAAATCATCATCGTTTGATGACGTGTCAAAGGAACAAATAGAGCAGATAGAATTTGCACTCAACCATCGTCCTAGAAAAACCCTAGGTTGGTATACACCGAGTGAAGTTATGGCTGGTTTTTATACTGTTGCACTTGCCGCTTGAATCCGCCTTATTAGAATGTCCGAATCGATTAATGTTTTGTAAAGACTTTCCATTTTTATATCACTAAATTGACGCTTTAAATGACGAAAAGAAGCCCTTATCCTAGACAAGGGCTTCTTCCTAATTTTTAAACAATACTTGGCGTACTTCTAAATTCTAGTATTTAGTATTTGCCTTTTTTCTCACCATAAGCTGCGCCAGCACTACCGCCCAGTGCTCCACCTACCGCAGCACCAGCTTCTCCACCCAGGACCGCACCACCCAGAGCCGCACCCACACCAGCACCAATCGCACTGTTTCTGGTGTTTTTACTATTCGCACCTTTTGCATTGGCAGCAACACCCGCACCAATCGCAGCGCCCAGTCCCGCACCAATATTACCGCCTAAACCTTTTCCGACAGCACCACCTGCACCACCCCCAATGGCAGCCGAACCAATACGCTTATTTTCTGGACTTACATTTTGGCAACCCACAAACAATGTGGTTGACATTAGGCCAACACTCACAATCATCATCATTTTTTTCATTAGAATTTCTCCTCTCTCAATTTAACGTAGCATAGACTGCTTTCATGAAGCATTTACCTTGATTAAGTAATCAAGTGCTGATGCTGTAATGTGTTTTTGTAACATTTGCTTGTTTTTCCACAAAAAAGGCACCGTAAGGTGCCTTTTTTGATTTGCTGGAACTTAGAACTGGTCTGAGTTCAGCGCTTGACTAAATGCCTGGTCAACTTCACTGAAATCGTTATGAAGTTCAAACTCCGCAGCTTCAGCCTCTTGACGACGACGCTCTAAGTGGTACGCAAGACCCGTACCCGCTGGGATCAAGCGACCCACAACAACGTTTTCTTTCAAGCCACGTAAATCATCTTCTTTACCTGTTACAGCAGCTTCAGTTAACACGCGTGTTGTTTCCTGGAACGATGCAGCAGAAATGAATGAGTCAGTAGAAAGCGATGCTTTGGTGATACCCATCAATTGACGTTCAAACTTCGCAGGGAACTTGTTCTGAGCCAAGACAGCTTGGTTCTCTTGAACAACGCGGATGTAATCCACTTGCTCGCCCTTAATGAAACTTGTATCACCGCCATCAGTGATATCAACTTTACGCAACATTTGACGTACAACAACTTCAATGTGCTTATCGTTGATTTTTACACCTTGCAGACGGTAAACGTCTTGAACTTCGTTCACGATATAGTTGGTTAATGCCACTTCACCTTTCAAACGTAAGATGTCATGTGGGTTTTGTGGGCCATCAGACACCGTTTCACCACGGTTGACATGCTCGCCTTCAAACACGTTCATGGTACGCCATTTCGGAATCAGCTCTTCATAAATTTCCGAGCCATCATCTGGTGTAATCACTAAACGGTTCTTACCTTTGGTCTCTTTACCAAAGCTCACGATACCAGACACTTCTGCCAGAATCGCATGCTCTTTCGGTTTACGTGCTTCGAACAAGTCAGCTACGCGTGGCAGACCACCTGTAATATCACGGGTACGAGAAGATTCCTGTGGTACACGACCAATAACGTCACCCACACCAATCGTTTCGCCATCACGGACAGTTACAATTGTATTTTGTGGCAGGAAGTAGAACTGTTCGCCGCCATCGGTTGTATCCAACACGATTGCAGGACGTAAATCTTTACCAGAAGCAGGACGTGCTGTTACAGGCAAGATTTCAACAGTGGTCATACCTGTTGCATCGTCCGTCTTAGAGGTTGCAGTTACACCATCAGCGATCTGGCTAAAACGTGCTTTACCAGCAACTTCTGTTACCAATGGATGTGTATGCGGATCCCAAGTCGCTACGATACCGCCAGCTTCTACAGCTTCACCATCTTTCAACAAGATGCTTGCACCATAAGGAAGTTTGTAACGCTCACGCTCACGTCCCAAGTCATCCGCAATACCAATTTCACCTGAACGAGAAACCGATACCAAGTGACCTTTGGCATGTTGTACAGTTTTCACGTTGTGGAAACGTACAGTACCTTTGTTACGCACTTGAACACTGTTCGCAGCAGAAGTTCGGCTCGCAGCACCACCCACGTGGAACGTACGCATGGTTAACTGTGTACCTGGCTCACCAATTGACTGTGCAGCCATTACACCAACAGATTCACCTGGGTTCACCAAATGACCACGTGCGAGGTCACGACCATAACAACGCGCACATACGCCGAATGTAGATTCACACGCAATAACTGAACGAACTTTAACTTCATCGACACCAGCTTCTTCAAGCTGAGCTGCGATTTTCTCGTCAATTAACGTACCACGAGGTAATACAACTTCATCATCAGATGCACGACGTACGTCTTCAGCAGTTACACGACCCAATACGCGGTCACGTAATGGCTCGATGACATCACCACCCTGAATGAATGGTGTCATCACCAAGCCGCCAGCTGTACCACAGTCAGATTCAGTAATAACCAAATCTTGTGCCACGTCTACAAGACGACGGGTCAGGTAACCCGAGTTCGCAGTTTTCAATGCAGTATCGGCCAAACCTTTACGTGCACCGTGTGTTGAAATAAAGTACTGGAGTACTGTTAAACCTTCACGGAAGTTCGCTTTAATCGGAGTCTCAATGATCGAGCCATCTGGCTTCGCCATCAAACCACGCATACCAGCAAGCTGACGGATCTGCGCCGCACTACCACGGGCACCCGAGTCAGACATCATATAAATCGAGTTGAATGATTTCTGTTTCTCATCTTCACCTTGTTTGTTTTTCACAAGGGTATAAGACAAGTTATCCATCATCGCTTTCGCAACTTGGTCGTTGGTACGTGCCCAAATATCGACTACTTTGTTATAACGCTCACCCGCAGTTACGAAACCTTGCTCAAACTGTTGTTCAATTTCGCGAACTTCAGTTTCAGATTTAGCAATAATCGCTTCTTTGTTTGGTGGAATCAACATGTCTTCCATACCGACGGACACACCTGAACGCGTCGCTTGACGGAAGCCCAGATACATCAACTGGTCAGCGAAGATAACAGTATCTTTCAAACCCAATTTACGGTAGCAAGAGTTGATGAGCTTTGAGATGTTTTTCTTGGTCATCTCAAGGTTGATCATGTCAAAACTCAAACCTTGTGGAACCACTTCCCACAATAAGCAACGACCCGGTGTGGTATCAACAATAATGGTTTGCTGTTCACGCTGACCATTTTCATCAATCACGGTTTGATGTACACGTACTTTTACACGTGCATGGATCGCAACTTTACCCGTTGCTAATGCACGGTTAACTTCGTGAGTATCGGCAAACACCATGCCCTCACCCTTGGCATTTACCGCATCACGGGTGATGTAGTAAAGACCCAAGACCACGTCCTGAGAAGGTACAATGATCGGCTCACCATTTGCAGGTGACAGGATGTTGTTGGTTGACATCATCAATGCACGAGCTTCAAGCTGCGCTTCCAATGTCAATGGAACGTGTACCGCCATTTGGTCACCATCGAAGTCGGCGTTAAACGCTGCACAAACGAGTGGGTGAAGACGGATTGCCTTACCTTCAATCAGAATAGGTTCAAATGCTTGAAGACCTAGACGGTGAAGTGTTGGCGCACGGTTCAACATCACTGGATGTTGACGAATTACAGATGCCAGAACATCCCAAACTTCTGGAGTTTCACGCTCAACCATTTTCTTCGCAGCTTTAATGGTTGTTGCTTGACCAGAAGCTTGTAGTTTCGCGAAAATAAATGGCTTGAACAGTTCAAGTGCCATCTTCTTCGGAAGACCACATTGGTGCAGACGTAAAGTAGGACCTACGGTAATGACCGAACGGCCTGAATAGTCAACACGTTTACCAAGTAAGTTTTGACGGAAACGACCTTGTTTACCTTTGATCATATCAGCCAAAGATTTCAATGGACGTTTGTTCGAACCTGTAATCGCACGACCACGACGACCGTTATCAAGCAACGCATCAACAGACTCTTGTAACATACGTTTTTCATTACGTACGATAATATCTGGTGCTGCAAGGTCAAGAAGACGCTTCAAACGGTTATTACGGTTGATCACACGACGGTAAAGGTCGTTCAAGTCTGAAGTCGCAAAACGACCACCTTCAAGTGGTACAAGCGGACGTAAGTCTGGTGGAAGTACTGGAAGTACGTTCATCACCATCCATTCAGGCTTGTTGTTTGACTCTTTGAATGCTTCCATCAACTTCAAACGTTTAGACGCTTTTTTAAGTTTCGTCTCTGAAGTCGTTTGTGGAATCTCTTCACGTAAACGAGCAATTTCAGCCTCAAGATCGATGTCTTTCAACAAATCTTGAATAGCTTCTGCACCCATTTTCGCTGTGAATTCATCACCGTGCTCTTCAAGTGCATTGTAGTATTCTTCATCCGTCAAAAGTTGATACTTTTCAAACGGAGTCATACCTGGATCAGTAACAACATAAGATTCGAAATACAATACGCGCTCGATATCGCGTAATGTCATATCAAGAAGTAAACCAATACGGCTTGGTAATGATTTCAAGAACCAGATATGTGCAACTGGAGAAGCAAGGTCAATATGACCCATACGCTCACGACGAACTTTAGCAGTCGTTACTTCAACGCCACATTTTTCACAAATGACGCCTTTATATTTCATACGCTTGTATTTACCACACAAGCATTCATAATCTTTGACTGGACCAAAAATTTTGGCACAGAACAAACCATCACGTTCAGGTTTAAAAGTACGGTAGTTAATGGTTTCAGGCTTTTTAACTTCACCGTGAGACCATGACTTAATCATCTCTGGTGACGCAAGACCAATACGGATACGGTCAAATTCAACAGGTGTATGACCTTCTGAATCCGTTTTCTTACGCATGATATCGAGCAAGTCTTTCAATTTTTTTCTCCGTGTGTCGGGGAGCTACGCTCTTCCGACTGGGTCACAAATATTGTTTTGACTGAAATTATGGAATCTCCGCCTAGCCCCTCTTTTCAAAGAGGGGAACTTCCCCCCTTTTTTTAAAGGGGGAACGAGGGGGATTTAGTCACCATTTTTCAGTTCAATGTTGATACCTAAAGAACGGATCTCTTTGGTCAATACGTTGAACGATTCAGGCATACCTGGATCCATATAATGGTTCCCATCTACAATATTCTTATAGATGCGTGTACGGCCTTCGACGTCATCCGACTTCACAGTAAGCATTTCTTGGAGCGTATATGCTGCACCGTATGCTTCAAGTGCCCATACTTCCATCTCACCGAAACGCTGACCACCGAATTGTGCTTTACCACCAAGCGGTTGTTGAGTTACAAGTGAGTAAGAACCTGTTGAACGCGCATGCATCTTGTCATCAACCAAGTGGTTCAGTTTCAGCATGTACATGTAACCTACAGTTACAGGACGGTCAAACTGTTCACCTGTACGACCATCAAACAATACTGTTTGACCTGTACGAGAAATGTCTGCCAATTCAAGTAAGTCTTTGATCTGGCTTTCTTCAGCACCATCAAATACAGGAGTCGCTAATGGAACACCAGCACGTAAGTTACCTGAAAGCGCCAAGATTTCTGCGTCAGTCAAGCTATCAAGCTCTTCCTGCTCACCACCAACCTTGTTATAAATCTTGTCTAAGAATTCACGCAGTTCAATCACTGTACGTTGTTCTTTCAACATTTTTTCGATCTTATCGCCAAGACCTTTCGCCGCCATACCCAAGTGAGTCTCAAGAATCTGACCCACGTTCATACGTGACGGTACACCAAGTGGGTTCAATACGATGTCGACTGGCACACCATTCGCATCATGTGGCATGTCTTCAACTGGCAAGATGTTTGATACAACACCCTTGTTACCGTGACGACCCGCCATCTTATCACCAGGCTGGATACGACGTTTAACTGCCAGGTAAACCTTAACAACTTTCAATACGCCAGTTGTTAATTCATCACCTGTAGAAAGTTTACGCTTCTTCTCAGCAAACTTCTCGTCAATCTCGTAACTCTTCTCTTTCAAGAACACTTGAATTTGAGTTAAACGCTCAGCAATTGCTTCATCATTTGGCTGGATTTCAAGTAAATCAACCAACTCTAAACCAGACAATACCTCTGCAGAAAGTTTATCACCGCGTTTGGTTGAACCACCACCATTAGATTCTTGACCTTTCAACAAACGAACAATACGTTCACGTGCTGCTTCTTCGAAGATTTTGTATTCTTCTTTCAAGTCTTTACGGTATGCATCAAGCTGAGCTTTCTCAATTGCCTGCGCACGTTCATCTTTTTCCAAACCATCACGTGTGAAGACTTGAACGTCAATCACTGTACCTTTAGTACCCGATGGAACACGTAAAGACGAGTCTTTTACGTCAGCCGCTTTTTCACCAAAGATTGCACGAAGTAATTTTTCTTCAGGTGTTAACTGAGTTTCACCTTTAGGCGTGACTTTACCAACAAGGATGTCACCCGCAGTCACTTCCGCACCGATATACACAATACCTGACTCATCCAACTTAGATAAAGCTGCTTCGCCAACGTTTGGAATATCAGCGGTAATTTCTTCCGAGCCCAACTTAGTATCACGTGCGACACATGACAATTCCTGAATGTGAATCGACGTTAAACGATCTTCTTGAAGCACACGCTCAGAAAGTAAGATCGAGTCTTCATAGTTATAACCGTTCCATGTCATGAACGCGACGCGCATGTTTTGACCCAGCGCAAGTTCACCCATGTCAGTCGATGGACCGTCAGCCAAAATATCACCACGAGCAACTTTGTCGCCCAGGTTCACGATGACATTCTGGTTAATACAGGTATTTTGGTTTGATCGTGTATATTTGATCAGGTTATAGATATCTACACCTGCTTCACCCGCAATCATTTCATCTTCGTTGACACGAATCACGATACGAGATGCATCAACATATTCAATCGCACCACCGCGGTTGGCGATTACACACACACCTGAGTCACGTGCGACGTTTGCTTCCATACCTGTACCAACAAGCGGCTTGTCAGCACGCAATGTAGGAACAGCCTGACGTTGCATGTTCGAACCCATCAAGGCACGGTTCGCATCATCGTGTTCAAGGAATGGAATCAATGATGCTGCAACAGAAACAACCTGCTGTGCAGAAACATCCATATGTGTGACGCGCTCAGGCGACATACGCACAAATTCACCTTGATGACGGACAGAAACCATTTCTTCAGTCAAGTTGCCATCTTTATCCACTGCTGAGTCGGCTTGTGCAATGACAGTGCCTACTTCTTCAATTGCAGATAAGTATTCAACTTCATCAGTCACACGACCATCAACAACTTTACGGTATGGTGTTTCCAAGAAACCGAAGTCATTCGCTTTAGCATAGACAGAAAGCGAGTTGATCAAACCAATGTTTGGACCTTCAGGTGTTTCAATTGGACAAACACGACCATAGTGAGTTTGATGTACGTCACGTACTTCAAAGCCTGCACGTTCACGTGTCAAACCACCAGGACCAAGCGCAGATACACGACGTTTGTGCGTAATCTCAGACAATGGATTGTTTTGGTCCATGAACTGAGACAATTGGCTTGAACCAAAGAATTCTTTGATCGCAGCAGCAACTGGTTTGGCGTTAATTAAATCTTGCGGAGACAAGTTATCGGTTTCTGCTTGGCTTAAACGCTCTTTCACAGCACGTTCAACACGGACTAGACCAACACGGAATTGGTTTTCTGTCATTTCACCCACAGAACGTACACGACGGTTACCTAAGTGATCGATATCGTCGACTTCACCTTTACCGTTACGGATTTCTACTAATGTACGTAATACATCAATAATATCGTCGTGTGACAGAATACCTTCAACTTCACGTGACTTCTGATCTGTACCCACTTCGTAAGGACGACCCAAACGACGGTTGAACTTCATACGACCCACTGGAGAAAGGTCATAACGCTCAGAAGAGAAGAACAAATTATTGAATAGGTTTTCAGCAGCTTCTTTCGTCGGCGGCTCGCCTGGACGCATGACTTTATAGATTTCAACAAGTGCTTCTTCACGACCTGTTGTTGTATCTGCACGTAATGTATCCGCAACAAACGAACCACGATCAATATCATTCGTGAATAGGATGTTAAACTGCTTCACACCATTTTCAGCGATCTTCACCATGATGTCATGGCTAAGAACGGTATTCGCAGGAATCACATCACCACTTTTCAGTGTGATATCTTCAGCTGTAATACGCTCATATAAATATTCATCAGGTACAGAAAGCTTGGCTAAGTTCGCAGCTTCCATTTGACGTACGTGACGTGCGTTAATACGTTTACCTTGTTCAACGATCGCTTTACCATCATTGTCTAAGATATCAAATTGTGCCATTTCACCACGTAAGCGATCTGGAACAAGATCAATTTGATAGCTACCCATATCAAGATATACAGGTACTTTTTCATAGAACAAATTCAAGATTTGTTCATTGCTGTAATTCAAGGCACGTAGAATCACCGTTGCCAGTAACTTACGACGACGGTCAATACGTACGAATACTAAATCTTTAGCATCAAATTCAAAATCTAACCATGAACCACGGTAAGGAATAATACGTGCTGAATACAACACTTTACCACTTGAGTGGGTTTTACCCTTGTCATGGTCAAAGAATACACCTGGTGAACGGTGTAATTGAGATACGATGACACGCTCAGTACCGTTGATAACGAAAGTACCGTTATCGGTCATGAGTGGCATTTCACCCATGTAAACTTCTTGTTCACGCACGTCTTTAATTGATTTCGTTTCACGATCTTTAATGATCAAACGAATTTTTACGCGCATTGGTGCTGCATAAGTTGAACCACGTAAAATACATTCACGTACGTCAAACTCAGGCTTACCAAGACTATACTCAACAAATTCTAAAGCAGCATTGCCAGAATAACTTTCAATAGGAAAAACTGAACGAAATGCGGCTTGGAGACCGATATCTTCGCGATTTTTTGGAGTTTTACCGCCTTGTAAGAATGTACGGTACGAATCGACCTGAATCGACAGTAAGTACGGTGCTTCCATTACGTGGGGCAATTTACCAAAATTCTTACGGATCCGTTTCTTTTCGGTATATGAGTATGCCATCTGGAGTCCTCGGAAAGTAAACTAAACCCGCCTGCAGAACGGGTCTAGAAAGAATTACGCAGGCCGATATGGCCACCACTGTTTACAAATGCTGCAATTTTAGTGGTATTAAAACGCTTAACAATATTTTTATAAGCAAAAAAATATTGGTAAGCGTTTGATTTCATAAATTTTGTTTAAATAATACGCACAATGAACGTAAAACTATCAAAAAACGAGCCGATTATTGTAACGCAAAAAGGCTGATGACCCAAGAGCCATCAGCCATTTTTTGGAGCCGATTTTGAAAAAATCGACTCCCTACAGCATTACTTAAGTGTAACTGTAGCACCAGCTTCTTCAAGCTTCTTCTTAAGTTCTTCGCCTTCTTCTTTAGAAACGCCTTCTTTAAGAACTGCAGGAGCGCCTTCAACAAGATCTTTAGCTTCTTTAAGACCAAGGCCAGTAGCTTCACGAACTGCTTTAATTACAGCAACTTTGTTAGCACCGAAAGAAGTCAACTCAACGTTGAATTCAGTTTGCTCTTCAACAGCAGCAGCTGCTGGACCAGCAGCTACAGCTACAGCAGCAGCAGATACGTTAAAACGCTCTTCAAATGCTTTGATTAAGTCAACAAGTTCGATAACTTTTAATTCAGCAACTGCGTCTAAGATTTGTTCGTTTGTTAAAGCCATGAGAATAACTCCAAATGGATATTGAATGGTGTGAAAGTAGATTTAAGCTTAAGCAGCTTCTGACTCGTTTTTCTCTTGGAGCGCTGTAAGTAAACGACCCAATTTCGAAATAGGAGCTTGAAGAACAGAGGCAAGCATAGTAAGCGCTTTTTCGTGGTTCGGAAGGTTTGCAATAATACTAACTTCTTCACCTTGATAAAGTTTGCCGTCAAATGCAGCAGCTTTTAATTCAAATGCTTTGTTAGTTTTAGCAAATTCTTCGAACAAGCGTGCAGCTGCACCCATATCGTCTTCAGAAGTTGAGAATGCTAAGATTGTTGGACCAACCAGATTGTCATTCAAGATAGAGAATTGCGTATCTTGAAGAGCACGTTTAGCTAAAGTATTACGTACAACACGTGTAGCAACACCTAGTTTACGAGCTTCAACACGAAGAGCAGTTAATTGCTCAACCGTTAAACCCTGGTAGTCAGCAACAACGGCAGCGAACGCTGTAGAAGCAACTTCAGTTACTTCAGCAACGATCTGTTTTTTGTCTTCGATAAGAAGAGCCATTGTAAAACCTCCTAACGGTGATTTATGTACCTACACAGGTACACTCCCAATTCGTAAGTCTTTCGACTTACACGCGGAGGAGCAACAAATCACACCACCGCGTCTACTCAGACTGGTATTTTAAGAAGCAAATCCTAAAACCTGCCTCGCCTGAGGTCTTTGACGCTGATAAACATTCATTTACCAATTCAAAGTTTGCTTAGATTTTTCCGATGAAAAAATCTAAGGCTTTAAAATTCTGTCTAATTACTTAGAAACGTTGTTTACGTCAACAGTAAGACCTGGCCCCATAGTCGAGCTCAAGGTGATCTTCTTAACGTATACACCTTTAGAAGTTGCAGGTTTTAAACGTTTTAAATCTGCAATTAAAGTTTCAACGTTTTGACGTACAGCTTCTTCGCTAAAGCCAAGTTGACCGATTGCAGCGTGGATGATACCACCCTTGTCTACACGGTAACGTGCCTGACCAGATTTAGCATTTTTAACTGCATTAGCAACATCTGGAGTCACTGTACCCACTTTAGGGTTTGGCATTAAGCCACGCGGACCAAGAATTGTACCTAACTTACCAACAACGCGCATTGCATCAGGAGCAGCAATAACTACGTCGAAATCAAGATTTCCACCTTGAATGCTTTCAGCAAGGTCATCAAATCCAACAACATCTGCACCAGCTTCTTTTGCAGCTTCAGCAGCAGCACCCTGAGCAAATACTGCTACACGTACAGTTTTACCTGTACCTGCAGGTAAAGTCGTCGCACCACGAACAACCTGATCAGATTTACGTGGATCAACACCAAGGTTTACAGAGATGTCTAATGATTCTTTGAACTTCGCAGCTGGAAGGCTGTTAAGAACTTGTACCGCTTCTTCCAAAGTATAAACTTTGTTTGCCTCTACAGCAGCAGCAATGGCTTTTTGACGTTTAGTTAACTTTGCCATGTCTTATAGCTCCACTTCCAAGCCCATAGAACGTGCAGAACCAGCAATGGTACGCACACGAGCGTCTAAATCAGCACCAGTTAAATCTGGTTCTTTAGTAGTCGCAATTTCTTCCAATTGAGCACGAGTCAACTTACCAACTTTAGTTTTGTTCGGTACAGAAGAACCCTTTTGAATACCAGCAGCTTTCTTAAGAAGAATAGATGCAGGTGGAGTTTTCATGATGAATGTGAACGATTTATCGTTGTACACAGTGATCACGACAGGAATTGGCAAGCCAACTTCAAGTTTTTGTGTAGCAGCATTGAATTCTTTACAGAATGCCATGATGTTTACACCACGTTGACCTAAAGCAGGACCAATTGGTGGAGATGGATTTGCTTTACCAGCTGGAACTTGCAGCTTGATATAGCCGTCAATCTTCTTAGCCATTGAAAATTACCTCTGGGTACAGACGCCGTCAGGCTCCCCAAAAAATTAAACAACACCAAAGTGTTAGAACAACAATGCCCGATCAAATCGGGCGCTTACCAACCAACTCAAATTAAATCGTTTTTTCGACTTGTCGAAACTCGAGTTCAACCTGAGTTGGTCGATTAAATACATTAATCGTCAACGTTAAACGCGACTTTTCGTACTGAACTTCCTCCACGACTCCTTTAAAGTCAGTGAACGGACCATCAATAACGAGTAATTCTTCACCTGGTTCAAACATCGTCTTAGGACGCGGTGCTTCACCAGTATTACGTACACGAGCAAGAATCGCATCAGCTTCACGTTGAGAAATTGGTGCTGGTTTTTCTGGCGTACCGCCGATAAAACCAAGAACCTTTGGACATTCTTTTACAATGTGCCAAGTATCATCATTCATTTCCATTTCGACTAACACATAGCCTGGAAAGAATTTACGTTCAGATTTACGTTTCTTACCGTCCTTCATTTCAACTACTTCTTCAGTAGGAACTAGGACTTCACCAAAGCTGTCAGCTACCGTGCTACGTTGAATACGTTCATTAAGCGAACGCATCACTTGTTTTTCAAAACCTGAATAGGCATGAATAATATACCAACGTTTCATGGCGCTCTTACCCGATAATTAACTTAATAAACCAACCTAACCCATAATCAAAGCACCACAACACTAGAGATGCAATAATTACTACCAAGAGCACCTGCCACGAAGTGGTGATCGTCTCTTGTTTCGTCGGCCAAGTCACTCGACGCAGTTCAATTCGTGCATCTTGCAACAAGCGCACAAAGCCTTTACCTTGATGGGTGGCGTATAATAAACCTAAAGCGACAACGATACAAGCCAAAATTACCCCAACGCGCACCCAAATATCATTTGCAGGCGCCCAATAGGCAGGTAAATGCTGATTTACCAATGCAGAACCGATTAGCAAAGCAATAGCAACCAACCACAGCACAGCATCCAATGGCGAACCTGAACTTACAACTTCTGCATTATTTCTTTGAGGGATTGGCGCGTCGCTTAATGCGTCACGCGATTTATCATTCGACATTTTTTTACTCGTCGTTCAATTCGCGACTTATTATATGACAACTTAGCCAGAATCAAGCTTTTTTATTTAAAAAAAGTGGCAGGCCAGGAGGGACTCGAACCCCCAACATTCGGTTTTGGAGACCGACGCTCTACCAATTGAACTACTGACCTATTAAGCAAATCGAAAGCCGAAGCTTTCGATTTGAGTCTAACACAGTATGGAGCTTATGCAGTTACTTTAGCAACAACACCAGCACCTACAGTACGACCACCTTCACGGATTGCAAAACGTAGACCTGGGTCCATTGCGATCGGGTGGATTAACTCTACTGACATTTCTACGTTGTCACCAGGCATTACCATTTCTACGCCATCTTGTAGTTTGATCGCGCCAGTTACGTCAGTTGTACGGAAGTAGAACTGTGGACGGTAACCGTTAAGGAATGGAGTATGACGACCACCTTCTTCTTTAGAAAGTACGTATACTTCTGCATCGAATTTAGTGTGCGGCTTGATTGTACCTGGCTTAGCAAGTACCTGACCACGTTGTACGTCTTCACGCTTGGTACCACGGAGAAGAACACCACAGTTCTCGCCCGCACGACCTTCGTCAAGAAGTTTACGGAACATTTCAACGCCAGTAACTGTAGTCGTTTGAGTATCACGGATACCAACGATTTCAACAGATTCACCAACTTTAACGATACCAGCTTCAACACGACCTGTTACCACTGTGCCACGACCAGAAATTGAGAACACGTCTTCGATTGGCATCAAGAATGGTTTATCGATTGCACGCTCTGGTTCTGGAATGTAAGAGTCAAGCGCTTCTACAAGTGCAAGAACTGATTTCTCACCATATTCGCCATCATTGCCGTTCAATGCTTGAAGCGCTGAACCACGGATGATTGGAGTGTCATCACCTGGGAAGTCATAAGTAGAAAGAAGTTCACGAACTTCCATTTCTACTAATTCAAGTAATTCTTCATCATCAACAAGGTCACACTTGTTTAAGAATACGATGATGTAAGGTACACCTACCTGACGAGAAAGCAGGATGTGTTCACGAGTTTGTGGCATTGGACCATCAGTCGCAGCACATACAAGGATCGCGCCGTCCATCTGAGCAGCACCAGTGATCATGTTTTTAACATAATCGGCGTGGCCTGGGCAGTCTACGTGAGCGTAGTGACGGATTGGAGAATCGTATTCTACGTGTGATGTATTAATGGTAATACCACGTGCTTTTTCTTCAGGAGCTGAGTCGATTTGTGAGTAATCTTTCGCTTCACCGCCGTAAGTTTTTGCACAGATAGTTGCAATCGCAGCAGTTAAAGTTGTTTTACCATGGTCAACGTGACCAATTGTACCCACGTTTACGTGTGGTTTATTACGTTCAAACTTGGCTTTAGCCATGATGATCTTCCTCGTTTACGTCGACACCAGTTTAGAGAAAAACAACCCTGAAAAACTTTCTTTATCGACATTCGCCTAAAAAACTAGACACCTAATACTTGAAAAGCAGACTATAATAGCCTGCTTCTTTAAATTTTGTAGATATTTTCTACTAAGCTGTATATCTGGAGCTCTTATCGAGATTTGAACTCGAGACCTCTCCCTTACCAAGGGAGTGCTCTACCACTGAGCTATAAGAGCGATCTCTTCGATGGAGCGGGAGACGAGGATCGAACTCGCGACATGCAGCTTGGAAGGCTGCCACTCTACCAACTGAGTTACTCCCGCATGTTGGTACTGACCACTTATATCGAAGTCGAATGGTGGTGGGAGAAGGATTCGAACCTTCGAAACTTTCGTAGCAGAGTTACAGTCTGCCCCCTTTGGCCGCTCGGGAATCCCACCATATCGCACTTACTTGCAGTGCCATCCTTTATTCAACCTATCAACTTTAAGATGGTGCCGGCACACGGATTCGAACTGTGGACCTACTGATTACAAGTCAGTTGCTCTACCAACTGAGCTATGCCGGCTTTATCTTAACGTTTGATACGTTTCATATCGGAACGGTGTGCAGTTTAGCAAAACTCACACATGATGCAAGCAGTTTTTTTAGAAAAACTGCGAAAAACTCATAAAATCAATCCGTTTGACGATAATTCAACCGCCTTGATCACTGCGCGAGCTTTTATCTGGGTTTCATTCCACTCAGACTCAGGATTTGAGTCCGCCACCAGTCCTGCCCCCGCCTGCACATAGACCTTTTGATCACGGATGACACAGGTACGGATTGCAATCGACATATCCATCTCCCCATGCCAGCCCAGATAACCGACTGCCCCACCAAATACGCCACGTTTTACAGGCTCAACTTCGTCAATGATCTCCATTGCACGGATTTTTGGTGCGCCTGAAAGTGTGCCCGCTGGAAAAGTTGCCTTAAAAACATCCAATGCATCCACATCATCACGCACTTCTCCCTGCACATTGGAAACAATATGCATGACGTGCGAATAGCGTTCGATCACCATTTGATCAGTCACCTGCACCTTGCCAATTTTGGAGATACGCCCCACATCATTACGCCCAAGATCAATCAGCATTAAATGCTCAGCAATCTCCTTTTCATCTGCCAGCAAGTCCTGCTCCAACGCCAGGTCTTCCTCCTTGGTCTTGCCCCGTGGTCGCGTACCCGCCAAAGGCCGTACAGTTGCAATGCCATTTTCCAGACGGGATAAAATCTCTGGCGAAGAACCCACAATATGAAAAGGTTTCTGGTCTGTCAGGGTTTGCCCTTGCACCAAAAACAGGTAGGGTGATGGGTTGAGGTGACGCAATGCACGGTAAACCTGCAAGGCCTCACCATCAAAATCAGACACCATCCGCTGTCCAGGCACCACCTGCATCACATCACCAGCGCGGATATATTCCTTGACCTTTTCAATGGTCTCAAGAAACCTCGCCTTACCTGTGATGGATTCAAAATGCGGTGGTGTATGCGGCTTGGCCTGTAGGCTAACAGGGACTGCAAGCAGTTGCTCCAGCTGGTCCAGCCTGGCTTGTGCCTGTACATAGGCATCTGCCTGGTTTGCATCGGCATGATGAATCAGGAACAGCGTATCTTTCAGGTTGTCAAACACAATCACGGTTTGGGACAGCATCAACCACAAGTCAGGCAAGGTGACAGGGTCAGCTGCTGGAACATTTTTTAGTTTTGGTTCGATATAACGAACAGCGTCATAGCCCAAATATCCAACCAGTCCACCTGTAAAGCTAGGTAGATCAGGCAATTCTTTTTGGGTGGGAACCTTGAACTGGCTTTGGAAGTCGCGAATATACTGGAATGGATCGCTACAGTCTTGCTGGGATACGGAACCATCCGCCTGCTGAACCGTAAGGATACCCGCATTGCATGAAAAGACAGTTGACTCGCCCAAGCCGATCATTGAATAACGCGCCCAGTTCTCCCCGCCTTCCACTGATTCAAATAAGTAGGCCTGCTTTTGCTCTTTAAAACGTGCGAAAACTGAGAGTGGTGTTTCTGTATCTGCCAGTCGCTGACGGTATACGGGAATGGTGTTATAGCCAGCGGCCTTGAGTTGCTCAAATTGTACGAGGGTGGTCATGAATTTTCTCTATAGTTTCGATTTTTGTGCGTTTTCGTTTAATGCTGCTTCAAGCCCGCCATCGAAAAACCATAACAGCTTTCATGCCTTTCTCCTCACCAGATCTTCCTCAACTAACTCTTCCAGACTGTCCACCACCTGTTGTGGCTGGCAGTCATGGATATTTTCTCCATGATTATAGCCATAGCTGACCACAATACAATCTATACCTGCACGTCTTGCAGCTTCCACATCATTACTTGAGTCCCCAATCATCAGGGTTTCCGCCGCGGATACCTGACACAGCTGCATACAATGCAGTAATGGCAATGGATGGGGTTTGCGCTCAGGCAAGGTATCACCGCCAATGACCAATTTAAAGTAATGATCAAGTTTAAGAATCTGTAATATCCCTTTTGCCAAATGTTCAGGTTTATTGGTGACACATGCCATCACCATGTTATGGCTCTGGCAATAGTCCAGAAAAGGCAAGATACCTGTGTAGACCTGAGTATTGACACACAACTCCTGAGCATAAATGTCCACAAACGTATCCAGCAATTGCGTTTGCTGCTCAGTATTCACCTGCCCAAATATATGTTCAAGTACGGTCTCACATAGTTTTGCCGCGCCCTTACCCACCCATGCACGCACTTGTTCCTCTGTCACCAGAGGAAATTGTAGTTTTTCCAGACTCAGGTTCATGGCCCGATATAAATCGGCTGCGGAATCAACCAGTGTTCCATCCAGATCAAACAAAATAAGATGACGACTTTGTAACTGTGCAACAGACATTGAATTTACTCAGAAATAAAAAGGCATGCTTTCTAGCATGCCTTTGATTGTAGAAGCTTAGACTGATTATTTAAAGAACAGCCAGGCAATCACCGCCAAAATCACTAAAATAATAATGGAAATCAGGCCAACTGAAGCATTTTTCTGCTGCTCTTTTTCCTGAGCCACACGGGAGAGTGGCTCTTGCATAGGCATAGGCTTTGGCTCAGCAACCGCCTCAACTTGCACATTTTCTGGTATTGGTGCAGGTTTTGGGATGGAAACCTGTTGTGGCATGCCATCACGTGTAATACGTGTTTCAGCGGCACGCTCGGCAATGCTTGGCATTCCCTGATCATGCGGTACTGTCGTTACTGGCTCAACGTCAATTTCAGGTAAATGAGCCTTATAACGCTCAGGAGCAAGAATCATAAACATAAAACTGGCAAACTGGAGCATATCCCCATCATGCAATTCTATCTCCTGTTCCTGCTCAACACGCTCACCATTCACAAATGTTCCATTTGTAGACTTTAAATCTTTTACCCAAATATGGTCATCTCTAAACAGTAATGCAGCATGTTTTCGTGAAATATCAGTGGACTGCAACAAAATTTCAGCGTCCTGATGCCGCCCCACCAGCATGTCACGTTCGACACTAATTTCCTGCCCCGTAAATTCACCTGTAATGGCTTGCAGTTTCCAAGTCATAGATGCCTATCCTTATCATATTTTCTTGCAATAATAACATTTTGACACAAGCGCTTCTGTGCATCTACTGTGAATACGTAGGGCGAATAGTCGTTGTTGTCACCGTATTCCTGCTCCGTTCAGTCGCCTTAGCGGGAAGCTGTATGCTTTGCCTCTGCACAGGTGGCGCATCAACGGCAACAGGTGTGGTCACCACAACTGTCTTGCTTTGTATCGCTGTTGGAACTTTTTGATAGGGTGAGCTATTCAACACAGCTTGTTGCTGGTAAATATCCCCCACATTTTCTGGCAATTTTGCAAAGTTGCCATTGTTGTCCATTGCAAGCTGTAGGCTGTAAAGCTGGTTATAGCGTTGCTGCGATAAACGGCGTACATCATCGGCATCGCCTACAATGGTTGGATGGATAAACACCAGCAGGTTGCGTTTTTCATTGCTTCTACTGTTGGCCTGGAATAAACGCCCCAGATAAGGAATATCACTCAGTCCAGGAACACCTTGACGTGACAATGCAGTATTGTCCGCAATCAAACCACCCAGCACCACAGTTTGACCATGTTCAGCAAGCACAGCCGTTTTAATGGCACGTTTATTGGTGACAAGGTCGGTTGCCTGGCCCTTATTGTTCTGAACGTCCGAAACTTCCTGTTCAACCTCAAGGCGAACTGTACCGTTTTCACCAATATGCGGAACCACCTTTAAGGTGACACCAACGTCCTTGCGCTCAACAGTGGTATAAGGGTTTACCGTACCCGAAGTTCCTGTCGATACTGAACCTGTCACAAACGGAACGTTCTGACCAACAACGATATAGGCTTCTTCATTGTCCATCGTCACAATCGAAGGAGTGGACAAGAAATTAGATTTGGTATTGGTTTTCAAGGCTTGTATCAACGCACCATAAGCTTTGCGTGAATTCTCAAAATTACCTACCCCGAATGTAGCGCCATTGCCTTTGCTGGCATCTCCAGCAATGGCTGCGGCTGCGCCACTTGCCCCAGCACTGGCATAACCTGCGGCAATTGATGCGAGACTTGCCCCGACATTACTAAAACTCATCAGACCAACACCACTGCTTAAATCACCCAGTGCCCATTGAATCCCCAATTGATCTGCATCATTTCCTGACACCTCAATAATCGCGGCCTCAATCAACACTTGCTGACGGCGAATATCCAACTGTTGAATTGCCGCTTCAATTTCACGCATCAGTTGTGGGTCAGCCTTCACCACCAGGGCATTTTGAGTGCCATCGGCAATAATACTGACACCATTGCCATTAAAACTGGTGATGCCAGCATTATTCTGGCTGTTATTAAAACCACTGTTCAGGCTAATGGATGAGTTGACACCAGCAGGAGAACTCCCACTCTGACCCTGACTACCAGAAGTTAAGTTAGTTGTCGAACTGGATTTATTCGCATTATTTGAGCCAGATGATGAGGAAACAGACTGTCCCGTCACCAATCCTTGCAGGATCTCAGCCAGATTTTTTGCACTGGCATATTTTAAACGGAATACCTTTAAGCCACCCAAACGGTCTGCCGAGGGCACATCCAGCATTTCAATGGTATGGCGCAAACGCTTACGTGAATCAGGATCACCCTTGATCAGGATTCGGTTGGTTCGATTATCAGCAATGACCCGTACACGCGAACCAATAAAGTCCTTGGATGCTCCAGTGGCGCTCATGGTTTCCAGCAAACCAATAATTTCTTCGGCCTGGCTCGATTGCAGTGTAATGGCTTCAATATCATTCTGGCCTGTACCATCCAGATTGCGAATAATGTTTTGCAGTTGGTAAATATTGGTCGCGCGGTCTGAAACAATTAATGCATTGGTGCCAGCAACCGCTGCCAAATGTGCAAACTGTGGCATCAGTGGACGTAGTGCAGGAATCAGGTCATTCGGATTGGTATTTTCCAGCCAGATGACACGGGTGACAATCTGGTCGCCACCTGCACGGTTACGTGCATCATAAGGAATACCCGAGTTTTTCGCATTACTGTCGGGAACGAGTTTTACCGTATTTCCAGAGGGTAACGCCACCACGCCATTGACATTCAACACTCCCAAAAACAGGTCATACACCTCATCTTTATTGAGCGCCTTATTGGAGATAACCGTCACATTGCCACGCACACGAGGGTCAACTGCAAAATTCTTGCCTGTAATATCAGCAACTTCATTAATGAATGCAGTTAAGTCTGCATCACGTAGGTTGATCTTCCATGTTTGTGCTTGCACATTGGTACTGATGGTCGCAACCAAAGGCGCGGCAGCAAGTAGTGCCCAAAGTGGACGTTGATGATTCAAGAAAGCCATAACTTGCACTTGTTCCTAACTTGTAAACCCTTTTGTATTCCCCTTTGACAAGGGGGAATTATAGGGGGTTCTAAAAACTCTGTTGTATGGTCATCACTTGATCACCACGTTTTATTTCTATTTTGGCATGCCCCTCACGACGTACCTGCTCTAGTAATTGTACTTCGCTGAGTCCTGGTCCAATGGTCTGACCGTTGACCGATAGGATACGATCACCCGAGCGTAAACCCAAGGTGTTTTTTAAGGCACTGGGGGTCCGATCCGATATTTCATAACCATCCGCTCCGCCAGCGACACCCATATTTTTCAGATATTGCTCACGGTTATCCTGCATTTGCTGAATAGCCTGACCTAGAGCAGATTGTGCAGTATTCTGTGCTGGTGGTGTCTGAGGTGGCACACTGTTGCTGTTATTATTCGTAGATAATGGTGCAATTGGCTGATAAAGCCCCTTATCAAGCCCCTTGAACTTGACTTCACGGGTTGCACCATTGCCCTGCCTTAAAATGACATGATCCCAGTACACTTCCGCCAGTTGATATGAAGTTGAACCGATTGTTTCCCCCACACGATAACGCTCGGCGGTATCATTCAGCTTGATCACCGCGGAAGATAAATAACTTGGGTACCCCAGCAACACACCCTGTAGTTCCAAATTCACATTGTCCTGTGCCGTTGTTGCAGCAGGTTCATTAAACAGTGCAAATGAACTGATGTTTGGCACCCTTGCCTGCTGTGAACCCAGCTCAACCCGATCAAACTGCATCGGCTGTGGGGGCGCAACCACCCACCAGAACAATGAGGCCAGCTTCCAGCATAGCCATAAAATCAGCAATCCCAGAACCAGTGCACTGAGTTTATCCAGCTTTTGCCAGCGTAGTTGCCGCATTCTCTGCGTCAATGCATTCATTAAAAACCACCCTGCAACAATGGCTGACGGGAACTGATCACATAGGTGTCCAGTCCAGCCTTACCTTGATATGATGGAATATTCAACAGCATACGTTGTGTCAACTGTACATCCAACATGAAACTCGGATCTAAGCTAAGATTTGCCATTTTCTGGCTGCGCTGGTCACGGACATCTATCTGTAGTTGCCCGTTTTCATCCTTTAATTCAGCGATCAGGGATGGTACATTCATACGATCCTGACGCTGGCCAAAGGTATAGCTCAATTCACCGCCACCCCAATGCAACTGGCCTTTTGCCGAACCAAAACCTTTTTCTTTCTGATAGTTTAACTGCACATCCTTGAGCTGAATCGCATTTTGGGGCCATTGCCAATTTGCAAAATATTTCAGCGTCTCAGGCGAAATTGTTCCCTGTAAGTCCCTGACCATGATTTTCTGGCCAAAACCATAGCCAAACACACCATTGAACTGGGTATTGCCACTATGAATATCGAGGTTGGCACCCAAACGCATGAGCAACAGGTCTAAAGGACGTGTTTTCCAGTGCACGGAACCGCGCAGCTGGCCTTGCTGCCAATCTGCCTGTCCCTGCCAGATATTGCCGCTGACATTATGTAATATTTGATTATCTTTTGAAAATTTCGCAATTAACCATGTTGCTGGAATTTGTAAAATAATAAAAATTAAAAATGCAAATATGGCGAAAATCCACCATTTCCATTGTTTGGTTTTTTTCTTCATTCCATCCTTACCAACATGCAACAGACCGTCCATTTTGAGAAACTTGCTCTCCGAATGACATTATGCATACTTTTTCAACATCGCCAATTCTCTGATATAAAAAAACCAAGCTTTTTCAGCCTGGCTTTTGAAACAGGGTAAAGTCATCGTATGACAAAATCATGACTTTTAAAACTCGATTAGATTAAGAAATCTTCAAGTTTTGCACCTTTCTCTAACTCAGCAACCAACCAGCGTGGCTGCTTACCACGTCCAGTCCAAGTATCTTCAGGATTATTTTTATTACGGTAACGTGGTTCTACGGCTTTACGCGTTGTTTTTTTACGTTTTTGCTCGCCAAGTTCCAATAGTTCTTCAATGCTAAAGCCCAGACCATCCGCAATCGCAACAATCTGATCATAAGCATCTTCAATTGCTTGATCTTTTTTACTTACAATTAAAGCCTCAGCTTCTACTTGTAAGCGTTTTAATTCTTCAACAGATAATTTACTAATATCAGGTTTCATTCGAAATGCTCCAAATCTAAAAAAGGAAATATATCACTCAAAAATAAAAAATGAATTTTAAAATTCAAAACTATATTAATTTATAAGTGATTAAATAATCAATATCAGAATAGTCTACTTAATCAAATCAATCCATAAAATGAGCTTTTTATTTATAATTAAATAAAATATGGACAGCTTTGCTCAATCAAATGAAATTAATCCAAATAAGCAGACTGTAAGATCTATCAAAAAGAATATTAATTTTTTCTTAATTTTGACTCATTTTTTCTTATTTGAGAAATAAAATACTGCCTCTCTTCACACAAGTCATGATCAGAAATATGCAAGAATTTGATGCAATAAATGTCTATTTTAATTCCGTAAAATAGACATAATTGTCTTTACTATTCACCAGCAGCTAGATTGTGTCCTACACTGGCTTCAAGCTGAATGATCCTGTTCCTAATCAACTCTGGGATATTCACTTTCTGTGAAGTTTGTTTATCCACACATACCAACACAGCTTCACCCGTTGCAACAACCTGGTTTTGTGCCTGACTCCATAACATATAATGCATACGAAATGCACTGTTTCTCAGTTCTTCAATACGTGCCCCAATATACAATACATCGGGATAGAATACTGGTCTTAAATATTTACACTGGCTGGAAGCCACCACAGTCAATATATCATTTTCAAATATATTTAATACCATTAAGTACGCAATTCGCGCACTTTCAATATATCGGTAATACTGCACATTATTGACATGGCCAAAAGCATCCATATCTCCCCAAGC
This sequence comes from Acinetobacter sp. CIP 102637, assembly GCF_000368425.1. Taxonomy (NCBI): domain Bacteria; kingdom Pseudomonadati; phylum Pseudomonadota; class Gammaproteobacteria; order Moraxellales; family Moraxellaceae; genus Acinetobacter; species Acinetobacter sp. CIP 102637. The sequence goes on from NZ_KB849435.1 coordinate 2,052,576, forward strand.
CACAGTTTGCTCGTGAACAACAGGATAGATAGACAGTTCTTGCATATTTCCACTCATATTTTAAAGTTAAGAAAATTAACATCATTTTCAAAAATTAAATTTAACTGCCTGATTAAATCAGGATTATCGCCAAGCACGGTTTTAATGCGCAGGTAGCTCATTAAAATGTTATCTGGATATAGGCTTAAGAGCTGTTCCGCCTCTTGCTGGCGCTGTGTCGCCACATAAATATGCCACTTGGCGAACGTCAACATGGGTACACTGGTATAACGCTGCTCAAGCTGGATTATACGCTGTTCCACATAAGCATAATCTGGAATCTGCTTTAATAACTGCTGCTGGAACCAAAGATAAAACACCTCTGGGTCAAAATGTTCCTGCAATAAATGTAAGGCTAAATCTTCGTGTTGCAGGCTCATTTCTGGCAGTCGTGCCATTAATTTCAGCCACAGGACTTTACTACTGTATGGTCGCGCCTGAATCTCGCTTTGCAGTGCCAAATAACGTCGCTGCAAGGCAATTAAATCATCGACTGAAGCCTGGTCAAACTGAATAAGTAACTGCTGCAACCATAAATCACGATGTTCAGCATCAAGTAAACCCTGCTGCGTGGTACGTAAAAATAACCACGGTTTTTGTAATGCCAGCTTGCCCCATAAAATCGTGATACATTGCTGATATGCTGTTTCAATTTCACTTAACCAGGGAGAAAGCTGGTGCTGGGCAAGAAATTCCAAATGGGTCAACGCCTTTTCAGTTTGCTGCTGCGCCAGAAAAATATCAATACGCTGTAACTCAGCCAGTTCAAAAGCCATAGGCGCCGATTTTTCCAGATGCTGCAACGCAGTTTCATAATCTCCATTTCGATAATCAAACTGCGCATCCACAATATTATTCAGCAAGCCTGATTGTGTAAAAACACGTTCTATAAATACCTGCTGGTCCTTGGCAGCATCCAGCAACCAAACAATGCCGAGTTGTTCATAGGGATGCAGGTCTCTAAAATGTAAAACTGTTTCTTTTTTTCGTTGCTCACGTGCTAAATAACGCCGAGCAAATATCCATAATAACTGTGCAAACAGACTCACCAAAATAAACAGCAGAATAAGACCCCAAACGCTGCTCTGGAATTGCCAATCGCGCCAGTAGATATAGACATAACCCGCGCCATAGCCATAGTTCAATACGGCAAGCAGGGCAAAGATTAATAGACCGACAAGTAGATAAATCAATACAAGCTGTTTCATCATTCGCTACCCCAACAAACCAAGTGTTGTCAGTTTTGGCGTTGGCACAGCAGGTAAATTCAATACTTTCTCCAGTCGGGACCTGATCTGTTGGCTATTTTGGTCAGGTAGTTTCACCAGTAACTGTATGACTTCCTGAACTGACTTTCGGTATTCAGAAGTTTGCCCCTGATTTAAGGCCTGGGATGCCAGCAATAATCGTAACTGCGCCTCCTTGAGCAGCACATGACGGTTCATTAAATCCGTAGCGGGCTGTTCAACCCTTTCCAGCCTGAACAATTGCCACCATGAACCAGTTGCAGTCTTTTGCAGCGTAATGTTGGGATTGGAGATTTCTTGCTGTATTTTTTGATCCAGTTGTTGCAGTAGATGATTCAGTTGCTGCTGTTGTTGTGTTTGTGCCAGTACAAACTGCTGAATAGCTAGCCGATCCTGTTCAATTGCTTTCATTAAACTTTGTTGCAATGCAGGAGCAACCGCATATTGAACGATCTGTTGCTGTAACTGATTTAAATGCTCAAGTGCATAGATAAACTGCTGCTGTTCCACTGCAAACTGAATCAACTGCAAGTGTTGCTTAATCAGAATAATAGGCGCGACGCCTGTCATTGTCGCTGGCATCGTCACCATGTTTTCAGCAGGTTCCACAACACGGTTATTCTGGGCCTGACGCTGTACAGCAACAAACTGGTCATTCAGCAGTGCATAGCGCTGTTGTGTTTGATCAAGCTGCTGTTGAAGCTGGGGAATCGTTTGAGAATATTGTGCAACATCATAACTAAGCTTGGCCAACCACACCAAACCCAGTGCTAATATTAAATATACAATTTTTCTCATAGATTTCCTTGCCAGTCATTTATGCGTTGAATCATCCCTGATGCAGACAAATTTTCAAGCGGAATAATGTTAAATGCCCCACCTGCCTGCGTTGCTGCATTTTCCATTATCTTCACCAAACGCTCACCCAATACCAGATAAACCCATTGTGCTTGAATAAGGTCCTGGCCGCAAAGCTGTTGCCAGTAATTCCAGCTTGCCTCGCTGCTGATCAACACCATCGTCGGTTGATCGCGTTGAATTCTTGATAAGATATCGGGAAAACGCTTCAAGCTTATTTCAGGACACTGTCGATGATACAGCACAAAATTCAGAATACTGATACCCCGCTGTTGCAGTTGCTGCATCATAAACTGTCGCCCACCTTGACCACGCCAAAACGCAATCCGACTTAAATGGGGATGCTGCCTTAAAATCGGCAGTTGCAGCATGCCCTCAGAGTTTTCAATCTCAGGTGCATCACTTTTAATATTAAACTTTGCTAATGCCTGTGCGGTGGTTTTTCCAACCGCAATCCACTGAATATGCGCCAACCGTTCCAAAGTGATACCTGCCTGTTGCAGATAACGCATCCCGATCTCAACAGCGGTTGGACTAACCACAACAATCACCTGCACCTGTTCAAGCTGTTGGTAAAGTTGCTGCAATGCTTCAGAAAAAGATTCCGCCACCAATTCCAGCAAGGGTAGGCTTTCAATCTGATAGCCTGCCTCAGTCAATGCCTGGGTGAGGCTGGAGGCACGGTCTGAAGGGCGGGTATTAATGAACAGCATCAATATAACGCTTTTAACAACTCACCTGCGCCTTGCTCCAATAAGCATTGTGCAAGTTGTTCACCTAATTGTTCAGCATCTTCTGAAGTTCCAATCAACCGTTGTTTGAGCAAGGTTTTACCGTCCACACTTCCCACACGACCTTCTATGCTGAGCTGATCATTGGCTAAAGTTGCATACCCTGCGATTGGAACTTGACAGCCACCTTCTAGATAGGCATTAAACGCACGTTCTGCACGCACACAAATTGAGGTTTCTTCATGCTGTAATGGTTGAATGATTTTTAATAATTCCACATCATCTGCACGACACTCTAAGCCCAATGCACCCTGACCAACAGCAGGTAAACTCAAAACAGGCGCTAAACAATGACGAATTCGATCCGCTAAACCTAAACGCTTTAGACCTGCACTAGCTAAAATAATGGCATCATATAAACCATCATCAAGTTTTGATAAACGTGTACCCACATTCCCACGTAAGTCAATAATCTCTAAATCAGGGCGTATTTGTAAAATCTGGCATTTGCGACGCAAACTAGATGTACCTACTTTGGCGCCTTGAGGTAACTCATCAAAACTTTGGTAATGATTCGAAACAAAGGCATCAAGTGGATCTTCTCGCTCACAAGTCACAGCAAGTGTTAAACCTTCTGGTAAGTGCATCGGCACATCTTTCATTGAATGGACCGCCAAATCAGCACGCCCATCCAGCAATGCAGCTTCCAGTTCTTTAACGAATAATCCTTTACCACCAATTTTTGCCAACGGTGTATCTAGAATTTTATCACCCTGCGTCACAAACTTAACCAACTCAACCGTTAAATCGGGATAAAGCGCATTTAAACGGGAGCGAATATGCTCGGCCTGCCAAAGTGCAAGAGGGCTTTGTCGAGTCGCAATTTTCAAGGTTTTCATAAATTCAAGTTAAGCATGGATCAAAACAATTGTTTCAAACTTAACTTGCTCACCTAAAATTGCAAGCAAAAACTGATTTTTCATCTGACTTAAGTTCAATATTTTATAATTGATGCATGCATTCTCTTAAGCTTGGTAAATGACGGCGACTCACCGACAGGCGTTCATCCAGCTCACGTAATCTAACCTGATACTGACCAGCAGCAATCAGTTCCAAACCTTCTAAATAATCAAGAGAAACTAAAGCATTACGATGAATTCGAATGAAACGATCTGAAAACTCAGATTCTAGCTCTTTTAAAGTTTCATCAATTAATACACTGCCATTTTTATGGCGTACTGTGACATATTTCTGATCTGCTAGAAAATAGTAAATATTCTCTATTGGAATAAGTTCGACCCCGCGATAAGTTTTCGCAGCAATTTGATGACGTTGAGTTTTAGTATCGTACATATCGTCTTGTTGTTGTAAACCAGTCATTTGTGCTTGTGTAAGTTGCGTCAGACTATTAAACACCTGTTGTAAATCTTGTTGTGCAATAGGCTTGAGCAAATATCCCTGTGCTTGAAACTTAAACGCTTCCAATGCGTGTTGATCATATGCTGTACAAAAAATAATAGCTGGACGAGGGCTAAGATGACTGATCTGTTCAGCACACTCCAATCCATTCATTCCAGGCATTTGAATATCTAATAGAACAACATCGGGCGAATCATTTTCAATATGGTTTAACACATCCTGCCCATGATACGCCGTCGCAATCACTTCATGCCCCATCTGGGTCACTAAACGTGACAAACGCTCTACCGCGAGAGGTTCATCATCAGCAATCAGAACTTTCATCCTCTCCTCCTTGTCACCGTTAACTTCATCCGTCGTTTTTATGGTTAACTTATTATTTTACTCGATAGTGATAACTTACCACCGTGGTATATAACGATACTCCCCCATAAACCTGAAACTTGACCGTTTGTCCATAATAGGCTTTCAGGCGCTGTTTTACATTTTCTATCGCAATTCCATTCCCTTTTCTCGATTTTATTGTATCGTGAGAATAAGGGTTAGTAATGACTATACTGACTTGATTTTGCAATATTTCAACCAATACACTAATGGTTGAGGGCTGTAAAACTTTTTCTACCCCATGAAAAATACTATTCTCTAGCAAAGGTTGCAATGTTAATAATGGAATCGTGACTCGTTTTAATTCCAAAGACGTTGCCTGTATATTCCATTCTACCTTTAAACGCTCTCCTAAACGCATTTTTTCGATACTTAAATACTGCTGGCACAGATCAATCTCTTCCCCCAGACTCACCAGTTTAAGCTCCTGAAAGCTTGCCCTGAACAAACGGGACAAACTGATCAGCATATTTTCAGCGCGATCGGGGTCTATCGCAATCAGGCTCACTACACTGTTTAAACTGTTAAATAAAAAGTGTGGATGAATACGGGCCTGCATTGCCTGAATGCGTGCATTCAACTCACTGTATTGCTGTTTGAGCCATTGTTCACGCATATATAGGTAACGCATGCAAAACGCGCCCAGCAATATGCCGTAGCTTAAATGCAGGCCCACACCCTGAAATAAAACCTGTTCTGAAAAGTCTGTTGAATGTGAAGCCCAGTACTGGATTATATTTACCGCACAAGTGGTAAACAAAACAACCAGTTGAAGCAAAATAAAGCCTAAAATTAATGCCATTTTCTGACTAAATTTGGCAAAAAACTCCTGAAAATAATCAACCAGTGCAGAAAAGGACAGAATCACCCAGTTAATAAAGCACATATATTGCAAAACACGGGCGGTTTCCAATGCCTGCCATGAACGTGCCTCTGCCAGTGCCAACACCATCGCCAGCACATTACTAGCAACAATTAATTCCAATAAGTGTTGCCATTGCCCAATTTTCGTAAAAAAATAGGAAGCTGATGTCTGATCCTGTACATTGTCATGACGCATTTGCGATAACTTGTTGCGTCGAGTTTCGGCAACTGCGTTTGGATTTGCTATACTCTTTTTTATTTTACTGAGCTGCCATGACCACATCTTCTCAATCCTCTTCTTCAGCAAGCCCTAATCAAACCTCTGGAATGTGGGGCGGTCGCTTCTCTGAAGCAACAGATGCATTTGTTGCAGAATTTACCGCATCTGTTCAATTTGACCAACGTTTTTATAAACAAGATATTGCAGGTTCGATTGCACATGCAACCATGCTTGCTAAAGTTGGTGTACTGACTGAGGCTGAACGTGATGATATTATCCAAGGTTTGAATACAATCAAAGCTGAAATCGAAGCGGGTAATTTCGAATGGCGTATTGATTTAGAAGATGTACACATGAACATTGAGTCTCGCTTGACTCAACGTATCGGCATCACAGGTAAAAAATTACATACTGGTCGTAGCCGTAATGACCAGGTTGCAACTGACATCCGTTTATATTTGCGCGATGAAATTGATGACATTTTAGGTTTATTACTACGCTTACAAAAAGGCCTACTGAGTTTAGCAAGTCAAAATACGCATACGATTATGCCTGGTTTTACTCATTTACAAACAGCTCAGCCCGTGACTTTTGGTCATCACCTATTGGCTTGGTTTGAGATGTTGGTTCGCGATACTGAACGCCTTCAAGATTGCCGCAAGCGTGTTAATCGCATGCCACTCGGTTCCGCAGCCTTGGCAGGAACAACCTACCCAATTGATCGCGCATACACAGCCGAACTACTGGGTTTTGAAGCAGTTTCAGAAAACTCGCTCGATGCTGTTTCCGATCGTGACTTTGCCATTGAATTTAACGCTGCTGCATCATTGATCATGATGCATTTATCACGTATGTCTGAAGAACTGATTTTATGGACTTCGGCACAATTTAAATTCGTGAACATCCCAGATCGTTTCTGCACAGGCTCTTCAATTATGCCGCAGAAGAAAAATCCAGATGTACCTGAACTTGTTCGTGGTAAATCAGGTCGCGTGTTTGGTGATTTAATCAGCTTATTGACTTTAATGAAAGGTCAACCTTTGGCATATAACAAAGACAACCAAGAAGATAAAGAGCCTTTGTTTGATGCAATTGATACGGTTCGTGGTTGCTTAATGGCCTTTGCAGACATGGTGCCTGCACTGGTTCCAAACATTGAAATTATGCGTGAAGCAGCACTTCGTGGTTTCTCTACAGCAACTGACCTTGCTGATTACCTTGTGAAGAGAGGTGTGGCTTTCCGTGATGCACACGAAATTGTAGGTAAAGCAGTTGCGCTTGGTGTGGCTGAAGAAAAAGATTTATCTGAATTAACACTGGAACAGCTACAACAATTCTCTGATTTGATCGAAGCAGATGTGTTTGATAAAGCCTTAACTTTAGAAGCTTCTGTGAATGCACGTGATCATATCGGGGGGACATCACCAAAACAAGTTGAAGCAGCTATTACTCGTGCACACACTCGCCTAGAACAGTTGTACGCTTAAGGATAAATCATGACTAGACAAGTATTTTGCCGCAAATATAAACAAGAGCTTGACGGTTTAGACTTTGCACCATTCCCAGGTGCAAAAGGTCAAGAATTCTTTGAGACGGTTTCAAAACAGGCTTGGCAAGAATGGTTAAAACACCAAACCACGCTTATTAACGAAAAACGCCTCAATGTATTCGAACCCGATGCGAAGAAGTTTCTTGAAGAGCAACGGGAGAAGTTCTTCAACAATGACGAAAGTGTTGAAAAAGCAGAAGGTTGGACGGAACAAAAGTAAATCATTTCAGCTAACACCACTGAATAAAAGAGAGCTAAATATAGCTCTCTTTTTACGTGACATTTACATAAGTAATAAAGCCTTACATAGTATACACAGTTGTCTACATGACACTTGAGGGGAATATAATTACAGTGAGTCTAAGAAAGATAAAGAGATATATTGATATCTCAGAACGCATGATATTTCTCTCCCAGACTTTTCCCCCGAAGTCTGGGATTTTTTTATCTGGATTTTTTCCAATAAAAAACCACTGATCATTCAGATTCAGTGGTCAATATTAATTCCTGAAATTATTTTTGATTTACTTTCTGTTCAATTTCTTCAATGCTGGTGTGGCGCACATCCATTCCCTTAGCCATATAAATCACCTGCTCGGAAATGTTGCGCGCGTGGTCACCAATCCGTTCTAATGAACGCAGCACCCACATCACATTGATGACACGGGAAATATGACGCGGATCTTCAATCATATAGGTCATCAGGGTACGCGTTGCCGACTGGTATTCACGATCAATATCCACATCCGCCATCACCACCTTTAAGGCCTGATCCACATCCAGACGGGCAAAGGCATCCAGCGCATCATGAATCATCACACGCACTTGGTTACCAATATGACGGGTTTCTATATAACCACGCGGCGACTCGCCCTCTTCACACAAATTTTGGGCAATACGTGCAATTTTTGAAGCTTCATCACCAATCCGCTCTAAATCTGTATTTGCTTTGCTCATCGCAATCACCATACGCAGGTCAATCGCTGCGGGATGACGGCGCGCCAAAATCAGGGTGAGACCCTCATCAATATCGCGTTCATATTGATTTACGACATTGTCCTTAAACTGAACATCCATCGCCAAGTTTGCATCGGTATCCAGCAAGGCGTGGATTGCATTGGCAACCTGTTGTTCAACCAGCCCACCCATGGTCATAAATTTGGTATGCACAGCTTGTAAGTCTTCATTAAATTGTGAAGAAATATGGTGATTTAACACAGGATTACTTGGACTCACAGTATGCCTCCACTCGACACATGGAAAATGATGGGTGATTAAAACACAGCAATGATGAAACTTTTATGACAATAACACAGCTGAGTCAAAAGTCGATTGGTGTGAATTGATAAAACAAAAATCTAAAAATCTGTTAGTCTAAATACCTAGCTTGACGGAGCGCAGTTAATTAACTGCTGAGATTATCTTAATCACAAGATTTAAAGACAAGTACCGTTGAACCTGATCAGGTTAACACCTGCGTAGGAATCAAGCCCAACAAAAGCCTCGCCTTTATTTATCAAAGAGATAAATTCGCTATCGTTTTTGCTCGTGCTTGATTCGTTAATGTAATACATAAGGATCATGCCATGAACCAATTAACGAATCTTCCCTCTGCTGATATTTCCGCTCAACATGAGCAAGATGCGAAAGATTTAACCCGTATTTTACCCGCATCAAAAAAAGTCTATGTAACAGGCTCTCGCCCAGATATCCAAGTTCCATTTCGCGAAATTAGCTTGACAGAAACACCGACAGGTCTAGGTGGTGAATACAATCCACCTATTATGGTTTATGACACATCAGGTGTTTATACCGATCCTGATGTAAAAATTGATTTAAATCAAGGTCTACCTTCTGTCCGCCAAACTTGGATTGAAGAACGTGATGACACCGATGTACTCTCAAGTTTAAGTTCTGATTTTGGTCAAGCTCGCTTAAAAGATATTCGTACTGCTGACATTCGTTTTGCTCACATTCAAAATCCTCGTCGAGCTAAGGCAGGTAAAAACGTTACCCAAATGCACTATGCCAAACAAGGTATTATTACACCTGAAATGGAATATATTGCAATTCGTGAGAATCAGCGCCAAGGACAAGGCGTAGACATGCGTCAGCATGCAGGACAAAACTTTGGTGCTCAGAATTTAAGAGAAATCACCCCTGAGTTTGTCCGTCAAGAAGTTGCCGCAGGTCGTGCGATTATTCCTGCCAACATTAATCATCCTGAAATTGAACCAATGATCATTGGTCGCAACTTTTTAGTAAAAATTAATGCCAATATTGGGAACTCGGCACTCGGTTCATCGATTGATGAAGAAGTTGCTAAAATGACATGGGCAACACGTTGGGGCGCCGACACTATCATGGACTTATCGACGGGTAAGAATATTCATGAAACCAGAGAATGGATTATCCGTAACTCTCCTGTACCAATTGGTACCGTGCCTATTTATCAAGCTTTAGAAAAAGTAGATGGTGTCGCGGAAGATCTCACTTGGGAAATCTTTAAAGACACTTTGATTGAGCAAGCTGAACAAGGTGTCGATTATTTCACCATTCACGCAGGTGTGTTATTACGCTACGTGCCTATGACCGCCAATCGTCTGACAGGCATCGTGTCGCGTGGTGGCTCAATTATGGCGCAATGGTGTCTTGCGCATCATCAAGAAAACTTCTTGTATACGCATTTCGATGAAATCTGTGAAATCATGAAAGCCTATGACGTTTCATTTAGCTTAGGTGATGGTCTACGTCCAGGCTGTGTGCAGGATGCCAATGACGAAGCGCAGTTCAGCGAACTCAAAACTTTAGGTGAACTGACACATCGCGCCTGGGAACATGATGTACAGGTGATGATTGAGGGACCTGGTCATGTGCCAATGCATATGATCAAGGAGAATATGGACCTGCAACTGGAAGTATGTAAGGAAGCGCCATTCTATACACTGGGGCCATTAACAACTGACATTGCTCCAGGTTATGACCATATCACCTCGGCGATTGGTGCCGCGATGATTGGCTGGTATGGTACTGCCATGCTCTGTTATGTCACACCAAAAGAGCATTTAGGTCTACCGAATAAAAAAGATGTCAAGGATGGGATTATCACCTACAAGATTGCGGCGCATGCAGCGGACCTGGCAAAGGGCCATCCAGGTGCACAGGTACGTGACAACGCACTGTCCAAGGCACGTTTTGAGTTCCGTTGGGATGACCAGTTTAACCTGAGTCTGGACCCAGATACGGCACGCAGCATGCATGACGAAACCTTGCCAAAAGAAGCGCATAAATCAGCGCATTTCTGCTCCATGTGCGGACCAAAATTCTGCTCCATGAAGATTACTCAGAATGTGCGAGATTATGCTCAAAACCAGCACAATGCCAATCAGTCAAATGATGTGGAAAAAGATATTGAAGCAGGTCTCAGTGCCATGAAAACCGCTTATCAGGAACATGGTCAAAAATTGTACCACAAGCTGTAAATCGCCTAAAAAAAGATTTGCCCATGAATCATTCTCGGTTAGGATGAGATATGTACAATCTCATCCTGATTGAAGATGAATATTCTTGACCACGCCAGCTATTCAGCATCCGACGTTACGATAGAATCTCGAGAGTTTTTATTCCGAGGATTCATTCAAGTTGAGAAAGTGAGCTTTCGACACCGATTGTTTAATCAGCCAGATTACTCACCCGTGATTCAGCGTGAGCTGATCCATCGCCCAGAAGCCGCTGGTGTCTTGCTTTATAATGACCAACAACAACGCTTTGCACTCATTGAGCAGTTTCGGGTCGGTGCATTAAATGACTCCGAGTCAGCATGGCAACTTGAAGTCATTGCTGGTGTGCTTGATGGAGACGAAGCACCAGAAGACTGTATCCGTCGGGAAAGCCTGGAAGAATCGGGTTGTGAGGTTCAACAGCTCCAGCATTTATTTAGTTTTTACCCTTCTGCGGGGGCATGCTCGGAATTTTTTCACTTGTATGCGGCAGAAGTAGAATTACCAAAAATGGGGGGCATCTTTGGGATGCCAGATGAAGGGGAGAACATCCAGCTTCATTTATTTGACTATTCAGAACTAGGCACTTTACTTAAGAATGGACGTTTGAGAAATGCACCTGTGATTATGGCATTGCAGTGGCTGGCTCAACACTTACAACAACGATAAGAATCTGGGGGACTACAGACGGTGACTTTCCAGGTCTCAGCGTTATCGCAAAAAGATTTTGTGATGATACAGATTACTGATACCCATTTACTGGAGTATCCGCATCTGGAGTTTGTCGGGATGCATCCCGAGCAAAGCTTTCATGCAGTAATCGACTTGATGCGCCAACAGCACCCCCATATTGACCTGATTGTGCATACAGGTGATCTGGCTCAGAACCCGACACCAGTGACCTACAATCGCTATCTGCAACATATGCAGAGTCTGGGCATTCCTTTCTTCCATACCCCAGGCAATCATGATGATGTTGTCCATTTTCCTTTCCATGAAAGCGACCAGACACAGGTAACGGTTGTTGAACTTGGCAAATGGTGCATTATTTTACTGAACAGTGCACAGCCACAGCGTATTGATGGAAAAATCGCGGATGGTCAGCTGGCACAGTTGACCAGACTATTACAACAGTTAAAAGACCGCTATGTGCTTATTGCCTGCCATCACCATCCTTTTGCGATGGAATCTGCTTGGATTGATCAACATAAACTAAAGAACTCATCTGATTTACTCGAAACGATTCGACCTTTTTCAAATATCAAAGCCATCATCTGTGGTCATGTCCATCAAGACTCTATTAACGGATGGCAAGATATTCAATTTTTATCAACCCCATCAACCTGTATTCAATTCAAGCCTAAAAGTGATAAATTCGCCCTGGATGAGGAACATCCTGGTTACCGTTATATCTGCCTTAAGGCCAATGGAGAACTGGAAACACAGGTCTATCGGCTTCCGACTTCCCAGCGTATGAACAGCTCAGAAGTTTTGGGATATGATTAGCGACTGTTGATTACAAATCACATCCACGATTTCTCACGAAATCTAGACAGGAATGACTACCATCTTGTCTAAAAACTCTATATGATGACGACCCCTGATGGGGAAAACCATCTTCGGTTTATATAAAAACACTTGCATATCACCATATTTTTTGCGTATAGATAGTACGTGTATGATGAGGAATGCCCTATATGGCGAATGACAACCAAAATCAAGTCCTGGACGAACAGACAGAAGTGATTGACGATCAAAAAGCGCCTGTAAAACGTGTGCGTAAAACCAAACCCAAGTCTGCGGAAGGTGGAACCACCGCAAGTCTGTTTGGCATCGCACCTTATCAGCCAAAGAAAAACGAAGAATATATGTCTGAAAGGCAGCTTGAGCATTTCCGCCAGATTTTGAATGCATGGAAAGCTGAGTTAATGTCTGAAGTTGACCGCACCCTGAACACCATGCAGGATGAATCAACTGCATTGCCTGATGTCAATGACCGAGCAACACAGGAAGAAGAGTTTGCGATTGAGTTACGCACCCGTGACCGTGAGCGTAAGCTGATTCGTAAAATCGAACAGTCGATTGAGGCGATCCAGAACGAAGATTATGGTTTCTGTGAAACCTGTGGTATCGAGATTGGCCTACGCCGTCTGGAAGCACGTCCAACGGCAACGCTCTGTATCGATTGCAAAACTTTGGCAGAAATCAAAGAAAAGCAAAACAACGGATAAACCCTCCCCTAGCCCCTCCCTTAAAGGGAGGGGGACTTCACGAAGTCAATGTTTACTTAGATTCGTGAGACTTTCCCCATGTCTTACATCGGACGTTTTGCACCCTCCCCGACAGGTCCACTGCACTTTGGGTCCCTGCTTACCGCAGTCGCAAGCTATTGTGATGCCAAAGCCAATCATGGCAAATGGCTGGTTCGCATTGAAGATACCGACATTGCACGCATTTATCCCCATAGTGAAGCCCACATTCTCTCCTGTATTGATGCATTTCAGTTTGAACCTGATGCCGAAATCATTTTTCAAAAAGATCGTTTAGAGCTTTATGAACAGGTGCTTGAACAGCTTAAACAACTCCAGGCGGTTTATGCCTGCCAATGCACACGTAAAATGCTGGGCTCTAATCATATCTATACAGGTACTTGTCGTGACCTCCGTCTTGATTTCAGCCAGCAGGCGATTCGTCTTAAGGTCGCTGATCAGCTCATTTGTTTTGATGATCGTTTACAAGGCCAACAATGCTCAAACTTGCAACATGATCTCGGCGATTTTGTCCTAAAACGCCGAGATGGCATTATCAGCTACCAATTGGCTGTCGTGGTCGATGATTATTTACAGGGGATTACCCATGTGGTTCGTGGTGCAGATTTACTGGATAATACCACCCGCCAAATCTGGCTCGGTTCGCTGCTAAACTATCCGACTTTGAGTTATATGCACCTCCCGCTTGCCATGAATGATCAGGGACAAAAACTGTCAAAGCAGAATATGGCGCAGGCATTAGGCACTTCTAAAGCTCCAGAACTGCTACAGCAGGCGATTTTAGCGCTAGGTCAGCCTGATATTGAACTTGACCAGCCCCGAATTATGCTCAAACAAGCGGTGCAACAATGGAATATTGCTTTAATTCCAAAAGGCATTCATTTGGCTGGAATATACCTATAGGCAATAAAAAAGCCCTATGCATAGCAAAGGGCTTCTCTAAAACTTTCAAGCTTGATTAACTAGAAGTTTGATTCTTCTTTCACAGGATTTAACTCTTGCGTTGATGCATCAATTTTCAAAATCAAACTGATCATGGCTGCACACATCATCAACGATGTACCACCATAACTAATGAATGGCAGTGTTAAACCCTTGGTTGGCATCAAGCCCATATTCATGCCTGCATTCACCAGAATCTGTAGCAGGAAAATAATGCTGATGCCATAGGCCAAATAGCCTGCACGCAGGTAGTTGTGTTGCAATGCACGGTGGCCAATACGAATACAGCATGCCAGCATGGTAAATGACAGCGTCATCACAATGGTCACGCCAACAAAACCAAACTCCTCACCTAGAACTGCCAACATAAAGTCAGTATGTGCTTCTGGAAGATAGGACAGCTTTTGGACACTGTGTCCCAATCCCGTGCCAAACCATTCACCACGTCCAAATGCCATCAATGCATTGGAAAGCTGGTAGCCAACGCCCAATGGATCAGCCCAGGGATTGGTAAATGAAATCAGGCGCTGAAAGCGGAAAGGCTCAAACAGGATCAGGGCCGTCACACCCGCAACAATTGCCCCCAGCATAATCAGGAACTGTGTTGCTGGCGCACCTGCCAGAAAAAATACACCCACCATCATCAAAACAATCACGACGGTGGCCCCCAAGTCAGGCTCAGCCACAATGAAGCCAACGGTTAGGGCCATGACACCACTCAGGCGCAGCAAACCTTTCCAGTGCGTTCGCACCTCTTTGGCACGGCGAACCACATAGTCAGCGGTAAAAATTGCCATCACGATCTTGGCAATCTCTGTAGGCTGCAAGGTAAAGCCACCCACCTTAATCCAGCGGTGTGCCCCATTCACTTCGGAACCCACAACCAGTACGGCGAGCAGCAAGACGATGGTAATCAACCATAACGGGAATGCATTTTTAAACCATAGATTGAGGGAGACCCGATAGGTTAAAAATGCCACCACCGCCGCAACCACAATCGAGATACCATGACGAATCAGGAAGTAGAATGGGTTTTCATGAATATATTCCGCATACGGCATCGAGGCTGACGCCACCATCACCGAACCGAAGCACAGCAGGGAAATCACAGAGAAAATCAGGATATTGCGTGCTGTCATTTCTGCTGGAAACTTGGGCAAACGATTCAGCAGCTGTGAAATCTTCTGTACAGTCTTTTGTATAGCGTTTTGGGCTAAATCAGCCATAACTCTAATCCCTAGTTTTTATTTTCATTCAAGGCATTTACACAGGCCACGAATTGATGTCCACGATCATTGTAGCTCTTAAACATATCAAAGCTGGCGCATGCTGGCGAGAGTAAAACCACATCCTTTGCATGGGTCGCCTGTTGGGCCAAATCCACCGCATGCTTTAGGCTATTGGCATGCTGGATGATGGTGGTTCCCTGAATGGCCTGTTCAATCACTGCCGCATCTTCACCAATCAGAATCACACTCTTGACATATTTGTGGATGGCATCACGTAATGGCTTAAAGTCCTGTCCCTTGCCCTGCCCCCCGAGAATCAGTGCCAGCTTGCCTTTCTTGACCTCAATCGCAGCCCCTAAACCATCAATTGCCGCCAGTGTTGCGCCAACATTCGTTCCCTTGGAATCGTTATAGTAGCGTACCCCATCAACAGTTTTGACGTATTCACAGCGATGTTCCAGCCCCTTAAAGGTTTTTAGGGTGTCAAGCATGGATTGCATTGGCAAGCCAACCGCCTCACCCAATGCCAGGCAGGCCAGTGCATTGGCAACGTTGTGCATCCCCTGAATGTACATTTCAGAAGTTTTAAGTAACCGTTCACGTCCACGCGCCAACCACATGGTACCATCTGCATCTCGCAACACGCCATACTGATTCAGGTCAGGCGCATTAAGACCAAAACTTTGCATCGGCGTGACATCTGGAACCAGTGGACGGCTTAGGTTGTCATCACGGTTATAGACTACTTTTTTCACGCCCTGAAAAATACGGTGCTTGGCCTTGTGGTATCCCAACATATTGCCATGACGATCCAAATGATCTTCACTCATGTTCAACACCACAGCCACTTCCGCATTCAGGTGGGAAGTTGTTTCAAGCTGAAAGCTGGACAGTTCCAGCACAATCAGCTCAGGTTGATCTTTCAGTAAATCCAGTGCAGGACGGCCAAGGTTGCCACCCACAGCCACTTTTTTGCCTGCATCCTGCGCCATCAAGCCAACCAATGTGGTCACGGTGCTTTTTGCATTTGAGCCTGTAATTGCAATAATTGGAACTTCTGTTGCGCGACGTAACAGCTGGATATCGCCCACAACAGCAATACCCTGCTCAATCGCCTGCTGGATTTCAGGTAGCTGTGGCGCAAGGCCTGGACTTAGGATAATTTCTTCTGCTTGTTGTAAAAGTTCTGAATCGAGTTTGCCAAAGCTGGTTTTCACTCCAGCGGGAATCTGGTCATGCCCAGGGGGAGTTTTCCGAGAATCCGTAACTGCAACCTGGTAGCCTTGTTCATGTAAAAAGTTAACCGCCGACACACCTGAAACCCCCAGGCCCGCCACGACTTTTAATCCACCACGTTGTATTAACATTTTCGTTCCATTTTTGCAGTTCACAGAATGGCAAAAATGTTAGCACTTTACTGTTTTAAATGCTTTTTCAGTTTTGGTTTTATTCAGGCTTTTTTGTGTCAGTGCGTAAAAGTAAAAAATCGCCCATACCCTTAAATATGGGCAACCCTTATATTGCTAACGCCATTTTACTGTCTGGATGGGTTCTTTACTTTTAGCTGTGGCACTATCATCGCTGGAACAGCCACAGCCACCAGCACAACCCACCACCATTTTAGGTTTTAACCACGTTGCCAAACGCTGCCAGCCTAAACGCTGGCACAGGTTGGATAAAGCCAGAAATGCTGCATTTGCTGTTTGAGGAAATACTTTCTTAAATACCACCACAGCACTCCACAGCACCAATACAGCAACAATCAAGTACTCAAACATAAGCATCTCTCCAATGATTCCCTCCTTTTGTTAAAAGGAGGTCAGGTGGTATTTGCTACCCCCAAATGCGTGATGCAATCTGGTAGGTAAAAAACGACATTAAGTAGGCCAATCCAAACAAATAAGCAGTCATCGCCGCCACATGCTTCCATGAACCCGTTTCACGACGTACCGTTGCCAGTGTTGCCAGACAATGCGGCGCATAGATAAACCACACCAGCAAAGACAAACCTGTTGCCAGCGACCAGCCTGTACCATCAGCACTGATCAAGTGTGCCAAGCCTTGTGCCACCGCATCATCGTCTGCACCCGACAGTGCATAGACGGTACCCAGTGCAGCCACCACCACTTCACGGGCCGCCATCGCTGGGATCAAGGCGATACAGATTTGCCAGTTAAAGCCAATCGGGGCAAAAATAGGCTGGATCACATGCCCCAGCATCCCTGCAAAGCTGTAGTCAATTGCAGGTTGGGTTGCACCCTCTGGTGCCTGCGGAAAAGTACACAGGAACCAAAGCAAAATCGACAGCGCAAAGATAATGCCACCGACACGTTTTAAGAAAATTTTGGCGCGGTCCAGCAGTCCAATCCCGACACTTTTCAGGTCTGGAATACGGTAACTTGGCAACTCAAGCAACAACGCATGTTGTGATTTGTCCTTTTGCAGGAATTTCATCACGATGGAAACACAAAGCGCGCTAAAAATCCCTGACATATACAGGCCAAACAACACCAGACCTTGCAGGTTAAAAATGCCCCACACGGTTTGCGCTGGAATAAAGGCCGCAATCAGCAAGGCATATACAGGTAACCGTGCTGAGCAGGTCATCAGCGGCGCCACCATAATCGTGGTAAAACGATCACGTGGATCACTGATACTACGGGTTGCCATAATTCCAGGCACGGCACAGGCAAAACTTGAAAGCAATGGAATAAAGGCGCGCCCACTCAGACCAGCCTTGAACATCAACTTATCTAACAGGAACGCTGCCCGTGGCAAGTAACCTGATTCTTCCAGCACCAGAATAAAGAAGAACAAGATCAGGATTTGTGGCAGGAACACCACCACACCACCAGCCCCTGCAATAATGCCATCCACAACCAGACTTTGCAGCAATGGCTGGGAAATGTGTTGTCCCAAGGTTTCTCCAAGCCAGCCAAACAGGCTTTCAATCCCATCCATGAATGGTGCAGCCCAGGCAAAGACCGCCTGAAAGACAATAAACATCATCACAGCCAAACTAATCAAGCCCAGCACTGGATGCAGGAAAATCTTATCCAGAAAATCGGTGCGCTTATCTTCCTGATCAACGAAATTCACCACATCCCTGAAAATCGTTTCAATTTTCTGATGGTGTCCACCTTTCAAACCACTGAGCTCTGTTTGTGGAACCGTGTATTTCTCCTGGTCCAGTGCGTGCAACAGGTTTTCAATGCCTGTGTTACGGACTGCTACAGTCTCGACCACGGGTACGCCCAAACGTTCTGACAGTTTCTGGGTATTGATCTGGATGCCACGGCGACGTGCCTCATCCATCATGTTCAACACCACCAGTATTGGGCGGCCCAGCTCAATGATTTCCAGCACCAAGCCTAAATGCAATTTTAAGTTGGTTGCGTCCACCACGCATAAAAAGGCATCCTGCTGCCCCTCTTCCGCGATCTTGCCCTGACAGACATCACGGGTGATTTCCTCATCTGGACTGGTGGCCTCTAAGCTATAGGTTCCTGGCAAATCCAGGACACGAACACTCCGACCTGACGGCAACTGGAAATGCCCGACCTTACGCTCTACCGTTACCCCTGCATAATTGGCAACCTTTTGGCGGGTTCCTGTCAGGTGGTTGAATAAAGAGGTTTTACCACAGTTTGGATTCCCCACGAGGGCAACACGTAACGCATCACTCATGCAGGTGCTCCTTCAAGTTGAATTTCAATTTTTTCAGCCTCAGTTTTGCGTAATGCGAAACGAGTAAAGCCAATCTGGATTAGAATCGGATCGCCACCAAACACACCTTTGGTAATTACCTGCACCTGAGTGCCTGGCACAAAGCCCAAACTCTCTAAACGCACTGCTACAAGATCTGGCTGTCCAGTCTCATCGACCAGGCGATTCACCTTGGTGATTATCGCCGTTTGCTTGACTTTTAATGCTGACAATCGCACCGCTTCTAACCCTTGACTCTTTTATTGCAAGTATACAGGCAAATGAGAATAATTACCAAAAACAATATCAATGGCATTTCCTTTTTTGACAGATCGACAACACAAAATTTTTCTTTTACAGTGCAGATGAATCAAGGACACTGGCTGTTATGTTAAATAAAAAACCTCGTATTCCCACTGCGGTCACCATTCCTGAACATTTGAGTTTTTTACAGGGTTTTCGTGATTATCTGGTGGCGCAAACCGTTAGCCCCCATACCCGTAATGCCTATCTCTCCGACCTGATTCAGTGCAGCGAATTACACACATCGGTTTCATTACCGCAATGGTCGAGTGCTGACATTGCCGATGTGCTGATTGCGCTGACCAAGTCTGGTAAAAGTCCCCGTTCAATTGCGCGTTGCCTATCGGCACTGAGACAGTTCTATAAGTTTTTAAGGGAACAAAAACTGAGGGATGACAACCCTGTTGCCACCCATCAATCCCCTAAAATTGGTCGAGCATTGCCAAAGGATTTATCAGAACAGGATGTTGAGTCGCTGATCAATGCGCCTGACACTAACACCGCCCTAGGCCTACGTGACCGTGCCATGCTGGAAGTGCTGTATGCCTGCGGCTTACGTGTCTCTGAGTTGCTCAATTTACGCATGGAACTGATCAATTTAAAGCAGGGCTTTTTACGCATCACAGGCAAGGGCAATAAAGAGCGTCTTGTTCCACTCGGACAATATGCCTGTGACTGGATTGAAAAATATCTGCTTGAATCACGCCCTCAACTCTACAAGAGCAGTACCGATTATCTATTTCTCACCCAGCACGGTGGCATCATGAGCCGCCAGAACTTTTGGTACGCGATTAAACGCTATGCGCTACAGGCCAATATTCAGGCGGAGTTATCACCGCATACCCTGCGCCATGCCTTTGCCACCCATCTTCTCAATCACGGCGCGGATCTACGTGTGGTGCAAATGCTGCTTGGGCATAGTGACCTCTCCACCACCCAGATTTATACCCATGTTGCTCAACACCGTATGCAGGAGTTGCATGGTAAATACCATCCACGGGGATAAAACCACCACTTGTCCAAGATTGGGATAAAACTTGATTTTGTTCACAATGCATCAGCAAGATTTAACGAAGTCATGGCATTTTTTTGTTATGCTAAGCCCCTGAATATATGAATATGAACAAAAAAGGTTCCTTATGTTGTTTAACCGTTCCAAGCTTGTACTTGCATGTACATTAGCATCGACATTATTGGTAAGTGCTTGCTCAAAAGAAAACTCAGCACAAAAACAAGATGCCCTGACAGCGAGTGCGCCTGCAACTGGTGAAGCATCAACCTTAAATGAACGCAATACCCAGCAGCGTCTGGTTTCAACGCTGGAAAAGCATTTTAAAACCGCCAATATCAATGCCAAAATTTTGGCGGTGAAAAAAACCGAAGTGCCCAACTTATACTGGGTGAGTCTGGAAGGGATGGGTTCAGTTTATGCCACGGCTGACGGGCAGTATATTATTCAGGGTGATGTAATTCGTTTAGGCGACAAACAGTTGCATAATGTCAGTGAGGCATTGCAGTCAACAGAGAATAAAAAACACTTGGCCGCCCTTAAAACAGAAGACCTGATTGTTTATCCAGCGCAGGGCGGTAAAGCCAAACATGTGATTTATGTGTTTACCGATTCAAGCTGTCCTTACTGCCACAAACTGCATGAACATCTGGCTGAAATTACCGCTAAAGGCATTGAAGTGCGTTACATCGCATGGCCTCGTGGTGAGCAGTTTATGCCAACCATGACCGCGATCTGGTGTAGTGAAGACCGTAAGGCCGCCTTTGATCAAGCCGTTCAGGGTTTACCTGTCCTCGCTGGAGAATGTAAAAACCCAGTACGTGACCAATATCAACTGGGTCTCAACATGGGCGTAAATGGCACCCCAGCAATTTACAATGTTGAGGGTGAATATCTGGGTGGTTATATGACCCCTGACGAGATCATCAAGCGACTTGAAAAATAAAACATTCCCCCTCCATATACACCAGAACGAATTGGGCGACAGATTAAAGTGATCTTAGCCCTAGTGTCTACGCAGTTTTTTAGCTATGATCAAGCTTCATTAAAACGATTGAATAAAATGGAGTGTGACGTGAAACCAGTTCGTCTGGCGATACTCGGTCTTGGTACTGTTGGTGGTGGAGCCCTTAAATTATTACAAGAAAATGCTGCTGAAATTAAACGCCGTACTGGTCGAGAAATTCAAATTACCCATGTGGGTACACGCCGTCCACGTCCAGACTTAAATCTTGAGGGTATTCAACAAAATGATGACCTGATGCACATCGTACGTCAACCTGATGTAGATGTCGTGGTTGAGGTCATGGGTGGCATTCATCCTGCCTATGAAGTCATCATGGAAGCCATTAAACATGGCAAGCAGGTGGTTACCGCAAACAAGGCTTTGCTTGCTGAACATGGCAATGAACTGTTTAAGGCGGCAGAAGACAATGCCGTGCAGATCGCCTATGAAGCGGCGGTTGCTGGCGGTATTCCAATTATCAAGGTGATCCGTGAAGGCCTTGCAGCAAACCATATTCAATGGCTGGCAGGGATCATCAATGGTACAGGCAACTTTATCCTGACAGAAATGCGTGAAAAAGGCCGTGCCTTTGAAGATGTGTTAAAAGAAGCTCAGGAACTGGGCTATGCCGAAGCTGACCCAACCTTTGATGTTGAAGGCATTGATGCGGCCCATAAACTCACCATTTTAGCCTCTTGTGCTTTTGGTATTCCGCTACAGTTTGACAAAGTCTACACCGAAGGCATCAGCAAGATTACCGCACAAGATGTGAAATATGCAGAAGATCTTGGTTTCCGCATCAAGCATTTGGGTATTGCACGCCGTGCAGCCAATGGAATTGAGTTACGCGTCCATCCAACATTGATCCCATCCGAAGAACTGATTGCCAATGTCAATGGTGTTAAGAATGCCGTTCTTGTGCAAGCTCATGCAGTTGGTCCTACGTTGTATTACGGTGCTGGCGCAGGTGCAGGTCCAACCGCTTCTGCGGTGGTCGCCGATGTGATTGATATTGTGCGTGATATTTCCTATACCGAAGATGGGGCAGGAACGATTCCTCAACTGGCATTTGAAGCACTCACCAATGTGCCAATCCTCAGCCGTGAGGAAATGACCACTGGATACTACATTCGCCTCAATGCCGAAGACCAGACGGGTGTATTGGCCGATGTCACCACCATTCTCAGCCGTGCGGGGATCAGTATTGATGCCATTATGCAGCAATCACGCTTAAAGGATTTAATTCCAATTGTGATTTTGACTGATCCAGTGCTTGAGTCCAAGATGGATGAAGCGCTTGCACAAATTCAGGCATTACCTACAATTCATGGCGAAATCATCAGAATTCGTTTAGAATCGCTCGATAGTTAATCAGGTTGAGGGAAAATGACTTCCCTCTCCCCGCTCTACCTCATATTGGAACACCATCATGTCGAATGCCAATCGTTATACTGGTCTTGTAGACCGTTATCGTGACCGTTTACCTGTGTCTGCAACTACACGTGCAATCTCTTTGGGTGAAGGTAATACTCCACTAATCAAACTAGAGAACATTCCACGTATTATTGGCAAAAATGTTGAAATCTATGTCAAATACGAAGGTCTGAACCCAACAGGTTCATTTAAAGACCGTGGTATGACTATGGCGGTGACCAAGGCAGTTGAGGAAGGCTCTAAAGCGATTATCTGTGCCTCTACAGGTAATACTTCAGCAGCGGCGGCAGCTTATGCGGCCCGTGCAGGCATCAAGGCATTTGTCCTCATTCCAGAAGGCAAGATTGCCATGGGTAAAATGGCACAGGCGATGATGTATGGCGCGATCACCATGCAAATTCGTGGTAACTTCGATGATGGTATGCGTCTGGTTAAAGAAGTGGCTGATCAGGCACCTGTCACCATTGTAAATTCAATCAACCCGTATCGTTTGCAAGGTCAAAAAACCATTGCCTATGAAATCGTGGAAGCTTTAGGTCGTGCACCTGACTATCACTGCTTGCCCGTCGGTAATGCAGGGAATATTACTGCACACTGGATGGGTTATACAGAAGCAGTTGCAAACCAGCCTGCTGACCAGTTTGAACAAGTGATCTATGATGCATCAACTGATCAATTTACTGGCCCTAAACCAGAAGGTTTACCGACCATGGTCGGTTATCAAGCTGCTGGTGCTGCGCCATTCTTACGTGGCGCGCCTGTAGAGAATCCAGAAACTGTTGCAACAGCGATTCGTATTGGTAATCCGCAAAGCTGGAACCATGCCAAAGCGGTGGTACGTGATTCTAAAGGCTGGTTTGATGAGTTACAGGATGCTGAAATTCTTGAAGCGCAACGCCTGCTTTCAATGTATGAAGGTGTGTTTGTGGAGCCTGCTTCTGCTGCCTCTATCGGTGGCGCAATCCGTGACATCAAGGCGGGTAAAATTGCTGAGGGTTCTGTGATCGTATGTACTGTGACAGGTAACGGTTTGAAAGATCCTGATACTGCAATCAAGCAATGTGCTGATGCAGTCATGTTGTCCATCGATGCCACCATGGCCCAAGTGAAAGATTCAATTCTTTCAAATATGTAAGCTATCATTGATAGATCAAAAAACCTGCTACGGCAGGTTTTTTTTAATCTTCAGGCGTTAAGATTCTTTTTTCATTTCCTTAAACAGTTCAGCCCGCTGCTCATCACTTAAGTCCAGTTCTTCTGCCAACTCTTGAATGAGTTCTTCAACAAGGGCTTCGGCATCAAAGTCTTCACCCTCTTCTTCGTCTCCCCAGTCATCTTCATCATAGCTATACTGCTTGGCCAATTCTTTTTCAATCGTTTGAATTTCTTCTAGGCCAATTTCTTTAATTTCAAACAAAGGCTGCTTCAATAGCGAATTCACAGCATACAATGCTTCATCTTGCCAAGCATCAATGACAAGAGTTTGTTTTGCTTCATCATAACTTAAACCAGATTGTGCACTAATCATTGCCTGCAATAAAATCGGTTGCGCTGAAAGTTCTTCTAAGCTACCTTTTAGTTCAATTGCTGAATAATCATAATCAGCAAAAATATGCTCAACTTTAGATTTAAAAGCATCTAAATTTTCTGAATATATTAAACCCGCAAAGCATTCATCATGTTCCTCAACCCATCGTTGTTTTTTTACAGACCATAAACCATAAAATTTGACTTGATTTTCGAATTCAACCAATTGGAATTTTTGCATTCCAGCAAGCTGAATAAATTCAAAGGTATCATCGTCACTTAAACTTACTGGTAATACATCGTCAGAGATATCCCCTGCTTCGCAGATATGTTCACCACAACGTGAATATACGAAATCATCTAATTGCTGCAATAATGCTTCATCAGCATCAAAAAGGGATTCAACTTCATATAATGCAAAATCACGCGCTCCATCTATCTCAAGTTTTTTATAAGCTAATTCAGCCTGTTGTTTATTATCAAAAACATTAGCAATACGATTGCCAGCTACGTAGAAAGTTTCATCGTTATAACCAAAGTATTTCTCACGAATCACATAGCTGCCCATGTTGTTCCCCTAATTTATTTATCACTCAATTGTTTGTTTTTTCTGATGTAAAACTTAAGCACTGTAAAGCCAGTGTTATGATTTAACATTAACTGATTTTTATTTTAAAAACCAGTATCATGCGTTGATACAAGACAAATTATGTCGCTTCATTTTGGCATAAAAAAACTCTTCTTGATGAAGAGTTTTTATTTTAAAAACTGATCTACGCAGTATTAAATACGTTTTGGCAGTGTCGCAACCCAATTCAATAGATTGGTTGCATCATTGGTACGTGCCTGTGAACTGGATGCACCAAGCAATACCACAACCGCTGGACGCGAATTTACTGTGGTGTGCATCACCACACAACGCCCTGCCTCATTGATATAACCTGTTTTTGACAGGTTAATGTTCCAGCCACCATTACGCACCAAGGCATTGGTATTGTTTGACTTCAACACACGATAGCCTAGATTGAAGTCATAGGCTGGCGTGGTAGAGAACTGACGAATCAAGCCATATTGTGAAGCTGCACTGACTAGAATGCCTAGATCACGTGCTGATGAAATATTATGAGGGTCCAGACCCGTTGATTCAGCATAACGGGTAGAGCTCATACCCAATTGCTTTGCTTTGGCATTCATGGCTGCAATAAAGGCAGGACGGCCACCTGGATAGGTACGAGCCAAAGCGGCTGCCGCAGGATTTTCAGACTTCATCAAGGCAAACAACAATGCTTCTGCACGGTTCATTGTGTCGCCAACACGCAGGGTTGAACTGGAGTTTTTGCCACCTGCACCCGCAAAATCAATGGATTGCAATGTAATTTCTTCAGACATATTTAAACGTGCGTCAGCAGTCACAACGGCTGTCATCAGTTTGGTAATTGACGCAATTGGCACAGACATGTTGCTGTTTTTGCTGTACAGCACTTCACCCGTTTGCGCATCCATCACCAGCGCAGCGCGGGCATTGACTGAAGGCTGGCTACTATAATTGATGCTGTTGCTAAAAGTGTCGCGAATTTGTACAGTATTTTTAGGGCTACTCGACGATGTAATGGTTGCAGAACCACCACTGCGCAAAGTTGTCGTCACAGAGGTCGAGCCTTGCGGACTAATCTCTAAAGGTTCATCTTCCTCCATTAACTGGCTGGCATCATTCGCAGACCAGTTTAACGACGCAGAACCATTTGTACCCGAAGCAACTGGACTGTTATTGACCACCAGCTCGGCAAAGCTTGTTGAACTCCACGCCAACAAGATAGACATGCCCAACACATGCATGACAGATTTTTTAGAATTTTTCACGACACAATACTCAACTCAGGACGCTGCACATTTGCGCTTACTATCATTATGCCTTACATTTGAACAAATCGGGTAAAGCTTTTATAGACACAATTGTGTACAACTATTCGCTAGAAACGGAGAATAGGATTGCTAATTTTGTCGTTTCAATGCAAGCTAATTTTGCTTTATGTAACAAAAAAACCAGTTTTTCTGAAAAAAAGGAGGTCTTCTTGATCACTGTTCTTGTTGTTGATGATCATGAGCTCGTACGCACAGGCATTTGCCGTATGCTGGAAGACCATCCAGATGTTGATGTTGTTGGGCAGGCTGAGTCTGGAGAAGAAGCCATTGCCCTAGTTCGGCAAAAACATCCGCAGGTGGTGCTGTTGGATGTAAACATGCCTGGGATTGGTGGGGTTGAAACCACACGTCGGCTATTACAGACCGCACCTGACACCAAAGTAATTGCGGTGAGTGGCCTTGCAGAAGAACCTTATCCATCCCTGTTACTTAAGGCTGGGGCAAAGGGTTATATCACCAAAGGTGCGCCGATTACAGAAATGGTGCGTGCCATTAACAAGGTGATGCAGGGCGGTAAATATTTCAGTGCCGACATAGCCGAACAACTCGCCAGTTCCTATCTTTCCGACACCCAACAATCTCCATTTGATGCTCTTTCTGAACGTGAAATGCAGGTGGCAATGATGGTGGTCAACTGTATCAGTGCCCAGGAAATTGCAGATAAATTATTCGTTAGTGTAAAAACCGTAAACACCTATCGTTATCGTATTTTTGAAAAACTGGGAATTGATAGCGATGTCAAACTCACCCACCTTGCGATTCGATATGGACTCATTAAACCTTAATCATTAGTCATCGCCTATGTTGGGACAAATTGCCTCCTCTGTATCACAGACTATCTATCGACTAGGGATTTGGTATAGTGGTTATCGCCTGATTATTTCAGTCAGCCTGATCCTGATTTATGTGCTTACCGCAGAACAACTGGGCAACAACTATCAATACCCCTTTCTCTATTTTTATACACTGCTGTGTTATACCTGCGTCAATATTTTTCAGCTCTTTTTACTGAAACTGATTCCACTGCAAATCACCAAGCAACTGATCTTTGTCTTTATTGTTGACGTGATTTGCCTGAGCCTAATTACATTTTCAGCAGGTGGGCCAAACCTCCAGCTTAGCCTGCTCTACGTTATTATTATTTTTTCATCCGCCATTCTGCTTAATGCCCAGTTATCCTTAATCGTCACGCTGTTCGCGGTAATTATGGTGGTTTACCAGCGTTTTCTTGGCAACTTTTTTGACTACAATAATTTAAATCATCTCGGCAATAGCGCTCTCCTTGCCTTTCTATTTTTTGTGGTGCATGCGATTGGCCGTATTGCAGTGCAACGCTTTAAAATTCTGGAAACCTTAACTTTCCACCAATCTATCGAGATCCATCAACTCCAGAACATTAACCGCTATATTCTTGAACAGATCGAGGATGGTTATCTGGTGCTGGATGAAAGCAGCCATATTGTACTCAGCAATCCCGCCGCCAATACCCTACTGGGTGTTCACTTTCCAGTTTCCGCTGAAAAGACTCCACTGATCAAATGGCAGCCCGACCTATTCGAACTGATCAGGCTCAGTGACCTGAAAGATGGTGAGGAGTTTAGTTTTGAATCCCAACAAAGCCCTTATACCGTCAATATAAAGGTTAAGCACCTCGTCGTTCCTGAACAATTCCTGATTTTATTGATTTTAAAAGATGCACAGAAACTTAACCAGCAAGTCCAGCAATTGAAACTGGCGGCCTTAGGACAGCTCTCCGCCAGTATCGCTCACGAAATTCGCAACCCTCTGGCTGCAATTGTACAGGCCAATGAACTGCTCAAGGAAAGTGATGCCCATCAACAGGACATGCTTTCACGCATGATTGGCAAACAGGCCAAGCGGATTGACAGCATCATTCAGGATACGCTGGAAATGGCACGCAACAAGCCCACAGAGGCGCAGGTCATTCACCTGACTGATTTTTTTGGTAGCCTACTCAATGAAGATTTGGCTGATGTAAAACAACAGATTCAGCTCAATCTTCCTGAACGAGCCAGTATCCTGTTTGATGAAAAACAGTTAAGGCAGGTCATGATCAACCTGATTCGCAATGCATTGAGACATAATGCCGCAGATGCGGAACATATTGAGGTGCAGGTGCATTTAAAAGAGGGGCGAATCTGCATTGATGTCATTGATTTTGGTACAGGGGTGGCAAAACGCGATATATCTCAGCTATTCAAGCCATTTTTTAGTACCGAAATTAAAGGAACTGGTTTAGGATTGTACCTATCTCATAGCTTTTGTGAGGCAAATCATGCAAAGCTCACCTATGTTGAGCGACAACAAGGAGCATGTTTCAGGATTGAATGCTCAAAAATCCATTGATTTAGATTAGGTTTTCGGGGAAATGGCAGCTAAACAACCACTCGTCTTGCTGGTAGACGATGAAGAAGACTTATGTCTCCTCATGCAAATGACGCTTGCACGAATGGGGATTAAAACCCATCTCGCCTATCGTGTAGAGCAAGCAAAAAAGTTTTTTACTGAATTTCAGTATGATGCTTGTTTAACAGACTTGAACCTTCCAGATGGTAATGGTCTCGATTTAGTCAAACACGTAACACAGAACTATCCCAATACACCGATTGCGGTACTAACTGCCTATGGCAATATGGATATTGCCATTGCGGCATTGAAAGCGGGTGCATTTGATTTTGTCAGTAAGCCTGTCAATCAAACACATTTAGACCAGTTGATTCAAAAAGCGTTAAATCGCCCGCAACCTGAACAGGAAGCGGCTGAAACAGCTTTAGAAAATAAATTACTGATTGGGCGATCGGCACCAATTCAACAATTACGTATCGCACTCAAGAAAATTGCCCGTTCTCAGGCACCTGTATTTATCACGGGCGAGTCTGGAACAGGTAAGGAAGTCGTTGCCAATCTGGTTCATCGTCTAAGTAACCGTAGTGAAGGGCCTTTTATTGCAATTAACTGTGGTGCCATTCCAACCGAATTAATGGAAAGTGAACTGTTCGGACATAAGAAAGGCAGTTTTACAGGTGCAGCACAGGACAAACAGGGCTTAATTTTGTCAGCACACGGTGGCAGCCTGTTTCTGGATGAGATCGCAGAGCTACCACTCAATATGCAGGTCAAATTATTACGTGCCGTGCAGGAGAAGAAGATCCGCCCTGTCGGCTCAGACCAGGAAATTGATGTTGATTTCCGTGTGATCAGTGCCAGCCATCAGGATCTTGAACTTCTGGTTCAACAGGGTCGCTTCCGTCAGGACTTATTTTTCCGTATTCACGTCATGGATATCGTGCTGCCACCTTTGCGTGAGCGTGGCCAGGACATTCTCCTGCTGGCGAATCACTTTATCCAGAAAATTAGCCAGGAATGGGAACTCCCTGCAAAAACCCTGTCCTCTCGTGCAGAACAATTCCTGTTACAACAATATTTCCCAGGCAATGTGCGTGAGTTACGCAATATCATTGAACGCGCCATCACCCTCAGTGATGACGAAAATATCGATCTTGCACACTTGCAAACAGCCCCATTACGCGGCTCAATTGCGACTCCTGTCACCATGCCCTTTGCAACGCAGGAAGAGCATGAGCAGGCTCATCCAAGCGCTAGCCCTGCAATGAGTTCTAAAAAACTTCCGCCTGAAGGACTGGAACGTTATCTAGAAAATATTGAGAAAGAAATCCTGCTCAATGCTCTCAATCTCACGCACTGGAACCGTACTCTGGCGGCCAAGAAACTGGGCATGACGTTCCGCTCTTTACGCTATCGTTTGAAAAAATTTGGACTCGATACTGAAGATGATGAGTAATACGCTAATCTAAAAATAAAGCCCCTTTAAAAGGGGCTTTATTATGTTAAAGCTTACTTTTCAGCACCAGTTCAGTGACATGGTCTAAATAACTGTCCTCTTTCATTTCTGGCAGCAAGGGATAGGTCTGGTTTGGCTGAATCCCTTGTCCCTCAATCATGTGGCCATTTGGGGTGTAATAATGCGATACCGTCATTTGCAGGGCTGCGCCACTTGGAAGTGGAAACAGTTTTTGTACCACACCTTTACCATAACTGTTCTCCCCAATCACCCATGCCCGTTTATGTTCTTTCAGGGCTGCGGTAAACACTTCAGCCGCCGATGCGGAACGGCGGTTGATCAAAATCCCCAGTTTAATATTCTGAAACTCATTGGAGGGCAATGCCTGAAACTGCTGATCGCCCTCAGAACGGCTTTTTGTGGTGACAATGAGTCCCTGATTCAAAAATAAGTCTGCGGATTCAACCGCAGCGGAAAGCAGTCCACCTGGATTATTGCGTAAATCTAGCACAACCGCCTTTAACTTGGTTGAACTGTATTCCTCAATCAGTCGTTTGATTTCATTGGCCGTATCTTGCTGGAATACCCGAATTTTGAGTACCAGTACCTGATTATGTAATAAAACAGGTTCAATATCGGTTTCAACTTTTTTATTCCGAACCAGAATTATCGTGCTATTGCTGTTTTCAGGTTGTATTTGCAGGGTGCTGCCAATCGATCCATAAAGTAAACCCTGCACTTGATCTTGATTCAGGCTCTTTAATTCCTGATTGTCAATTTTCAGGATGGTTTGCCCATTACGCAATCCCAGCTTATTGGAATCCGACCCTGTTTTTAGGTCATGAATCTGCCATAAGCGGGTAAAGCTGTCATAATTTAAATTAAAATCAACAGAAGCTAAATCACCCTCGGTATATTGAATCAGCTGGCGATATTCCTCAGCAGACAGATAACGGGAATAGCGATCCAGACCACTGACCAATCCCTTAATGGCCTGCTGGAACAGGGCATCATCAGATTTCTTGTCAACATAGTTGTCCCGTACAATGCCATAGATTTGTACAAACTGTTGAATTGACTCAATTGGCACTTCGGCGGTGCTATGCGATGCAGTCTCATCCACCCAGCCCGATGGATGTGGGCTTGGTGCTGCATATAGGATATGCCCCCAACACATCAACAACCCTGCATATAAAGCCCTGTAAATGTTGTTGTGCTGGGTCATTTGTTCACCTTTCTAAACAAGCTCTTCTTTTAAAAAGAGGAGCTAAGGGAAATTTATTCTAAAGTAATTAAATTTTTACCCTGCATTTCTGGCGGTACAGGAATCTGCATCAAATGAAGCAGTGTTGGCGCGACATCTGCCAAAACCCCACCCTCAGCAATGGTTGCCTGCGTTGGCCCAACATAGATAAATGGAACCAGTTCAGTAGTGTGCTGGGTATGAACCTGTCCACTGTCGTAGTCCTGCATTTGCTCTACATTACCATGATCGGCGGTAATTAACATATGCCCTTTGTTTGCCATGACAGCCTCATAGACACGTCCCAAACAAGTGTCCACTGTCTCAACCGCTTTTACCGCAGCGTCAAACACACCCGTATGCCCGACCATGTCACCGTTGGCATAGTTCACCACCAACAGGTCAAACTCACCTGAATTAATGGCATTCACCAGTTCATCAGTGACTTCTATGGCACTCATTTCAGGTTTCAGGTCATAGGTTGCCACGTTTGGTGATGGAATCAGGATACGCTTTTCACCTGTATATTCATCTTCACGACCACCACTAAAGAAGAACGTGACGTGGGCATATTTTTCAGTTTCAGCAATACGCAACTGGGTTTTGCCTAAACCAGACAGGTATTCACCAATGGAATTTTTAAGTTCTTCAGGCATATAGGCAACAGGCGCATCAATGCTGGCCTGATAACGGGTCAGCATCACAAACTTTGACAAATGCGGAACAACTTTACGTTCAAAGCCTGCGAAATCCTTTTCAACAAAGGCACGGGTGATTTCACGGGCACGGTCAGCACGGAAATTCATAAATACAATGCTGTCACCATCCTGTACCTTGACGGTTTCACCAATACGGGTTGCTCGAACAAATTCATCGTTCTCATTCGCCGCATAGGCCTGTTCCAAGCCATCAAGCGCAGAAGTGGCAACACGGATTGCCTCACCCTCGGTCATCAAGCGATAGGCTTCTTCAACACGGTTCCAGCGATTGTCACGGTCCATTGCAAAATAGCGGCCAATCATTGAGACAATACGCCCCTGATTTGGGTATTGGGCAAACATGGCATCCAGTTTTTGCAGCGATGGCTTGGCACTGCGTGGTGGTGTATCACGACCATCGAGGAATGCATGTAGATATACTGTTGCACCACGTTTTAGCGCAAGCTCACACATGGCAACGATATGGTCTTCATGCGAGTGTACACCACCCTCTGACAACAACCCCATCACATGCACCGCACCATGGGCTGCCTTGGCTTTTTCCACCGCATCCACCAGCACTTCATGCTCAAAGAAATCACCAGTACGAATGTCCTTGGTAATACGGGTAAAATCCTGATACAGCACACGACCTGCACCCAGATTCATATGCCCCACTTCTGAGTTGCCCATCTGTCCATCAGGCAAGCCCACATCCTCACCAGAGCCAGAAATTAAACTATTGGGATGCCTGGCTTTCATGGCGCTGAGGTTTGGCGTTTTTGCCGCCAGATAAGCGTTGTCCTCAAGCGCTTCACGATGTCCCACGCCATCCATAATGACCAGAACGTGAGGAATTTTGCCAGCATTTGCATCCGTCATAATGGACTCTCTGTTTGTCTATCATTTGATCGGCATAGTTTACCGAAATTTGATGAATTTCTCCATGATCTTGCAGACGCTTTAATCAATAATGATTATCAATTCAAACCATTCAGACTTCTAGCGTGCGCGATAGAGCAAATAACTTCCTGCCACAAACATCAACAGGATTGGCAGCAAGACAAACCACGCTGGGGAAGGCGCATACACCAGACTGGCATAGCCCAAAAAATCCTGTAAATAGAAAAAGCCCAGTCCTGTAAATAATGCAATTACGAGACGGAAACCCATCGATTGCTGACGCAATGGACCAAAAATAAAGGAACAGGCGATCAATACCAGCGTAATCAGGGCAAAGGGTGAAGCAACTTTTTGCCAGAATGCCAATTCATAGGTTTTTGGCACCTGACTATATTCTTTCAGGTAGCGCATAAAACTGATCAGTTGGCTTGGCGATAAATCCTCTGGGTCCAGCGTAACCATATGTACATATTTAGGTTGTAATGCCAGTCCCAGTGGCTGTTGCTCATGATCAGTCTTGATCGCATTACCCTGAGCCAGTAAATCGACCTGATGCGACTCTTTTAAAGTCCACTGCCCATCTTTGACAAACTGCCCTTGTTCGGCACTGACAAAAGACTGCAAACGATAGTTTTGATCAAAATCAATGACATTAATATCACGAAGTTGTCCCTGGGCATTGGCATAGTCAATATAGATAAAGCGCTGCCCCTCACGTGACCAATAGCCCTTTACCTCACCCAAGGATGCGACACTACGCTGTTTTTTAATGCTCTGCGCCTTTTCATTGGTATATGGGATCACCCATTCACTCAAGGCAAACGACAGGATGATCAGCAATAAAGCTGAACGCATTACCCAACCCACAATGCGCCATAGGCTGATGCCCACTGAACGCATCACAATCAGCTCACTATTGGATGCCAATGCCCCCAGCCCTAAAACCGAACCAATCAATGCCGCAACAGGCAGGATTTCATAGAGATAGCGCGGCGCACCCCACATCACAAACAGGAACGCCTGCCATGCGTTGTAATCGGGCTTAAGTGAACCCAGCTCACCCAGATAGGTAAACAACACCTGTAGAAAAGACAGTACCAGTGTGGTTCCTAGCATGGCGAGAACCGTGGTTTTGGTGACATGTCTGGCGACTATTCGACGTGCTAACATCACAACCCCACTCGCTGCATACTTTTCTTGATTTTGGGTGCCAGCTTCTGTTTACGGGCAAAAATTGCCGCAGCACCTGCATATACCAACAACACCACTGGATAGGCCCAGATATCTAGCTGTTCCTTACTAATCCGCGTTTTAATCGCGATCATCAACACAATCAGGCTGGCAAAGATGAAAATGGCGGGAATCAGACGGTAATAACGTCCCTGCCGTGGACTGACTTCAGACAAGGCCACGGTCAGCATCAGGGCAATCACCATGACCAATGGACCAAAAATCCGCCAGCCCAGCTCACTCCGCACCACGGAATCATCGCGCTTTTGCCATAGCTTGCTCATCGGCAATGCTTCCACATCATCACTTTCAAATTTGACATCCTTATCATTTTCCAGACGTAAACGATAGGACTGAAACTCGGCTTGAGTATATCGAGGCTGATTTGGATAGATTTCGTAACGGCGACCCTGAACCAGATCAACCACATTGGCGGTATCATTGGCCATTTCCACACGGGTGGCTTCTTTCGCCAGAATCATCACATCAGGCTTATCTTCCCGATCCGACTTTTGGTAATAAAAAATATCCTTTAAATTCTTACGGTCTTCCGAAAGCGAACCTGCATAAATGGTATACGGCCCAGAAGAGATAAACTCCTTTGGTCGAACCAGATCAAAGCCCGCACGCACAGCCTGAGTCTGCATCAGGCTTTCATAGGCGCGTATTCCCGAAGATGCGCCCCAAAACATCAAGATAGACTGAACAATCAAAAATACCAGGGTCATTGGCAATAAGAGTCTTGCCAACTGGTTGCGGCTCACGCCACTGCCATTCAACACCGCCATTTCATGATCGACATACAGACGACCAAACACCAGCATCAGGCCAATAAAAAAGCCCAATGGCAGGATCAACGTTAAAAACTCAGGCAAGCGATAGGCAATGATGCTCAGCAGAACATCACCGTCCAGACGACCCTGTGCAGCACGTCCAAAAATCTTGATCAACTGACCGCCCATAATGATTAAGGTGAGCAAGGCAGTCACCACCAGCGAGGTGGACACCACTTGTTTGACGAGGTAACGCCGAATAATCAAGGTAATGCTTCCAGATAGAGTCAGTCGAGGGGAAACTGTAGTTTACCCGAATGTTAAAAATATAAAACCTATCGCTTGTTGCCGATTGCAACCTCATATCCGAAAGTGTTTAATGGACTTATCTTTCTTTTTTGTCCATTAGGTTCGAAACAGACAATGAAATTTACACTGCAAACAGCATTTCCAGCACAAACATCAAGTGAATCTTTGTGGATATTGGTTGATTCAGAACAATTACAACAGAATTTAAATGCTTATCAAATCAACCAGCTAGATGACATTCTCAATGCCACTCAGTTTAAGGCGGGTTTTAATGAAAGCCTGCCGTTAATTGCCAATATCGCGGTACAGCCAAACGCCCAGCTACTGGGTCTTGGGAAAAGTGCAGAATTAAAAGCCATTAAATTAGCAAAACTCGCACAATCCATTATCAAATCATCACAAAATAAATTTAAGCACATCACGCTAGACATTTCGGCGTTACCAACTGATTTACATGGATTGTTTGCCTTGAACCTGACACAGGCAGCTTATGGCTATGATGCATTTAAATCCAAGAAGAATGAATTTGTGTTGGAAAGCATTGATCTGGTTGCAAGCGAAAGCCCACTGAATGATGCCCAACTCAACCTGATTCATGCAGTTCAGTCAGGTCAAAACTATGCGCGTGATTTAGGCAACTGCCCGCCGAATCTTTGCTTCCCAGAATATCTTGCTGATCAGGCCCTTGCCCTTGCCGCACAATATCCAGACCTACTCAAAGTCACGGTACTGGATGAGCAGCAAATGGCTGACCTGGGCATGTATGCTTTCCTTGCCGTCAGCAAAGGCTCAGAACGTCCAGGGCGCGTGATCACGTTGGAATACAATACCCAGGTAGATCAGGCACCTGTGGTACTGGTCGGTAAGGGCGTGACTTTTGATACAGGCGGCATTTCACTCAAACCAGGCTTGGGTATGGATGAAATGAAGTTTGATATGTGTGGTGCGGCCTCGGTACTGGGTACAATCCGCGCATTATGCGAAGCCCGACTCCCAATTCATGTGGTCGGTGCGGTTGCTGCGGCTGAAAACATGCCATCAGGGCATGCCACCCGTCCAGGTGACATCGTGACCACCATGAGCGGTCAAACCGTTGAAATTCTGAATACTGATGCCGAAGGCCGCCTTGTACTTTGTGACACACTGACCTATATCAAACGTTTCAACCCTGCCCTTGTGATTGACATTGCGACGCTGACAGGTGCATGTGTGGTGGCGCTGGGTAAAGTGGTCAGTGGTTTATTCACACCAGATGATGAACTTGCCCAGGATTTACAACAGGCAGGCGAGCAGTCACTGGATCGTGTATGGCGTATGCCAGTGATGGAAGAATATCAGGAGTTGCTGGACTCTCCTTTTGCCGATATCGCCAATATTGGTGGCCCTCATGGCGGTGCCATTACGGCGGCTTGTTTCCTTGAACGTTTTACCCGTGACTATCGCTGGGCACATCTGGATGTGGCGGGTACAGCATGGTTGTCAGGTGCCGCCAAAGGTGCAACAGGCCGACCAGTCCCCCTACTGATGCAATTTTTAGCCAATCGTATTGCAACGAACAACTAACACATGGCACAAATCAGTTTTTATCTGTTTGAAAATAGTACCGAACGGCAAGTCGAAAGTGCTTGCCGTTTATGTCGAAAAATCCTGAATCAGCATCCCCATATCTGGTGGTATTGTGCTGATCCAGAATTACAAACCGAACTAGATGAACAGCTTTGGACTTTTGATCCCCAGAGTTTTATACCGCATGGTATTCATCAACCGCATAGTTCCGTCTGCATTTCAGAACAATTGCCACCATCCAATGATTGGATCGTGTTTAATTTTAACAATCATGCACTTGAACAAACTCAGGATTTTCGCCACATTATCGAAATTATTGAAAATAATGAAACCGCGAAACAGGCTGGTCGGGAAAAGTTTAAAATGTATCGTCGTTTGGGTATCGAACCTCGAACATTTAAATTATAAGTCTGCAACAAAAAGCATCATTTTGAGGAGTGTCGCGTGGCATTAAATGTAGGTCAGGATTTTAAAAAACGCTGGTTAAATGCACCTGAAACAGTCCGCCAGACTTATCAGGAAGATTTGGCACGTATCTGTGATCTATTGCTACCGCAAACCCTGATTCAAACATGGAAGCAACACGAAGAGAAAGCGCAGCAGCGTTCCCAACAACGCATCGATCAGGCCTATGCCGACTTAAAGGCAGAATTGATCGAACAGGCACGTATCCGCAAACAGCAGGCTTTGGAAAAGGCTTTGGCGGAAAAACGTGCTGCCGAGGCGGCTTATGCAGCACAGCTACAGGCAGATGAAGAACAGCAGTTTGAACAGCAAACTGAAAGCCTGATTGTGTTGCGTCGCCATATCAATCAGGAAATTGCACAACACACTGAACGTTATCAGGTCAATCCTGAACAGCCAAGCGTTGATTACGCCCAAGGTCAGCGCGTTGTGATTGAAGATCAGCAAATTCTGTCTGAGCTGGAAAGTGTCCGTGTTCGACTGGAACTGGAAGCGGAAAGTTTGATTGAACAGGCAGTAACTGTATTCCGTGCCAAGCTTCATGCACTGGCTCAGGACGAAATTGACTACATATTGAAAAACAGTCAGTTCTCAGACGAGAAATGATAAAAAAGCCCAGTTCATCAAACTAGGCTTTTTTATGTTTGCCATTCTATTTTAGAAAACCATTTTCCGCTAAAAACGCCATACTGATATTCGATTCGGTTTTTTGCTCTGCGGCCTTATCACCCAACAATAAGCGCTCGATATAGCGTGCCAGCACATCAACCTCTAAATTAACTTTTGTACCAACTTGCCATGTGCCAATATTGGTACGCTCAGCAGTATGAGGGATGAGATTCAAACTCAGAATATTGCCACGTAAATGGTTAATGGTCAGGCTAATGCCATCTACCGTCACAGAACCTTTTTCTGCCAGGTATTTTGCCAACTCAGTAGGCGCGGTGACCTCAAAATACAAAGAACGTGCATCCTGACGTACCAGAGTAATTTCACCCAAACCATCGACATGCCCACTGACAATATGCCCCCCAAAACGTGTGGTCGGCAGCATCGCCTTTTCAACATTCACCGCCTGGCCAACTTTCCATTGGCCTAGTGTGGTACGGTTTAAACTCTCACGCGAAACATCCGCCGCATACCAGTTTTCGCCCCAATCAATGACCGTCAGGCAAATTCCATTGGTGGCAATTGAGTCCCCCAAATGTACATCAGACATATCCAAATCAGTTTGAATACGTAGACGAACATCACCGCCTACACTTTGCAGGCTCTCAACCTTACCTAAACTTTCAATAATGCCTGTAAACATAAAATCTCTCCTAACGCCTCTTTTACCACAAGGCCAATTGGGTACTATTGCCTGTAGTATCCACCCCACCCAATTCAGCAAAGTGATACAACTGTCCTAAAAGCTGTCGCAATGGTGGACCAGACTTGGCATGGGTATCGGTAATCACGATAAATTCAAGTACCCGTGCCCGTTCAGACTGACGTTGTTTACTGACCCGATAGCGAGGAACATCCTGAGTCAGCAATGTGACCTTGCCGCGTTTTAAATTGGCGGTCAGCAGGTCTTTCGGTTCAATATTTCCATCAGTCGAATAACTGGTCAAAATATAGCGGGCATTAATGGTTTCCAATAACTTCTCATACGCCTCTCTGGCATATTTGGATGAGTTATATTGACTCGGACGCTGTTTACGCCAGGCACGGTCAATTCCACTCTTAAAGCCTTTGGTATCAGGTGGTGGCAGATCAACCTGATCCCATAAAGTCAGTGCATTGAGCACATGGTAATTACTGCTATAGGCGTGCTGATTATAGGGTGGGTCGAGATACGCTACATCCACTTCAAAGCCACTCATTTGATTGGCCAGATGTTGGGCATCCACACACCACATTTCAGCCGCAGGACGCTTCGTATCGCCAATCTCACAGAAACGGCTTGGGGTCAGCCACAGTAAGGATTCAATCCGTTCCAGTGCTGTTTGCGTCTTACCCCCCCAGCCCTGATGGAAGCTTTTGAATACGCCACTGGTATTGCTGACAAAGCTTGCCGAATACAGCAATGGTGCTAGTAATGCACTCATTTCCACATCATTGATTGCACCCTGTGCCTGCCAGGTTGCGATTTGCTGACGAATCGCATCAATCCGCATGCCATTACGGCGTTTAAAGAACAAACGGTCACGTGCTGGATCATAGATATCATCATTGCGCGGACAGAGGTTGTGCGTGACCCAGCCCTTAACCTCGGGCAAGCGGTTGAGATAATCAATGGCCTTTTGATAGCCACCCAGTTCCTTAAAAGCAGGCGCATCAACACAGGCCAAAATGGCATGGTTCAAGGCATGGCTATAGGGTTCCCAGTCATTGGCGATCACACGATAGCCATTCTGGCGCGCCAAACGCGAGACCACACCACTCCCCGCAAAGAAATCAGCAAAAATCGGTGGGTTCTTTTTCTTGCTATTCAGTGTTCCCGTAATCTCAAGCGCCTCCAAAATAAGGTGCAATAGACGACGCTTATTACCGAGATAGGGAACGAGCTGATGAAAAAGATATTCGTCAGTGGTACGTGCCGCGTGCCGACGTTTGTGATAAACCGATGGTTCTGGATTCATATCATCTCTTGGATAGGGAGCAATCTCAGGCGAATGTCTTGCCCAAGTTGGGTGATATCGACCAACTCAAACCGCAGTTGCTCTGCCATCTGGCTAAATTCAGCATTGAACATTGCACGGGCAGATTGACCAAGTAAGGTGGGTGCAACATAACTGATCATTTCATCAACCAAACCCTGCTGTAAAAAGGCGGTGGACAACGTTGCGCCAGCCTCAACCAATACATCATAAATTTGGTATTGTTGAGCCAAGGCCTGCAATAATTGATTTAAAGGTTGTGGTGACAATTGTATCACGCCTAAATCGGCAAGTTCCTGACGAAATGGAGTCATCACCATCACTGTTTCAGGATTTTGTAATATCTTGGCAACAAGTGGCAACTGTCCCTGACGGTCTAACACGATACGTTTGGGTTGTACCACGGTCTCAATATCAATATTGTCCAAGGAACGCACATTAAGTTCGCAGTCATCTGCCAGTACTGTTTGAATGCCCGTAATCACTGCACCAGAAACTGCACGCCAATGCTGTACATCCTGCCGCGCGGCCGGGCCTGTAATCCATTTCGATTCACCCGACGCCATCGCGGTACGTCCATCCAGACTGGATGCAATTTTTAAACGTACATAAGGCAGGCCTGTGGACATAGCCTTTAAAAAACCAGAGTTGAGTGTTTTTGCAAGCGCTTCACAAACACCTATTGCAACCTCAATCCCCGCATCACGCAGGATTTGCACACCTTTCCCTGCCACCAGTGGATTTGGGTCTGAACAGGCAACCACCACTTTCCTGACCTGTGCTTTCACCAAGGTTTCGGCACAGGGAGGTGTTCTGCCGTAATGCGCACAAGGTTCCAGGGTCACATAAGCGGTTGCGTCTTTGGCATTGCCACCTGCCTGACGCAATGCAAAAACTTCCGCATGCGGCTGCCCCGCCTTAGGATGGAAACCCTCTCCAATCAGTTGATCGTTCTTGACAAGGACACAGCCCACATTCGGAT
The DNA here is from genome assembly GCF_000368425.1 of Acinetobacter sp. CIP 102637. Taxonomy (NCBI): domain Bacteria; kingdom Pseudomonadati; phylum Pseudomonadota; class Gammaproteobacteria; order Moraxellales; family Moraxellaceae; genus Acinetobacter; species Acinetobacter sp. CIP 102637. Next base: position 2,093,372 of record NZ_KB849435.1, read on the forward strand.
TTGGTTTTGTTGAATATTGTCCAAGCCGAGCCAACTCAATGGCACGTTGCATCCAATATTGATCTGACTTTAATTCCGACATGATTTCCCTAACTTAAGCTTCGTTTTCACGTTGTTGCATTTGCTCGATTTGACGACGAAATGCTTCTACATCTTGGAAATCCTGATATACAGAAGCGAAACGAACATACGCCACATGATCCAATGCAAACAAAGCCTGCATGACAATTTCGCCAATGGTTCTAGATTTGACATCACGTTCACCGAGACGACGAATCTGCGACTGAATATCACTGAGCACCGTTTCAATTTGTTCCTGGGTCACAGGACGCTTTTGCAGCGCATGCATCAATGAGCGGCGGAGTTTTTCCTCATCAAAGGGTTCACTTTTTCCATCTGATTTAATCACACGCGGCATCACCACTTCATAACTCTCAAAGGTGGTAAAACGCTCACCGCAAACAACACACTCACGGCGACGGCGAATCTGGCAGCCTTCAGCGGCCAGACGAGAGTCAATCACTTTACTATCAGCAGCGTTACAAAATGGACAATGCATAGTGGCGCAGTTATTTATCACTTTGCTTAAGTGTAGCAAAGTTTCGGCAATTGCTGAACCTGGGCAAAAGCAGAGCAAGGTTTTAATCACTGCATAAAGGGAAGTTCAAGGGCAAAGACATAAAAAAAACAGCCCTGATGGGCTGTTTTTTTATCGATATTCGAAAGATCAATTATTCGATACGTTCGCCATGTTGGCTAAGGTCAAGACCCATACGTTCGTCATCAGCGCTGACACGGATACCAATCACCAGATCAATCACTTTAAGGATAATGAAAGTCACAACACCACTATATACGATTGTTGCTAATACACCTTCAATTTGAACCCAAAGTTGGCCAGCGAATGTCGGAGCAAGTACAACACCAGCAGCTTTAATGATTTCGTCACTGTAGAAGATACCTGTAAGTACTGCACCCACGATACCACCAACAGCGTGTAAACCGAATGCATCCAAAGCATCATCAGCTTTAAGTAAGCGTTTCAGTGCAGTAATACCCCAGAAACATACTACGCCACCGATCAGACCCATGATCAATGCACCACCGACACCGACGAAACCAGCAGCAGGTGTAATCACAACCAAACCAGCAACCGCACCTGATGCACCACCAAGAACAGAAGCTTTACCACGGATTAGACGTTCTACAAGTAACCAAGAGAATGCAGCAGCGGCAGCAGCAACTTGAGTTACCAAGATTGCCATACTTGCACGAGCACCCGCACCTAATGCGCTACCACCATTGAAACCGAACCAACCTACCCAAATCAAGCTCGCGCCAATTACAGTTAAAGTAAGGTTATGTGGCGCCATAGATTCACGACCAAGACCTGTACGTTTACCTAACATGTATGCAGCAACTAGACCAGCAACACCCGCGTTGATATGTACAACAGTACCACCAGCAAAGTCTAAAGCACCTGCTTTGAATAACCAGCCGTCTGCAGCCCAAACCCAGTGAGTAATTGGAGCGTAGACAAGGATGACCCAGATTGCGATGAATGCCATGAATGCTGAATATTTCATACGGTCTGCAATTGAGCCGCTAATAATCGCAACAGTAATAATGGCAAAGGTCATTTGGAAAATAACAAACAGGCTTTCAGGAATAGTTCCACTCAAGGCATCGAATGCAACACCATTCAGAAAGGCTTTCGACAAGTCGCCAAAGTATGCGCCAGTACCAGAGAACGCAAGTGAGTAACCCGCAATCACCCAAATCAAGCTGACCAAAATTGCCGCAGAAAGGCTGAACATCATGGTACTGAGTACGTTTTTCTTACGTACCATACCACCGTAGAACAAAGCCAGACCTGGAATGGTCATTAACAGAACCAACGCTGTTGAAACCAGAATCCAAGCCGTGTCACCTGTATCCACTGTTGGTGTCTCTTCAGGTGCTGGAGCAGCCTCTGCAGGAGCGGTAGTTTCAGCAACAACAGTCGTTACTGTTTCAGCGACGGTATCAGATACTGCTACAGTTTGTTCTGTTGCTGGTGTTGAAGCAGCTTCTTCTGCCCAAACAACAGCCGAACCACCTAAGAGTGCGCCAGATAGACTGAGCGCCATAAGCATTTTTTTCATTCGTGTCCCCCAACCTTATTTTGTGAGCTATTTCTCTTATTTCTAACTCAGCAAACTTTATGCCAATTTAGACAGCATCTGGCCCTGTTTCACCAGTACGAATACGGATGACTTGTTCTAGATTGGTGACAAAGATTTTTCCGTCACCGATTTTTCCTGTGCTTGCGACACGGGTAATTGATTCGATCACCGCATCAACCATTTCATCGCTAATCGCAATTTCAATCTTTACTTTTGGTAGGAAATCAACCACATACTCTGCACCACGGTACAGTTCTGTGTGACCTTTTTGACGCCCGAAACCTTTGACTTCAGTTACGGTAATCCCTTGAACACCAATATCAGAAAGTGCTTCACGCACGTCATCCAATTTGAATGGTTTTACAATTGCAGTTACAAGCTTCATGTTTGTTTTCCTTCGGCTTATTTTCACCAGTAAGGTTTTATATTCAATTTTCATGCCAATATTTAAAGGTTGGGGGTTTTTAAATACTGGACACAAGCTTTCTTTATAACCTATTTAGCCTTGAAGATGTAGATACCCAATCGAAAATAAGTTTCAATTGCGACTATTTAGCTAAATTTATCAGTCAATCATCCAGCTATGATGCACAAGGCTATGGGAATGCGGTGAGCAGTGATACACTGGGCAACAAATACCCATAACCGATTGAGCACTTTATGATTGAGACACTTTTACAAGCCATTTTGCAGCAAGTTGACCAGCCGAAAAAAGATTTAGAAAAAAATTTACGCGCCCTCCTGAATGAAAGCATCGAAAAACTGGACCTGGTTTCAAAACAGGAGCTGGATCGTCAGCGAACAGCACTGAATTTGGCCAACCAGCGCCTGAGAGAGTTACAACAGCAAATGAAAACACTTGAAGAAATGGTGCAGAACAAAAAATAAGCACCAACTCAGTGCAACCAATACTGAACAATGACTAAAAATAAAGCACCATGATGGAACAATAACAAAATGTCTTTTGCCAAAATTTATACGAGAGGCTTACTGGGGCTACATGCCCCCCAGATCGAAGTGGAAGTCCATATCAGCTCAGGCCTACCCTCCCTAACCATTGTGGGGTTGCCTGAAGCCGCAGTCCGCGAAAGCAAGGATCGTGTGCGCTCTGCGATTATCAACAGTGGTTTTCTTTTTCCAACCAAGCGTTTAACCATTAATCTGGCACCCGCAGACCTGCCCAAGGATGGTTCCCGTTTAGACTTGCCGATTGCACTGGGTATTCTGATCGCCTCTGGACAGTTACCCGAAAACTGTACCGATGGTTTTGAGTTTATTGGTGAACTTGCCCTGGATGGGCATTTACGCCCTGTTTCAGGAACATTGACCATTGCCATGGCTTGCCAGCAGGCACAACATCGCTTGTTACTGCCAACAGCCAATCTCGATGAAGCCAGCCAACTACCTGAATTTGAAGTGTATGCAGCCAGTCATTTACAGCAGGTGTGTGCACATTTTCTGGGCAATTCGCTACTAAAAGCTGCACCACAAAAATCAATGGCGGCATCCTCACGTTATCCATTTGACCTCGCCGATGTCAAAGGACAGTTACGCCCCCGCCGTGCGCTGGAAATTGCTGCGGCAGGTGGACACTCATTATTATTTAAGGGGCCGCCAGGCACAGGTAAAACCTTGCTCGCCTCGCGTTTGCCCTCTATTTTACCGCCATTAAATGCACAGGAAAATTTAGAGGTTGCCAGCATCTACTCAGTTGCAAATGCTCAGCACACTTTCGGGCAAAGGCCGTTTCGCGCACCACACCATACTGCTTCGGCAATTGCATTGGTAGGCGGTGGTTCACAACCCAAACCAGGTGAAATTACCCTGGCCCATTTAGGTGTGTTATTTTTGGATGAACTGCCTGAGTTTGACCGAAAAGTCCTTGAGGTTTTACGCCAGCCACTTGAATCCAAAGAAATTGTCATTTCTCGCGCTGCAAGGCAAATGACCTTTCCAGCAAATTTCCAGTTTATTGCCGCGATGAATCCCTGTCCCTGTGGTTATGCATTTAATCAGGACAGTCGCTGCCAGTGTTCACCTGAAAGTATCCAGCGCTATCAAAACCGTATTTCTGGCCCATTGCTGGATCGTATTGACCTGCATATTGATGTGCCGCCTTTGCAGGCAAATGAATTACAGGAACGGACACCGAGTGAAAACTCTGAAACGGTGCGTCAGCGGGTGATGAAAGCCTATCAACAGCAAATTCAGCGGCAGCAATGTTTAAATCAGGCACTTTCACCTACTTTGCTGGAGCAATATGCCTGTCTGGATGACAGCTCAAGCAAAATCATTGAGATGGCCCAACAGCGCCTAAATCTTTCAGCCCGTGCCTACCATCGGGTGTTACGTGTGGCACGAACCATTGCGGATTTGGCAGAAAGTGAAATCATCTCAAGCTCGCACTTGACTGAAGCACTGTCTTATCGGGGTAATTCAGCCTAAATCAGGCCATAAAAAAAGCGACCTTAGAGGTCGCTTTGATTTTTATTGTTATTAGAAAGCGTAAGCCAGTCCCAACACAACCTTGTTCTTTTGTTTGATTTCAGTACGGTCATAGCCACCCAAAATGTAATCCAGACTCCAGTTTGCGCCCGTTGTACCTAAAGCATGAGACAAACCAAGCGTTGCATGACGGAAAGCAAAGGTATTTTCTGTTTTTGCAGTGAACTCGTCATCATCACCATAATAATACGCACCAAGCTGTGCCTTACCTGTAAAACCAGCAGGCAATGCAGGTGCATAAGTCGCAAGGAAATAGGTGTCACCCTTATTACCGAAAGTCACGTTGTTGAGTAGCGTTTGAGCCGTTACGGTGAGTTCTTTATAGCTTAGACCCAGGAAAGTTTCATATCCTGTTGATTCCCAGCCAGGATAGTAATAATAAATTGTTCCACCAACCTGATAACCCAGGTCATCTGTGATTTTTCCTTTATAGCCTGCATAAAAATCATTTTCAAATGAATTTCTCTCATCTGTCGCAGTACAACCTGCTGGGTTTAGGCAGGCATATGAATAATCCAGGGTTGAAAACCAATAACCTAGATAGAAGCCATTGTAGCCATAGTCCAGCCCACCCTGTACAGCTGGACCACTATTTTCAGGTGCATTGGTAATGCCACGTAAATTATAGCTGGATACAGCACTAATATTACCTGTGACTTCACCTGAGAATGGAAGCTTACTATCCTCAGCCAAAGCAAAAGTTGACGTTACAGCCATAACACTTAAAGCAATAGCCTTGCATGCAAATTTCATCATATTGATCTCCCCCATATTATAGATGTTCAACTGATTCATGTTTTGAATTGCATCACTGTGTAATCAGCAAATGCTGTGCCAGTTTTTATGGAATGCAGGGCTTTTAGAAAAAATTTTGTACAATAATATATTTTTATTTTAAATAACAATTAGATATAAAAATTAATTATGAGTACCTTTCCTGATAAATTTTAATATTTACTCAGAATTTACCGATATGGTGCGGTAATAGTGTGCGCTCATGGAGAATGTTGGCGCATGAAAACGGCGCTTTTTTTAGCGTTCCTGTGCGCCCTAAAAGTGCAGGGATGCTTTTCCCTATACTGAATGGATCACTCACATTAGGCGAATTTCGGATATAAAAAAACAGCCAGCATATGTGCTGGCTGTTTTCTTCGCTAGAGGATCTGGCAAACCTTTATAAATGAAAGTTCAACACATCCCTAGCCACATTAGAATGCCTTGGTTAAGGTAAACACCGCACCCGTTTCTGTACCGCGTTTGTATGGTTGGGCATTGGCATCAATATTGGTGCCAATCGCAGCCAATTCAGCAGTCAAGCCAGAAACAGACTTCACGTTATAGGTGAGGCCCACTTTCCAGTCAACATAGGTGTCATCTTCACTGCCACTGTCGCTAAAGTCGTAGTTATCCACCTTGGTATAGCCAACGCTTGCCACACCACCAAAGCCAGCGGCAAACGGCACATTATAAGTGGCGTTTAAATACCAGCCATTTTCGTCCAGACCAGCAAAGTCATTGGTATAGTTGACTGCACCCAACAAGCTGTCACCAGAGGTCAATACATCCTTGAATCCAAGTTTTGCGTAAAGCTCAAGCCAGTTGATATCTGATGCGCTTGGGTAACCGTAATACCATAGGCCAACATCCAAAGTGGGTTTGCCTGCAAATGGCAGTTCAGTTGCATAACCAACATATGGGTCTAGCTCAAGATGTGGATCAGCACCACCAAAATTTACATTGGAACCCCAGACACCCGCATAAAGGCCTGATTCATGCGTTAATGCAAAACCAACTTGCACCGCAGGGTCATTTTGAGTTTGGGTCACACCACGATAACGGTAATCTGAAGTTAAGGCAGCGGTTCCTGCAAAGCTTACACCTGCCTGAGACAGCGCATTCGATTCTTCAGCCATTGCCAAAGTTGAAGCCATCGCCATAACACTTAACGCCACTGCTTTATATGCAAGTTTCATCATTTGATCTCCCCATGATGGATATTTGACTGATTTATGTTTTAAATTGCATCAAAATGTATCTTGCAAAGGTTATGCCGACTCAATAAAAGCCAATAAAATCATATATTTCTATTATTAAAGAACTAAAAAGCATTTTCACTTTCCCTATTTATAAGCTTGATGCAGGATTTCGGCTGAAATTTGAACCATTTAAAGGCATATAAATAAAACCATACTATTTTTCGCACAAAAACAATGCTTTTTTTAACCCATGAAAACCGCTGGAATGATTGAAATTCATATTTCAGCCCCTCTCCAGATAAAATGTTCAATAAAAATGCAAAAATGCGCCAGATGCAATCGACCCAGATAGAGTTAAGCACCAATACCATTCATCGGGCTGGTATTTTTTACTAGCCAAATGAGCTATTTTCAACCAAGTAGTAAATAAATAATTAAATTAAAAGAAAAAATACATAAAATAATCACGTGTTTTATTAAAAACAGGCCAGAAAAAATCCATCAAAAAAACAGTCAACAAATAAATTTAAAGTTAATAAAAATCAAGGTATTAAATTCAAAAAATCATTAGTTTTAATAAAAAATAAATCACAATATTCTATAACTATTTTATTTAAAATTAATTAAATTATTTTAATAAAAATCTATCTTTTTTACGCATAACTTATACAATTGGTCAAAATTTCAGTTTCTCTCCCCAAATTTGTTATTTACGAGGCTTAGCATGCCAAAGGCACAGAAACTTATATTGGCGGTTTTGATTAATGCCGCATTGATCTCCTCAACATACGCAAGCGAACAAAGCGAAGCAAAAGGTTTTGTTGAGGATGCAAATGGTTCAGTATTGTTCCGCACAGGCTTTTTAAATCGTGATAAAAAAGACGGTTTAACAAATGATACAAGCTCAACAGCGCAAACTGCCATTTTTGATCTTCAATCAGGTTTTACAAAGGGTATTATTGGCTTTGGTGTTGGCGTAGTAGGTGATGCATCTTTTAAGCTTGGTCCGAATAATAATACGGGTAATCAAATGATTCCTGTAGATGATCGTGGATTTGCTTATGATCATTGGGCTCGTGGTGGTGCCAATGTGAAAGCACGTCTTTCCAACACAACCGTGACTTATGGTACACAGGTATCAACACTTCCTGTCATGGCAAGTAATCAAGCCCGTTTAGTACCTGAGTATTACACAGGTGTTTTCGTTGAAAGTAATGAAATTCCAAATCTAAATGTGGTTGCAGGTAAGTTCACAAAAAACCAAATGTCAAACCAAATTAGTACCGATAAAGATGTGACAGGTCAAGGGCTTGATCGTGCAGTAGTTTGGGGTGCTAAATATAAATTTAATGATCAACTCAATTCATCGTATTATGGCTTAGATGTTCAAGATAAATTAGAACGTCATTATGCCAATGTAAACTTTACCCAAAGCTTAAAAGACAAGAGTACCTTAACACTTGATGCCATGGGTTATCATACAAAATGGGATAAAGATGCGCTCACTGATTCACATACCACAGATGATCTAGCAAACCGTAAAAACTCGATTTGGGCTGTTTCAGTGGGCTATGGCAAAGATGTACATAACGTCATGCTTTCTTATCAAGATAACACAGGTAATACTGGGTATGACTATGGCTATAATGCTGATGGTTTACAAAGTATCTATGTGCCTAATTCCTATTTAGGTGACTTTAATGGTAATGATGAAAAATCTGTCGGGCTACAATATAACTATAACTTTAAAAATCACGGTTTACCTGGTCTAAACTGGACAACTGCATTTGTTTATGGCTGGGATATTGATATCGCTAAAATAACAGATCGCTCAAAAATCATAGACCAAGCCGAAGAACATGAGTTGTTTAACCAAGTCAAATATACAGTTCAAACAGGTGCATTGAAAGATGCAAGCCTACGTGTTCGCTATTCTTACTTACGTTCAAGTGATACCTATAATAATGTTTCTGGTCAATATGTCAGCAATGTCATTGGCTCAACCAATGAATGGCGCCTGTTCCTTGATATTCCTGTGAAACTGTTCTAATTCAATTTAGATCAACTCATAAAAAAACCGCCATTCAATTGAATGGCGGTTTTTTATGAGCCTGATTTTAGGGTGATAAAATCAGACTTTATCTTTTAAAATTATTTTTTAGCAGCTTCGATGGCTTTCAATACTTCAGCTTTTGCAACATCAGCATTTTCCCAACCACTGATTTTTACCCATTTACCTGGCTCTAAATCTTTATAGTGAGCAAAGAAATGCTCAACTTGGCTGATCAACAGCGGAGGAAGATCGGTATATTCCTGAACATCTTTATACAATGGAGATAATTTTTCATGTGGCACAGCGATGAGTTTCGCATCGATACCACCATCATCTTCCATGTTTAGTTTGCCCACTGGACGGCAACGAATCACAGAACCCGCAGCAACAGGATGTGGAGTTACAACAAGTACGTCTAATGGATCGCCATCTTCAGATAATGTATTTGGTACATAACCATAGTTAGCTGGGTAGAACATTGCTGTACCCATGAAACGGTCTACAAACAACGCATCAGAATCTTTATCGATTTCGTATTTGATTGGCGCTGCGTTTGCAGGAATTTCAATGATGACATAGATGTCATTTGGTGCGTCTTTACCCGCAGGAATATTGCTATAACTCATATCAACACTCTTTTATCTTGTGAACTTAGATGTAAATCCGACAGATTATAGCGTGAATACCATAAAAATGATGCTAGATATGCTGAGCGTTAAAGAATTTTATACTCAACATCAATTTAGGTCACTTTAATCGTAATCACAAACAATAAAATTGGACAAAATATTGAAAAAAACCAAATAATCGAACGTAAAGTGGCTAGGTTCGCTAAATAACAGATGCCATAAATAATGCGAAATACGATATATGCCCAGCCTAAGCTCAGAATAAATTTCTCAGGCACAACCATATATTCGGCCATTAAAATTGCAGCGATAAATAACGGTAGACTTTCAAAACTATTCTGTTGTACTGCATTGGCTCTGGCGGCTAGACCTGTCGTTTTCGCCAAAAATTCACGCGGATTCTGATTATCCTTTGCTTGGAAGCCACCTTTTGCTTTTGCAATCAGGGTAAAAACATACGGCAACAAACATGCGATGATAATCATCAATATAATGCCGCTAATACCTTGCATGCTCACATCCATCATTTGAAGTTCTGCTGATCATGCTATCATAACTCATAATCTATTGAATTTTCATTTGTGCTTGTTCGCCAAGTGTTTCCTTTAAATATTTTCTTTGTGTAAAAGTTCTGTTTTTTCATACTGTTTTAAGGTCAAGTTATGCAACCTCAAAATCAAAAAGAAATGTTTGATGTCCTTGCCAAACAACGGCAGCATCAGCTTTTGGTTGATCGCGTGCTGAAAGTGGTTCTGCCTATTATGGCGTTTCTGCTGAGCGTGATTTGTGCCAACTTAAACTGGCAGTCTACATTGGGAACTTTTGTGGTGCTGACCATTGCCTTTTATGCGGTGGGGATTCAGCGTTTCACTCTTTGGCACTGGCTAGTGGTGATTGTACTGTATGTCTTTGCGGACAATTATTTTAGCTTTAATGGAATCGACCCGAGCCGCTTGCGTTTTCAGCTTGCCACCATGCTGGTATTTGTAGGAATTGTGGGAATTGGCCGTCCTTATATTGATCGCTGGTTAATGAAATCTAATCATAAATAAAAAAACGCCGCAATTGCGGCGTTTTTTACAGCACAGCTTAAGCTGGTTTACGTAAATCTTTACGCAGGATTTTACCAACGTTTGATTTAGGTAGTTCTTCCATAAACTCAACATAACGCGGGCACTTGTAGCCAGTTAGGTTTTGTTTTGCATAAGCAAGCACTTCTTCAGTGGTTAAAGATGGATCTTTCTTCACAATGAACAACTTCGGCACTTCGCCTGATTTTTCATCTGGAACACCAATTGCAGCCACTTCCAATACTTTCGGATGTTTTGCAATCACTTCTTCAATTTCACTTGGGTAAACGTTGAAGCCAGATACCAGGATCATGTCTTTCTTACGGTCTACGATCTTGAAGTAACCGCGTGTGTCCATGACACCGATATCGCCAGTACGGAAGAAGCCATCTTTCGTCATGACTTTTTCAGTTTCATCAGGACGGTTCCAGTAGCCTTTCATGACTTGAGGACCACGAATCGAAATTTCACCCTGTTCACCCTGAGCAACTTCATTACCATCATCATCAAGCAATACCACTTCAGTCAACGGCAATGGAATACCAATTGTGCCACTGAACTCTGTGGTTGCTGGTGGGTTTGCTGTCGCAACTGGTGAAGTTTCAGACAAGCCATAACCTTCAATGATAATGGTACCCGTCACTTTTTTCCACGCTTCAGCAGTCGATGGCAATACCGCCATACCACCACCCATTGCCATCTTCAATTTGCTATGGTCAAGCTGCTTGAATTCTTCGTTATTCACCAAGGCATTGAACAATGTGTTCACTGCTGGGAAGAATGAAGGCTGGTATTTACGCAACTCGCCAACGACTGCTGGTAGGTCACGTGGGTTTGGAATCAGGATATTGGCTTGACCTTTATACATACCGTAAAGCGCGCACACCATGAATGCAAAGATATGGTAAAGCGGCAATGCACAGACAATACGATCATCTTTAGAACCGTCACCTGTGCCAAATTTACTTGAGAAAATACCATCACATTGTAATAGGTTAGAAACCAAGTTACGGTGTGTTAACTCAGCACCTTTAGAAACACCTGTGGTACCGCCCGTATATTGAAGTACAGCCGTATCGCTTAAAGTCAGGCTTGGACGCTTGTAGTTGCTTGGGCTCACTTTGTTCAATGCAGTGTTGAACTTCACATGACCAGGGATATTCCATGCTGGAATTTGCTTGCGGACCTTGCGTAAAACGAAGTTTACGATGGTGCCTTTAAGCGTCCCCAACATATCCCCCACAGAGGCAACAATCACATGCTTCACAGGTGTTTTGCCAATAATGCTTTGATATACGCTGGCAAAGTTTTCAATGATCACCAGTGCTTCAGCACCTGAGTCATTTAACTGATGGTCAAGCTCACGCGCTGTATAGAGTGGGTTCACGTTCACAAGGACCAGACCTGCACGGAACACACCCAATGCCACCACTGGATACTGGAATACGTTCGGCATCATCACCGCAACACGCGATCCTTTTTTCAAGCCCAGACTTTGCAGGTAGGTGGCAAATTTACGGCTGGCGACTTCTAATTCATTATACGTTAAAACTTTATCCATAAAGATAAAGGCATCACGTGAACCAAATTTTTGGAAATTGCGTTCAAAAATATCAACAAGTGAGGTGTTTTCAGCAGGCAGTGCAACTGTTTCTGGAATTCCTGTCTTTTTGTATTCAGCAAACCAAATCTTTTCCATAATGCCATTATCTCCGAGTGGTAATCCTTAAAAATAGTAACAATGTTACTTCCATGACAAAACATTTTTTTAACTTTGTGAATTGCCGCGTCAATCTATTCAAACAATATGAATACATTGTCATATATAACGTATTTATATCACAGAATACTAGCCTTATCTCTGAATGAGGAGTCTATTTGCTTTTTGATATCCTCGTGGTAAAAGTTGCCCCTTTGTTGCTCTTTTTCCTATATATTTTTGGAGATCATCCCCTTTCAGTTTTAAGTGCTGTTGTCCTGCAGCGACTTGGATTATTTCATCTAACGTCAGGGTTGTCATGGATAAAATCTGCTCTTTTTCCTCAAGTTGTATCAACTTGTTACCTTTTCCTTTGTTCAGGACAGGCAGTTCGGCCAAGTCAATGATGAGTAAACGGCCTGATGAACTCAGGATGGCGGCATGTGTGGCCTGCTGAACTGGAAGTAGGGGCAAGGCCGTTGCCTTGTCTGCAACCGTCAAGAACGCCTTACCTGCCTTGGCATTGGTATCCAGTTGTGCGGCCTGGGTTTTAAAGCCATAGCCATTTGAACTGACGGCAAGTAGCTCACTGTTATCATCTGCAATAAAGACCTGAATAAAGGATACGCCGCTTGCAGGTGCAAGCTTGGAACTTAAGGGCTCACCCAAACCACGTGCGGATGGCAAACTGCTGATTGGCAAGGAATAGCTACGCCCTGTCTCATCGAGGAAATACACCCGTTGATTGGTTTTACCGACTGCATGGCTCAAGTATTGGTCACCTGCACGATAATTCAGGTTGGCCGCATCAACTTCCGCACCTTTGGCGGCACGTACCCACCCAGCCTCGGACAACACCACCGTCACGGTTTCGGCAGGCATTAAATCCTGTTCCTTAATCTGGACGGCATCCGCACGCGCAACGATTGGCGAACGTCGGTCATCACCAAATTTTTTCGCATCTTCTTTCAGTTCATTGATAATCAGGCTTTTCAATGATTCTGGATTTGCCAGTTGTTCACGGATAATGGCTGCTTTTGCTTCCAACTCCTCCTGCTCACGGCGGATTTCCATTTCTTCAAGCTTGGCCAAATGACGAAGCTTGAGTTCCAGAATGGCTTCGGCCTGAATATCGTCAATACCGAAATGCTGCATCAACACAGGTTTGGGCTGGTCTTCCTCACGGATGATGCGAATCACGGTATCAATATCAAGATAGGCAATTAAAAGACCTGCCAGGATATGCAAACGTTTTTCGATTTTATTTAAATGGTACTGCAAACGGCGAGTCACAGTTTGCTTACGAATCTCAATCCATTCCAACAAGATTCGGCGAATGGATTTGACTTGCGGACGGCCATCTGCCCCAATCATGTTCAGGTTGACGCGATAGCTGGATTCCAGATCAGTGGTGGCAAATAAATGGCTCATCACCGTTTCAGCATCGACACGGTTGGAACGCAATACAATGACTAATCGCGTTGGATTTCGATGATCCGACTCATCACGAATATCTGCGACCAGAGGTAACTTCTTCGCAATCATCTGGTCAGCAATTTGAGTCACAACTTTAGAGCCTGAAACCTGATATGGAAGCTCCGTAATCACGATTTCATTTTTTTCGACCGTATACACTGCACGCGCACGATAGCTACCACGCCCTGTGGTTTGAATCTTTAACAACTCTTCAGGCGGGGTAATGATTTCAGCTTTGGTCGGCAAATCTGGTGCAGGAATATATTCCGCCAGTTTTTCATCAGTGGTTTCAGGGTTACGAATCAGGGCAATCGTTCCCTTGACCACTTCACGCAAATTATGTGGTGGAATATCGGTTGCCATACCCACCGCAATGCCCGTCGTACCATTGAGTAGAATATTTGGAATACGGGCGGGTAAAGTGATTGGTTCTTTCATCGAACCATCAAAGTTGTCCTGCCATTCACTAGTGCCCTGTCCCAACTCGCTCAGCAACAGTTCACTGTAGGCAGAAAGTTTGGCTTCGGTATAACGCATTGCCGCAAAGGATTTTGGATCATCAGGTGAACCCCAGTTGCCCTGCCCCTCAATTAGCGGATAGCGATAGCTGAATGGCTGGGCCATCAATACCATCGCCTCATAGCAGGCAGAGTCACCATGTGGATGATATTTACCCAGTACATCACCTACGGTACGTGCGGACTTCTTTGGCTTGCCTGTTGATTTCAGACCCAGTTCACTCATCGCATAGACAATACGGCGCTGTACGGGTTTCAGGCCATCACTGATATGGGGCAATGCACGATCCATAATCACGTACATGGCATAGTTGAGGTAAGCTTGTTCTGTGAATTCGGCTACGGAGCGGTTTTCTGTTGCATGATGTGCAAGGCTGGTCATATCAGCAAGTCATATAAAAAATTTACTTAATGTTATCGTAAATGCCCTTGCGCTGCTATAACCGCAGCTCATATGCGGAGAAAGCATTGTGACAAGTCTTTGTTGTTGTTTATGCGTCAAGTGGTGTCTTGTCAATGCTCATCCGTTGAAGATGCAGACTCAGCATCATCTTCCTTATAAATAAATTTTGGCATTTCCAGACCAAAATAAATTGCAATCACGCGCAAGGTGAAACCAAACACCAAGGTAAAAATTACGGTAAGGTCATGTGGTAGTCCAACCTCTAGACAGACCCAATAACAAATCACGGCAACAAAGGAAATACTGGCATACAGCTCACGACGGAACACTAGTGGCACATCATTACACAAGATATCGCGCAAAATACCCCCCGATACCCCTGTTAAGACCCCAGCCACGGCGGAAACCACAAAACCATGCCCCATCGACAAGGCAATTTGACAGCCAATGATGGTGAAGCCAATTAAGCCCATGGCATCGAGTAATAAGAATACACTACGTAAATGCTTCATCCACTTGGCAATAATGATGGTGACAAATGCCGCGCAGCAGGTCAAAACCAGATATTCAGGATGCTTGACCCAGGTTAAAGGATAATGTCCCAGCAACACATCACGCACGGAGCCACCACCCAGTGCAGTGACACAGGCAATCAGCACCACACCGAACCAGTCCATACTGCGTCGCCCTGCCGACAGTGCACCTGTCATGGCTTCCGCAGTGATGGCAATTATATAAATCACGGTGAGCAACATCTGCCTACATCCTTAAATCAGGCATAAAAGTGTGCGCTATTTTAAGTCAAACTTAGAGGAATTGCGCACAGCATTGCTTAAATTTTTTCCCCGAGCCACAGATACAGGGTTGTTTCATGGTGATCTGCATATCCAGCGTTGGATCAAGAAAATACCAGTGTTGCTGATGCAACACAAAATGTGAAATTTCATGATGAATGTGTTGCTGTTTTCCATCGTGATAATGGGCCTTGAATTCTACCAAGGCATGGCTTTTATCCAGTTTAGGCTGGTGTTGTACCACTTCCAGTTTCAGCCACTGATTCGCCTTGCTCCAATTCGCAATTGCGGCGCGGTCTAAAAAATCCTGCTGTCCCAACGCCGTGGTTTCCAGAATGTAGTCAATCTGCTGCAAGGCAAAGGCGCTGTAGCGTGAACGCATCAATTGTTCAGCCGTTTGGGCCGTTTTCTGTTTCAAATGCAAGGGCTGGCAGCACACCGCATATTGCCCCTGCCCACATGGACAGTGTTCTAAGGAGGTCATTTTCAACCCTCAAATAAAAATAGCCCTGAGAAAATCTTGTACAACAAGATCAAACTCAAAGGCTATTGAGATGGAACTTAATTAATTCTCTGCTTGTTTCTCTTCCGCGCTGATGCGCACTTTTTCAATTTTGTGCCCATCCATGGTCACCACTTCAAAGCGGTAGCCATCTGCTTCAACCGTCTCACCATTTTCAGGTAAACGGCCCAAATGGAACAGGAGATAACCAGACAGGGTTGAGTATTCCTCACTTTCATCCACCAGATCTTTACCCAGCAGCAATGAAACATGGCGAATATCAGTTGAACCCTCCAATATCATGGAACCATCTTCAAGACTTTCCGCCGCCGCTTCAAGTTCGTCCTCATCAGGAAATTCACCCGCAATTGCTTCCAGTACGTCAATTGGTGTGGCAATGCCCTCAATCGAACCATATTCATTCAGTACGATTGCCATTTGCAAGGGTGCCTGACGCAGTTGCTCCATCACCATCAACACCTGCGCATTTTCATGCACAATCACAGGTTCACGCAGATGTTTACTGAAATCAATCGTTCCTGTTTCAATGTATTCATTGAGAATTTTATGGGTCAGTACCACACCCTCAATATTATCCAGCTCACCCCGTGCAATGATCAGGCGTGAATGGGTCATTGCCATCAAACGTTCTTTCAATTCGGCTGGGTCAGCCGCAAGGTCAAGCCATTCCAGCTCAGGACGTGGTGTCATCACTGATTTTACAGGACGCTCAGACAGCCCCAATACGCCCTGTACCAGTACGCTGTGATACACGCCATTGTCCTCATCAAACACTTCCTTGGCGTAGGCCTGTGTCGCCAACACATCTTCAGACTCGTTGTTCTGCCCTTCACCACCATTGCCTTTACTGCCCAGCATACGCAAAACAGCCGATGCGGTGCGGTAGCGTAAATCTGTGGTGGTGACCAGTTTCTCCTGATTGCGGCGCATGGTTTGGTTGACCATTTCGACCAGTACAGAAAAACCAATCGCTGCATAGAGGTAGCCTTTCGGAATATGGAAGCCAAAGCCCTCAACCACCAGCGAGAAACCAATCATCATCAGGAAGCCAAGACACAGGATCACCACGGTTGGATGCTTATTGACGAAATCCATCAACGGGCGTGACGCCAGCAGCATGATACCAATCGCAATGGTCACTGCGATCATCATGATGGAAAGCTCTTTCACCATCCCCACGGCAGTAATCACGCTGTCGAGTGAGAACACGGCATCCAGCACCACGATCTGAACCACCACCATCCAGAACGCGGCATGGACAGGGTTTTCTTCTTTTAATGCCTGCTTGCCCTCAATCCGTTCATGCAGTTCCATGGTTCCCTTGAACAACAGGAACACACCACCGAACAACAGGATGAGGTCTCGACCTGAGAAAGCATGGTCAAATATATGAAATAGTGGTTCGGTTAGGGTCACTACCCATGCAATAGATGCGAGCAGCACCAGACGCATTAGCAAAGCGAGCACTAAACCAATTCTACGTGCGGCGTTACGTTGGTGAGGTGGTAGTTTCTCTGCCAAAATGGCGATAAACACCAGGTTATCAATACCCAGTACAATTTCAAGTACAACCAATGTCGCCAGACCAACCCATGCAGAGGGGTCGGACATCCATTCCAGAATCATTGAGCTGACTCCTCTGCAAAATTGGCAGTGTTATGATGAAATTTAAAATCTAAAAGGTCGGCACAGGTAGCCAAAACATTTTTTATAGGAAAAAAGAACAAAGCGGAGCGACAACAACCACTACTCATAGAGGTACATAGATTAATAAAAGGATTTTCAGTATAGGCAAGATTGCGGTGAAATTCATCATTTTTATAAGCATGATCTTGGTAATTTTTTTCTAAAGTTTACAGAGAAGCTTGTATGGAAAGTGTGCATCAAATTGTCATAAAAGTCATTTAACCTAGACAACGACAGTGAAAATGATAAGGTAAAAATAAACTGAATGAATAGTATTGTAAAAATGACTGAAAACAACGAAACATCTCCCATCAAAACTACCCAATCCCTGATTGCCTTATATTGCGGTTCCCGTACAGGCAACAAACCCATTTACCGTGACACAGCCATTGAACTGGCCCAGCATATTGCCACTCAGGGTTTCGGAATCGTCTATGGCGGGGCCAGCATTGGCCTGATGGGTCAGGTTGCCGACACCGTGCTTGAGCATGGCGGTGAAGTGGTGGGGGTGATTCCCGAATTTATGCTGGACTATGAAATTGCGCACAGCCAGTTGACCGAACTGCATATCGTCAAAAGCATGCATGAACGCAAAGCCCTGATGGCGGAACGTGCCAGTGCCTTTATCGCCCTGCCAGGCGGATTGGGAACGTTCGAGGAGATTCTGGAAATCGCCACCTGGGGACAGCTCAACCAGCACCAAAAACCCATGATTATCTATAACGTCAACCGTTTTTATGATGCGCTGATTGCCCAGCTTGACCATGCCGTTGATGAGGGCTTTTTACCGCCCCAGCATCGTGCCAAACTGATTATTTGTGAAAATCCTGAGCAGATTTCCAATGTCATCAAAAATCTGAATAGTCCTGAACATATCAGGGTTTAAAAAGAACATAAAAAAGCGGATCATCTGATCCGCTTTATTTTTTACTGTGTATTGACCTGATAGATCGCGGTTGAACCACTGACTTCATTACCAACGATCAACATTGGTTTGCCATTTGGTGAATCCTTGGCGGCAATAAAGATCAATCCCTCTGGGCCTAGATCGCCATGTGCAGACAAGTTCTTTGATGGATCTGCTTCATCCCAGATTTCACGGGTGTTTAAATAGTCCTGAAAAATCGGTTGTTTTGGCTGGCTCACATCAAAGACCATCACCCCACCCATACGCTCAAGACCCAAGAACAGGAATTGTTTATTGCCAATTTTACCAATGGTCAGACCTTCTGGTTCTGGGCCTTTGTTACTGCTACGCCCACCCAGTGTATTGCCTTTTTCATGGTTGCTGTTAAACCAGTTTTTACATGGAATATTACGCGCCTTACCCAACTTACACTGATCACTATTCAGGTACTGTTCAATAAAGTCGCCTGAATCATAGGCAATCTTAACCTGATTCTGCGTGTCCCAAATCGAGAATGAACGGCCACCCAATACATATAACGCGTCATACATCAAATAGTCAGTGAGTGGATTACCATTGACCCCGATTTTATCGCCTGCTTTGGAGTAGTACACAGGTTTACCATTTTCAGTTTGATAACCTTGTGTCCATGTCACTTTTAAACGCCCCAACTGTTTATCATCACGGCAATCGCCTGCATCGCCCTTGGTCGCACCACAATAGCCAAACACTGTTGGGTTCAAATGCGCACCTGCGGCGAGGTCACGTAAATGCGCGGGTAGATCATCGGCACAACGGCGGTCAAAACCATCTTTATGCACAAGATGCTTCACACGCCATTCTTCAACAAAGCCTTTGCTGTTGTCGTTATCACAACGTTTTAATTTATTTTTCTCAAAATCTTTTGGTTTGGTCAGGCCAAAATATTCTACGGTCGTCTCACCCCATGCACGTGAATCGCCCTCATTGGCAGAAATCAAATAGGTTTTATTATCCGCTGCGGTATATGCAGCAATACTATCTGGCTGATACATGCCTTTCAGGCCCGACCATGCCTTGATCAGAATATCCTGTACGGTTTTCTTGCCATCAAAATCGCTCACATCCAAGGCATTACTTGAATTTTTGCTGCTATCCAGCATGGATTTAAATGAGCTATCCGTTAAACCATGATCTTTCAGTCCGAATGCCTCAATTGAAGTCACGGTTGCTGTGGCAATATCAATCACCGCAATCGCATTATTTTCCTGTAGGCTTGCCCAGGCGGTTTTGCCATCACTGGAAACCGCAATATATTCAGGCTCTAAATCTTGGGCAACGCTGGCGTTCGGCCCATAAATACGCACACCCTTGGCAAGCAATGCTGCTGTTTGGCTATTAAATGCCTTAAAATCTGCCGTTTTCACGCTTGGTTTATGAATGTCACTGACATTAATCACACTGATTGAACCCTCTGGGTCAATTTGGTAATCGTCTGACGGCTCACCCTCATTGGCAACCAATACCGTTTGACCATCTGGGCTAAAGGTCAACATATCAGGCAATGCCCCCACAGGCACATAGCTTAAACGGCTTAAATCACTTGCCTGATAAAAAGCCACAAAACCTGTATCGGTTTTCTTGCCCGCTTCAATGGCAATCGCAATAATCCCCTGACGAATACTGACACTATTCACGGTTGCACCCGCAGCAATATCCGTTACAGTCAGCGATTTGAGCAACACAGGCTGAGCTGGATTGGATAAATCAAGGACATCTAATGCGCCTGCTTTGGCATTGACAATAAACGCACGTTTCGTTGCAGGATCATAGGCTGGAATTTCCGCAGCACTGACACCAAACGCACCCGCCTCATAACGCCCCAGCAAGCTGAGTTGAATACGCTCTGGCGTTGCTTCAACCTCTGGCTTAGGTTCAGGCTTCGGCTCAACCACTTCTGGTTTTGGCTGCACTTCTTCTTTCGGCAAGATGTCCTGATCATCTTCACAGCCAACCATCCCCATCGACAACAGTGCCGTCAATAAAACTGAAATCTTAAATTTCATCATCAACTCCCATACATTTCTTTTGTACGGCTAAGCTAATGCCTTGAGATTCAAGCTGGATGACAGTCTCATGTCAATTTCATGACAGCTCCTTGACAATTTAAGCCTTTATTTTCATCAGGGTTGCCTTAAACTAAGCTAAAACCTTTATTCATGATATTGCATGTCCACAACCACCCATCAAGCGGTACAGCCTGAATTTCGACTGCTGGTGTTACTGGTTTCCATTGGCTTCTTTATGCAGGCGCTGGACACCACCATTGTCAACACCGCAATTCCAGGTATGGCGGCCCAGCTCAATGAAAACCCCTTGCAGATGCATGGGGTGATCGTGGCCTACGTGCTGTCTGTGGCGGCCTGCATTCCATTGAGTGGCTGGCTGGCCGACCGCTTTGGGATTCGCAATGTCTACCTTGCCTCAATGATGATTTTTAGCCTTGCCTCAATGGGCTGTGGGTTATCGCAGAACCTGAATCAACTGCTGTTTTTTCGGGTAATACAAGGCGTTGGTGGCGCATTGCTGATGCCCGTGGGGCGTTTGGCATTGCTGAAGATTATTCCACGCTCGCAGTTCCTTTCCGCCATGAGTTTAATGAGTCTGGCTGGGTTGATTGGCCCATTGATGGGTCCAACTTTAGGAGGATGGCTAGTTGAAGTGGCGACATGGCACTGGATTTTCCTGATCAACCTGCCGATGGGCGTACTTGGCATGATCATGACCCTGAAAGTCATGCCGAACCAGACCGAACCCACGGTAAAACCCTTTGATTTAAGTGGTTTCATTCTGTTGATGATCGCGATGGTCGGCCTGTCGTTGGGTATTGAAAATATTGCGGCACCCCAATATTCCCGCCTTGTCAGCATTAGCCTGCTGGTGATAGGAACTATTGCCACCATTGGCTATGCCTATCATGCGCATAGCCATCAAAACGCGTTGTTTCATGGCCGCCTGTTTCGCTACAAAATCTTTTCGATTGGGGTTTTAGGCAACTTCTTTGCACGTCTGGGCAGTAACGCCATTCCCTTTATTTTACCGCTGATGCTACAGGTGGCTTTTGGTTTTGAACCGTTCTTCACAGGTTTAATGATGATTCCACTGGTATTGGGCTCATTATTTTCTAAGCCAATTATCCGCCCTTTGATCCAGCGTGTTGGCTACCGCCGTTTTCTACTGACCAATACCGTTCTGGTTGGATTATGTATCGCCAGTTTCGCCCTAATGACAGCAGCAACCCCACTATGGCTTAAAGTGCTGCACCTGTTTATCTTTGGTACACTAAATTCGCTGCAATTTGTCGGGATGAACACCCTAACCCTGAAAGACCTGCCGCAACAGGATGCCAGCAGTGGCAACAGTTTCCTTTCCATGATCATGATGCTATCCATGAGTATTGGGGTGGCGTTGGCAGGAACCTTGATTAATGTGTTTGGTCAGCATTTCTCAACCGCTTCCCTCACCACTGCGTTCCATGCCACATTAATCACACTGGGTTGTATCAACCTGGTCACCGCACTGGTATTTTGGCAAATTCCAAAAGAAATGGCAGACTAAATGCGTGAAAAAAATATAGCTGACAACATGGCAAAGAAACCTGCGAAACATCCACTTTCCCGATATTATCCAACCTATGCCAGTGTTGGCTTGGCTGTCATGCTTGGTGTGGTGAGCTATTTCGGCCTGTTCCATCAGCAGAAAGCCTCTGCGCAGGACTACGCCATTCGTGGCTTTGATGTTTCGCACCATCAGGGTGAGATTAACTGGAAAAAGATCTCTCCAGTGCAGTACCAGTTTGTCTATCTAAAAGCCACCGAGGGTGGTGATTTTAAGGACCGAAACTTTCAGGAAAACTGGCTTAAGGCACGCGAACAGGGCCTGCATGTTGGTGCCTACCACTTCTATCGTTTATGTCGGGATGGCAAGGTGCAGGCGGAAAACTTTATCGCCACCGTACCCAACAAAGCGGATGCCCTGCCGCCTGTGATTGACCTTGAATATGACAGCAACTGTATCAACACCTTTACCAAGGAGCAGTTACTCAGGGAAATTCAGGTCATGCATGACCAGCTACAGCAGCACTACGGCAAGCAGCCCATTTTTTATATCTCCAAGAGCTTTTACCATATTGTACTGATGGGCAGCTTTGTCCATACGCCGCTTTGGGTACGTGATTATCAGGAACAGCCCAAGCTGAAAGATGGACGGCAATGGCTGTTTTGGCAACATACCCAGAATGGCAAAATTGATGGCATTGATAAACCAGTCGATTTAAATGTTTATGTCGACTCTCCCAAACAGTGGCGAGTCTTTTTAAAAGAGCAAGGCATTCAGGATGGCAAATGAGCTACGCAAGATCATCCATATCGACATGGATGCCTTCTATGCCTCAGTTGAGTTAAGGGAACGTCCCGAACTCAAGGACCTGCCTGTGGTGGTGGCCTTTCATCATACCCGTGGCGTGGTCGCCGCCGCATCCTACCCTGCCCGTGTCTTTGGCCTGCGTTCCGCCATGTCGATGGGACAGGCGCGAAAACTTTGCCCACAGGTGATTGTACTTGAACCCAACTTTGAGAAATACCGTGAGGTCTCTGCACAAATCCACCAGATTTTTCAGCAATATACCCCACTGATTGAACCGCTGTCACTGGATGAGGCCTATCTGGATGTCACCGAAAACCTAAAAAACATCCCCAGTGCCACTGAGGTTGCAACACAAATCCGTGCCGATATTCTGGCAGTCACTGGACTGACCGCTTCTGCAGGCGTTGCCCCGAATAAGTTTCTGGCAAAAATCGCATCCGACTGGAACAAGCCTAATGGCCTGTTTGTGATCAAGCCCTCACAGGTACTCAGCTTCATTCAGGATTTGCCCGTCAGTAAAATTCACGGTGTTGGCAAGGTGACCCAGCACAAGCTGCATCAACTCAATCTGCATACCTTGGGTCAACTGCAACAAATTGAGGAAAAGGTGCTGATTCACCATTTTGGCAAATATGGCAAACAGCTCTATCTATATGCCCAAGGCATTGACCAACGCCCTGTCAAGGCTGAACGGGAACGCCAACAAATATCAAAAGAGATCACCTTTGATGCTGACTACACCCTTGATCAATGCAGCCATACATGGCAGCCATTGACAGAACAGGTCTGGCGTAGCCTGAATAAGAAGCAGTTGACGGCCCGTGGTGTCAACGTCAAGTTGAAGTTAAAGAATTTTCAGGTTTTACAGCACAGTAAAAGCTTTAAACAGCCCCTGCAATCGCAGCAGGACCTGTGGCAGGTGGTGTTGCAATTGCTGAATGAAATGCATATTGAACCCAGTTTACAGTTTCGGCTGGTTGGCGTGGGCTTGTATCAATTACAGCACGCCCAGCAGGAACCCCAGCTTTGCTTGTGGTAGTGGCGTTTTTTTACTCAAAAGCATGGTTTTTGTTTAAATTTATGTTTGCTTTTTATGCGCTTTTCAGTACTCTAGGCAGCGCAATCACATTATCCATGTGATTTGCTGATGCTAAAGAAATCCTCACTTTTAGCATCTGCTCCTGTGGTTGGCGTGACGATCAAATCCGAATATTACAGGGCACTTCTGGTGTCCTTTCTCAATTTCCCCACCCATAAAATTTTCAGGATTGCACTTTTCTCCCTACTGTGTTCAACTAAACTGTATCCATACAATTAGAATATCTTGAATGCGCGAGACTTCTGCCTGACTCGACTAAGAGAGGCAAAAATTCAGTTGCTGAATCTTGGCAATATGATCATTTGCCCGCAGCAACACTGCATTTTATTTTTCCAGCAACGCAGGCTGGTTCGCATGGAAAGCTTTGCTGGCTGATTTATACAAAATTACACTGTGGCTAGAGGGCATGCAGTACAATCAGCCTATGTTTTTTTTAATTAGATCATCATTATGTCTGTGCAACGACTTCATGTCACCTCACGCTATTGCGAAGTTGCAATTTCAGGAAATCAGGTTCATCTGGCTGGACAACTGGCAGATGACACCAGCCTGAATATTGGCGCACAGACCCAGCAAACCTTAGACAACATTGACCGTTTACTGTCTGAGGCAGGCACAGACAAAACCCATATTTTATCTGTGTTTATTTTCCTGAAAGACATTGAAAAAGATTATGGGGCCATGAATGCCGTTTGGGATGCGTGGATTGCTGAGGGGCATCCCCCAGCACGTACCTGTGTGGAATCCAAGCTCTATGCGCCTGATGTTCTGGTGGAAATGACCGTCACGGCAGTGCGTCCAGACTAGGACGATTTCACCGCCAGAACGTTGTATTTTATCGCGCGCTCCGCCGCCTGTGGCATGGTCACTGGTGTAGCGGTTCTTGGTGTAGCAGGCGCGAACAGGTCAGGAATCAGGTCTTTCCGTAATTCCTGTTCAGTTGGAATCGCGCTGTAACGCAATACACGGTATCCAGCCAGTTCCAGCAGACTGTCCTGATAATGTTTTTGTTGCAGGCGATTGACATACGACTGGTCTGCGATCTCAATGATGGCAAGCACCTGATGCTGCTGGTCCAGCACCACAAAATCGGCAACTAGCCCCTGATACTTACGGCGGGTATGGGCAAACTTTGTGGTGAGCAAGGCATCAAAAGACACATGCGCCAATACGGTATGCCGTGGCAAAACCGCCTTTAAACGCATCAGGGTAATCTGTTCAGAAATATTCAGGATACCACGTCGTTTCAGTGGGCTGTCCTGACGCCGATTTTGGTGCAAACTTCGAACTGCAAATACTGTAATAAACAGTAGTCCAACTATTGTTATGAAATAATACATTTCTAACCAATCCCTTTAGATTTTTTATAATCATTTTGGCTTTGATGCCAATTTTTTTAATCAATACTTTTTAATCAACAGCGAGCGATAGTAAAGTCATTTTCGCAGTACAAACTTAAATTTTTTAATCGTGTTTGAACAGCCGACCAAAGTCGTAAAAGTGTCCTTCACCTTTATTTATAATCATCCTGCGGGGAATATTCAACTCGATATTGTCAGTATATGTTTCTATAAATTGTAGTTTTACCAATCATTTGTGACTACCCTCTCATTTGTGTATCAAAAGGAAAGCATGAAAGACTCAGGCTTTCCCAAACTCAACTTAACGATGGGCCTTGGACTTCGGTTTTGGTTTTGCCGAAAAAGGTCGTTTCTCACCTGTTTCACGCGGCGGCAAGCCCGTATGCTGGGTCAGAATCTGCCCTTTTTGTGGACGTTTCTGGCCTGATTGCGGCTGTCCTGTACGTTTTGCGGAATCTCCCGCCAAAGTGGAGTTCTTCTTGCGAGCAGACTTATATTCCCCCTCAGCGGTTCCCTGTGGCTGGTAGGTCGGAATCAGGTGCTGTTTGGAATTTCCAATCAAATCCGAACGTCCCATTTCCTTTAAGGCTTCACGCAATAGAGGCCAGTTGTTTGGATCATGGTAACGCAGGAATGCCTTATGCAAACGGCGACGTTTCTCACCCTTAACAATATCCACATTTTCAGTATGACGTGCCACCTTGGACAGTGGATTCTTGCCAGAATAATACATGGTGGTGGCAGTAGCCATCGGCGATGGATAGAACGTCTGTACCTGATCGGCACGGAAACCGTTCTTCTTCAACCAGACCGCCAGATTCATCATGTCGTAGTCGGTTGTACCTGGATGTGCAGCAATAAAGTATGGGATTAAATACTGTTCCTTACCCGCTTCCTTACTAAAACGCTCAAACATTTGCTTAAAGCGGTCATAGGTACCAATTCCAGGTTTCATCATCTTGGAGAGTGGCCCCTGTTCGGTATGCTCAGGCGCAATCTTCAGGTAACCACCGACATGGTGCTGTACCAGTTCCTTGACATATTCAGGATTGAGTACCGCAAGGTCATAACGCAGGCCTGAACCAATCAGAATCTTCTTCACACCCTTGATTTCACGTGCCTTACGGTAAAGCTGAACCAGTGGTGCATGATCGGTGTGCAGGTTCTGGCATACGCCTGGGTAGACACAGGATGGCTTACGACAGTTCTTCTCAATTTCAGGATCATTGCAGTGCAGACGGTACATATTGGCGGTTGGACCACCCAAGTCTGAAATAATGCCTGTAAAATTCGGTGCAGTATCACGGATCTTTTCAATTTCACGTAAAATCGAGTCTTCCGAACGGTTCTGGATAATCCGCCCCTCATGCTCCGTAATCGAACAGAATGTACAGCCACCAAAACAGCCACGCATGATGTTGACAGAGAACTTGATCATGTCAAATGCAGGGAAACGTGCATCCCCATAGGCAGGGTGTGGTAAACGTGCATACGGCAAGTCAAACACGTAATCCATTTCCTCTGTGGTCAGTGGAATAGGCGGTGGATTAATCCAGACATCACGTTCACCGTGGCGTTGAACAAGGGCACGCGCATTGCCTGGATTGGTTTCAAGATGCAAAATACGGTTGGCATGGGCATACAGCACATGGTCATTCGCCACCTCTTCAAATGAGGGCAAACGAATCACCGCCAGTTCACGTGGTGGCAGTTTATGCTTAATTGCCTTGGATGGTGCAGCTCTCAGTTGCACAATCTGGGTATCAGGGTCTAACTGATCGCCCTCACGTACAATTGGATTTGCCACAATTTCTTTCTGGAAATTTTGATATTGGGCTAAGGAATTGCCTTTTTCTTTCTCAACCTCGCAACCATCAATGTCTTCTGTCATCACATAGGGATTGATGATGGGATCGACACGTCCAATGGTATCGACATCGTTACTGGCAATTTCAACGAATTTTGCCTTGGAAGCTTTATTGTGCTTATTAATAATAAATGCTGTACCACGAACATCGGTAATGTCATGCACTTTTTCACCTTTGGCCAAGCGATGCATCACCTCGATAATGGCACGCTCACCATTACCATACATCAACAGGTCAGCCTTTGAATCCATCAAAATGGAACGACGAACCTTGTCTGACCAATAATCATAGTGTGCGATACGACGTAGACTGCCCTCAATCCCTCCCAGCAATACAGGCACATCTGGAAATGCCTCACGACAACGCTGGCAATACACGGTTGCCGCACGATCAGGGCGTTTATTTGCTTCATTGTTTGGAGAATAGGCATCATCCGAACGGATTTTACGATCTGCCGTATAACGGTTGATCATTGAATCCATGTTCCCAGCCGTTACCCCCCACGCAATGGTGGGCTTGCCCAGCACACGGAAGCTTTCCACATTGGTCCAATCTGGCTGCGCAATAATCCCGACACGGAAGCCCTGTGCCTCAAGCACACGCCCAATCACACCCGACACAAAGGATGGGTGGTCAATATAGGCATCACCACAAACCAAAATAAAGTCACATGCATCCCAGCCGAGCAGGTCCATTTCTTCTCGTGACATCGGCAAAAATGGTGCGGGTTCAAAACACGACGCCCAATATTTGTCGTAATCAAACAGCGCTTTTGGCGCGGTCTGCATGGTGTAGGCAGTAGACATGGCTTGCGAATCTCGGCTAGCAGATGGAGGAGAGACATCTAAAGATGAAAGCCGATCATTTTAACATGAATTTGATTCATTTTCCTTGTTTATAAAACATACAGAAACAAAGGGATAAGAATTAATCTGCCTAAAATTCACTCGCAATCTATAAATTTTCAAGTGAGTACTCAATGAGGCCTGTAATAACCATTCGTTACCAACTGAATCATTCTTAATAATCGATATTGCTCAGGAATTGCATTTCTTGCCATCTCTGCACATTTCATCATGTTATTTTTATTATAAAGCCTTTAGACGAATCGATAAAATCAGGCCAAAAGCCAATACCAACACCACACTGAGATTGATCCCAATCCAGCCAAAGTTTTCCCAGATCAGGCCACCACTACTTCCCAGCAAACTGGAACCGATGTAATAGCAGAATAAATACAGCGATGCAGCCACCGCCCGATACTGAATTGCCTGCACAGATACCCAACTGCTGGCGGTGGAATGTGCTGCAAAAAAGGCAAAGGCAAAAATAATCAGTCCCAACAGAATGGCCCAAAGCGCTGGAATCAGGGTAATCAACAATCCAGCCATCATCATCAATAACATGAGGGGTAAAACTTTGGCCCGACCATATTTAAAACTCCACTGTGCTGCTTTTGATGAACTGTAAATTCCTGCCAAATAGGCAATCGAGATTAAACCAATCCAGCTTTGTGATAATTGAAATGGTGCTTCCAGCAGGTGATAACTAATATAATTAAACACCGTGACCAGACATCCCATCAGGATAAAACCCTCGGCAAACAGGATGCGTAATTTACGGTCTTTTAAGTTTTGTTCAAACGCTGCCTTAAAACGGGAAAATCGAAAAGGATAGGGTTGAAAATGCTGGGACTTGGGTAAGAGTAAATAGAACAGACAGGCAATGATAAGATTGATAAAACCAATAATATAAGTTGCTGATTGCCATGAGATAAAATCAACCAATACCCCTGCAATCAAACGTCCACCCATCCCTCCAATCGCTGTGCCTGAGATATACAGCCCCATCGCCAAACCAATATCTTTCTGTGCAATCTCCTCTCCAATATAGGTCATGGCAACTGCGGCAACACCACTCACCGCCAAGCCTATAAAAATACGAGTTGTTAAGAAAATTTCCCAGATTGGAAAATACGCACTGACCAGCAATAAAACCGAAACAAGGAACAAGGCAAACACCATAATCGGTTTGCGCCCGAAACGATCAGAAATAAAGCCTGTAAACAGCAGGCCAATGGCCAGGGCAATGGTGGAAAAGGATAATGGAAAACTACTATGTGTCGGGCTGACCTGAAAGAACTTTGCAAAAATCGGCATCATCGGCTGCACACAGTACAGGGATGAGAAAGAGGCAAACCCTGCAAAGAACAATGACCATAAAATCGCGGTAAATGATTTTGAACCATATTCAATATGGGTTTTGACAATGTCCGACATAAATCAGCTTTTTCTACAGGTCTGATTTGATTTTAGTCTTTTTTAGACTCCCTGTAATGACCACCTTTAAAAAAACCTGAAACGTTGGGCATTGCATATGATTTTCTGCGCGACATACTGCTGCATGCCTCAACCCCCACTGATAAAATGTAACTATCTGGCCATAATCCTGTATTTTGTAGGTTAAAGCGTACACAGGTTGCGGTGATTGGCGAATAGCTGATAGCAGGTTTATCCCCTAATATACAAATCATAGAGAGACAGGAAGTCTCATTCAGAACAACAAGAAGCACAGGACGTGGTCGTTGACAGGAGTTGGCGGTAAGAAACCAAATATGAGAAAGCCTCGACAGGATGTCGGGGCTTTTTTATTGACCTGGTGTTTAATTCGCATAGACATAGAACGATAAAATAATCGCTATTGACTCCCTCAATTTGGCTTAATACCATGACTCATCATTTTATTTTTCTGGTTGTTTGCTTTGCAAATCCTAACAACTCAACAATACATTCTTGAAAAACCCATCTTGCTGCTTTTAAGAATCGGGCTGGTTCTGAGCGCTATCACCCTGTCTGCATGCAGCAGTCTAAGCGGATCATTTGCCAATCGTTCCAATCAACTCTCATCAGGATTACAAACCGCTTATTCTGTTTCACCTAGTACCGCCAATCGCGTATCGCCAATCATCATTCAAAGCTCAGAGCGTTACGATGTTTCGCCACTTTTAATTGCGGCGATTATTCGACAGGAATCCAACTACAACAGTGCCGCACGCTCACCGACGGGCGCGGTGGGACTGACCCAAATCATTCCAAGTCATTGGCGTCAGGCCTGTCCTGGCAATCTTTATGATGAAAGTGTCAATATTAACTGTGGCACCCAGGTCCTTGCGACCTACTATAAATCTGCGGGAAGCTGGTCAAAAGCCGTTGCCTATTACAATGTTGGACCAACAGGTTATCAACGCAGTTTCTGGACACGACACAAAGGCAAGAAATATGCAAGATCGGTGAAGCGACATGAAAAGGCTTTAAAGAAAGCACTTTAAATTGGACAATAAAAAAACCATGCGCTAAAGGCATGGTTTTTTTATATTCAACGACTGATTAAGCCTCGTCAAACAAGCCCTCAAATAACACTGAAGATAGATAACGCTCACCACTGTCAGGTAAAATCACCACAATGGTTTTCCCTGCATTTTCTGGACGTTCAGCAATCTGGGCCGCTGCCGCCAATGCCGCACCACTTGAAATACCCACTAAAATTCCTTCTTGCGTTGCACACTTTCTTGCCCAGTCAATCGCATCCGCACTGTTCACTGGCAGGACTTCATCAACCAGGTCCAAATCCAGGTTTTTAGGAATAAAGTTGGCACCAATCCCCTGAATTTTATGCGGTGCAGGTGTAATGCTCTCACCATTTTTAGTTTGGGTAATAATTGGTGATTCAGCTGGTTCAACTGCCACTGAATACAATGGCTTATTCTGCACTTGCTCAAAATAACGTGAAATCCCTGTAATGGTGCCGCCAGTTCCCACACCCGCCACTAAAATGTCAACATTACCCCCTGTGGCATTCCAGATTTCAGGACCTGTAGTATCTGTATGAATCTGTGGATTGGCTGGATTTTCAAATTGTTGTGGTAAGAAATATTGTTCAGGGTTTTCAGTGGCTAAGCGTACCGCCTCATCCACCGCACCTTTCATGCCTTTGGCTGGTTCAGTCAGTACAAGGTTCGCACCCAAGGCTTTCAGCACCTTACGACGTTCCAGACTCATACTTGCAGGCATAGTCAGGGTAATGGGATAACCTTTTGCCGCCGCCACAAATGCCAGAGCAATACCTGTATTACCGCTAGTCGGTTCAACAATATGCATACCAGTTTTAAGTACACCACGTTTTTCCGCATCTGCAATCATGGCTGCACCAATACGGCATTTTATTGAAAATGCAGGATTACGGCTTTCAACTTTTGCCAATACTGTAGCATCTGATTTAATCAAGCGATTGATACGAACTAAAGGTGTATTACCAATGGCTTCGGCATTATTTGCATATACCGCAATACCAAGGTTGGCAGGTGTTGGAAATTGTTGGTCGGTTGTCATGAATGATCCTTTATATCTTATCGTCTTTAAAAAGATTATACGCAGTTTAACCTTATCATCAAAAATTGATATTTAACGATTTGTGATGCTGATTTATAACAAAACTTTCAAGTCTAGGCTTCACGACTCTTTTTGTATTATTGCCTGTTCTGGCTTTTAACCACATCTCTGCATTAAGCCAATTCCTCATGGACAATGCCCTGATCAGTATCACCCAGCAAAATTGCAACCCGTTCAGAATGTACAACCAAATGCTCCAGCCAACGCTGGGCAGCGAGCAATTCCAGAGCATAGGTTGCAGAAACATTTTGATGGGCGGAATCCTCGATAATCTTTTGCCTTACAGACTCTTGTCTCTTTTTCATTTTATTCACTATCAAGCTCAATTCATCCACTAAAGATTTAGGTATTTTTACAAATGATTCCTGCAATAAATAAGGAATATAGTCAAACTACTTTATTATTCATACAGGATTCGAAAAAAACTCGAAATAACTCATCGACTGAGTCGATCAACCATTGTTTACGCTTACGTTTAACCCATGCCCACATCTGTTCTATAGGATTTAAATCAGGGCTGTATGCAGGAAGCCAAAGAATTTTATGCCCTTGTTGTTCCAATAATTCCTGAATATCTGCTCTTTTATGAAATGCTGCATTATCCATAACCACTACACTATTTTCAGGTAATGCTGGTATCAGGAATTGCTCAATCCAAAAATGAAAAACATCTGAATTGATTTTGCAATCAAATAAACCGACTGAAAATAAATCCCCTTTATGGATTGCTCCAATGGCATTGGTCTGATTCTTTAATTGCCAATTATATTGCCCTAAACAGGGTACTCCTTTTCGTGAATAGCCATGAGGTCTATAATCATGTGACTTAAAACCACTTTCATCCAGATAAATAATCGGGTGGTTTTTTTCTAATTCATTCACTTGCTGAATAAATTTATCCCTAAGCCTTGTATCTGCTTTAGGATGGCTTAACGTCTTTTTTTAACTGTAATATTTAAGCGCTTTAATGCAGCACCAATAGATGAAACACCACAATTAAAACGTGCAGCACGTTCATATTGATAAGCATCAGGATACTTTTCAACATCTTCACGTAAAGCATCATCGTTAATTTTAGAAGGTTTACGTACACGAGTTTTTTTAATCTCTATACGTTTCTTCCTTTCAACAATGGTATTTTTATTAATTTCAAATTGTGCAGCTACCGCTCGAATAGAATAACCTTCCTCAAGCTTAGCTAAAATTTTACGTCTAAAATGTTCTGAATAACTCATTGCACCATTGTATTAGTTTTATAATGATTTGACTATAATACTCTTGACTAGAAATTTTTCTATTCTAAATTTTATTGAGTACGAGTGATATTAAATTTTGTTGGAATCTTCTTTGTTTAGCAATAAAAAACCTCCCAACATTGGTTGGGAGGTTTAGTATTTAAAAGCTGGCGATGACTTACTCTCACATGGCAAACGCCACACTACCATCAGCGCGAAGAGGTTTCACTTCTGAGTTCGGGAAGGGATCAGGTGGTTCACTCTTGCTATTGTCGCCAGCAAACTGTTGTGGTGTTTTGGGGTCTTATTGATCATGTTGTGTTTTCACTTCATGTCTGCCTTACTTACGAACCAAAGAGTTATTAACGGATTAGATATTGAGTCTAACTTTGTGTTCAGCATTTTAACTAGTTTTCACACTAAATCAAGTTGTGTATTGAATTTATCTTGAATACAACAACTGTTTGGGTGTTGTATAGTCAAGCCTCACGAGCAATTAGTATTGGTCAGCTTCACACGTCACCGTGCTTCCACACCCAACCTATCAACGTCCTGGTCTCGAACGGCTCTTTAGGAGGTATAAAGCCTCGGGGAAATCTTATCTTGAGGTAGGCTTCCCGCTTAGATGCTTTCAGCGGTTATCCCTTCCGAACATAGCTACCCGGCGATGCCACTGGCGTGACAACCGGTACACCAGAGGTTCGTCCACTCTGGTCCTCTCGTACTAGGAGCAGATCCTCTCAAATTTCCAGCGCCCACGGTAGATAGGGACCGAACTGTCTCACGACGTTCTAAACCCAGCTCGCGTACCTCTTTAAATGGCGAACAGCCATACCCTTGGGACCTGCTTCAGCCCCAGGATGAGATGAGCCGACATCGAGGTGCCAAACACCGCCGTCGATATGAACTCTTGGGCGGTATCAGCCTGTTATCCCCAGAGTACCTTTTATCCGTTGAGCGATGGCCCTTCCATACAGAACCACCGGATCACTAAGACCTACTTTCGTACCTGCTCGACTTGTGGGTCTCGCAGTTAAGCGCGCTTTTGCCTTTATACTCTACGCGTGATTTCCGACCACGCTGAGCGCACCTTCGTACTCCTCCGTTACTCTTTAGGAGGAGACCGCCCCAGTCAAACTACCCACCAGACATGGTCCTCGCCCCGGATTACGGGGCAGAGTTAGAACCTCAACATTACCAGGGTGGTATTTCAAGGACGGCTCCATTGGAACTAGCGTTCCAACTTCAAAGCCTCCCACCTATCCTACACAAGTAAGGTCAAAGTTCAATGTCAAGCTGCAGTAAAGGTTCACGGGGTCTTTCCGTCTAGCCGCGGGTACACCGCATCTTCACGGCGAATTCGATTTCACTGAGCCTCTGCTGGAGACAGCGCCGCCATCATTATGCCATTCGTGCAGGTCGGAACTTACCCGACAAGGAATTTCGCTACCTTAGGACCGTTATAGTTACGGCCGCCGTTTACTGGGGCTTCGATCAAGAGCTTCGCTTACGCTAACCCCATCAATTAACCTTCCAGCACCGGGCAGGCATCACACCCTATACGTCCACTTTCGTGTTTGCAGAGTGCTATGTTTTTAATAAACAGTTGCAGCGGCCTGGTTTCTGCGGCTGCCAACCGCTCAGGGAGCAAGTCCCATCACCGTCAGCAGCGTACCTTCTCCCGAAGTTACGGTACCATTTTGCCTAGTTCCTTCAGCAGAGTTCTCTCAAGCGCTTTGGTCTACTCGACCTGACCACCTGTGTCGGTTTCGGGTACGATTCCTGTGTAACTGAAGCTTAGAGACTTTTCCTGGAAGCATGGTATCAGCCACTTCACTGTACAAGTACAGCTTGCTATCGACTCTCAGCATAGAGCACCCCGGATTTGCCTAAGATGCATGCCTACAACCTTCCACCTGGACAACCAACGCCAGGCTGACTTAACCTTCTCCGTCCTCTCATCGCATTACACAGAAGTATTGGAATATTAACCAATTTCCCATCGACTACGCCTCTCGGCCTCGCCTTAGGGGTCGACTCACCCAGCCCCGATTAACGTTGGACTGGAACCCTTGGTCTTTCAGCGTGCGAGTTTTTCACTCGCATTGTCGTTACTCACGTCAGCATTCGCACTTCTGATACCTCCAGCAGACTTCTCAATCCACCTT
Source organism: Acinetobacter sp. CIP 102637 (assembly GCF_000368425.1). Taxonomy (NCBI): domain Bacteria; kingdom Pseudomonadati; phylum Pseudomonadota; class Gammaproteobacteria; order Moraxellales; family Moraxellaceae; genus Acinetobacter; species Acinetobacter sp. CIP 102637. The sequence continues at coordinate 2,128,359 of NZ_KB849435.1, forward strand.
CATCGGCTTACAGAACGCTCCCCTACCACGTAACTTAAAAGTTACATCCGCAGCTTCGGCACATAGTTTTAGCCCCGTTACATCTTCCGCGCAGGCCGACTCGACTAGTGAGCTATTACGCTTTCTTTAAAGGGTGGCTGCTTCTAAGCCAACCTCCTAGCTGTCTATGCCTTCCCACATCGTTTCCCACTTAACTATGATTTTGGGGCCTTAGCTGGCGGTCTGGATTGTTTTCCTCTTGACTACGGACGTTAGCACCCGCAGTCTGTCTCCCGGATAGTACTCATTGGTATTCGGAGTTTGCATCGGTTTGGTAAGTCGGGATGACCCCCTAGCCGAAACAGTGCTCTACCCCCAATGGTATTCGTCCGAGGCGCTACCTAAATAGCTTTCGGGGAGAACCAGCTATCACCGAGTTTGATTAGCCTTTCACCCCTATCCACAAGTCATCCCCTGGCTTTTCAACGACAGTGGGTTCGGTCCTCCAGTTAGTGTTACCCAACCTTCAACCTGCTCATGGATAGATCGCCTGGTTTCGGGTCTATACCCAGCAACTAAACGCCCTATTAAGACTCGATTTCTCTACGGCTCCCCTATTCGGTTAACCTCGCTACTGAATATAAGTCGCTGACCCATTATACAAAAGGTACGCAGTCACCGAACATGTCGGCTCCCACTGCTTGTATGCATGCGGTTTCAGGATCTATTTCACTCCCCTCACAGGGGTTCTTTTCGCCTTTCCCTCACGGTACTGGTTCACTATCGGTCAGTCAGGAGTATTTAGCCTTGGAGGATGGTCCCCCCATATTCAGACAAGGTTTCACGTGCCTCGCCCTACTCGTCATCATTGTGTGTGCCCTTTCGTGTACGGGAATATCACCCTCTACGTTCGCACTTCCCAGAGCGTTCCACTAAAACACACATAACTTAATGGGCTACTCCCCGTTCGCTCGCCGCTACTAAGGGAATCTCAATTGATTTCTTTTCCTAAGGGTACTGAGATGTTTCACTTCCCCTCGTTCGCCTTGCAACACTATGTATTCATGTTGCAATACCTACCTTATGGTAAGTGGGTTCCCCCATTCAGATATCTCCGGATCACAGGATATTTGCCGCCTCCCCGGAGCTTTTCGCAGGCTATCACGTCTTTCTTCGCCTCTGACTGCCAAGGCATCCACCACATGCACTTAATTACTTGACTATACAACCCCAAACAGTCGTTAACACATACAAGTGAGTGTTATCGTTGCAAACTTAATTGCTACTGGTTTGTTGTCTGTGAATTTAATCACCATACAGCTTCAATCTAAATTCATATACCAAAACGCTTGATTCAGTGTTTTTGCTAGTTCTCATTTCTAACAACTCAGCTTAAAGAATTAATTCTTCTTGCTTTGTTATTGAATGAGTGAACAATTTATTTCAGACTCAATTTTCTAATCTGTTAATGATTAACTACAGCCTCGTCAGCTTGCAGTAAACTGTGATAAATCACAGAAGTTAATAAATCTAAATCAATCTCTTGATTCACCTTATTTATTAAGTTCTATAATTTAAAAATATCTTTCACTACCATATTAGATCAGATACTACGCGCAGCATAGCTGCTTGTCTTGCGCTTCGGCAAAGCGTTGCTTTGCTGATCGAAGCTCTGGTGGAGACTAGGAGAGTCGAACTCCTGACCTCCTGCGTGCAAAGCAGGCGCTCTACCAACTAAGCTAAGTCCCCAGCTTACAATCATAATGAACGATATATCTTCTCATCTAGTAGCTTGTGATTATTCATCACTTCGTCAGTAGTGGTGGGTCTGACAAGACTTGAACTTGTGACCCCACGCTTATCAAGCGTGTGCTCTAACCAACTGAGCTACAGACCCTGAGAAATAAAAGAAGAGATCGTTGATCTCTTCTTTTATTTCGCAAGACAAGCGCAGCGCGTAGTGCACGACTTATCTCTAAAATTAAAAAAGAGAAACAATACTTTTTCTATCTTTCATTCGATATATCTCGAAGAACAACTTGTTGTGGATTCTTACCGATCGTCAATCTTTCGTTAAGGAGGTGATCCAGCCGCAGGTTCCCCTACGGCTACCTTGTTACGACTTCACCCCAGTCATCGGCCACACCGTGGTAAGCGTCCTCCCTAAGGTTAGACTACCTACTTCTGGTGCAACAAACTCCCATGGTGTGACGGGCGGTGTGTACAAGGCCCGGGAACGTATTCACCGCGGCATTCTGATCCGCGATTACTAGCGATTCCGACTTCATGGAGTCGAGTTGCAGACTCCAATCCGGACTACGATCGGCTTTTTGAGATTAGCATCCTATCGCTAGGTAGCAACCCTTTGTACCGACCATTGTAGCACGTGTGTAGCCCTGGCCGTAAGGGCCATGATGACTTGACGTCGTCCCCGCCTTCCTCCAGTTTGTCACTGGCAGTATCCTTAAAGTTCCCATCCGAAATGCTGGCAAGTAAGGAAAAGGGTTGCGCTCGTTGCGGGACTTAACCCAACATCTCACGACACGATCTGACGACAGCCATGCAGCACCTGTATGTAGATTCCCGAAGGCACCAATCCATCTCTGGAAAGTTTCTACTATGTCAAGGCCAGGTAAGGTTCTTCGCGTTGCATCGAATTAAACCACATGCTCCACCGCTTGTGCGGGCCCCCGTCAATTCATTTGA
>NZ_KB849436.1:0-3162 GCF_000368425.1 Acinetobacter sp. CIP 102637
TAGACCAATGATCAAAAACTTCATTGATGACTTTATTCTCGATAAAAATCATCTGCTACCACAGAGAGTCTATAAATAACAGTGCGTAAGTCCTATCATCTTAAAAGGAATAGAAAATGTCATCATTATTTTATATTTGGGATGCCAAACAACACCATCCTGATGTTGAAATTAACGATCTTGAACAAGCAGAATATTATGCGACACATCCACAGTATACGGGGTATAGTGAGAATTTAGCACAATGTTTACGTGCTATTATTAAAATAGTGACTGACCCAGAACTTTCAGAAAACTTTGATCAGGATATTATAGATTTTTTTGATAATGCAGAGGGATATATTGTGCCAACACAAGAGAATGTGTTGGATATAGATCGCTATTTTTTTGAAAAAAGTCAATATTTATATAAAATCGTTGTTGAAGCGATTATAAAATACGATGTAGTGGGCTTTGATGCAGGGGCTTATATTTTTTTCAGTAAAGGTAAGGTATTTCCAAAAGAGGCCAGTATTCAACGCTGGCTAAGTACAGTTCAACCCATTACCAAAGATCAGTTAAGCCAGTTTAAAGTATTACCAGCCAGTCAGGATAAATTGGTTCAGTTCTATCATCAGTGGTTAAAGGAAAATGAAAATATATTGGGTTTTTGGGATAAAGAAAAAAAATCAGAATAATCAAGGGTTCGGTTTGTATAGAGATTTTAGTCAAAATATATATGAAAAAATTCTTATAGTAACTGCATCAAATTTATCTAAATATGAACTAGGTTATTCTCATGTTTCTTTAAGCAGTTATATTCAAGTTTCTGAAGATAAGGCTTTTACTATTCTTAGACAACATCCGATTAAAGATTTTACCCTACAATATATACCAGAACTGCATGGGGTTGAGGGTAAACCCTTGGCGATAACACACCCTAAACAGCTTGAAAGTATTTTTAAACAAATTTATGGTTTTTTAATTTATGATGCTGAACAACACAAAGATTTAGAAACATTAAATCAGTGGATTAATCATGGTGATGAAAAAAAATATATAATAGGTAATGCAGTAGTAAATCGGCTGGCTTTCGCTAAATACTTAAATGATCCTCTATATGATCAACTAATTCAGGAAGCTTTATCTTATGTTGAAAGAGGAGCTAAAGCTCTACCTCATCTTGCTAATTGGACAATAGAGAAATTGTACGAAGAAGTTGAGAAAAGATATAATAGTATTATATCCTAAAATTATTTGATAGATTTTTATAAAAATGAGTTATTTAATAGCTCATTTTTGTATTTTATTAGGGTTTTAATAGTTTTAAAAGGAATAGAAAATGTCCTCATTATTTTATATCTGGGATACGAGGTAGCACTATCCTGATTTTGTTTAGTCGAAACTTATACCTCAACAGCGAATCAGGTCTACGTCATGGTTGGAAAAACTATCTATCTACTAATTATTGCTGCACATAGCAATGATCAGAATGGTTCAGAAACCATCAAACTGGAGTTGTCAGGCTTTAGTCAGGGTACGGTACTGACCGATGGAACGAACTACATCACCATTAGTTCAACCCAGCAATGGATAGATATCAGCACATGGGACTGGACACAGTTACGCTTTGCTAGTAGCAAAAATCAGGATATGACCATACAGGTCAAAGCCACAGCGATTGAACAAAGCAACCAGCACAGTGCAAGCACGATAAAGAACATTGCGATCAAAATGTTAGATGGACAGGCTTGTGTCAATCCATGGCAGTTGGTGAATGGCTTTGTATCAACGTGGATAAACCAAATTCCATCTGTTTCTTTAACAGTGAAAGCACAGTGTGCAAAATACTGGATAAAACGACCACCTATTCCTGTTCGTAACATACCAGTCATTCCTATTTCTTGAACCACTTGGATATGAGACAAAATCTCATATCCTTTTAACTGGTTACATAGCTAATTTTGCGGATACTAAACGATTCATACTTACACCACGTTCTGCTGCTTCTAATGCTAGTTTTTGATGAACCATTGATGGAACACGTACAGCAAAACGACCACTATATTTCTTCTCTGAAAGTGGCACTGGTACTTTTTCATTATTACTGATCATATCGGCTACAACCTCAGCAACAACATTAACAATACCTGAAAATGCTTTAGATTGATCTGCATCAAGCCAAGATAATGATGGAAATTCAGCACATTGTCCAACGTATTCATTATCTTCTGCTGACCACATAACACGGTAAGTATATTGCTTACTATCCATTTTCCACCTCACAATACGTTAAGTTTATCGAGTGCAGCCAAAACTTGCTTCACTTGGTATGGTTTAGCTTTCCCACCATCATCTTGAAGGTTTATACGAGGATCGCCTTGCCACGGTGTTTTAAATACGGTGTGACTACCACCTGTTTGTCTTGGCTCACCAAAATACTGTTTGCAAACCTTGATTAAATCCACAAAACGAATATTTTTTGGATTATTCCGCATTTGCTCTATGAGTTGATCAATATTAGCCATTAATATGCTCAATAATTCCAATCTCTAAATAGTATCAATAATGGTACTATTATTCAAGTGCTGATTTCACCATCACCATGTACAAGCCAAGACGGATTAACCTTTAGATACTCTGCTATTTCTCGAAGTTGATGGAAAGATGGTTCATGTTTACCTTGTATCCAATCTAATACAGGTTCAGCAGTTTCATATCCTAGTTGTTCAGCAATGTGTGTATATTTAATTTCTTTTACCTGTAATGAATTAAACAACTCTATTGCTTTAGTTAAGCGATTTGATAGTTCTTTCTTGCGATCAATAAGTTGATATTGGTTCAATACACTATTATTGTCTAATTTTTTAAAGTTAAAGCTTTTTTCTAATCGTGCCACAATTTCAGCATTCATAGATCGTTTCAAGCCTTGAGCTTCATTTTCAATTTTTAACTTTAATGTTGTTGGTAATCTAAGTTTAAATTGTGCATCTACTGTTTGTGGTTTATTCATTTTCGGCTCATTACGAAAGGAACGACTGGTACGTTACGAACAAGAATGGGTGGTATGTTTATGCAGGAATATGCAAATAAACTTATAGTCAGTATTGATGATACTGTTTTAGATAAACCATATAGTCAACATATGGACTTGGTTAGCTATTTTTGGTCAGGCAAACACCA
>NZ_KB849437.1:0-3387 GCF_000368425.1 Acinetobacter sp. CIP 102637
AGACCAATGATCAAAAACTTCATTGATGACTTTATTCTCGATAAAAATCATCTGCTACCACAGAGAGTCTATAAATAACAGTGCGTAAGTCCTATCATCTTAAAAGGAATAGAAAATGTCATCATTATTTTATATTTGGGATGCCAAACAACACCATCCTGATGTTGAAATTAACGATCTTGAACAAGCAGAATATTATGCGACACATCCACAGTATACGGGGTATAGTGAGAATTTAGCACAATGTTTACGTGCTATTATTAAAATAGTGACTGACCCAGAACTTTCAGAAAACTTTGATCAGGATATTATAGATTTTTTTGATAATGCAGAGGGATATATTGTGCCAACACAAGAGAATGTGTTGGATATAGATCGCTATTTTTTTGAAAAAAGTCAATATTTATATAAAATCGTTGTTGAAGCGATTATAAAATACGATGTAGTGGGCTTTGATGCAGGGGCTTATATTTTTTTCAGTAAAGGTAAGGTATTTCCAAAAGAGGCCAGTATTCAACGCTGGCTAAGTACAGTTCAACCCATTACCAAAGATCAGTTAAGCCAGTTTAAAGTATTACCAGCCAGTCAGGATAAATTGGTTCAGTTCTATCATCAGTGGTTAAAGGAAAATGAAAATATATTGGGTTTTTGGGATAAAGAAAAAAAATCAGAATAATCAAGGGTTCGGTTTGTATAGAGATTTTAGTCAAAATATATATGAAAAAATTCTTATAGTAACTGCATCAAATTTATCTAAATATGAACTAGGTTATTCTCATGTTTCTTTAAGCAGTTATATTCAAGTTTCTGAAGATAAGGCTTTTACTATTCTTAGACAACATCCGATTAAAGATTTTACCCTACAATATATACCAGAACTGCATGGGGTTGAGGGTAAACCCTTGGCGATAACACACCCTAAACAGCTTGAAAGTATTTTTAAACAAATTTATGGTTTTTTAATTTATGATGCTGAACAACACAAAGATTTAGAAACATTAAATCAGTGGATTAATCATGGTGATGAAAAAAAATATATAATAGGTAATGCAGTAGTAAATCGGCTGGCTTTCGCTAAATACTTAAATGATCCTCTATATGATCAACTAATTCAGGAAGCTTTATCTTATGTTGAAAGAGGAGCTAAAGCTCTACCTCATCTTGCTAATTGGACAATAGAGAAATTGTACGAAGAAGTTGAGAAAAGATATAATAGTATTATATCCTAAAATTATTTGATAGATTTTTATAAAAATGAGTTATTTAATAGCTCATTTTTGTATTTTATTAGGGTTTTAATAGTTTTAAAAGGAATAGAAAATGTCCTCATTATTTTATATCTGGGATACGAGGTAGCACTATCCTGATTTTGTTTAGTCGAAACTTATACCTCAACAGCGAATCAGGTCTACGTCATGGTTGGAAAAACTATCTATCTACTAATTATTGCTGCACATAGCAATGATCAGAATGGTTCAGAAACCATCAAACTGGAGTTGTCAGGCTTTAGTCAGGGTACGGTACTGACCGATGGAACGAACTACATCACCATTAGTTCAACCCAGCAATGGATAGATATCAGCACATGGGACTGGACACAGTTACGCTTTGCTAGTAGCAAAAATCAGGATATGACCATACAGGTCAAAGCCACAGCGATTGAACAAAGCAACCAGCACAGTGCAAGCACGATAAAGAACATTGCGATCAAAATGTTAGATGGACAGGCTTGTGTCAATCCATGGCAGTTGGTGAATGGCTTTGTATCAACGTGGATAAACCAAATTCCATCTGTTTCTTTAACAGTGAAAGCACAGTGTGCAAAATACTGGATAAAACGACCACCTATTCCTGTTCGTAACATACCAGTCATTCCTATTTCTTGAACCACTTGGATATGAGACAAAATCTCATATCCTTTTAACTGGTTACATAGCTAATTTTGCGGATACTAAACGATTCATACTTACACCACGTTCTGCTGCTTCTAATGCTAGTTTTTGATGAACCATTGATGGAACACGTACAGCAAAACGACCACTATATTTCTTCTCTGAAAGTGGCACTGGTACTTTTTCATTATTACTGATCATATCGGCTACAACCTCAGCAACAACATTAACAATACCTGAAAATGCTTTAGATTGATCTGCATCAAGCCAAGATAATGATGGAAATTCAGCACATTGTCCAACGTATTCATTATCTTCTGCTGACCACATAACACGGTAAGTATATTGCTTACTATCCATTTTCCACCTCACAATACGTTAAGTTTATCGAGTGCAGCCAAAACTTGCTTCACTTGGTATGGTTTAGCTTTCCCACCATCATCTTGAAGGTTTATACGAGGATCGCCTTGCCACGGTGTTTTAAATACGGTGTGACTACCACCTGTTTGTCTTGGCTCACCAAAATACTGTTTGCAAACCTTGATTAAATCCACAAAACGAATATTTTTTGGATTATTCCGCATTTGCTCTATGAGTTGATCAATATTAGCCATTAATATGCTCAATAATTCCAATCTCTAAATAGTATCAATAATGGTACTATTATTCAAGTGCTGATTTCACCATCACCATGTACAAGCCAAGACGGATTAACCTTTAGATACTCTGCTATTTCTCGAAGTTGATGGAAAGATGGTTCATGTTTACCTTGTATCCAATCTAATACAGGTTCAGCAGTTTCATATCCTAGTTGTTCAGCAATGTGTGTATATTTAATTTCTTTTACCTGTAATGAATTAAACAACTCTATTGCTTTAGTTAAGCGATTTGATAGTTCTTTCTTGCGATCAATAAGTTGATATTGGTTCAATACACTATTATTGTCTAATTTTTTAAAGTTAAAGCTTTTTTCTAATCGTGCCACAATTTCAGCATTCATAGATCGTTTCAAGCCTTGAGCTTCATTTTCAATTTTTAACTTTAATGTTGTTGGTAATCTAAGTTTAAATTGTGCATCTACTGTTTGTGGTTTATTCATTTTCGGCTCATTACGAAAGGAACGACTGGTACGTTACGAACAAGAATGGGTGGTATGTTTATGCAGGAATATGCAAATAAACTTATAGTCAGTATTGATGATACTGTTTTAGATAAACCATATAGTCAACATATGGACTTGGTTAGCTATTTTTGGTCAGGCAAACACCACCGATCCGTCAAGGGGATTAATCTCATTACCTTGTATGCGACAGATCAGAATGGTCAAAATATTCCAATTAATTTCCGAATTTATGACAAATCTGAGGGTAAAACCAAGAATGATTACTTTATGGATATGTTAAGTGAAGTACTCAGTTGGGGTGCAAAGATTCAATTTATTACAGGGTCAAGTGGTCTGGCTCAAAGATTTTGGCTTTGTACAATTATTTAAGAC